>NZ_JAUTBI010000001.1:925000-2083992 GCF_030818995.1 Agrobacterium sp. SORGH_AS_0745
TACAAACTAACAGATTTTAACGTTTCGGAGCTGCATGACGGGAGCTAGGACTTTTCCTACCACGACGAGGGCGCTCTCTTGGGCATTGCAGGCATTGCGCCCTTCCCAGTCTTATTCGGAAGACGGGCTGAAACGGGCGACCAGAGCGTGCGCATTGCCGGGATAGGTGAAGCGTACATAGGTTACGGCACCCGAATTGCTCCATGTGCGCCGCTCCACGACAAGGCAGGCCTGCCTGTCGGAGATACCCAACAGGCGTGCCACATCTTTCGAAGGCGTTTCGGCACTGATGCGGTGTTCGGCATTGCTCCAAGGAACATGGCCAAGCAGCCAGGGTCCGGGTGCAATCTCCGTGAAGTCGATTTCAGCGGCATCGGGAACGGTTGCCAGATTGACGAGACGCTGCTCGATACAGAATTCCCGCGTGCCCGCAAAATGAATGCAGACGATATCGAGCAGCGATGTACCAATGGCAATATCGAGACTTGTCCGATCCTCACGCTTTGCGACACGCTGCGTGCGCTTCAGAACCTTGAAGCCATATTCCAGGCCAAGGGATTCGACTTCCGCCCTGATATCGTGGATTTCGAGAACCGCGGACTGGATCTGCGGCTGGCGGACGAAACTGCCGGATTTCTTGCGGCGCTCGATCAAGCCGGCCTTCACAAGCTGGCCCATGACCTTGTTCACGGTCATGCGGGAGCAATCGTAGTGGGCGGCGAGATCAACCTCGAAAGGCAACCGGTGACCCGGCGGCCATTCGCCCGATACGATCCGGCCCTCGATATCACCGAGGATACGCTGGTGCAGGGTTTGCCCGGCCGATGCTTTCGTCACGTCCGCAATGCCTTCCAACGGCTCGATGTCATTCCTATCGAGCGCATATCAGCTATCGACAAGTTCGGCCATGACCTTGTTGAAGCGATCCGATATTTCGCGGCGATGGACGTGTCGGCCCGCTTGCACCAGTTTTTTACCGCGCACCCAGACGGTATCGACATGGACGCTACTCGCGAACATCCACTGGTCGAGAATCTGGGATGCCGGAAGATGGGGAATGGCCGAGCAATCAAGCGCGACAAAATCAGCGCTTTTTCCCGCTTCTATCTGATTTTTTGAATCCAGCGCCCTGCCACCGCCTTGAAGCGCCTGCTGGAACAGTTTCTCGCCCGTGGAACGGCCGGCATCGGCGATGACATTTCGCGCCCGAAGCGACAGGCGCTGCGAATATTCGAGCATCCGCAATTCTTCCGGCACGGAGATCAAAATGTTGGAATCCGAACCGACACCGTAATGGCCGCCTTCCGCGATGAAACCGGGAGCGGGGAAGATGCCGTCGCCAAGATTGGCCTCGGTGATGGGGCAAAGGCCGGCAACGGCACCGCTTTTTGCCATGCGGCGAGTTTCGGCTTCTGTCATATGCGTCGCATGGATAAGGCACCAGCGCTCATCGACCGGCGCATTCTGCAAAAGCCACTCCACCGGCCGCGCACCTGAAAAGGCGAGCGAGTCCTCGATTTCCTTGACCTGCTCCGCCACATGAATGTGGATCGGGCCGCCTTTCGCCAGCGGTTCGATCGCCGCCAGTTCTTCACCAGTTACGGCACGGAGACTGTGTGGCGCGATGCCGAGCGTTGCACCCGGAAGCCCATTCACCACGGCTTGGGCGCCCTGCATGAGCCTTTCGTAACTATCGAGCGAATGGATGAAACGTTTCTGACCGTCGATCGGCGCCTGACCGCCGAAACCGGAATGCGCATAAAATACCGGCAGCAAAGTCAGGCCGATACCCGTTTGCGAGGCGGCGGCACCGATACGTTCGGCCATTTCGGCGATATTGCCGTAATGCGAACCATCCATATCGTTATGCAGGTAATGAAATTCACCGACCCGTCCAAAACCGGCTTCCAGCATTTCCATATAAAGCTGGGCAGCAACGGCCTCGACATGATCCGGTGTCATCGACAGAGCGAATTTGTACATGACCGTGCGCCAGCTCCAGAAGCTGTCATCGGCAGGTCCGCGAATTTCCGCAAGCCCTGCCATGGCCCGCTGAAAGGCATGGCTGTGGAGATTGGGCATCGCCGGCACGATAACGGCATGCCGTTCATCCTGCGGCTGCGGAGAAACACCGGTTTCGACGGATGAAACAGCACCGCCCACGCAGTGGATGCGAACATCTTGCACCCACCCATCGGCCAGAAGTGCTGCGCCCGCGTGAATTACCGTCATGCCACCCTCTCCTCTTGATCTCTTCTGACAAGGCGACGTCGCATACGAAATTGCGGCTTGCCAACGTGATTATTATGTATATACATTTGGCACATAAAAGAAAGGCGAAAAGCAAATGCCAGGGAACAAATATACAAAGGGAATGGCGACGGGTGACACTACCGCATTGTGGCGCAATGCCCGGCTGGCGACGTTTGATCCTACCATGGAAGGCATCGGCGCTATCGAAAATGCTGCCATTGCCATACGCAACGACCGCATCGTCTTTGCCGGCGCTGAAAGCGATCTGCCCGCCGACCTGGCAACGGCCGACGAGATAACCGATTGTGAGGGACGCTGGATCACTCCGGCCCTGATAGACTGCCACACACATCTGGTCTTCGGCGGCAACCGCGCCATGGAATTCGAAATGCGCCTCAATGGCGCGACCTATGAGGAGATCGCCAAAGCGGGCGGTGGCATCGTTTCTTCGGTACGCGACACGCGCGCCCTCTCGGACGAGGCTTTGGTGGCACAGGCATTGCCCCGTCTGGATACGCTTCTGGCGGAGGGTGTCTCAACCCTCGAAATAAAATCCGGTTACGGTCTAGATATCGAAACCGAACTGAAAATGCTGCGCGTCGCCCGCAAACTTGAGACACTACGGCCCGTTAGAATCGTCACCAGCTACCTGGCCGCGCATGCGACACCGGCCGAATATAAGGGCCGTAACGCCGACTACATTATGGACGTGGTTCTGCCGGGGCTGGAAAAAGCCAATGCGGAAGGACTGGCGGATGCGGTTGACGGTTTTTGCGAAGGCATCGCCTTTTCCGTTGAGGAAATGACCCGGGTTTTCGAGGCGGCAAAACAGTACGGTCTCCCCGTCAAGCTGCATGCCGAACAGCTTTCCAACCTCGGCGGTACGGAGCTTGCCGCATCCTACGGTGCGCTTTCCGCCGATCATCTGGAATATCTTGATGAGGCCGGTGCAAAAGCACTGGCTAAAGCGGGAACGGTGGCCGTGCTTCTGCCCGGGGCCTTTTACGCGCTCCGGGAAAAACAGCTGCCCCCGGTTCAGGCCCTGCGCGATGCAGGCACTGACATCGCGCTGGCTACCGATTGCAATCCTGGCACCTCACCACTGACTTCCCTATTGCTGACCATGAATATGGGTGCCACGCTTTTTCGCATGACGGTGGAGGAATGCCTGACGGCGACCACACGCAATGCCGCAAAGGCGCTCGGCCTGCTTGCGGAAACCGGCACGCTGGAAGCAGGAAAATCCGCTGATTTCACCATCTGGGATATCGAACGCCCGGCTGAACTTGTCTACCGCATCGGCTTCAACCCGCTCCACGCCCGCATTTTCAAGGGACAGAAGGTTTCTCCATGACTATCACGCTTCACCCCGGCAATGTGACCCTTGCTGAACTTGCCGCAATCTACTGGGATAACGGCAGAGCGAAACTCGACCGTTCGTTCGATGCCGGCATAGAAAAAGCAGCGGCCCGCATCGCCGAGATCGCCGCCGGCAACGCTCCGGTCTATGGCATCAATACCGGTTTCGGCAAACTCGCCTCAATCAAGATCGACGCAGCCGATGTGGCGACGCTGCAGCGTAACCTCATCCTGTCGCATTGCTGCGGCGTCGGTGCGGCGCTTCCGGAAAATGTCGTGCGCCTGATCATGGCGCTGAAGCTGATTTCGCTCGGTCGCGGCGCCTCCGGCGTGCGGCTGGAACTGGTGCGGCTGATCGAGGACATGCTGGAAAAGGGTGTAATCCCTTCCATCCCGGAAAAGGGTTCGGTCGGAGCGTCGGGCGATCTCGCACCGCTTGCCCATATGGCCGCCGTGATGATGGGCGAAGGCGAGGCTTTCTATGAAGGTACGCTTCTGCCCGCCGGCGAAGCTCTCACTAGAGCCGGGCTGACCCCGGTCGTGCTCGCCGCCAAGGAAGGGTTGGCGCTGATCAACGGCACGCAAACCTCGACGGCGCTGGCGCTTGCCGGTCTTTTCCGCGCTCACCGCGCGGCACAGGCAGCGCTGATAACAGGTGCGCTTTCCACCGATGCCGCCATGGGTTCTTCGGCTCCCTTCCATCCCGATATTCACACATTGCGCGGCCACAAGGGCCAGATCGATGCGGGGGCTGCGCTGCGCAACCTGCTGGAAGGATCCGAAATCCGTGTCAGCCATATCGAAGGCGACGAGCGCGTTCAGGATCCCTATTGCATCCGTTGCCAGCCGCAGGTGGACGGCGCCTGCCTCGATATTCTGCGACAGGTAGCCCGCACGCTTGAAATCGAAGCCAATGCCGTGACGGACAATCCGCTGGTGCTTTCCGACAATTCCGTCGTATCCGGGGGCAACTTCCACGCTGAACCGGTGGCATTTGCCGCCGACCAGACGGCGCTTGCCATCTGCGAAATCGGCGCGATCGCGCAACGCCGCGTGGCGCTGCTTGTCGATCCGGCTCTATCCTATGGCCTTCCGGCATTTTTATCGAAAAAACCGGGGCTGAATTCCGGCCTGATGATTGCCGAAGTTACCTCCGCTGCGCTGATGAGCGAGAACAAGCAGATGGCTCATCCGGCTTCAGTCGATTCGACGCCAACCTCAGCCAATCAGGAAGACCATGTCTCCATGGCCTGCCACGGCGCGCGCCGCCTGCTACCGATGACGGACAACCTTTTCGCCATCCTCGGCATCGAGGCGCTTTCGGCGGTTCAGGGCGTTGAGCTGCGTGGGCCATTGAAAACCAGCCCGGAGCTGCAAAAGGCAATCGCCGTGCTGCGTCAGGCGATCCCTTCACTGGAAGAGGACCGTTATATGGCACCCGATCTGAAGGCGGCATCCGACCTTATTGCGACCGGCGCTCTTGTGTCCGTGATTTCCGACGGCATTCTTCCGAAGCTGGAGGCGTGAGATGCGCGTCTTCGATATTAAAGAAGGCACATCGCCCGTCATTCTCGGCCTGCCCCACACCGGCACCGATGTTCCCGCAGCGATTTGGCAACGCTTGAACGACAACGGCAAGATGCTTGCCGATACCGACTGGCATATTCATGATCTCTACGCGGATCTGCTCCCCGACGCGACGACGGTTCGCGCCACCTTTCATCGTTATGTGATCGATGCCAACCGCAATCCTGAAGGCGTTAGCCTCTATCCGGGACAAAACACCACAGGCCTTGTTCCGGAAACCGATTTCGACGGCAAATCGATCTGGAATGAGGGGCAGGAACCGAATCAGGACGACATCGTCTCTCGGCTGGAAACGTTTCATGCACCCTATCACGCGGCCCTTGCCGCGGAAATCGAGCGGGTTAAGGCCATTCATGGCATCGCCATTCTCTATGATTGCCATTCGATCCGCTCGCATATCCCGTTCCTGTTCGAAGGCAAGCTGCCGGATTTCAACATCGGTACGGATATGGGCAGGACCTGCGACCCAGCCATCGAGACAATGGCGGTCGAAGCGACCGCTTCGGCAGAAGGTTACACCAGCATTCTCAACGGTCGCTTCAAGGGTGGCTGGACGACACGCCACTACGGAAAGCCCGAAACCGGCGTGCACGCCATCCAGATGGAACTGGCGCAATCCACCCATCTAACGACAGAGGCACTGCCGTTTGCCTATGACGACGCCAAGGCCACCAAGCTTCGTATCCACCTGAAAGACATTCTCACGCGCATCGAAACGACTGCGCTGACACTCCCACACACCAAAAGGGGAACCAAATGACCAATCCTCGTCACAATATCCGCGACGTCCGCGCTGCGCGTGGAACTGAGCTGACCGCGAAATCGTGGATGACAGAAGCGCCGCTGCGCATGCTGATGAACAATCTCGATCCTGAAGTGGCCGAGAACCCGCACGAACTGGTGGTTTATGGTGGCATCGGCCGTGCCGCCCGCACCTGGGCGGATTTCGACAAGATCGTCGCGACCCTGCGCGACCTCAACGAAGACGAAACGCTGATGGTCCAGTCCGGTAAACCGGTCGGCGTGTTCCGCACCCACAAGGATGCGCCGCGCGTGCTGATTGCCAACTCCAACCTCGTGCCGCACTGGGCGACATGGGATCATTTCAACGAGCTGGATAAAAAGGGTCTTGCCATGTACGGCCAGATGACCGCCGGTTCGTGGATCTATATCGGCAGCCAGGGCATCGTGCAGGGCACCTACGAAACCTTCGTGGAGGCCGGTCGCCAGCACTATAACGGCGATCTCACAGGCAAATGGGTTCTGACCGGCGGCCTTGGCGGCATGGGCGGCGCCCAGCCACTTGCCGCCGTGATGGCCGGTGCCTGCTGCCTTGCCATTGAATGCAATCCCGATTCGATCGATTTCCGTCTGCGCACCCGCTACGTCGATGCCCGCGCCGAAACTCTTGATGAGGCGATGGAGATGATTGAGCGCTGGACCGCCGCCGGTGAGGCGAAGTCCGTCGGCCTGCTCGGCAACACCGCTGAAATCCTGCCGGAAATGGTCCGCCGCGGCATCCGTCCAGACATGGTAACCGACCAGACCTCGGCGCACGACCCGATCAACGGCTATCTGCCGAAGGGCTGGACGATGGCCAAGTGGAAGGAAAAGCGCGAGAGCGACCCGAAAGCCGTCGAAAAAGCTGCCCGTGCCTCGATGCGCGAACATGTCGAAGCGATGATTGCCTTCCAGGACATGGGCATTCCGACTTTCGACTACGGCAACAACATCCGCCAGGTGGCAAAAGAAGAAGGGCTGGAAAACGCTTTCGCCTTCCCGGGCTTCGTTCCGGCCTATATCCGCCCGCTGTTTTGCCGCGGCGTCGGCCCGTTCCGCTGGGCGGCACTATCGGGTGATCCGGAAGACATCCGCAAGACCGACGCCAAGGTGAAGGAACTGCTGCCCGACAACAAGCACCTGCACAATTGGCTTGATATGGCCGCCGAGCGCATCGCCTTCCAGGGCCTGCCGGCGCGTATCTGCTGGGTTGGCCTCGGTGATCGCCATCGTCTCGGTCTTGCTTTCAACGAAATGGTCAAGAACGGCGAGCTCAGCGCTCCGATCGTCATCGGCCGCGACCACCTCGACAGCGGCTCCGTCGCCTCGCCGAACCGCGAGACCGAAGCCATGCAGGACGGTTCGGATGCCGTATCCGACTGGCCGCTGCTGAACGCGCTGCTCAATACCGCATCCGGCGCGACATGGGTTTCCCTGCACCACGGCGGCGGTGTCGGCATGGGCTTTTCCCAGCATTCCGGCATGGTCATCTGCTGCGACGGCACCGATGACGCGGCTCGCCGCATAGAGCGCGTGCTGTGGAACGACCCGGCAACCGGCGTTATGCGCCATGCCGATGCCGGTTACGAAATCGCCGTGGAATGCGCAAAAGAGCAGGGTCTGCGACTGCCCGGCATTCTCGGTAACTAAAGAAAAAACTCGGCGCAGTCTTCAGGCTGCGCCGTTTATCTGATCCGGGAAGAGAGCCGCGATCCACCCATCGTACAGTGCCGACAGCGGTGCCGCATCAGTTTCGACGCCGCTGTCGGCGGCCGGTGGAACTTCTGGTCTGTCTGCGGCTTTCTTCCGTTGCTGTTTTTAACCGACCGACTGTATGCTCGTTTGAAAGCCGCGCTAACCGTTAGGCAGGCATGAAGGACATGGTAGATCAAAGAATGGCGCACAGGTTCCTTCCGCTTGCCTTTACCCTCCTGCTCGGGGCACTTCTTCCGGTTTCCGCTACGAATGCCGTGGCGTCCGAAAAGCAGCAAAATGTTCCCGTGCGGATCGATGTGGGCGGCTACAAGCTAAACAGCATCTTGGTCGAGCCGGGAAAAAGCGCCGAGCTTCCGCCGATCCTCTTCATTCACGGGGCAAGCGCCAGTCTCTATGATCCGATGTTTTCGTTTCTCGAAAAGCTGAGAGGCCGTGCAAAACTGCTATTTGTCGACAGGCCAGGGCACGGCAATTCGGATATCGGCGGCAAGGCAAATATTCTACCGGATGGACAGGCGGACGCCATTGCCCAGCTTATGAAAAAGCGAGGCGTCCCGAGAGCGATTATCGTCGGACATTCCTTTGGCGGCGCCATCGCGGCATCGCTTGCGGTCAATCATCCGGAGATGGTCGCGGGCCTCGTATTCCTTTCTCCCGCTGTCTATCCATGGGAGGGCGGCATCGCCTGGTATTACACAGCGGCAAATGCGCCCTTTACCGGTCCGCTGTTCAGCACCTTCATTGCTCCGCCCGCCGGCCTCCTGGCATTGGATCAGGCAACGCGCGGTGTTTTTGCACCCAATTCCAGACCCGCCGGTTATGTGGAAGCAACGCATTCCGTAGCGGCCCTGCGGCCCAGGGCCTTTCGGCACAATGCGCAGGAGGTCGCGGCTCTCAATGAATGGGCGCGTGGAGCTTCCTCGGAGTATCGGCGCATCACGGCACCAACCGTCATCATAACCGGTGATACGGACACGATCGTCTCGCCAGAGGTGCATTCCCGTCATCTCGCCAGAGATATTCGCGGCTCCACTTTGATCGTCGTGCACAATCTCGGGCATAAATCTGACTATGTCGCCAGTGACCTTGCCATTGCCGCGATCGAGAAGGTTGCCGGCCGGCCATCCGATTTAAAGGCGGTCCAAAAAACGATTGAGCGACGCATCAAGAATGATCGCGGATCGTAAACTTCCGCCCCCGCCCCCTTAACGACCCGATTCTGGACATCACATGAGAATATTACGCGCTTCCGAATACAAAACCATGCCGTGGAAAAATGGCGGCGGCGTTACGGTGGAAATCGCCATCCATCCGCCGGGCGCTTCCGTGGATGCATTCGACTGGCGCGTCAGCATGGCGACCGTTGCTCAGGACGGACCATTTTCCAGCTTCCCCGGCATAGACCGCACGCTTGCGATTATCGAGGGAAACGGCCTTGCACTCGCTATTTCGGGTCATGAGCCGGTGGCGCTGACGACGGAGAGTACCCCCCTGCCCTTTGCCGCCGATGTTCCCGTGGATGCCACCTTGATGGAAGGCGCGATCGTCGACCTGAACGTCATGACCCGCCGCTCGTCCTTCGCCCACAGCGTGCAAAGACTATCCGGCAGCTGTTCGATGCAAGCGGCAACGGGAACAAGGCTGATCCTCGCGCTCGATCCTCTGACGGTCGCCGTCAACAACGACACAGCCCGGCTGGAGAAGCTGGATAGCGTTTTCATCACGGAAAGCGTGCCCTTCACCATCGATTCAGATCATGGTGAAGGCATATTCTTTCTGATCACGCTACAAGATATCTGAAGCGTCGCAGCCTCAGTCCAACCCCAGCGGATCGGCCACCCGTGGCCATAGCTGGAGGCTTGCCTTGCGATAGGCGGTTGTGGCCGGATCGGTCGGATAGGAAGTGGGCGCGGCGATATAAACGATCTCGGAAGCGACCGGCGCAAAACCCGCATGGAAGTGGTTGGTGGACTTCACCAGCAGCACGTCTTTCCTGGCAAAATCGATGCCGAGATTGGAAAAGATATCCGGCTCATAAGTTTGCGTGCGGCTGGTAATGAGAATGATATCGATTTCCGTTCCGACCGGTCGAACGACGGCGGCGCGGCCGAGCGTGACGCGGCTGTTTCGGAAACTCTGCCACCCTGCTTCTGCAGTGCGCATGACCCTGATCCGGAAATCGAGCGGCTCGCCACCTTCGGGACTGGATTTGCCGCCAATACGCAGATCAATCTCCGCCCCCTCGCCTGCCGCGTGACAGAAAGACACAGCAATCGGATCCCAGATCGTTGCCACACCAATATTGTCCATGCCGCGCTCCACCATGCGCCGCAGAATATGGGTGGCATCACCCGCAACGCCGCCACCGGGATTATCCCATATATCCGACACCACGACCGGCATATCCGGATGCTCACTACGAATGGCGAGAGCCTTGTCGAGACCCGATTCCGTGTCGAGCATCGGCATGGCAGTCAACTTGCGCATGGCATAAAGCTCATGGCCGAGTTTTTCGGCCAGTGCGTCACCTTTTGCCCTATCATTATCTGTCACGACGACGATACGCGTGCCCATATCTGGTACATCGCCTGCCATGAAACCGTGAATGATGGAAATAGACAGCACGCCGTCCTTGCCCTCCAAAGCCTTCAAACGGTCAACATAAGAACGCATCGGTTCGCGGCTGGTGGGGTAAATGGTGATCATACGGCAATCGAAAGTGGAAATAACCGGCCTGATTTCTCCGCGCAGGGTGCGAAGTGCCAGTTCAACGACGTGCTCACCACGTTCCTCAAAATCCGTATGCGGGAATTCCAGAAACGTCGCCATGATATCGAGATTTTCGACCCTTAAAGGGGTCAAATGGCTGTGGGGATCGAATTCCGCCGCGATCAGTACGTCGGGACCAACAAGCGTGCGGACATGTGACAGGAAATCGCCTTCCGGATCGTCATAACCCTGCGCGACCATGGCGCCATGGAGACCAAGAATTACCGCATCGACCGGCAGGGCGGCGGCAAGCTCGGAAAGAATCGTATCGCGCAGCGTTTCATAGGTCTGGCGCTGTATCAGCCCCGCCGGTTCCGCCCAGCAGGAGGTACCCTCGATTACCGTAAACCCTTCCGCTTTGCCGCGCCGGCGCAGAATTGGTACCGGTGAGGAGCATAGTGTCGGCGTTTCCGGATGTTCGCCGGGCCCAGCGTAAAAAGCCGCGCGAAAGGCGTCCATGTCCGTCGGGACGGGTGAAAACGTGTTGGTTTCGGTGGCAAGCGATGCCGTGAATATGCGCATGACTGTTATTCTCGTTGCCGATGCCCGCATTTCGGCAGCATCTTTTTTTGCAATTTAATTAGCCGGGTAATGTTACCAGACGGTGCCGCGTGCTGCAACGTCTTCCACCCGCGTCACGATACCGTTTCGATGGAAGACCATCCTGTCGAAAAGATTAGTGATGACGCAGGTGTGGTTCGGCACAACCTTGACCAGTTCACCGATTTCCGGCCGGCCCGATGTGCAGCCCGACAAATCGACCACCGCATGTTCTTCCGAAAGCGACGTGATTTTCGCGCCTTCATACCCTTCAATCAGCCCGTGATCGCTGAACCCAAGGAGATCGGAGGTCAAAGCCTTGGAGCCACAATCGAGCACAGCGCGATCAGCTGTCGGTCGCGACACCACGGTGGCAAGAACATGCATTGCCAGATCGCCAGCGGTGCAATGTCCGGCACGCAGCATCGAACGGTCATTATATACATAGGTGCCCGCCCGATATTCGGTTGCGGAGGGAACGAGGTGAGCAGAGAAAAAATCCGGTGAGCCGCCACTGGAGCGAACCGGGCAGTCGATGCCCTTTTCAGCAAGCAACGCCATGGTTTCCCGAATGAAGTTCTCCACCTTTTCAGCGCCACCGGGTGCCGGATAGGTCAAAATGCCCTTGAAATCGAGGCCCGGTGCCGCGACGATCTTTTCTGCAAGCTGCAACACGGCGTCCGGGGTCTGCACACCGCAGCGTTTTCCGCCGGTATCGCATTCGACAAGAACGGAAAGCGGTCTTTCCGTATCGAATGTGCCGGCAAGGCCGGCAATCGTCACGGCGCTGTCGGCGACGACGCTCAGTTGCCTTATACGCGCATTCAATGCCCTCAGCCGCGAGAGTTTCGCCACGCCGAGGATATTGTAGGTAATGAGAATGTCGTCGAAACCGGCATCCGCGAAAACTTCCGCCTCGCTGACCTTCTGGCAATTGATGCCAATAGCGCCCGCCTGAAGCTGCTGCTTCGCAATGGCTGGTATCTTATGCGTCTTGATATGGGGGCGAAAAGCCTTGTCATGTTCATCAAGATAGGACTGCGCCCGCGCAATATTGGCGGCAAGTCGGTCCTCATCGATCACGGGCATCGGCGTCGAGATCGCATCGAGTGGGGTGCCTTCGTCAGGCCAGGGGTAGGTCATCGTCAAACGCTCTCAGGATCGGAAATTGGCAATCAAACCAGTGGCTTATAGGCGATAACATCCATTTCAACCTTCGCATCGACCATCAGGGGCGACTGCACGGTTGAACGTGCCGGAGGATGATCGATGAAATATTTCTGGAAGACCGCGTTGAAGCTCGAAAAATCCCGAGCATCATCCAGCCAGACATTGACCTTGACGACATCGGCAAGTGTACAATCCGCAAGCGCCAGAACATCCATGATATTGGCCACAACCTGCTCGGTCTGAGCCACAATGCCGCCGGTTACTACTTCACCATCGACTGTTGGCACCTGTCCAGACACATAGACGAAATCACCGGCCCGCACGGCCTTGGCAAAAGGCCTGCGCTGTCCGCCAGCCTGAGCGTCAGCCGTCTCGAATCGTACCAGTTTCTGCTTTTCCATAGATGCCTCGCAAATAATTTTCATGGAAATCGTATTTTTAAAGATTTAATAGCTCGTTTTGCATCAATATTCCATAAGTGATGTAAATAATTTAGCAATTGTGTAAATCGCCAACTCGCGTACGGATGGACGTCACGGTGAGCTATTCGTATCGCCGCACGTTGTCGAACCGAATAATGAGGCTCAAAACCCATTCTCTGTCACGATCTATGCAAGCGGCTATTGGCTGAGCCACGGCTCTTACTAACCCTTAGCTCTATCGCCTAATGAGGAAGCCCGGTACATTCGGATGGCTGCCTGATGAGAGAAATAGAGAGGTTAGCCGCGGCAAACCTCAGTATCTGAAAAGTTTGAGGAAGAGTCTCAAGCGCAAAATCTTCAAGACCTGGCACTGTGCGAGTGTTCTTTCCGTCACATCAACCGTGTGCCGACACCCGCCGGTCCGACACTACTCTGTCCGTGACAGCTTGCGCGATCTTTTGCGCCTGCACGCGGATATCCGGCACGGCGGTTATCTCCCAAAAGCGGCCCGCCGTCAGCGCCCCGGCGGCAAACAGGCCAGGCCAGACCTGCCCGTCCGCGCTTGACAAGCGCGACTGGCCATCGACCTCGACCCCAAGACCAAAGGCGTCGAGCAAAAGCACGCCATCGTCCCGCATGGTTTCCAGAAGTCGTGAATGACCGATCCCCGCCCTCTCCATTCCGGTACAATTAACGACCCAATCGACCTGAAACCCTCTAAGCGTCTCCGTATGCCGACGGCGATAGAGTACGGCGATCCCCTCGTCCTGCTCGTCGAGAGAGCGGAGATAACCGGCGTGAATCTCTAGAACGCCGTCAGATAATAGCTTTTCAAAAGCCTTATGCACTTCGGGCGCGATTCGGTGCCGGTGAATGTTCCACCAGGGCAAGGCATGCCGAAGAAACCGGCTTCGCTGCTCAGATGTCAGGCTCTGCCAAAGCAGCTGGGTCTTCGGCCGTAGACCATCCATGACAGTACGCCACGGCGCACCATCTTTCACCTGCTTACGCAGAGCCTGCACTAACCGGCTGATCTCGGTCGAACCTTCTGGTAAGCGCGGATCAGCTGGCGACCGTGGCGGGCTGATATGTGGATGCGGCACAAGTCCGCGGCGGGACAATACGTGGATTGGGCCACGGTGTCCCTTTCCTCGAAGCGTCAGGACCTGATCTATCATCGTCAGGCCAGAACCCAGAATACAGATGCGGTCCCCCGCCTTTACTTTCGACAGCCATCCAGACTGCCAGCAATGCCCGATGATGCGATGCGGCGCGTCGTCATCTTTCGTCAGAGTTTGCACCGGCAAACTTGCCGCGCCGACACCAAGACATAAGACAACATTTTTCGCCCGTAGCTTCTCACCATTCTCCAGTGCAAAAGAGAAACCGCCATTGCCATCCGAGCGACAGGCTGAAGCCTTGGCACGGATGAAGTCCACCCTCGCCCGCTGATCCCGGCTTCTCAGTAGACTGGCGAGCCTGTCCCTGAGATAGAGGCCGTAATCGCCACGTGAGGCAAAAGCCAATGGATCATTGCCGAGCCCATTCTCCGTCAGCCAATCGAGAAAGTCATCCGGCCTGTCGGGGAATACGCTCATCCGCCCTGCGGGCACATTGAGCCGGTGATAGGGCAACTCGGTGCGATAGGCCGTACCGCGCCCGAAATCCGACTCGTCGCCGACAATGGCGATCGACGCGTCCCCGGGCAGGGATGATAAGAGATGAGCGGCGGTACAGATGGCCGAGAAACCCGAACCGACGATAGCGACATCATAAGACATTTATTCCTCCAATCTGCGACAGCACGAAAGGTCAGGCGGTGGGCGCCGGACCCGTTGATACTCTAGTCGATGAGTAGAGATTAAACACCTGCCAATGTCTACCCTTCACTTTCCGCCGGCGGGATCGCTCATTGCACATTTGGTGCGCAGGATTCTCAAAGTTAGCCGCGGCAAACTTTCGCTCTGATCACTCCATGTCAATTTTAAAGGAAGCCAAAAAACGCGTCTCAGCCAGAACGGAGACGAAGTTAGCCGCGGCTAACCGAAAAACTGTCACAAAAAGCAAAACTGATTCTTCCACAATGCCTTAGCGGTACTTCTGCATCCGGGAAAAAAGCCTATTGCGCCAAAAAGAGAATCGGCGCTTATATCTCAGTTGCGGAAAAAACCGTCTTTTTCGAAAAAAACCGCAACTGCAATATCGAGCGAAAGTAGATCCATGACACAGAGTGCCGACTCAAGATTTGCTGCAGGGGCACCCGACCTCACGAGCCTTATACAACAGCATTCGGCTGCATTGTCAGCCCAATTGCAGGCGCATAATGCGAATACGTTTTCACCGCATACCGAAAAGAGTATGCGCCATTTTTCGCCGGCAGAAACCGCACGGCTGATCGGCATCGGTGAAGCCTATCTTCGTCAGATCGCCGCTGAGCGTCCGGAGCTCGATGCAGCGCAGGCATCCGGTCGTCGTTCCTATTCGGTAGAGGATATGGACGAGATCAGAAAGTTTCTCGATCAGGGCGCGCGCGGCACGCGTCGCTATCTGCCCCACCGTCGCGACGGCGAGGAATTGCAGGTCATCGCCGTCATGAATTTCAAAGGTGGTTCGGGTAAGACCACGACTTCCGCGCATCTGGCGCAATATCTGGCGCTGCGTGGTTACCGGGTTCTGGCTATCGATCTCGATCCGCAGGCCAGTCTCTCCGCTCTCTTCGGTCACCAGCCCGAAATGGATGTCGGCCCGAATGAAACGCTCTACGGCGCGATCCGCTACGATGACGAACGCCGGCCGATCGCCGAAATCGTTCGCGGCACCTATATTCCCAACCTTCATATCGTTCCGGGCAATCTGGAACTTATGGAGTTCGAACATGATACCCCGCGTGCACTGATGCGTCGCGCACCAGGCGACACGCTGTTCTTCGCTCGCATCGGCCAGGCAATCGCCCAGGCCCAGAATTTCTACGACGTCGTGGTCATCGATTGCCCACCGCAACTCGGTTACCTGACGCTTTCGGCGCTGACGGCAGCAACATCGGTTCTCGTGACCGTTCATCCGCAAATGCTTGATGTCATGTCCATGAACCAGTTCCTTGCCATGACTGGCGATCTTCTCGCTGAAATCGGCAGGGCCGGCGCACGCTCCGATTATAACTGGATGCGTTACCTCATCACGCGTTTCGAACCGAGCGATGGGCCGCAGAACCAGATGGTGGCTTTCCTGCGCTCGATCTTCGGTGAAAACGTCCTCATTCACCCGATGCTGAAGAGCACGGCCGTTTCGGATGCCGGATTGACCAACCAGACGCTTTTCGAGGTGGAAAGAACCCAGTTCACGCGCTCCACCTATGACCGCGCACTGGAAGCCATGAACAACGTGAACGCTGAAATCGAGGGATTGATTAAAAAAGCGTGGGGTAGGGCAGCATGAGCAGAAAACAGATTTTCGCCAATCTTGGCACGCCAGGCACAGACAACGATACCACTCCCGAGCGGTCCCGTCCGCGTGTCAGACCCATCCTCGGTTCTCCCGAACTGGTGACGGATGTGTTGAACTCGCCAGTCGGCATGATCGGCCAGTCTCTGAACGAAGTGTCGGAGCGCTCCAAACGTGCTGAAGAGATCGAAAAACGGCTCGCAGAGGGCCTTACGATCGTTTCGCTCAATCCTGCTGATATCGACCCATCCTTCATACCTGACCGCATGCCAGCCTCAGAAGAGGCAGATGCAGGCCTGGTGGAGGCTATTCGAGAGCAGGGCCAGCAGGTTCCCATTCTGGTGCGCCCTCATCCCGAATTTCCCGGACGTTATCAGGTCGCATTTGGCCATCGCCGTCTGCGCGCCGTTTCCAACCTGGGTATTCCGGTCAAGGCCGTGGTTCGCGATCTCAGCGACGAACAGCTGGTCGTCGCCCAGGGACAGGAGAACAACGAGCGCCGTGACCTAACCTATATCGAAAAGGCGCGCTTCGCCCAGAAACTGCAGATGCGGTTTCCGCGTGATACGATCATGGCGGCGATGTCCCTGCACAAGGGCGATCTTTCCAACATGCTATCGGTTGTCGGTCGCATTCCCGAGGATCTGGTCGATCTTATTGGTCCGGCACCCACCGTCGGTCGCCGTAACTGGATGGATCTCGCAGATCAGCTCTCCTCGTCACAGGTCAAGGAAGCTGCGCGCGCTTATGTCAGGGAACCATCCGTTGCCGCTCTTCCGTCGGAAGAACGCTTCAAGTCGCTTCTGGATTTTCTGAAACCCAAGGCACAGGCAAAGAAAGCCGGTGTCTGGTCTTCGGAAACTGGCAGCAGACTGGCAAAGGTGGTCGAAAGCGACCGTAAGCTGGATATATCCATCGACAAGAACGAGGCGCCGGAATTTGCCGATTTCGTGCTGGAACATCTTCAGGCGCTGTTTGCCGAATACCGGTCCAAGCAGTGATTGTTAATACCAACGACTAACAGGAGACGCATTACAAAAGAAAAAAGCCCCCGAACGTTGCCGCACGGAAGCCTTTCTTTGATCTAAGCAACCAAAGAATCTCATTTCCGCGAATCATAGTCAAGAGTCTTGGCATCGAATTTTTCGGTGAGCGATTTTCTTTTGCCTTGTGAAAGGTGAAAGACATGGACAGCACATGTGTAACGACGCCCTTTGGGCGGCGAGCGATGTCGTTTGGCGTCCTCGCAACTCAGTTTGCCGCGCAGAAAAACAAAAAGACCGAGGCGGTCGATAAATGGAAACTCTACCGTTCGGTCTGTGAAGCCCGACCATTGCTCGGCGTGACCGATCGTTCTCTCGCGGTCTTGAACGCCCTTCTAAGTTTTTATCCGAAAAATGAACTCTCCAGCGAAGCCGGATTGGTCGTCTTTCCGTCGAATACGCAATTGTCATTGCGAGCACATGGAATGGCAGAACAGACATTGCGCCGCCATCTCTCGGCTCTCGTCGAGGCCGGTCTCATCATTCGCAAGGATAGTCCGAACGGAAAACGCTACGCCCGTAAGCACAGGGGCGGGGAAATCAGCGAAGCCTATGGTTTTTCGCTGGCACCGCTTCTCGCCCGCAAATCGGAAATCGAGGAACTTGCCGAACGCATCGTTCGCGAGCGGCTCGACCTTCAGCGGCTTCGTGAAAACATCAGCCTGTGCCGCCGCGATATCCAGAAGCTTTGCGAAATGATAGCCGCCAGCGGTGAAGTCGTAACGTCAGAAGGATTCCAGGCGCGCTACAATGCGATTGCCCGGTCCCTCGGCCGTAATTCAAAGCCTGTCGAACTCAAGGAAATCGCCGGATTTTTGGTCTCCCTGCGTGCAGAAGTGACCAACTATCTGGAAAATATTGAAAATTCGGAGAAATCGGGCGGCAATGACTGCCAAAATGAGCGCCTCATAAAGAATTCAGAATCCGAATCTATATCTAAACCGCAAAATTTGCGTGAACCGGTAATCGTCGCACCTGCCGACACGACAGTCGTACAGCCAGAATACGCCGTACCCGTCAGTGCAAAGCCGTCATCGCAACAGCCAAAGCCTGTTCTTCATAAGCAATTTTTTGTTCCTGATATTGTTTTGGTTGTTAAGGCTTGCCCGGATATTTCCCTCTATGCACCCGGAGGAGCAGTGACTGGATGGCGTGATCTGGAAGTGGCGACATCAGTCATCAAAACCATGTTCAACGTTAGCCAGTCGGCCTACCAGGACGCCCTCACCACTTTCGGTCGACAGGGAACAGCGGCGATTCTTGCCTGCCTGCTGCAAAAGGCGGACCAGATCAGCTCGCTGGGCGGATATCTGCGCAATCTCACCCGTAAGGCCCACGAGGGCGGGTTTGATCTTCAGGCCATGCTTCTGGCGCAACTGCGGGGTCGAACTGACGGGATAGAGAGAAGCATGGCTGTATGAGTTCTTGAGGACGGACAGAAAATGGCGCCGGCTTGCCGAATTCCCAGTCTGCAGCTACATTGACGCTGTTTCTGCAAGACTCCGAAGATTCGCTGTGAGGCTGCCAGTGTTTACGAACAGACTGTGCCGGCAGGGGTTCCTATGGTTAATGCAAAGTAATGAAAGTTAAGCCTTGATTGACTTTCATTTGAGTTATTCCATGATTGGTTTCAATCGCTTGAGTCCGGGTATCTTTTAGCGGTAGTGCGATGATACGGGCAGGAAAAGCGCGATTTTTATGCGTTTCTTGCCTGACTAGACCGGGGTAATGCCGAGATTTCGATATGGCACGATGTTGGAACTGAACCTTCCTTAAGATCGTGCGTTTCCCTATCTATGTTGGAAGGGGGGCGGTGAGCCTATGGTTTTTCCAGACGATATGGAGCTGGCTGTCGCTGTGTACATGGCAGACATTGCCTTGCCTCGACATACCGCCATCGAAAAGCTCTTGAAGGCGGGACTTGAAGATGCCGGTTATTTAACCGGAGGTGAGGGGCGGCCGCCGGAAATTATCGACGGGCAACCAAGTTCGGACTATGTGCAATATCGCACATATCTGGACGAGGACAGCTGAAAGACGGCTGGAACCAAACCGGGCGAGGGCTGTTTATGGCGCAGTCAATTGTGACAGGATGTGCCGATGTTCTCCAAGTCCCTCTTTATCGCGACAATTGTCATCTCCGCGACGAGCCACCCGATATTTGCTCAGCCTCTAGAGGTCAGCATATTGGAACCGACCAAGACCCGTAGCGCCGAATTCTCGCCTGGGGCGACCGCATCGAATTATATTACCGATGTCTCCGGCAAGACAGTGCGTCTGGTAGGACCGCGTTTTTATCCCGACAATGCGCGGGCGCTGCAGTTTCCCGGCCGGGACTCGAATGATAATTCTTCGGTTGAAGCGCAACGCTAACGCGATCGCAATAATTGATATTGACGAACAGGGGCAGAATGGGAACCGAAAGCGAAACGTCCGGGCAGAAACCGGATGCGCAAACCTGGATCAAACAGGACGGGCACGAAGCAGAAAAGGCGACCTTTCCTGAACTGTTCTTCGATCTGGTTTTCGTTTTCGCGCTCATTCAGCTTTCCCATGCGCTTGCAAAGGACTTCGGACCGACCGCGGCGCTTGAGGCGGGCATACTGATATTATCACTTTGGTGGCTGTGGATACACACCACCTGGATCACCAACCTGCTGAATACCGAAAAGGAGCCTGTCAGGATTCTGCTTTTCGTCCTGATGTTCGGCGGGGTTCTTTTGGCCATCGCGCTGCCGGAGGCTTTTGCGGAACAGGGTTTCGTGTTTGCCCTTATCTACAGCGCCATGCAGGTGGGACGGAGCCTGTTTGCACTTTTTGCCTTCAAGGGAGAGGACAGGCAGTCTTTTCTGGTTTTTGTGCGCGTGACGATCTGGCTAGTCGTATCGAGCCTGTTCTGGCTGGCTGGTGGGCTTGTCGATCTGACGGATCGAATCCTCCTGTGGGGTATAGCACTCGCGATAGAATATGCCGGACCGGCTTTTCGTTATGTCGTCCCGGGATTGAAAGCAAGCGATGCGGATAAGCTGCATCTTTCCGGCGAGCACCTTGCGGAGCGCTGTGCGCTTTTCGTCATCATCTGTCTCGGGGAAACGATCCTAACCACCGGCCGCACGGCCACGGAATATATGAATTCTGGCCTCACATTCATCGTCTTTTGTTCGGCCTTCGTCAGCACCGTCACAATGTGGTGGATCTATTTCCATCACGGGCAGGAAGAGGCCTCCAGAAAGGCCGAACATGCCGACGAGAAAGCGAAGATTGCCCAGAATCTTTTCAACTACGGACATTTGCCTATCGTGGCCGGCATCATCCTTACGGCAGTTGGAGAGGATTTCAGCCTGTCCCATGCCCATGAAGGGACGACGATGAGGGAGTCACTCGCCATTCTTGGCGGCCCGATCCTGTTTCTAGCCGGTAATATCGGCGTCAAGATTGCTGCCACCTATCAGCGGCCGATCTCGCATTTTGCCGGAGTAGCGGCGCTCTGCCTGCTTCTGCCGGTGCCTGGCGTGCCGCTTTTTGCGCTGCAACTGGCAAGCACGGGGATTTTGCTGCTGGTGGCGCTGTGGGAATATCTGGCGCTGAAAAAATCAGTCACCAACGCCTAGGCAGTGGCAAAATCGCGTGCCCTGTCGTTCCACAGCCGCAGGCTGCGGGCATAGGCCTCTTCAAAAGGCAGAACCATATCATTGACCAGCATCAGGGCGATGGCAGCGGTGGAGACGATGATGGTTTCCGCTCTCTCGTCTCTGGCCGCCCCTGTCCAGACGGCGCGCCAATATTCGAAGGTGGTGAACATGGTCGGCATTTCGGCCGGTGGCGTTTCGCGGGCGGGAATGACGAACTCGACATCTTCGCCCTTGGAAAGACCGAAGATCCGGGTGCTGCGGAAGGGAGTAAATTGCGCGAAATCCCGCGTATTGCCGAGAATGGCAAGGCTCTCGACGGAAAGCAGCCGCGCCGTATCGCGATGAAGCTCCTGATAGGAGGGGCGGGCGACGCCGATAATGGTGCTTCTGGCGCGAAGCGGATTGAGAAGATGCACGACCGTATTGAGCGGCAGGCGCATTTCCAGAATGCCGTGCAGGCCAAGTAGGCTCTGAAACTGTAACGATAGTCCACCGATCGGCAGATAGGCGATCCCTTGCGAAGCCGTGGCCTTGGCCGCCTGCGAAAGTGAATGGCAGAGCGGTATGCCGCAGGCTTCAGCGGCGAGTTCGAGCTTACCGCCATTTTCTCCCTGGCCCACATGGCCGTGTAACAAGACGCTATATCCCGCCATGGAAACGAGACGCGCGGAATGCAGGAACCAGGGTGCATCGCGATGTTTGGGCGACATATAGGCCGGCCAGTCGAGATCGACCGATGCGGGCGCTTGCTGGTCTCTTTTTATATGGCCCCACATGGCTTCGATAAAACCGGCAAGCTCTGCCGCGGTCACACCGCGATATTGCATGGTCGCAAGCAGCGCTCCTATCTGTATGGGATCTGCATCGCCTTCGAGAATGATCGAAAGCGCGTCCATCGCCTCTTGCTGGCTGAGCGGGCGGCTGTTGCCGATGCCCATCGCCGAGGTCGCTATATATTTGGCGAGCCTGTGCTGCGGATCGGCATTGTGGCCGATGCGGGCAAGGCGGTCCGCTATATTTTCCGGTGTCGGCTGACCTTCCAGAAGAACGCTGGGGCGCAGCGAAAGAGGCGGCGCCTTCATCAGCACCGGCCGTTCCCAGCCGCTAACATTGGCGGCGGTGGGAGCTGCCGCTTTTTCCTGTGAATAATCGATCAGGTTTTCCGCCTCCGCCGCCAGCGAACGAATGCGCAGCCGCATGGTCTCGGCAAAGGGGGTGGGTCGCAAACCCTGGCCGGTGCGTAAGAACAGCTGGTCGCCGTATTTCTCGCGCAGCTGCTGTAGTATCCGGCTCATCGATGATGTCGGCAGTCCCATGCCTGCCGCTGCGCGGCTGACGCTTCCTTCCCGCAACAACGCATCGAACGCGACAAGTAGTTTCAGCTGACCAAGCCTGTCGGGCTTTGTCGGGGAAGCTGGTTCTTCTTTTCTCTTGCCGGTTGTCATCTTGCTGTTTTTTTACCCCGCCCCCGATTAGAGGGGGCCTTTTTGCAATTTCTGGAATTTAGAACTGTTCGAAAACAAACGCGTTGCGCCAGACCTCCCTCCTAAATAAGTGGGGGTAAATTCTCAAGTTAAATGCGGGGGCGTAACATGGAATTGAAGTACCGCGGGCAGGATATAGCCGCGACGATAATAAAGGCTGGCATTTCCGTCGCCATGGCGGGAACGGCGCTCAGCGTTGCCTTGCCTGCTGTCGCGCAGCAGGCGACCGACGGAACCACCGTTCTTCAGCAGATAGTGGTGACCGCGTCCGGCTTCGAGCAGAATGTAAAGGATGCTCCGGCCAGCATCACGGTTGTGACGCGAGAAGATCTGGAAAAGGGGTCTTATCGCGATCTGACAGACGCCTTGCGCGAAGTTCAGGGCGTGTCTGTCACCGGCATTGCCAATGAGAAGGATATTTTCATTCGCGGATTGCCCGGCGCTTACACGTTGATCCTGGTTGACGGTAAGAGGCAGAGCACGCGCGATGCCCGTACCAATGGTAATTCCGGCTTCGAACAGAGTTTCGTGCCGCCGGTTTCGGCGATCGAACGCATCGAGGTCGTGCGCGGCCCGATGTCCTCTCTTTACGGTTCCGATGCCATGGGCGGCGTCATCAACATCATCACCCGCAAGGTTGGCGATGTCTGGTCTGGTTCCGTCACCAGCGAGGGTACGGTTCAGCAACATTCAAAATTCGGTAATAGCGGTCAGGTGTCCTGGTATGCCAATGGGCCGATCCTGAAGGACCGGCTGGGGCTGCAGATCTGGGGCAGGGGCTTCACGCGCGGCGAAGACCGCATATTGAATGGTACGACGGGCGCGAAGGAATATGATTTCAATGGACGTTTGACCTTCACGCCGAATGAGGATCACGACATCTATCTCGAGGCTGGCAAAGCACGGTTGCGCCGCGATGCCGAGTCCGGCGAGACGCTGGCAGCCAATGCAGACGGCACCTACAACACCAATACGCGCGACCATTGGTCATTGTCGCATACCGGCCGGTGGGGACCGACCACGTCTGAATTTTCCTTCCAGCAGGAATGGGCCGAGCGCACCAACTTCACCAGAAACTTTCGCACGGGACGCGTCACTGAAAATCCGCGCTCGCCGGAGGTTCGCAATAGCGTTCTCGACGGCAAGTTCACCACGCCGTTCGAACTGTTCGGCAACCATACGCTCGTCACCGGCGGTCAATATTTCGAGGCACAGCTGAAGGACCAGAATCCGGGACGCCGTACCGGTCGCGACGAAACTTTCTCGGCGACGCAATGGGCGCTCTTCGTCGAGGATGAATGGCGCATCGTCGATAGCTTTGCGCTGACGGGCGGCCTTCGTCTGGATAACCATGAAAAATATGGCAATCATTTCAGCCCGCGCCTTTACGGCGTCTGGAGCGCAACCGACGATCTTACGATCAAGGGCGGCATTTCAACAGGTTTCCGCGCACCGGAAATCCGCCAGATCGCACCGGGTTACGCCTATACGACTGGCGGCGGTGGGTGCACCTATGCCTCGAACGGTACCTGCGGCGTGATCATCGGCGATCCGGGTCTGGAGGCGGAAAAAAGCACGAGTTATGAATTGGCAGCACTCTGGGACAACGGTGATGTTGCCCTCGGTGCCACCTATTTCTACACAGATTTCAAGGACAAGATTTCCAACGCGCTCGTGCTCAATCCGGATGGTACGCCTGCCCGCTGGAGCGAAGATAGCAATTATCGCCTGTGGTACAATTACAATATCGACGACGCGGTCATTCAGGGCATAGAACTGACGGCAGCATGGTATGCGACGCCGGAACTGACATTGCGCGGCAACTATACCTATACGCATTCCGAACAGAAGACGGGCGATTACGAGGGTTTTCCGCTGGCGCGGACACCGGAGCACATGGCCAATCTGAGAGGCGAATGGGTCACCCCAGTGGACGGGCTGGAAGCCTGGGCCTCGGTGAATTATCACGGATCGGAAATCAATGCGGGTCCGCGCATCGGTACGAACGGCAAACCGGTTACGATCAACGGCAAGGCCGGGCGTAAATATGACGCTTACACCACCCTCGACATCGGGGCGAAATATGCGGTGGCCGAAAATGTCGATCTCAACGCGGCGGTTTACAATGTATTCGACAAGGAAGTCGGCGCTGACGATTTCAACACGGTCATGGAAGGCCGCCGCTTCTGGATCAGCATGACCGCCAAATTCTGATCCGCGATATTTATGAATTCAGAGGCGCCCGATGGGCGCCTCTTTTTGCCATCTATCCTATTGACCTCAACTATGGTTGAGGAATTATACCGGCTGCTCTCTAGTGTGTTTCCGCGTTTTTCAGAGCGGAGGCCGTTCAGAAAACGGAGCCGGCATGGAAAATACCATCTTTAAACACAGCCTGACGGTTGGGGAGGTTGCGCGTCGTAGTGGCGTCGCCGTTTCCACCATCCATTTTTACGAGGCGAAGGGATTGATCGAAGGTTGGCGCACCAGCGGGAACCAGCGTCGTTATCATCGCGCCGTCCTGCGGCGCATTGCCATTATCCGCATTGCGCAGCGGGCAGGTATCCAGCTCAGCATCATCAGGGACGCCTTGGCGGATTTGCCGCAGGATAGGGTGGCGACGACGGCTGACTGGCGCGTGTTCTCGCAGTCCTGGCGGGAAATGCTGCAGCTTCGTATCAACAGCCTGATTATGCTGCGCGACCAGCTTACCGGCTGTATCGGTTGCGGTTGCCTCTCACTTGATGACTGTCCCTTACGCAATCCGAACGATGTTCTGGCCGATGCCGGCGCGGGCCCGCGCCGTCTCGTATCCGTCAAATGAGCAAGGTTTCCGGCTGGCCGCTTTAAAAGCAATTGTTCTTACTCGACGTCGGCCGGAACCCAGACACTGACGCTGCCGCCATTGGTGGAAAACAGACCCTTGCCATGCTCGTCAAGGGTGATCTGTTCGTGACGGTGACCAAGGAAATCGCGCCATACAGCTCCCGCCTGCTCAGGGCCGAGATCTATCTGTTTTTCCGCCGCCTCGCCGTTCGACATCACCACAACGCAGCCCGGCTCATCGGCGGTACCGTGGCGAATAAACGCAACGCAGCTCGGATCGTCGAAAATATCCGTCTGGGCACCGTTGGAAAAGCGGCTGCGTGCCTCGATAAGCTTCGGAAGGCATTCGATAGCCGGCATGACGATCTCATGGTCGTTGCCGTCATTGCCGGTGTCTGTATAGGTCGTACCGAAAAGATCGGGATAAAAGACGCAAGGCACACCTTCTTCGCGCAGCAGAATGATCGCATAGGCCAGAGGCTTGAACCAGGGTTCTACCGGCGCTTCCAGAGATTGCAGCGGCTGCGTGTCGTGGTTGTCGACAAGCGTGACGGCGTGATCTGGAACAGCGGAAAGCAGCGAACCATCGAAGATAGTGCGCATGTCGAAATCGCCGCCCTGCTTGGAAGCGTCATGGAAGCGGTGGTGAAGGGCGACATCGAAGAGCATCAGCTGCTTGTCGACCAGATCGAGATAGCTTTTCAGCGCGTCTATATCGGGGTGCCAGTATTCCGCGACAACGAAGAGGTCGGGATTAATCGTGTCGCGCATATGGCCTACCCAGTCGCGGAAGAACCATGCCGGAATATGTTTGGCCGCATCCAGGCGGAAACCATCCACCTGCACTTGTTCGGCAAGCCACCGGCCCCAATATTTCAGTTCCTCATAGACAGCCCTGTTTCGGAATTCGACATCCGCGCCCATGAGATAATCGAAGTTGCCGTTTTCCTCGTCGACCTCCTCATTCCATTCGCCGTCGCCATATTCGTTGACGAGACGGAAAATGCCGTCCTCATCAGGCTCTTCGATATGGTCGACGCCGCTGAAGCACTTCAGGTCCCAGATGAATTTGGAATGTGTGCCGTTTCGGCCGGGAAAGGTGAAGCGCGTATAGGCGTGCGCCTCGAAATCCTCGTCCTCTATCTCGGTGCGGTCATCGGGATTGACGCGGCGAACCCGCACCTTCTCTCGTTCATCCGCGCCCATCTTGTGATTGAGAACCACGTCGTGAATGACGCGGATGCCGTTTTCCTTCAGCGTCCGACTGGCCTGTTCGAGGGCAGCGCGATCACCGTATTTGGTCGCGACTGTTCCCTTCTGGTCGAATTCGCCAAGGTCGAAGAGATCATAGGTATCGTAACCTACCGAAAAACCGCCCGCAGAACCCTTGTAGGCCGGCGGTAGCCAGACGTCGGTAATACCCATTCGGGCAAGGCTTTCCGCCTTTTCGGCCACCTCGCTCCATAATTTCCCTCCGTCCGGATAGTACCAATGGAAGAATTGAAGCAAGGTGCGTCCGGCCATATTTCCCTCATGATGGTTAGCAGGTCGCGCCATAAACGGCCCGGCGGCGAAAGGGTTCCGCCACCGTATTGACCAAACTTCGATTGTGAGGGGACCACCTTCCCTGATGGGTCCGGTGGCCTGGTCTATGCGTTATTCCGCAATTTCGAGAAGTGCCGCGCCCGCCTGAAGATAGTCGCCTTCCTTGACGATCAGGCGGACCTTGCCGGCCTTCGTCGCCACGATTTGCGTTTCCATTTTCATCGCTTCCATGACGGCCAGAAGATCGCCTTTGGAAACAGTTTCGCCATTGGTCACCTTGAACGATTGCAAGGTGCCGGAAACGGGAGCGATAATTTCACCTTCCTTCTCCTTGACCGACGCGCCGGGGGCAGCGGCATTGCCGCCGCTGACAGCGCCGAGGCCGGAGAGCAGCAGGTTCGGCAGGCCGACAGAAACACGCTTGCCGTCGATTTCCAGAAAGGTGCGCGTGATGGAAGGGTCTTCAGCCGGTGCAGGACGTTCCATGGCGTCAGGCATGGCGGCGAAATCGGTCTCGATCCAGCGGGTATGAACCTTGAAACCGTCGGTGCCGATGAAGTCGTCCGTCTCGATTGCGGCGCGATGGAACGGCAGAACCGTGGCAATGCCTTCGATACGGAATTCTTTCAGCGCGCGGCGCGCGCGGCGCAGAACCTGATCGCGGTCGGTACCCGTAACGATGAGCTTCGCCATCAGCGAGTCGAATACGCCAGGCACGCTGGAGCCGCTGACGACGCCGCTGTCCACACGGATGCCGGGGCCGGAAGGAGCATCGAAAATCGAGATCGCGCCGGGTGTTGGCAGGAATCCTCGGCCGGGATCTTCGGCATTGATGCGGAATTCCATAGAGTGGCCGCGCGGTTCCGGCGTTTCAACCACCCGCAGGGTGTGGCCCTCGGCGATGCGGAACTGCTCGATGACGAGATCGATACCGGTGGTTTCCTCGGTAACGGGATGTTCCACCTGCAGGCGCGTATTGACCTCCAGGAAAGAAATCGTGCCATCAACGCCGAGCAGGAATTCGACGGTGCCGGCACCGGAATAGCCCGCGGCGGCACAGATCGCCTTTGCCGAGTCGTGGATTTTTTGTCGCTGTTCGGCAGACAGGAACGGGGCCGGAGCCTCCTCTATCAGCTTCTGGTTCCGACGTTGCAGCGAGCAATCGCGGGTGCCCAGCACCAGCACATTGCCGTGCTTGTCGGCCAAAACCTGCGCCTCGATATGGCGGGGCCGGTCGAGGAAGCGTTCGAGAAAGCACTCGCCGCGACCGAAAGCGGCGGTCGCTTCGCGAACGGCGGATTCGTAGAGATCGGCGATCTCGTCCATCTTCCATGCGACCTTCAGGCCGCGCCCACCACCGCCATGCGCTGCCTTGATGGCGACGGGCAGGCCGTATTCTTCGGCAAAAGCGGTGACTTCGGCGGCGGTAGAGACGGGGCCGTCACTGCCGGCCACCAGCGGTGCGCCGACGCCGGTGGCGATGCGCCGCGCTTCCACCTTGTCGCCCAGCGCTTCAATGACATGTGGGTCGGGGCCGATCCAGCTAAGGCCGGCATCGATAACCGCCTGCGCAAATTCGGCGCGTTCGGACAAAAAGCCGTAACCGGGATGCACGGCGTCCGCGCCGGCGCGTTTGGCAATCGCGATCAGCTTGGCGATATCGAGATAGGTTTCGGCGGGGCGGACGCCTTCCAGCGCATAGGCCTCATCCGCCAACCGAACGAATAGCGCATCCTGATCGGGATCGGCATAAACGGCAACCGATTGCAGGCCGTAATCACGGCATGCGCGGATGATCCGCACCGCGATCTCGCCGCGATTGGCAATCAGCACTTTTTTCATCGCTATTCTCCCTACAGACTTTTAGCCGCCGCGATTTCGGCAAAAGGGCCGATCGGGCGGAACTTGATTTTGGCATTGACGGGGATTTGCCCCGCAAGATCGAGATGGTATTCCGCGACCGCGCCGATGACGGGATAGCCGCCGGTCAACGGGTGGTCGGCAAGGAAAAGAACGGGCTGGCCGCTATGGGGAATCTGGATTGCTCCGGTGGCCGTGCCTTCGCTCGGCAATTCGGCACTGTCCCTGCGCTCCATCGGCACTTCGCCGGCAAGGCGGATGCCGACGCGGTTCGATTGCGGCGTGACCTGCCAGAGCTGGCCGGTCAGCGTATCGAGGCCCTTTTGCGTGAACCAGTCGGTACGCGGTCCAAGAACCACGTCGAGCGTCACAATATCGCCGGTTGCCGGCGGATCGAAGGCCGGAGCCTCGTCGACAGACACGCTGGAAAGTCCTGTCTTTTCGCCCTTCAGCGGCAGAGTAGTGCCCGCAGTCACGCTTTCTGGACCGACTACGGCGAGCGTATCCGTCGCATAGCTGCCCAGCACGGGCTCGACATCGAACCCGCCACGCACAGCAAGATAACAGCGCATGCCCTTCGGCGGCTGACCCAAGGTTACGATATCGCCGGGTTCGAGAGACACGGGAACATGGGGTTGTGCGGTGAAACTGCGATCTGCGGTCTTGACGGTGATGGGGCAGGGCGCGCCCGCAATGCCGATGACGGCGCGGCTCGTGCTTTTGAAGGAAAAGCCGCCGAGCGTCAGCTCGAGACACGGCGAGTTAACGGGATTGCCGACGATACGGTTGGCGGCGTTAAACGCGCCACGATCCAGTACGCCGGAGGCGGAGACGCCCTGTCCGGTTTGGCCGAAGCGGCCGAGATCCTGAAAAATGGCAGGCATGGGGGCCGCGAGCACCTCGAAATGCGGGCCTTCTCTTGTCATCTCAGGGCGGGCGGTGCGCGGCGCTGAGGTGGGAACATCAACCGTTCTTCCGGCCTTGTCCATATCGAAGAAACGCACGCGATAACCCGGCTGGAAAAGCGCGCCGGGATCACGGTCTATATCCCACATCTTCACCGGTGTGGTGCCGATGATCTGCCAGCCGCCGGGGCTGTTTTGCGGATAGACGCCGCTGAAGGCGCCAGCCAGCGCCACCGAACCCGCCGGAATGCGGGTACGCGGGCTTTGCCGGCGCGGCACGTGAAGAGCCGTATCGCCGCCAACCAGATAACCGAAGCCGGGCGCGAAACCGCAGAAGGCCACGGTGAATTCGCTTTCGGTATGGCGGCGGATGACTTCTTCGATGCTCATGCCGGTCAGTTCGGCAACGTCGGCCAGATCTTCGCCGTTATAATGGACGGGGATTTCCACCAGATTGTCCGAGGGCGCGATTTTTGCGGAGAGATCGCGGCTGGAAAGCCGTGCAACCAGCGCCTCTGCGCCAATCTTTTCGGGGCGGAAACGGATCATCAGGGTGCGGGCAGCCGGAACCGTTTCGTCGATGCCCTCAATCGGATCGTTCTGAAGCGAGGCGAACAGCGCCAGCGTTTCATCGAGATCGGCAAGTTCGACGAGAATGGTGGTGAGGCTGACGGGGAGAAAACGCATCATATCCTCACGCGTGATAGGCAGAATCGGGAATGTCGGTGATGAACATGTGCCCGGGCGCATGGGTAATCGCGAACGGCACGCCGGACGCCATGACTGCAGCCTGAGGCGTCACGCCGCAGGCCCAGAAAACTGGAACCTCGCCGGGTTCGATCCGCACCGCATCACCGAAATCCGGCTTCGCGAGATCCGATATGCCGATTTCTTCCGGCGCGCCGACATGCACGGGCGCACCGTGAACCGCCGGAAAACGTCCTGAAATTGTCGCGGCATCGGCCACGCGCGAAGCCGGGATCGGTCGCATGGAAACGACCATGTTGCCCTTAAATCGGCCGGCCGGCCGGCAGGGGCGGTTGGTCAGATACATCGGAACGTTGCTTTTGTCGGTCATGTGACGGATTTCGATACCCGCTTCGACCATCGGCGTTTCAAAGGTAAAGCTGCAACCGATCAGGAAAGCGACGAGATCGTCACGCTCTGCCCATGCGGCGGTCGCATCCGCCGTTTCCTCGGCAAGTTTGCCGTCCCGCCAGATACGGTAAAGCGGTAGGTCGGTCCTGAGATCGGCACCGGGGGCAAGAAGCGTGGTTGGTGAGCCGGGATCTGAAACATCGAGCACCGGGCAGGGCTTGGGATTACGCTGCGCATAAAGCAGGAAATCGAAGGCCCAGTCGCGCGGCAGCACGATCATGTTGGCCTGCGTGAAACCGGGAGCGATGCCGGAGGTCGGTGCAACGAGGCCGCCACGATAATCGGCGCGGGCCGTCCGGGCGGCATCCGCATTGGTGTGGCTCAGAAAGGATAAGGGTATCGTCATTGGTCGCCCTTTTAGAGAATGGATGCAAAAGAGCGGATTTCGATGCCCTCGGCTTCGAAACGGCGGCGGATTTCCTGGGCGATCGCCACCGCGCCGGGGCTGTCGCCATGCACGCAGATGGATTGTGCTTCGATCTTGATGCTGCTGCCGTCGATGGCTTCGAGTGTTCCTTCGCGGGCAAGTTGCACCATCCGGTCGGCGATTTTGGCAGCGTCGTGCAGTACGGCGCCCGCCTCGCGGCGCGAGACGAGTTGGCCTTCGGGCGTGTAGGCGCGGTCAGCGAAGGCTTCCGCGACGACGGCAAGGCCTGCCTTGCGGGCGAGATCGAGGATGGGCGCATTGGCAAGGCCCATCAGCACCAGCGAGGCATCGACGGCCTTTATACCGTCGATGACCGCCTGTCCCTGTTTCGCGTCATTGGCGATGCGGTTGTAAAGCGCGCCATGTGGCTTCACGTAACGCACGGTGGTTCCGGCAGCGGCGGCAACACCCTTCAGTGCGCCTATCTGGTAGATGACATCGGCGATCAGCTCTTCGGAGGTCACATCCAGATCGCGGCGGCCAAAGCCGACGCGGTCCGGGTAGGAAACATGGGCGCCGACGACCACGCCTTTTTCGGCAGCGGCCTTGACGGTCCGGTAGATGCCGGCCGGGTCACCTGCGTGAAATCCGCAGGCGATATTGGCGCTGGAAACGATGGCGAGCATCGCCTCGTCATCTCCCATGCGCCACGCGCCGTAACTTTCGCCAAGATCGCTGTTGAGATCGATAGCGGCCATGTTGCCTCCCTTTAGAGCATTTCCAGCAAAAGTGCGTAGCGGTTTTGCGTCGGGAAAATGCGTAATAACAAATATATAGAGCGTTTCCGTTTTTCTCCGAAATGCGGAAACGCTCTAGTTTTTACAGGCCGAGCAGGCCGAAAATGGTGCCGGCGGACTTGTAGCCCATGTACCACGTCAATGCGCATGTCAGAACGCCAAGCCCGAGCAGAATGCGCGAGTAGCGGTGGCCGCCCATCAGGTCTTCGCGCTTCCATGCGGCAAACAGGAAGATGCTGAGGCCGATGGGCAGGATAAGACCGTTCAGGCCGCCAACGAAGACCAGCATGGCGGCGGGCGGCGTCGTGATGAGCAGGTAGCAGACGAGCGAGACAGCGATGAAGATGACCGTCGCCATGTTGCGGGCGCGTTCCGTCATATCCTGCTTGAACACGGGCAGGAACGAGACGGAGGTATACGCCGCGCCGATGACGCTTGTGATGGCCGCAGCCCAGAAGATGATGCCGAATAGACGGAAGCCGAGATCGCCCGCGGCCGACCGGAAAGCCTGTGCGGCGGGATTGGCGGCCTGGCCCGATGTATCGATGACGACGCCGCTGGCGACAACGCCGAGAATGGCGAGGAACAGCACGTAACGCATGATGCCGGTGACAGCGATGCCGGTCAGAGCGGCGCGGTTGACGGCGGGCAGGTTTTCAATGCCGACCATTCCCCGGTCCAGCAGGCGGTGCGCGCCGGAATAGGTGATGTAGCCGCCAACGGTGCCGCCGACGATGGTGGTGATGGTCGCGAAATTGATTGTGTCCGGCAGGAAAGTCTGGCGGAAGGCATCACCGACCGGCGGCGCGGATACGAATGCAACGTAGAGCGTCAGCACGATCATCAGGATACCGGCGAAAATGATGAACCGGTCGACGGCGAGGCCAGCCCGTTTGGAAACGAAGATGGCGATGGAAAAGATTGCGCTGATGGCGCCGCCGATTTTCGGATCGAGCCCGAAGATGGCGTTCAGGCCGAGGCCGGTGCCGCCAATATTGCCGATATTAAAGAAAAGGCCGCCGATGATGACGAGAATGGCGAGAAGATAGCCGGAACCCGGAATGGCAGCATTGGCGATGTCGGACGCACGCATGCGCGTCAGCGTTACGATGCGCCAGATGTTGAGCTGAACGACGAAGTCTATGAGGATGGAAGCAAGAATGCCGAAGGCGAATGCGGCACCAAGCTGCATGGTGAATGTCGCCGTCTGCGTGATGAAGCCGGGACCGATGGCAGATGTTGCCATCAGGAAGATTGCTCCCAGAAGAGATGCACGTTTTGACATTTTGAGATCGGCAGTCGGGGTGAGCTTTTTCTGCTCCATGGATTTTCTCCGCTCCTGTCGCAATCCGCCCCTCGCGGATGCTTTATGCCACCGATCTTGTCTTGTTCCGTGAGATTGTCAATATTGTTCAACAATAAATGATAATCGTTCTTTTATTTTGTCTATTTGTTGGACGTTATGAGTATGAATTCATCACGTTTTTTTGGCGCTTTGCTGAAGCTTTGTGCTATGGGCAATCATGCCGTGTCCGAACATGCCTGTCACGGAATTCCCAACGTTGCATTGCTCTTAAGGAAAGCGCCATGACGGAAACGATAGAGGGTCTGCCGCTTGCGGATCGATTGGCAAAGGGTATTCGCACCCTGCTGATCTCCGGTGAACTGATGCCGGGCCAGCGTCTTTCGGAAGCAGCCTTCAGTGAACGTTTCGAGGTCTCCCGCAATTCGCTGCGTGAAGCCTTTCGTCTCCTGACCAAGGATGGTCTGCTGCGTCACGAGGCCAATCGCGGCGTTTTTGTCGCCGTTCCCACCCTGGCTTCGGTGATTGATATTTACAGGGTGCGGCGCATGGTGGAATGCGGGGCGCTGCGTCAGGCCTGGCACAAGCACCCGGCCATCCGGACAATGCGCACGGCGGTCGATGATGCCAGGATAAAGCGCGACCAGGCAGACTGGTTAGGCGTGGGCAGCGCCAACATGAAGTTCCACGCCGCCGTGGTCGACCTTCTAGACAGCGCTCGTCTCAGCGATTTTTACGAGCGCATTGCCGCTGAGCTCAGGCTTTGTTTCGGCCTGCTGAAAGACCCGGAACAGCTCCATTCCCCCTTTGTGGACATGAACAGCAAGATCCTGTCGCTGATGGAAGAGGGCAAGGCGGCTGAGGCCGGTGACGAGATGGAAATCTATCTCAATCTTTCCGAGCGGACGGTTTTGAAGGCGCTCGAACGGGCGTCATGAGAAATCAGGCGTAGCGGGACGAAAACGTCCCTTTCACGTCCGCTCCATTTTTATATCGGCGCCTGATTGCCAAGTTTGTTGCGGTGCGTCATCAATGCCGACATGACGCTTCGCGACCTCACCATTCTCGTTATAGACGAAAACGCGATCCGCGCCTCGATCATCGAGGAGGGGCTGCGCGAGGCCGGGTATAATCGCGTGACGCTCATCCATGAAGTGCACGGCGTGGCGCGGACCATCGAGACGCTGCAGCCCGATGTCATCTTCATCGACCTTGAAAATCCCAACCGCGACATGATGGAGCATCTGTTTCAGTTGACACGCACGGTCGGCCGGCCGATCGCCATGTTTGTCGACCGCTCCGATACCGCGTCCATCGAGGCGGCCGTTGAGGCTGGTGTTTCCGCCTATGTCGTTGACGGGCTGAAGAAAGAACGCGTCAAACCCATCCTCGATATGGCGGTCAGCCGCTTCAACGCTTTCAGCCGTCTGCGACAGGAACTTGCCGAAGCAAAATCGGCGCTTGAGGAGCGCAAGGTCATCGAGCGCGCCAAAGGCATTTTGATGAAAATGCGTGGCCTGTCCGAAGAGGAGGCTTTTGCGCTTCTGCGGCAAACGGCGATGAACGAGAAAAAGAAAATATCCGAGATCGCGCAAAGCGTGGTCACCGCGGCCGGTCTGTTGATGTAACGAACCCGCCGGCGGGACAGTCGAGGAGTGTATGATATGGCGGCACAGGAAAAATCGGCCGGTTCAAAAGCGGGCGCGCCGGCAATTGTTGGCAGCGACCGGCAAAAAATCCTGCGGGCAGGTTTTATTCCTCTTGTCGATGCGTCCGTCCTCATTGCTGCGGCGGAATTCGGCTTTGCCGAGCGCGAAGGCCTGACGCTCGATCTCGTCAAGGATGTGTCCTGGGCGAATGTGCGCGACCGGCTGGCATTCCGGCAATTCGACATTGCCCATATGCTGTCGCCGATGCCCGTTGCCTCCATGCTCGGACTCGGCTCGAACCCTTCGCCGACGATCACGCCGTTTTCACTTGGGCGCGGCGGCAATGCGATAACGCTTTCGACGCGGCTTTTTGCCCGGATGAAGGCGTTGACGGGGCTTTCCGAAACGGCGGGGGCGCTGGAAAATGCGATGGCCTTAAAGCAGGTGCTGGATGACATGCGAGCGCGGGGCGAAGCTACACCGACGCTCGGCATGACCTACCCGTTTTCCTCGCACAATTACGAATTTCGCTATTGGCTCGCCGCTGGTGGCATTCATCCCGATCACGACGTCAAACTGGTGGTCGTACCACCGCCATTGACGTCGGATGCATTGGCGGCGGGCGCCATAGATGGTTTCTGTGTCGGTGCGCCGTGGAACATCGTTGCCGCCGAGCGCGGTGTGGGCAGGATCGTCGCTGCCAAGCAGGATTTGTGGCCGTCTGCGCCGGAAAAAGTGATCGGGATGCGGCCTGAATGGGCCGAAAGCCAGCAGGAAACGGTCAGCCGGCTGCTGACGGCGCTCGATGCCGCCGCACGTTGGTGCGACCTTGCGGAAAATCACGATGATCTGAGCAGGACACTTGCCGATCCGCGTTATATCGGTGCGCCGCAAAGCATCATCCGCCATGTGCTTGCCGGTGAATTCAACATCGACAGCCAGGGCAACCGCCGGGTCATCGACAAATATTTCCTCTTCCACGGCGGGCATGCCAATTATCCGCGCCAGAGCCAGGCATTGTGGATTTACAGCCAGATGATCCGCTGGGGGCAGACGGAGTTTTCGCAAGGTGGTGTGGAGGCCACCCTGTCCGCTTACCGTCCAGATATTTATCGGGCGGCACTGGGCGATGCCAATGCGCCCGATGATGCCGATATTCGAGTCGAAGGGGAGGAGGCGGGTGACCGGTTCGTGGACGGTTTTGTTTTCGATCCCGCAGACATTGCTGGCTATGTGAATGGCTTTTCCGTGCGCAGTTCTGCCCCGTTTTCCATCTCCCAAGGCGAGGCCTGACAGCCGTCGGCCGGGCAAGCTGCGCAAATTTCAAGCTCGGAATTTATCCATCTGCGCAAACCATAGACAAAATTTCTATTGATTAAAATTTAATCGTCCGATTGAATCTCGGAAATTCCGTTTGTTTCCAAGGCGATAGCTTCCATAAGTAAAACTGGCACGCCTCTTGCGTCTTCGTCTTTGCACTGGTCAACGGCGATCGGGGCGAGCAGGGCGCGGCATAAGCGCTTTCACAGACATAGACGTCGCAAGGTTTTGCTGCCCGGAACACCTCCCGTTCCGAAGGCGCAAACACCGAGCGGCGTTTTTTTTATTTTCAGGTTTTTTCGCAAGCGAACGCGCCACCCATGCGGTGGTCCAATAAGGGGAAGATGCGAATGAAAAAGATATTCTCGGGCGATGTCAGCCGCCGCACCATACTGAAGATGACAGCCACCGCAGCCCTTGTTACCGCCGTGCGCACCGCTTTTCCGTCAGGCGCTTTCGCAGCCGCGGCTGAGCCGGAAGTGAAGGGCGCGAAAATCGGCTTCATCGCGCTGACCGACGCCGCCCCGCTTATCATCGCGGCGGAAAAGGGACTGTTCGCCAAGCATGGCATGCCGGATGTCGAGGTTCTCAAACAGGCATCCTGGGGTGCGACACGTGACAATCTCGTGCTCGGCGGCGCATCGAACGGCATTGATGGCGCGCATATCCTGACCCCGATGCCCTATCTCATGCATACCGGCAAGGTGACGCAGAACAACGTGCCTGTGCCGATGGCGCTTATCGCCCGCCTCAATCTCGACAGCCAGGGTATTTCCGTCGCCAAGGAATATGCTGAAACCGGCGTTCAGCTCGACGCGTCCAAGCTGAAGGCGGCTTTCGAGAAGAAGAAGGCAGAAGGCAAGGAAATCAAGGCTGCCATGACATTTCCCGGCGGTACGCATGATCTGTGGATCCGCTATTGGCTGGCCGCCGGCGGCATCGACCCGGACAAGGACGTCTCCACCATCGTCGTTCCGCCGCCGCAGATGGTCGCCAACATGAAGGTCGGCAATATGGACGTCTTCTGTGTGGGCGAACCCTGGAACGAGCAACTCGTCAATCAGGGCATCGGCTTCACTGCCTGTACCACCGGGGAACTCTGGAAAGGGCATCCCGAGAAGGCGCTCGGCATGCGCGCCGACTGGGTGGAAAAGAACCCCAACGCCACCAAGGCATTGCTGATGGCCGTGATGGAGGCCCAGCAATGGTGCGATGAGATGGCGAACAAGGAGGAGATGTCCACGATCCTCGGCAAGCGCCAATGGTTCAACGTGCCACCGAAGGACGTTCTTGGCCGCCTCAAGGGCAATATCAATTACGGCAACGGCCGCGTGCTGGAAAATACCGGTCTGCAGATGAAGTTCTGGCAGGATCACGCGTCCTATCCCTTCCGCAGCCACGACAGCTGGTTCATCACGGAAAACATCCGCTGGGGTAAATTTGCACCCGATACGGACGTGAAGGCGCTGGTTGCCAAGGTCAACCGTGAGGACATCTGGCGCGACGCTGCAAAGGATCTCGGTGTTGCCGATATTCCCGCCTCCACGTCGCGCGGCAAGGAAACCTTCTTTGACGGCAAGGTCTTCGACCCGGAAAACCCGTCGGCCTATCTCGAAAGTCTTTCCATCAAGGCAGCCTCCTGAGGAGGAGACACGGGTGTCGCCCCTCCTCCGCCGGGTTGCCATTTAATGATGGACACCAAAGGCCGGATGAGGGGCGAGACCCTGACCGCAACCGAAATCCAAAGGAAACGCCATGTCCGCATTGGCTCGAAATTTCAAGGAACAGCCGCAGCAACCGGTGGTACAAAAGGCAAACGTCGTGACCCTTCCGCCCAAACATCCCTCGCGGTTCAATCTGCGTAAACTGGGTGCTGCGGCGGCCCGCAATATCATTCCGCCATTTGTCGTCCTCGCCGTTCTGCTGGGCGTCTGGCAAATGCTCTGTTCCGCCCCCGGCTCGTCCCTGCCGCCGCCAAGCCAGGTATTCGAGGAAAGCTACGATCTCATCGTATCGCCGTTCTTCCATAATGGTTCGCAGGATATCGGCCTCGGCTTGCGCGTGCTGGTCTCGCTGGAGCGCGTGGCATACGGTTTCGGCCTTGCGGCCATCGCCGGCATCATTCTCGGTGCGGTCATCGGCCAGTCGGTCTGGGCCATGCGCGGCCTCGACCCGATTTTTCAGGTCCTGCGCACCGTGCCGCCGCTCGCCTGGCTGCCGCTTTCACTTGCCGCCTTTCAGGACAGCAATCCGTCGGCCATTTTCGTGATCTTCATCACCTCCATCTGGCCCGTCATCATCAATACGGCGGTCGGCGTGCGCAACATTCCGCAGGATTATCGCAACGTTGCGAAGGTGCTGCGGCTCAACCAGATCGAATTCTTCTTCAAGATCATGCTGCCGTCGGCCGCGCCTTACATCTTCACCGGCCTGCGCATAGGCATCGGCCTCTCCTGGCTCGCCATCGTGGCGGCGGAAATGCTGACCGGCGGCGTCGGTATCGGCTTCTTCATCTGGGATGCTTGGAACTCCTCGCGCCTGCCCGACATCATCGTGGCACTCGCTTACATCGGCGTTGTCGGCTTCATGCTCGACAAGCTGGTAGCGGCGCTCGGCAAGGTCATCACCCGCGGCGCTGCGGCCAACTAAAAGGGCGACCATCATGAACGCTTATCTGAAACTCGATCATATCGACAAATATTTCGACAAGGGCGGTTCGCGCGCCGAGGTGCTGACAGGCATCAACCTGACCATCGGCAAGGGCGAATTCGTCTCGGTCATCGGGCATTCCGGCTGCGGCAAGTCCACCATGCTCAACCTCATCGCCGGGCTGACCAAAGTCTCAGCAGGCGTCGTGCTTCTGGAAAACCGCGAGGTCAACGAACCTGGCCCGGAACGCGCCGTCGTCTTCCAGAACCACAGCCTGCTCCCCTGGCTTTCGGTTTATGAAAACGTCAACTTGGCCGTCGCGAAAGTCTTCAGCAGTACCAAGACCAAAGCGGAACGCCACGACTGGGTCATGCGCAATCTGGATCTCGTGCAGATGGCCCATGCCAAGGACAAGAAACCGTCTGAAATTTCCGGCGGCATGAAACAGCGCGTCGGCATTGCCCGGGCGCTCGCCATGGAGCCGAAAATCCTGCTGCTGGACGAGCCTTTCGGCGCACTGGATGCGCTGACGCGCGCCCACCTTCAGGACGCCGTGATGGAAATCCACGCCCGGCTTGGCAACACCATGGTCATGATCACCCACGATGTGGATGAGGCGGTGCTGCTGTCCGACCGTATCGTGATGATGACCAACGGTCCCGCCGCCCATATCGGCGAAGTGCTTGACGTGCCGCTGCCGCGCCCGCGCAACCGCATCGAGCTTGCATCCGACAAGACCTACCTCAAATGCCGCGAGGCCGTGCTGAAGTTCCTTTACGAACGTCACCGCTTCGTCGAAGCTGCGGAGTAACCACCATGGCGCAAAAACTCGTCATCATCGGCAATGGCATGGCGCCGGGGCGCATGCTGGAAAACCTTTTCGAAACCGCCCCCGGCCTCTACGACGTCACCATTTTCAACGCCGAGCCGCGCGTCAATTACGACCGCATCATGCTCTCGCCAGTACTCTCAGGCGAAAAGAGCTATGAGGATATCGTCATCCACAATGACGAATGGTACGCGGCCAACAATGTGACGCTGCACAAGGGCGCCAAGGTCACCGGCATCGACCGCGACAACAAGACCGTAACCAGCGAAAACGGCATCACCGTTTCCTACGACAGGCTGGTGATCGCCACCGGTTCCCTGCCCTTCATCATTCCCGTCCCTGGTCATCAATTGCCGGGCGTTCTCGCCTATCGCGATCTCGACGATGTCACGAAGATGCTTGAAATCTCCGAAGGCAAGGGTCGCGCCATCGTCATCGGCGCCGGCCTTCTGGGTCTGGAAGCAGCTTATGGGCTGAAGCGCCAGGGAATGGACGTCACCGTCATCCATCTGATGCCGACGATCATGGAGCGGCAGCTCGATCCGGCAGCGGCTTATCTTCTGGAAAAGGCGCTGAACGAGCGCGGCATCGACATCATCACCAAGGCCAATACCAAATGCATTCTCGGCGCGGAGAAGGTTGAAGGCATCGAGCTGGAAGACGGCCGCGTCATTAAAGGCGACATGGTGGTGATGGCGGTCGGCATCCGTCCCGCCTCGGGTCTCGCCAAGGAAGCCGGCATCGCCGTCAATCGCGGCATCGTCGTGGATGATGGCATGATGACGTCGGATGCCTCGATATATGCGCTTGGCGAATGCGCCGAGCATCGCGGCATGTGCTACGGGCTGGTCGCGCCGCTTTATGAATCTGCGCGGGTGCTGGCGGACCGTCTTTGCGGCGGTTCAGCCGAGTATCATGGTTCGGTCACCAATACCAAACTGAAGGTCACCGGCATCAACCTGTTTTCCGCCGGCGATTTTGCCGAGGGCGACGACCGCGAGGAAATCGTGCTGCGCGATGCCACCGCCGGTGTCTACAAGCGCCTGATCCTCAAGGAAAATCGCATCATCGGCGCGGTTCTTTACGGCGAGACGGCGGATGGTTCGTGGTTCTTCGACCTGATGAAGAAATCGACCGACATTTCCGCCATGCGCGAAACCCTGATCTTCGGCCAGGCCTATCAGGGAGGGTCCCCGCTGGACCCTATGGCGGCCGTTGCAGCCTTGCCGGATGATGCGGAAATCTGCGGCTGCAACGGCGTCTGCAAGGGCAAGATCACCTCGGTCATCACCTCGAAGGGGCTGACCTCGCTGGATGATGTGCGCGCCCATACCAAGGCATCCGCCTCCTGCGGCAATTGCACCGGCCTTGTCGAACAGCTCATGACGCTGACGCTTGGCGACAGCTACAATCCCGCTGCCGTGCAGCCCATGTGCAAATGCACAGATCTCGGCCACGATGATGTGCGCCGTCTCATCAAGGCCAAGAGCCTGAAGACCATTCCCGCCGTGATGCAGGAACTGGAATGGAAGACCTCCTGCGGCTGCGCCAAGTGCAGACCGGCGCTCAACTACTATCTCGTTTGCGATTTTCCCGACGAATATGCCGACGACTACCAGTCGCGTTATATCAATGAGCGCGTCCATGCCAATATCCAGAAGGACGGCACCTATTCCGTCGTTCCGCGCATGTGGGGCGGCGTCACATCTTCCTCCGAACTGCGGGCGATTGCGGATGTGGTCGACAAGTTCGAAATCCCGATGGTGAAGGTGACAGGCGGGCAACGCATCGATCTTCTCGGCATCGAGAAGGAGGATTTGCCGGCGGTCTGGGCCGATCTCGGCAAGGCCGGTTTCATTTCCGGCCAGGCCTATGCCAAGGGGCTTCGCACCGTGAAGACCTGCGTTGGAGAACAATGGTGCCGCTTCGGCACGCAGGATTCCACCGGCCTCGGCATCCGCATCGAAAAATTCATGTGGGGCTCATGGACGCCCGCGAAGCTGAAGCTTGCCGTTTCCGGCTGTCCGCGAAACTGCGCTGAGGCGACATGCAAGGATATCGGCGTCATCTGCGTCGATTCCGGTTTCGAAATCCACTTCGCCGGTGCCGCCGGTCTCGATATCAAGGGTACGGAAGTGCTGGGCCTCGTCCCTACCGAGGATGAGGCGCTGGAGCATATCGTGGCGTTGACCCAGATGTACCGCGAGCAGGCGCGCTACCTCGAGCGCATCTATAAATGGGCCAAGCGCATCGGTTACGACGAAGTCCGCCGCCAGATCATGGACGATGCCGACAAGCGCCGGGCCTATTTTGACCGCTTCGTCTTCAGCCAGAAATTCGCGCAGGTCGATCCCTGGTCGGAACGTGTGTCCGGCCACGACAAGCACGAATTCAGGCCGATGGCGGCAATCGGTTTCAACGAGGCAGCGGAGTGAGAACGATGGACAGCAACTGGATCGATATTGGCGACATTTCCGACATTCCGCTGCGCGGCGCGCGCTGCGTGAAAACGCCTATGGGCAAGATCGCCGTATTTCGCACGGCTGACAATCAGGTCTTCGCCATCGAGGATCATTGCCCGCACAAAGGCGGCCCGCTGTCTCAGGGCATCGTGCACGGGGCTTCGGTGACATGTCCTTTGCACAATTGGGTCATTTCGCTGGAGACCGGCAAGGCGTTGGGGGCGGATGAGGGTGAGGTGAGGACCATTCCTCTCCGCAATCTCGACGGGCGGCTTTCGATTGCGCTCGAAACTTTGATGATTGCGGCGGAGTGATATCAGATGTTGGCGACGATACTCCCCTCTGTCCTGCCGGACATCTCCCCCTCGAGGGGCAAGATCGACAAGTGGCACGCTTCTCGCTTCATCTCTCTTGTCGGAGACGAAAGCTGTAAAATAGAGCCGGTGCCACAATTGATCTACCCCTTTGAGGGGCAGATGTCCGGTAGCGCAGAGGGGGGTAAACGCCACTTGCTCACGGGGCAAACCCATGCCCGTTGAAACGAAAACCACCTGTCCCTATTGCGGTGTCGGCTGCGGTGTCATCGCCACCGTTGCCGATGACGGCACCGTTTCCGTCAAAGGCGATCCGGACCACCCCGCCAATTTCGGTCGACTTTGCTCCAAAGGTTCAGCTCTGGCCGAAACCATCGACCTCGACGGACGGCTGCTCCATCCCGAAATCCACGGAAAGCGGGTGGCATGGGACGAAGCGCTTCAACTCGTTGCTTCAAGATTTTCCGAGGCCATTTCCGAGCACGGCCCGGATTCGGTTGCCTTTTACGTTTCCGGCCAGTTGCTGACGGAGGATTATTACCTCGCCAACAAGCTGATGAAAGGTTTCATCGGATCGGCCAATATCGATACGAATTCACGGCTTTGCATGTCGTCTTCGGTCGCCGGCCATCGCCGCGCCTTCGGGGCCGATACGGTGCCTGGCACCTATGAGGATATGGAGCTTGCCGATCTGGTAATCCTCACCGGATCCAATCTCGCCTGGTGTCATCCCGTCCTCTATCAACGGCTTGCTGCCGCAAAGGCGGCGCGGCCGGACATGAAGGTGGTGGTCATCGATCCGCGCCGGACGATGAGCGCCGATATTGCCGATATGCACCTCGCCATCCGCCCGGATGGAGATGTGGCGCTGTTTACCGGTCTTCTGGCCCATCTTTCCGGCAGTTCCGCGTTCGATAACGCTTATGTTGGAAACCACACAGTAGGCCTCGATGCCGCGATGCAGGCAGCGACCGGGCACAGCCTGCCGGAGATTGCCGACAAGACCGGTCTGACAATCGCGGAACTGATTTCCTTTTACGAATTGTTCGAACGCACGCAAAAAACCGTCACCTGCTACAGTCAGGGCGTCAACCAGTCGCAAAGCGGCACCGACAAGGTCAACGCCATCATCAATTGCCATCTCGCCACAGGCCGCATCGGCCGGCCGGGCATGGGGCCGTTTTCGCTGACCGGCCAGCCCAACGCCATGGGCGGACGCGAGGTGGGCGGGCTTGCCAATATGCTGGCGGCCCATATGGCGATCGAGAACGCTGAAGACCGCGACCGCGTGCAGCGCTTCTGGGCCTCGCCGGCGATTGCGCAGAAGCCTGGCCTCAAGGCCGTGGATATGTTCGGGGCGGTTGCCGATGGCCGCATCAAGGCGCTGTGGATCATGGCCACCAACCCCGTCGTTTCCATGCCGGATGCCGGTGCCGTCGAGGCGGCGATCAAGGCCTGTCCCTTTGTCGTGGTGTCCGATGTCATCGCCAATACCGATACCGCCCGCCACGCCCATGTGCTGTTGCCATCGCTCGGCTGGGGTGAAAAAGACGGCACGGTCACCAATTCCGAACGACGTATTTCCCGCCAGCGCGGTTTTCTTGACGCGCCCGGCGAAGCAAAGGCCGACTGGTGGCAATTCGCCGAAGTTGGACGGCGCATGGGTTTTGACGCCGCCTTCGGCTACCGGCAACCTTCTGAGGTTTTCGCCGAGCATGCCGCTCTCTCCGGCTTCGAGAACGCCGGAAGCCGCGATTTCGATATCGGCGGGATCGACCGTGATTCCTACGATACGATGACACCGTTTCAATGGCCAAAAGCCGAACCCGGTGAAGCCGCCACGACCCGCTTTTTCGCGGATGGCCGCTTTTTCCATGCGGATGGCAAGGCCCGCTTCATCGCCACGGCACTGCCGGAGACCGGCAGGACATCGGCGGACTACCCGCTGACGCTGAATACTGGCCGTATCCGCGACCAATGGCACACCATGACCCGCACCGGCAAAAGCGCGCGGCTTACCGCCCATATCGCCGAACCCTTTGCCGAACTTCACCCGCGCGATGCACAGTTGCTGGGCATCGACAGCGCCGATCTGGTGGAGATTGAAAGCCCGCACGGCAAGGTCCTGCTGCGGGCTCTGGTCAGCGAGAGGCAGGCACGGGGAGCTGTGTTTGCGCCGATGCACTGGAACGACCAGTTCGCCTCGCAGGCCCGCATCGATATGCTCGTGCCAGCGGTCACGGACCCGCATTCCGGCCAGCCCGCTTCGAAGAATGTCGGCGTGAGTGCACGACGTTTTGTGGCGAAAGCCTATGGATTTGCGATCTCCCGCACCCGGCCTGATGCGCCGGGCTGCGCCTATTGGGCAGTTGCGAAGGCGGATGGCGGCTACCGCATGGAGCTTGCCTTCGAGGAACAGCCGCAGGACTGGACGCTCTGGGCGCGACAGGTTTTCGGCATCGATATCAGGGTTGAGCCTCTGGGTTACAGTGACCGGCAGACGGGCGATCTGCGGCTTGCTTTCTTCGACGGTGGTACCTTGCTGGCAGCGCTGTTCGTCGCCAGAGAGCCGGTGGCCGTTGCCCGCAACTGGGCGATTTCACAGCTGAACGAACGCCATGAGGATTTGCGCATGCGTTTTGCCCTGGTCGCCGGGCGTCCCGGCGCCGGCCGCGCCGATCCGGGGGCGACGGTCTGCTCCTGCTTCAATGTCGGGGTCAACCAGATCACGGCCGCCATCCGCAATGGCTGCCACAGCGTCGAAGCCATAGGTGCTGCGTTGAATGCCGGAACCAATTGCGGCTCCTGCCGCGCCGAGATCAGGGGGATCATCGATGGATGTCTTAAAACCGCAGCGGAATGAACCGAACCGCATGGAGAAGCTCGCCAAGTTGCCGGTCTTCTGGGGGCTTGAGGGCAAGCGCGTGGTGCTGGCGGGCGGATCGGATGGGGCCGCATGGAAAGCGGAGCTACTGCTTGCCTGCGGGGCGGAACTTCACCTCTATTGCGAGGAAAGCGAGCTTTCGGAATGCTTTAAGGCGCTCGTCTCGACAAGCCAGATGCTGACATGGCATGACCGTTCCTGGGGTCCGGATAGTTTCAAAGGCGCGGAACTGGCGCTGGCGGATTGTGAAACCGACGAAGAGGCGGGACGATTTTACAATGCCGCGCGCTCAGCCGGCGTGCCTGTCAATGTCATCGACAAGCCGGAATTCTGCCAGTTCCAGTTTGGCTCCATCGTCAATCGTTCGCCGGTGGTGGTGTCGATCTCCACCGATGGCGCCGCACCCATTCTGGCGCAGGCCATTCGCCGGCGCATCGAGACTTTGCTGCCGCTCGCTCTCAAGGATTGGGGCGCGCTTGCCCAGACCATCCGAGAGCGGGTCAATATACGCCTCGCGCCCGGCCCGGCCCGGCGTTCATTCTGGGAGAAATTTGTCGACCGGGCGTTTACCGAAAGGCTGGATGAGGGCAGCGAAGAAAGGCTGCTGACAGACATCGGCACGCAGGCAGGTCGGAAAGGATCGGCACGCGGCCTTGTGACGCTGGTCGGTGCCGGACCGGGCGATGCCGAGCTGCTGACGCTCAAAGCGGTACGCGCCTTGCAGGCGGCGGATGTCATTCTGTTTGACGATCTCGTTTCATCCGAGGTGCTGGAACTGGCGCGGCGGGAGGCGAAGCGCATGCTGGTTGGCAAACGCGGCGGCCGGGAAAGCTGCAAGCAGGAAGATATTAACGACATGATGATCCGCCTTGCCAAGGCCGGCAAAAGGGTAGTGCGGCTGAAATCCGGCGATCCGATGATTTTCGGACGCGCCGGCGAGGAGATCGCAGCGCTGGAGGCTGAAAACATCCCGGTCGAAATCGTACCCGGCATCACCGCGGCAAGCGCCATGGCTTCGCGGCTCGGCGTTTCCCTCACCCACCGCGATCACGCCCAGTCGGTCCGCTTCGTCACCGGGCACTCCAGACAGGGCAAGCTGCCGGAGAATATAGACTGGCAGTCCCTGTCGAACCCTTCCGTGACCACGGTTTTTTACATGGGCGGGCGAACCGCTGCCAGCATCGAGGAAGCCCTTCTGGCGCATGGCATGCCGGCCTCGACGCCCGTCGCCATCATGATTTCCGTCAGCCGCGAAAATGAGCAGCGCTGGTGCGGTTCGCTCGTGCAACTGGCTGCGGCGGTTGAGCGAATGGGCGTGAACGAGCCTATATTGATCGGCATCGGTGATGCGTTTGGTGCTGCAATCTCTGCGTTTTCCGAGATCGGCCTGCCGAAGCCGGTCCCGATGTCAATTCAGAAAGCCGGCTAATAATCTTGCTGGTTCGTGCGGATACGTTTTTCGCGTACCTCCGCAAGTGGACCTGATCGGCGCCACAAAACCGTCCCTTGACATTGGTTTTTCGTTCGCTCTTCAATAAAACGAAAAAATTGAAAGAGGAGGGAGGGTGAAATGATGCTCACACCGCGTCAGGATGAAATCGTTGCGCTGGCGAAAGCAAGCGGGCGTGTGCTGGTGGACGAGCTGGCCACGCGGTTTTCGGTAACGCCACAGACGATCCGCAAGGACCTCAACGATCTCTGCGATACGCGGGTGCTGACGCGCATCCATGGCGGCGCACTTTTTCCGAGCGGCAACGAAAACGTCAAATACGAGGCACGCCGTGCGATCGCCTCCTCCGAAAAGCAGGCGATCGGCGCCGCTGCCGCTGCCCTCATCCCCAACAACTCCTCGCTTTTCATCAATATAGGTACGACGACCGAGGCGGTGGGCGAAGCGCTGGCGGATCATCACGAGCTGATGGTCATCACCAACAATATTAATGTTGCCAACAGGTTACGGGTTTTTCCGGGCATCGAGGTGGTGATCGCTGGCGGCGTCGTGCGCGGTTCCGATGGCGGCATCGTTGGTGAGGCCGCAGTGGATTTTATCCGCCAGTTCAAGGTCGATTTCGCCGTCATCGGCGTTTCTGCGATTGATGAAGACGGCGCTTTGCTGGATTTCGACTTTCGCGAGGTCAAGGTTGCCCAGGCGATCATGTCCAACGCTCGCCACGTCATTCTTGTATCGGATTCACTGAAATTCGAGCGGACGGCGCCGGTGCGCATCGGCCATCTTTCACAGGTGCACACCTTCATTACCGATCATTGTCCGGTCGATTCGATCCGATCCATCTGTGCCGATCATGACGTCAGGTTGATTGAAACCGAGGTTGGGGAGCCTTGATCCGAACCGCCCTGGAATTTCGTTTGACATTCGTTTTGTCTTCAAATTAGATGTCCGTGCTTTCAATATATCGATGAGGAGAGCGTCGATGAAAGCGCGGGAGGGTCCATGTCTGACGAGGCAATCCACGATGTTTTCGTGATCGGCGGCGGCATCAACGGCTGCGGCATCGCGCGTGACGCTGTCGGCAGGGGTTATTCCGTTGCGCTTGCGGAAATGAACGATTTTGCCTCCGGCACCTCTTCGGCCGCCACAAAGCTCATTCATGGCGGTTTGCGTTATCTCGAACATTACGAATTTCGTCTGGTGCGAGAAGCGCTGATGGAGCGCGAGGTGTTGTGGGCCATGGCGCCGCACATCATCTGGCCTATGCGCTTTGTTCTGCCATTCCAGAAGGGCGGCGTGCGCCCGGCCTGGCTCGTGCGTCTCGGGCTTTTTCTTTATGACCATCTCGGCGGCCGCAAGCTTTTGCCCGCCACCCGCTCGCTCGATCTGCGCCGTGATCCCGCAGGGAAACCGCTGAAGCCGATTTTTGCCCGGGCTTTCGAATATTCTGACGGCTGGGTGGACGATGCCCGTCTTGTGGTGCTGAATGCCCGCGATGCCGCCGATCGCGGTGCCTTGATCCTCAACCGCACGCAGGTCGTTTCGGCACGGCGCGAAGGCGCCTTCTGGCGGGTCGAAACTAAAAATGGTGCCGGAGAAACCGCGACCTACCGGGCGCGCATGCTGGTAAATGCGGCAGGTCCCTGGGTGGACAAGGTTCTGGCTGCGACATTCGGTAAAAACAATGTCCACAATGTCCGCCTCGTGCAGGGCAGCCACATCATCGTGCGCAAGAAGTTTTCCGATCCGCGCGCCTATTTTTTCCAGAACCCGGACGGGCGCATCATCTTCGCCATCCCGTATGAGCAGGATTTTACCCTGATCGGCACGACGGATCGCGACTATACCGCCGACCCCCGGGCTGTTAAGATCAGCGACGAGGAGATCAGCTATCTTTGCAACGCGGCGAGCGAATATTTCGCTGAACCGGTGACGTCGGCCGATATCGTCTGGACCTATTCCGGCGTGCGGCCGCTGTTTGACGACGGCGCCTCGAAAGCGCAGGAGGCAACCCGCGATTATGTGCTGAAAACCGAAGGAGCTGAAGGCGAAGCGCCGCTTCTCAATATCTTCGGTGGCAAGCTCACCACCTATCGGCGGCTTGCCGAACATGCTCTTGAAAAAATCGGTGATGCGCTGGGTGAAAAGGGCTCGCCGTGGACGGCAGGTTCACATTTGCCGGGCGGAAATTTCGGTGCCGAGGCTTATGCGGGAGAGGTCACGGCCCTGCGGTCGCGTTATCCTTTCCTCGATGAGAGGCATGCGAAGCGGCTCATCCGCTGCTACGGAACGGACGCCGCGTCGATTATTGGCAATGCCGGGGACATGGCAGGGCTGGGACGGCATTTCGGCGGCACGCTTTATGAGGCCGAGGTGCGCTGGCTGATGGCCCGGGAATGGGCGCTGACGGCGGAGGATATTCTGTGGCGCCGCACCAAGCAGGGGCTTTTCTTTACCCAAGAAGAGGTGCGCGGGCTGGAGGATTATATCGATGACATTGCAGGTGGACGCTTGAAGGCAATCTGACGATCCGAATCAAAAAGCGGAGGAGGCTTTGGATCACCATGCTTGAATTGCGAAACGTCTCGAAGATGGCCGGCGGTGAATATCATATTCACCCGACCGATCTGACGTTGCAGCGCGGAAGCCTGAACGTCCTGCTTGGACCGACACTTTCGGGCAAGACGACACTCATGCGGCTGATGGCCGGGCTGGACAAGCCAAGTGGCGGTACGATTCTCTTTAATGGGGACGACGTGACGGGCTGGCCGGTTCAGAAGTGCAACGTCGCCATGGTCTATCAGCAGTTCATCAATTATCCGGCGCTCAGCGTTTATGAAAACATCGCCTCGCCGATGCGCGTTGCCGGCAAAGACAAGGCAACGATCGACAGGGAGGTGAGGAAGGCCGCCGAGCTTCTGAGGCTGACGCCCTATCTCGATCGTACGCCTCTCAACCTCTCCGGTGGCCAGCAACAACGCACGGCACTTGCCCGCGCCATCGTCAAAAACGCCAATCTGGTGCTCCTCGACGAGCCGCTCGCAAATCTCGATTACAAGCTGCGTGAGGAGTTGCGTGAGGAATTGCCGCGCATCTTTGCCGAATCCGGTGCGATCTTTGTTTACGCCACGACGGAACCCTCCGAAGCTCTGCTGCTTGGTGGCAATACCGCGACGCTTAACGAGGGCAAGGTAACGCAATTCAGCCGCACGATCGAAGTTTACAGGCGTCCGGTGGATATAGTAACCGCGAAAATATTTGCCGATCCGCCACTCAACACCATCGAGGTCATCAAGACGGGCGGCGCCTTCACGCGCGCCGACCATGCGGTTGTGCCGGTGCCGGCGCATCTTGCTGCCATGCCTGACGGTCCAGTGACCATTGCCTTCCAGCCACATCATCTTTTCCCCCAGCAAAAGGGACAGGCGGCGCAATCCATCCGGGCGCGGACACTGATCTCGGAGATCGCCGGATCGGAAAGCTTCGTACATGTGGAATTTTCTGGCCAGCGTTGGGTGATGCTGGCGCAGGGCATTCACGACATCGAGCCGGACACGGAGATCGAACTGTTTCTCGATACGCGGCACCTGATGGCTTTCGATACACACGGCCACGCCATCGGCGAAGCGGCTTAAGGGGAGATCGATCATGGCACGCATCACGCTCGATCATATCCGCCACGCTTACAACGCCAAGGCGCAGGCGGCAGGTGATTATGCCCTGAAGGAAGTTCATCACGAATGGGAGGATGGCGGTGCCTATGCGCTGCTTGGCCCTTCCGGCTGCGGCAAGACCACGTTGCTCAACATCATTTCCGGCTTGCTGCGCCCCTCGGAAGGTCGCATCGCCTTTGACGGAACGGATGTCACCGATCTTTCCACCGAAGATCGCAACATCGCCCAGGTATTCCAGTTCCCGGTCGTTTACGACACGATGACAGTCTATGACAATCTGGCTTTTCCGCTGCGCAACCGGCAAGTGCCGGAAGCCGAAGTCGACCGCCGTGTGCGGGAAATTCTCGAGATGACCGATCTTTCCGGCATGGCCAAACGCCACGCGCGCGGACTTACGGCGGACCAGAAGCAGAAAATTTCGCTGGCGCGCGGGTTGGTGCGATCCGACGTCAATGCCATCCTCTTCGACGAGCCGCTGACGGTGATCGATCCGCATATGAAATGGGTGCTGCGCTCACAGTTGAAGCGCCTCCACCGCCAGTCCGGTTTCACCATGGTCTACGTCACGCACGACCAGACCGAAGCGCTGACTTTCGCCGACAAGGTGGTGGTCATGTATGACGGACAGATCGTCCAGATCGGCACACCCGCCGAGCTTTTCGAACGCCCGGGACATACGTTCGTCGGTTACTTCATCGGTTCGCCCGGCATGAATGTGATGCCTGCCAGCATCGATGGCGCAACGGCGGTTGTCGGCGGCCTTGGCGTTCCGCTTGCCGGCGTGCCGGTGGTGGATGGATCGAAGCGGATCGAAATCGGCATCCGCCCGGAATTCGTTCGGCTGGAGCGGGGTGGCATGCCCATCACCGTTGACAAGGTCGAAGATATCGGCCGGCAAAAGATCGTTCGCGCCCGGTTCGCCGGCCAAAAGCTTGCGATTGTCGTTCCGGAGGAGGAGGACATTCCGGCAGAAGCGGGTGTTCGCTTCGATCCGGCCGCTATCGGTGTCTTTGCCGATTCCTGGCGTGTGAAGATGGGGGCCTGACCATGGAAAAGACCTGGAACAACAAAGCGTGGTTCATGGTGCTGCCGGTTCTGGTGCTGGTCGCCTTTTCCGCCGTCATCCCGCTGATGACGGTCGTGAACTATTCGGTGCAGGATACCTTCGGCAACAACCAATTCTTCTGGGCGGGAACCCAATGGTTTCAGGAAATTCTTGGCTCCGACCGTTTCTGGAACGCGCTCGGACGCAATCTGGTATTTTCCGGCATCATTTTGGCGATTGAAATTCCGCTCGGCATATTCATCGCGCTCAAGATGCCCAAATCCGGCATCGGCGTGCCGGTCTGCCTCGTCACCATGGCGCTGCCGCTTTTGGTGCCATGGAATGTGGTAGGCACGATCTGGCAGGTGTTCGGCCGCAGCGATATCGGGTTGCTGGGTTATTACGCCAATCAGCTTGGGCTTGATTACAACTACGTCAACGATCCCGTCGACGCATGGATCACCGTCGTCATCATGGATGTGTGGCACTGGACAAGCCTCGTCGTCCTCCTGTGCTACGCCAGCCTCGTCTCCATTCCGGATGCCTATTATCAGGCAGCAAGGATCGATGGCGCATCGCGTTTTGCGGTTTTCCGGTTCATTCAGTTGCCGAAGATGAAGCGGGTGCTGCTCATCGCATTCCTGCTGCGCTTCATGGACAGCTTTATGATCTATACCGAGCCTTTCGTCGTCACCGGCGGCGGCCCCGGAAATTCCACCACCTTCCTGTCCATCGATCTCGTCAAGGTAGCGCTCGGCCAGTTCGATCTGGGTCCCGCGGCCGCCATGTCGCTGATCTACTTCCTCATCATCCTGCTGTTGTCCTGGGTGTTCTACACCGTGATGACCAGCCACGACGCGGAGACTTGAGACATGAGCGCCTCTGATGTCACCACAAGCGTGGAACTCAACGGTATCGGCAATCCACCGGTAAGAGCCAGTTCGGCAAGAATATCAGGCCTTGCTGCGAATTCACGATCGCGCCGCCGCCATGGGCCATCGCGCTTTTCCTGGCTGGTGCCGACGATCTACATCATCCTGCTGCTCGTGCCGATCTACTGGCTTATCAATATGAGCTTCAAGACGAACACAGAAATCGTCTCGTCGATGACGCTTTATCCGCACCAGCCGACGTTGCAGAATTATCGGACGATCTTCACGGATTCATCCTGGTATTCGGGTTACATCAACTCGATCATCTACGTCGTCATGAATATGGTGATCTCGGTCTCGGCGGCCCTCCCGGCGGCCTATGCCTTCTCGCGTTACCGCTTCCTGGGCGACAAGCACCTGTTCTTCTGGCTTTTGACCAACCGCATGGCGCCACCTGCCGTCTTCGCGCTGCCCTTCTTCCAGCTCTATTCCGCTTTCGGGCTGATCGACACGCATATTGCCGTGGCGCTGGCGCATTGCCTGTTCAACGTGCCGCTGGCGGTGTGGATTCTCGAAGGTTTCATGTCGGGTGTACCGAAGGAAATCGACGAGACCGCCTATATTGACGGCTATTCCTTCCCGAAATTCTTCGTGAAGATTTTCATGCCGCTCATTGCCTCCGGCATCGGTGTCGCCTGTTTCTTCAGCTTCATGTTCTCGTGGGTCGAGCTTCTGATCGCCCGCACGCTGACGACGACCGACGCCAAGCCGATTGCCGCGACCATGACGAGAACCGTTTCTGCCGCCGGCATGGACTGGGGCCTGCTTGCCGCCGCCGGCGTGCTGACACTCATACCCGGTGCGCTGGTGATCTGGTTTGTTCGCAATTACATCGCCAAGGGCTTTGCGCTGGGGAGGGTTTGACATGACGAAGATGCCCGATTTCACCTGGATGGCATGGACCTGGCAGACGGCCGCGTTTTTCGGTGCCATCGCCGTGTTGCTGGTTGGGATGTGGTTCTGGGAACAGCTCTCGCCCGGCGGCAACCCCCGCTTCGGCCTGCTGCGTTTCGAGACAACGCGTGGCGACAGGTTGTTCATTTCGCTGCTCGGCAGCGCTTTCATTCATCTTGCATGGCTCGGGCTGATCGGCCCGAACCTGTGGTGGGCTCTCGCTCTGTCGGCGGTTTACGCAATTGGCGTTTTCCGTTTCGTCTAGAGCAGGAAGAACGGTGCGGCGGAGGAAAACCGCACCCGGCAGACTTCGTGCAATCGCAACCCTTGGGAGGACTGATATGCGACGGCATCTGATGACGACGACGGCAGCCATGCTGCTGGCAATGACAGGTTCCGCTTTCGCCGGAATGGAGGAGGCAAAGCAATTTCTGGACAAAGAAATCGGCGATATGTCGTCGCTTTCGCGTGCAGATCAGGAAAAGGAACTGCAATGGTTTATCGATGCCGCGAAACCTTTTGCTGGCATGGACATCAAGGTCGTTTCCGAATCCCTGACAACACATGAATATGAATCGAAGGTCCTGGCACCGGCGTTTACCGCTATTACCGGCATCAAGGTCACGCACGACATCATCCAGGAAGGTGACGTCGTCGAAAAGATTCAGACCCAGATGCAGACCGGCCAGAACCTCTATGACGGGTGGGTGAATGACAGCGACCTCATCGGCACGCATTGGCGTTACCAGCAGGTGCGCAACCTCACGGATTTCATGGCCAATGAGGGCAAGGACGTCACCAATCCCGGCCTAGATCTCAAGGACTTCATCGGCAGCGCCTTTACGACGGCACCGGACAAGAAGCTCTACCAGCTTCCCGACCAGCAATTCGCGAACCTGTACTGGTTCCGCTACGACTGGTTCAACGACGACAAGAATAAGGCCGATTTCAAGGCCAAATACGGCTACGACCTTGGTGTGCCCGTAAACTGGTCGGCCTATGAGGATATTGCCGAATTCTTCACCGGCCGTGATGTCGGCGGCAAGAAGGTCTTCGGCCATATGGACTATGGCAAGAAGGACCCGTCGCTTGGCTGGCGCTTCACCGATGCCTGGCTTTCCATGGCCGGCAACGGCGACAAGGGCCTGCCAAACGGCCTGCCTGTCGATGAATGGGGCATCAAGGTCAACGACAAGTCGCAGCCGGTCGGCTCGTGCGTGGCACGCGGCGGCGATACCAACGGTCCGGCGTCGGTCTATTCCATCGAGAAATATCTCGAATGGCTGAAGAAATTTGCGCCGCCAGAAGCGCAGGGCATGACCTTCTCCGAATCCGGTCCGGTGCCGGCGCAGGGTAACATTGCCCAGCAGATCTTCTGGTACACGGCCTTCACTGCCGATATGGCCAAGCCCGGCCTGCCTGTCGTGAACGAGGACGGTTCGCCGAAATGGCGCGTCGCACCTTCCCCGCATGGCGTCTACTGGAAGGACGGCATGAAGCTCGGTTATCAGGACGTGGGTTCGTGGACGCTGATGAAATCCACCCCTGACGATCGCGCCAAGGCCGCATGGCTTTACGCGCAGTTCGTAACTTCCAAGACCGTGGATGTGAAGAAGAGCCATGTTGGTCTGACCTTCATTCGCGATACCACCATCCATCACAAGAGCTTCACGGACCGGGCCGCCAAGCTTGGTGGTCTGATCGAGTTCTATCGCTCGCCCGCTCGCGTGCAATGGTCGCCAACCGGCACCAACGTGCCTGACTATCCGAAGCTGGCACAGCTCTGGTGGCAGGCAATTGGCGATGCATCTTCGGGTGCCAAAACCGCTCAAGCCGCAATGGACTCGCTCTGCGCCGAGCAGGAAAAAGTCATGGCCCGTATCGAGCGCGCCGGTGTGCAGGGCGATATCGGCCCAAAACTGGCGGAAGAACACGATATCGACTACTGGAACAAGGACGCCGTTTCGAAGGGCAATCTGGCACCGCAGCTGAAGATTGCCAACGAAAAGGAAAAGCCGGTCACCGTCAATTACGACGAGCTGGTCAAAAGCTGGCAGAAGTAATGTCTGCGTGAAATCTTAAACCGGGGCGGCTTTGCCGCCCCGTCATTGCGTTTGAAAGGGAGTGACATAATGGGCGGTTATATTCTGGCGATCGATCAGGGGACGACATCGACAAGGTCGATGGTCTTTGATCGCGACATGCGGGTCATCGGTGTCGGCCAGCGAGAATTTCCGCAGCATTTCCCGGCCTCCGGCTGGGTCGAACACGATGCCGAGGATATCTGGAAAAGCGTGCTTGAAACAATCCGGCTGGCGCTTGCCGATGCCGGCATCTCCGCTTCCGATATCGAGGCGATCGGCATCACCAACCAGCGCGAAACGACCGTGCTGTGGGACCGTAATACGGGCGAGGCCGTGCATCGGGCCGTTGTCTGGCAGGATCGCCGTGCTGCACCAATTTGCGAGGATCTGAAACGAAGGGGGCTGGAGCCGCTCTTTTCGAAAAAGACCGGTCTGCTGCTCGACCCCTACTTTTCCGGCACGAAGTTGAAATGGCTTCTCGACAGCGTCAGCGGCCTTCGCGAAAAAGCCGTGAAGGGCGAAATCTGCTTCGGCACGGTTGACAGTTTCCTTATCTATTGCCTCACCGGCGGTCGCCGCCATGTGACCGACGCTACCAATGCCTCGCGAACGCTGATCTACAATATCGAGGACAATGCCTGGGATGACGAATTGCTGTCCATCCTCGACATTCCCCGCGCCATGCTGCCGGAGGTGCTTGATTGCGCCGCCGATTTCGGCGTAACGGACAAGGCGCTTCTGGGCGCGGAAATTCCGATCCTCGGCGTCGCCGGTGATCAGCAGGCTGCCGTTATCGGTAACGCCTGCTTCGAACCCGGCATGATGAAATCGACCTATGGCACCGGCTGCTTTGCGCTTCTCAATACCGGCACCGACCGGGTCGCCTCGACAAACCGGTTGCTGACGACCATTGCCTATCGTCTCGATGGCGTTACGACCTATGCGCTTGAAGGCTCGATCTTCATTGCCGGCGCTGCCGTGCAATGGCTGCGTGACGAGCTCGGTTTCATATCGGTCGCGTCTGAAGTCAGCGCGCTTGCCGAAAAGGCTGATCCCAAGCAGCGGGTTTATCTCGTGCCGGCCTTCACCGGCCTTGGCGCGCCCTATTGGGATGCCGAAGCGCGGGGCGCTATTTTCGGCCTGACGCGCGGCACCGGCCCTGCGGAGTTCGCCCGCGCGGCACTCGAAAGCGTCGCCTATCAGACCTTCGATCTTCTGGACGCCATGCGCAACGACTGGGCGGGCGACAATGGCAAGACGGTGCTCCGAGTCGATGGCGGCATGGTTGCCTCGGATTGGACCATGCAGCGGCTGGCGGACATTCTCGCTGCACCGGTTGACCGGCCGGTATTTCTGGAAACCACCATTCTCGGTGCGGCATGGCTCGCAGCATCGCGCGCCGGCATCTGGCCGGACCGGGAGGCCTTTGCCGCCCATTGGAAACGGGATCGCCGTTTTCTGCCAGATATGGATGAGACTGAGCGTAAGAGCGCCATCGCGGGGTGGCGTGATAGTGTTGGCCGCTGCCTCTCGAAACGGGAAGATTGACGCAAGCAAGCGTCTTTTTTACGCAAAACTGCCCGGTGCGATGCTCTTGCTGGATACCAGATCGGAAAGGGCGCGTACCAGTTTTGTGTCCGCGCCCTTACTTGGCTGAAGCACGAATTCTACGTCTTCGAGCGCCGGCAGCACATCAGCCTCAATCTCCCTGAGGCCGGCTGGCGCCATGCTGCGCGGTTGCACGAGGATCCCCATGCCCGCCCTTGCGGCAGCGGTCAGTCCGCTAAGGCTGCCGCAGGTGCAGACGATCCGCCACGCGAGACCTGCCCGATCCAGCGCTTCCTGTGCCGCCTTTCGAGTAATGCTTGGCGGCGGAAAGGCGATCAACGGCAGGGCGTCCGGTTGGCTCAGCATTCGCTCCGGGTCACGCGCGAGCCATACCAGAGGTTCGCGGTACAGGAAGTGGCCGAGCTTATCACCGAGTCGACGTTTCGCGAGCACGACGTCCAACTCGCCATTATCCTGCATCTGGTAAAGCACGCCGCTCAGCGACACCGTCAGCTCCAGATCGACCAAGGGATAGAGGCGGATGAATTCTTCCAGAATGGCGGTGAGCCGGCTGGCGACGAAATCCTCGGAAACGCCGAGCCTTAAGCGCCCGCGCAGGCGGTTTTCGCTGAACAGCGATGAAACCCTGCTGTCGATCTCCAGCATATTGCGGGCATAACCGAGCAGCGCCTCGCCTTCGCCCGTCAGCTTCACCTGATGGGTGCTGCGCGCAATCAACCGACGGCCAAGTGCCGCCTCAAGCCGCTGAATATGCTGGCTGACGGTGGATTGGCCGATGCCCAGCCGCTCCGCAGCCAGCGTGAAGCTGCCGGTTTGCTGAAGCATCACGAAGCTGGCAAGATGTTGAAGGTTCAGCATTTATCTCATATCGTGATAACTGTTAGTCTTTGCATCCGAATTCATGATGAGCGATAGTATGGGATATTTCAAGAAAAACCGATGTCGGAAAGACCTCCCATGACCCGCTTCCTGCCTGACCGTTTCACCATGATGCTGGTGGCCACCGTGATCCTGGCTTCCCTTTTGCCGATCAGCGGACAGCCAGCGGTGTATTTCGGGCTTGCCACGAAACTGGCAATCGCATTGCTGTTTTTTCTCCACGGCGCGCGGCTGTCGCGGGATGTGGTGATTGCGGGTATCTTGCACTGGCGCCTGCACATGGCGATCCTTCTCGTCACCTTCGGCCTTTTCCCATTGCTGGGCGTGGCGATCGGTTTCATTCCCGAGAGCATTCTGCCGGCACCGCTTTATATGGGTGTGCTGTTTCTCTGCGTCCTGCCGTCGACGGTGCAATCGTCCATCGCCTTCACATCCATGGCAGGCGGAAACGTGCCTGCCGCGATCTGTTCAGCCTCCGCCTCGAATATTTTCGGCATGGTGCTGACGCCGCTGCTGGTCGGGCTGCTGTTCACGGTCGGTGGCCATGGTGGTGGATTTTCGCTGGATGCGTTCCTGCAAATCTTCCTGCAACTGCTCTTGCCCTTCATCGCCGGCCAGGTGCTGCAGCCGTGGATCGGTGACTGGATCAGGGCACGCAAGAAATTGCTGTCGCCGGTCGATCGCGGTTCCATCCTGATGGTGGTCTATCTTGCCTTCTCCGAAGCAGTTATCGAAGGCATATGGCAGACGTTTTCCGTGCGCGATATCGGCGTTGTCATCGGCATCAATATCGTTCTTCTGGCGCTTGTTCTCTGCGTGACGATGTTCGGCAGCCGGGCGCTCGGTTTCGACAAGGCGGATGAAATCACCATCACCTTCTGCGGGTCGAAGAAGAGCCTTGCCAGCGGCGTGCCCATGGCAGGAGCGATCTTCGCCGGCCAGAGCATCGGCGCAATCGTATTGCCAATCATGCTCTTCCATCAGATTCAGCTGATGGTCTGCGCAGTGCTGGCCCAGCGTTATGCCCGCAAGGCCCATGAAAAAGCAGCGATAACGGAAACTGTCGCTGCGGAAGGCGCGGCAGTATCCACCCGCTGAGGGCTGAATTTTCGGCAAACAAAAAACGGCCCCTTACGGGGCCGTTCGTTTGACATCCGGATCGGCTTAGTTGACCTGGGCCGGCGTGACCTGTGCTTCGATCGTCTTCGGCGCATCTGCGCTGTCGGAGGAGATCGCGATGCGGCGCGGTTTCATGGCTTCCGGAATATTGCGGACGAGATCGATGTGAAGCAGGCCATTCTTCAGGGAAGCGGTCTGGACTTCGACATGATCGGCCATCTGGAAGCGGCGTTCGAAAGCGCGCGTGGCAATGCCGCGATACAGGAACTCGCCTTCAGACGACTTCTCATCTGCAGCCTTCTCGGCTTTCACCGTCAGCGTATTGGCACGGGATTCTATGCTGAGTTCCGTTTCATCGAAACCTGCAACCGCCATGGTTATACGATAGGCGTTTTCACCCGTCCGCTCGATGTTATAGGGCGGATAGGACTGGGCCTGTTCGGGCTGGCCGAGGCCGTCGAGCATCGAAAAAAGACGGTCGAAACCGACGGTGGAGCGATAGAGGGGGGAAAAATCGACGTGACGCATGGTGTCCTCCTTATGAAGCGACTGTTTGCGGTTGATCCGGCGTCCCGTTCTGGCGACGGCCGGACATATGGCGCGGCCCCGTTCTGGCGGCCGCATGAATGAGATGGGAATGGCTTGGCGCTCCGTCAAGGGGGCGAATTAAAGCGGAAAGGGCGACAACAAGATGAACCATCGCTGAACATCCGGTTCCAGCATCGTTCAGTTTGAGAGCCATAAATATCCGTCATCGGAGACATGCTCCGTGGCAGAAGCAATAACGTCCCTTCTTCTTCTGTCCTATTCGCCGGAACCGCGACTGCTTTAACCGACGGTTCCGGCAATTTTTTCTTTGACCTTCCGCCGCCGCCGACCTATCCCGAAAAGGCAGAGAAGCCGGAAAAGACCGATGATCGAAGCCACATTGCGCGAGAGCGAAGACAACCCGGTTCCCGGCAACCATACCGTCGGTTATTTCACCGGCCACGGCGGCAAACAGCTTCGATACGCGATCTTCCGCGCCAGCCGACACATTGCGCGCGGAACCGTGGTTCTGCTGCATGGTCGCAACGAATGTATCGAGAAATATCTCGAGACCGTCAGCGATCTGACGGCCATGGGATTCTGGGTCGCGACCTTCGATACGCGCGGGCAGGGCGGTTCCGAACGGCTGCTGAAGAAGCCAGGCGCCGGGCATGTACGACGTTTTTCCGACTACAAGCGCGATATAAGTTTGTTTCTCGAACAGGTGGTGCTGCCGGATACCCGGCTGCCATTCTTCATGATCGCGCATTCAACCGGCGCACTTGCAGCACTGGCCGCAGCACCCGGCCTGTCGAACAGGATCGACCGTCTGGCGCTTTGTTCGCCCTTTATCGAGCTGGACAGCCAGCAATCCGTTCCTTCGTCCGTCATCCGGCTGGTCGCGACCGCTTTAAGCCTGTTGGGTCTTGGAAAGCTTCAGCTCGGCAGGGATCAGCGCGAACGGGATTTCGATGGCAACCCGCTGACCTCTGACGCCAGACGTTTTGCCAGAAATCTTGCGCTGCATCGGCAATTTCCGGAACTCTTCATCGGCGCACCGACAGCGCGATGGGTTTATGAAGCGCTGAAAACGATGGGTCGGGTGACCCGTCAGGACCATCTGACGGACATAACCATTCCCACCCTCATTCTTGCGCCGATGCTGGATACGATCACGCCCTATAAGGCGCAGGAGGAACTCTCGCGCAACTTCCGCGCGGCGCAGCTTCTTCCCATAACCGGTGCTCGCCATGAATTGCTGCATGAGCGCGACGTTTTCCGCAAACAGGCGCTGGCGGCCATTGACGCCTTTTTCGCGCCGGAATGACGCGGCGATGACGGGGATGGCGCGGTTTGCGCCATCCCCGTCAGTCGTACCATCTACAGTTTTGAAAGAATGGCGAGCGCTTGTTCGTGCACGGCTTTGGAACCGGCTGCCAGAATGCGGCCGCCATTTTCCGGACGACCCCCATCCCAGGTGGTGATAATGCCACCTGCCTGTTCGATCACCGGAATGAGCGCGCCGACATCATAGGGCTTCAGGCCCGATTCGATCACCAGATCGACATGGCCGGCGGCAAGCAGGCAATAGGCGTAACAATCCACGCCATAACGGAAAAGGCGAACCTGATCCTGCACCTTGTCGTAAAGGGGCTTTTCTTCCGCCGTGAAGATATGGGGTGTCGTGGTGAACAGCACAGCATCCGACAGCGAAGCGCATTCGCGCGTGCGGATCTTGCGTTCACCATCCGGCCCGAAATACCATGCGGCCTCGCCGTCGGCGAAATAACGCTCTTTCGTGAAGGGCTGATCCATGATGCCCATCGAAGCGCGACCGGCCGACTGGAAGCCGATCAGCGTGCCCCAGACCGGCACGCCGGAAATGAAGGCGCGTGTGCCGTCAATCGGATCGATAACCCAGATATGTTCGCGATCGAGACCGACATTGCCGTGTTCTTCACCAAGAATGCCGTGTTGCGGGAAACGTGCCTCGATGAGGGCGCGAATGGCGCTTTCTGCTGCCTGATCGCCTTCCGTCACCGGGTCATAGCCGCCGTCCTCCTTGTTGGTGACGGCAATGCCTGTGCGGAAGCGGGGAAGCGTTTCAGCGCTGGCGGCTTCGGCAAGTTTGAAGAAGAAATCCCGGTCGGGCAGCATGCGAAACCTCATTGCCTGAATTATTGGGCCTGAATTGTATGGCGAAATGCATAGACCGGAATTGCACCCGCCGTCCACACGTACGGATGCAAGCAAGGCCGATTCCAAATTTTCAGCATAAGCCTAAAAAAAGTGCATAAAATAAAATGATTGACAATTGTGCATATAATGCGTAGCGTGATCCTGCAGTCTTTGACTGTAAATACCCTCCTTGGGTGTTTCCTCCCTAGACTTGACCGCGCCAAGGCGCGGTTTTTTTTGCCCGGAGCGTGGCCAGGCGGTTTGGAACAGAGATCTGAAATATCCTGGAATTTGATGTGTTATTCGGCGGCGAGCGAGGTTTCGATCGCGTATTCCGAAACGAAAACGCCGAGCTGGCGCATGAAGATTTCAAGCGATGCCTGAATGGCGGGAAAATCTGCTTTCTTCGAAAGCGTTTTTTCATCGACGTACAGCGCCCGATTGACCTCGATCTGGAGCGCGTGAAGAGAGCGGATCGGTCGGCCGTAATGTTCCGTGATGAAGCCGCCGGCATAGGGCTTGTTGCAGACCGCAACGAAACCCAGTTCTTCAAGAAAATGCAGAGCGGCGCGGGAGACCTCCTGGGAAGCACTGGTGCCGTAGCGATCGCCTATAATGACATCCGGCCGCAGGTTCGAGCCGGCAACGCGGATATTGCCCGGCATCGAATGGCAATCGATCAGTACCGCCATGCCGAAATTGGCGTGGGTGCGTGACAGCAGCCGGCGCAGGCAGGCGTGGTAGGGTTTGTAAATCGTCTCGATCCGTGATAGCGCCTCGTCCACCGGCAGGCGGTTGGCATAGATGTCCATATTCTCAGCGACGATACGGGGTACCGTTCCCAGGCCGCCGGCAACCCGCATGGAGCCGATATTGGCGTAGGGAGGCAGAGTGCCTTCGAACATGCGCGGATCAAGCTCGTAGGGCTCGCGATTGACGTCGAGATACGCGCGGGGAAAATTGGCTTTCAGCAGCGGCGCACCGATGTCGGGCGCAGCGGCGAACAGCTCGTCAACGAAATGATCTTCCGAGCGCCGGATCTCGTGCGAATCAAGCCGCGCCGATTCCAGAAAGGAGATGGGGTAACAGCGACCGCTATGGGGTGAATTATAGACGAATGGCAGGGTTTGAACGGCAGGTTCCGTTACTTCGAACAGCTCGTATTCACCCGTTATCCAGTCCATTCAGTGCCATTTACCATGTCGTAAACTATCAGGATGTTCATGTTGCCAGTTACGGTGCGGCAAGTCCATACTATCGACCATGCAGCGCTATACCGATTCTTGTGTTCACATGATATTTACCGTGAAAATCCTATAATCGGGCTAGGGTATCTCAAACATTGAGCAGTTACGGTCACTTATGATGAATCAGAAAATTCTTCTCGCTGAAGACGATAACGATATGCGCCGCTTTCTCGTCAAGGCGCTGGAAAAAGCCGGTTACAAGGTTTCTTCCTTCGACAATGGCGCAAGCGCTTACGACCGGCTTCGCGAAGAGCCTTTCTCGCTGTTGCTGACAGATATCGTCATGCCCGAAATGGATGGCATCGAGTTGGCCCGGCGCGCGACTGAACTCGACCCCGACCTGAAAGTCATGTTCATCACCGGCTTTGCGGCCGTCGCGCTGAACGCCGATTCGAAGGCTCCAAAGGATGCCAAGGTGCTTTCCAAGCCGTTCCATCTTCGCGATCTGGTGGATGAGGTCAACAAACTCCTTGTGGCGTAAGGGGTCTCAAAAAACCTTCACAAAACCGAAAAAAAGCAGTTGACGCATGAACCGGTTTTGTGGTCTATCCGCCGCCACGGAGGGCGTGTAGCTCAGCGGGAGAGCACTACGTTGACATCGTAGGGGTCACAGGTTCAATCCCTGTCACGCCCACCATCCGAATTCTTAAATATCAAGGCCTTGCGAGAAATCGCAGGGCCTTTTTGCATAGTGGCCTCAGTGTCAATCGAACCTGTCCCCTATGGAGTATGCGTCAACGGTCCCATCACAGGAACACGCTGCGACACCGTCATAAGTACCACTCCAACTAGGGCAAACAGGATCGGCAGGAGGACTTAGCGGCCTTCCATGAGGCATGGACATGGAGGAGGGCGTGATGAACCGAAGCGTTTGCGCGCTACCCGCCATTTGGCGTCCTGAGTGCATCGCGCCTTGCCATCCCTTGGTCTTAAGACATCCGACTGCCGCCAGCTGATTGGTATAGGCAAGCTGATTGACTGCCTATTCGATCCGCGGAGTTCGCTCGAGCGACGGGCTATCCTGTAGGCAGCCTCCAAACTATCCATGCGCTCCGCAATAAATTTCACTCAAAAAAATAAAATGCAAACCGGATTGACGCTTACCCGGTTTCCCGATATCTCAAACGTCATGCAATAAATTACACGACTTAAAATTTATTGCGTATTGGTCATTGTCCTTGGGAGGGGAATATGTTGGCTTTTCTGAAATCGACCGTTGCCGCGGGTGTTTTAGCCGTGGCGATTTCCGCAGGCGCCGGCTCTCAGGCCGCTGCTGCGGGCAAATTCGCCTGTGAACCGGGCGAGACCTATGTGATGAACGTCATGGTTTCCAGCCACCCCTATTGGGTGCCGGTCTTTGAAGGTTTCAAGCAGGCCGCGAAGGCCTTGGGCTGCGAGGCCGTTTTCACCGGCACGCCCGAATACGACGTCACCAAGCAGATCGCGTCCTTCGAGCAGGAACTGGTGAAGAAGCCGAAGGGTATATTGCTGCATCCGATGCAGGCCGATCCCTTTATCGAGCCTATCAACAAGGCGATCGACTCCGGTGTTTCGGTGACGACTTTTGCGGCGGATTCGCCGAAGTCGAAACGCACCGCCTACATCACCTCGGACAATGTTGCCGAGGCGAAATTTGCGGCTGACGAGATCGTCAAGAAGCTGGGCAAGAAGGGCGAATATGCCGTTCTCGAAAATCCGGGCCAAAGCAACCATGATCTGCGCGTCACCGCACTGATCGATTACATGGGGCGCACCTATCCGGAAATGAAGCTCGTCGGCCGCCAGGCGACCAACCAGGATGCAAACATCGCCTATCAGGCGGTGGGTGCCCTGTTGCAGGCCAACCCCAATCTAGGCGCATTGTGGATTCCTGAAGCCGGTTCGGCTGAAGGTGCAACGACCGCTGTTCTCGAGGCCAAGAAGAAGGTCCTGATCCTGCATGCGGATATTACCCCGGCGACGCTGGAGCACATCAAGCAGGGCAACATCTACATGTCCATCAATCCCAATCAGGGCGTTCAGGGCTTCATGGGTTTCATGAACACCTTTCTGGGTGCCCATTCGGATCTGATCGACCCCTTCAACGACTACAAGGTATCGGGCTTCAACCCGATGCAGGTGCCTTCGATGGACAATGGTTTCGCCGTGATTACCAAGGCGAACGCCGCTTCCTTTGATCTCAATGACTATATGAAGGGGCGCTGACGCGCCGCCCTGAAACAGGCGAGGTTTACGCCTCGCCGGCAAAGGGGAGCCACGTTCGGGAGGGGCGTTATGGGCGAGGTCATCCTCAACATGACGAATATTCACAAGGCGTTCGGGCCCGTGCGGGCGTTACGCAGTGCTGCCTTTGAGCTGCGGCGGGGAGAAATCCATGCGCTCGCGGGTGAAAACGGCGCCGGTAAATCGACGCTGATGCATATTATCGATGGCATTTTGCAGCCCGATGGCGGCGAAATCCTGCTGGACGGCAAACCGGTCAAAATATCCTCGCCCAATGCGGCGAACCGGCTCGGTATCGGTTTCGTGCATCAGGAGATTGCGCTTTGCCCGGAAATTTTGGTTGCCGAAAACATGTTCATGTCGGAGACCGGCCAAAGCAAATCCTGGTTCATGAATTATCGCGATCTTGGCAAGCGGGCGGCAACCATCCTCAAGGAAATCGGCGATATCGATCCCGCCAGCCGCGCCGGTGATCTGTCGATTTCGCAACAGCAGATCGTCGAGATTGCCAAGGCGCTGACGCTGGACTGCCGTATCCTGATCCTTGATGAGCCGACGGCGGCTTTGACCGAAACCGAGGCCCAGACCCTTTTCCGGATCATGCACCGGTTGGCGGAACGCGGGATTGCGATCATCTATATCTCGCACCGGATGGCGGAGATTTTTGAGCATTGCGACCGCATCACGGTGATGCGCGACGGTTGCCACATCAGGACGGAGAATATCTCGGAGATTTCCCCGGAGGAAGTCGTCAACAGCATGGTGGGACGGGTGCTCGATAAGCTCTACCCACCGAAACTTGCAGAAGAAGAGAAATCGAGTGACGTCATTCTCTCTGTTCGGGGACTGAACGAGGGAAAGCGCGTTTTCGATGTCGATTTCGATCTGCGCCGGGGCGAAATCCTCGGGCTCGCCGGCCTGATCGGCGCAGGGCGAAGCGAAATTGTCCGTGCGGTCTGCCGGCTGGAGGGAAAACCAAAAGGCGAGGTCACGTTGCGCGGCCGGCCGCTGAGGCTCAATGACTATCGCGACAGCATTCGGGAGGGGCTGGTCTATCTGTCGGAAGACCGCAAGGGCAACGGGCTGTTTCTCAACATGTCCATTGCCGCGAATGTCTCGGCGCTCGATGTCGGCAGGATATCAAACGGCATGGGCTTTATCGAACGGCGCAAGGAAATGAAGCGCGCCGACGAGTTGGGACGCCGGCTGAAATTGCGGGCAAACAGCGTCGGTGACGCTGTCTCTACCTTGAGCGGCGGCAACCAGCAGAAGGTGGCACTGGCAAAGATGCTGTCGGTGGAGCCACAGGTCGTCTTTCTCGACGAGCCGACACGCGGGGTGGATGTGGGCGCAAAGGCCGAAATCCACCGCCAGATCCGGGAACTGGCACGCGAGGGTGTGGGCGTGATCGTCATATCCTCTGAATTGCCGGAACTCATCGGTGTCAGCGACCGCGTACTGGTCGTGCGCGAGGGGCGCATTGCCGGCGAGGTTGAGGGTGAGGACATGACGGAAGAAAAGATCATGCAGCTTGCATCGATCAATATTGCAGAGAGCCCGGCAGGGGCCTGAGGGAGCGGGAAAATGGCAACATCGGAAACACCTTCGGGCATTGCAGAAGTGGCGGTTCGCCGCACAGGCTGGTGGGAACCGGCGCTCAAGGCACGGGAAACCGGACTTATCGTCATCATCCTCGCCCTTTTCGCGGTGATGTCTTTCATATCCCCGTATTTCCTGACGGTCGACAATCTGCGGGCCATGGCGATGGTTTTCGCCATCGAAAGCATCGTCGTGGTCGGCATGACGATCCTGTTAATCTCGGGCGGCATTGATCTATCCGTCGGTTCCGTCACGGCGCTTGCGATGGTTGCGGCTGGCTGGCTATTCCTCAACGGTGTCGATCCCTGGGTCGCGGCCGGGCTGGCAATCTGCCTCACCACGTTGGTCGGCATGGCCATGGGATTTCTGACAACGGTCATCGGCCTGCATCACTTCATCGTATCGCTCGGCGTCATGGTGATTGCGCGCGGCGTCTGCCTGCTCGCAACGGGCGGCCGGCCGCTCGGTCTCTACTCGCTGCCGCCGGAATTCAAATTCATCGGCCAGGGCGCGCTTGGCGGCATTCCGCTGGTGCTGATCATATTCGCGGTGGTGGTCGTCTGCTTCGATCTCTTGCTGCGGCGTACGACGGCATTCCGTAAGGTGTTCTATACCGGCAGCAATCCGAAAGCGGCGGCTTATTCCGGCATCCGCGTCGGCCGGGTGGTGTTTGCCACCACCACACTTTGTTCGATGCTGTGCGGTGTCGCAGGCGTGATCTACATGGCCCGCTTCGGGTCAGCACAGCCGAGCTTCGGAGTCGGCATGGAACTTAACGTGATTGCAGCCGCGGTCATCGGCGGCGCCAGCCTTTCGGGCGGCTCTGGCACCATTCTCGGCGCAATCCTCGGGGCGATCCTTCTGTCGGTCGTTTCCAGTTCGCTTGCCTTGCTCAATGTGTCTGTCTACTGGCAGGACATCATCAGGGGAAGCATATTGCTGACGGCGGTCCTGTTCGACCACTATCTTGTCAAGCGTCGCCGCTGAGCGCCTGTGGTAATTGGAGAGATATGATCATGCTGGATACCAAGGACGATTTCGATCAACAGAGGCAGATGTACTCCGTCCTGGTGCTGCATTTCATCGAGGGCGTGAAGCAGTCGGAAATTGCCGAGCGGCTCAATCTTTCCCACACCAAGGTGAACCGCATGATAGCGGCGGGCCGCAAGGCAGGCATGGTAAAGATCACTATCGCCAGTCCCTATCAGAGGCTGGTGGACCTCGAAAACGAGATCACACGCCGCTTCGGCCTCAGACAGTCGGTGGTGACACCGACGGTGTCCGACAATCCGGAAACCGCGCTGCAGATGGTCGGACGCGTGGCCGCCAACCACTTGCTGGAGACGATCCGCGACGGCGACGTGATTGCGATTACCGGCGGCAAGGCGGTGAGTGCCGTCGTCGATAATCTGGAGGCCGAGCGCCGTTTCGATGTGCGGGTAGTGCCGCTGACCGGCGGTGTCCAGGGCAAGCACTATACGGATGTCAATCATCTGGCCACGCAACTGGCGGAGAAGCTCGGCGGCAGCGCGTCGCTCATTCATGCGCCGCTATTTGCCGAGGATGAAGAACAGCGTGATCTCCTGATGAATGTCGCTTCGATCCGCGAAGTGTTCGACTTAGCGCGACAGGCGCAGGTGGCACTGGTTGGCATCGGTTCCGTGGAGGCGCCCGGTTCCGGTTATTACGATCTGCTGCCGGATGCGGCCCGTGGCGGGCAGGCGCTGGTGGATGCGGGCATTGCCGGGGAATTCCTTGCCCATCTCACCATGGCGGATGGGCAGCTGGCGCGGATCGATCTCAACTCGCGCGTGGTGGCGCTGGACCCCGGGCAGCTTGCCCGGTGCCCGAACATCATCGGCGTGGCGGCCGGGGCCATCAAGGCCGGACCGGTGGCAGCCACGCTTGCCGGCCGCTATCTGACCTCGCTCGTCGTGGACGAGGCGATCGCCGGCTATTTACTGGATCAGGAAGAGGGGGAAACTTCGTGACGGACAATTCAATATTGACCCGGACGATTGGCCGCAGCGGTATCAGCGCATCAGCCGTGGGGCTGGGCACCTGGGCCATCGGCGGCTGGATGTGGGGCGGCACCGATGAGCGGCAATCCATCGCCGCTATCCAGGCCTCCATTGACGCCGGCATTTCCCTGATAGATACCGCGCCGGCCTATGGCATGGGGCTTGCGGAAACCATCGTCGGCAAGGCGATTGCCGGCCGGCGCGACAAGGTGGTGCTGGTCACCAAATGCGGGCTGGTCTGGCATGTGAACGAGGGCGCCTATTTCTTCCACCAGGATGGCAAGCCCGTTCACCGTTATCTCGGCGCCGCTTCGATCCGCCATGAGGTCGAAGAGAGCCTGAAGCGGCTTGGAACCGACTATATCGACCACTATGTCACCCACTGGCAGGATGCGACGACGCCGATTGCCGAGACGGTGGAAATGCTTGTGCGCCTGAAGGACGAAGGCAAGATCCGTTCGATCGGCGCGAGCAACGTCTCGCCGGAGGATTTGGTAGCCTATATCGCCACCGGCGCGCTGGATGCCATACAGGAAGAATATTCAATGGTGCGGCGGGACATCGAGACGACGCTTCTGCCGCTTTGCCGCACGAGTGCTGTTTCGGTCCTGAGCTACTCGTCGCTGGCGCTCGGTCTCCTCTCGGGCAAGGTCGGACCTGAACGGGTTTTTGCAGGTGATGATCAGCGCAAGGGCAATCCGCGTTTCAGCCAGGCAAACCGCGAGAAGATCGCGCGGCTGATGCGGGGTCTGGAGCCGGTGGCCGAAGCGCATGGGGCGTCGATTGCGCAGGTCGTGATTGCCTGGACGATTGCCCAGCCCGGCATAACATTCTCGCTGTGCGGCGCGCGCGATCCGGCTCAGGCGGTTGAAAACGCTGCTGCGGCCCGCCTGCGCCTCGCGGAAAATGAACTGGCTCTCATCAGCGCCGGCGTTGCCGAGCATCTCGTGGGGCTCGATGCGTAAATCATGTAGCTGAGACGGGGCTTCAGGCGAATAGCGCATAATTTTCGCCACCCCTCTCTCTCGTCGCTTTAAACGTTTAACAACATTGGGACGCTGGTTGTTAGCCAGCGAACGGTACTCCTATGCCCAGTTTTCGCGAGGACGCTCTACGCCGCATCCGGCAAGACGGTGATTTCGACGCCGTCGTCGTCGGTGGCGGTATCAATGGTATCGCCGCCTATCGCGATCTCGCTTTACAGGGACTGCGGGTGCTTCTGGTAGAGCGCAACGACTTCTCGTCCGGTTGCAGTGCTGCACCCTCGCGCATGATCCACGGTGGCCTGCGGTATCTCGAAAATGGTGAATTCGGCCTTGTGGCGGAATCGCTGCGGGAGCGTGATGCGCTTCTGACGCTGGCACCGCATATGGTTCATCCGCTGCCGACGACGATCCCGATATTTTCAACCTTCAGCGGCCTGTTCAACGCGGCTGCGACCTTTGTGGGTTCCGGCGGAAAACCCGCCAGCCGGGGGGCACTGGCCATCAAGGCGGGCCTCATGCTCTATGACTTCGTCACCCGCAAAAATCGCATCCTTCCCCGACACACCTTCCGCAACGCACGCAAGACGTTGCAACGCTGGCCGGGCCTGACGCCAGGCATCAGATATTCGGCCACCTATTACGATGCGTGGATCAGCCAGCCCGAACGGCTTGCGCTGGAGCTTGTGATCGACACCCGGGCCGATGCGCCGCAAAGCATTGCGCTGAACTATGCCGAGTTTGTCCGTGCTGGCGGTGATTATGGTCTTAAGGTGGAGGGCACGGACGAAACCTTGCCCGTCCGGCCACGCATCATCGTCAATGCGACGGGCGCCTGGATCGATGAGACGATTGGAGCGCTAACGACCACACAGGCTGCGGGGAGGGCGAAACCGACCGTTTCCGGCACCAAGGGATCGCATCTGATCCTCGCCAACGAGGCGCTCTTTAAGGCCTTGAACGGCCATATGATTTTTTTCGAGAATGCCGACAACCGTGTCTGTATCCTCTTTCCCTATCTTGGCCGGGTTCTCGCTGGTTCGACAGATATCAAGGTCGATCGTCCCGAACGGGTGCGATGCGAACCGGAAGAGCGTGATTATATTCTCGATGCGGTCCGTCAGGTCTTTCCGCATATTTCCATCGACCATTCCGACATCGTCTACAGTTTCAGCGGCATACGCCCGCTGCCGCGCAGCGACGCGGCCTTTACCGGAAGAATATCCCGCAGCCATTTCGTCCACCGCGTGGAGGGCGATCCGCCACAGCTCTGCATGATCGGCGGCAAGTGGACGACGTTCAGAGCCTTTGGCGAACAGGTGACCGACGAGGCTCTGGCCTTTCTCGGACGCAAGCGGCTGACTGGCACAATGAACCGCCCGATCGGCGGCGGCAGGAACTTCCCCAGCGGTGCCGGGCGCCTGCCGGCCCTGCTGTCGGAGGAATTTTCGATCGACCGGGACCGGGCCGAGTATCTGGCATCGGCCTACGGTTCACGTGCCTTCGAGTTGATGGGTTTTTGTCGGGGCCGTCCGGATGACAGTCCGCTTTGCGAAAAACCGCCGATCACGGCGGCAGAGGTGGTCTGGCTGATCCGCTGCGAACATGTCCGCCATCTGACGGATCTCATCCTGCGCCGCACGACGCTTGCCATTACCGGCGTCATCGATGCCGATCTGATCGATGCGATCCTTGGCGTCGCAGCGCGCGAGCTGGGATGGGCGCCACAGCAGGCGGCGGACGAACGGCAGCGGCTCGTTGATGAACTGGAGACCTTTTACGGGGTCACGACGGCAATGCTTAAACACAGATGCAAGGAGAATGCATGATGATGCGGATTTCGAAAAAGGCGCGCATGAACCGGCTGTTCCGCAATGGTGGATGCTTGGACGTTGCCATTGATCACGGGGTTTGCAACGAGCCGAGCTTCCTCGTCGGGCTGGAGGATATGGCTCAAACTGTGGACAGGCTGGTCGAAGCAGCTCCCGATGCCATCCAGATGACCTACGGACAGGCGGACCTATTGCAGCAAAGGCCGCAGCGCGACAAGCCGGCGCTCGTCATGCGCATCGACATGGGCAACCCCTATAATTCAACGCGCCACAGAACCATGTGGTCGCAGCTCCAGAACTATCACGATCCGATCATCGGCGCGCTGGAGATGGACGCCGCCTGCGTCGTCGTGAACCTGTTCATGTTGCCGGACGAGCCGGAACTGTTTCGCCAATGCGTCGAGAATATCAGCCGCGTGCGCGCCGATTGCCATCGTTACGGCATGCCGCTGATGATCGAACCGCTGGTGATGTTGCCCAATGACGTGCGCGGCGGTTACCAGGTGGATGGCGATGCTGAAAAGATCGTCACGCTGGTGCGTCTTGCCTCGGAAATGGGAGCCGATATCATCAAGGCCGATCCCACCAGCAATCCGCTGGATTTTCACAAGGTCATCGAGGCAGCGCGGTGCCCGGTTCTGGTGCGGGGCGGGGGGCGTGAGGACTTGCGCAACGTGCTGGCGAAATCAGCGGCACTGGTGGCCGAAGGTGCGAACGGGATGGTCTATGGACGCAATATCTACCAGCATGACAACCCCAAGGCCGTCGTTGCCGCCTTGATGGCTATCATCCATCAGGGTGCGGGCAGCGAAGAAGCATGGGACATCTATAATCGTGGCTGATAAAAATCATATATTGGGTCTGGATGTCGGCAACACGGTGATCAAGGCGGTGCTGTTCGACACGGCCGGCCGGCAGGTCGCGCAACACGCCATCGACGGCCATTCGACATTTCCGCAGCCCGGTTACGTCGAGCGCGATCTGGAGGAGTTGTGGCGCAACGGATGCGAGGCGATCCGCCAGCTTCTGGCAAAATCGTCCGTCGATCCCCGGAGCATCCTCGCCGTCGGTTGCGCCGGCCACGGCAACGGTCTCTACCTGCTGGACAAGGATCAGCAGCCCCTGATCGGTATCCAGTCGCTTGACAGCCGAGCCGCCGATGTGGCGGTAGAGCTTGACCGGAAAAGCGGCGCGCAACTACAGAACCGTTGTCTGCAACGGCCTTGGCCCGCGCAAACGCCCAGCCTGCTGGCCTGGGTGAAAAGGCATGCGCCCGATACATATGCCCAGATCGGAACGGTGCTGTTCTGCAAGGATTTCCTGAACTTCCGCCTGGCCGGCTGTCTTGCCAATGATATTTCCGATCTCAGTGGTGCGGGGTTGCTTGCCTTCCCCGAAGCGAAGCTCGACCGGGAACTCCTGTCGCTCTACGGGCTTGAGGATGCCGTCGCCTTTTTTCCGCGCCTCGTAGAATCGGCGGATATCGTCGGCCATGTGACAGCTGAGGCTTCGGCTCTGACGGGGCTTTCCGAGGGCACACCTGTTATCGGCGGTTTTTTCGATGTCGTCTCCAGCGCCATGGGGTCGGGCGTCATCAACGCCGGGGAGGCTTCTATCATCGCCGGCACCTGGAGCATTAATCAGGTTTTCGCGGATAAACCGGTCATCAGCCCCGATGTCTTCATGGTCACGACCTTTGGACGTGGCCGCTATGTCAATATCGAGTCCAGCGCCACCTCTGCGGCCAATCTTGAATGGTACGTGCACCGTGTTCGCGGTGACCATGGTGACCATGCCTTCGAGCGCTGCAACGATCTGGTCGGTTCCGTTTCGCAACGCGCCGACGATCCGTTCTTCCACCCGTTCATCTTCGGCTCGCGACTGGGCGCGGAATTTCGGGGCGGGTTTTATGGTCTGGCGGGATGGCATGGCGAAGGCCACATGCTGAGAGCCCTGTTCGAGGGTGTGTGTTTCGAACACCGCCGCCATATCGGCGTTCTCAGGGAAGCGGGGCTGCCGGTCGACAGTGCCGTCATGTCCGGCGGCGGTTCCCGCAGCCAGCATTGGCCGCAGATCATGGCGGACGTTCTGGAAATCCCGCTGCGTGTCGCGGAGGCCCGCGAGACCGGCGCGCTTGGTGCGGCCATCGGCGCGGCCGTGGCGGTCGGTCTCTATCCCGGCTATGAAGCGGCGGTCGCAGCGATGACCCGCGTGGCCAGTGCCTACCGGCCGGATGCGGGGCAACTCCCGCATTATAGGCGGCGCTACGGCCTCTACACACAATTGACCGACCAGTTGCGCGGCTTCTGGAGTGATCTGCGTTTGCAGGACTAAAGGCTCCCGGTTTTCCTGATCAGCGGCACGCAATGATGCGTGCCGCATGAGCTTGCTCGTAGCTTGCAATATATGCTGGCGTTTCGGAAGGTTCGGATATCGCGTAATATTTTGTTTGTACTGTAATATTACGGTTTTATAATTTATTTCTGTTTTCTTAATTGCGCTAAAAATATGAATTAAAGTAATTTTTAAGCATAGTTTTCTAATATTATCCTCCGGTCTGGTTGCTGACATTTCGGGCTTGCGCGCAGCGACCTCAGCCGTCGCGGCCGGGATTTTTTGTGGGGATGAGACATGCTGTTTAAATCGACAACGGGCCGTAATATCTTCGCAGTCGCCGCATGCGGCGTCGTTGCAACGATCGCGGCTTCGGCCGTGCTGTTTTATCGGTCCTTTGAGGATACGAGGGCCAACAGTATGGAGCGTATGCAGCAGATCGCGCAAGCCGAAGCCTTGACGACCGAGAAAAATATCGGCGGCATGATTCACATCGTCAATAGCCTCGGCTCGGTTCTGGAATCGATGAAGCAGTCGGGCGATGCCGATCGGAGCAAGGCCGATCAGCTTATCCGGCACATGCTGGCGAACAATCCCGATTTGCTTGGTCTCTGGACCGGATGGGAGCCCAATGCCTTCGATGGCAAGGATGCGGACTTCGTCAACAAGGAGGGATATGATGCGACTGGTCGTTATGTACCCTATTGGGTGCGGAGCGGAGGCAAAATAAGCAACACCGCATTGACGGATTATACCACCGCGGGTCCAGGCGATTATTATCAGTTGCCCTTCACATTGAAGAAAACAGTCGTCATCGAACCCTATTCTTACGCAATCGATGGCAAGGAGGTTCTGATTACCTCGGTCGCCAAACCTGTCATCGTCGACGGTAAAACTCTGGGCGTCGCTGGCCTCGATCTGTCGCTGGAGGAAACGAACAAGGCGTTGTCAGCCGTCCGGCCGATGGGAACGGGCTTCATGAGCCTTGTGAGTGGCGGCGGCAAGATCATCAGCCATCCCGATGCGACGATAATGGGTAAGAACCTCGCAGATGGCGGCGCACAAACTGAAGGCTGGGATAAACTGATCGCCAATCCCGGAAAAGAGCTGGAAATGACGGCACAGGACGGCACGGTTTCCCTTGCCGTCGCCTTGCCGGTCATGCTCACCGGCGACATGAAATGGTACGCAATCGTCTCGGTTCCGGAGGACACGGTCTTTGCGCAGCTGCATGCAATGATGCGTGACGCCGTCCTGACGATCGTAACGGCGGCGGTGCTGCTGGCGATGGCCGGCTGGTTTATTGCACGGCGGTTCATCAACCGCATCACGAATGTCATCGATGAGACCGCCCAGATCGCTCGTGGAAATCTCCAGCTGACATTGAAGGATATCGAGACCAGGGACGAGATCGGCGATCTTGCCCGCTCGCTTGACGTTTTGCGCGAAAACAATCGTGAAAAAGCCTTGCTGGAGCAGGAAGCGGAAGCCAACCGAGCTCTTGGCGAACAGGAGCGGGTGGCCCGCGAACACAAGGCGGCCGATGAGGCGAGCGGCATCCGTTTCGCGGTTGACAGTCTGGCTCAGGCGTTGGCCAGGCTCGCAGATGGCGACGTGTCCTGTCGTATCAACGATCCCTTTGTCGAGCGGTTCGATGCCGTGCGCAACGATTTTAACGGTTCTGCCGGGAAGTTGCAGAACGCGCTTCTGCGGGTATCGGATAATGCCGCCGGTATTGATGCCGGCGCTAATGAAATCAAGGCAGCCTCCGATGATCTGGCAAGGCGGACGGAGCAGCAGGCTGCTGCCGTGGAGGAAACCGCCGCAGCTCTTGAAGAGATCACGATAACCGTGAAAGACGCCGCGAACCGTGCGCATGAGGCGGGCCGTCTGGTTTCCCGCACGCGCATCGGTGCGGAACGATCGGGCGAAGTCGTGCGTCAGGCCGTAATCGCGATGGAGCGGATCGAAAAATCCTCGAACGAGATTTCCAGTATCATCGGTGTGATCGACGAGATTGCCTTCCAGACGAACTTGTTGGCGCTCAATGCCGGCGTGGAAGCAGCGCGAGCCGGCGAGGCGGGCAAGGGTTTTGCCGTGGTGGCGCAGGAGGTGCGCGAACTTGCGCAGCGGTCTGCCGGCGCGGCGAAGGAAATCAAGTCGCTCATCACAAAATCGAACCAGCAGGTCGAAGAGGGCGTGCATCTTGTCGGCGACACCGGCAAGGCACTCGACGCGATTGTCGCCGAAGTGCAGGAGATCAACCAGCACGTCGCCGCGATCGTCGAATCCGCGCAAGAGCAGTCGTCCGGCCTTCAGCAGATCAATACCGCCGTGAACCAGATGGATCAGGACACGCAGAAAAATGCCGCGATGGTGGAAGAAATGACCGCCGCAAGCCACAATCTTGCAGGCGAGGTCGATGCGCTGAACCGGTTGCTCGGCCAGTTCGAGCTGGGTTCAGGCGCACTTGCTCATCGGGGGGCTCTCAAGGCGGCTTGATCGGCCGCCACGGGGTTTAGTTCGCTTCACGTTCAGCGTCGCCAACCACAGGAAGCGGCCTGACGAAGCGCTGTTCCAGAACCTCGCTTCCCCACTGGCTGCCGGGACGTTCCTCTACACAGGTAAAACCCTGGGCCTCGTAAAGATGCCGTGCCGCCAAAAGTCCGTTGAAAGTCCACAGATGGGTTTCGGCGAACGCTTTTTCGTCCGTGAACGCAAGGGCAGTTGCCAACAACCTTCGCCCGACGCCGCCGCCACGCACGCCATCATCGACGATGAACCAGCGCAGATGCGCGGTTCCCGGTCCCAGATCTTCACCGTCGATTGCGATGGAGCCGATGACATCGTCTCCACGCATTGCGACCCAGATCGCATTTTGCGGGCTTTCGAGCCGGTTGCAAAAGGAGGCGAGACCTTCGGCAACAACGGATTCGAAGCGCTGGCCGAAGCCTGATGTCCGGGCATAATAAAGCGCATGCATTTGCGTGATACGGGCAATAAGGCCGGGCCTGTAGCCCCTGACGATTTCGATCGCGGCGTCGGCCCGGTATCCCAGCGCGTCGGCATAAAGGCGAAGCCCGTCAAGGATTTTTTGGCCATCCGCAGGCGCGAGCCGCGACAGTGCGTTTGATACCTGTCGGTTGGCAAAGGTGTGGATGGCTTCGACCCGCTTCTGTCCTCGCCCGGCGAGGCGCAACCGCTTGATACGACTATCCTCTTCGTCCGTTTCTTCCAGAACATCGCCCGAAAGAACCAGTTTGCGAAGCATGCGGCTGATGCTCGACTTTTCAAGCCGAAGCATCTTTCCCAGATCGCGTGCGGAAATGCGTGGGCATGCCTCGATCTCGATCAGGGCGTGCACGGCGGAGGGCGGCAGATCGGTGCCGGCAAAGTCTCCACCCATGAAGCCGAGTTCGCGCACGAGCCGACGCGAGGTGGAGCGGATATCGTTTATGGGAAAGGGTCTTTCGGACATGCCAAAATCCATTATGGTTGCATCATGCAACCATAATCATATTCGATCGGTCTTGCCAAGGTCACCACTGCGCAGCGCCGATAGCGTGAAAACCTCTCGAAACCGCTGTGGTGGTTTCAAAGGGGTCATTCGGTACGGGTGATTATCCGACTATATTGTCGATAAGCTCGACAGGCCTCGATTTTCTCGCGCTGACACCGCTCTAGTCACGAAACCGCAGGTTCCGGCGTGTCAGTTGGTCGACGGTGGTGCAGCCCATCAGCTTCATGCCGCGCTCGATTTCGATGCGCATCAGCTCAAGCGCCCGCTCGACACCCGGCTGTCCGGCGGCGGCAAGCGGGAAAAGGTAATAGCGGCCAAGCCCCACGGCCTTCGCCCCCAGAGACAGGGCTTTGAGGACGTGCGTTCCGCGCTGAACCCCGCCATCCATCATGACATCGATACGGTCACCGACTGCGTCGACAATCTCGGCCAGTTGGTCGAAGGCGCTACGCGAGCCATCGAGCTGGCGACCGCCGTGATTGGAAAGCACGATGCCGCTGCAACCGATATCGACGGCGCGTCTGGCGTCCTCCACGGACATGACACCCTTCAGACAAAAAGGGCCGCCCCATTCACGCACCATCTGTGCGACGTCGTCCCACGTCATGGATGGGTCGAGCATTTCGGTGAAATAGCGACTGATGGAGAGCGCGCCGCCGTCCATTTTGATGTGGCCGTCGAGCTGGGGCAGGCTGAAGCGCTCATGCGTCACATAATTGATCCCCCAGGCCGGCTTGATGGCGAATTGCGCAATGCCGGAAAGATTGAGCTTGAACGGAATGGCAAAACCGGTGCGCTTGTCGCGCTCACGGTTCCCACCCGTGATGCTGTCCACCGTCAGCATCATCGTCTGCACACCCGCAGTCTTGGCGCGCGCCATCATATCGCGGTTGAGACCACGGTCCTTGTGGAAATAAAACTGATAGACCTGTGGGCCGCCGCTGATCCGGCGCGCTTCCTCGAGGCTGGTCGTGCCGAGTGAAGAAACGCCGAACATCGTGCCGAATTTTCCGGCTGCGGCCGCAACCGCCCGCTCCCCCTGATGGTGGAAGAGACGCTGAAGCGCCGTCGGGGAACAATAGACCGGCATCGCCAGCTTCTGCCCCATGACGGTGACAGACATGTCCACATCGGCCACGCCCCGCAACACGTCGGGAACGAGATCGCAATTCTCGAAGGCGGCCGTGTTTCTCCGGTACGTCACCTCATCGTCGGCAGCACCGTCGATGTAGTTGAAGATCGGTCCGGGAAGACGCTGTTTTGCCATTCGGCGAAAATCGTGGAAATTGTAGCAGTCTTTAAGTTGCATTTGTTAGTCCACCGATCCGCTCTGCAAACGTTAAACAGATGAAACCTGTCCCGGGAATTCTGCGTCTCATACGTCCGTTAAGCTGCCTCAGCTGCGCAGGCCCGGCGCTTCCTGTCCGGTGCTTTCTACATATTCCGTATATCCGCCGCCAAATTGGTGGATACCGTCAGGCGTCAGTTCCAGCACCCGGTTGGAAAGGGCGGCCAGGAAATGGCGGTCATGCGAAACGAAAAGCATCGTGCCTTCATATTCCGACAGGGCCTTGATCAGCATTTCCTTGGTGTCGAGGTCGAGATGGTTCGTCGGCTCGTCCAGCACGAGGAAATTCGGCGGGTCGAACAGCATGGCAGCCATGACCAGACGGGCCTTCTCACCGCCGGACAAAACGCGGCAGCGCTTCTCCACATCGTCACCGGAAAAACCGAAGCAGCCGGCAAGGGCGCGCAGCGGTGCCTGCCCGGCTTTCGGGAAACGTTCCTCCAGCCATTCCAGAATGGTGCTGTCGCCGTCCAGAACATCCATGGCGTGCTGGGCGAAATAACCGAGCTTGACGCTGGCGCCGAGAGTGACGTTGCCGGAATCCGGCGTGGTCGTGCCAGTCACGAGTTTCAGCAAGGTGGATTTTCCGGCACCATTGACACCCATGATGCACCAGCGTTCCTTGCGCCGCACCATGAAGTCAAGTTCGCCATAGATCGTGCGGCTGCCATAGGCCTTGTTCACTTTCTTCAGCGCGACGACATCCTCGCCAGATCTCGGCGCCGGCGCAAATTCGAAAGCGACCGTCTGGCGCCGCTTGGGCGGCTCGACGCGGTCAATCTTTTCGAGTTTCTTGACGCGGCTCTGCACCTGTGAGGCATGCGAGGCACGCGCCTTGAAGCGCTCGATGAACTTGATTTCCTTGGCGAGCATCGCCTGCTGGCGTTCGAACTGCGCCTGCTGCTGCTTTTCGTTCTGCGCACGCTGCTGTTCGTAAAAGCCGTAGTCGCCGGAATAGGTGGTGAGGTTGCCAGCGTCAATTTCGATGATCTTGGTAACGATTCGGTTCATGAATTCGCGGTCGTGCGAGGTCATCAAAAGCGCGCCGTCGTAGTTCTTCAGAAAATCTTCGAGCCAGATCAGGCTTTCGAGATCGAGATGGTTCGATGGTTCGTCGAGCAGCATCACGTCCGGGCGCATCAGAAGGATGCGGGCGAGCGCCACGCGCATCTTCCAGCCGCCGGAAAGTTTGGCGACATCGCCATCCATCATTTCCTGACTGAAGCTCAACCCGTCCAGAACCTCGCGCGCGCGGCCCTCCAGCGCGTAGCCGTCCAGTTCTTCATACCGCGCCTGCACTTCGCCGTAACGCTCGATGATGGCATCCATTTCGTCCATCCGGTCGGGATCGGACATGGCGGCCTCCAGCTGCCGAAGTTCGGCCGCGACTTCGCTGACCGGGCCGGCGCCTTCCATGACTTCGGCCACGGCGGAACGGCCAGACATTTCGCCGACGTCCTGGTTGAAATAACCGACCGTCATGCCCTTTTCGACGACGACCTGTCCCTCGTCGGGCTGTTCCTCGCCGGTCATCATTCGGAACAGCGTGGTCTTGCCAGAACCGTTGGGGCCGACAAGGCCGATCTTCTCGCCGCGATTGAGCGCAGCGGAGGCCTCGATGTAGAGAATGCGGTGACTGTTCGACTTGCTGATATTTTCGATGCGGATCATGACAGGGGCCTGTGAATGGGAGCGGCTCTCCTATGCCATGTGTCGCCGGCGCTGTCACCTGCCGCGCACGCCGTGCCAGCCATGCAACCCGGCAAGGTCGCCCCGGGAACATCGCTCCCCGGAAGCGGGGTCGTTTCCGGGGGATGCTGGCTTGATTTTCCCTTAATTGGTCAGCGTTGCCAAACTACCGGCAGCCTTGCGGGCAATTTCGCCGAAGGCGGTAACGATCTGCTCCATGTTTTCAGGCGCGTAATAATTGTCGAGACTGGACGCACAATGTTGCAGCAGCGACTTGCCCTTGTCCGGCGCCATGAACGCGACGCTGAAAATCTTGATACCGTCTTTCTTGGCCGTATCGCAGGTATTGCGCACAGTCTGGTCGATGCTGGAACTCCAGGAGGAGCTGTTCCCCGTCATTTCGCCATCCGTCATGAGAACGATGTATCGCTCGAAGGATTCGCTTTTCTTGTCCTTGTGTTCTTTCGCTTCAACGATATTCGCTTTTTTAAGGGCGTTGTATGCGGCATTCAGACTGCTGCGGGCATCCGTACCGCCAGACGGAAACTCCGGGATCTGTTTGTCGACATAGGTGGCAACGCTGCTAGTACCCCAAGTGATAGGCTGGGCCGCGTAGGTCTCATGCGTATAGACCGACGCTCCTGTTCGAACCAGTTCGGAACCGCCGTTGGCGGTATAAGTGGGATCGGCCTTGTTCAACGTCGCGACGAGATAGCCGACCGCGGTTTTTAGCGAAGTAGCCTTGTTGACGTAGCAGGGCGATGTATTTTTGAGATTGGGATAACTCCCCCAGTTATCGACCGTGTAGTTCTGGCACGACGTTTTCTTGGTGTTGAGCGTATCGGTCTTGAAGGACATCGAACCCGAGCGGTCGAGCACCAGATACATGGAGATCGGCGCGCCCTTGTTGACAGTGCTTACCGCGGTGCCTGTCGCGGCAAGATCGAGTGTTTTCGCCCCGAAGAACCCCAAGAGCGGATTAAGCTGCATCTGGTAGTTTATCGTGGTCTGGATGGTGTAGGTCTTGCCGCGCGCATCGTCCGTTGTGCCAATATTGACTGGAGAGTTTTTCTCGAGCGCCTTCTTCTCCTCCTCGGTCAGGGTCTTTTCCATCTGGCTGGCGATGAAGGCCTTGGCGATTTCCTTGATTTGTTCGTCCGTCAGAGCGCCTTCTTTCAAGCGGGCCTCGGTCGCGGCCGCGAGAGCCGCCGAATCCGCCGTGTTCTGCAGGTCCGCTTTCACCTGCATCACATTCGCCAGCTCCATGCCGGCGCCGGCAAAACCAAGCAGCACCGGCAGCAATATTGCCGTCATCATGCCAAAATTGCCGCCCGTATCGGCAAGGAAACGGCGCGTCATTTTTTGATATGCGGAGGAGATCATAACGGGCTCACTAATTAGAACATTAGACTGAGCGCAGGAAACCCGCAAACGATGTAGAATCCACTAATGTAGACGGTTAAATTTTATATGTCGTTCAAATTGGTGCAGTTTTTCAAGTATTAATTCGAGTATGCTCATAATAACACGTAATGTATCATTACTGGACGGGAATGACGTCGACGGCCTGTTTGATCTGCTGGTTGCCGTAGCTCTTCAATACGCCGATCACCGGCGCGACATCGGAATAGTCCCGGCCATAGCCAACGACGATATGGTCGCTGCCGGCAACGATATCGTTGGTGGGGTCGAGCTCCAGATAACCGGCGGCCTCACCGCACCATACGCGAACCCAGGCATGCATCGCATCGGCACCTTCCAGACGTTCCTTGCCCGGCGGGGGGATGGTGCGCAGGAAGCCGCTGACGTAACCGGCGGGAATGCCGAGGCTGCGCAGCGCCATGATCATGATATGCGAAAAGTCCTGGCATACGCCGCGTTTCAGCTTGAAGGCTTCCGACGGTGTCGTATCGACAGTCGTCGCTTCACCGTCATAGGTGAAGTCCTTGTGTATGCGTTTGCACATCGAGAGTGCGATTTCGCGAATGGTCATTCCGGGCTTCAGCAATTCCCGCGCATAGGCCGATATCGCCGTATCCGTCCCTAGTCTCGGGCTGGCGCCGATGAAGTGATGCGGTGACTGGAAGTCGACCGACCAGACGTCTGCAAGGTCTTGCGGCAGGCGTGAAAGCTCGGGTGAAAAATCTGCCGTCAGCGCAGGTGCCTCCACCATCACACGCGCCTGCATGCGGATATCCAGCTTTTCGTGCGGTGCGCGCAGATGCACTGAGGTGGCCGATTGATGAAAGAAATCCTCAAAGACCGCCCGTTCTTCCGGCACCGGCGAAACATCGATGGTGCCGGCGATGAAGCGCTGACGGCCCGGGATCGACAGGGGCAGCACTCGGATGATGTGGCGCGCGCCATGGGCCGGCGTGTCGTAGGTGTAACCCATATGCAGGGAAAGGTCATAAAGCATCGGGTTATCCGAGATATGTCTGGGCCAGAACATCGGAGAGATGTTCCATGTCCGTTTCGAGCTGGCGGTAGATCGCGCCGTTCATGTTTTCCGGCGTCATGACGGCAAGGCCGGAATGCAGCCGCATTGCCTCGCGGTAAAAGGGCGACATCTGGCCGTTCGTAAAGGCGTTCGGCAGCTGCTCCACCTCAGTACGAATCTCGTTCAGCTGAAACAGGATGGACCGTGGGTTGAGCGGATCGAGCGCCAGAAGATCGGTGACGGTCAGACCCGCCGTGCTGACATTGTATCGGCGGCGATGGGTCATGACGCTGTCACCGATTTCGAGCAGCATGTCATAGGATCCATCTGGCGCATCCGGTCCGGTCATATGGCCGAGAAGCCTTGTCATATGCAGGCCACGCTCGAGATAGCGGCCGATCGACAGGAAACGCCAGCCGGTGAAACGATACATGTTTTCGTGCACGAGACCGGCGAAGCCTGCAAGCTTGCGAAGGAGGATCGTCATGGCATGGGTCGCGTCGTCGCCCGGCGAAACCTTTGCGTGGAACCGACGGGCAGTCTTGGCAAGGTCATTTAGAGCAAGCCATCCGTCCGGCGAAAAACGGTCTCGGATGTTGCTGGCGGAATAGAGCGCGCTGTTGATGTTGTTCAGCAGGCTTTCCGGCACGGCATCGTTCATTTCCACATCCAGCGCTTCGAGATAACGCGTCACATGCGCAAGCAAGGGCTGACGTGGGTCGGCGGATTCGGCATAACGTCCGTGCCAGGCGCGCAAGATGCGCAATGCGCCTTCCGAACGTTCGATATAGCGGCCGAGCCAGAAGAGATTGTCCGCCGCACGGCTCGGCAGGCTACCCGGCATGTTGCGGGTGAAGCTTTCTTCCGCCGGTAAAAGCGTAGTGCGTTCCACCGGCTTGTCGCTGACGATCCAGACATCCGCGGCACTGCCGCCTGATTGCATGGCGATGGCGGATACATCGTTGCTGCTGCCGATCCGCGCAAAGCCGCCCGGCATGATCTGCCAGCCATCCTGGGTGCGGGCGGCAAAAACGCGAAGGCTCATCGGGCGCGGCACGAGCTTGTTGTCGATATAGGCCGGCGTGGTGGAAAGCGTCACCACCTCTTGGCCGACAAGCCTGTGGCCATCGGAAGCGAGCCAGTCGCTGATCGATTCCTTCGCCGTTTCGCGTAAGGACGAGCCGAGCACGGACTGACCGTTGTCTTCGAAGAAGGGCAGCCGGGAATAGGCCGGGCCTATGACCATGCCTTCGATATTGCCGGCAACGTGGCGGCGCTCGGATTCCTGTCCGCACCACCAGGTCGCGATGGACGGCAGTTTCAGGTCTTCGCCAAGCAGGTGGCGACAGACGCGCGGCATGAAGGACAGCAGGGCCCGTGTTTCGAGAATGCCGGTGCCGAGCGCGTTGACGATTGTCAGTGCCTCATTGCGCAGCGCCTGCACCATGCCGGGCGTACCGATGTGGGATTGCTGGTTCAGTTCCAGCGGATCGGAATAGGAGGCATCGAGGCGCCGCCAAAGCACGCCGATCGGTTTCAGTCCGGCCACGGTCCTTACCATCACGCGGCCGTTGACCACGGTCAGATCCTCACCCTCTAGCAGCATGAAGCCGAGATAGCGGGCGATATAGGCGTGTTCGAAATAGGTCTCGTTTGCGGGGCCGGGCGTCAGCACCGCGATGCGGTCATCCGGATGTTTTCTGTGCGACTGCAAGGTGTCGCGGAAAGCGCCGAAAAATGAAGCGAGACGGTGAACATGGGTTTCGGCATAGATGTCGGAAAGCGCGCGTGTGGTCGCCACCCGGTTTTCCAGCGCAAAACCTGCGCCGGAGGGCGCCTGTGTCCTGTCGGCAAGTACCCACCAGTTGCCATCAGGTCCACGTCCAATCTCGAACGAGCAGAAATGCAGATAATGGCCGCTTGCCGGTTTTACGCCGACCATCGGCCGCAGATATTCCGGATTGGAGGCGATCAGTGCCGGCGGTACGTAACCTTCCTTCACCAGCCGGTTTTCGCCGTAAAAATCGGCGACCATGGCTTCCAGAAGATTGGCGCGCTGTTTAAGCCCTTCGGAAAGAACCGTCCATTCCTTGTCGTCGATCAGCACCGGGATATGGGAGATCGGCCAGTTTCTTTCGCTGCTGCCCTTGCTGTAATCGCGGTAAAACACGCCCGCATCGCGCAGATAGCGGTCGGTGCGGGCAAAGCGCTCATGCAGTTCGCGTTCCGACATGCGCGACAGGGCACCGAGCAGGGTTTTCCAGACCGGTCTGACCTTGCCGTTGGTATCGAGCATCTCATCGGCCACGCCGGGCAAGGTGGAGTAGTCAAGCCCGCGCGATTGCGCGCTCGTTTCCGTCTTGCGTTCCGTGGCCGGGGCTTTGGACAATTTACACTCCGTATGGCCGGCGCAGATCGAGCGTCAGCGGAAATTCTGGCGACACGGTTTCCGCCATCAACGGATATTGCCCGGCCGTATGTCCCCATGGTTCGAAACGGGCAAGGCGGCGTGCCTCGGCCTCGTTGCCGTTGACGGGAAAGGTCTCGTAATTGCGACCACCCGGATGAGCAACATGGTAGATGCATCCGCCGATCGATCGTCCCGACCATGTATCATAAATGTCAAAGGTCAAGGGCGAATTGACCGGCAGAACGGGATGCAGGCCGGAAGAGGGCTGCCACGCCTTGAAACGAACACCGGCGACCGCAACGCTTCGGTTTTCCGTTGGAGTTAGCGGAACGGCGCGACCGTTGCACGCCACGGTATAGCGCGCAGGGTTGGAGGTTTCGAGGCGGACCTGCATACGCTCGACGGAGCTGTCGACAAAACGCACGGTTCCGCCGATGGCACCCTGTTCACCCATAACATGCCAGGGCTCCAGAGCCTGGCGCAATTCCAGCTTCGCGCCTTCGTATTCCACCTCACCGAAGAAGGGGAAACGGAATTCCTGCTGGGCTGTGAACCATTCCGGCTTCAGGTCGAAGCCATTTTCCCTCAGGTCTCCGAGCACGTCCATAAAGTCCGCCCAGATGTAGTGCGGCAGCATGAATCGGTCTGCAAGTGCCGTGCCCCAGCGCACGAATTTGCCGGCGGCGGGGTTTTTCCAGAAACGGGCGATGAGGGCGCGCACCAGCAATTGCTGGGCGAGCGACATGCGGGCATTCGGCGGCATTTCGAAGCCGCGGAACTCCACAAGGCCAAGGCGGCCGGTCGGCCCATCGGGAGAAAACAGCTTGTCGATGCAGATTTCGGCGCGGTGGGTGTTGCCCGTCACATCCGTCAGGAGGTTGCGGAACAGGCGGTCGACCAGCCATGGCAGCGGCGGCGCACCCTGGCCAGGGGCAGGCACCTGCGCCAGCGCGATCTCCAGTTCGTAAAGACTGTCGTGGCGGGCTTCGTCGATGCGGGGCGCCTGACTCGTCGGTCCGATGAACAGGCCGGAGAACAGGTAGGAAAGCGACGGGTGCCGCTGCCAGTGCAAGACAAGGCTTTTCAGAAGGTCGGGACGGCGCAGGAAAGGGCTGTCATTCGGGTTGGCCCCGCCCACGACCACATGGTTGCCACCACCGGTGCCGGTGTGACGACCATCGATCATGAATTTGTCAGCGCCCAGACGCGTCTGTCGCGCCTCTTCATAGACCGCCGTGGTGATGTCGACACAATCCTTCCAGCTTGCGGCCGGGTGGATGTTGACCTCGATGACGCCGGGATCGGGCGCTACACGGATGACATTGATACGCTCGTCATGTGGTGGAGCATAACCTTCGATATGGACGGGCAGCCCGAGCTCGGCCGCTGCCGCTTCTGCCGCTGCGACCAGTTCCAGATAATCCTCGATGCGTTCGACAGGCGGCATGAAGACGCAGAGCCGTCCATCGCGCGGTTCCACCGACATGGCTGTGCGCACCGCGCCGCCGATTTCACCAAGCGTCTGCTCGATGCGTTCCTGGCCGGATGCCTCATCCGCATGGAAAGACGCTTCCGGCATGGTGCGTCCGGAGGGCTGGAATTTCTCGGGAAGCGGCCCTCGCGGGATCGAAGGGTCAGCTTCATGGATATAAGGATAGGCGGATGGCGGCACATGGGGCAGGGTGCCAAGCGGCAGGCGGTAACCTACCGGGCTATCACCCGGAACGAGGAAAATCTTGCCGCGCCGTGTTTTCCATTTCTCGCTGACCCAGCGTTTGTCTGTGGTGGGCTTGGCGTTCCACGCCTGCACCGGAAGAATATAACCCGTCGGTGTCGTCAGCCCGCGTTCGAACACGCGGGCAAGGCGATTGCGTTCTTCCGGGTCTTTCAGTTTCGAGTTGGACGGATCGACATTTTCGGGAAGACTACCTTCCTTGATGATCCATTCGGCCGGATCCTCATAGGCCGGAAGCACCAGATCGGGCTCCACACCGAGATGAGTGGCGATACCGCTCAGTAGCTTTTGCGCGTCGTCGGCCGCAACACCGGTATTTGCGCCTTCTTCGGCAATCAGCGCAGGGTTCTGCCAGATCGGCAGACCGTCCTTTCGCCAGTAGAGTGAAAATGTCCAACGCGGCAGGCTTTCGCCCGGATACCATTTTCCCTGCCCGTAGTGCAGGAAGCCGCCGGGCGCGAAACGTTCGCGCAGGCGGCGGATCAACACGTCCGCTTTTTCGCGTTTCGTCGGTCCAACCGCGCCGGTGTTCCATTCCTCGGATTCGAAATCGTCGATGGAAACGAAGGTCGGCTCGCCGCCCATGGTCAGCCTGACGTCATGGGCGTTCAGAACCTGATCGACCTTTTCGCCGAGTGCATTGAGGCTCTCCCAGCTCTCATCGGAGAAGGGTTTGGTGATGCGCGGGGTCTCGGCAACGCGCCGAACCTGCATGTCGAAAGCGAATTCCGTATTGGCCTCGCCGAAATAACCGCCGGAAATCGGCGCGGCATTGCGGAAATGCGGCGTTGCCGCCAGCGGAATATGGCTCTCGCCGGTCAAAAGCCCCGAAGTGGGGTCGAGACCGACCCAGCCGGCGCCCGGCATATAGACCTCGGCCCAGGCATGCAGATCGGTGAAATCGACCTCTGTCCCTGACGGGCCATCCAATGCCTTGAGATCCGGTGTCAGCTGGATGAGGTATCCCGACACGAAACGTGCGGCAAGGCCGAGATGTCTCAAGATCTGGACGAACAGCCAGCTGGTGTCGCGGCATGAACCCTTGCCGGAAGCCAGCGTTTCTTCCGGCGTCTGAACACCCGGTTCCATGCGGATGACGTAACCGATTTCCTGCTGCAGACGGGCGTTGAGGCCGACGACCATATCCACCGTCGGCTGTCCGGGTGTGTGGTCCACGGTGGCCATGAAGGCGGAAAGCAGGGGGCCGGTCGGTTCCGGTTTCATGTAGATGGACAGATCTTCCCGCAGCTCCTGCGGATAATCGAACGGCCACTTGGTCGCCTCTTCCTCAACGAAGAAATCGAACGGATTGTAAACCGTCATATCGGCGACAAGATCGACCTCGATCTTGAATTCCGTCGCCGGCTCGGGAAAAACGAACCGGGCGAGATAATTGCCGTATGGGTCCTGTTGAAGGTTCACGAAATGATTTGACGGCGAAACCTTGAGAGAATGGCTGATGACATGGGTTCTGGAGTGCGAGGCGGGCTTCAATCTTATGATTTGCGGTCCAAGGCGAACCGGATTGTCGTATTTATAATGCGTCAGATGATAGATGCTCGCTTTGATCGCCATTAATCTGCCTTGCCCGGTTTTCCGGTTTATGCGGTTTGTCCGCCCCTCTGAAATTATTTGGATTTTGTGCAATGCAGGAAAAGAAAGCAAGGATCATTTCCGGAGGCACCCGCATTGTTGGCCGAGGCGCCGATGTTTGCCGGCGCGAAGAATTGCCGCGGCTTTTTAATTGTCTCCCTGGGGATTTCTCCTCGGTTGTGGACAAGGTTGAACGGCGTGTTATTGCTGGGCATCGCAAGGTGCAGCATCGCAAACCGCTTTCCTTGCCGACTGACGTTTCGGAATGGAATGAATGGCAACAACGGTGACCGACGATCAGCGCAAGAGTGCGGCGAACCTTTCGGGCTTCGATCTCGATTTTCGTTCGCAACTACGCATGATGGGCAATGCCTTCTGGACGTCGCCGGTTCGCAACCGGCTGATATTGCTGTCGATTGCCCTGCTCACGGTGATATTGCTCACCGCTTACGGGCAGATCAGGCTCAATGAGTGGAACGCGCCGTTTTACAATGCGCTGGAGCGGCGCGATCTTGACGCCTTCCTCCATCAGCTCGAAGTCTTCGCGATCATTGCTGGGCTGTTGTTGCTTCTCAATGTCATTCAGACCTGGCTTAACCAGATGACGGCGCTGAACATGCGCGAGGGTCTTGCCAAGGATATGGTGGACCAGTGGCTGAAACCGGGGCGCGCCGCCCGCCTTGCCGGTTTCGGCACGATTGCGATCAATCCGGACCAGCGTTTGCACGACGATGTCCGCAACCTTGCGGAAAGCAGCACGGCGCTTTCCATCGGCCTTGTGAATGCGACGATCCTGCTCATCAGCTTCATCGGCGTTCTGTGGACATTGTCGGCAGGCTTTTCCATCACGATCAACGGCGATCCGGTTGCGATTCCCGGATACATGGTCTGGGCGGCGATCCTTTATGCGGGCTCGGCGTCCCTGCTCAGCAACCTTGTCGGCTATCGTCTGGTCGGCCTGAATGCTGAACGTTATTCAAAAGAGGCCGAACTACGCTTTTCCCTGATGCGGGCCAGCGAAAATCTGGCGGCGATTGCGCTTGCGCGTGGTGAAAAAAACGAGCGGCGGCGGATCGGCGTTGATATCGATGCCGTGCTCGGCGTAATCCGCGGGCTCGCTTTAGCAATGACGCATCTGACCTGGGTGTCGTCGGGCTACGGCTGGTTGGCGGTTGTGGCGCCCATTCTTATTGCAGCGCCGGTCTATTTTTCCGGCAACCTCACCTTCGGCGGGCTGATGATGGCCGTCGGCGCCTTCAACCAGGTCAATACCGCACTTCGCTGGTATATCGACAATTTCGGGCCGATTGCCAGCTGGAAGGCGACGTTGCAGCGTGTTTCGGTGTTTCGCAACGCTCTGATCCAGATGGATAGCGTTGAACAGCACGGCCTCGCAATCGATCTTCAACGGAGTGCCGACAACGAAAAAATCCGCCTTCGGTCGGTGACTATCTGCCGCGATGCGGGCGGACAGGATCTGGAGCGGGGTTTCCGGCTGCGTGAGGCCGAGGTTGAAATCGGGCGGGGTGATCGTCTGATGATCAATGGCGAACAGGGCGTGAACCGGCGGCTGCTGTTTGCCGCCATGGCCGGCCTGTGGCCATGGGGGCAGGGCAGGATAGAAATGCCCGAACAGTCCGACACGCTTTTCATTGCCCAGCACGGCTATTTGCCAACAGGAACGCTGCGCGAAATTCTGGCCTATCCGCGCGCGCCCCAGCGGTTTGTGGAGGCAGACTATGTCGCGGCGCTGACCGCGTGCGGTCTCGGTGAAATGGCGCCCCGGCTTGATGAACACATTCGCTGGGACAAGAAGCTGGATTCGGATGAACAGGCCAGCATTAGGATCGCCAATGCCCTGTTGTTGAAGCCGAAATTCATCGTCATCGACGATTTGCTGGAAGGGCTGGAAAAACAGACACAGGATACGCTGGCGGAGGTTTTGAATGGGATCGACGGCGTAGCGATTATCTATATCGGCAGATCAGAGACATTTTTGTCGGTTCTTACCCCGGCTTTGGCCCATCTGGACCATGCCCCCATGAAGGAAAATACCGTAAAGCCGGATATCGCTCCAAAATAAGCCGCCGGGTTATGCTGCTGTTGATCTCACAGTGCGGATCAAAGCCGCAAATGCCATTTTTCGAGGTCCAGCCGTTGCTGTTTGGCTAGGCTTATGGTGCCGTCCGGCTCCATCTGCGAGCGCAGAACAAAGGTGCCGGTCGCCAGGCTGATGGCAATGACGCTGGCAACCGCGAGAATGATACGGTCGTAGCGCTGCTGTATCTTATTGTTTCCACTCCAGTCATAGGCCATTCGCACGCCCTCGCGGTTTTTTGGAATCGTGCCGCATCATGGTTAACCGAAGCTTACGATGGCTTCGTGATTCCTTGCTGTTTTGGAAGGGCTGCCGCGAAAAATCGGCTATTGGCTGAGGGGGCGCGGTTGTTTAAATCCGGCGGCGGGAGGTTCTTGAAAGGAATTTGATATGGAACAGCAACCGCCCGCCGATATGGAACTCACGCTCAGAACGCTTGCCATGCCGGCTGACGCCAATCCGGCCGGCGACATTTTCGGCGGTTGGGTGATGTCGCAGATGGACCTTGCCGCCTTCGTCCGCGCCAATGATGTGGCAGGCGGGCGTACCGTCACAGTGGCGGTTCATGAAATCGTCTTCAAGAAACCGGTCAAGATCGGCGATACATTGTGTGTCTATACCAGGATCGAAAAGGTTGGGCGCACCTCCGTCACGCTCAAGATCGAGGCCTGGACCCGCAGGCACTATCAGGATTCCCGGGAAAAGGTTACGGAGGCCGTCTTCATCATGGTAGCGGTGGATGACAAAGGCGAGCCGCGCCCTGTGCGCAAAGAGGCGTAAGGCGCTTGCCTTCGAAGCAAACTTCCAACCGTTCGCAGGCAGCCGAAAGAGCATGAGGCTCTTCGGCTCCGCCAATTCGATCTCCGAACGCGCAATACTTTAGAAATATCCAATTTATTTATCAATTTTTGCGATCAAGGTATGGAATAGGGCGGGGATCAGGCTGTGACCATTCCAGGTGTTGTTATTGTTGGTGGCGCTCACGGCACGCTTGCCCTTGCCCGCAGCCTTGGCGCCCTTGATGTGCCTGTGCACTATATCACCCATGATTCACCGCTGCCGGGCTGGTCGCGTTTCGTGAAGAACACGATCCGCTGGTCCGGTCCTCATGATGCAGGGGCGATGGCGTTTTTACGCGATATGGCAGAGAAGCATCATCTGAAAGGGTGTCTTCTGGTGCCATCAGGGGATGGCGAGGTTCAGCTCGTTTCACAACATCGCGACGAGCTTTCCGCCCTTTACAAAATCGTCCTGCCTGATTGGTCCTCCCTTCAATGGTTGTGCGAGAAACCGCTGCTCTACAAACGCGCGGCGGAACTCGGTGTCAGCTTCCCCCGGACCTATGCCATGACCTCGTCCGATGACGCCGATGCGCTGGACGTGACGTTTCCCGTTATCCTGAAGCCGAATATGGGCGGGGGCGATACCGCGATTTCCCGGGCGAAGGTTATCCGCGCCGATGACAGGCAGGCGCTGAAAGCCGCTTTTGCCGCTGCGAGCGGCGAGATCGGCGCGGGCAATGTCGTCGTGCAGGAGCTCATTCCCGGCGGGGGAGAAAGCCAGTTTTCCTATGCGGCGCTCTGGCGCGATGGCGAGCCTGTTGCAGAATTCACCGCCCGACGCCTGCGTCAGTATCCCGTCGATTTTGGTTACACCAGCACCTGTGTCGAGGTTGTCGACAACCCTCAAGCGATCGATGCGGCAAGGAAGATATTGAAATCGGCCGGTCACAGCGGGTTGGTCGAGGTGGAGTTCAAGCGGGATGGCAGGGATGGATCGCTGAAACTTCTCGATGTTAATCCTCGCCCATGGTCGTGGTTTGGCCTGTGTTCAGCGGCCGGCATCGATCTCGGCGCGCTGCTGTGGCAGGTTGCCAACGACATGCCGCGCGGCCAGATGCTAGATGCGCGGCAAGGTGTGTCATGGTCCTATCTTGTCCGTGATGCCATTGCCGCATTGACGTTGAATCGACGGGGACAGGCGGGAATTGGGGACTATGTCGCCTCTCTGCGCACAATCCGCAGCTGGGCGGCTTTTGCGGCGAACGATCCTTTGCCGGGCCTTATCGACCTGCCCCTCACGGTCTGGAGAGTCATCAAAAAACGGGTTCTGCCCGGTTTGAAGTTGCGGTAATCGGTAATGGTGTTTTTGCGGTCGGTAAAACGCTCTCTGAAATATGGGGTCATAAGGGCGGGGCTGGAGATAGCTTCCCTGCCGGCGGTTCGTGCGGCTTTTCCGGCTCTTGCCGGGCGTGGCGTGATCTTCACGCTCCACCATGTTCGTCCGGACGAGGAAGCGTCAGCTTTTGCGCCGAATGCACACTTGTCGATCACGCCACAATTTCTGGAAGAGGCGATAGAGGCGGCGCTCGAATGTGGTCTCGTTCCCGTTCATCTGCACGATCTGCCGGGCCTGCTCGCCGATAGTTCCGAGAAACGGTCGTTCTGCGCTTTCACGCTTGATGACGGCTATCGCAACAATGCCGAATATGCTGCACCGATTTTCCGGAAATATGCTGTTCCCTATACGATTTTCATCACGCCGGGTTTTGTGGAGCGGACGCGTAGCGTGTGGTGGGAAACCACTGCCACGCTGACGCAGAAAGCCACGTCCTTTGAATTCGATTTCGGGACAGGGCCGGAGCAGATTAAATCCGGCAGCCTTCCACAAAAAGCGGAAGCCTTTGCGCGTCTGGAAAACTTCGTCCAGATATTCGCGGAGGACGAGGCGGTGGAGAGGATCGACCGTGTCGCGGGGCAACATGGTATCGATCCGATCGCGATCGTGGAAAAACTCGTCATGGATGCGGCCGAACTCAAGGCGCTGTCGAGCGATCCCCTGGTCCATCTCGGCGCGCATACCATGATGCATGTGAACATGCGCAAGATCGATGCGGCGCGTCTGGCATACGAAATCGAGGAATCGACAAGACGGGTGGAGACCTATGTCGGCCGTCGACCGAGGTCCTTTTCCTATCCCTATGGCTGGATAAAGGCCGTGGGAGAACGCGAGGCGAAAGCGGTGTTTGATGCGGGATTTCCCGTAGCTGTTACCACGCAGGCCGGTATTCTTGGGGCCGATAGCCTTGAAAAGCCGATGCTGTTGCCGCGCGTTTCGCTGAACGGCCGCTTTCAGAAGAAGCGCTTTGTCAAAGCGCTCATCTCAGGCCTGCCTTTCCGGTTCGTCTAGCGATCAACCTCTCCCTGCCGTCTTTCGCCGATGACGACGACATGTGTCGGTGCGGCTAATCGAGCTGTCGTGTTGTTTTTGTTATTCACATCCATTTATCTATTGATTATAAATAAATTTATCGAAGGAAAACATTACAACTTTTCTTAAGGTTTCGCCCGTGCTGTTGATTTTTTCCGATGACCTGACCGGTGCGCTTGATGCGGCCGCCCCCTTCGCCGGGCGTGGGCTTTCGACTGAAGTTGCGATTGGTCTTGACGGCGTCCGTGCAGCGGTGGCCGATGCGCCGGCCGTCCTCAGCGTCAATCTGGGTTGTCGGGATGGCAAGGCGGATGAAGCCCGCCGCCGCACGCAGGAACTGATGGCACTGGTTCCGGCCGATACAGTTCTGTTCAAGAAGATCGATTCCCGCCTGAAAGGACATATCGCCGCCGAAATGGATGCTGTTTCCTATCGGCATGCGCTTGTAGCGCCAGCCATTCCGGATTTTGGACGCATCGTCGTAGACGGTTCCGTGTCCGGCTTTGGCGTTGACGGCACGATTTCGGTTCATGAAAGACTGGGCGGTCACGCCAGCCGCTGCGCAATACCAGACACCCTATCGCATGCGGACATCAGGGAGGCTTTGCTTGCCGGGCGCGCAAACGGGGTTGATCTTCTGGTGGGCGCGCGAGGGCTGGCCGAGGCGCTGGCCGAAATGATGACAGCGCAGGCGGTGCCCGAAGCGGCATCTATTCCCGCGGGTAAGGGGCTTTTCGTCATAGGTTCGCGCGACCCGATCACCGTTGAACAAATTGAAATCCTTAAAGGAACGGGGTTGGTATCGGTCACCGATGCACCCAATGGCGTCGTGCCGTTTCACGCGCATGCTCGTTCCAGCCTGACGCTCGTTTACGCGACGCAAGGGGCGGAAGATCTTTCCCCGCTCGAGGTTTCAGACCAGCTGGCGTATGGCGTCGTGCCGCTTTTCACCACCGGGACCGACACGTTGCTTTTGTCCGGCGGCGCCACGGCCGAAGCGGTGCTGCTTGCCATGGGGGTATCGCGTCTGCGCCTTGCCGGCGAGTGCCTGCCCGGTCTTGGTGTCGGCTGGTCCGGCGACCAATGTATCATTGCGAAGTCAGGTGGTTTTGGGCAAGCTGACACGTTGAAACGGATTGCGAAAATGATGCTTGGCGAAAATGACGCTGGAGAAAGCTGACCAGATGGGGCTGATGAAAGAAACGGCGCGCAAGGCACTTCCGGACATTATTTTCGAGAGAATGCACCGGGCGATCAAATCCGGCGCCTACAAGCCGGATGAACGGCTTCCGACCGAACATGAACTCGCCATGGAATTCGAAGTGTCGCGACCGGTGGTCCGCGAGGCGCTTCGGCGGCTGCGCGAACAGGGGTTCATCTATTCGCGAAGGGGTTCCGGCAGCTATGTGCGGGCATTCGGCCTGCGCGAGCCGCTGGGCTTCGGCCAGCTCGAAAATGTCGCTGACCTGCTGAACTGTTATGAATTCAGGCTGACTCTGGAGCCGGCAGCTGCGGCGGCGGCGGCCTTGCGGCATGATGGCGAGAGGCTCGTCGCAATCAAAAAGGCGCTCGAGCTGATGCGGGACGCCACCAATCGCCAGTCCCACCGTGAGGATGCCGATTATCAGTTCCACCTTGCCATCGCGCGGGCGGCACGGAATAGCTATTTCTCCACTGCGATGGAGGCTCTCAAGGACCACATTGCGGTGGGAATGAAGTTTCACGGCATGTCGGTGAAGCGCGAGGCATCCGGCCTTACCCGCGTGTTTGCCGAGCACGAGGCGATTGCGGTGGCGATTGCCGAAGGAGATGCCGAGGCCGCGCGGCGGCTGATGCACGACCATCTGACGGGATCACGTGACCGCCTCTTCGAGTCTTCGCATACGGATTGAGGGAAGTGACGGCGAGCCGGTGCGCGCGATAGCGCACCGGACTTTCGATTAGAAAGCGCGGCGGTAAATGCCGAGCACGTCATCAAGGCTCATATCGACGGGATTGTTGTCCATCAGCCGGCGGATTGCGTGAGCGTCTTGCGCATAACGGGGAAGGTCGGTTTCGCTTGCCCCGTGCCGCGCAAGGGACATTTCAATGCCGAGGCCGGCGCAGAAATCTGTCGCTGCCTTGCGAAGATCATCGGATGAAAGATGCTCGCGAAGCCCAAGCGCTCCGGCCACCTCCGCCGTCTTTGCCGAAACGGCGTGCTGGTTGAAAGCCAGAACATGCGGGAAGACGATAGCGTTTGCCAACCCGTGCGGCAGGTTGAGAAGCGTGCCGAGCGGATAGGCGATGGCGTGACCCGCCGCCGTATTGACCGGGCCAAGGCAGATGCCGCCATAGTAGGAGGCGAGCATCATTCCTTCGCGGGCTTCGGTATCAGCGCCGTCGCGAACGGCGCGCGCCAGATATTTGCCCACCAGCGAAAAGCCCATGCGGGCAAAACCGTCGATCATCGGATGGGCCTTGCGATTGGTGAAAGCCTCCACGCAATGCGCCATGGCATCCACCCCCGTCGCCGCTGTCACAGCTGATGGCACGGAATACGTGAGTTCCGGATCGAGCACCGCGAAATCGGCAATCAGATGAGGGCTTTCGACCGCGACCTTGCTGCCCTTGACGGGATCGGTGATGAGCGAGCGAATCCCGGCTTCCGAGCCGGTTCCGGCGGTGGTGGCGATCTGGACGAGCCTGGTGTCGCGCCCTGCGACCCTGTTCGGTCCTGCCACATCCTCAAGCGTCTGGCTGGAATTCCAGAGTGCGGCGACGAGTTTCGCCACATCCATCACCGAGCCACCGCCGAGGCCGATGACGAGATCGGGTTTGGCGGCGCGCGCTGCGGCCAGTGCTGCATCGAGCGTCCCTGTGTCCGGTTCGCCGGGAATGGCGTCAAAGACAGTGAAAGGACCCTGCAATTGCAGCCGGTCGGCAAATTTCGCGGTCAGCGGCGTGGCGATCACCAGGGTCGAAGCGGTTTTGACGGCCCAGGCGCCGACCTGAGAAATGGTGCCGGCGCCAACGGCAAGCCTGCGCGGCTGATGGATGAGAATGGAGGCTGTGGACATGGTGTTCATCCTCTTGCGCCCTTGCCCGCCACGAGCTTGCGCGCATAGGCTATGGCCTCATTCATGTTGCCGTGATTGGCGATGCCTTTGCCGGCGATGTCGAAGGCCGTTCCATGATCGACCGAAGTGCGATCAATCGGCAGATCGACCGAGACATTGACGGCGGTATCAAAGGCGACGAGCTTGATCGGGATATGGCCCTGATCGTGATATTGCGCGACAACCAGATCGAAAGTGCCCGAATAGGCGCGGTGGAACACGGTATCGGCGGAGATCGGCCCGTGTACCTCGATGCCTTCAGCGCGCGCGGCGGCAACCGCTGGCGCAATCTGGTCATCATCCTCGGTGCCAAACAGACCGTTTTCGCCGCAATGCGGATTGATACCGGCAACCGCGATGCGCGGCCGCTCGTAACCGATGCGCTTCAGATGAGCATTGCCAGCGCGGATGGTCGCCAGCACCCGCTCCGTCGTTGCCCGTTGAATGGCTTCCTGCAGGGACACGTGGGTCGAGACGTGAATGACCTTCAGCCGCTCGGAGGCAAGCAACATGTAGGCGGCTGAAGAACCGGTCAGGCTGCGCAGCATGCCGGTGTGGCCGTCATAATGGTGGCCCGCAAGATTGAGGGCCTCCTTGTTAATCGGAGCAGTGACGATGCAGCCGATTGCGCCCGCTTCGGCATCCCGCACCGCTTTTTCAATGAAACGGAAAGCGGCGTCTCCGGCAACCGGCGACAGCGTGCCCCATGGCAGCGGCGCACCCTCCACCGGCAGATCGACCACATTCCGAGTAAGATCGATGTCGATGCCAAGCGCACCCCGCGCCGCTTCCAGCGTGGCAAGGTTGCCATAAATCCGCGTTGCTTCCCTATCCGGGGCGGACATTTCCGCAAGCGCGCGGACGGTTATTTCCGGGCCGACGCCGCAGGGGTCACCCATGGTGATACCAATGATGTTGCTCATCCGATTCTCCCGTCCTTGGCGTCTGCCCAGCCGGGCGCCAGCCGGACATATTTGATTGCGCGGCGATGATAGGTGTAGCTTGCGTGCAGGGTACCGTCCGCTGCCTCCAGAAGCCATGGATAGGACATTTCCAGATTGCGGCCGTCGGTCGAATCGTTGGACAGGCAGGTGCCCGGCCCGTCCTCGATCAAAATCCGGGTAGGAAAGCTGCGGCCGTCGTCATCGGACAGGCAGATGGAAACCGGCGCGCGCGGCACGCCCCATATGGGCACACATCCACCGCTCGGATCGGCATCCGGTCTGTCGTCTTCCTCGCCCAGTTCGTCATAAAGCGAGGCGCGACGGTCGCTGGATTGCGCGGCGTTGATGGGGTTGCAGATCATCGCCAGCCTGCCGTGTGCGAGCCTGATCGCGGCGATGGAGGAATTATTGTTCGGTACGTCGGTCGGCAGCGGTTCTGTCCATGAGCGACCGCCATCTGTGCTTTCCGTGCGGTAAACGAGATCGGCCTGACGGCGGCGAAAAAAAGCGGAGTAGCGCCCATTCGCGCCCGCAACCGGGCTCATATGAACGCAGCCGGTCGAGCCCGCCAGCTCCTGCAATTGCCATGTGAGGCCGTTGTCTTTCGATATGCCGAGTGCTGCGGTATCGTGGCTGCCGTTCCATTTCTGGCCGGGGCGTTGGACGCAGCGGAAGATCGGCAGAAGCCATGCGCCGTCATCGCGGATGCGAAGCGGCGCACGGATGAAGCAGCCTTTCGGAAGATCGAGAAAACGGCCATCTTCGGCGGACAGCTTTTCCGGCGTTGCCGGGTCGTGGACGACCCGCGCCATGCGGATGCGGCATTCGTCCTGATTGCCGGATGGCTGGGCGGTGTGAAACAGCCAGAGAGTGCCATCAGGTGCGGTGAAAATAACCGGATTCTGTTCGGAATGGGCGGGATCGTTGCTCAGGCGCTGCGGCGCTCCCCACCGGCTCGCGCCGGGTGTGAGCGCGGACGCGAAGATCGAAATATCCGATTTTCCCTCCAGCGTTCCGCCAAACCAGGCGCACAGCAGGGTGCCGTCCTGCAGAAGGTGCAGAAAGCTCGCATGGTTCTGGATCATCGGCGATGGCAGGAACGCTTCGTGCCGGTTTTCCGAAACGGCATGGATGGCTCCGGTCATGGCGTGAGCAATGTCATCAGGGGTCATCGTGGTCTCCTCTTGGTCTGATGAAAATGGCATATTCAAAAAGTTGTCAAGTTTATTTAAGACAAAAGGACGTCCGAAAATTTTTGATGAATTAAAATAAGTGCATGTTTTATAAACATAAAACTTCTGTACTAAGTCTCAATAAAAAATCCTTCTGAAAAATAATTTGACAAAAAATGTGATAGCGTCGATGCTTTGATAACGGGTGGAGGAGACGATCATCCGCACGCCATGCTCCTCAATGCAGGAGACGGGGCTTTTGAATGCCTCTTGCGGCACGCCGCCATGTTGCTGAATTTCTGATCTGGGAGGAGAACGGAATGAAGAAGTCATTGATTGCGGGCGCCCTTGTTATGGGTTGCCTTAGCGCCGCGGTTTCGCCGGCGCTTGCGGCGTCGGGGCCGATCAAGATCGTGCTGGCGGAAGAGGCTGACCTGCTGGAGCCTTGCATGGCGACCCGCTCCAATATTGGCCGTATCATCATGGAAAATGTCAGCGAGACGCTGACCGAGCTTGATGTGCGCGGCAAGAACGGCGTGCAACCGCGCCTCGCTGAAAAATGGGAGCAGAACGTGGATGGCAGCTGGCGTTTCCACCTGCGTGAAGGCGTGAAGTTTTCCGACGGCACGGGTTTCGATGCCAAGGATGTCAAGCATAGCTTCGAGCGCATCATGAGCGACAAGAATGCATGCGAATCCCGTCGTTACTTCGGCGGTATGACCGTCACCCCCACGATTGTCGACGACCATACGATCGACTTCAAGACAGAGCCAGCCCAGCCCATTCTGCCGCTCCTGATGTCGCTCGTCACCATCGTGCCCGAAGAAACCAAGATGGAATTTATCCGCGAGCCTGTTGGCACCGGACCTTACAAGCTGACCAACTGGACACCGGGCCAGCAGATTGTTTTGACTGCACGTGACGACTATTGGGGCGCCAAGCCGCAGGTGACGGAAGCGACCTATCTTTTCCGAGCTGATCCCTCGGTTCGCGCCGCCATGGTGCAGACCGGCGAAGCCGATCTTTCACCCTCCATTTCGCAGCTCGACGCGACAAACCCGAAGACCGACTTTTCCTATCTCGACAGCGAGACGGTCTACATGCGCCTCGACCACAACATCGCGCCGCTGAATGACGTGCGGGTGCGCCGTGCACTCAACCTCGCCATCGACCGGCAGGCTTTCCTCGGCACGCTGGTTCCCGAAGGTGCTGTGCTGGCCACCGCACTCGTTCCGCCGACCACGCTCGGCTGGAACCCTGATGTCAAGGTTTTCCCCTACGACCCTGATGGCGCGAAGAAGTTGCTGGAGGAGGCAAAAGCTGCTGGTGTGAAGGTGGATACGCCGATCACCATCATCGCGCGCACTGCGAACTTCCCTAATGTCACCGAGATCATGGAGGCGATCCAGCAGCAATTGCAGGAAGTCGGCTTCAAGATCGACCTCAAATTCGTGGAAGTGGCCGAGCACGAAAGCTATTATTCCAAGCCTTTCAAGGAAGGCCGGGGACCGCAGATCGTCGCTGCCATGCACGACAATTCCAAGGGTGATCCGTCCTTCACCATGTTCTTCAAATATGCCACCAAGGGCACGCAATCCGGTTTCTCGGACCCCAAGGTGGATGACTTGATCGAACGAGCATCCGCAGCCGTCGGCGATGAACGCGCCAAGCTCTGGTCCGAGCTCATCGCCTACCTGCATGACGATGTCGTGGCGGATGTGCTGCTGTTCCACATGGTTGGCTTCTCACGCGTCTCCGAACGGCTGGACTTCAAGCCCACCATCGCCACCAATTCGATGCTGCAGCTTTCGGAAATCGGCATCAAGTAAGCCGGTATTTCATCTGCCAAAGAGCGGCGGCGGAGCTTTAGCTTCGCCGTCGTGCTGAACACCGGAGGTAACCATGCTGAGCTTCATCCGAAAACGTTCCGTTGCAAGCCTGATCTCCCTGATCGGCCTCATCGTAATGGTTTTCTTCCTCTCCCGCCTGACGGGCGACCCGGCCGCGCTGTTTTTGCCGGTGGAGGCTTCGGAGGAATTGAAGCAGCAGTTTCGTGCGCTGCATGGGCTGAACGATCCGCTGATGGTGCAGTTCCTGCGCTACGCGGGCGACGTGATGACGGGGGATCTGGGTGAATCGCTCAGGAAAGCCCGCCCTGCGCTGGATGTGGTGCTGGAGGCTTTCGTCTGGACGCTGTGGCTTGCGGTCATCACCATGTCCCTCGTCACCACCGCAGCAATCGTCGTCGGTTCGCTTGCCGCTTTCCGCTCCGGTGGCTTCTTCGATCGCATGGCCTCCACCATTTCGCTCATCGGCGCTTCCGTGCCGGATTTCTGGCTCGCGATCGTGGCGATCGTGGTGTTTTCCGTCAATCTCGCCTGGCTGCCCACCTCCGGCACCGGCTCGGTGCTGCACTGGATATTGCCGATCTCGGTTCTGTTCGTGCGCCCCTTCGGCATCATCGTTCAGGTGGTGCGCGGCTCGATGATCGGTGCGTTGTCCTCTGCCTATGTCAAAACGGCGCGCGCCAAGGGTGTGAAATCGGGTCCGATCATCTTCATCCACGCCTTGCGAAACGCCATGCTACCGGTCATCACCGTCATCGGCGATCAGGCGGCAAGCCTTCTCAACGGCGCAGTCATCGTCGAAACCATCTTTGGTTTCCCCGGGGTTGGCAAGCTGATGATCGATTCCATTCTTCAGCGCGATTTCAACGTCGTGCTGGCAGCAATTCTTGTGACCGCGCTTGCGATCTTCCTGATGAATCTTCTGATCGATATCGCCTATGCGCTGCTCGATCCGCGTATCCGGCACTGAGGAGACGTTCAGCCATGAGCCTTTCAAACGCCGATACAGAGATTATCGATGAGCCATCCTTTGCAACGCGCATGCTGCGCATGTTGTGGGCCGATAAATTCGCCCTCTGCGCCGCGATCTTCCTCATCGTCGTCATCATTCTCGCCTTTGTCGGCCCGGCGTGGCTTGGCGAGCTGGCGACGAAGCAGAACCTGCGTGGACGCAACCTTGCCCCGTTCCAATGGCAACGCGAATGGTATTTCTGGCTGGGGGCGGATGCGCTCGGTCGCCCGCTGCTGGCGCGCATCGTCGCCGCCACGCAAAATACACTGATGATCGCCGCCGGTGCCGTTTTCCTTTCCGCCGTCACCGGCACCGTGCTTGGCCTGATCGCCGGTTTTTCCTCCAACCGTGTTGGCCAGATCATCATGAGGCTGGCGGACGTGATCATGTCGTTTCCGTCACTGTTGATCGCGGTCATCGTGCTTTATCTGCTCGGCTCATCCATCCTCAACCTGATGCTGGTTCTGGCGATAACCCGCATCCCCGTTTACATCCGCACCACAAGGGCCGAAGTGCTGGAGGTGCGTGAACGCATGTTCGTACAGGCGGCGCGCGTGATGGGCGCATCGGGCAAACGTATCCTGTTCCGCCATATTCTACCCGTGGTCCTGCCGACGCTGACAACGCTTGCGACGCTCGATTTCGCCTATGTGATGCTGGCGGAAAGCGCGCTGTCTTTCCTTGGTATCGGCATTCAGCCGCCGGAAATCACCTGGGGCCTGATGATCTCGCAGGGGCGGCAGTACCTCACCAATGCCTGGTGGCTGTCCTTCTGGCCGGGCCTTGCCATCATACTCACCACCCTGTCGCTCAACCTGCTGTCCAACTGGCTGCGCATTGCGCTCGACCCCGTGCAGCGCTGGCGGCTGGAAATGAAAGGCCGCAAACATGGCTGACCATCTTCTCGATGTGCGCAACCTTTCCGTGGAGTTTCACACCGCAGGCGGTGTCGTGCATGCGGTGAAGGATGTTTCCTATCATATCGACCGTGGTGAAACGCTTGCGATCCTCGGTGAAAGCGGCTCGGGCAAATCGGTATCGTCCTCGGCCATCATGAACCTCATCGACATGCCGCCCGGACGTATCAGCGGCGGCCAGATATTTCTTGATGGCAAAGACCTTCTGACAATGCCGGCTGAGCCACGCCGCGAGATCAATGGGCGGCGCATCGCCATGATCTTTCAGGACCCGCTCAGCCATCTCAATCCGGTCTATACCGTCGGCTGGCAGATCCGCGAGGCGATGACCACCCATGGAATGGACAGGGTGAAAGCCGAAGCGGAGGCGAGGCGGCTTGTCGCGCGCGTTGGAATTCCTGATCCGGACGGAGCCTTGAAGAAATATCCGCATGAATTTTCCGGCGGCCAGCGCCAGCGTGTGATGATCGCCATGGCGCTTGCGCTCCGGCCCGATCTCCTGATCGCCGACGAGCCGACCACGGCACTCGATGTGACGGTTCAGGCTGAAGTTCTTGCCCTGCTCAAGGAATTGCAGCGGAAAACCGGTATGGCCGTTCTCATCATCACCCATGATCTTGGCGTCGTCGCCGAAATCGCCGACCGGGTGGTCGTGATGGAAAAAGGCGTGCTGGTGGAGGCAGGCACGGTTCGCGAGGTCTATCGCAACCCAAAGCATCCCTATACCCGCAAGCTCATCAGCGCCGCCCCCGGCAGGGGCGAAATGCACGAGCCGAATGCGACCGGCGAACCGCTCCTCCGTGTGCGCGATGTGCGCAAACGTTATGGGGCTTTCGAGGCACTGAAGGGCGTTTCCTTTGACCTTATGGCGGGGGAAACCATAGCTGTCGTTGGCGAAAGCGGTTCCGGCAAATCGACACTCGCGCGCATTCTGCTCCGGCTCGACGAGCCGGATGCCGGCAGCGCCGAGTGGAAGGGGCGTGATCTCTTCAAGCTTTCGCCTGCCGAACTCTTTGCCCTCAGGCGTGATTTACAGATGGTGTTTCAGGATCCAACCCAGTCGCTGAACCCCCGCATGACTGTGTTCCAGCTGGTTTCCGAAGCCTGGGTGATCCATCCGGACATACTACCCAAAGCGAAATGGCGCGAACGGGTCGCGGAATTGCTGCATCAGGTCGGCCTCTCGCCGGAACATATGCGCCGTTATCCGCATCAGTTTTCCGGTGGGCAGCGGCAGAGGATCGCGATTGCCCGCGCGCTGGCGCTGGAGCCGAAGCTCATCATCTGCGATGAAGCGGTCTCGGCGCTCGACGTGTCTGTCCAGGCGCAGGTTGTTGCACTTCTTGACAAGCTGCGCCGTGAAATGGGCCTCTCCTTCATCTTCATCGCGCATGACCTGCCGGTGGTCCGCGATTTTGCCGATCACGTCATGGTCATGCAGCGGGGAGAGGTTGTGGAATTCGGGACTGTCCGGCAGGTTTTCGAAGCGCCGCGCGAGGCCTATACGCGCGCACTTCTTTCCGCCAGCCTCGATCCCGACCCCGATATGCAGTCTGTGCGTCCGGCCGATGCCGATCACACTATTGGAAATCCAAGCGGAGTTCTTTCATGACCAAACAAGCCTTCGTCGCGCTCGTGACCTGTTTCAACGAGGACGAAACCATCAATTACGAAGCGACCCGTGCGCAGGTGCGCCGTCAGGTGGCGGCCGGCAACAACATCATGTGCGCCGGAACTAACGGCGATTTCACCGCACTGACGCATGAAGAAAAAATCCGGCTGACGGAAGAGGTGGTGGACGAAGTTGCGGGCCGTGCGAAGGTCATCGTCAACGCCGGCATGCCCGCCACTTTCGAAACGCTGCAACTCGCCAAAGCCTTCGACCGCATCGGCGTAGACGGTATTGCCGTCATCACACCCTTCTTCATCGCCTGCACCCAGGATGGGCTGATCCGCCATTTCTCGACTGTGGCCGACGCCGTCGAAACACCGGTCTATCTTTACGATATTCCCGCCCGAACCCAGAACCACATAGAGCCGGAAACCGCCCGCAAACTTGCCGCCCATGGCAACATTGCCGGCATCAAGGATTCGGGCGGTGCGCAGCAGACGCTGGAAGCCTATCTACAGGTAGCAAAGGAGATGCCCGGTTTCGAAGTCTATTCCGGCCCGGATCATCTCGTTCTCTGGTCGTTGCAGAACGGTGCCGCCGGCTGCATCTCCGGCCTCGGCAACGCGCTCCCGGATGTACTTGCCGGCATTCTCAATGCCTTCAACGCCAGCGATATCGCTGAGGCCGAACGCCAGCAGGCGATCTATACGGATTTTCGCACCGATCTCTATGCGCTCGGTTTTGCGCCCGCCATGGTCAAGCGCTCGCTTTACCTTCAGGACCCATCCGTCGGCGCCAGCCGGCAACCCGCCCTTCTGCCGGATCAGGAGCAGGATGACCGGATCGTGGAAATCTTACGTCGCTATCACCAGCTGTGACGCCACCGCCCGAATGTGACGTGGAGGAGTGAAGCCGTGTGGCGCCACGTGAAAAATATCCACAAAACGGCCAGAAGCCGAAGCATTTATACAGCCTTGTCCGGGACGAATAATTTGTGACACAAACACGAAATTTCCCTTGTCAGTCCCGCCATTGATGTTTATGAGGAGCGCGCAACGCAAGCGTTCGCGCATGCGGAGAGGTGGCAGAGTGGTCGAATGCACCGCACTCGAAATGCGGCATACCTGCAAGGGTATCGTGGGTTCGAATCCCACCCTCTCCGCCATAATTTACGCTGAGCCGTAAGATTTTTCCGAGATAGCCTGATTCATTCGTTGGTCGCTTTGATGCTGCAGTCCGCTAGCGAAGCCGGTGCCGCTTTGCGCCAGCGGAGGCAGACTGGTTGAGATAGCCGTTGGCTTCCATTTCGTTGCGTCCCACCCGCGATCTTCAGCACCTGTTGGAGGCCCACATGGCCACGCTCCCGAAAAATTGGGATGCCGGCAAGTGCTCGTTGATATCCGCCATTGCCTCTTACGGCAGAGGCGCTATCATAATTGTGTTGTAGGACGATAAGCTTTGGGAGGAGCGATACGTGAGACGGATGTGGCCAGACGAATTTGCCTTTCTGCTGGACGGCGCGGAAGAGGTTGACCTGCATATTCCATCGGGGGCACACGACGACAGTTCGCCCGAAGAAACGATATCCAAGAAGGCTTTGAAAGCCCGCATCAGCCAGCAGGATTTTGAAAAGATTTGGCATCTTGCAGAGGCTCGCTATCGGCTGACCGGCAGGTTTTCGGGCAAGGCGATTACGCTGATCGCCAACAATCCTCACTATCAGAAATGGCATCCCTCCGACGGCGGCAGCGTCGAGAGCGTGTCCGATAGCGGTCGGAAATACACGACGCGCTATGTGATCGTGCATTTTCTCGTTGATGATGTTCGCGAGCTGGTCGAAGCCTGAACTCCGCAGGAACGGTTCTTGCCATTGACTGGTCGAAGGGCCTTTCGAAATCCAGCGGTGCCGGGTAATTCTTGGCACCGCTTGGCGGCGTGTTAGAGGTGAGCTTCAATATCTGCGTAAGACTACGATGGACAGCGCGTGTCCGTAGTCCACTGAAATGCCTCTATACTGGTGCCGTCTTTGACCTCTCCGATGGCAGGGTGACGTACTGACCTTCCGCAGGCTTTACCGATGCTGCGATGTAAAAATTTCCTCTGAATTAAAATAGTTTTCCTTTAAAGAAGGGAAAACACGTTATGCCGGAGGATCACATGGCAAAGGACAGCACAAAGACCGAGCCTGCGCTTTTGTCGCAGGACCCGCATGCGGTTCGCGAGCCGAGGGTCAATAATCTCGAAATGGCGATCGGCCATGAGGTGCGTGCCTATCGCAAGAAGCTGGGCATCACGGTCACCGATCTCGCATCGGCCACCGGTGTATCGGTGGGAATGCTCTCAAAGATCGAAAACGGTAATATTTCGCCGTCCCTCACCACGCTGCAGACGCTTTCAAAGGCGCTTGGCGTGCCGATCACGGCGTTCTTCCGTGGCTTCGAGGAGCCGCGCAGCGCCACCTTCGTCAAGGCGGGCCAAGGGGTGAACATCGAGCGTAGAGGCACCCGCGCCGGCCATCAGTACAGCCTGCTTGGCCATATCGACAACAACACCAGCGGCGTCACCGTCGAGCCCTATCTCATCACGCTGACGACGGACTCGGATGTATTTCCGACCTTCCAGCATGAGGGCATGGAGTTCCTATACATGCTGGAGGGAGAGGTGGTTTATCGCCACGGCGAGCAGCTTTTCACCATGCAGGCGGGTGACAGCCTGTTTTTTGATGCTGATGCGCCGCACGGCCCGGAGGAACTGGTGAAGCTTCCCGCTCGCTATCTGTCGATCATTTCCTATCCGCAAAGGCGGCTGACAAATGATTGAAAAGTTGCCTTAGAAGAAAAAAATATTCCTGATAGTTGACGAGATGGAATTCCATATGCTAGCTCTTCATTCAGAAACGAATGGAGGTGCCTGTCGATGTGCGGCATTGTTGGACTATTCCTGAAGGACAAAAGCCTTGAACCGCAGCTGGGTGAGCTGCTTTCGGACATGCTCGTGACCATGACGGATCGGGGACCGGATTCCGCCGGCATCGCGATCTATGGAAGCGCTGCCGATGGCCGGGCAAAAGTGACCATCCAGTCAGCCGATCCCGTCGCCGATTTTTCGGGCCTTGCCGAAGCGCTGAAGGAAAATGGTGTTGAAGCTTCGGTTGCGGTGAAAAGCACCCACGCGGTCCTGGATATTCCATCGGCAAAGCTCACGGAAATTCGCTCGGTCCTGGCTGCCATCCGCCCGAATGTGCGGGTGATGGGCTCCGGCGACAGCGTGGAAATCTACAAGGAAACCGGCCTGCCGAAAGATGTCGTCGCCCGTTTTGGCGTGCGCTCCATGGCGGGCAGCCATGGCATCGGCCACACCCGCATGGCAACGGAATCGGCTGTGACGACGCTTGGCGCACACCCCTTCTCCACCGGTGCCGACCAGTGCCTGGTGCATAACGGTTCGCTCTCCAACCACAATAATCTGCGTCGGGAACTGGTACGCGAGGGCATGACCTTCGAAACCCAGAACGACTCGGAAGTGGCCGCCGCGTATCTCACGGCTGAAATGGCCAAGGGCAAGGATCTGGGCGAAGCGCTGACCGGCGCGCTCGATGATCTCGACGGGTTCTTTACCTTCGTCGTCGGCACCAAATCCGGTTTCGGCGTGGTGCGCGATCCCATCGCCTGCAAGCCGGCGGTGATGGCCGAGACCGATCAATATGTCGCTTTCGGCTCTGAATACCGCGCGCTGGTCAATCTGCCCGGCATCGAAAATGCCCGCGTCTGGGAGCCGGAGCCGGCGACCGTCTATTTCTGGGACCATGAAAAGGCCGCGTGAAACCGTCATCGGCGCATATTGCGAAAGTCATATCCATGCCAGTTTTCGATCTCTCCCACACGCCTTTGCGTGAACTCAACAGCGCGCTCCATGGGCTTTCCTCGGGCACAAACGACACCGAATTCGAAGTTGTCAATCCGCGCGGCCACCATGCCGTCGCTGTTGGCATAGACAGCCCCGTCATCGTCGATGTTCGCGGCTCGGTCGGTTATTATTGCGCCGGCATGAATGATGGCGGCACCGTCACCGTTTACGGCTCGGCCGGGCCGGGCGTTGCCGAAAACATGATGTCGGGCACCGTCGTCATCGAGGGCGACGCTTCGCAATACGCAGGTGCCACCGGTCGCGGCGGGCTGCTGGTCATCAAGGGCAATGCCGCTTCCCGCTGCGGCATTTCCATGAAGGGCATCGATATCGTCGTGAAGGGCAATATCGGCCACATGTCCGCTTTCATGGGCCAGTCGGGCCACCTCGTTGTCTGCGGCGATGCGGGCGATGCGTTGGGTGACTCCCTTTATGAAGCGAAGCTTTTCGTGCGCGGCTCGGTCAAAAGCCTCGGCGCCGACTGCATCGAAAAGGAAATGCGGCCCGAACATCTGGAAAAGCTTGCCGAGCTTCTTGAAAAAGCCGGCGTCTCCGATGTCAGCCCAAGCGAGTTCAAACGCTACGGTTCGGCCCGCACGCTCTACAATTTCAACATCGACAACGCCGACGCGTATTGAGGCGAGGGATTTTCCGATGAGCTATCACAACCCCTTCACCCCACCGCGCAAGTCCGCGACTTTCGATGATCATACGCTGGCGGAAATCCGCCGTGCGGCTGCGACCGGCATCTATGATATTCGCGGCGCAGGCACGAAGCGCAAGGTGCCGCATTTCGACGACCTGCTGTTTCTCGGCGCGTCCATCTCGCGTTATCCGCTCGAAGGTTATCGCGAGAAGTGCGATACGACCGTCACCCTTGGCACGCGCTTTGCCAAGAAGCCGATCACGCTGAAAACGCCGATCACCATTGCCGGCATGAGCTTCGGCGCGCTTTCCGGCAACGCCAAGGAAGCGCTCGGCCGTGGCGCGACCATTGCCGGCACGTCCACCACGACGGGCGATGGCGGCATGACGGATGAGGAACGCGGCCACAGCCAGACGCTGGTCTATCAGTATCTGCCGTCGCGTTATGGCATGAACCCCAAGGATTTGCGCCGTGCGGACGCCATCGAGGTGGTCGTCGGCCAAGGCGCGAAACCGGGCGGCGGCGGCATGCTGCTTGGCCAGAAGATTTCCGATCGCGTCGCCAATATGCGCAATTTGCCGAAGGGCATCGACCAACGTTCCGCCTGCCGTCATCCTGATTGGACCGGCCCGGACGATCTGGAAATCAAGATCCTTGAACTGCGCGAAATCACCGATTGGGAAAAACCGATCTACATCAAGGTTGGTGGTGCGCGCCCCTATTACGACACCGCACTTGCCGTGAAGGCCGGTGCCGATGTGGTGGTGCTTGATGGCATGCAGGGCGGCACGGCGGCCACGCAGGACGTCTTCATCGAAAATGTCGGCATGCCCACGCTTGCCTGTATTCGCCCCGCAGTACAGGCGCTTCAGGATCTCGGCATGCATCGCAAGGTGCAATTGGTCGTGTCCGGTGGCATTCGCTCGGGTGCGGATGTCGCCAAGGCTCTGGCGCTTGGTGCCGATGCGGTTGCCATCGGAACGGCAGCGCTGGTGGCGCTGGGCGATAACGACCCGAAATGGGAAGATGAATACCAGAAGCTAGGCACCACGGCCGGCGCTTATGATGACTGGCACGAGGGCAACGACCCCGCAGGCATCACCACGCAGGACCCGGAACTTGCCGCACGTCTTGATCCAATCGCCGCCGGTCGCCGCCTCGCCAACTATCTGAAGGTCATGACGCTCGAAGCCCAGACCATCGCACGCGCCTGCGGCAAAAACCATCTCCACAATCTGGAGCCGGAAGATCTGGTGGCTCTAACCATGGAGGCTGCGGCAATGGCGCAGGTTCCGCTGGCGGGAACAAACTGGTTCCCGGGTAAAGGCAGCTTTTAAAAAACACAATGGACGGGCGCATTTGGGAGGATGTGGCCGTCTTTTTCGATGAAGTGTCTGATATTCAAAAAAAGGGGAATGACGTGACACTGGACCTCTCCAAGTTTGCTGCCGAAAAAGGCATCAAATATTTCATGATCAGTTATACCGATCTCTTTGGTGGCCAGCGCGCCAAGCTGGTTCCTGCAGAAGCGATTGCCGATATGCAGAAGGGCGGCGCCGGATTTGCCGGTTTCGCCACATGGTTCGATCTGACGCCCGCCCATCCCGATCTCTTCGCAGTGCCGGACGCCTCCTCGGTCATCCAGCTTCCCTGGAAAAAGGATGTGGCCTGGGTTGCTGCCGATTGCGTCATGGAAGACCAGCCTGTGGAACAGGCGCCGCGCGTCGTTTTGAAAAAGCTCATCGCGGAAGCGGCCGGGCAAGGGCTGCGGGTCAAAACCGGCGTGGAACCGGAATTTTTCCTCATTTCGCCGGACGGCGCGAAAATCTCCGATGAGTACGACACGGCGGAAAAGCCCTGCTACGACCAGCAGGCAGTGATGCGTCGTTACGATGTGATCGCGGAAATATGCGACTACATGTTGGAGTTGGGCTGGAAACCCTACCAGAACGACCATGAGGACGCGAACGGCCAGTTCGAGATGAACTGGGAATATGACGATGCGCTCCAGACGGCGGATAAACATTCCTTCTTCAAGTTCATGGTCAAGTCGGTTGCCGAAAAGCACGGGCTGCGCGCGACATTCATGCCGAAGCCTTTCAAGGGTCTGACCGGCAACGGCTGCCACGCTCATATTTCGGTCTGGGATCTGGACGGCAAGGTCAACGCTTTTGCCGACAAGGCAATGCCTTTCGGGCTCTCCGCAAAGGGCAAGACGTTTCTGGGCGGCATCATGAAACATGCCTCCGCTCTTGCGGCCGTCACCAATCCGACGGTTAATTCCTACAAGCGCATCAACGCGCCGCGGACCATCTCGGGCGCGACCTGGGCGCCGAACACGGTGACCTGGACCGGGAACAACCGCACCCACATGGTTCGCGTGCCAGGGCCGGGGCGTTTCGAACTGCGTCTGCCGGATGGCGCCGTGAACCCCTATCTGCTCCAGGCCATCATCATTGCGGCCGGTCTGTCGGGTGTCCGCTCACAGGCCGATCCCGGTCCGCATCACGATATAGACATGTATCGCGAAGGTCATACCGTGACGAATGCGCCGAAACTGCCGCTCAATCTTCTCGATGCGCTGCGCGAATACGAGAAGGACGAGGAACTGCAGCAGGCATTGGGCATGGAGTTCTCAAAGGCCTATCTCAAGCTCAAGCAGGGCGAGTGGAACGCTTATTGCGCGCAATTCACTGCCTGGGAGCACCAGACAACGCTCGACGTTTGAGTTCGGGTTTCCCCGCCGCCCTCGCGGCTTTTCCCCGCGCTCGTCAGACAGCGCGGGGTTTTTCCAGTATCGATGACAGAGAGAGTGCCGGATGACGAACTTCGTCCTGACCGTAACCTGCAAGTCCACCCGAGGTATCGTCGCTGCCCTTTCAGGCTTTCTCGCTGAAAAAGGCTGCAACATCGTCGATAGTTCGCAGTTTGATGATCTCGGTACGGGCCGTTTCTTCATGCGCGTGGGCTTCATTTCCGAAGAGGGAGCAAAGCGTGACGACTTGATGGCTGGACTGATGCCGATCTCGCAGAAATTCGGCATGGAAGTGGCGCTTCATGACCAGTCCGAGCGGATGAAGGTCCTGCTGATGGTGTCGCGCTTCGGCCATTGCCTGAACGATCTGCTTTACCGTTGGCGCATCGGGGCCTTGCCGATCGATATTGTTGGCGTCGTCTCCAACCATTTCGATTACCAGAAAGTGGTGGTCAATCATGATATTCCCTTCCACCACATTCCAGTGACGAAGGAAAACAAGCCACAGGCTGAAGCCCGGATCATGGATATTGCCGAAAGCACCGGAACCGAGCTGATCGTGCTTGCGCGTTATATGCAGGTGCTTTCCGACCGGATGTGCGAGACGATGTCGGGGAAGATCATCAACATCCACCATTCTTTCCTGCCGTCCTTCAAGGGCGCCAACCCTTACAAGCAGGCCTATCAGCGCGGCGTGAAGCTGATCGGTGCGACGGCCCACTATGTCACCGCCGATCTCGATGAAGGTCCGATTATCGAGCAGGATATTGTGCGCATTACCCATGCCCAGAGCGCGGAGGATTATGTTTCGCTCGGCCGGGATGTCGAGGCGCAGGTTCTGGCACGCGCCATCCACGCCCATATCCACCACCGTACTTTCATCAACGGTAACCGCACCGTGGTCTTCCCGCCAAGCCCGGGCAGCTATGCATCGGAACGGATGGGGTGACGCGGCATTGCGACAAGCGGGTCGCGCGCTGTTGCCATAAACATGGTGCGCGGCTAAATAAGTTGGTACGCCATAATATAAAGAGCCAGAACCTGTTTTCACGCCCGGCGGGCGGAAGCGGGATGTGCCAAACGAGGTGATACCATGACCGGTGCTTTGCAGGGAACTGCCATTCGCGTTGAGCGTCCGACCAAGACGCTGAGGGAGCTTGCGCTCGACAAGGTGCGCGACGCCATCGTGAACGGTTACTTCCGTCCGGGAGATCGCCTCGTAGAGCGCGATCTCTGCGCCCAGCTGGGCGTTTCCCGCACCATCGTGCGCGAAGTCCTGCGGCATCTGGAGTCCGAGGGGCTGGTGGCGAATTTGCCGAACAAGGGGCCGATGGTTGCGCTGCTCGATCTCGCCGAGGCCAAGCAGATTTACGAAATCCGCGGTGCGCTGGAGGGAATGGCGGCGCGCCTTTGTGCGGAGCGTCGCGATCCCGCCATTGTCGAGGCGCTTGAGGCTTCACTCGAGCATATTCGCGAAAGTTACGTTGCCAAGGATATGCCCGGTGTTCTCGCGCATACCTCGTCTTTTTATCATACGCTGTTCAGCAAGATCGACCGGCATGTCGCCTGGGGCGTCGTCAATTTGCTGACGGTGCGGATCAACCATCTTCGCTCCATGACGATTAAGACGAAAAGCCGCGATACCGAAGGTCCGGCGCAGATGAAAAAGATCGTCGATGCGATCCGGAAAGGTGACGGGGACGCCGCTTACAAAGCCGCTCTCGATCATGTCACCAGCGCATGCGCTATCGCCGAAGCCGTTCTCACCGCGCAAAAAACGGCTGACTGACGGTTTTTGGCGCTCCGTTCTGCTTGTCTTGCGGTTGCCCAGTTGGCGGCCGCAGGCTCTGCGGTTTTTTGATTTTATGGTTGTTTTACAATAATTTAGAAAAACAAATGACCGCTTATTGACAGGGCAATCCGTTTGGTGTGATGGTATGCCATAATAAATAATATAAAGAGCGGAGCTTAATATGAACTGGAATCCGATTTCCCGGAAATGCATAGCCGTGCGCGCCAAAACCTCTCTGGCGGGCTTTGTCATCAGTCTTCTTGCCGGTGCGGCCGTTGCACAGGACTGCACGCCGAAAATATCCAACGATCACCTCATCAAGCCCGGCCATCTCGTGATGGCGACCAGCCCGACATTGCCGCCCATGGCCTATGCCGACCAACAGGGTGTGCTCAAAGGCCTTCGTATCGAGTTGGGTTATGAAATCGCCAAGCGCCTCTGCCTGAAGCCCGAATATATCAGCACGGAATATGCCACCATGGTGCCGGGCCTGCAGGGCGGCCGCTGGGATATGATCAATGCCGGCCTGTTCGTGACGGCGGAGCGGCGCAAGATCCTGTTCATGATCCCCTATGAGAGTCTCGCCATCAGCATTTCAACGGCCGTCGGTGCATCCGAGCCCATCACCAAGGTGGACGATCTGGCCGGCAAGGCTGTCAGCACCGATATCGGTGGCTATGCCGAGCGCAAGATCAAGGAATTGAACGAGGACTTCAAGAAACGCGGTCTTGCGCCGATGACCATAAACCTGTTCGACAATTACGCGACCGTCTATCAGGCGCTGCGGGCAGGTCAGGTTCAGGCCGCTGTCTCCATCGATCCTGTCGCCAAGCAATACCAGGATCGCGGCGAGTTCACGCATGCACTTTCCGGCATGTACCCCACGCCCGGTTCGCTTTCCTTTGGAAGCAAGGACGTCGCCAGTGCCGTCTCTGCTGCTCTCAAGGAAATGAGGGCCGATGGTTTGCTTGAAAAGCTGATGGGTGGTTATGGCGTGAGCATCGCGCCCGGCGATCTCGCCGTTCTTGGTCCGGAAGGCTGAAATCTCCTCCATCTGAACTGTCAGCGCGGCGGGAGAGTTCTCGCCGCGACCATTCCCGCATGAATTGGAGAAAGACGTGAAGGGTTGGAACTGGGAAGGTTTCTTCGAATATCTGACGAATTATTATCTTTTCGAGGGGGCGATGGTGACGCTCGGCCTCACGGTTTTTGCCATGACGGCGGGTCTTGCGCTGGGCTTCGTCATTGCGGTGATGCGCATGTCGAAATACCGGTTCCTCTCCGGACCGGCCTATTTCTACACCTGGATATTTCGTGGCACGCCGCTGCTGGTGCAGCTCATCATCATCTATACCGGCCTGCCGCAACTCGGCATCAAGCTGACGGTTCTGCAGTCCACCCTGATCGGCCTGTCGCTCTGCGAGGCCGCTTATCTGTCGGAAATCGTCCGGGCAGGTATTGCCGCGGTTCCCAAAGGCCAGATCAATGCGGCGCGCGCCATCGGCATGACCGAGGCGCAGGTGATGCGCTACATAGTTGCGCCGCAGGCCTTCCGCATCATCATTCCGCCGCTTGGCAATTCCGTCAATGGCGTGCTGAAGACAACGTCGATCGCCTCCATCATTTCCATGGAGGAGCTGCTGCGCCGCACGCAGGTTCTTATCCAGGAAAAGTTCCTCGTTCTGGAGCTCTTCATGGTCGCGGCCCTTTATTACCTCGCCATGACGACCGCCTGGGAACTCATCCAGCGCCGTATCGAGAAACGATTCGGCAAGGCCTACGGCCCAATGTCGGCTGACGTACACTAGGGAGAAGTCCGATGTCTCAAGCAACCAGCATGATCGAACTTCAATCCGTCAACAAATGGTACGGTCCGACCTTTCAGGTTCTGACCAATTGCAGCCTGAATGTCGCCAAGGGCGAAGTCGTCGTGATATGCGGTCCGTCCGGTTCGGGCAAGTCGACGCTGATCAAATGCGTCAATGCGCTGGAGACGATCGGCAACGGCATCATCACCGTCAACGGGGTTGAGGTGACCAACCCAAAGACCGATATGCCGAAGCTGCGCTCCAAAGTGGGCATGGTGTTCCAGCATTTCGAACTCTTCCCGCATATGACGATCCTCGAAAATCTGTGCATCGGGCAGGAGAAGGTTCTCGGCCGCTCCCCTGCGGAGGCGCTGGTCAAAGCCAACGCCCTTCTGGAGCGTGTGGGGCTTACCGCGCATGCGAAGAAATATCCCGGTCAACTTTCCGGCGGTCAGCAGCAGCGCGTCGCAATCGCCCGCGCGCTGGCGATGGATCCGGTCGCCATGCTTTTTGACGAGCCTACATCGGCGCTTGATCCGGAAATGATCAACGAGGTGCTCGACGTCATGGTCTCGCTTGCGCAGGAAGGCATGACGATGATGGTGGTGACGCATGAAATGGGGTTTGCCCGCAAGGTGGCGGACCGCATCGTCTTCATGGACGGCGGCGAGATCGTCGAGATCGGCGAGGGGGACAGCTTCTTCACCAATCCGAAGACGGATCGCGCACGCTCGTTCCTGTCGAAAATCCTGGCGCATTGAGGCCACGGTGACCGGAGCGGGATGACGAAGTCCCGCTTCAGATCGTGTGCCTTAGGCCGTTCCGAACAACGCAGAATGATAGTGGCGGAGAACCGCAATGATAAACCGTGTCCTGATGCCTCGCGAAATGCTCATCGGCGGTGGCAGCCGTTTCCGATTGCCGTCACTGCTGAAATCTCTGGGGGTGAAGCGCCCTCTGCTCGTCTGCGATCCAGTCATGCAGAAACTCGGCCATGCGGATGCGCTTTTGCAGGCGCTTGGCGGCGAGGGTATCGATGCCGCCATTTTTGCGGATGTCGTGGAAGATCCAACGGATATATCCATCGCCACACTGGTGAAACGCGTTTCCGGGGGAGGCCATGATGGTCTCGTCGCACTCGGCGGCGGTAGCGCCATGGATACGGCGAAAGCAGGTGCCATCGTTGCAACCAGTGGCGAAGAGCTGCGGGCGCTGAAAGTTCCAAGGATCGTGGATTTTGCCGTCATGCCGGTAATTGCCATACCCACAACCGCAGGAACCGGATCGGAAGTAACACGCGCCGCCGTCGTGACGGACACGGCTGCCAGCGAAAAAATGCTCATCCTCGGCACTGCCGCTTTGCCCGTTGCGGCCATCATCGATTACGAGCTGACGCTGACCTGCCCTTACCGCGTCACGGTCGATACCGGCATAGATGCGCTGACCCATGCGCTGGAAGCGCTGGTCAACCGCAACGGTAATGCCCATTCCGAGGCGTTGGCGCTGTCCGCGCTGAAACTGATCGGGGCAAATCTCGAAAAAGTCGCGAACGACCCGCAGAACCGGGACGCACGAGAGGCGATGATGCTCGGGGCGACGCATGCGGGTCTTGCCGTTTCCAACACATCCACAGCGTTGATCCACGGCCTCAGCCGGCCGGTCGGTGCCTTTTTCCACGTTCCGCACGGCATGTCGAATGCGATGGTACTGCCGTTGGTCACACAATTTTCGTTGAATTCCGCTCTACCGCAATATGCCGCCGCTGCCCGCGCACTTGGTTGCGCCAGTTCGACGGACAGTGACCAGATTGCAGGCGCAAAGATGGTGGAGGCTTTCATCGACCTGAACAGGCGGCTGAAGGTGCCGACCCCGAAGGAATTCGGTATCGACAAAACCCGCTATCTCGATCTTTTGCCGGAAATGGTGCGGCAAGGCCTCGCCTCCGGCACACCGGCAAATAATCCACGGGTTCCGACGGCAGCTGAAATGACGCGCCTTTACGAACTGGCCTTTGACGGCCGCATGGAAGGGCCTTGAGCCATAACATCCTGTAACAATTGTCATTTTTCGCAACTTCAAGCCATAGATTTCCGCCACTTGACACTTACATATTATGGCATACCATAAGATATAATATTTATCGGAGAGAACGCCAATGCCCATCCAGATCCGTAAGACCCTGTTGCAGGTCGAAACAACGTTGATTGAAGGAGGCAAGGCCGCAGCGACACCTTTGAAGCTGTTCACCGCCATCGCGGTCGTGAAAAATCCCTGGGCTGGAAAAGGCTTCGTGGATGACCTCAAACCGGAAATCCACGCCGGGGCGCCGGTGCTGGGCGAACTGCTGACGAAGATGATCCTTGATGCCGTGGGTTCCGGCGAAGCGGTGGAGGCCTATGGCAAGGCGGCCGTCGTCGGGCTGGATGGTGAGATCGAACATGCCTCCGCGCTCATTCACACGCTGCGTTTCGGCAATCACTATCGTCAGGCTGTGGGTGCCAAGTCCTATCTGGCCTTCTGCAATACGCGTGGTCCCGGCAATGCGCCGATCATGATCCCGTTAATGGACAAGAACGATGAAGGCCGCCGTTCGCACTACCTGACTATCCAGACCTCCGTTCCCGATGCTCCGGCTGCCGACGAGATCGTCGTGGCGCTCGGTGCTTCAGTCGGCGGCAGGCCTCATCACCGCATCGGCGACCGCTATCAGGATCTGAAGGATCTCGGTCAGGATGTTGCCAACCCGGCGGGCGTTTGAGGGTGATGCAAATGCAGGAGGCCGCCACCACGTCACGGGTCAATGCTGCAAAGGCAGGTGCTGCTGTGCTCCCTCGCAAGGTGACCGAGGGCGGGGCGGCCTATTTCGAGGCAGGCGCCGGTGAAGACCTGATCCTCATCCACGGTGTGGGAATGCGGCTGGAAGCCTGGAAGCCGCAGATCGAAATCTTTTCAAAGACGCACCGTGTCATCGCGGTAGATATGCCGGGGCATGGCGGCAGTGAACGCCTGCCAGCGGGCAGCTCGCTCAAGGATTTTGTCGGCTGGTTCGGCCGGTTTCTTGACGATATGCGGATCGCGCGTGCCAATGTGGCCGGGCACTCCATGGGTGCGCTGATTTCCGGCGGTGCCGCTGCAACCTTTGGAGATCGAATTGCGCGCGTTGGTTATCTGAACGGCGTCTACCGCCGTGATCCGGCCGCGAAGGCTGCGGTTCTTGCACGCGCGGCTGCCATCCGGACCACTGGCGTGGACAAGGAAGGCCCTTTGTTACGCTGGTTCGGCGACGATCCAAAGAGCCAGCAGGCGCGGGAGTTGACGCGGGGCTGGCTGGAAATGGTCGATCCCGAAGGTTACGCGGTTGCCTATACCGCATTTGCGGGCGGCGACGAGACCTATGCGGATCGGTGGCCCTCGGTCATCTGCCCGGCTCTTTTCCTGACGGGTTCGGACGACCCCAATTCGACGCCGTTGATGGCCGAGCAGATGGCGGCGATCACACCGCGCGGTTACGCCCGCGTCGTTGAGGCGCACCGGCATATGGTCAACCTGACCGCGCCTGAAACTGTCAATGCAATGATGGCCGAATGGCTGGCTTTAGAGGAGGAGCCGCAATGACTGTTGCAACCCTTGATCCGCGCGCTTTGCGCGATGCATTCGGCGCTTTCGTTACGGGAGTAACAATCGTGACCACCCGGGACGATGCAGGAAAGCCCATCGGTTTTACCGCCAACTCCTTCACCTCGGTTTCGCTCGATCCGCCGTTGCTGCTGATCTGCCTTGCCCGTAGCTCGCGCAATTTCGCGACGATGACGGGCACCAAAAACTTCGCGGTCAATATTCTGTCGGAAAGCCAGAAGGACCTCTCCAACACCTTCGCCCGGCCGGTCGAAGACCGTTTCGCCACCGCCAGCTGGTTGGATGCGCCGAAGGGCTCCCCGGTCTTTGCAGACGTCGCGGCCTGGTTCGAATGTTCGATGCAGGAGGTTATCGAGGCCGGCGATCATGTCATTCTGCTCGGCCGTATCGAGGCTTTCGACAATAGCGGCCTGAACGGTCTCGGTTATGCGCGCGGCGGCTATTTCACGCCGATGCTGGCTGCAAAGGCGGTATCGGCAGCGGCAGAGGGCGATATCGTCGTGGGCGCCGTTCTGGAACGGCGCGGCGAGATTTACCTCGTTGGCGACGACGTGCTGTCGCTTCCCGGTTGTGTCGTGGCAAGCGGCGATCCGGTCGCGGCGCTGACATCACGTCTCGAAGACCTGACGGGTCTCTCCGTCAAAACGGGATTTCTCTACTCGGTTTATGAGAACAAGACGGATGGGCGCCAACACGTCGTCTATCACGCGCTTGCCGATGGCGATCAAGCGCCGCGCGAGGGCCGATTTCTGTTGCCCGGCGCGCTGGCTTCGGCAAAATTCGACTCCGGCGCTACGGCGGATATCGTCAATCGTTTCGTGCTGGAAAGCTCGATCGGCAACTTCGGCGTCTATGTCGGTAACGAGACTGCCGGCAAGGTTCATCCCATCTCCATGAAGGGGCCAAACCCATGAAATTCTCCCTCTTCGTTCACATGGAGCGGCTGGACGCCTCCCAGGACCACAAGACACTCTACGAGGAGTTCGTAACGCTTTGCGAAATCGCCGATCGTGGTGGCATGCATGCCATCTGGACCGGCGAACATCACGGCATGGATTTCACCATAGCGCCCAACCCCTTTGTAACGATCGCCGATCTGGCGCGGCGTACGAAGACGGCACGCCTGGGTACGGGAACGGTGATCGCGCCTTTCTGGCACCCGATCAAGCTTGCCGGAGAAGCGGCGATGGCGGATCTGATCTGTGACGGCCGTCTTGATATCGGCATCGCGCGTGGCGCCTATTCGTTCGAATATGAGCGGCTGCTTCCAGGCCTCGATGCCTGGGGCGCCGGCCAGCGGATGCGCGAGCTTATTCCGGCTGTCAAAGGGGTTTGGGCGGGTGACTACACCCACGACGGCGAATTCTTCAAGTTCCCGGCCACCACATCGGCTCCCAAACCGCTGCAGCAGCCTTTTCCGCCCATCTGGGTGGCGGCGCGTGATCCGAATTCGCATGAATTCGCTGTCGCCAATGATTGCAATGTTCAGGTGACGCCGCTCTGGCAAGGCGATGACGAGGTGGAAACCCTGATGGGCCGCTTCAACGATGCCTGTGCGAAAAATCCGGATAAACAGCGGCCGAAAATCATGCTGCTGCGCCACACCTATGTCGGTTCCGATGAAGCCGATATTGCCCAGGCGGCCCATGAGATGAGCGTCTATTACAACTACTTCTTTGCATGGTTCAAAAACGAAAAGCCCGTTCATCAGGGGCTGATCGAGCGTATTGCGCCGGAGGAGATTGCCGCAAACGCCATGCTTTCCGGTGATGTCATGCGCAAGAACAACGTTGTCGGCGATGCCGATGAAGTTATTACCCGGCTTAAGGCCTACGAGGCCATGGGCTACGACGAATATTCCTTCTGGATCGATACCGGCATGAGCTTCGAGCGCAAGAAGGCCTCGCTGGAACGCTTCCTTTCCGATGTCATGCCGGCTTTCAAGGAGTAAGATGATGCGCCGTTTCCAATGTTACATCGACGGGCGCTTCGAGGATGGTGAGGCGAGCTTTTCGAGCCTCGACCCGGCAACCGGTGAACCTTGGGCAGAAATGCCGGAAAGCCGCGAAGCGGATATTAGCCGCGCCGTAGAGGCTGCGCATCGGGCGCTTTATGACGATGCCGCCTGGTCGAAACTGACGGCGACGCAACGCGGCAAGCTGCTCTATCGGCTTGCCGATCTGGTTGCCGAAAATGCAAAGACGCTTGCCGAGCTCGAAACCCGTGACACCGGTAAGATCATCCGCGAGACCTCGGCGCAGATTGCCTATGTCGCGGACTATTATCGCTATTATGCGGGCTTGGCTGACAAGATCGAGGGCGCCTACCTGCCGATCGACAAGCCGGACATGGATGTCTGGCTGCGGCGCGAACCCGTGGGTGTGGTGGCCGCGATCGTCCCGTGGAACAGCCAGCTTTTTCTGGCAGCCGTTAAAATCGGCCCGGCGCTCGCTGCCGGCTGCACAATCGTCATCAAGGCCTCGGAAGACGGACCGGCGCCGCTTCTGGAGTTCGCCCGGCTGGTGCAGGAGGCTGGTTTTCCTGCCGGCGTCGTCAATATAGTCACTGGTTTCGGTGCGTCCTGCGGCACGGCACTCACCACACACCCCAAGGTGGCCCATATCGCCTTTACCGGCGGGCCGGAAACGGCGCGTCACATCGTTCGCAACTCGGCCGAAAATCTTGCCTCCACGTCGCTCGAACTCGGCGGCAAATCGCCAATCCTCGTCTTTGCCGACGCCGATCTCGAAAGCGCCGCCAATGCGCAGGTCGCGGGAATTTTCGCGGCAACCGGTCAGAGCTGTGTTGCCGGATCACGGCTGATCGTCGAGAGAAGCGTGAAGGATCGCTTCCTCGGGATTTTGAAGGCGAAGGCTGAGGCGATCCGCATCGGCTCGCCGCTGGACATGGCAACGGAAGTGGGGCCGCTCGCGACCGAGCGGCAGCGCAAGCATATTGTCTCTCTGGTCTCTGCTTCCGAAAAAGCCGGTGCGAAGGTGGTGACGGGCGGTCTGGCGGTGGATTGCGCTGGTTATTTCTACCCTCCGACCATTCTCGATTGTGACGGCATTCGTTCGCCGTCCATGGAAAGGGAGTTCTTCGGCCCGGTTCTTTCGGTTGTTTCCTTCGAAACCGAGGCGGAAGCGATCGCTTTGGCCAATGACACGGTCTATGGCCTCGCCTCGGGCGTCTTCACGCAGAACCTGACGCGCGCCCATCGGCTGATGAAGGCGATCCGTGCCGGTGTGGTTTGGGTGAACACCTATCGCGCCGTCTCACCGATTGCGCCTTTCGGGGGTTTCGGTCTTTCCGGTGATGGTCGCGAAGGCGGGCTTGCGGCAGCGCTCGATTACACGCGCACGAAGACCATATGGCTTAGAACCTCCGATGACCCGATCCCCGATCCATTCGTGATGCGGTGACGCGATGTTTTACGAGATCCGCACCTACCGGCTGAAGAACGGCGCCATTCCGGCCTACCTTCGGGTTGTCGAGGAGGAAGGCATCGAAATCCAGAAAAGCCATCTGGGCGAGCTGGTGGGTTACTTCTTTTCCGAGATCGGGCCGATCAATGAAATTGTCCACATCTGGGCTTTTTCCAGCCTGGATGACCGCGAAGAACGGCGCGCGCGGCTCCTGGCCGATCCACGCTGGTTGTCTTTCCTGCCTAAGATCCGCGACCTCATTGAAGTCGCCGAAAACAAGATCATGAAGCCGGCGCCTTTTTCACCGCTGAAGTGAATCTGCCGGCCGCGAAGTGCATGCCAACAACAAGCTCTAAAACGGAGTAAGGGAACATGAGATCGAAACTGGTATTGATGACATGCGCAGCAATTTTCGCCCTGGGCGCATCCGCACAGGCGAATGATCTGGTTTTTTCCAGCTGGGGAGGAACCACGCAGGACGCGCAGAAGGCGGCCTGGGCCGAAAAATTCATGGTGGCGACCGGCATCAACGTGCTTCAGGATGGCCCGACGGACTATGGCAAGCTGAAAGCCATGGTCGAGGCGAACGGCGTGACATGGGATGTGGTCGACGTGGAGGGCGACTACGCCGCGCAGGCCGGGCCGAAGGGCCTGCTGGAGAAGCTTGATTTCGCCGTCATCGACAAAACGAAGCTAGACCCTCGTTTCGTCACTGATTACTCCGTCGGAAGCTTCTATTATTCCTTCGTCATCGGCTGCAATGTTGATGCTGTAGCCGCCTGCCCCAAGAGCTGGGCCGACCTTTTCGATACGGCAAAGTTCCCCGGCAAGCGCACCTTTTACAAGTGGTCCGCGCCGGGTGTGATCGAAGCAGCCCTGCTGGCCGATGGTGTTGCCGCCGACAAGCTATACCCGCTCGATCTCGATCGCGCCTTCAAGAAGCTGGACACGATCAAATCCGATATCATCTGGTGGTCTGGCGGTGCGCAATCGCAGCAGTTGATCGCTTCTGCGGAGGCACCCTTCGGCAGCGTCTGGAACGGCCGCATGACAGCGCTTGAGAAGAGCGGTGTGAAGGTGGAGACCTCCTGGGAGCAGAACATCACGGCAGCGGATTCTCTCGTCGTTCCCAAGGGAACGAAGAACAAGGACGCGGCGATGAAGTTCATCGCTCTTGCGACCTCCGCGCAGGCGCAGGCGGATATGGCGTCTGCCACGGGTTATGCCCCGGTCAATGTCGAATCCGCAAAGCTGATGGATCCGGAAACGGCAAAGACCCTGCCTGACCAGCAGACAGCGAGCCAGGTCAATGCCGACATGAACTACTGGGCGCAACATCGTGACGAGATCGGTGAGCGCTGGTACGCCTGGCAGGCCAAGTAAGGCAACGGCGCGGGCAGCCAAAAGCGCCCGCGCAAATTTTCACCTCCGGGGAGGTTTGGGCATGGTCTCGCTTACCGATGAAACAGAAAGCCCGAAGACGAAGGTGCGGATGCCCTTCCGGCCCGGCAATTTTGCCGCCACCCTGCCGGCATTCGTTCTGCTTGCCCTGTTCTTCGTCGTGCCGGTTATCATCCTGCTGTCGCGCAGCGTTACCGAGCCTGTTCTGGGCTTTGGCAATTACGCCGCATTGCTGGGCAGCTCCACCTACCTGAAGATTTTCTTCAATACATTCGCGGTCTCGGCGCTGGTCACGCTCGTAACGCTGGTCATCGGTTTTCCTGTCGCGTGGGCGCTTGCCATCATGCCGTCGCGGCTTGCCTCCGTCGTTTTCGCAATTTTGCTTCTGTCCATGTGGACCAACCTTCTGGCACGCACCTATGCCTGGATGGTGCTGTTGCAGCGGACGGGTGTCGTCAACAAGACGCTGATGGGCCTTGGCATCATCGACAAGCCGCTTGCACTGGTCAACAACCTGACCGGCGTCACGATCGGCATGACCTATATCATGCTGCCATTCATCATCATTCCGCTCTATGGCGTCATCCGCAAGATCGATCCGGCCATTCTCCAGGCGGCGGCGCTGTGCGGGGCAACCCGCTTTCAGGCGCTGACCCGCGTTCTCATTCCACTTGCCGCTCCCGGTATGATCTCCGGCGCGCTGATGGTGTTCGTCATGTCGCTTGGCTATTTCGTCACCCCGGCGCTGCTGGGCGGCACGGCGAACATGATGCTGGCCGAGCTTATCGCGCAATTCGTGCAGTCTCTCGTCAACTGGGGCATGGGCGGGGCAGCGGCGCTGGTGCTTCTGGTGGTGACGCTGACGCTTTACGCAATCCAGCTGAAATTCTTCGGCGCGGCCGGGGCAGGGGGGCGCTGACATGCTTTTGAACTACAACAGCCTTGGCGCATGGAAGTGGCTGCTCCTTTTAATCACCGTGCTGACAGCGGCATTCCTTATCCTGCCGATTGTCTTCATCGCTGCTTTGTCCTTCGGCTCGTCGCAATGGCTGATCTTTCCGCCGCCCGGCTGGACGCTGAAATGGTATGCGGATTTCTTTGCCGATCCGAGGTGGCTGGATGCTGCCTGGACAAGCCTGCGTATCGCCGTGATGGTCACAGTCCTGTCGGTGTTGATCGGCCTCGTGGCCTCCTTCGGCCTGGTGCGGGGGCGTTTCATTGGGCGCGAGGGTCTGCGGGCTTTGTTCATGACGCCGATGATCCTGCCTGTCGTGGTGCTGGCGGTGGCGCTTTATGCTTTTTTCCTGAAGCTCGGCCTTGCGGGCACCACTACGGGCTTTGTCATTGCCCATCTTGTCGTGGCGCTGCCTTTCTCCATTCTGGCGTTGACCAGCGCGCTCGAGGATTTCGATAAATCGATCGAAGACGCTGCAGTGCTATGCGGCGCGAGCCCGCTGCAGGCCAAAATCCGCATCACCTTGCCGGCCATCAGCCATGGCCTGTTCTCAGCCGCGATCTTTTCTTTCCTCACTTCCTGGGATGAGGTGGTGCTGGCGATCTTCATGGCAAGTCCAACGTTGCAGACGCTGCCGGTGAAAATCTGGGCGACGCTGCGGCAGGATCTGACGCCGGTGATCGCCGCTGCATCGACGCTTCTCATCGCGGTGACCATCATTCTCATGCTGCTTGTCGCGGCTGTGCGAAAAGGATTGAAAACATGACCAAACCGCTCCTGCAAATTCGCGGCATCGCCAAGCAATACGGACCGGTCGTCGCCGTTCAGGATGTCAATCTCGAGGTGCAGCCGGGCGAGTTCATGACGTTTCTCGGACCATCCGGTTCGGGCAAGAGCACGACGCTCTACATTCTGGCCGGTTTCGAACAGCCGACGGCGGGCGACATCCTGCTGAACGGCGAAAGTCTGCTCTCCACGCCGTCGCACAAGCGCAATATCGGCATGGTCTTCCAGCGTTACACGCTGTTTCCGCATCTGTCTGTTGGCGAGAATATCGCCTTTCCGCTGAAAGTGCGCCGAAAGAGCAAGGCGGAAATCGATGCGAAGGTGAAGGAGATGCTGAGGCTCGTTCGTCTCGAAGGTTTCGAGGACAGAAAGCCTGCGCAGATGTCGGGCGGCCAGCAGCAGCGCGTGGCCTTGGCAAGGGCGCTCGCTTATGATCCGCCGGTTCTTCTGATGGACGAGCCGCTCTCGGCGCTCGACAAGAAGCTCAGGGAAGAAATCCAGTTCGAAATCCGTCGCATCCACCAGCAGACGGAAGTAACGATCCTTTACGTCACCCATGATCAGGAAGAGGCCTTGCGTCTTTCCGACCGGATCGCGGTGTTTTCAAAAGGCGTGATTGACCAGATCGGTACGGGGCCGGAGCTTTACGCTCACCCCACCACCCGCTTCGTGGCCGAATTCATCGGTGACAGCGACTTCATCGCCTGCGATCTCCTCGCCGCCTCGGGCGGCAAGGCGACGGTTTCGCTCGGGCAGAATATCGTCTTTGACCATATTCCGGTTCATGGCGAAGCTGCACCGGGAAAAAAGGCGGCGCTGATGCTGCGTCCGGAGCGTTTACAGCTCAGCCGCAACAGGCCCGGCTCTTACGCCGGTTTTCAGGCCACCGTCAGCGATATCACCTTCCTTGGCAACAACGTCCATGTCGTCGCCCATACAGGTTCGGGAGAGCCCTTTGCCGTGCGCCTGCCATTTGGCCATGAGGCGATTTCGGGCCTCAACCGTGGTGATCTCGTGCATCTGGCCTTCGATCCCGCGTCGGCGCAGGTTTTCTGTTGAGGGTCGGAAATATGCATCTTAATGATCCCATGCTCTTCGGCGAGCACGGGAGGACATCTCTACCGGCAATGCGCGCCGACCATCAAGAAACTGGGACTGGAACTTTGCGGCAATGCGCCCTTCATCGTCGACGACGCCGATCTCGATGCGGCCGTGGAGGGAGCGCCGATTTTCCCAGAAGTTGGAGCCGCAGAAAAAACCGTTGCATTTCAATGAGCCATCATGCCCCAGGCAAGTGAACCTAGGGAAAAAATCCCGAATAAGACAAGGATCACTCCGGACAGGCGGGAAACCCAGCGGGCAAAGGTGGTGGGAAGGCGCTGCCGGGCAAATGCAACGCCGCCGCTCAACATGAACCACCACAATAAAGACCCTAGAAAAACGCCCGCGACCACAAAAAACGCGCTCGTCGCTCCCGATGCGTCAGCAAGGCCGAGACCCGCGAAAATTGCTGCAAAGGACAGAATCGTCATGGGGTTGGTGATCGTCAGGAAAAAGGTCGCGGTGATGGTGCCGAGCAGATCGCGCGCTCCAACCTTGGCCGCTTCTGCCAGAGGTTTGGGCCTCAGGCTTTTCCAGCCGAGCCACAGCATGAAAAGGCCGCCGACGATTTTGAGCGGCGTATCGATTGTCGCAAGGGTCGCCGCGAAAGCGGAAAAGCCCAGCGCTGCGAGGCTGGCATACACGGCATCCGCCAGAGCAGTCCCAAGGCCACCTGCCACTCCCGCCCAGAACCCGCGCTCAAGGGTCCGGTTGATGCAGAGGGCGCCGATGGGGCCGAGCGGGGCTGCGACCGCAAGGCCCAGCACAATGCTTTTCAAAACGAGCATCAGTTCCATCAGTCCACGCTTTCCTTCGGCATAAATGGTCCCGGCACGACAGAAGACAGGGCGATGATCGTTTCGGTACGGGCAAGGAACCCGTTCTGTTTCATTGTCGCCAGAAAGGTTTCGATCTCCGCCAGCGACCCGACGTGAACTTTGACGAGGTAGGACCACTGCCCGGTCACATGGTGACATTCCGCAATAGCGGACTGCGACGCCGCATAGACACGAAACGCGGCCTCGTCCGCATCCGGCGCCAACGCGATCCACACGAAGGCGATCACGGGCAAATCGAATGCGGATGGATCGGCATCAACGGTGATGCGACGGATCGCCCCGCTGGCCGTCAGGCGTCGGATGCGCTCGTTCACGGCCGAAGCGGAAAGCTCCACGACATTTCCGATATCGGCCAGAGAGCGGCGGGCGTCTTCTGCAAGAAGACTGATGATTTTGCGGTCTGTTGAATCCATTTCCGCAGATAATCATGTTTATTGTGATAATGAAAGATATTATGCGGAATTTTTGTGAATCGAGCGCAAGCCTTTAAACCGAGCCAAGAATCCCCTGCAGCTTCGCCGTGCCTGTAATCTTGGCGGAAGCTCATGCTATTTCAGCGATTACGGTCGCACTATCCATGCTTCCGGCAGCGTTTCCTGCAAGGCTTGGCGGATGATCGTGGCGAGATGGGCGCTGATTGGATTTTCGTCTTTTCCGGAGCGAAGAAGGCTGAGCCCCAGCGACGGGAGTTGTGGCAAACCATTGGTGAGTGGATCGAGAACCCGTACGGAAGGCGGCCGGCCGAACGGTGTGCGAAGTGCGATGCCAAGGCCTGCGGCTGTCGCAGCCCACAACCCGCCGAGGCTAGGGCTGACGAATGCAATGCGCCAGGCGATACGCTGTTGATCAAGGTGGTTGCAGGCAATGCTACGTAAAAGGCACGGCGCTTCCAAGACTGCAAGTGGCAGCGGCTCTTTCCCGCCGGTCTGCCAGACAGTTTCTGTTTCCGCCGCGCCCAGCCAGCACAGTGGCATGGATGCAACCGTTTCAGCCGGCGAAGCCGTGTCGTCATTCCAAGCCAAGGCGAGGTCAAGATGGCCGGACTCGACCTTCTCCCGCAATTCGCTATTGCGAGCGATGCGCCCTTCGATCCGAACCCGCGGATGGGCCCGTGCGAAACGGCCCAGCACCTGCGGCAACACGGTTTCTCCGAAATCCTCCTGAATCCCGAGGCGGATCCAGCCTGCGAGTTCCGGCCCGCGAACGGCGCTGATCGCCTCGTCATTCAGGCTCAATATGCGGCGGGCATAGGACAGCAGCACTTCGCCGCTCTCGGTCAGCGCCAGCCCCCGGCCGGATTTGCGCACCAGAGCGGTTTCGGTCTGGTCCTCCAGCTTCTTGAGTTGTGCGCTGACCGCAGAGGTCGAACGCCCCAGTCTGTCTGCGGCCTGCGCGAACGACCCGCTCTCGATGCCAATCACGAAACTGCGGAGCGCGTCCAGATCCAAATGGGTAAGGCGCAAATTAAATGTCCCTAAAATCAGGACGTAATGTCCTGAATAATTTGATTTTCAGGATGATGATGTCGTTTCATAGTGTGGCTGTCAATCCTCTTGAACGGAGCGCATCCATGCCTTTCACCCGAATATCTTTGCTTGCGGGCAAATCCACCGACTATCTCAAGGCGGTTTCCGACAGTCTCGACCACGCGCTTGTCGACTGCTTTGACGTTCCGGAAAACGACCGCTTCGCTGCAATCCACCAGCACCAACCGGGCGAACTGATCTTCGACCGAACATATCGCGGCGGCCCTCGGTCGGATGATTTCATTTTCTTTCATATCACCACCGGCAAGACGCGATCGCCGGAAACCAAGGCGCGCTTCTATGCGAGGCTCGTCGAAAACCTGGCGGTGTCGCCCGGTGTGAGGCCGGAGGATGTGATGGTCGCCATCGTCAACTCGACGTTTGATGACTGGTCCTTTGCATCAGGCGTTTCAGCAGGCACACCAGCGGATGGGAGTGGCCGATGACCGATTTTTTCGAGATGCAACCGGCCTGTCCATCCACCATGAGCGTGCGTCGAGCCGGTGACGGAATAGTTGCTGCACCTGAGGGTATCTCCAGCGGATCCTTCCTCGTCCAGATGCTGTTATCGAGCCGGATCGATGGCGAGATGACGGCAATGCGCGCTTTTGTGCCGCCGGGGGTCGTGACCCATTGGCACAGTCATCCGCGCGGCCAGCTTCTCTTCGTGCTGGATGGCATCGGTCTCATCCAACGCAAGGGTGACGATCCGCGTGAAGTTCGTGCCGGAGATGCGGTGTGGTTTGCGCCCGGCGAAGCCCATTGGCATGGCGCCGCGCCGTCCTGTCCCTTCAGCTATCTCAGCGTCCAGCCGGTCAGGAGTGGAACTGCCGTCCACTGGATGGAACCTGTCAAAAAAGAGGAGAGCACGTCATGATCGCCATGCAATACAGCTTCACGCTGCCTGCCGGCTACGACATGGCGATCATAGACCGGCGCATAAGGGAGAAGGGGCCGCTGCTCGATGGCTTTCCACGCCTGCGTTTCAAGGCCTATCTTTCGGCGAGAAAGCAGGATGCCGGCTTCACCAGTGCTGAAAATCTCTACGCGCCGTTCTATCTCTGGGACGAGCCAGAAGGGATAGACAGCTTCCTATCCGGTCCAGGTTTTGCGGTTCTGACACGGGACTTCGGCTGGCCATCGGTGCAGACATGGCTGGTCTGGCACGCCGACCACGTACCTGATCTTACAGCTTCGCGATATGCCACACGGGAGGCTCGGTCCATAGCGCCCCATTCTGATCTGGCCAAGCTACGCGATACGGCGACCGCGGACGCGCGTTCAGCAATCAGGGCCGGCGCGCTCGCGGCCATAGCCGCATTCGATCCAACAAAATGGCTGCTGCTACAATTCAATCTCTGGCCGACAGTGCCGGCCGTTACTGAAACAATGCAAACCTACACTGTTGGCCACGTCTCATTGGGGTCGGTTCTGCATTTAGCGGAATGATATCTCACGCACCGGCTCAAAGGGTATTGCGTCGTTCCAGCTCTCGTCTATCGCGGTTGCTTTTCTGCCTCACGTAGCGAAATCAGCCGTTTGGTGGATTCGTCCCACAGAATGAGCTTTACGCAGCCCAGGCTGTCGCGAAGGCTGATGCGACCAAGTTTCGCAAGCTCCGGGTAGTCGTGCAGAATCTCTGGCAACCTGTAAAAAGGTACCTTGCTCGACAAATGGTGGACATGGTGCATGCCGATATTGCCGGTGATCCAACGCAGCGGACCCGGAAGATCGTAATACGAGGCGCCATGCATCGCCGCATGGGGAAAAGCCCATTCCGGAGGCTTGGACCAGTGGGTTTCTTCAAACTGGTGCTGGACATAAAACAGCCAGACACCTGCTGACCCGGCAAGCAGCACTATTGGCAGATGAACCAACAGAAAAGGCACGAGCCCTATCGCCCAGATAAGAAGAATGGCCAATACGGCCACACCGGCATTTGTTGCCATTGTCGAAATCCAGGGCAACGCTCCAGACCGCATCATGCCAAACGGTAGCCTTTGTTTGAACAGAAACAGGAAAGCAGGACCGATGCCGAACATCACCAGCGGATGCCTGTACAAGCGATAACCGAGTTTTCCGCGTGAGGAGAGTGCACGATATTCGGTCACGGTCAGAGTTGTAATGTCGCCAACCCCTCGCTCATCGAGATTGCCGGCTGACGCATGGTGTTCCGCATGCGCGCGGCGCCAATAGTCGTAGGGCGTCAGCGTCAGGATACCGATTGCGCGACCCGTCCAGTCATCCCAGCGACGGCGCCCGAAAAAAGAGCCGTGTCCGCAATCGTGTTGCAGTATGAAGAGCCTCAACAGGAATCCGGCTGCGGGGATCACCAGAAGCAGGCCAAGCCAGTAACCAAAATGAATCGATACCGACGCTGCTGCCCAAAGGAATACAAAGGGAACAAGCGTCACGGCAAGTTCGTACAGGCTGCGGCCGGTCCGGGGTTTGCGATAATTCGAAAGTATTTTAAGCAGGGCCTTTTCACTCGCGCCGCCAGGTAATTGGGCTGTTAACGTCGCGGTCATGGTTGATAGCAATCCTTCTGGTCGCCTGCATTTCGAAAAAAGTGTTCACCGCGCTGGCGGTCGTTTTCTGGAATAGCCCGATCTCGAGCCAACACGCGTTGCCGCGGCGGTTCCGTGCTCTGCTCGGCGCGGGCATTCACTGTTTTGTTCATAAATGTTCGAGCTGTAAGCTCGCTCCTGAAATCTGAAACGGTTAATTAAGTCGATCTGCTCGGCGAGGATCTCGCACAACTCTGCGCGGCTGGAACCTGTTCTGTCTAACTGTACCGGCGCTGTTTGCACAGAGGGGCAGGGTGACCTCAAATTGATTGAAGGGTACTAGAATTTAATCGGCACTGGCATTCTCTCGCAGGAGCACAGCTCGACTCGGCAACTAAAATCGCTGAAAAGTTGGAGTGGTGAGCGGGTCTCGGCAACAGGATGGCAATTACTCGTTCAAATACGAGCAATATGCTCGAGGCAACAGACCCTTACCGCAGCATTGTGGCTGTATCGCGCCCGACATGTAAGGTTTCTTGCGATGTATCAGATCGCAGCATCAGGGGTCATCGACTGGCAGGAGAGTGCCCCTTATGCCAGCAGCCCGCGCATGATCAGTTCGAGATGAATCTTCAGAACGACCTGCTTGTCCAGACTGCGCCGATCGTCGAAAATCAACCGGAAAACCAATGTTCCGACTATGGGTGACATGACGACCTTGGCCAGTTCGGTGGGGTTGGCTCTAAACCTTTTTTTCGCCACGCCCTCTTCGAGGATCGTATTGATCCGCTCGAATACCGGCGCCATCACCACGTCATGGTGCTGGTCGATGAGATCGGGGAATTTTGCTCCTTCCGCAACGATGAAGCGAAACAGTTCCCGCATCTTTCTATTGTCGACGAGGGCGTCGAACAGGAATTCAAGAAGCATCCGAAGCTCCTCGACGGGATCATCCGACGTGCGTGCATAAGCCTTGAATGCCTCCTGAAAAGGTGCCGAGGCATGCCTGATCATCGCCTCGAAAAGAGCCTCCTTGGTTTCGAAATAGACGTAGACCGTGCCTTTCGTCACTCCCACCCGCTCGGCAATGTCCTCCACCCGCGTGGCCGTAAATCCTCTCTTGGTGAATTCCTCGAATGCGGCGTCGAGAATTTCCAACGGACGTTGTATCTTCTGTTCTGCGCGTGTCAGTTTTGCTTTTGCCATAACCCCGGATCCCTACGTATTCTTTCGGCACTTGCCTTTTTACCCGTCGCAATCGGCGGAAATGACAGGTGGTTTGCCTATAGCACCGGCGTAAAAACCGGAATCGATTTTTACAAGACGTGGTGCGTGGTTCAATATGTCGGCACATCCCCCGATGCGTCCGAGAGGACGCGCCGGGCATTCGTAATGATCATTCGGGGAGCCCGGTTTGACGTCCGGACGGTTCCCGATCGGCGACGCAAGAATTTCATTGACTATTCAGTCAGTCAAATATTATAGGGTGAGGCGAAGATCAAGAGGTCACCATGAAAAGCATTCTTTTAGCAATGGCGGTCGGCGGCATTTTCGCCCTGTCGTCCTGCAGCAACGAAGAGCCGCCTGCTGAAAAGCCGTTGCGTGTCGTCGATGTGGTTGCGGCAGCGAAAAAGCCCGTCGGCCGTGGCAGCGTCATCACCGGTGAAGTAAGGGCACGGGTCCAGACGGACCTTTCCTTTCGGGTGAGCGGCAAGATCACCGAGCGGCTGGTGGATGTGGGTACCCCGGTAAAGGCCGGGCAATTGCTTGCTCGCATCGACCCGGAAGAGCAAAAGGCGGATATCGACGTTGCGGTGGCCAACCTGCAATCTGCCGAAGCGCAGATGACGCAGGCGCAGTTGGCATTCGATCGCCAGCAAAGTCTTTTCAAGACGCAGGTGACTTCGCGCTCCGCGGTCGACAAGGCGCAGGAAACCCTGCTCACCACACAAGGCGCCGTCAGATCGGCGCAGGCCCAGCTGGATACGGCGCGCGATGCGCTTTCCTACACCGAACTCAGGGCCGATGCGGATGGTGTGATCACCGCGCGCAATGTCGAAGTCGGTCAGGTGGCGCAGGCCGCTCAGCTCGTTTTCACGCTGGCGCATGACGGGCCGCGCGATGCGGTATTTGATGTCTACGAATCCCTGTTCCTCGAGCGCGATATCGACAATCTCGTCAATGTCAGCCTCCTGTCGGATCCCGCCCGCGCTGTCGAGGGACCGGTGCGGGAGATTTCCCCGACGATCGATCCCGACAATGGGACGATCCGGGTCAAGGTTGGCCTGAACGGCGATATGACCATGCCGCTCGGAGCACCGGTATCGGGTCATTTCCGCTTCAAGCAGGTGGAGGCGATTGAGCTTCCCTGGTCGGCAATGGCATCGCAGAACGGCCTTCCCGCCGTCTGGGTGGTCGATGCGCAGTCCTCGGAAATCGCCATGCGCCGGGTTGAGGTCTCCGACTATGAGACGGGTCAATTCGTCGTGGCGGAAGGACTTCTTCCCGGCGATCTCGTCGTGACCAGCGGGACCAAATTTCTCCGCACCGGTGAAAAGGTCGCCTATGAAAAGGGGCAGGCACAATAATGTTCAGGATAAACAGAAGCTTGTTTTTGCTGCTTCCGGCGATTGCGGTCTCGTCCTGCCAGGAAAAGCAGGAAGCGCCCGCTGAGGCGCCGCGCCCGGTGCTCTCCGTTGTCGTAGGGGAGACGCGCGCCGATGCGCTGCGGCTGACCGGCACGGTGGAATCGAGAATTCAGACCGATCTCGGCTTTCGTGTTCTCGGCCGGATCATTGCCCGCAATGTCGATGTGGCCGATCTGGTCAAGAAAGGCGATGTGGTGGCCTCGATCGATCCGCTCGCGCTGGAACTTTCGGTAAAGAGCGCCCAATCCGATCTGTCCAACGCCGAAGCGCAACTGGCCAATGCGGTGACGACCGAGCAGCGTCAGCGCGTGCTGGCCGAGGCCCGCAGCGGCACGGAAGCAGCACTTGAAGAGGCCGAGCAGGCCACGCGAACGGCCAATGCCGCCGTCGCCAAAGCCCGTGCAAATCTTGATAAGGCCGAGGAGCAACTGGGCTATACGCAGCTACACGCGGAATTTGACGGCGTGGTGACTGCGACATCCGGTGAAATTGGCCAGGTCGTCTCTGCCGGACAGACGGTCGTGACCATTGCCCGCCCGGAAGTGCGGGATGTTGTGGTCGATGTTCCGCAATTTGCGGCGCAGCGACTTGATATCGGATCGACCTTCGATATCGCCCTGCAACTGGACCCAAAGATACGCACCACCGGCGTGGTGCGTGAGATTGCCCCAGAAGCCGAAACCGCAACACGCACGCGCCGCACGAAAATCAGCCTTCAGGATGCGCCGCCGACATTCCGGCTCGGCTCGGTCGTCACGGCCTCAGCAATTGCCGCCTCCGAATCGCAGATCATGCTCCCCTCGTCGGCCCTGCTGAAAACCGAAGACGGTTGGAGTGTCTGGATCGTCAATACCGATACGGCCACGGTCACCTCGCGCCCGGTCAAAATAGAGGGCGAGCCCGCTGAAGGCGGCAGTGTGCGCATCACCGGCGGCGTCAAGCCCGGCGAACGTGTCGCCAGTGCCGGCGTTCACAAGCTTAAGGATGGTCAAGCCATCAGGATCGATCAGGAGGTCCATCAGTGAAGAAATTCAATCTTTCCGACTGGGCGCTCGAGCACCGTTCGCTCGTCTGGTACTTCATGCTGGTCTTCGTTCTTGCCGGTGTTTTCTCCTATCTCAACCTCGGACGTGAGGAAGATCCGAATTTCACCATCAAGACAATGGTGATCAGCGCGCAATGGCCCGGCGCTTCGGCGGAGGAAGTGGCCAGGCAGGTGACCGACAGGATCGAGAAGAAGCTCGAGGAACTCGACAATCTCGACTATCTGCGCAGCCAGACAGTCGCTGGCAAGACGACGATTTTCGTGGAACTCGTGCCGGAAACCAAAGCCAAGAATGTCGAACCCACCTGGGTGCGCGTGCGCAACATGATCGGCGACATCAAGGGCGACTTCCCCTCGGGCGTTGTCGGCCCGTTCTTCAACGACCGTTTCGGCGATGTTTATGGCAATATCTACGCCTTCACCAGCGACGGTCTCAGCCAGCGGCAATTGCGCGATCTGGTGGAGGACGCGCGTGCCAAGGTTCTGACTGTCGACAATATCGGCAAGGTTGATGTCATCGGCGCGCAAGACGAGGCGATCTATCTGGAGTTTTCCACGCGGCAGATCGCAGCGCTGGGCATCGATCAGCAATCGATTATCAAGACGCTGCAAGCCCAGAATGCTGTCACCCAGTCCGGCTTCGTCAATGCCGGGCCGGAACGTGTTGCGCTGCGTGTCAGCGGCCAGTTCACCTCGGAAGACAGCCTTCGCGCCATCAATCTGCGCGTCAACAACCGGTTCTTCCCGCTGACGGAAGTGGCGACGATCCGGCGCGGTTATGTCGATCCGCCGTCTTCTCTGTTCCGCTTTAACGGGCAACCGGCCATCGGTCTTGCCATAGGCATGAAAACCGGTGCGAACCTCGTGCATTTCGGCGAGGAGCTGGATGCACAGATGAAGCGTATCGTGGCGGACCTGCCTGTTGGCGTCGATGTGCATCGCGTGTCCGATCAGCCGGCCGTGGTCGATGAGGCGGTCTCCGGCTTCACTTCGGCGCTGTTCGAGGCGATCGCAATCGTTCTCGTCATCAGCTTCATCAGCCTCGGATTGCGGGCGGGCATGGTGGTTGCGGTCTCCATACCGCTCGTGCTGGCGATCACCTTCGTCTATATGGAATATACCGGCATTTCGCTGCAACGCATCTCGCTCGGCGCGCTTATCATCGCGCTCGGGCTTCTCGTCGACGATGCTATGATTGCTGTCGAGATGATGGTCGCACGCCTCGAGGTCGGCGATGATCTCAGAAAAGCGGCGACCTATGTTTATACTTCGACCGCATTCCCGATGCTGACCGGTACGCTGGTCACCGTTGCCGGTTTCATTCCCGTCGGCCTCAACAACAGCGCGGCGGGTGAGTTCACATTCACCCTGTTCGTGGTGATCGCCGTTTCGCTGATCGTGTCGTGGATTGTCGCGGTTGTGTTCACGCCACTGCTTGGCGTGGCGATGTTGCCCAAGACGATGAAATCGCACCATGAGAAGAAGGGCCGTTTTGCCTCTGGCTTTTCCTGGCTTCTAGCCCGGGCGCTGCGCTTTCGTTGGGTTACGATCATCCTCACGGTTGCGTTGTTTGCCCTTTCCGTTGGCGGCATGAGCCTCGTGCAGCAGCAGTTCTTCCCGGCTTCTGACCGTGTGGAATTGATCGTAGACTGGAACCTGCCACAGAACAGCTCGATTGCCGAAACCAACCGGCAGATGGCACAGTTCGAGCAGGAAGCGCTGGCGAAAAACCCCGACATCGACCACTGGACGACCTATGTCGGTGAAGGCGCACCACGTTTCATCCTCTCCTTTGACGTGCAGACGCCTGATGTCACCTTCGGCCAGACAATCATCGTCACCAAGGGGCTTGATGTGCGCGACAAGGTGCGCGCTGAGTTGCAGGACTATCTGAACCGGACGTTTACCGGCACCGACGCCTTCGTGAAATTGCTCGACATCGGCCCTCCGGTCGGAAAGCCGGTGCAATATCGCTTGAGCGGTCCGGATATCCAGCATGTCCGCGAACTAGGCCAGCAGCTGGCGGGCATCGTCGGCGAGCATCGGCTGCTGTCCAACATGGTCATGGACTGGAATGAGCCGACGCGGGTGGTCAAGGTCGACGTTTTGCAGGACAAGGCCCGCCAGCTCGGTGTCTCTTCGGAAGACATCGCCAATGCAATGAACAGCATTGTCGAGGGTTCCACCGTGACGCAGGTCAGGGATGATATCTACCTCGTCAATGTGGTGGCGCGTGCGCAGCTGGCGGAGCGCGGCTCCATCGAAACATTGCAGAACCTGCAATTGCCGGCCACGAACGGCAAGGCCGTGCCGCTGTCGGCAATCGCCAATTTCCGCTACGAGCTGGAACAGCCGACCATCTGGCGTCGCGACAGAATTCCGACAGTCACGGTCAAGGCTGCCATCATCGGCCCGACGCAGCCGGCGACGATCGTGGAGCAGTTGAAGCCGAAACTCGAGGCTTTCGAAAAGTCGCTCCCCGTGGGGTACAAGGTGGAAATAGGAGGCTCGGTGGAATCCAGCGCGGATTCGCAGGCGCCAATCGTAGCCGTGGTGCCTCTGATGCTGTTTGCGATGGCAACGATCCTTATGGTTCAGTTGCAGAGCTTCAGCCGGCTGTTTCTTGTCTTTGCCGTTGCTCCGACGGCGCTGATCGGCGTGGTGGCAGCGCTGCTGCTCTCCAACGCGCCGATGGGTTTCGTCGCCATTCTCGGCATATTGGCACTGATCGGTATTCTGATCCGAAACTCGGTCATTCTCGTCGTTCAGATCGAACATCTCAGAAGCGAGGGGGTCTCGGCCTGGCGCGCCGTCATCGAGGCGACCGAGCATCGCATGCGACCGATCATGCTGACGGCTGCGGCGGCAACACTTGCCCTCATCCCCATATCTCGGGAGATATTCTGGGGTCCGATGGCCTATGCCATGATGGGCGGCATCGTGGTTGGCACGGCGCTCACGCTGCTGTTCCTTCCGGCACTCTATGTCGCGTGGTTCCGCATTCCGCGCGAAGATGACAAGCAGGAAGCACAGGAAATCAAGACGTAATTTCCTGTGAGACAGCCACACCCTCGTGATCGCGAGGGTGTGGCGCCGGCAAAGCCACTGTCCCGCTTAAATTCTGCAAATGTGCCCGCCATCGTTGTTCCTTCGGCGCAGATAGTGTTAGGAAGATCGGCTTAGCTGCGGCAGCGGCGCTGTCCTTCAATAGATAAGCGTTTGCTTCTGCGTCGTTGACAGACCAAGGGTGCCGGAGGGTTCAAGGATGGGCGGGTTGTCGGATTGGCTTGCGGACGCAAAGCCGATCAATCGCAAGAATGCCGCAGAAGTGGTGTTCGAAGATATCCGTTCGGCCATCACCTCTGGTCAGCTCGTGGTCGGAACCCGGCTGCCCTCCGAAGCCCATCTGGCGGAAAGATATGGTGTCAGCCGGCCGATCGTGCGCGAGGCGTTGCGATCTCTCCAGACTCTGGGGTTGACGCAGACGCGCACGGGTAGCGGCACCTATGTAATGACCGCCACACCGCCTGCTGAATTGAGTTACGGAGCATATTCCGCCCGTGACCTGATCGAGGCACGCCCCTTCATTGAGGTGCCGGCGGCCGGTTGGGCGGCGCTACGGCGCACGGATGCCCAACTAGAGACCCTGCTCGAACTCTGCGACAGGATGGAGGCTGAGGAAAGGCCGCATCCGTGGGTGCTGCTGGACGGGCAATTTCATTGCGCCATTGCGGAAGCCTCGTCCAATGCACTGTTTGCCAAGGTTGTGGCCGATGCGCGCGAGGCTCTTTCCCAACAGTCCGAGATGGTCAACCTGATGGCTGGCCGGCGCGTTGCATCGAATTTGGAGCACCGCCGGATCGTCGAGGCGATCCGGCGGGGTTCGTCCCCCGATGCGCGCGAAGCGATGGAGCTTCACCTGGGTCAGGTGAAGCAGGTGGTAACGACCATTATTGGAGAAGATCGGGCTCGACACCCGTAAGCGCGGGTAGGTTGGCGAGGTGGCGGGGGCTCAGTGCCTGATGAAGTTGCTCCTCCGTCAGATAGCCGCGCTCCAGCACCACCTGCGGGACGGTGCGGCCGCTGGCCAGCGCCTCCCTTGCGACGTCAGTTGCTGCATAGTATCCGATCAGCGGGTTAAGCGCGGTTGCGAGACCGATCGATTCCTCCACACGCTGTGCCATGATGGCGGGATTGGCGACGATGCCATCGACACAACGTGCCGCCAAAGTCCGGCAAGCGGCGCTCAGCTGGCTGATGCTCTGGGAAAGGGCACGCACCATGATCGGCTCGAAGGCGTTCAGCTGTAGCTGCCCGGCTTCGGCGGCCATTGTGATGGTGATGTCGTTGCCGATTACCGCATAAGCCACCTGATTGACCATTTCGGGAATGACCGGATTGATCTTGCCCGGCATGATGCTGGACCCCGCCTGAACGGAGGGCAGGGTGATTTCGCCGATGCCGGCGCGCGGGCCGGAAGAGAGCAGGCGAAGGTCGTTGCAGGTTTTTGACAGTTTGACGGCGACACGTTTCAACACGCCGGACAGATGCACAAATGCGCCGGGGTCCTGCGTCGCTTCGATCAGGTCGGCGGCCGTCACCAGCGGGCGTCCGGTCAACCGCGCCAGATGCTGGCAGGCAAGCGCCGCATAACCGCGCGGTGCATTGAGCCCGGTGCCGATGGCGGTGGCGCCGAGATTGATCTCGTGCAGCAGGGCTGCGGATTCGATGAGGCGGGCCTGATCCTCGCCCAGCATCACCACGAAAGTGCGGAACTCCTGACCGAGCGTCATCGGCACGGCATCCTGCAATTGCGTCCGTCCCAGCTTGATGAAGCCGGAAAACTCCTGTGCCTTGCGATCGAACGCGTCTTTCAGCACACCCATCGAAGCCGCGAGATCGTCGATCGCTTCGATCATTCCTACATTGACCGCCGTCGGATAAGCATCGTTGGTGGACTGGCTGAGATTGACGTGGTCGTTGGGGTGAAGGTGGGCATAATCGCCTTTCGCGTGGCCGAGCAGTTCAAGTGCCCGGTTGGCGATGACCTCGTTGGCGTTCATGTTGGTGGAAGTGCCAGCACCGCCCTGAATTTCGTCCACGACGAACTGCTCGTGAAGCGCACCCTCACGAATTTCGCGGCAGGCTCTGACGATTGCTTCCATCCGCTCCTGGTCAAGCAAGCCAAGCTCGTGATTGGCGAGGGCGGCGGCCTCCTTCACATAGGCAAGTCCCCTGACGAGATAGGGGTTGTGGCCGATCGTTACGCCGGTGATCTGAAAGTTCTCCACCGCGCGTGCCGTGTGCACGCCCCAATAAACATCTGCCGGAATTTCCTTCGTTCCGAGCAAATCATGCTCCATGCGCGTCACGCCCACTTTTTCCTCCAATAGCTCAAAGCGTTACCAAAATCTGTAAAGCTGTCTTACAGATTTTTCGACCTTAATCCTTCGCCGTACGAAGGTCAATAATACTTCGATCCCCTTGACGAACGGCATTCTCTGCAATTATGAGGGCAAAAATCTGTCATGCAGCTTTACAGCGATGCATGAGCTTGCTGGCGCTGTATCCAGCGCCGAGCATGCCAGTTCCAATTTTGATTTCCGGCGTATCGCCGACTGCAAAGCAAATTCATTGGGAGGAGAAATATCAATGAAATCTGTAAAAACGGCACCTGCCGAACGCGAGGTCTTCACGGAAGAAGACCTCGGATACCACAAGGCACTTAAACCGCGTCAGATCCAGATGATCGCGATTGGTGGCGCAATTGGCACCGGGCTGTTCCTGGGCGCCGGTGGACGGCTGGCGCAGGCCGGTCCGGCGCTGGTGTTTGTTTATGCGCTTTGCGGCTTCTTTGCGTTTCTGGTGCTGCGTGCACTTGGCGAACTTATCATGCATCGCCCGAGTTCCGGCTCGTTCGTGTCCTATGCCCGCGAGTTCTATGGCGAGAAGATGGCTTTCTTTGCCGGCTGGATGTATTGGTTGAACTGGGCAATGACCTCGGTGGCCGATGTGACCGCCGTTGCGCTCTATATGAACTTCTTCAAGCACTACGTCCCCTGGCTGGCGGGCATCGACCAATGGGTGTTTGCGTTGACGGCACTTCTGGTTGTGCTGGCGATGAACATGCTGTCGGTGAAGGTTTTTGGCGAGCTTGAGTTCTGGTTCAGCCTGATCAAGGTGCTGGCGCTTGCGATCTTCCTCGTCGTTGGCGTCTATTTCGTCATCTTTGGCACGCCCATTGAAGGGCATGTGACAGGCTTCAGCATTATCACCGACAATGGCGGCTTCTTCCCGAACGGCATTCTTCCTGCCTTCGTCATCATTCAGGGGGTAGTGTTCGCTTACGCCTCGATCGAACTGATCGGCACGGCGGCAGGGGAAACCGAAGACCCTCGCAAAGTCATGCCCCGCGCCATCCGCGCCGTGGTGCTGCGCCTCGTGGTGTTTTATGTCGGCTCGGTATTGCTGTTCACGCTGCTTCTGCCTTATACCGCCTATAAGGCTGGCGAGAGCCCCTTCGTTACCTTCTTCGGTTCCATCGGTGTTCAGGGTGCGGATGTGATCATGAACCTTGTGGTGCTAACCGCCGTGCTGTCTTCGCTCAATGCCGGGCTTTATTCTACCGGCCGTATTCTTCATTCGATGGCGGTCTCTGGATCGGCGCCGGCAGCGCTGGCAAAGATGAACAAGGCCGGCGTGCCCTATGGCGGTATTGCGGTGACCGCCGCCGTCACCGTTCTCGGTGTGGCGCTGAACGCCGTCGTGCCAGCTGCGGCCTTCGAAATTGCACTCAACCTGTCGGCGCTCGGCATCATCTGCGCATGGGCCGTCATCGTGCTCTGCCAGCTCAAACTGTGGCAGCTTTCCAGGCGCGGCGAACTGGCTCGCCCGGATTTCCGCATGTTCGGTGCGCCTTACACTGGCATTCTCACACTCGTCTTCCTGTTCGGCGTGCTGGTGCTGATGGCTTTTGATTACCCTGTCGGCTCGTGGACCATCGCTTCGCTGCTGGTCATCATCCCGGCGCTGGTCATCGGCTGGTATATGCTGCGCGACCGTATCCACCGTCTGGCCGGCGAACGTGCAGGCGCGGGAGCGTCGCATTGAGCGGGCATGGTGAAGCTCCATTGGTGGCGGTCATCGCCACCGGTGGTACCATCGCCAGCAGGCGCGGCGCCGATGGCGCCAGCACACCAAGCCTTTCGGGTGAAGACCTGCTTGCACTGGTTCCGCAAATCAACGCGAGGCTGAAGCCGGTCGATCTGATGGCGAAGGATTCCTCCAGCCTGACATTGGCCGACATACAGCGCATCAGCGATGCGGTAGGCGTGGAGCTCAATGATCCCGCTGTCACCGGTGTCGTCGTTCTGCATGGAACCGATGCGATGGAAGAATCCTCGCTGCTCGTGCATTTGCAGCATGCCACCACCAAGCCGGTTGTCTTCACCGGCGCACAGTTTACGGCCGACCATCCGAATGCGGACGGGCCGTCCAATCTGGCCGCGGCCATAGAAACGGCGCTTGATCAGACGAATGCCGAACGCGGCGTGCTTTTATCCTTCGGCGGCAGATGTCTGCCGGCATGGGGGCTGTACAAGCTGAGCGCGGATGCGGCGGATGCGTTCCGCTCTGCGCGGCCGGCGGCCCATGCCGCAGCGCTGGAGCTTGCTGCGCCCCTCGCCGATCTGCGGGTTGATATCGTTGCCATTTATCCCGGTTGTGATGCCGCCCATATCGAGGCAAGCCTGCAGGCCGGTGCGGATGGGATCGTGCTTGCCGCACTTGGCTCCGGCAACGCCAATCCGGGCATCGCTGTGGCGGTGAAGCGCTGTGCCGAGCGAGGCGTTCCCGTCGTCGTCTCCAGCAGGGTCCCGGAAGGACTGCTGGTGGCGAGTTACGGCGGTGGCGGCGGTGGTCACGATCTGGTCGCGGCCGGTGCCATCCATTCGTCAACGCTGCGCCCCGGACAGGCGCGTATACTGCTTGCGGCGCTGATTGCCGCCAACAGCCCGGCGGAAAAGATCGTTTCCGCGTTCAAAGACGGCTCGCTCTCTTAAGCATCGGCTGCAATGCCCGCATTGGCGGGCATCGAAATTCCTATGAGATTCCTATTTTATTCCATCTGCCGCCGTCTCGAACCTTTATGCGGTTCGGGTGCATTCTTCTGTGCGGGAAGGGATGGTGTTTCTTCCCAGCCAGAAAGAATGAAAAGCGACGTCCCACATGACGGCGCTTTTCTTCCTGTCCGGCTCCTCGGTTAAAAAAGGAGTCCCATCGATGATGGACGTTATTCTGATCGGTGCAGCCACGGTGTTTTTCGCGCTTTGCTTTGCCTATACGCGCGCCTGCGACCGGCTTTAGGCGGAGGTCGAGATGTTATTCGATTATGTTTTGAGCGGTGCCGTCACCGTCTTTATCGCCGCCTACCTCACCTATGCTCTCATTCGCCCCGAACGCTTCTGATCGGGAAGCGGCGGCTATTGAAAGTTCAATACCATGACCCTCAATGGATGGTTTCAGATCCTGCTTTTCTGCGGGATCGTTGTCGCGCTGGTGAAGCCTCTCGGCTTCTATATGGCGCGAGTCTTCAATGGCGAACGCACCCTGCTTTCGCCGGTTCTCGCACCCGTCGAGCGCGGCCTTTATGCCCTTGCCGGGACAAGCGAGCGCGAAGAACAGCACTGGACGACCTATGCGTTTTCCATGCTCCTCTTCAACCTCTTCGGTTTTGCCCTGCTCTACGCCCTGATGCGCTTTCAGGGTATGTTGCCATATAATCCGGAAGGAATGGCAGCAGTCGGGCCGGAACTGTCTTTCAACACGGCAGTCAGCTTCGTCACCAATACCAACTGGCAGAATTATGGTGGCGAAAGCACCATGTCCTATCTGACCCAGATGGCTGGTTTCACCGTGCAGAACTTTGTTTCTGCCGCGACGGGCATGGCGATTGCAATCGGGCTAATCCGCGCCTTCGCGCGCGCTTCCGGCAAGGCCATCGGCAATTTCTGGGTGGATATGGTGCGCTCGACGCTCTACATCCTGCTGCCTGCCTGTATCGTGCTTACCCTGGTTTACGTATGGCTCGGCGTGCCGCAGACGCTTGGCGCTTATGTCGGTGCCCAGACGCTTGAAGGCGCGCGGCAGACGATCGCAGTCGGCCCGGTAGCGTCGCAGCTGGCGATCAAGATGCTCGGCACCAATGGCGGCGGTTTCTTCAATGCCAATTCCGCGCATCCGTTCGAAAACCCTGATGCCATCTCCAACATGATCCAGATGGTGTCGATCTTCGCGATCGGTGCTGCCTTCACCAACGTCTTCGGCCGTATGGTCGGCAACACCCGTCAGGGCTGGGCAATCCTTGCTGCCATGGGTGTTCTGTTCATCGCCGGTGTTGCAGTGACCTATTGGGCGGAAGCGGCCGGAAATCCGCTTATGCACAGCTTCGGCCTTGCCGGAAGCAACATGGAAGGCAAGGAAGCTCGCTTCGGCGTGGCACTCTCGTCGCTCTTTGCGGTCATCACCACCGCTGCCTCCTGCGGTGCGGTCAACGCCATGCATGGCAGCTTCACGGCGCTCGGTGGTCTCATTCCGCTCATCAACATGCAACTGGGTGAGGTAATCGTCGGCGGCGTTGGCGCGGGTTTCTATGGCATTCTTCTCTTCATCATCATCGCCATTTTCGTGGCGGGGCTGATGGTCGGGCGCACGCCGGAGTATCTCGGCAAGAAGATAGAGGCCAAGGAGATGAAGATGGCGGTTCTGGCCATTCTCTGCCTGCCGCTCGCCATGCTGGTTTTCACAGCCACCGCCACCATCCTGCCCTCGGCGGTCGCGTCGGTCGGCACAGCCGGACCGCACGGGTTCTCCGAGATTCTTTATGCCTATACCTCGGCTGCTGCCAATAACGGCTCTGCCTTCGGCGGCCTCACGGGCAACACGACCTGGTACAACATCACGCTTGGTTTTGGCATGTTGATGGGACGTTTTCTGGTGATCATCCCGGCGTTGGCGATTGCCGGCTCGCTGGTTACCAAAAAGACCGTTCCGGCATCAGCCGGCACCTTCCCCACGGACGGCCCGCTCTTCGTCGGTCTGCTCGTCGGCACGATCGTGGTCGTCGGTGGCCTCACCTTCCTGCCGGCCCTGGCGCTTGGTCCGGTCGTGGAACATCTGGTCATGGCCACCGGCCAGGTATTTTGAGGTGGTGCCATGACGAAGGATACTCCCCGACGTAACCGCACCCTTCCTGTCCGCACTGGCGCTCCTGTTCACGGGAGCGCCGGCCCGGGCGGCTGGTGCGCATCCAATCTCATTCTTGCAATGATGGCGGCTCTGTTCGCCGCCGTCTGCGCTCTCGAAGTTCTCACGGGCTGATCGACCCTCATCGGTCGCCCTGTTTCAAACGCTGGAGTCTCTTCATGAGCCAGTCCAAACAAGCGAGCATCCTTGATTCTCGCATTCTCGTTCCGGCAATTGCCGACGCATTCAAAAAGCTCAATCCGCGCACGCTTGCGCGCAATCCGGTCATGTTTGTCGTGGCAACGGTATCGGTGCTGACTACCGTGCTGTTCGTTCGCGATCTCATCATCGGCAATGCAAATCTCGGCTTTTCCTTCCAGATCAATCTATGGCTTTGGTTCACCGTTCTCTTTGCCAATTTCGCCGAGGCCGTAGCCGAAGGGCGCGGCAAGGCGCAGGCGGATTCGCTGCGGAAAACCCGCACGGAAACCCAGGCGAAACTTCTGACCGGTGATGATCGTAGCCAATATACGATGGTAGCCGGCGCTGGCCTCAAGGTGAACGATGTCGTTCTCGTCGAGGCTGGCGACATCATTCCGTCCGACGGTGAAGTCATCGAAGGTGTTGCCTCAGTCAATGAAGCGGCAATAACGGGCGAATCCGCCCCTGTTATCCGCGAATCCGGCGGCGATCGCTCGGCTGTCACCGGTGGTACGCAGGTGCTGTCGGACTGGATAAGGGTTCGCATCACCGCTGCTGCCGGCTCCACCTTCCTCGACCGGATGATTTCGCTCGTTGAAGGCGCCGAGCGCCAGAAGACGCCGAACGAAATCGCGCTCAACATTCTGCTTGCGGGCATGACGCTCATCTTCGTTCTGGCCACCGCGACCATTCCGAGCTTTGCGGCCTATGCCGGTGGCTCCATCCCGATCATCGTGCTGGTGGCGCTGTTTGTGACGCTCATCCCGACGACCATCGGCGCTCTCTTGTCGGCGATCGGCATTGCCGGCATGGACAGGCTGGTGCGTTTCAACGTGCTTGCCATGTCCGGCCGCGCGGTGGAAGCCGCCGGCGACGTCGACACGCTGCTGCTCGACAAGACCGGCACGATAACGCTCGGCAACCGCCAGGCAACCGAATTCCGCCCCGTCACCGGTGTTTCCGAACAGGAACTGGCCGATGCGGCGCAGCTTGCATCGCTTGCCGACGAAACGCCGGAAGGCCGTTCCATCGTCGTTCTCGCCAAGGAAAAATACGGCATCCGTGCCCGCGACATGCAGAAACTGCACGCCACTTTCGTGCCCTTCACCGCCCAGACCCGCATGAGCGGTGTGGATTTCGAAGGCTCTTCCATTCGCAAGGGGGCTGTCGATGCCGTTCTTTCCTATGTCGATGGCGGTGTTACGCAGCAAGGCAATACGGCGCTTGCCGTTAAAACCGAAACGGATGTAACGCGCGACATCCGCACGATCGCGGAAGAGATAGCCAAGACAGGCGGCACACCGCTTGCCGTCGTGCGCGACGGAAAGCTGCTCGGCGTCGTGCAGCTGAAGGATATCGTCAAGGGCGGCATTCGCGAGCGCTTCGCCGAACTTCGCCGCATGGGCATCCGCACGGTGATGATCACCGGCGACAATCCCATGACGGCCGCTGCCATCGCGGCGGAAGCAGGGGTGGACGATTTCCTCGCCCAGGCGACCCCGGAAAACAAGCTGGAGCTTATCCGCGAGGAACAGGCCAAGGGCAAGCTCGTCGCCATGTGCGGTGACGGCACGAACGATGCGCCCGCACTGGCGCAGGCCGATGTGGGTGTCGCCATGAACACCGGCACGGTCGCAGCGCGCGAGGCTGGCAACATGGTCGATCTCGACAGCGATCCGACCAAGCTCATCGAAATCGTCGAAATCGGCAAGCAATTGCTGATGACGCGCGGCGCGCTAACCACATTCTCCATCGCCAACGACATCGCCAAATATTTCGCCATCATCCCGGCAATGTTCCTGGCCTTCTATCCGCAGCTTGGCGTGCTGAATGTCATGGGTCTTTCGACACCGCAAAGTGCGATCCTGTCTGCCATCATCTTCAACGCGCTCATCATCATCGCGCTCATCCCGCTCTCGCTGAAGGGCGTCAAATACCGCCCGATCGGGGCCGGGGCGCTGCTGTCGCGCAATCTGGTCATCTATGGTCTGGGCGGCATTATCGTGCCCTTCATCGGCATCAAGGCCATTGACCTCGCCATTACGGCGCTTGGTCTCGCCTGAGGAGTATGGAAATGTTGAAACAGCTACGTCCCGCACTGGTGCTGATCCTTGCCACCACCGCAATCACCGGCCTTGCCTATCCTCTTGGAATGACGGGCCTTGCACAGGCTATCTTTCCCTTCCAGGCAAATGGCAGTCTGATCGAGAAGAATGGGACTGTTGTCGGGTCGCAATTGATAGGGCAGGCCTTCACCGGCGAGAAATATTTCCACGGCAGGCCGTCAGCTGCCGGCGACGGCTACAATGCCGCGTCGTCTTCCGGCTCCAACCTGGGACCGACGAGCGCAAAGCTTATCGACCGGGTGAAGCAGGACTACGAGGCTGCTAAAGCCGAAAATTCGGCAGCCGAGGTTCCCATTGATCTGGTGACGGCATCGGGCAGCGGTCTTGACCCGCATGTGTCGCCTGAGGCCGCCTATTTTCAGGTCTCGCGTGTCGCCAAGGCAAGGGGCATGAACGAAGCGTCACTGCGCGCCGTCGTCGACGCCCATGTGGAGGCGCCTGAATTGGGCTTCATGGGCGAGCCCGTTGTAAATGTGCTGGCTCTCAACATGGCTCTTGACGCAGCCGGCTCATGAACTGAAATGGCTATGGCTTCTTTGGAAGCCATAGCTTGTCCACTGGTGAGTTAAATGCCTGACGATAATCGTGATATGCCGAGCAGACCATCGCCGGATGCGCTGCTTGAAAACGCCCGGCGCGAGGCGCGAGGGCGGCTGAAGATTTTTCTGGGCGCAGCTCCCGGTGTCGGCAAGACCTATGAAATGCTGATGTCTGGCCGGGCAAAACTCGCAGATGGTGTCGATACCATTATCGGTGTCGTGGAAACGCATGGCCGCAAGGAAACCGAAACACTTGTGCAGGGTTTCGAGATCATTGCGCGCCGGAACATTGATTATCGCGGCCAGTCGCTGAACGAGATGGATCTCGACGCCATTCTCGCCCGTCGACCGGCGCTGGTTCTGGTCGATGAGCTGGCCCACACCAATGCGGCCGGCAGCCGGCATCCCAAGCGCTATATGGATGTTCAGGAAATTCTCGCGCAGGGCATCGATGTCTATACGACATTGAACATTCAGCATGTGGAAAGCCTGAACGATGTGGTGGCGCAGATCACCCGTATCCGCGTGCGCGAAACGGTGCCGGACAGCATCATTGACCGGGCTGACGATGTTGAGATCATCGATATCACCCCCGACGATCTGATCAAGCGCCTGCAGGACGGCAAGGTCTATATGCCCCGCACCGCGCGGCGCGCCATCGAGAACTATTTTTCGCGCGGCAATCTGACGGCCCTGCGCGAGCTTGCGCTACGGCGCACAGCGCAACGGGTGGACGAGCAATTGCTCAACCACATGCAGTCGCACGCCATCTCCGGGCCGTGGGCTGCGGGAGACCGTGTTCTGGTCTGTCTGGACCACGGCGGCAACGGCCCCGGTCTGGTGCGTTATGCCCGTAGGCAGGCCGATCGCCTGCGCGCGCCGTGGACGGCACTGCATCTGGACACGCCTCGCTCTCAGCAATTGTCGGAGGCGGAGAAGGATCGGCTGGCCGGCACCATGCGGCTCGCGCAGCAGTTGGGCGGCGAGACAGTAACACTGCCGGCGCTCGACCTGACGCACGAAATCATATCCTATGCCAACGCCAATAACTTCACCCACATCATCATCGGCCGTCCCAGAAGGTCGTGGTGGCAGAGAATTCTGCAGCGTTCGCTGACGCATGATTTGATAGACCATGCCGGCGATATCAGCGTGCATGTCATTTCCGGCGACAAAAACGCGGAGAAGCCGGTCCAGACCGTGAAGCCGGCAACGGCTCAATCGCGGTTTTCGATACTGCCCTATCTCAACAGCACCCTGTTTGTCGGACTGGCAATCGTAGCCGGCATCGTACTTGACCAAGCCCTTGATGTTCAAAATCTGGCGCTGGTGTTCCTGATGGCGGTTTTTGCGGCGGCCGTGCGCGGAGGGCTGGGGCCTGGCCTTTATGCTTCCCTGCTTGGTGCCTTTGCGTTCAATTTTTTCTTTCTTGAACCGCGTTATACCCTGACTGTCCGCGATCCCGAAAGCGTTGTGGCGCTGCTGTTCTATCTCGGTGTGGCGCTTGTCGCCTCAAATCTGACTGCGGCGGTGCAGCGGCAGGCCGCAGCTGCACGGATGCGTGCGCGAACCACGGAAGATTTGTACCTTTTTTCCAAAAAACTCGCGGTTACCGGCACGCTGGATGACGTATTGTGGGCAACCGCGTTCCAGATGGCGTCGATGCTGAAAGTCAGGGTCGTCCTGCTTCTGCCCGAAAACAATTCGATCACCGTCAAGGCGGGCTATCCGCCCGATGACACGCTCGTGGATGCGGACATTGCGGCCGCTCACTGGGCCTGGGAACATAACAAGGCTGCAGGCCGGGGCGCCGATACGCTCCCGGGTGCCAAACGCCTTTATCTGCCGCTGCGCACCGGCAGCGGCGCCGTCGGGGTGGTGGGGCTGGACGACGACCGGCTTGGCCCGCTTTTCACACCTGAGCAGCAGCGGCTTTTCGATGCGCTGGCGGATCAGGCGGCACTTGCCATCGAGCGCATCCAGCTGGTTTCGGATGTCGATCGGGCAAGGCTTGCGGCGGAAACCGACCGGCTGCGCACCGCGCTTTTGACCTCCATCTCCCACGACCTGAAAACGCCACTCGCCGCCATTCTGGGTTCCGCCGGAACGCTGAAGGATTTCGCCGACGACATTCCGCTCGAGGCGCGCACCGAACTGCTTCTAACCATCGTCGAGGAATCCGAACGGCTGAACCGCTTCATTTCCAACCTGCTCGATATGACGAGGATCGGTTCGGGCGCGATGGAGCCGAATTACGGATTGCACTTTGTTGGCGATATGGTCGGAACAGCGCTTTCACGCGCGGCGAAAATAATTGTCAGGCACGAGATCGTTCTGGACATTCCCTCCGATCTGCCGATGCTGAAGGTCGATCCGGTGCTTTTTGAGCAGGTTCTGTTCAATCTGATCGACAATGCCGCCAAATACGCGCCCGAACAAACCCTAATCCAGATTCGCGGGTGGCGGCAGGGCAGACATGTCTTCCTGTCCGTTGCCGACGAGGGGCCGGGTATTCCCCCTGATGATACCGAGCGGGTGTTCGACAGTTTCTACCGTGTGCGCAAGGCGGACCATGTGCAGGCCGGGACCGGCCTCGGGCTCTCCATCTGCAAGGGGTTTATCGAGGCCATGGGTGGATCTATCCGCGCTGAAAACAGATCAGGTCGCACGGGCGCGCAATTTACCATAAGCCTGCCCGTTCCCGCCGAAGTGCCGGTGCTGAATCATGACTAGGGCTGAAGGAGATCGGCAATGACCAATTCCGCCGTTCGCATTCTGATCGTCGACGATGAACCGCCGATCCGCAAACTTTTGCGGGTCGGTCTCTCGACGCAGGACTATGCGGTCAGCGAGGCGATGAATGCCCGCGTCGCGATGGAGTTGATGAACGAGGACAAGCCCGATCTCGTGGTCCTTGATCTCGGTCTTCCGGATATGTCGGGACACGAGCTTCTGGAGAAATGGCGGGGCGAGGGACTTTCCCTACCCGTCATCATTCTTTCCAGCCGCACTGACGAGGCGGGTATCGTCAAGGCACTGGAGCTGGGTGCCGACGATTACATCACCAAGCCTTTCGGCATGAACGAGCTTGTTGCCCGCATTCGTGTCGCCCTGCGCCATCGCCTTCAGAGCCAGGGTGAGAGACCGGTGTTTCATACCGGCGATCTTTCGGTCGATCTCGTCAGACGCATCGTCAAGGTGGAGGACCGGGAGGTGAAACTCTCGCCCAAGGAATATGATATTCTGCGGGTCCTGGTCCAGCATGCGGGCAAGGTGCTGACGCACCGTTTCCTGCTGGAGCATGTGTGGGACGAGTTGACCGACGTGCAATATTTGCGCGTTTACGTACGCCAGCTTCGCCAGAAGATCGAAAAAATTCCGGATCAGCCGCGCTATATCCTTACGGAAACTGGTGTCGGCTACCGGCTGCAGGAGGTTTGAGGGCGCCGTTAAGAAACGGCGCCCCCGAATGTTTTGTCAGACGGCGGCGCAGATCGACAGGAATTCGTCGACATCAGCCTCGGTCGTTGCGAAGCTGGTGACCATGCGGATCAGCACCTCGTCCTTTCCGACCTTTTCCGGCATATCGCGGGGCACCAGCCAGTCGTAGAACTTCGCGCCTTTCTCCGTTGCCGCTTCAGCGGCGGCTTTCGGCAGAATGGCGAAAACCTCGTTTGCAGTGGTTGGCCATGCCAGACGGGCACTGTTAAGCGAGGCGAAGCCGGCCCGCAGCCGATTGGCCATGGCATTGGCGTGGCTTGCGAGACCCAACCAGAGATCGTCCTGCAGATAGGCTTCGAATTGTGCGGCGATGAAGCGCGACTTCGAAAAAAGCTGGGCGGTGCGCTTGCGCAGGAAGGCGAAGTCTTTGGCGAGCGCGGGGTCGAAAAACACGATCGCTTCCGCGCACCAGCAGCCGTTTTTCGTGCCACCGAAAGAGAGCACATCAACGCCGCGTTTCCAGGTCATTTCGGCGGGCGTGGTGCCGAGTGCGGCAAGCGCATTGGCAAAGCGCGCGCCGTCCATATGCAGCGGCAGGCCGTTCTCCTTGGCGATTTTGGCAATCGCGTCGATTTCATCGAGCGTATAGACAGTACCGGCCTCGGTTGCCTGTGTCATCGTAACCGCTGCGGCGCGTCCGTGATGAACGGCGTCCTGCGGATAGCGCGAAATGCGCTCGATCAGATTTTCCGGCAGCATTTTGCCGTTCGGTCCCTCGACGGCAACCATGCGCATGCCGGAGAAGAAATCCGGCGCTCCACATTCATCCTCGATCACATGGGCTTCGGAATGACAGAAGGTCAGGCCGCCGGGGCGGGCAATGCTTGCCAGCGAAAGAGAATTGGCCGCCGTACCTGTGGCGACGAAAAACACCGCCACTTCGCGTTCGAATATTTCATTGAAGCGCTTTTCTATGGAAAGGTCGAGGGCGCTGGTGCCATAGGCAGCCGCAAATCGGGTGGATTCCCGCGAAAGGCGCTCGTTGATGGCAGGGTGGGCGCCGGCCCAGTTGTCTGAGGCAAAAAACATCTCTGAAAGCTTTCCGATGGCTGTTGTGCTGGTGTTGGGAATGCGTTGACGATGATCCGCAAAGTTCTAGGACCTAACCTCGCGGTTGGCAAATCCGGCAATGAAAGCAACGGCCCGAAGCGTTTTGTGACAAGAAAGTTTCGCGCAATGGGTCAGTATCGAAACTTCGCTGCAAATCGGCACTGCGACTAATTGGATTCGCACCCTTGCTAAACCCGCGGGTTTCTGCCAAAATTCTCTCGAATTGAGACAGCTTTGCTGTCCTAAATTTGGTCGAGCCGGATTGAATGCGGATTTTTCGGAAAGCGAAATTCGTGTCGAGCCGGATCTTCGCATGAAACCATGCAAGTAATTTTGCAGGAGGGACGAAAATGACAAACAAGCTGCAGGCAGACAACGTCGCCGCAACCCTGACCACAGACTGTCCCACCGCGGCTGCGGCCGCACCCGTTTCTGCGAAGGGGCGTTTCGCGGGCGGCCTGCCGGAAAAGCAGGGTCTTTACGATCCGCGCAATGAGCACGATGCCTGCGGCGTCGGCTTTGTTGCCCATATGAAGGGTCAGAAGTCGCACCAGATCGTCAAGGACGGCCTGTTCATTCTTGAAAACCTGACGCATCGCGGTGCTGTCGGCGCTGATCCGCTGATGGGCGATGGTGCGGGCATTCTCGTGCAGATCCCCGACCGCTTTTTCCGCGAGGAAATGGCGAGCCAGGGTGTGACGCTGCCGAAAGCTGGCGAATATGCCGTTGGCCACATCTTCATGCCGCGCGATCCGTCCCGTATCGATCACTACAAGAAGGTCATTGTCGACGTGATCGGCGAGGAGGGACAGCAGTTCCTCGGCTTCCGCGACGTGCCAGTCGACAATTCTTCCCTTTCCAAGGCACCCGATATCGCTGGCACCGAACCGCACCATGTTCAGGTTTTCATCGGCGCCGGCCGCGATGCGGCGACCAATCATGACTTCGAGCGCAAGCTGTTCCTGATCCGCAAGGTTCTCTCCAACCGCATCTACGACGAGGGCGGCGGCAAGGAAACGCAGGATTTCTATCCCGTCTCGCTGTCCTCCTCCACCATCGTCTACAAGGGCATGTTCCTCGCCTATCAGGTTGGGGCCTATTACAAGGATCTGGCGGACCCGCGTTTCGAATCCGCGGTTGCGCTGGTGCACCAGCGTTTCTCCACCAACACCTTCCCGTCCTGGAAGCTCGCGCATCCCTATCGCATGGTCGCCCATAACGGCGAGATCAACACGCTGCGCGGCAACGTGAACTGGATGGCGGCGCGTCAGGCGTCTGTTTCGTCGGCGCTGTTCGGTGACGATATCTCCAAGCTCTGGCCGATTTCCTATGAAGGCCAGTCGGACACCGCCTGCTTCGACAACGCGCTCGAATTCCTCGTGCGCGGCGGTTACTCCATGGCCCATGCCGTGATGATGCTGATCCCGGAAGCCTGGTCGGGCAACTTGTCCATGTCGGCTGAACGCAAGGCTTTCTACGAATATCATGCCGCGCTTATGGAGCCGTGGGACGGCCCGGCCGCCGTTGCCTTCACCGATGGCAAGCAGATCGGCGCAACCCTCGACCGTAACGGTTTGCGCCCGGCGCGCTATCTCGTCACCGACGACGACCGCGTCATCATGGCGTCGGAAGCCGGCACGCTGCCGGTTCCGGAAGAACGCATCATCAAGAAGTGGCGTTTGCAGCCCGGCAAGATGCTGCTGATCGACATGGAAAAGGGCTCGATCATTTCCGACGAGGACGTGAAGCACGAGCTTGCTGCCAAGCACCCCTATCGCACCTGGCTAGACCGCACCCAGCTCATTCTTGAGGATCTGAAGCCGGTGGAGCCACGGGCGCTGCGGCGTGACGTGTCGTTGCTCGATCGCCAGCAGGCCTTCGGTTACACCAGCGAAGATACCAAGCTCCTGATGTCGCCGATGGCAACAACGGGCCAGGAAGCCATCGGCTCGATGGGTACCGATACGCCGATTTCGGCCATGTCGGACAAGTCCAAGCTGCTTTACACCTATTTCAAGCAGAACTTCGCGCAGGTGACCAACCCGCCGATCGATCCGATCCGCGAAGAACTGGTGATGAGCCTCGTTTCGTTCATTGGCCCACGCCCGAACCTTCTCGATCACGAGGGTGCGGCCCGTGCCAAGCGTCTGGAAGTGCGCCAGCCGATCCTCACCAATGGCGATCTGGAAAAGATCCGCTCCATCGGCCACACCGAAGACCGTTTCGATACCAAGACGCTCGACTTCACCTATGATGTGGAGCGCGGCGCCGAAGGCATGCCTGACATGCTCGACCGCCTGTGCGAGCGGGCTGAATCCGCTGTTCGCGGTGGTTACAACATCATCGTTCTGTCCGACCGCCAGCTTGGCCCGGACCGGATTGCGATCCCCGCGCTGCTGGCGACGGCTGCTGTGCATCACCACCTGATCCGCAAGGGTCTGCGCACCTCGGTCGGCCTCGTCGTTGAAACCGGCGAACCGCGCGAAATCCATCATTTCTGTCTGCTCGCTGGCTATGGCGCGGAGGCGATCAACCCCTACCTCGCCTTCGACACGCTGCTCGACATGCACAAGCACGGCGCCTTCCCGAAGGAAGTGTCGGACGACGAAGTCGTCTATCGCTACATCAAGGCGGTGGGTAAGGGCATCCTCAAGGTCATGTCCAAGATGGGCATTTCCACCTACCAGTCCTATTGCGGCGCGCAGATTTTCGACGCCATCGGCCTGTCGTCGGAATTCGTCGAGAAGTATTTCTTCGGCACCGCCACCTCCATCGAGGGCGTGGGTCTGACCGAGATCGCCGAAGAAACCGTAACGCGCCACACAGCGGCTTTCGGCAAGGATCCGATCCTTGCCAACACGCTCGATATCGGCGGCGAATATGCCTATCGCATGCGCGGCGAAAGCCACGCCTGGACGCCGGATGCCGTCGCCTCGCTGCAACACGCCGTGCGCGGCAACAGCCAGGAGCGCTACCGTGAATTTGCCGACATGGTGAATGAGACGGCGCTGCGCATGAACACCATTCGCGGCCTGTTCAAGGTCAAATCGGCGGAAGCGCTCGGCCGCAAGCCGGTTTCCATCGACGACGTCGAACCGGCGGTCGATATCGTCAAGCGCTTCTCGACTGGCGCCATGTCCTTCGGCTCGATCAGCCGCGAGGCGCATACCACGCTTGCGATTGCGATGAACCGCATCGGCGGCAAGTCCAACACCGGCGAAGGCGGCGAAGAATCCGACCGTTACATGCCGCTTCTGAACGGCAAGCCGAACCCCGAGCGTTCCGCCATCAAGCAGATCGCATCCGGCCGCTTTGGTGTTACGACGGAATATCTCGTCAATGCCGACATGTTGCAGATCAAGGTCGCGCAGGGTGCCAAGCCCGGCGAAGGCGGCCAGCTGCCCGGCCACAAGGTGGATGCCACGGTTGCAAAAACCCGTCACTCCACGCCGGGCGTCGGCCTCATTTCGCCGCCGCCACACCACGATATCTACTCCATCGAAGATCTGGCGCAGCTGATCTACGACCTGAAGAACGTCAACCCGGAAGCAGATGTTTCTGTGAAGCTCGTGTCGGAAGTGGGCGTTGGCACGGTTGCGGCGGGTGTCGCCAAGGCGCGCGCCGACCATATCACCATCGCCGGTTTCGATGGCGGCACCGGTGCTTCGCCGCTGACGTCGCTGAAGCATGCCGGTTCGCCTTGGGAAATCGGCCTTGCCGAAACCCAGCAGACGCTGGTGCTGAACGGCCTTCGTTCGCGCATCGCGCTGCAGGTGGATGGTGGTCTGAAGACCGGCCGCGACGTCATCATCGGCGCGCTGCTTGGTGCGGATGAATTCGGCTTTGCCACCGCGCCGCTGATTGCTGCGGGCTGCATCATGATGCGCAAGTGCCATCTGAACACCTGCCCCGTCGGCGTCGCAACGCAGGACCCGGTTCTGCGCAAGCGCTTCAAGGGCACGCCGGAACACGTCATCAACTACTTCTTCTTCGTGGCTGAAGAAGTGCGCGAAATACTCGCCTCGCTTGGCGTTACCAAGCTGGACGAGATCATCGGCGCTTCCGAACTTCTCGAAAAGGATGAGATGCTGGCGCACTGGAAGGCCAAGGGTCTGGATTTCAGCCGCATCTTCCACAAGGTAGAGGCTCCCAAGGAGGCAACTTTCTGGACCGAGCGTCAGAAGCACCCGATCGACGATATTCTCGATCGCAAGCTGATCGAGAAGTCGCTACCGTCGCTGGAAAACCGCGAGCCTGTCGTTTTCGAAGTGCCGATCAAGAACGTCGACCGTTCCGCCGGTGCCATGCTGTCAGGCGCGCTTGCCAAGCGCTGGGGCCATAAGGGTCTGAAGGACGATACGATCCACGTGACGCTGCGCGGCACGGCTGGTCAGTCCTTCGGCGCGTTTCTCGCTCGCGGCATCACCTTCGATCTGGTGGGTGACGGCAACGACTATGTCGGCAAGGGTCTTTCGGGTGGCCGCATCATCGTGCGCCCGCCGGAAAACACCCGTATCGTCGCTGAAAACTCGATCATTGTCGGCAACACCGTTCTTTACGGCGCCATCACCGGCGAGTGCTATTTCCGTGGTGTTGCGGGTGAGCGCTTTGCAGTGCGCAACTCCGGCGCGGTCGCGGTTGTCGAAGGTGTCGGCGACCACGGTTGCGAATATATGACGGGCGGTATTGTCGTGGTGCTCGGCGAGACGGGCCGCAACTTCGCGGCCGGCATGTCCGGTGGCGTGGCTTACGTTCTCGACGAGAAGGGCGATTTCGCCACCCGCTGCAACATGGCCATGGTCGAGCTGGAGCCGGTTCCGGAAGAGGACGACATGCTCGAGAAGCTGCACCATCACGGTGGCGACCTCATGCACAAGGGACGCGTTGACGTATCCGAGGACATGACGCGTCACGACGAGGAGCGGCTCTACCAGCTGATTTCCAATCACTTCCACTACACCAACTCTGCACGCGCCAAGGATATACTCGACCGCTGGAGCGAGTTCCGTCCGAAATTCCGCAAGGTCATGCCGGTCGAATACCGTCGTGCGCTTGAGGAAATGGAGCGCATGCGTATGGGCGTCGCGGCGGAATAATCCGCCGCGTGGGGATACTACACCAACTGGTCTCGCTGATGATCGCGGTCGCCGTTCCCATGGTGATCTATTGGACAAGCGGCGAGACCGGATTTGAATTCATCGTATTGGGGGCGGCTTTCGGTTTCGCTTACTGGTACTGGGGCCTAACAGGCGCTCCGCTTTGATGTGAGGACATAAACGTGGGCAAGGTTACAGGTTTTCTTGAGATCGACCGGCAGGTGGGCAAGTATCAGCCCGCATCGGACCGTATCCGCCATTTCCGCGAATTCACCATTCCGATGTCGGATGCCGAGGTGCAGAAGCAGGCGGCGCGCTGCATGGATTGCGGCATTCCCTACTGTCACGGCCCGACGGGCTGTCCCGTGCACAACCAGATCCCCGACTGGAACGATCTGGTTTATAACAACAATTGGGAAGAGGCGATCCGCAACCTCCATTCCACCAACAACTTCCCGGAATTCACCGGCCGCGTCTGTCCGGCACCCTGCGAGGAAGCCTGCACGCTGAACCTCGAGGATGCACCGGTCGCCATCAAGACCGTGGAGCAGGCGATTGCCGACAAGGCCTACGAGCTGGGCTTTATCGTGCCGAAGCCGGCGACGATCCACACCGGCAAGAAGGTCGCCATCATCGGTTCCGGTCCTTCCGGCATGGCGGCAGCGCAGCAGCTTGGCCGCGCCGGTCATGAGGTCCACGTTTACGAGCGTGAATCAAAGCCCGGCGGTTTGCTGCGTTACGGTATTCCGGATTTCAAGATGGAGAAGAACTTCATCGACCGCCGTGTCGAGCAGATCAAGGGTGAAGGTGTTACCTTCCATTGCGGCGTCAACGTCGGCGTGGATGTAACGGTCGAAGCGCTTCTGGCTGATCACGATGCGGTTCTTTATTGCGGCGGTTCGGAAACTCCGCGCCCGGCTGGCATCGGTGGCGCCGATTTCAATGGCGTTTACGACGCCATGCCCTATCTCGTGCAGCAGAACCGCCGCGTTGGCCGCGAAAACATCGACAGCATCGGCTGGCCGGCCGATCCGATCCTCGCCGGCGGCAAGCATGTCGTCGTCGTCGGCGGTGGCGATACGGCGTCTGACTGCGTCGGCACGGCCTTCCGTCAGGGTGCGGTTAAAGTCACCCAGCTCGATATCCGCCCGATGCCGCCGGAAAAGGAAGACAAGCTTGCCGTATGGCCCTTCTGGGCAACGAAAATGCGCACCTCTTCTTCGCAGGCAGAAGGTGCCGTTCGCGAGTTCCAGGTTGCCACGCTTGAATTCGTCGGTGAAGACGGCGTTTTGACGGGTGTGAAGTGCTGTCAGGTGGACGACCGGCGCAAGCCCATTGCCGGTACGGAATTTATCATCAAGGCTGATCTCGCCTTCATCGCCATCGGTTTTTCCGGTCCTTTCACCGATAGCGTGCTGAAGGAAATGGATGGCAAGCTGTCGCTCAACACCGATCGTCGCGGCTCCACCAACGTGATCGCCAACGAAACGGACTACAAGACCTCGGTCGACAAGCTGTGGGCGGCGGGCGACGTTCGCCGTGGCCAGTCGCTGGTGGTCTGGGCAATCCGCGAAGGCCGTCAGGCCGCACGTGCGATCGACGAAGAGCTGATGGGCGCAACCGTCCTTCCGCGCTGAGCGAGTTGACGCGGCGCAAGCCGTCGTAACGAAAACAAAAAGGCCTGTTGTGTTTCACAACAGGCCTTTCGGTTGACTGGAGAACCGAAACGCGATGGAGGTGTCGCATGCAGGGGGACGGCAACATATCGCGCCTGAGAATTGCGATGACACTACGTGCTTCCGAAGACGGGGTTCGTGTCAGCAATAGGGAAGGCTGATACGGAAGGAGGCGCCGCCGGATGGGGAATCACTGATGGTGATCTCCCCTCCATGGTAGCGGACGATTTCCTGCACGAGATTGAGACCGAGCCCGGTACCGCGATCCTTCGGTATCAACCGGTGAAATGCGTCAAACACGGCTTCCCGGTCCTCTTCGGGAATTCCGTTGCCTTGGTCGGATATGTCGATCACGCGGTTGGCCCCCACTTTTATGGTGATCGTTCCGCGATTGCCGCCATGTTCGATGGCGTTTTGCACGACGTTCATCAGGGCGCGTTGCAGCGAGGCGTCATCGGCAAGGGCGAGGATCGGCTCTTCGTCCGGCTCGAACGAAAGTTCGTAGCCTTGAGAGATTGCAAGCGGCGCCATATCAGCGACGACAGACCGGCAGAGGCCAACAAGATCTAGTGGAATAAGCGGCGCCTTTTGCCCGCCAAGTCGTTGCAGATCGAGCAACTGTTCGGCAAGCACGGCGAGACGGCTGGCATCGGCTAATATCCGGCTCCGGTCCGGTCCGTCCAGCAACGTTTCGACACGGGTCTGGAGAATGGCGACAGGGGTCCGCAATTCATGGGCGGCGTCGAGAATGAAGCGCTTGTGCCGCTCGTAACCATCGTCCAGCCGTTTCAGCGCGCCGTTGACGGCATGCACGAGCGGCTGCACCTCCCATGGAATATCGCCATCCGGCAATCGATATCCGCGCTTGTCGATGTCGATGCTTTCCGCCGTTCGCGCAATTGCGGAAAGTGCGAAAAATTCCCGACGGATGATCCATGGAATGGTCACGATTGTCACAATGGACATGATAAGGAGGATCGGCATGATCAGTATGTTGGAGAACAGCAGGACCGGGAATGCCATACTGAAGGCTCCGCCCTTGCCGACCATAACGAATTCGCCCGCCGGTCCCGATGCACGACGCACGACGGCGATTCGCAAGACAGCAAGATAGGAGTAGGACAATGCCGCATCGCGTACGTCCGACACTTTGACGTCGCTAAGCTGTTGATCCATGTTGCTAAAGGCCTCAGGCACCGGCCCACCCTGCACGATCTCACCTTTCTCGCTGACTGCAACGAACCAGAAACCGGGCATGCTGTCGCGCAGCTCGACAAATTCATTTGTTTCGTCAAGCATCAGCCGGCCATCCTTGTCACGCATGATGGCATTGGCTGTAATCTGGGCCGCTGCCGGGCTGAGAAGGGCGCTGCCCGAAGCGCCGCTGGACAGGTAAGCGACGAAGGCGGCAGTGACGATGAAAAGGCTGCCGATCTGGAAAAGCAGCAATTGAATGGTCAGGCGTCGCTTGAGCGATTTCCTTCCGGCCGATTTCATGAGGCCGCCCTCAGCAGATAACCGACGCCGCGAATACCGTGAACCTCCAGACCCGCATCCGCTGCCTGCAATTTGCGGCGCAGACGGGAGATATGGGAATCAAGCGCATTCGACTGGATTTCATCGTCGAAATTATAAACCGCCTCTTCCAGTACCGATCGCAGCACCGTTCTGCCCTGCCGACGCAACAGGGCTTCAAGGATCAGCAATTCGCGTCTGGTCAGGGGAATAAACTCTCCCTTGATGCGGACTTCGCGGGTTTCGAAGCAAAATTCCAGCTTGCCCAGTTTCGCCGTCATCGTCACGCTGCCGGCTGGCCGGCGCATCAGGGCGCGGATGCGAGCAAGGAGTTCCTCGACAGCGAAGGGCTTGGCCAGATAATCGTCCGCACCAAGGTTCAGGCCGTTCACCCGATCCGCAAGCGTGCCTTGCGCTGTCAGCACGATGACGGGCGGTGTGACGGGAAGCAGACGCAGATCTTCTATAAGCTGGATGCCATCGCCATCGGGCAATTGCCGGTCGAGTACGACAAGATCGTGAACACCGTCCATGATCGCATGCCGGGCAAGATCGAGCGTGCCGACATTGTCCACGATGATATCGAACCGGTGCAGGGCGGCGGAAAGGGCTGCTGCCATTTCGCGTTCGTCTTCAACAAGCAGCAGGCGCATGAATTGTTCTCGGCAGTGTCTGGCGTACGCCTTCCCGGAGAGGAAGGGGCGCGGGGGCATCGGATAAATATCACCGTGCAGTAAGACGCGGGCAGGGGAGGGCAATTGGCCGACCCCGCATTTGCTGCAAAGCTGAATTTATCCTGCCATTGCCGGGTTGCCTCAACATTACGCCGGTTCGAGCCGTAGCGACGGCGGAGAAGTGGCTACTGTCTGGCCTGAGCAGTATCCGGGACAATCCGGTAGTCATCGATACGACCCGCCGGTGCATCGGCCATCTCGCCCCGCTTGGTCAGCCGTTCGCGTGGCGATTCCACCACCGAGACACGTGCCGATACGGCCGTCGAAGGGACATCGCCAAGCAGCTTGTCACCGCCATCGAGGTTCGGATCGGTCAGGCTGATCGGCTGGGTGCGCACCTGTCCCGCGTCGATGCCAAGCGCGGGCAGGGAGGTGAGTGCAGGCAAATTGCTGCCGTCCAGTTTCACGAGGTCCGGTCCGGCGCTGTCGAGGTGCCTGCGCACGAATTTCTCGACGTAAAAAGCAAGCTTGCGTTTGCCGGCCTGCGTCATGCCGACGCCATCTGCCTCACGCAGACGGGCCTGCTGCCCGTTCATGTCGTAGCCGGTGATGACAAATTTACCGGCCTCGTCGACAAAGCCGTCCCAGACATCGACGAATTCGCCGCCGTATTTTTCGATATGGCTGCGATAAAGCCGGTTGAAGCCGACGAGATCGGCCGAGAGTGAGGTTGACTGGAAGGCCGGCAGGCCAACCCACAGCAGCGGCACCTTCGGGCGGCCGGCAAGGGTCAGAAGTTCATCGATCCGCCGCTCATATTCCTTGAACCAGACATCGGTGCCAAATTTTTCCCTGGTATCGCCGATCTGCATCTGCTGGCGATCGTTCGATCCCATCATGATGACGATGGTGGCGGGATTTGTTTCGGTTATGAACTGCGGCAGATTGGCGAACCAGTCGTAATAATCCGTGCGTACGAGGCCCGAAGAACCATTCGCGCGCACATCGACCGAAATTCCCGGAGAGCTGGCGAAGGCATTGACCAATTCTTCCCCCATGCCACCGGCCAGAAAATCACCGACGACCAGAACACGCCTGGCATTTTCAAGCTTGGCGGTCGGCTCCGGTTTTATGGTTCGCATTTGAACCACCGAAGGCGCTTTTCTTGCGGGTTGCGGACGGGTGACTGATTTTTCACGCGGGGCAGCCGGGAAATCCCGGCGACTGCGGGGCTGGTATTCGCGGCCGGGCGTGTCCTCCCGGCCCACGGGCCGGCCAAACAGCATTTCGAAAAGGGTGCGTCGCTGTTCCTGGGCGAAGGTTTGCGAAGGGACAAGCGGCGTGCACAAGACAGCACAAAGAATGATGGCGCAGATGCGCCAGCCCGTACTTGTGCTTTTCGCCGCAGGTTTCCTACTCATGACATCGATCCTTCCGGATGCTTCGGCGGCGTTGAAGACCGCCGCCGAATTCACCGGCATATTATCAATTCCGCAGTGCTCTCAGCAATCGCTGCGACGGCTGACCGTCGGTTTCGAGGCCCATGCGCGACTGGATGGCGCTGATCGCCGCCTTCGAGCCGGAGCCGAAATTGCCATCGACTTCGCCATCGTAATAGCCAAGTTCCTTCATGCGGGTCTGGAGTTCGAATTTTTCACGAATATCCAGCGTGCCGTCCGGACGCGGCCATTTCTGCTGCATGCCGCCATAACCGGCGATCTCGTCAGCAAGCAGGCCAACGGCCAGCGCATAGCTGTCGGATGCGTTGTATTTCTTGATGGTGAAGAAGTTTTTCATCATCAGGAAACCTGGACCATTTGCCCCACCCTGCAGTTTCAGCATGGCGCGATCGGAGCCGCGGGTGAAATTCTTGCCGTTCGGGCGGGCAAAGCCAAGCTTGGTCCATTCCGCAATGGACTTCGTCTGCCCCTCATAACGGGCGCCGCCACGCGGCACGGCTGTTTCGTAACCCCAGGTCCGGCCGGGTTCCCAGCCATTCTTGGCGAGTAGATTGGCGGCCGTCGCCAGCGCGTCCGGAACCGAGTGCCAGATGTCGCGCTTACCGTTGCCGTCCGCATCGACAGCATAGAGCAGGTAGCTGGTCGGAATGAACTGGGTATGGCCCATTGCCCCCGCCCAGGAACCCGTCAGCTGCTTGGGCGTGACATCGCCTGCCTGCAGGATTTTGAGTGCGGCGATCAATTGCGTGCGCGCGAACTTGGCGCGTTTGGGGTCGGAATAGGCGAGCGTGGCCAGTGCCTGCGGAATATTGTGCAGGCGCTCCGGCTTTTCGAGAACCGCGCCGTAATTCGATTCCATCGACCAGATGGCGAGAATGATATGTTTGTCGACGTTGAAGTTGCGCTCGATCCAGTTGAGCGTCGTCGCGTGCTTCATCTTCATCTCGCGGCCGATGCGCACCGTATAGGGGTTGACGCGGGAATCGAGATAATCCCAGATCTGGGTGGTGAATTCCGGCTGGAAGGTCGCCTTGCGCAGCGCATCCGGATCCGGCTCGCTGACACCAGCAAAGGCTTTCTGGTAGGTCGCCTTGCTAATGCCTTCTTTCGCGGCTGTTGCGTAGAACTGGTTGATCCACTGCTTGAACCCAGCATCGGCCCGGGCCGAGACGGGGGCCAGCGAGATCGCCAGACCTGCAACCATCATGCAGCCGAATTTGCGGACATTTGAAAGGATCATCTTTGTCATCGTCAGTCTTTCGTTCTCTCGAATATCATTTCGATTGCGAAAACGCATCGGGCGTCGTCATGCATAACAAAAGAATGTCAACAAATTCTTTACCATTAATAGATGGTAGCGTCACCCTTTACAAAACGTTGTTATTTTTGAAATAACAACACTGTGCGGGGATTGTGATCAAGTTTTATCTCTCAGGAGGGATATGTGGTAGAACATAAGAAAATTCGGAAGGCCGTATTTCCGGTCGCAGGTCTGGGTACGCGTTTCCTGCCCGCAACCAAGGCGGTTCCGAAAGAAATGCTCACTGTCGTTGACAAGCCGGTCATTCAATACGTCGTCGACGAGGCGGCGGAAGCGGGCATCGAGCATTTTGTATTTGTCACCGGCCGCGGCAAGGCGGTGATTGAAGATTATTTTGATATTCAATTTGAACTCGAACAAATGCTGCGCGAGCGCAACAAGAATGCCGAGCTTACATTGCTGGCCGGCCTTCTGCCCAAGGCGGGCACGGCAAGCTTCACGCGTCAGCAGGTGCCGCTTGGTCTTGGCCATGCGGTCTGGTGTGCGCGTGATATCGTCGGCGACGAACCTTTCGCCGTGCTGCTGCCTGATATGATCATGCATTCACAGAAAAGCTGCCTCAAGGGCATGGTCGAACTTTATGACCAGACCGCCGGCAACGTCATCGCGGTGCAGGAATGCGCTCCCGATCAGACGCATAAATACGGCATCGTCGGCGTGGGTAACGCCGTGGGCGAGGGTTTCAAGATCACTGAAATGGTCGAGAAGCCTGCCAAGGGTACGGCACCTTCGAATTTCTACATCAACGGTCGCTACATCCTTCAGCCTGAGATTTTCGACATTCTGGAAAATCAGGAACGGGGCGCCGGCAACGAAATCCAGCTGACGGACGGCATGTTGACGCTTGCCAAGTCCCAGGAATTCGCTGGCTATCATTTCCGCGGGCAGACGTTCGATTGCGGCGCCAAGGACGGTTTCATTCTTGCCAACGTTGCTTTCGCGCTCGAACGCGCTGACATCCGCCCCGCAATCGAGGAGCCGATCAAGGCTCTTATCGACGGACTGAAGTAATTTACCAACTGGACAACGGGATCCCGGCCTTCGCGCCGGGATTTCTGTTTGGGGCAACGTTATCGTTTCAGGACAAGCCCCGCGCCGACGCGCAGTTCGTTGCTGTCATAAATTGGCGTCCACTGATAACTAACGTCCGCCGTCAGATCGAGATAGCGGTTCAGCCCCCAGGTCAAGCCAGCGCCTGCGGTGTATTCCACGGCATCCTCGATATCGGAGGAGGGAAATGTCCGGTGCACGATCTGCCCGGTCAGCCGCGCGACCAGATTGCTGCGCAATTCATGGGTCAGCCCGGCATCCAGCCGATAGGAAATCCAGCCGCCCTGTGGTCCGCCGGCGAAATCCTCTATCGTCGTGCGCAGGCCAAGATTGACGTTGGTGCCGCGCTGCGGCGACCAGTTCAGTTCGCCGTCCAGTGTCAGCGCGCCGATGGAAGCGATGCGGTCGTCGTCATATTGTTTACGTAGATAGCCGATGGCGGCCTCGCCGCGGGTCTTCTCGCCAAGATCGACCTCGGCTCCAATTTTGGCGCCGTAGGAATTCGAGGACCGTGCGTAACCGGTATTGTCCAGGCGCCTGTCATATTTGGTCGTTCCCGCGTTCAATTCGAGGAACGGGATCAGGGCCGGTGACAATTCGTAGCCGATACGGCCGCGCAGGTTCGCGCCGTTCTGGTCGCGATCGCTAAGACTGATCGGCTGGCCGTTTATGCCCTTTGCATCCGTGTAGACCGTACGCGACAGATCGAGCGCCGCTAGCCCGCGCAGCTTGCCGAAATCCCGTTGGATCGATGCGCCGGTCGTGAAACGGTGTTCTCCGCCCTGCACGGCAGCGCCAGTCAAAGCGTTGGGGTCCGTAGTGCCTTCACGACTGAATTCGTAACCCGCCTTGAGATTAGCCGTCGTTTCTTCGCCGAGATCGAGGCGCAGATCGGCTTCTATCCGCGCCCTCGGCTCTTCACCATTCTTGCTGCCGAAATTTTTCTCCCAGGCTCCATCGCCTGTTACAGTCAGCGCATGGCGGGACCAGTCGCTGGTTAGTGTGCCGCGAATACCTGTCGTTAGGTAGTTACGTCTGGAAGGGCCGCCGGTGTTCGTCTGCTTTTCCGTATTGATCGTCTGGCTGATCGAAGGCCGCAGCAGGAATGTACCGAGCCGGATACCGGGGGTTTGTCCGGGTTCGGTGGCTCTTTGCGGGTTTTCACCGCCGTCTACCGTTGGCTCATATGGGTTTTCCGCGTCGGCATAAGGCTGGCCCGCTTCTTCCCGCTGTTCGGAAATCGGGTCGCCCGGATTATTCGAGGGGCGCCATAGTTGCTGTTGCGGTGCTGCTCGCACCATGCTTGCCTCGTTTTCAGTTGTCGTTGTGGGGTTCTCTGTCGGCGTTGCATCGCCGGATGGAACTGCGACCGGCAGCCGCGTGGCCGCTGTTTGCGCGAAAACAGTTCCCGGGGTGTAGAGAAGCGTACAGGCAAGCAGCAGCAGGGTTGCTGCTTTCCGCGACGTCGGCAGACGTGTGGCGGTGCCCTTCACAATCATTCCTCTTCACCCGGCGCATTTGGCCGATGTCGGATCGAAAGTTCGTCTCAGCATTTCCTGAAGCCGAATGAGCGGCAGACGGATGAAGTGGACGACCCAGAGACCAGACACGCGACGCAAGTTTTAATATCGCTTTAACAATAGGATTTTTATGGTTAACAGTTGATAAAGACCTCCCGGATTTCACCACATCTGTGGCTGCGGCAAAGCTGGGGGGCTTCCTAGTTCGATCTGGCCGCTTCGGCACCGCGACTGAAGAAAATTTGCCGAGATGCCCAATATTTCGAATATGATCAGATTTAAACGTTTCATTTTGATACGGAATCGCCCTATGATTGGGTGGAACTCATCCGTTTTATTTTAGCAATCCAATTGATTTTTATTTTGTGTCACAGCGTCGTTTCATGAATCCCGTTTTGAACGTCAAGCAGGTCGGTTTTTATTGCTGGGATATTACCAATGACCGATTCTATCTAGACGAAGTCTGCGCTGAACTCTTGGGCATTCCTTTGCGGCAGGCGATGCAGGGCATCAGCATTTTCCAGATGCTCGAAAAAGTGGATATCGGCCATCGCAATCATGTGATCGAAACTGCGCTCACGACGCTCAAGGCCGCCAGCTTTTACCATCAGGAATATGCTGTGCGCCGTGATGACGGCTCTATCTCGTGGATTAGGACAGTCGGGCGATATTTGGTCGATGAAGAGAACATCCCTTTCAAGCGGATGGGAACGATGGAGGAGATTTCTCCGCCGAACCTGCGTCACTAAAGAGCGGCAATTTTCGGCTGTAGAGTGGACTTATTCCAGTTGAAATAGTAACAGTCGGCCATGATTACGAGAGCCGTGAAACTGGTTGAAGACAATGCGATTGAATCCGCCGTGCGGACGATTTCGATGGAGAGGGCTGGCCTTGCCGCTCTTGAAGAGGCCCTCAAAAACGGGCTTTCCGAACCTTTCTGCAAGGCGATCGAGACGATCGGCCAGTCTAATGGCCGCCTCATCATCACCGGTGTTGGTAAAAGCGGCCACATAGGCGCCAAGCTCGCGGCCACCTTCGCCTCCACCGGAACGCCTGCATTTTTCGTGCATGCGGCAGAGGCCAACCATGGCGATCTGGGCATGATCGGCGGCGATGATGTGGTGCTGGCGATCTCCAAAGGCGGTGAAAGTTCAGAGCTGCGTAGCATCATCAACTATTCGCGCCGTTTCTCCATCCCGCTGATTGCACTTACCTGTTCGGAGAGTGCATCGCTGGCGAAGGCAGCCGATATCGTGCTTCTGGTTCCCAATGAACAGGAAGCCTGCCCGCTCGGTCTTGCGCCTACCACCTCCACATTGATGCAGCTGGCACTTGGTGATGCCCTTGCCGTTGCGCTTCTGGAAGCACGCAATTTCACTGCCGGTGATTTCAAGGTGTTTCACCCCGGCGGCAAACTGGGCGCGGGCCTTACGCTGGTCAGCGATATCATGCATACCGGCGACCGGGTGCCGCTAGTCGGCAAGGGAACTTCCATGCCGGAAGCAGTCAGTGTTCTTTCCCGCAAGCATTTCGGCTGCGTCGGTATTCTGGACGAGGATGGCCGTCTGTGTGGCATCGTCACCGAGGGCGATATGGCGCGCAACCTGTCGCGCAACCTCGCTGAATTGACGGTGGACGACATCATGACCCGTACTCCGAAAACGGTCAAAAAATCGGTGCTGGCGACCAGCGCTCTCGCGACGCTGGAAAAATTCCACATCGGTGCGCTGATCGTCGTTGATGACGATAACCGGCCGATAGGGCTGGTGCATTTCCACGATCTGTTGAGAATCGGTGTGGCCTGATCGCTATGAGCGGTCGAGCGGCTCTATTGTCAGGGTGCGGCCACGCGCAGCTGCGATCCTGACACGTGTTCCTGCTGGCATGTCCTCACCGTTAACGGACCACCAGGTATCGTCCAGCCTTATGCGGCCGCGCCCTTCGACAACCGGCTCCTGCAGGGTCGCTGTGCGGCCAACAAGGCTGGCTTCCCGCTGATTGAGGAAGGGTTCGTCGCTTGCCTCACGGTTTTTGCCGAAATATTTCCTGCCAAGCAGGGCGAAGGCGATGGAGAGGGCGGCAAACAGCACCAGTTGCAATTGCCACGCCCAGAATGCGGCATCCCAGAACAGCAGGGAGAGCGCGCCGATCACCAGCGCGGCAATGCCAATCCAGATCAGAAACACGCCCGGAGCGACCAGCTCGGCAGCCAGCAGAATGAAGCCGGCAATCCACCAGCTCCATGGTCCCAGTTCCGTGGCAAGCCGTTGCAGCATCGTCACTTCTCCGATGAAGAGCCGAAGGGATTACCGGGAATTGTCACGTTGATGGCCTGGGCCGAAGGCCGCGACGGCGGCACCGAGCGGGAAGATGCGGGGACGGCAGGCGCCGTTGGTGCATCGCCCTTGTCGCCGAAAACGTCACGGGCGATTGCCCCTATGCCGCCGAGCGAGCCGATCAACGCAGACGCCTCCATCGGCATCAACACGATTTTCGAGTTTTTGGCGGTACCGATACTGGAGAGCGCTTCGGTATATTTCTGGGCAACGAAGTAATTGATCGCGTGGACATTGCCGGCAGCGATGGCTTCCGACACCATGCGGGTGGCGTTGGCTTCGGCCTCGGCCAGACGCTCGCGGGCCTCGGCATCGCGGAACGCCGCTTCGCGCTGGCCTTCCGCCTCGAGAATGGCAGATTGTTTTGCGCCCTCTGCGCGCAGAATCTGAGCATTGCGGGCGCCCTCGGCCTCCAGCACCTGCGCGCGTTTTTCACGCTCCGCCTTCATCTGCCTAGCCATGGAATCGACGAGATCTTTCGGCGGCGCGATATCTTTTATCTCGATGCGCGTGACCTTGATACCCCATGGTCCCACCGCCTCGTCCACCACGCGCAGCAGGCGATCGTTGATGGCATCACGGTTCGACAATAACTCATCGAGATCCATCGAGCCCATTACCGAGCGGATGTTGGTCATGGTGAGGTTTTCAATCGCCATTTCCAGATTGGTAATCTGGTAAGCGGCCTGTGCGGCATTCAGGACCTGATAGAAAGTGACGGCATCAGCCGAGACACTGGCATTATCGCGGGTGATAACTTCCTGTGTCGGTATATGCAGAACCTGCTCCATCACATTCATCTTCGAACCGATGCTTTCGAAGAACGGCACGATGAGGTTGAGGCCCGGCTCGAGTGTGCGGGTGTAGCGCCCGAACCGTTCAACCGTGTAGCGATGTCCCTGCGGTACGGTCTTGATGCCGGCAAAGAGCACCAGAATGACCAAAACAACCGCCGCTATGACGACGATATCGAAACCGCCCAATGCAATCATCACTTCTTCCTCCAGCACCACAACCTTTTGGGATCTTACACCCGCATCGTTATGGCAAGATTACACCCAACCTTGCAACTCTTGTCGTACAACCTTTTCGAGAACTGTCATACCCTCTACGCTGTCGTTGAGACACGGGATGTGGGTGAATTTCTCGCCGCCATTGTGCAGGAAGATTTCTCCGGCCTCACCGGCAATTTCCTCCAGCGTTTCAAGACAATCCGATACGAAACCGGGGTTCATGACGGCGATGCGTTTGATGCCCTCGGATGCCAGCTTTTCCATGGTCTTGTCGGTATAGGGCTGCAGCCATTCTTCTGGCCCAAAACGCGACTGGAAGGTGATCATGAAGTTCTTCTCGGTCCGTCCCAGCGCTTCCTTCAGCAGACGGGCGGTCTTCTGGCAGTGGCAATAATAGGGATCGCCCTTCCTGAAGTAGGATTGCGGAATGCCGTGGAAGGAGGTGATCAGCATCTCCGGTTCCCAGTCCAGCGTTGCCAGATGGTTTTTGACGGAGGCGGCAAGCCCCTCGATATAGGCAGGATCGTCATGATAGGGCGGAACGGTCCGGATGGCGGGCTGCCAGCGCAGCTTCATCAGATGTTCGAAAGCCTTGTCGTTCACCGTCGCCGTGGTCGATGCGGCATATTGCGGATAGAGCGGGAATAGCAGGATTTTCTCGCATCCCTGCTCCTTCAGCGCGTCGATTTTCGAGGCGATGGAAGGCTGGCCGTAGCGCATGGCCCAGTCAACGACGACATTCGGCAAATCCTTCAGCGCCTGTGCCATCAGTTCGCCTTGGCTTCGGGTATAGGTGCGCAGATAGCTTTCGTTGCGATCGCGGTTCCAGATTGCCTCATAGGCCTTGCCGACCTTCTGCGGGCGCTTGTTGAGGACGATGCCGTACAGGATCGGATACCAGTAGAGGCGCGACCATTCGATCACGCGTTTGTCGCTCAGAAATTCCGCCAGATAACGGCGCATCGGCCAATAGTCCGTACCATCCGGCGTGCCAAGATTGACAAGCAGAACGCCAACCTTGCCAAATCTTACGCGGGGATGGTCTACGGGAAGTGCGGATAATTCTGTCGTCATGAATGACACCCTGAACTCGTACTGGTTGCGTGAGAACGTTTCCGTTTGGGATAAAGGGCGGAAACGCTCCATTTTTTGTTTTTATACATGGCCGGACGCAAACCGTGACGCGGTTTTGCCGGAAATGCTCAAGCTATATGCTCGTGCCGTCAATTTGTTCACGTGTTCTAGACGAAATTTGTAAGGATTGAACCACCTGCGGAGGTGATTTCCGAGGTGCGGTAACGGACGCATTGTCTTTTGATAAAACGCAGCCTGTAATGATCTGTTTTTAAAGGGAAAATAAGAAGCCGGCCTCATGGTGCGAGGCCGGCTTCCCATCTGCGGCAAATTGCCCTGTCTGTATGTGTTCGCGGCTTATTGAGCCGGAACCTCCAGTTCCTCGCCGATCTCGATATGGTTCGGATGCTTCAGCGTGTTTGCCTTGGCAATCCTGGTCCAAAGGGCACCGTCGCCATACTTCTCCGCCGCGATCTTCCAGAGCGAATCGCCCTTTGCGACAACATATTTGCTGGCGGCAGCCGCGGCCGCTGCCGGCGTGGTGGTGGCAGGTGCGGTCGCGGCAGGTGCTGTGGGAGCCGGGGCCGGTGTGGCGGCCGGAGCGGTTGCAGTTGCCGCCGGTGCTGTTGCGGCAGGCGCTGGTGCAGCGGGCTTTGCCGGAGCTACATAACCGGCAGGCGTCACTTCAGTGATGCGGCCGTCCGTGAAGGGCTTATAGGGGCTGTTGGCCGTAATATATGCAGCTACAGCCTCTTCGAGGTTGGGGCCGAAGTCATAGGCGTTGATCGCCTTGGTCGCGAATACCTTGAAGCCATCGCCGCCGGTGCGAACGTAATTATTCGCCGCAACAGTGTAGGTCTTTGCCGGGTCGAGAGGCACGAAAGCGTCGCCCTCCTTGACCTCGACCGCAGTAACACGGCTGCCGGCCGGCTTGGAGCGGTCGAAGGAATATTTCATGCCTGAAACCTGCATGAAACGACCTGCGCCATCGTCGATCTGGCTGACGCCGTTTTCGAGGGCAGCGCGAATATCCTCGCCCTTCAGCTGGAAAGTCGCGACCGTGTTCTGGAACGGCAGAACCGTCAGGACTTCGCCCATCGAGACATCGCCGCTATCGATGGAGGAGCGCAGGCCACCGCTATTTGCGAAAGCGATGGTGACGCCCTGATCCTTGACGCGGGCCAGGGTCGCATCCGCTACCAGATTACCCATAGAGCATTCTTTGACGCGGCAAACCTTGCGGTCACCTTCGATCGGGCCTTCCGAAGTGCCGACGACCTTCGATTTCAACGCCTCGATTGGTGCTTTCAGTTCATCGATACGCTTGAGCGTTGCTTCGTCGGGTTTGAAGGATGAATCGATCAGGATCGGATCGCCCTTGCTTTCCTTGACCACGCCGCTGTCATCGAAGACGACGCGCAGGTCACCCAGGTATTTGCTGTATTGCCCTGCCTGAACGACCGGAACCTTGTAGCCGCCGGGATTGTCGACGAGTGTCGGATAAGGCCCTTCGGCCTTCTGATCGGTGTTGGAGAGCAACGTATGCGAGTGGCCGCCGACAACGACGTCCACATCCGGGATTTTCGCGATGAATTCGAGGTCGCGCGGATATCCGACATGGGTCAGGGCAATGATCTTGTTGACACCCTCGCCTTTCAGCTTCTGCACCTGTTCGCTGATTTTCGCGACATCTTCCGCAATGGTGATGTTGGGGCCGGGGGTCGCAAGTTCCGCCGTGTCGTTGGCGACAGCGCCGACAATACCGATTTTCTGGCCGCCGACTTCAAGGACGATGGACGGCTTGACGCGATCGCCGATTTTCGAGGCGGCGCTGGCAACCACATTGGCGGTCACGACCGGAAACTGAACCTTGTCGAGGAAGCCCGCAAGCCCGTCTTCGCTATCGTCGAATTCATGGTTGCCGACGGTCATGGCGTCGAACTTCATGGCGTTCAGCACTTCGGCTTCAACGGTACCCTTGTAGGTGGTGTAGAACAGCGAGCCTTGAAAATTGTCGCCGGCATTGAGCAGGAGAACGTTCTTGCCTTGAGCCTTGAGCGCGTCCCTTGTCTGGTTGATTGCGGTCAAGAGGCGCGCGGCGCCGCCAAAGCATTCGTTTTTGCCTTCCTCTTCCGCTGAGCAGGTCGAGTCGAATTTATTGATCGATTCGATACGGGAGTGAAAATCGTTAATGTGAAGAATGTTGAGTTCGTAGTCGGCCAGAGCCGCTCCGGCTGAAAGCGTTATCGCGGAAACGCTCAGCATACTCAGTCTCAAAATTTTCTTCATGGTCCCTCTCTCCTGTTCAAAGCGGAAGCCTTGGCCGGTCGATCATCATCAGGCCGTGCTCATTCTCTAGTCTGAAAGTATGTCAGTCTTTCAAAGCGCGATGTTTCCATTTAGCGGCAGCTGCCGCAAGCGGAAATTGTGACAGTGGCGCAATAAAGCAAAACGCACGCTTGAGGCGTGCGTTTTAAAAGCTCATGCCATTGAAAAGTCTGTGTTATCAGCCCTGACGCGTTAGCGAGAACTGGCTGTTGCTGTCTGTCGTGCAATTCAGTTGCGACGGGGAGACGAGCGCGCAGTTGACGCGCGATTGCGTGTTGCGCACCAATGACGTCATGTTGATCTCATAGAGCGTCGGCGAAATCGTAACATAGGTGCCGGATGCGAGAAGCGTGTTGGTATCGGTCGAACGGGTGGAGAAAGCACCGTTCTGGAATGTCGATACGATGCCGTTGCGGTCGATCCAGCGGCCATCCACGGCCGGGCCGCGGGCAAGCGAGGGTGCCATCGACGTCTGCTGGGAGGGACCCGGCGCAACGCATGAAGACACCGCGATTGCGGCACAAAGCAAAGCAGCGCTTGTCTTGAAGTTCATGAGCCTGTTCTCCTGCGATTCGATGAAACCCTGATGTTTCGACCATGCCGTGAAGCGTTATTTATTTCAAGGCAACGTTGTTTGCTCTCCCGGGTTCCTGACATCCGTCATGAAAACACCTGCGTGACAAATATGAGACGCCATGCCCTCAGCGCACGAGGATGTTGCGGAACTGCCAGGGATCCGAGGTGTCGATATTGTCTGGAAACAGTCCCGGGCGACCGTCGAGCGGCGTCCAGTCCGTGTAATGTCCTTCGACCGGTCCAAGATAGGGACGCTGCACCTCAAGGCAACGGCGATAATCCATTTCATCCGCCTCGACGATGCCGGCTTGCGGATTTTCCAGCGCCCAGACCATTCCGGCCAGTACCGCGGAGCTGACCTGCAATCCGGTCGCGTTCTGGCTGGGGGCGAGCGCCCGTGCCTCCTGCAAGGTTAGCCGCGAGCCATACCAATAGGCATTTTTGTCATGGCCGTAGAGAAGAACACCCAGCTCGTCGGCACCATCGACAAGCTCGTCTTCGCCAAGCACATGCTGGATCGGCTGCGGCGTGCCGCCATTACCGAAAAGTTCGTGCAGGGAAAGGACGGCGTCGTTGCAGGGGTGGTAGGCATAGTGACAGGTGGGCCGGTAGATCAGATCGCCATCGTCATTGCGGACGGTGAAATAGTCGGAAATCGAGATCGCCTCGTTGTGGGTGACCAGAAATCCATATTGCGGCCCTTGTCCGGGACACCATGTCCGTACCCGCGTATTGGCGCCGGGCTGATCGAGATAGATCGCTGCCTTGCTGCCCTTTTTTTGTTTTTTCGCGTTTTTTGGCATCCAGTTTTCATGCGTTCCCCAGCCGAGTTCGGCGGGCTGAAAACCTTCGGCGATAAAACCCTCGACGGACCAGGTGTTCCAGAATGCGCCGAATGGCTTGGGATTTTTTGCCCGCTGCGTATCGCGCTCTGCCACATGCACGCCCTTGACGCCGAGCTGCTGCATGAGCTTTGCCCATGCCTGCTGGTCATGCGGTCGCGGCTCTTCGATGTCGAGACCGCTATCCTTGGCGAGATTGACCAGCGCCTGTTTTACGAACCAGGACACCATGCCGGGATTTGCGCCGCAGGTGGAAACGGCCGTTGTGCCGCCCGGTTTCCGAGCCTTTTCTTTCAGCATGGTCTCGCGCAGCGAATAATTGGTACGGGAGGCATTGTCGGCGTCTGCATCGAAGTAAAAGCCGGGCCACGGCTCCACTACGGTGTCGATGTAGAGCATGCCATGTTTGCGGCAGAGCCTCATCAGATCGACGGATGCGGCATCGACCGAAAGATTGACGCAGAAGCCCTGACCCTGAACCCCTTTAAGGAGTGGCTTGAGCACCTCCTTGTAGTTTTCTTTGGTCAGATGCGTACGGATATGGCGAATGTTTCTCTCGGCCAGATACGCTGCGATATCCTCGCGCGGGTCGATGACGACGAGCCTGGTCTTGTCGAAGTTGAAATGACGTTCGATCAACGGAAGAGTGCCGCGCCCGATGGAGCCGAAGCCGATCATGATGATGGGGCCGTCAATATCGCCGTAAATCGGATGGTTTGCGTCCGTCATTCGTCATTTTTCCTTTTTAAGCCAATAAGTAAGCTAGATCATAAAAGCGTGCCACAATAAAGGGCAGGTGCATGACGGACATATGACGGTGGCGCAAGCCCGGGATGCGAAAGTTGTGACGGGTTGGTGTGTGGTGATCCCGTTCTGCGCGGTTGCGATCCGGCGAGATTGAAGTCGAGACCTTCCGACCGCATTCTTCCCCTTCGCATTTTAGAGACTACGTTTATAATCAAGTTCTTCTTTTCGTGTATATGCCCTAGGGCTTGGGGGCTTTTGCAAGATGACGAAAAGGGGGCTTTTCGTCATCACAGGAGTGTTGCCTGTTGAATAGTCTTATCGAGCGTGTCGCAGCGCTTCAGAGCGCCACCCCCGTTCTTATTGCACTTTACGATTCCGAAGACCGGTTGCGGCATGCCAACCCGTCGTTTCGGCAGAGCTTTCAGCTTGCCGACGATGATTTTTCGACCTGGGCGGAAATCATGCGCTTGAACCACCGTCTGCGAACCGGCGTGGTCGTCAGAAACAGCGATTTCGAGGGCTGGCTTTTGTCGGCGCAGTCCCGGCGCGGCAAGCTGCCGTATCGTGCCTTCGAGATGGACATGTATGACGGCCGCTGGTTCTGGATGACGGAGACGGTGCAGCAGGATGGCTGGATGCTGTGTGTCGCAAGCGATGTCACCGAATTGCGCCAGGGCTACAGAACCCTGCGGCAGGACCGGGATCTGGCGGTGCGCGCCTCGCAGACCGACGAATTGACGGGAACGGCGAACCGGCGTTTTGTTTTCGCCAAACTCGCGCTACAGGTGGAGCGGGTCGGCAAGGGGCTTGAAGCACCCTTTTGCCTTTGCACGCTCGACATCGACTTTTTCAAGCACATCAATGATCGTTTCGGCCACAAATGCGGCGATGCGGTGCTGCGCGATTTTGTCGGGATCGCCCATTCCGTCGTCCGGCGGGTGGATTGTTTTGGCAGGATCGGCGGTGAGGAATTCATGCTCATCCTGCCGCGCAGTTCGGTTGTTGAGAGCCGGGAGATCGTCGAGCGGCTACTGCAAAAGGTGCGTCTTTCCAGACCTCTGGCCGAGTTTCCGGATTTTTCCTATAGCTGTTCCGCTGGAATGACGACCTATCGGATGGCAGAAAGTGCCGACGATGTTTTCATGCGCGCCGATCAGGCGCTTTACGCTGCCAAGGAAAAGGGCCGCGACCGGCTTTTGGCGGTGACGGTTTAGACCAGCTCCGCCGCAATCAGCCCATGCAGCGAATTTCCCACGAACAGCCGTCGACCGGCAATATCCTCCGGCTTCAATGCCTGCCCGCGTGCCTTGCGCTGGCGGATGAGATCGGCACGCAGAACGCCCGGCAGAATACCGCTGTCGAGCGGCGGCGTCAGCAATTGCCCGTCCGGCATTTCGACGAAGATGCTGGTCGATGATCCCTCGCACAACTCGCCGCGCTCGTTGAGCAGCAGAACCTCGTCTGCATCCCCGGCTGAAAATTCGGCGCGGGCGGCATCATAGGGTTCCCGGCGCGATGATTTGTGGCGATAGAAGGTGTCGGTGGAATCAAGCCTGGTTTGCGTCGCGATGCGGATCCGCCAGACGGTTCCCTCCTGCAACGGCCGAAACTCGGCCGTTTCGATATCGAGCTCACCCTTGTAGTTCATGACCAGCTTCACGCAGAGCGGACTTTCGCCGCCCACCTTCTTCTCCAGTACCTGAACCGCGTTGACCGGTGCTCGGAAACCGAGCGCATCGGCTGAGCGCAATAACCGGCGCATATGCTGGTCAATGCGCTGAAAACCCGATTGCGGCTCCCAGCGCAGCGTTTCTCTCAAGGTCAGATCGGCGGGTTTGCGTTTCATTGCCTTTGCTCGTCGCCTGTCATCGGTATTTTTCGGAGGCAATCAGGCCTGTTTGCTGTCAAGCGCTTCCAGTTCGTCGATCAGCCCTTCGATCATGGCAAGACCCTTGTCCCAGAAGGAAGGGTCTGTCGCATCGAGGCCGAATGGTTTCAGAAGTTCCGAATGGTGCTTGGTGCCGCCTGCTTTCAAAAGCTCGAAATATTTCTCCTGAAAGCCGGTCTCGGCCTTCTGGTAAACGGCATACAGCGAGTTCACCAGGCAATCACCGAAGGCATAGGCATAAACATAGAAGGGAGAGTGGATGAAATGGGGGATGTAGGTCCACCAGGTCTCATACCCTTCGGAAATCTTGATCGCCGGGCCGAGGCTCTCGGCCTGAATGGAAAGCCACAATTCACCGATCTGTTCGGAGGTCAACTCACCCTGCTTGCGGGCGGTGTGCAGCTTGCGTTCGAATTCATAAAACGCGATCTGTCGCACGACCGTGTTGATCATGTCCTCGACCTTGCGGGCGAGCATGGCCTTGCGTTCCCTGACGTCCTTCGTGTCGTCAAGCAATTTGCGGAAGGTCAGCATTTCTCCGAAAACGGAGGCAGTTTCGGCAAGCGTCAGCGGCGTCGCGCACATCAGCGCGCCTTGGTCGCCGGCCAGCACCTGGTGCACGCCGTGGCCAAGCTCATGGGCAAGCGTCATCACGTCGCGCGGTTTGCCGAGATAGTTGACGAGGACATAAGGATGGGCCGAAGGCACGGTCGGATGCGCGAAGGCGCCCGGCGCCTTGCCGGGCCGGGCGGGGGCGTCGATCCATTGCTCATCGAAGAACCGGCGGGCAATATCGGCCATCTCCGGCGCAAAATCACCATAGGCGGACAGCACGGTGTCCTTCGCCTCATCCCAGGGAATTATCGTATTCGATGTATCGGGAAGCGGCGCGTTGCGGTCCCAGTAGTTCATCTGTTCCATGCCGAGCCATTTCGCCTTCATGGCGTAATAACGATGCGAAAGGCGCGGATAGGCGTTTTTCACGGCGGCAGCCAGAGCGTCTACGACCTCGCGCTCCACACGGTTTGCCAGATGGCGGCTGTCGGCGATGTCTTCGAACTTGCGCCAGCGGTCGGAAATATCCTTGTCCTTGGCCAGTGTGTTGGTGATGAGGGTGAAGACCCGCAGATTATTGGTGAAGGTGGTGCTGAGCGCCTGCGCTGCCTTCTTGCGAGTTTCCGGCTCCGGCTCCTGAAGCATATTGAGCGTTACTTCCAGCGAAAGGCTTGCGCCGTCTATGTCGAAGCGCAGGTCGGCCATCGTCTCATCGAACAGGCGGTTGAACGCGCTGGCACTCGTCATCGATTTTTCGAGGAATAGCTGTTCGAGCTGGTCATCGAGCTGGTGCGGCTTGTCCTTACGCAAATCCACCAGCCACGGCCTGTAGTGCCCAGCTAAGGCATCGTTTGCCATGCAGGCATCCATTACGGCGTCGTCGATGCGGTTCAGTTCAAGCGTAAAGAACAGCAGATGGGCGGAAATATCCGTCAGTTTCGCCTGGGCGTCGCCGTAAAGCTTGCCGTTTGCCGGGTTGGAGGTATCTGAAAAATACGTCAGCCCCGCAAAGGAACCGATGCGGCCGATAAGATCGTCCAACGCTTCATATTCCTTGAGAGCAGCGCCGATGCCGTTGGCGCCCGTCGCCTTTGCAGCGTCTTCAAGCTTGCCCTTCCATTTATCCTCGAAAGCCGCCGCCAGCGCCGCCGCCTTCTCAATGTCGCCCTTGTATTCCGGCGAATCGCCCGAGGGATAGAGATCCGAGAGTTTCCAGCCGGGCAGGTCGCCAAGGGCAGGGCCGGAGGTTTCGGCAAGCGAAAATACGGGGTGCGGTGTTGGGCGATTGAGGGTCATCGAACGCGTCCTTGTCGTTATGCCTGCGCAGCATATGGGGCCTTTGTTTCCCGCAGCAATGGATAAAATGCAAGCAAATCTCAAAACTGGATGTTCAAATCTCCCGTGCCAGAGTGCGCCACAAGGGACCGCATGACGCAGGTCCATAAACCGGAAACCGGAGCCAAAAATGACCGCGCATGTTCTCGTGATAGACGATGATCCCGTCCAGCGCCGCCTGCTCAAAAATGCGGTGGAACGTTATGGGCATCTGGCCTTGCTTGCAGAAAACGGCAGGGCGGGGCTGGAGCTGCTCAAGCAATATAGCGGCGAGGATCAATGTTGTCGTCCTCGACCTGATGATGCCGGAAATGGATGGCCTCGCCTTCCTGAAAGCCGTTGGCGAACTCGGCACCGACGTCCCGGTCATCGTCCAGACGGGGCAGGGCGGCATCGATACCGTCGTGCAGGCCATGCGCGCCGGCGCCTTCGATTTCGTCGTCAAGCCGGTCTCGCCGGAACGGATCGGCGCCGCCATCTCCAATGCCCTCAAGCTCGACAGGAGAGAGGCAAAGGCCCGCACGGGCAGGCGCGGACGGAGCAATGCCGTGAATTTTACTGATATCGTTTCCGCAAGCCCGGCCATGCTGAGGGTGATAGAACTGGCGCAGCGCGCCGCCCAGTCCAGCATTCCCGTGGTACTGGAAGGCGAATCCGGCGTCGGCAAGGAAATGGTCGCCCGTGCAATCCAGTCGGCTGGCGACAGGGCGAACAAACCATTCATCACCGTCAATTGCGGCGCTATCCCGCACAATCTGGTGGAGAGTATTCTTTTCGGTCACGAGAAGGGCGCTTTTACCGGAGCCACGGAAAAACACGTTGGCAAGTTCATGGAAGCCGATGGCGGAACGCTGTTCCTCGATGAAATCGGTGATCTGCCGCTCGACGTGCAGGTAAAGCTACTGCGGGCGGTTCAGCAGGGCGAAATCGAAACTGTCGGTTCCGCGCGTGTGCAGAAGGTGAATGTCCGCCTGATTTCCGCCACCAACAAGAATCTCATCGAAGAGGTGAAGGAAGGCCGCTTCCGCGAGGACCTGTATTATCGCCTCAACGTCTTTCCTATCACCATTCCGGCGTTGCGCCGGCGCAAGGAGGATATTCCCCATCTGGCACGGGTGTTCGCGGAGCGTTTTTCGGTGGAACAGAAATTGCCAAATCCCGTCGGCCTCGATGCTAGCGCGCTGGCACTGCTAACGGCCTATGACTGGCCGGGCAATATCCGCCAGCTTGAAAATGCGGTCTTCCGCGCCGTCGTGCTGTCGCAGGGCGAGGAACTGGCTGATTCCGATTTTCCGCAAATCGCGCTGCAATTGCCAGAATTCGCAGGTGGGGACGATGCGGGTGAGTCGATCCGGTCGCCGTCTGGATCGTCGCTGAAACTCGCCGCATATTCTCCGCCGCCGCCGGTCGCCGAAAGTCACGCCATTCTGGATGAGGCGTCAGATATTTCCACCACGATATACCGGGGAGGAAACCTGATCTCCAGCATGGACGACTCAGGCAATATCAGGAAGCTGGCCGAGATCGAAGAGGAGCTTATCCGTTTTGCCCTTCGTTTTTATCGCGGGCAGATGAGTCAGGTCGCAAGGAAACTTGGTATCGGCCGCTCGACGCTTTATCGCAAGCTGAAGGACTATGGCATTGATCCGGACGATCCGTTGCGGGATGCGGCCTGATTGCACAAACCGCCTGTTCGACGGCAGATAGCAAGATTCGTTAACTTCTGAGCAAGGATATCCGCTTACCGTCTATAAACCTCTTGTTAGTGGCTGATTCACTATATAGAGGAAGGTTGCATCTGTGTGGCAATTTTGCCATCGTGTCACCGTATTTGACGTTCATTTGAGGCAATGTGACAGAAATTGTCTTCCAGGCGGGGATCGAATTGCCATATCTGCATCGAAATATCGCGCTGTCGACCAAGATCGCGCGCGGCTTGATCAAGGATATATGCACGAAGCTGTCGGCACGCGCTGTCACTTTTGCCTGCTTGATGCTCGCCGCAATGCCATTCGCAGGTGTCTCGGCGACGGAAGCTTTCGCCGAAACGCGCAGTCTCAAACTGTATTATATCCATACACGCGAGAAGGCGGTCATAACCTTCAAGCGCAACGGAAAATACGACCAGAAGGGTCTGCAGGAGCTGAACCGCTTTTTGCGTGACTGGCGTCGTAACCAGCCGACGCGGATGGATCCGCGTCTTTTCGATCTTGTCTGGGAAGTCTACCGCCGCAGTGGCGCGACCGATTACATCAACGTTGTGTCGGCCTTCCGTTCGCCTGAGACTAACGGCCTCCTGCGCACGCGCACCAAGGGCGTGGCGGAAAAAAGCCAGCATATGCTCGGCAAGGCAATGGATTTCTACATTCCGGGCGTGAAGCTTTCCACACTGCGCGAAATCGGCATGCAGATGCAGATTGGCGGCGTAGGTTTCTACCCGACCTCGGGTTCTCCCTTCGTGCACATGGATGTCGGCGGCGTTCGTGCCTGGCCGCGCATGAGCCGTCAGGAACTCGTGCGTATCTTCCCCAAGGGCAATACGCTGCACGTTCCTTCCGATGGCAATCCGCTTCCCGGTTATGAACAGGCCTTGGCTGACTACAAGAAGCGCGTCAATTCCTCTTCCATTCAGGTTGCTTCCAGCGCCGGTGCCGGCCCTGCGTCCTCCGGTGGTGGCGGCAAGCGCAAGACACTGTTGCAGGCGCTCTTTGGCGGAGGCGACGAGGATGAAGATCCCGATAGCATCGCTACGCCGCAGCCCGCAGAACGTCCGGCTGTCGCTCGCCCTGCAACGCCACCGCCTGCTGCACCTGAGCCAGAACCGACGATCGCCGTTGCTTCCGCCCAACCGCTTCCCGGTGTGAGCACTGCGCCGCTGCCCATTGCACGTCCAGCTTTCGGCAACCAGCCTCCGGCCAATACGGGCCTTGCCACCGCGCTTTATTCTCCAGCCCGTAATGCGGCGCAGGATGCACTCCAGGCTGCGACAACACCGACGCCAACCTCTGCTCCGGCCGAGCGTCAGCAGTTTGCCGATCTGGCTGAGGTATCCGTGCCTGTGCCGACGCTTCTTGGGCCGCGTGGCATGCGTGGCGACGCTGAAGGATCGATCCTGACCGCATCCGCAGATGGTGCGACACCCGCAGCGACGGGCGAACTTGCGTCTATTCCGGTGCCGGCCAATCGTCCGGCTGTGGCGGAAGCCCTGCTGGCACAGGCCAATGCTGATCCGGAAGGCGACGAAGATCTCGCCGAAGAGCGGAAAGATACGCTTTCGCCGACTGTGGTTGCTGCTCTGGAACAGAGCGGTCAGGCCGCCCGTTCGCAGATCAATTCCGCTACCGTGCCGACAGCCGCGCCGTTCCCGGCTGCCGTCAACCACAAGGTTACAGTCGCGCCCGCCGAAACGGCTAAGGCTGAGCCAGAGGCAGGTTTCGGTGACGCCTTTGATCTGAAACCTTCCATCAATGGTGGGCTGACGGCCGGCTTACCGACCAAGGGCTCACGCCCGAGCAGGCAGGATGCCGCCGTTTCCCATCAGGCCATGGTCGGCGGTGGTCGTCTGACGCAGGATCTGATCTCTGACTGGGCGCTCAACCAGAACAAGGGCTCGACCGGCCGTTCGGTGAAGGCGCCGCGCGTCGTCGCCAACCGTATGCTCAGCCACGACATGTCGGCTTCCGCCACATCGGCTAGCTTCAAGCCCGGTGCAGCGGCGATCGAGTCCAGCCGTTTCAGCACGCCGGTGAAGATGCACTGAGCCCCGCTTTCTGCAATGCGGCCGAAAGGCCAACAAAAAACCCGCCGGTGACGGCGGGTTTTTTATTATGCTTGATATCGCGATATCAGACGCCGCTCTGGCCGTCCGAACCGATATAGGCGATGCGCACCATGTTGGTCGCGCCCGGGGTGCCGAGCGGCACGCCGGCGGAGATGATGATGCGGTCGCCCGGCTTGCCGAAACCTTCGGACACGACGATGCGACAAGCGCGGTTCACCATATCGTCCAGATCGCTGGCGTCACCGGTAACCACGCAATGCAGGCCCCAGACGACCGACAGGCGGCGTGCGGTCTGGATGATCGGCGAAAGCGCAATGATCGGAACCTGTGGCCGCTCGCGCGCGGCGCGCAGACCCGTTGTGCCGGACGAGGTGTAGGTGACGATCGCGGCGAGCTTCAACGTTTCGGCAATCTGGCGGGCAGCAAGCGAAATGGCGTCTGCACCCGTCGCTTCCGGCTGTGGGCGCTGCGCGTAGATGATGTTGGAATAATAGGGGTCCTGTTCCACCGTGCTGGCGATGGATGCCATGGTCGATACGGCTTCGATCGGATAATCGCCGGAAGCGGACTCGGCCGAGAGCATGATGGCGTCGGCGCCTTCGAATACGGCAGTCGCAACGTCCGAAACTTCCGCACGGGTCGGAACCGGAGCTGTGATCATCGATTCCAGCATCTGTGTGGCAACGACAACCGGCTTGCCGGCACGACGGCAGGCGCGGGTCAGCTGTTTCTGGATGCCCGGAACTGCTTCCAGCGGCATTTCCACGCCGAGATCGCCGCGTGCGACCATCAATGCGTCGGAAAGCTCGATGATTTCTTCGATGCGCTCAATAGCCTGCGGCTTCTCGATCTTGGACATCAGGCCAACGCGACCGCGCGAAATCTTGCGCACTTCGGCCAGGTCTTCCGGGCGCTGAACGAAGGAAAGGGCAACCCAGTCCACTTCGTTGGTTGCAAGAACGGCGTCGAGGTCGACGCGGTCCTTGTCGGTCAGAACGCCGACGCCGAGCAGGGTGTCGGGCAGGCTAATGCCCTTGCGGTCGGAAATCCGGGTGCCCGAAACAACAGTGGTGACGATGCTCTTGCCGTCGCTCTTCTCAGCGCGCAGATGCAGCTTGCCGTCATCGATCAGCAGGCGGTGGCCAGGCTTGACCGCTTCGAGAATTTCAGGATGCGGCAGGAAAACGCGGGTGTTGTCGCCGGGCGTATCGTTATTGTCCAGCGTAAACGTCTGGCCGGGAACGAGATCAACCTTGGTCTCGGCAAATTTACCGACGCGCAGCTTGGGACCCTGCAAGTCGGCCAGAATGCCGATGGGACGGCCGTTACGGCTTTCGACGGAGCGAATACGCTCAATCAGCGTCCGCATCACGTCGTGGCTCGCATGGCTCATGTTGATGCGGAAGAGATCGGCGCCGGCCAGATGCAGCTTTTCGATCATTGCCTCGTCGGAAGAGGCGGGGCCGAGAGTTGCAAGAATTTTGACTTTGCGGTTACGCTTCATCAGTTTTGATTTCCCTGTGTGCCTGGCGTATCGGAAAGCTGGACCATCCAGCTGCCCTGTCTGCCCGTGTCATATTCCTTGAAACCCATTCTCTGGAAGCTGCGGGCATAACAATCGTCTACGCCGGCGATTTTGAACTCGTTTTCCGCCACGCACATGTTGACGTCACCGGTCCAGCGGCCGCCGTGAGCGGCGTCCTCGGCATAAAGATAATAATAACGCGACTGCAACTCACCCTCTATCAGCGTTGCGCAGGTAGAGGAGGGGACCTGCCACCAACCTTCACTGACCCAGCCGTCCTGCGCCCGGTAGCCGATTGCGACCCCCACGAGGTTTTGCGTGCTGTTGCAGACGCGGAAATCCGCATGCGCGGCCTCCACGAAGACAAACGGGGTCAGAAACAATGCCGCTGCGGAGAAAAGACGGGCAAGATGCCGAAAGTGGCGAGGAAGAGCGAGAGATGACTGAGTCACGGCTTCCATCCGGATTCCATGGTTATAATGAACACACTTCTTGGCGTGGCCGCCAAAGAAAGTCAACGCGAGTTTAATCGATTATATTGTTCGTGGGATCGTGAGTGCGATAAGGTAGATGGCTGTTCTGTCGCCGAAACTTGCGCCCGGCCTCAAGCCATGCCATCAAGCTTTTCTCCTCAATCCTGCCCCAGAAAATTATCGATGAACGACTTCATACCCTATGAAATCATAGAAGGCGATTATGACAAAGGCATGGTTCTTCTGGCGGACCATGCCATGAACCTCCTGCCGGCACACTACGGCAAACTTGGCCTTCCGCAAACCGCTTTTCATCGTCACATCGCATTTGATATTGGCATTGAAGGGCTGACGCGCTCTCTTGCGGCCCGCCTCGGCGTGCCGGCCGTGCTTGGACGATTTTCGCGCCTCCTGATCGACCCCAATCGCGGCGAGGACGATCCGACCCTTATCATGAAGATTTCGGACGGGGCGATCATCCCCGGCAACCACCCGATTTCGGATGATGAATGGCAAAGACGGATCGAGTTTTTTCATCGTCCCTATCACAATGCCGTCGATCGCGTGCTCACCGGTGTAGCGCAGTCGTCGGGGGAAGCGCCGCTTGTTCTGTCGCTGCATTCGTACACGCCGTTCTGGAAAGAAACACCGCGTCCCTGGCATGCGGCGGTTCTGTGGGACACGGATAATCGTGCGGTCGATCCGCTTCTGGCGCATCTGCGCGCGACCGGCGACATTCTCGTTGGTGACAACGAACCCTATGACGGGGCGCTGAAGGGCGATACCATGTATCGCCATTGCATGATGAAGGGCATACCGCATGCGCTTCTTGAAGTTCGGCAGGATTTGATCGCGGATGAGGAAGGGATTGCCGAATGGTCGGACCGGCTCGCTCCCATTTTCGCCGCAATGAACGACGATCCCATTTTGCATGAATATGAGCTGTTCACCTCTCGCACCGGCCCCTACTGAGCCTGGAGCTGCCCCATGACGACACCGAATGACAAACAGCAGATTGAATTCGAGGCCGCCGCATTTCGCCGTCTCGTCGAGCATCTTCGCGAGCGTCACGATGTGCAGAACATCGACCTGATGAATCTCGCGGGCTTTTGCCGCAATTGCCTTTCCAACTGGTATGGGGATGCCGCTAACGAGGCCGGCGTTGCACTCACCAAGGAGCAATCCCGGGAAATCGTCTACGGAATGCCCTATGAGGAGTGGAAGGAAAAATATCAGGCGGAGGCGAGCGACGCCCAGAAAGCTGCCTTTGAGCAGAACAAGCCAACGGAATAACCCCCGATCGACGGAAACGACTTGACGTGAGGCCCGTCAGTGGGCAGGTCACAGGCCGGAATTTTTGCTGCCCGGCTGGCGGCGACCGGCGAAGGCTTCGCCTGGATTTAATGAACAAGGCTCACCCGAGCTGCTACCAATGAAGGATGATATGATGGACGAAACGAGCACCACCGAAACCGTCGCCGCCGCCGAACTGCGTCAATTCATCGAGCGCGTCGAGCGTCTCGAAGAGGAAAAGGCCGCCATTCAGGGAGACATCAAGGATGTCATGGGTGAGGCGAAGGGTCGTGGCTACGATACCAAGGCGATCCGCACCATCATCCGCCTGCGCAAGAAGGACGCCAACGAGCGTATCGAGGAAGAAACCATTCTTCAGACCTATATGGCTGCGCTTGGCATGGAATGATCGGTTGACGGTCCCACAATGAAAAATCGCCGCTTTTGCGGCGATTTTTGTTTGGATCGTCTGCGATATTCAGCTGCGAGTGCCAGCCAGCTTTTCAGAAAGGTCAGCGGCCTCTTTGCGGGCGTCCTTGTCCGCGGGATAGAGCGCGAGATAGCGTTCCCAGGCTTTCAGCGCCAGATCGTCACGGCCTGAGGCTTCGAGGATGTTTGCAAGGCTCGCCAATGCCGGAAAATAGCGCGGCTCCTTCTCCAGCGTCAGATTGATATCCGCCATCGCCTTTCGGGTGTCGCCATCCGCAAAATGCACCATGGCGCGGCGATAGGGCGCCTGCACGTAGTCCGGATCGAGTAAAATAGCCTGGTCGAGAAAATCGTAAGCGGCGGCGTTGCGCTTCTCGTCTGCGGCTTCGCCTGCCCATTGCATCAGGAGATTGATTGTCGCGCTGCCGGAATCGTTCCATTCGGAAGCGATCTGGTTGGCAATGCTGCGCGCCTTGACCGCATTCCGCTCTTTTTTCAGCGATGCGAAAAGACTGTCAACTGTCTTTGCAGGTGAAGGCGCAGCCTCCAGGGCTGCGGGAGGCTGACCATCTGCCGCATGACCAAGGGACGCCATTCCTGAAAGCAGGAGGCCCGAAAGCAGGAAACCCTGAGCGACGATGATAGCCGTGCAAAAACGATTTGGGCGCATGGGTTAAAGCTTAACCCGACTGCGCCCAATATCAAATGCAAAGTTCTGCACTGTCAACAAAGTGATCCGCGATGTGATCGCGAACCGCAGTGGCACTCAATCAGCCCTGACGAGCCTTGAAGCGCGGGTTCTGCTTGTTGATGATGTAGACGCGGCCCTTGCGGCGAACCAGGCGGTTATCGCGATGACGGGCCTTAAGCGCTTTAAGCGAATTCTTGATTTTCATTTTACTGGTCCGCAGTTTTGCACGGCTTTTACCGTGCTTATTCAAACAATCAAAAGCGCGCAACGGGGCGCGCTCTTTTCGGTTGGCAGGCAAATACCCGTTTGACCCCTGCCTGTCAACACTTCCAGACGTCTTTGCCTTAAAAGACTGAGGCTTTTCCTGTGTGCAAAAGCTCGGTCACATGGCCCATCTTGCGGCCAGGCCGTGCTTGTGTCTTGCCGTAAAGATGCACGAGACAGTCTTTTTTCGAAAGCCATGCTGGCACATCGTTGATGTCATCGCCGATGAGGTTCGTCATGACGCAATCCGAATGGCGGGCCGTGCTGCCGGGGACAAGACCGGAGACGGCTCGTATATGCTGTTCGAATTGCGAGACCACGCAGGCCGCTTCCGTCCAGTGGCCGGTATTGTGCACGCGCGGCGCCATTTCATTGGCAACGAGCGAACCATCGGTCAGGACGAAAAACTCGATGCCGATCACGCCGACATAGTCGAGCGCAGCCAGAAGCTTTTCCGCCGATTGCACGGCAACCGCCTTCGCCGCATCGGAGAGTGCTGCCGGCACCGTGGATGTATGCAGAATGCCGTTCAGATGAATGTTTTCGGCCGGATCGTAGCAGGTAACGGTGCCATCCCTGAAACGGGCGGCAATGATCGAGATTTCCCGCTCGAAAGCGACGAAGCTTTCGAGGATGAGCGGCACGCCACCGAGTGTTGCGAAGGCGCCTGCGATGTCCTCACCACCCTTGAAAAGCCTCTGGCCCTTGCCGTCATAGCCCATGCGGCGGGTTTTCAGCACACCCTTGCCACCAAAAGCGGCCAATGCCGCCTCCAGTTCTTCCTGATTATCCACGGCGCGGAAATCGGCGGTCGGAATGCCGCAACCGTTGAGGAAGCGTTTCTCCGTCAGCCTATCCTGCGAGGCGCTGAGAGCCTGCGGCGGGGGATAAACGGGAACAGAAGCGCTCAGCGTCTCGGCTGCGGTGACGGGTACGTTCTCGAATTCGTAGGTCACGACATCGCAAAGGCGAGCGAGTTCCGCAAGCGCCGTCTCGTCACCGTATTCCGCGACGATCTGGCTGTTGCAGACCTGCGCCGCCGGACAATCGGCTTGCGGTTCGAGAACGATGGTGCGGTGGTTGAGGCGTGCGGCGGCCATTGCCAGCATGCGGCCAAGCTGCCCGCCGCCGATGATGCCGATGGTGAGATTGTTCGTATTCATCGTCATGTTAGAGGCTGTCACTGGGCGCTGTCCATGGGATATTCGGCAACGGCCGCTGACTGGCGCGCGCGCCATGCATCGAGCCGGTCTGCCAGGTCCTCGTCGCCCAGCGCCAGAACCGCAGCTGCCAGAAGTGCGGCATTGATAGCGCCGGCCTTGCCGATGGCAAGCGTTCCGACGGGAATGCCAGCGGGCATCTGGACGATGGAATAGAGGCTGTCCTGCCCGGACATCGTCTTGGATTGTACCGGGACGCCGAAAACCGGCAGCGGGGTCATGGCGGCGGTCATGCCCGGCAGATGGGCGGCGCCGCCGGCACCCGCGATGATGACCTTGAAGCCTTCGTCTTTCGCGCCATTGGCAAAATCATAAAGGCGATCAGGCGTGCGGTGGGCGGAAATGATGCGGGCTTCGTATTCCACGTCCAGCGCATCCAGCGTATCGGCGGCATTCTTCATGGTCTCCCAGTCGGACTGGCTGCCCATGATGATGGCGACGGGGGGTGTCTCTGCTGTCACTTCGCTTCTCCGGCTTACAGCATAGGCGCAAAAATCGATTTTGATTTCTGCAAGGCACGATGCGTAAATTCAATAGATTAGAGCGTCTCTCGTGCATCCGGCAGGAAGCACGGAAGCCACTCTAGGCAATGATATCGGGAATGACCTGATCTTCGATCTGGGTCATCTTGTCCTTGACGGCCAGCTTTTTCTTTTTCATGCGTTGTATTCTCAGCGCATCGCAGTTGGTCTGGATCATCGCGTTGATCGCAGCGTCATAATCCTCATGCTCCTGGCGCAGCCGCGCCAGCGTAAGCCTGATGTCCGCCTGGTCCTGATCGGGCATCTTGTCATCCCCATTTTATGCCAGCCGGAGAGCCTCCGGCGCGTATGTCATCGGTTCTCGAGCCTCTATCATCAAATCGCGGTAACGGGAAGTTATCCCTTGCGACCAAATTGCCCACTTATTGCCTTCATTTCGCCTTCGACAAGACCAACGATCCATGTCACATTGTCGTCGCAAACCTGAAACTCCAGCGATGGAGAGCTGGAGGTAGGCTTAAAAATGGAAGGACGTGCCGCATGACCATTCAGGCTCATATTGCATCGCTCGAAAAGAAACACGGTGCTCTGGAGGAGGAGCTCGAAAGTATTCTTGCTTCCCCGTCCTCTGACGATAGAGAGATCGCCGATCTCAAACGCCGTAAACTGCGCCTGAAGGATGAACTACAGAGGCTTCGCGCCTCCACAAGGCATTGATTGATGCCATTCCCCAGCCTTCGATGAAGGACTGACGGATTCTTTTTCGGCCCTGGCGGTACGTGCGTGCTGCCAGGGCTTTTTAGTGGCCGCCTTGGGTCTAGAAAGGCAGCCCGTCCCACAGCAGTTTCAGCGCCGCGATCAGCGCCATGGTATACATCAGCGGGTAGAACACTGATGGTTTCAGATATTTCACCACCCTTGCGCCGGCAAGCGTCGCCAGCATTGCCACCGGCAACAGGCTGGCCGATGTCTTGAGGTTGGTGGCATCAAGCGCGCCGAGCGCGAAATAGGGAATGAGCTTGATTGCATTCATGATCGCGAAGAAACGCACGCTCATGCCGGTATAGGTCTTGGGATCGAGCTTCAGCGGCAGAACATAGATCTGGAAGGGTGGGCCACCCGCATGGGCCACGAAACTCGCATAACCGGACAGGCTGGACCAGAGTGTTGCAGCCACCGGACGCTGCGGTCTGGCCGGAATCTCCTGCCCTTTGCGGCTTTTGAAGCTCTCCTGGAAATAACGCAGTACGAACAGGATCGTCACCGAGGCGACGACGAGGCGCATGGCGTCTGCCGAGATGAGGCTTGAGGTCGCCCAGCCGAGAGTAATGCCGGCAATCGCGCCCGGAAGCATGATGAGGAGCGTTTGCCGGTGGTTGTGGTGCCGCCAGGCCCATAGCGCCACAAGATCCATCACGATCAGGATCGGCAAGAAGATTGCCGCCGCCTGCACGGGCGGGATGGCAAGCGCCATCAGCGGCACGCCCATCAGTGCCAGCGCACCGCCCAACCCGCCCTTGGAAAGGCCGACAAGCACGACTGCGGGGATGGCGACGAGGAAAAAATGAAAATCGGTCAGCATGGATGAAGGTTGATCCTTTCGCCGGTCCGGTCTATCGGATTTATCATATCAAAACGAGTGCAGATAACGCCGAAAGTGTCTTCTGCCTGAAATGGACGAACCGATGACCAAAGTTGATAACCGTTGCCGCCTTGTTCTGATCGTCCCGCAATTGGACGACGCGCAAAAGCAGGCGACAGAATTGCAAGAAGCACTGCGAGGCGGCGATGTGGCTTCGGTCATCATTCCGCAATATGATCTGGATGACGCCACTTTCCAGAAACGCGCCGAATTGATCGTGCCGATGGTGCAGGAGGCTGGTGCCGCTGCCCTTATCGCGGGCGACAGCCGCGTTGCGAGCCGGGTGAAGGCGGATGGCCTGCATGTGGCGGGCAATGCCGAGGCGCTTGCGGAGGCCGTGGAAAATTTCGCGCCGAAGCTGATCGTTGGCGGTGGCAATGCCGATGATCGGCATAAGGCTCTGGAGATGGGTGAGTCCAATCCGGACTACGTGTTTTTTGGAAAGCTCGAAGGCGACATCAAGCCGGAAGCGCATCCCAAAAATCTGGCACTCGGCGAATGGTGGGCATCGATGATCGAGATTCCATCCATCGTCATGGGCGGCACCGATATCTCGTCGGTGGTTGCCGTGGCCGAAGCCGGCGTGGAATTCGTGGCGATGCGCAGCGGCGTTTTTGACAATGCCTCGGGTGCTGCCCAGGCCGTTTCTGAAATCAACGCGTTGCTTGACGAAAAAGCGCCACGGTTTGACGGTTGATACAGGCGATGTTGATGCGCTCGGTTCACGTCTGCCTTTCTATTTCGCTGCTGGCGCTGTCTTTAGGCGCGCCGGCGGGCGTTGCTTTTGCCCAATCCGGACCGCAAAGCGAAAGCAACGCGCTTTCCCGCCAGTTGGAGGATGAGGCGCAGCCTTCCCGTCAGGGCAGGGTGCAGTCCGAAGAGCAGAAGGACTTGCAACCGTCGCAGGGCGTCAACGTCTATCAGCGCATGGGCGCGGACCTGCCGGCCTTGCCGCCTGAAAAGGAGTTCAAGGGCCGGGTGGATGAGGCCTATGGGCATTTCCAGCGCGGCGAATATGTCCAGGCGCTCGACAAGGCGCTCAACCGTGCGCAGAACGGCGATGCGGCCGCCCAGACGCTGGTGGCGGAAATGATGTCGCGTGGTCTCGGCATCGCCCGCGACGAAAAGACCGCGGCCTTCTGGTACCAGCAGGCGGCACAGGGTGGCGATCCCGTCGCGATGTTCAAATTCGCCCTCATTTTGATGGAGGGCAAGTTCGTTACCCGCGACAAGGCGAAGGCCGACGATTACATGCACCGTGCGGCGGAAGCCGGCAATGCTTCGGCTCAGTTCAACTGGGGGCAGATACTGGTTTCGGAAAATCCCGGCGTAAAGGGATTGCTGATGGCCATGCCGTATTATGAAAAGTCCGCCGAGCAGGGCATTGCCGACGCGCAATATGCGGTGTCGCAGATCTACCACTCGGTCAAGGATGTGCCGGCCGAAAAGAAGGCCAAGGCGCGCGATTGGCTGACGCGGGCCGCAAAGGCAGGCTACGATACCGCGCAGGTCGATCTCGGCATCTGGCTGGTCAACGGTTTTGGCGGCGAGCGAAATCTGGATGAAGGCTTCCGCTGGCTTTACGGTGCTGCGCAGCGCGGCAATGTCGTGGCGCAGAACAAGGTGGCGCATCTTTACATTCAGGCGCTCGGCACACGGCCCGATCCGGTGGAGGCGGCCAAATGGTACGTGCTTTCCCGCCGCGCCGGGCTGAAGGATCCGTCTCTCGAGGATTTTTATCTCGGGATCACCGACGAGCAGCAGAAAAAGGCTATCGAGGCGGCAAATCGTTTCCGTCCGATGTGATGCAAGGCCGGTTGTTCGGCGCCAGCGTGCATGTGCAGGCTTTTTGCCTTGAATTTCCGCGCGTTTTGTGGTCTTGAACCGCAAACTTTCAATTCAAGAAAATAATGACGTTCCTGCCCGGCTAGCTTGCGGGTGGTTCGCAAGCTTTCCAGGAAACAAATTCGATGGCACGTTCAGCCCTTCTCAATGTGATGGTTCAGGCCGCCCTCAAGGCGGGTAAATCTTTGTCGCGTGACTTCGGTGAAGTGCAGAACCTTCAGGTTTCGGTCAAGGGACCGAGCGATTTCGTATCGCAGGCGGACCTCAAGGCTGAAAAGATCGTGCGCGACGAGCTGATGAAAGCCCGCCCCACCTACGATTTTCTGGGTGAGGAAGGCGGCGAGGAAAAGGGCAGTGATGGTGCGCATCGCTGGATCGTCGACCCGCTGGATGGCACGACCAACTTCCTGCACGGCATTCCGCATTTCGCCGTTTCCATCGCGCTCGAGCGTAACGGAGAAGTCGTAGCCGGCGTGATTTTCAATCCCGCGACCGACGAACTCTACACCGCCGAGCGTGGCGGCGGCGCGTTCCTTAACGATCGTCGTATCCGCGTTGCCGCGCGGAAGGCCTTGACGGATTGCGTCATCGGCTGCGGTGTGCCGCATCTCGGTCGCGGCAATCACGGCAAATTCCTTGTCGAACTTCGCCATGTCATGGGTGAAGCAGCCGGCATCCGCCGCATGGGTGCTGCAGCACTCGACCTTGCCTATGTTGCAGCAGGTCGCCTCGACGGTTTCTGGGAAGCAGAGCTTTCGCCGTGGGATATGGCGGCCGGTCTGGTGCTGATTCGCGAAGCTGGCGGGTTCACCTCCGACGCCAAGGGCGGCGCGGATATCTTCGGCAGCGGCAGTGTTGCTGCCGGAAACGAATATATCCACAAGGCACTTGTGGAAGTTGCCAACCGTCCGATTCCGGGTCGTTGATCGATTTCGGCAGAAAACCTGCCGTTTAATCCAGGTTTTAGGCGCCCGGCGAACTATCGCCGGGCGTTTTTGTTTTTTCGGTCTTCGGTCAAGCCGGCTTTCGTGAAATGCCTGTGACGAAAGACAGGCTTTTCGCTTCAAATCGTCGCAATTTTCAAATAGCGTCCGGTTGATACGTGACCGAAGGGAATGCGAACGTTATGGCGGATTCGGAGTTGCTCGATCTCGGCGTGGAGAAGCCGGTGACCACACGGCAATACAGCCACAAGCTGTCCAGCCCCACACCGTTTCTGTGGACGATGGTTCTGTTTCTGATCCTCGTCGGCTTTCTGGCGGCCATTCTTTACCGGCAGGCGCACACGGCCTTCATGACGAATCCGGGCTTGAACGGCTTCATTCTCGGCGTTCTCGTCATCGGCATCATTCTGGTATTCACCCAGACCATGAGCCTGCGTTCGGAAGTCCGCTGGTTTAACGCATTCCGGGCCGCCGGCAGCGCCGAGAAAGTCGGCCGCGCTCCAAAACTGCTGGCCCCCATGAGCACGTTGATCGGCAAGCGTGGCGAAGTCCGGCTTTCTGCAGTTACGCAGCGGACAATTCTCGATTCCATCGCGACACGCCTTGATGAATCGCGCGATACTTCACGTTATCTTGTCGGCCTTCTGGTGTTTCTCGGCCTGCTCGGCACCTTCTGGGGTCTGATCGGCACCATCGGCGCCATCAGCAATGTCATTCAGTCGCTCGATCCCAGCGCCGGCACCAGCAACGATATTCTAAGCTCGCTCAAGTCCGGTCTCACCGCGCCGCTTTCCGGCATGGGAACGGCGTTTTCCTCGTCGCTCCTCGGCCTTTCAGGCTCGCTGATCCTCGGTTTCCTCGATCTTCAGGCCGGCCGTGCCCAGAACCGTTTTTACACCCAGCTCGAAAACTGGCTGTCGTCGGTGACGGATACGTCGGCGGATGGGCCAAAGGAATTCAACGCTGAACCCGGCGCAATGGTCAGCACTGAGCGCTCGCTCGCCGCCATGACGAGTCTTGCTGAAGGCATTCAAGGTCTGGTCAAGAACATGCGCAGCGAGCAGCAGATGTTGCGTGACTGGATCGAGGCGCAGCAGGAGGAATCGAAATCGCTTCGCCGCACGCTCGACCGGTTGTCGACACGTATCGACGGCGAGACAAAATCCTCCGGACGCACCCGGCACGATAACGGGAGCGAGTAGCCATGGCGCTTGCGCGCAACCGCCGCCGCGACAGGGGTGTGGATTATTGGCCGGGTTTCGTCGATGCGCTGTCGACGCTGCTCATGGCCATCATGTTCCTGCTGACGGTCTTCGTGCTGGCGCAATTTGTTCTGTCGCGGGAAATTAGTGGCAAGGACGAGGTGTTGACCCGCCTCAACAGCCAGATTGCCGAATTGACCGAACTTCTGGCCATGGAAAAGGGCAGCAAGCAGGATATCGAGGACGCGCTGGCGAGCCTGCAATCAACCCTTGCCGCATCTGAAAGCGAGCGCTCACGCCTGCAGTCGCTTCTCGATGCGGGATCGGGCAACAATGCAAGCGCCAATGCCCGGATTGGCAGCCTGACCGGCGAGCTGGATGACCAAAGACAGGCCAATTCCCGCGCCTCCGCACAGATCGAATTGCTCAACCAGCAGATTGCGGCGCTCAGGGCGCAGATCGCATCGGTGGAAGCCGCCCTGCAGGCGTCGGAAGCCAAGGATACCTCATCACAAGTCAAGATCGCCGATCTCGGCCGCCGTCTCAATGTTGCGCTGGCGCAGCGGGTTCAAGAACTCAACCGCTATCGTTCTGATTTTTTTGGGCGTCTGCGTGAAATCCTCTCGGATCGCGAAAACATTCGCATCGTCGGCGACCGCTTTGTCTTCCAGTCCGAAGTGCTCTTTCCATCCGGTGGCAACGACCTCAATCCGCAAGGGCAGGCGGAGATGGAGAAGCTGGCGGCCGCGCTGATCGATCTTGCCAAGGAAATCCCCACCGAGATCAACTGGGTTCTGCGCGTGGATGGCCACACGGACAATGTCCAGCTTTCCGGGTCCGGCCGCTTCCGTGACAATTGGGAACTTTCCTCGGCACGCGCAACCTCCGTGGTGAAGTTCCTGATCTCCAAGGGTGTTTCGGCCAACCGGCTGGTCGCTGCCGGTTTCGGTGAATATCAGCCGATTGCCGAAGGCGACACGCCGGAAGCACGCCAGCAGAACCGCCGTATCGAACTGAAGCTCACCGAGCGCTGACACCTTAAGCCGTATCATAGCGGTTGCCTTGAGCTGCAAGTGAATTTACGTTCGCGTAAACGTAATTCTGTCGCATCTGGGAGGAGCTGATGGAGCGATATGATGTGATCGTTGTCGGCGCGGGGCTTGCCGGTCTGGTCGCAGCGACAGAGGCTGTTGAGCGCGGTTTCAGTGTTTGCCTTGTGGATCAGGAGGGGGAGCAGAACCTTGGCGGGCAGGCCTTCTGGTCGCTGGGTGGTCTTTTTTTTGTTGATAGTCCCGAACAGCGCCGAATGCGGGTGCGCGACAATCTCGATCTTGCAAGGCAGGACTGGTTCGGCTCCGCCGGTTTTGATCGCTTGGAAGATCATTGGCCGCGCCGCTGGGCGGAGGCTTATCTCAATTTCGCCGCAGGCGAGAAACGTGAATGGCTGCATCGGCTGGGCATGCGCTGGTTTCCCGTGGTCGGCTGGGCCGAGCGTGGCGGTGCCCTTGCTCATGGCCACGGCAATTCCGTTCCGCGTTTCCATGTCACCTGGGGCACTGGCCCCGGTGTGCTGGCGCCTTTCGTTGAAAAGGCAAAGATCATGACGGCAAGCGGTCGGCTCACCTTTCGGTTCCGCCACCGCGTCGATCATCTGGATATCACCGACGGCAGGGTGACGGGCATTTCCGGTGTTGTTCTTGCCAGGGATCCGGTGTTGCGCGGGCAACCAAGCAGCCGGGAAGAGCAGGGTGATTTTGTCCTTTCGGCCTCGGCGGTCATCGTCAGTTCCGGTGGCATCGGCGGCAATCAGGAACTGGTGCGGCGCAACTGGCCGTTGGAGCGGCTGGGCAAGCCCCCCGCGACCATGGTCTGTGGCGTGCCTGCGCATGTGGATGGCCGTATGATCGCTATTACGGAAGCAGCGGGCGGAACGGTCATCAATCGCGACCGTATGTGGCATTATACCGAGGGCGTGAAAAATCACGATCCGATCTGGCCGGACCATGGCATTCGTATTTTGCCCGGCCCCTCGTCTTTCTGGTGCGATGCGGATGGAAACCGGCTCGGAGCACCCGCGATGCCGGGCTTCGATACACTCGGCACGCTTAAGATGCTGGGCGAACGCGGCAGCGGTCACAGCTGGTTCATTCTGACCAAGGCAATCATCAAGAAGGAATTTGCGCTTTCTGGTTCGGAGCAAAATCCGGATCTGACGGGCAAGGATGTGCGGCTACTGCTTAAACGGTTGGGCAAGGAGCCGCCGGGGCCGGTGCAGGCTTTCATGGAACGCGGCGAGGATTTCGCCGTCCGTGATACGCTGGAAGAACTCGTGGCGGCGATGAATACCATAAACGGGGACAATCGGCTGAATATTGACCACATCCGCTATCAAATAGAGGCACGAGACCGGGAGATCGAAAACGGTTTCAGCAAGGATGCGCAGGTTACGGCGATCCACGGAGCGCGGCGTTATCTTGGTGATCGGGTTGATGCGCACTGCAAAACCACATCGGTTGCTAGACCCGACAAAAGGGCCGCTGATTGCGGTGCGCCTGCATGTGTTGACTCGCAAGACGCTTGGCGGTTTGCATACGGACCTAGAGGCGAGGGTGCTGGACGCGGCCGGCAACCCTGTTCCGGGCCTTTATGCTGCCGGAGAGGTGGCAGGCTTCGGCGGAGGCGGCATGCACGGATATAATGCGCTGGAGGGCACATTCCTCGGCGGTTGCCTGTTTTCGGGCCGTGTCGCGGGGGGTAGCGTGATGGCTTAAGCCCACACGGCTCACGCTTGAGCGCGCAGTTCGTCCGGCCCTGTCTGGAATTGCAGCCGGGCAAGTCTCGCATAAAGGCCGTTCTGGCGGATAAGGCTCTGGTGCGTGCCTTCCTCGATGATACGGCCCTCATCCATCACCAGAATGCGGTCAGCCTTCAGCACAGTGGCGAGGCGATGGGCAATGACGATGGTGGTGCGGGTGTTCATCAGCTCATCGAGCGCCTTTTGCACCAGCGTTTCGCTTTCGGCATCCAGTGCGGAGGTCGCTTCGTCAAGAAGCAGGATAGGGGCGTTACGCAGGATGGCGCGGGCAATGGCGATGCGCTGGCGTTGACCGCCGGAAAGCGTTACGCCGCGCTCGCCCACCTGCGTGTCATAACCATCGTTCAGCCGGGCGATGAAGCTGTCTGCCTGAGCGGCGATAGCGGCCGTGCGCACTTCTTCGCGTGTCGCAGCCGGACGACCGAATGCGATGTTATCGTGGATGGAGGAGGCAAAGATCGCCACATCCTGTGGAACAATGGACAGTCGCGCGCGCAGATCGGCAAGGCTAACATCGCGGATATCGACGCCATCGATGGTGATGCGGCCCTCCTGCGGATCGTAGAATCGCATCAGCAGCGAAAAGACCGTGCTTTTTCCCGCCCCGGAAGGGCCGACGATGGCGACGGTTTCGCCGGCATTGACCTTGAAGGAGAGGCCGGAGATGATCGGGCCACCGGTTGCGAGTGGATAAATGAAACCGACATTCTCGAATGTCGCTTCGCCGCGCGGCGGCTGAACCATCGAAACGGGTGCTGACGGCTCGGCAACGGGCGAGCGCTCGTTCAGCAGTTCGGAAAGCCGTTCAGCCGCGCCGCCCGCCTGCGCCAGTTCACCCCAGACTTCGGAGAGCTGGCCCAGGCCGCTTGCCGCGATGACCGAATAAAGCACGAACTGGCCAAGCGTACCCGCTGTCATGCCGCCGGACAAAACGCTTTGCGCGCCATACCAGAGAATGCCGACGACGCTGCCGAAAACGAGCGCGATGGCGACGGCGGTGAGGATGGAGCGGGCGCCTATCGCCGCCCGCGCACCCTGATAGGCCGCTTCTACGGAGGCGCCGTAGCGGGCATTTGCAAGCGCCTCGGCGTTAAAGGACTGCACGGTGCGGCTCGCCCCGATCGTTTCCGAGGCATAGGCGGCGGAATTGGCCAATGTGTCCTGCGTATTGCGGGAGCGGGCACGAACCGAGCGCCCAAAAGCAATCAAAGGAAAAACGATGAACGGGATGGCCAGGAGCGCGAGGCCGGAAAGGCCGGGGCTGGTATAGATCATCATCGCCACCGCGCCGCAACACATGATGATGTTACGCAGCGCAACGGAAGCTGAGGAACCGAACGCCGAGCGAATCTGTACGGTATCCGCGGTCAACCGCGAGGTCAGCTCTCCCGAGCGGTTGGCATCGAAAAACTGCTGCGACAGCGTGGTGAGATGAGCAAAGACATCCCGGCGCAGATCGGCAACGACCCTTTCGCCGATGGTCATGACATAATAATAGCGCATGGCGCTGGCGAGAGCGAGAAGGACGGCAATGGCCAGAAGCACAGCGAAGTAGCTGTTGATCATGCCACCGTCCGGCGTCTGGAAACCGTGATCGATGATGCGGCGAACGGCAAGCGGCAAGGCAAGCGTCGTGGCGGAAGAAAGCACAAGCGCAAACAGGGCCGCCGCCATCAGGCCGCGATACCGCCTGAGATAGGGAAACAGGCCAAGCAGCGGCTTCAGGTTTCTCTGTTTAGCCGCTTTCTGCTCTTCAATGTCTGCCACGTCCGCTACACTCCTCGTTCCGTGCCGTTTTTCGGCCTTTTGCGGGTGAATTTCCGGCGCGCGGTAAAATTCTAGTCCCTGCGGCCATCTCCTTTCACAAGGGGATAGCAGGCTCTTGTTATCTGGGCGACCTTCATGTATAGGCTCCGCATCGAATTGGGAAGCCATAGCCCATCAGGACTATGGCTTCATTTATTGAAATGGCTCAGTTGACGCAATTGCGGCAAATGGACCGCACGTCACTTAACCAGGAAGATTGTCATGAAGGCTGATATCCATCCCGCTTATCACACGATCAAGGTCGTCATGACCGATGGCACCGAATACGAAACCCGCTCGACCTGGGGTTCGGAAGGCGCAGTCATGAACCTTGAAATCGACCCCAAGTCCCATCCGGCATGGACGGGCGGCAACCAGCAGCTTATGGACCGCGGCGGTCGCGTTTCCAAGTTCAACAAGCGTTTCGGCGGCCTCGGCCTCTAATCCACTTGTGGACGGATCATTTAAAAAAGCCCGGTTTTACCGGGCTTTTTTGTTGTCTGTCGATCCGGTGAAACGAGCCCATTGTAGGCCAAAACAAAAAAGCAGGCCCATGAGCCTGCTTTTCAAATTGTCCGGATAAGGTCGTCTTTTCTCAGTTGATCGAGAAAGCCGTGCGCAGAAGGTTAAGCTGCGCCTGCACGCTGTTTTCGTTGTCAGGTACCTTGGTGGCTTCGGACGGGCGGTAAATTTCACGGTCGAGAAGGGCAACGCGGTTCTGGAGGCGGAGCGACCGCTCGATGAGGTCACGGAAGGACTCAGGCAGGTCGTTCCAGCCCGGAGCGTTGCGATCGACGTTGAAGCTGTCGAGCCGCACCTTGCTTTTTTCGCTGAGAACCTGATCGCGTGTCATCTCGCCATTGTTGACGGCGCGCTGCAGAAGCAGCCAGGACGCCATCTGCATCAGGCGGGTGGTGAGGCGCATCGATTCTGCCGCGTAAAGGACAGACGCCATGCGCGGCAGAACCTTTGAAGCGGTACGACCGGCTCCATCAAGATAGCTCGCCGTTTCCTCAACCAAGGTCATGCCTTCGGTATAGAGGGTCTTGAACTGGTTGGAAGCAGCCGCGCGACCCGCAAAGCTAATGGTATTTAAAACCTGTTCCGACATTTTCTTTGAATCCCTGCTCACGCACCACACTGTCAGGCAACGACGACCGGTAATATTTTGTTCCGGCCTTTAGTGTTTTCAGGATGGTATCTTTACCTGAAATGCGCAAGGCAATTATTAAAGAAGGGTTAATACCCACAGTTTTACGAAATCCGGTGATCGGTAAAAAAAGAGCCGCGAAAGCGGCTCTCAAGGTAAAACAGGGAGAAAAATCAGACCAATTCGCCGTATGGAGAAGATGCCTGAGGCCCAGAAGAACTGGACATGTATAGTAATCTCTCAGAAAGCTTAATTTTTGGTTAATGGTAAACGAAAGACTGCATCAGAATCGTTAATCTCGTATGCCTTTCCGGCAGCAGCTTATCGAGTTAAGACTTGGCCGGAGGTTTTGCTGAAGGCCGCCTGTCAGGACCGGAAGAGGTTCTCCGCCGCAAGCCGGCCGGCAGACTTCCTTTTCCTCTCCTCTTCAAGTCGGGTGATTTCGGTTTGAAGAATGTCGATGCGGTTGCTCAGCTCGTCCACCGAAAGAAGGCTGAGATCGCTGCCGATCTCATGCGCTACCGGTTTTTGCGGACGGTCATCGTCCAAGAGGCTCATATGCCTGCTCCTTTTTCAACATGGTCGCCATCGTCCTCGGGATATTGCGGCGCGCGCGGGTCAAGCGCAATGCTTTCCGGTGTCACGAGCGGTGAGGGCGTTGTCGGCATCATCGTCGAGAAATTGTCCTTTTCGGCGTTCGAAAGCGTGGCGCGCTGACGGCTTCTGATGATGGCATAGGCCGTGATCAGCACATGGGCGACGGCTGTCACCAGGAACAGCGCATAGGGGCCGGAATAGGTCATGACCGCGCCGCCGAGCGTCGGGCCGATGATGGTGCCGATGCCATAAAGCAGTAGCAGTCCACCGGAAACCTTGACGAAGTCTTCCGATGCCGCAAAGTCGTTGGCATGCGCCACGGCGATGGGATAAAGCGCGTTGGCGGCGGCGCCGTAAATGGCGATCATCGGAATGAGGACATAGACATCATGCGGCTGCACGGCCGCCACGGCCAAGCCCGCAACCGCGCCAAGCCCCGCCAGTCCGGCAAGCACATAACGGCGGTCAATCCGGTCCGAAAGGCGGCCTGCTGGAAACTGGGCGAGCGCGCCGACGAAAATCGTGACTGAAACCATGATGGCGATCATGGTCGGATCAAGGCCCGCCCGCGCGCCGAAAACGGCGCCAAGCGTACCGTAAGCACCATTGGCGATGCCGATCATCAGGATACCGACGAAGGAGACCGGCGAATTCCGATAGAGGGCGGGTAAGTCCAGCTTCACCTTTTGCAAGGGCTGGGGACTGGCAGCCTTAGAAAGCGTGGCCGGCAGAATGGCGATGCAATAGATGATGCCGCAGATCATGAACAGCGAGCTATTGCTGATATCGCCCATCGGCACGATCATCTGCCCAGCCACGACGCCAAGCAGCGTTATGGCGATATAGAGCGAAAAGATCATGCCGCGGCTCTCATTGGTCGCGCGCTCGTTCAGCCAGCTCTCGATGATCATGGAAGTGCCGGCGGTGCAGAACCCTGTAAGCGCGCGGAGCGTAATCCACCAGACATCATCGATAACGAGGCCGGTCATCAGCACGGTCAGGCAGACAAGCGCCACGAAGGAGGCAAATGCCCGCACATGCCCCGCACGTCGCACGATGGCGGGCGCCACAAAACACCCAATGACGAAGCCTGCCGCCCAGGAGGTGCCGAGAAAGCCCAGAATTTCATTGGAATAGCCTTCCGCCGAACCGCGCATGGGTAGCACGAGACCCTGAAGGCCGTTACCGAGAAAAAGAAACAGAGTGCTGGATAAAAGAGCGAATACGGGTAGAAGATTTCTGCTCATGAAGACACTCTCATGCGTTCGAACGTATGGTCGGCAGGCCATAAGACGGGGGTTACCCGAATGAGTTGCACTCTTCTGGTGAACGGTAAAAATGTCCAGCCTGTGACGATGCAGAAATAAAGAAAAGGCTCAATAAATGACAAAGGCGATCGGCCTTTTTTTACTGCTGGCGATGATTGTGCAGATCATCCGCCCCTTGGGCCTGCCCGGCCTCAAGAAAAGAGGCGATTGCTGGAAGATAGCGGTTGCCGCCTTCGTCATCTGGTCGGCGACGCTGCTTTTGCGCCCATAAAGAAAAAGCCGCCCAAGGGGCGGCTTCAATTTTTTATAAATGCCTGGGGCTATGCCTCAGGCAGCCTTTTCGAGTTCCTGCTTCCAGTTGCCCTTGGCAGCCAGGGTGTTCATCATCGCGCGGTGTGTGAAAGCACGCTGGCCGGCCGCGACATTTTCCTGCTTACCGCCCCACGCCTTGAGTGCGGTGTCCTGAAGGGCGCGGCCGTACGAATAGGTCAGCGACCAGGGCAGGTCGTAACCGGCATTCATGGCGGAGAGATGTGCCGTCGCCTCTTCGGAGGACTGGCCGCCGGAAAGGAAAGCGATGCCGGGAACGGCAGAAGGCACGGTCGCCTTCAGAACCTTCACGGTCTTTTCCGCCACTTCATCAACGGAAGCCTTGCGGGCATTCTTGCCGTCGATGATCATGTTCGGCTTGAGGATCATGCCTTCAAGGTTGACGCGGGCGTCGAACAAATCCGCGAACACGGTCTGGAGAACCCATTGCGTGACTTCCGCACAGCGATCGATATCGTGCGTACCGGGTTCGCCGTCCATCAGCACTTCCGGTTCCACGATCGGCACGATGTCTGCCTGCTGGCAGAGGGCAGCGTAACGAGCGAGCGACTGGGAGTTTGCCTTGATCGAACCCCAGCTCGGACGCTGATCACCGATGGTGATGACGCCGCGCCACTTGGCGAAACGCGCGCCGGCTTCATGGTACTTGCGCAGGCGCTCATACAGGCCGTCAAGGCCTTCGGTTATGAATTCACCCGGGTGGAAAGCCATCGGCTTGGCGCCGATATCCACCTTGATGCCCGGCAGGCTGCCGGCGGCCTTGATGATGTCCACGAATGGCGTACCGTCGGCGGCCTTCTGGAACAAGGTTTCTTCGTAAAGGATGACGCCGGAGATGCACTTCTTCATGGCGTCGTCGGAGCGGAACAGCATTTCGCGATAATCGCGGCGGGCGGTCTCGGTTGATTCCAGGTTGATGCTGTCGAAACGCTTCTTGATCGTTCCTGTGGATTCGTCGGCGGCGAGCAGGCCCTTGCCGTCTGCAACCATTTTGATTGCGATGTCTTCGAGACGTTCGGTCATTTGCTATTCTCCCAAGGCACAATAAATTCCCGATAACAGAAGTTCCAGGGCAGGGAAATGGCATGCTAACTCATTGAAACGATTGAAATCATTTCAATCGTTTGAAACTTTCCTCCCATGCGCACTTACCAAAAAACAAGGCCGGCCAAGCATCGCTTGTCCGGCCTCGTGTCAGGCAAGTGTGGGAAGTCTACTTGGCGGCGGTCAGGATGGCAACGCCCGGCAATTCCTTGCCTTCCATCCATTCTAGGAAGGCGCCGCCTGCCGTCGAGATATAGGTGAAATCGTCCGAGACTCCGGCATGGTTGAGTGCCGCGACCGTATCGCCGCCACCGGCGACGGAGACGAGCTTGCCGGCCTTCGTGCATTCGGCGGCATGTTTTGCGGCAGCAACGGTTGCCGCATCGAAGGGCTCGATTTCGAAGGCGCCAAGCGGGCCGTTCCAGACCAGCGTTTCCGCGCGCGAAATCCAGGCTTTGATGCTTTCGACCGATTTTGGGCCGACATCGAGAACCATGGCGTCAGCGGGAATGGCGTTGATATCGACGATTTCATTTGCCGCACCGGCCTTGAATTCGCGGGCAACCACGCCGTCTTCCGGCAGTACGATCGCACAGCCGGATGTCGCCGCCTCGATCATGATCTGTTTTGCGGTTTCGGCAAGGTCGTGCTCGCAGAGGGACTTACCGACTTGTGCGCCACGCGCGGCAAGGAAGGTATTGGCCATGCCGCCGCCGATGACGAGGGCATCGACCTTCTTGACGAGGTTCATCAGGAGATCGATCTTGCTGGAAACCTTGGCGCCGCCGACAATGGCGACGACCGGGCGAACAGGCTGGCCAAGGCCTTTTTCCAGCGCCTCAAGCTCGGCCTGCATGGTGCGACCGGCATAGGCGGGCAGATGACGCGCCAAGCCCTCGGTGGAGGCGTGCGCACGGTGCGCGGCAGAGAAGGCGTCGTTCACATAGATATCGCCATTGGCTGCCAGAGCCTCGACGAAGGCGGTGTCATTCTTCTCTTCGCCTTTGTGAAAGCGGGTGTTTTCCAGAAGCAGGATATCGCCATCATTCATTTTCGCGACTGCGTCGGCTGCCGGCGCACCGATGCAATCGGATGCGAAGAAAACGGCGTGATCCAGCACTTCCTCGACCGCAGGCACGATCTGGGAGAGCGACATGTCGGCGACAGGTTCACCCTTGGGGCGACCGAAATGGGCGAGCAGAATGACTTTTGCGCCTTTTTCGGAAAGCTCCAGAATGGTCGGTGCAACCCGCTCGATACGGGTGCTGTCCGTCACTTTGCCATCCGCAACCGGCACGTTGAGATCAACACGGACAAGGACGCGCTTTCCGGCAATATCGTTAAGGTCATCGATGGTCTTGAAGGCGGGCATAGGTCGATCCTGATTTCGTTGCGAGTTCGGGACGGACCATACTATGCCTGATTGCCGACGCAAGCCGGTCAGGCCTCATTTTCTCTTGCCTCGTCTGAAGGCGCGGAAATGCCCTTGCCGGCAGCGGTGGAGCCCGACTGGCGTCGCTGCGCCAGATAAGCGCGCACGCGGCGGAGAATTTCCGAAAAGCTGATAAAGATCGGTAGGCCGATAGCCGGTTCGACCGGCTCAAGCGAAATTCCGATCCCGGTAATCGCCTCATGTTCGTCCAGCGCCCGAACGATGAGAACAATAGAACCAAGGCGCACCCGGTCGGCATAATCTGCCTTGCCAGAAAGGCGCGCCTCGATCAGTTCCGCGATGCTCATGGCATGCTCGTTGGCCGAAATAAGGCCGGGGCCGTAGGCGGCGTCAAGCTCCGTGGCCGGACGCGCGGGAGAGATTGCAAAGATTCCGAAGAAATCGGCGTCGTCATCCGCAACCGGCAGGGCGCTTGCAAACAGCCGGTCGATCAGCCGCGTATAACCGGGCGCGATAAAAAGATAGACGAGATCATTCTCGCGCAGGCGCCCGGCATATTGGTAGCGAATGGATTTGCCATCACGCACGACGAGCGAAGGCATCGCCCAGCGGGGAATTCGCTCGCCCTGCATGATGGCGCTGCCTTTGGCCACGCGGTAGGAAATCAGTTCGTGATTGGCAGTGCCGGGAAGGTCCACTTCCAGTTTGTCGACATCACCCATGCGCGGCGGCACGATCAGCCCGAGCCGTGTTGCCACCGGCTTGATGGTCCAGCCTTGCAGCAGAAGCGACACGAGCACGATGATGAAGGCGGCATTGAAATAGATTTGCGCATCGTCCAGCCCGCCAAGAATGGGCATGATGGCAAGCAGGATGGAAACCGCTCCACGAAGGCCCACCCATGCCACGAAGGAGGTTTCCTGCTGGGTATAGTTGAAGGGCATGAGGCTGAGCCACACCGCAAGCGGGCGGGCGACAAAGATCAGGAAAAGCGCAAGCAGCACGGCCGGAATGGCAATCGCTGGAAATTGCGATGGCGTTGCCAGAAGGCCGAGCATCAGGAACATGATGATCTGGGCAAGCCAGGTCAGCCCTTCATGGAAACGGCGGATGGTCTCCTTCGCAAAAATCCGGCGGTTGCCGGCAACGATGCCCGCCACATAGACCGCAAGAAATCCACTGCCGCCAATAGCGCCGGTGAAGGAGAAGACCAGCAGGGCAAGAGCCAGCACGAAGATCGGCGCCAGCCCGCGGTCGGCAGCGAAACGGTTGACGACTGTTGCGATCATGACGCCGCCGAGCAGGCCGAAAATAACACCGAGACCCATTTCCTCGACGAACAGCAGCAGGAAGCCGGTGTCGATGCCGGCCAGTCCCTGTCCCTTGGCGATGATCTCGACCAGCGCGACGGTGAGGAAAATCGCCATGGGATCATTGGTGCCGGATTCGACCTCAAGCGTTGAGCGGACCTGATCGCGGATATGAATGCCGCCGATGCGCAAGAGAAAGAATACGGCTGCCGCATCCGTAGAAGCGACGATGGCGCCGAGCAGCAGGCCTTCCAGCCACGACAGTCCGAGCAGCAGGGCGGCAGCGCCTGCGAAAAACACGGATGTGAGGATGACGCCGACGGTGGCGAGGGCGACGGCGGGCGCTGCCGAAAGCCGGAAGGATTGTATCGACGTACCGAAACCGGAATCGAAAAGGATGACGGCGAGAACGAGCGAGCCGAGCATATAGGCGAGCGGATTGTTGGTGAACTGGATACCGAGGCCATCCACGCCTGCCGCAAGGCCAATCATCAGGAAGAGCAGCAGGAGCGGTGCGCCGAACCGGAAGGCGATGAGGCTTGAGAACGCTGCGACGAGAACCAGAACAGTTGCCACCAGCAACAGAAGATAAAATGATTCCACGTCCACCGCCTCTTTCAAACCGCGCTGGCCGTCGCAATCAATGCCCTGCACGTTTGCAGTCAATGCGCCACGGGTTGCGGTCTGTCAGCGCTGTTGTGGGTGGCGATGAAAGGCGACGCAAGGCGGGGTGTATCGAATGATACGGCAGGGCCGAAGTGCATTGCGCACGACCGTTGTCCCTGTTCTTCTTGTCCGTTTCAAAGTGGACCAGACGAAGGCAGGAAATGGGATTTTTTTCGGCGCCCGGACGAAACGTTCATGGCGTGTAGCGCTGTGGATGTTTCGCGCAAACAATTCGCATGCCGGCGTTTCGACGTAACATAGAGACAATGCAGCTACGTTAGTTGTCGCGTCCGAGTTGCTTTCACCATGACCGGAGCGATCGGATGAAACGGAAATCCATTACTATATTTATTGCCTTGCTGGCGGTCGGCCCAATTGTTTCGGGCTGTTCTAGCACGGAACAGACGGCTGAAAACATGGCCGCCCAACGCGAGCGTTGCCGGGTGTTTGGTTACCCTGAAGGTTCGCGTGATTTCGCTGACTGCATGATGAAGCTTTCCATGCAGCAAAGCGATTTGAGGCAACAGACTTTCGATACGATCTGGAGCGGTAGCAGTTCGGATCAGATTATCATCAACAACAAGAAATAACGGGTTGTGCAGTTCATCAGACTTGGTCGGTTTGGTCTCATGCGCCTCTTGCCGGGCGATGGTTTTCGATCCGAAACGCCCCGCCTTGCTTCAGGAGCGATACCGGCGGGTCCCTCGTCCCGCCGGCAATTTTTTGGCAAAGAAAAACCGGCAGGATTGCGCCTGCCGGTTTTTCGTAATTCGCGAACCGTGGTGCTTGTTCAGATGGTCTTCGCAAATGCGACGGCCGTATCCGACATGCGGTTGGAGAAGCCCCACTCGTTGTCGTACCAGGAAAGAACGCGCACGAACTTGCCTTCCATGACCTTGGTCTGATCGATCGCGAAGATCGAGGAGTGGCTGTCGTGGTTGAAGTCGCGGGAGACCAAAGGCTCTTCGGTGTAGCCGAGAATGCCCTTCAGCTTGCCGTTGGAAGCGGACTTGATTGCTTCGTTGACTTCCTCAACCGTCGTGTCGCGCTTGGCGATGAACTTGAAATCGACGACCGAAACGTTCGGGGTCGGAACGCGGATCGACGTACCGTCCAGCTTGCCCTTGAGGTGCGGCAGAACGAGGCCAACGGCCTTGGCTGCACCCGTCGAGGTCGGGATCATGGAAAGGGCTGCGGCGCGGGCGCGGTACAGATCCTTGTGCATGGTGTCCAGCGTCGGCTGGTCGCCCGTGTAGGAGTGGATCGTTGTCATGAAGCCGTGATCGATGCCAACGACGTCATCGAGAACCTTCACAACTGGCACGAGGCAGTTGGTGGTGCAGGACGCGTTGGAAATGACCAGATGGTCTTTCGTCAGCTGATCGTCGTTGACGCCGAAGACAACCGTGAGGTCAGCGCCGTCAGCAGGAGCGGAAACGATGACGCGCTTGGCGCCTGCCGTCAGGTGGGCAGCGGCCTTGTCGCGGGCGGTGAAGATGCCGGTGCACTCGAGCGCGATGTCGACACCCAGTTCCTTGTGCGGCAGCGTTGCCGGATCGCGAACGGCCGTAACCTTGATCGGCTTGCCGCCGCCAACGATGATCGTGTCGCCTTCGACCTTCACATCTGCCGGGAACTTGCCGTGGATCGAATCGTAGCGCAGCAGGTGGGCGTTGGTTTCAACCGGGCCGAGGTCGTTGATGGCAACGACTTCGATATCGGTGCGGCCGGATTCGACGATGGCACGCAGAACATTGCGGCCGATGCGGCCAAAGCCGTTAATGGCAACTTTTACAGTCATTTATAGTCTCCCGAACAAGATATGTGCTTGGTCTTTGCGGAATGTGAGGGCTTGGGAAGCCCTCATGCAAGTTTTGCCTCGACTGCGGCGACGACAGCTTCCGCCGTGATGCCGAAGTGCTTGAAGAGATCCTTCGCCGGCGCGGACGCACCAAAGGAATGCATGCCGACGAAAGCGCCGTCGGAGCCGATGAAGTAATCCCAGCCCTGGCGGATGGCGGCTTCCACCGCAATTTTGACCGGAGCCTTGCCGATGATGGCGTTGCGGTAGGTTTCCGGCTGTTCCTTGAAGAGCTCGAAGCAGGGAACGGAAACGACGCGGGCGGAAACGCCCTTGTCCTTCAGCGTCGCTGCAGCCTTGAGCGCTACTTCCACTTCCGAGCCGGATGCAAAGATCGAAACCTTGGCATCGCTTGCGGATACGAGTTCGTAGGCGCCGTAAGCGGAAAGGTTCTTTTCTTCGTATTCCTTGCGCGAAGGCGCAAGGTTCTGGCGGGTGAGCGCCAGTGCCGAAGGACGATGCTTCTGCTCAAGCGCCAGCTGCCAGCATTCCGCCGTCTCGGTTTCATCCGCCGGGCGGAAGACGAGCAGGTTCGGGATGGCGCGCAGCGCGGCGATCTGCTCCACCGGCTGGTGGGTCGGGCCGTCTTCGCCGACGCCGATGGAATCATGCGTCAGAACGTGGACGACGCGGATGCCCATCAGGGCAGCCAGACGGATCGACGGACGGCAATAGTCCGAGAAGATCAGGAAGCCGCCGGCATAGGGAATGAGACCGCCATGCAGTGCGATACCGTTCATCGCTGCTGCCATGCCGTGTTCGCGGATGCCGTAATGCAGGTACCGGCCGGAGAAGTCCGTCGGCGTGATGGACTTCATCTGGCTGGTCTTGGTGTTGTTGGACGGCGTCAGGTCGGCCGAGCCGCCGATCATTTCCGGCAGGATGCCGTTGATGACTTCAAGCGAGTCTTCCGAGGCCTTGCGGGTCGCAACGGTCGGGTTGTTCTCGATGATCTTCTTCTTGAAGGCATCGATCGCGCTGTGGAAGTTGCCGGGCAGATCGCCGGCGAAGCGGCGCTTGAATTCGGCCTTCTTGCCGGCTTCAGTGGCTTCGAGACGGGCTTCCCAGTCCTGACGGGTCTTGGTCGAGCGCAGGCCGGCGAGACGCCATGCATCCAGCACGTCTTCCGGAATGACGAAAGCTTCGGCTTCCCAGTTGAGGCTCTTGCGGGCGGCGGCGATTTCTTCGGCGCCCAGCGGGTTGCCGTGAACCTTGTGGGTACCCTGCTTGTTGGGTGCGCCGAAACCGATCACGGTCTTGCAGGCGATGAAGGTCGGGCGGTCGGATTTATGTGCAGCTTCGATCGCGGCGGCAATCGCATCCGGATCATGGCCGTCGACGCGTATGGTGTTCCAGTGAACAGCCTGGAAGCGGGCGATCTGGTCGGTGCTGTCGGAAAGGCCAACTTCACCGTCGATGGTGATGTTGTTGTCATCCCAGAACAGAACGAGCTTGTTGAGCTTCAGGTGGCCGGCAAGCGCGATGGCTTCATGGCTGATGCCTTCCATGAGGCAGCCGTCACCACACAGCACATATGTGAAGTGGTTCTGCAGATCGGAGCCGAATTCTTCTTCCAGCTTGCGTTCGGCGATTGCCATGCCAACGGCGTTGGCGATGCCCTGGCCGAGCGGGCCGGTCGTCGTTTCGATGCCGGTCGCGTGGCCATATTCGGGATGGCCGGCGGTCTTGGAGCCGAACTGACGGAAACGCTTGATCTCGTCGATAGTCATGTCCTCGTAGCCCGTCAAATAGAGCAGCGAGTAAAGCAACATCGAACCATGGCCCGCAGACAGCACGAAGCGGTCACGATCCGGCCACAACGAGCTCTTGGGATCGAACTTCAAAAAGCGGGTGAAAAGAACAGTGGCGACATCAGCTGCGCCCATCGGCAGGCCGGGATGGCCGGAGTTGGCCTTCTCTACTGCATCCATGGCAAGAAAGCGGATTGCATTGGCCATCCGGTCGTGTTTGTCGCGAGAAATCATGGCTTTTCCGTCTGTTTCCGGGTGAAGGGAGATAGTTTTACGCAACTATCCAAAAAGCGGGTTGATCCATAGCAGGTGAGGCAGGCAAGTCAATAAATCCACGGGCAATTGCGGTTCTCTCAAGGATAAAAATCGTTTAGCAAAACGGGTGTCTCGAGAAAAATCGTGCGATATGTGTCGCCGTTTCCTCGTTCATCCACAGAGCAAAACGCCTCAATGCACTGGTTTGATTGACGTGATGATAAATCGGGTAATAACCTCTTGGATGTTGAAAAGGCCTGAAACCGGACGATTCGGCCGGTTACTTGCGAGTTGGAAAAAACGATGTCGGCTGAGAAGACCGTACAATCTGCGGTGACGGAGCTGAGCGCTGCCATCACAAATCTCGAAAATGCCATCGATATGCGTATCGAACGGCAAAGGGAGACGGGCGAAATCGATAACGAGGTCAAGCGGGTCCATGTCGATCGCGCAAGGCTCGCGCACGAGCTGGACCAGGCCGAGTTTCGCGCCAATCGTCTCGAAGAAGTCAACCGCGAGGTTTCCCGCCGTCTGGTGACGGCGATGGAGACGATTCGCGCGGTGCTGGATCGATAGGGAGCGGTTTCATGGCGCAAGTTACTGTTATGATCGACGGCAAGGCCTACCGCATGGCTTGCGAGGCAGGGCAGGAAGAGCACCTGACCGATCTCGCTACCCGTTTTGACCGTTATGTGGGGCATCTAAAGAGCCAGTTCGGCGAAATCGGTGATCTGCGATTGACCGTCATGTCGGGCATCATGGTGATGGACGAACTTTCCGAGCTCAACCGCAAGATCGAAAAGCTGGAGGGGGAAATAGCGTCCCTTTCTCGCAACCGCGACGGTATGGCCGAACACAAGGCAAGATCGGACGAGATGGTTGCCGTTGCCATCAGCGATCTGGCCGACCGTCTGAACGGTATTACCGAAAAACTCCTGGCGCGGCCAAAGCCTGCGGCGCATTGATCGCCGGCAAAGCTTTCCAGCAACAAAATTCGTTCGTGGCCCTCTGGTGGTTTGGTTGGATACGTCCTATATCTAAGAGGCGTTCTGCGCTTCCCGACAGGAACCACAATCCCTGGGGCCATACTCGATCCAAAGGGAGCTGTCCCTGGCCAGTCCCGTGGGGCTGGACACATGGCGCCCACCTACATTTGTAGGCACCCAGGATCGTAAATCTCCATCGGTCGCCGTGGATCGCACTTGAAGTTTCGGGTCACTCCCCGATTCTTCTTCTGACTCATATAGTGTCGACAGTTATTTTTCATTGCTGCCGGAGACGGCTTTTTTATGCTGCTGTCATTGCAATGGCGGAACAATTCCCTATTATCTCAATTGGTATGTCTGTCATGCCCTTTTTTTTGAAAGAGGGCGCTGCGGCCAAAACCGCGACGTGCCGTTCAACAGCCCAAAGAGCTAAACTTGTTTACTGAAATTATGATCGTGGTCCTGCTCACCGTATTGAACGGTGTGCTTGCCATGTCCGAGCTTGCCGTTGTCTCCTCCAGACCGGCGAGGCTCAAGGTGCTTGCCGCGCACGGCAGCAAGGGCGCCACGATGGCGCTCGGTCTTTCCGAAAATCCCGGACGCTTTCTTTCCACGGTGCAGATCGGCATCACGCTGGTCGGCGTTCTCTCCGGTGCGTTTTCCGGCGCCACCCTCGGCGCCCGGTTCACGGCATGGCTGTCGGTGCAGGGCGTCCCTGATCGGGTTGCCGATGCGTTGGGCGTGGGCTCCGTGGTCGTCGCCATCACGTATTTGTCGCTGATCGTCGGCGAACTGGTGCCGAAGCAGATTGCGCTGCGCGATCCGGAAAAGATCGCTGCCCGTGTTGCACCCACCATGGTGATGCTCTCTAAGGTCGGCGCGCCGCTGGTCTGGTTTCTCGACAAATCCGGCAAGGCCATCCTTGCGCTTCTCGGCCATAGCGGCACGTCCAATGCATCGGTCACGGATGACGAAATCCGCACGGTTCTGGCGGAAGCTCATAGCGCCGGCGTCATCGAAACCGAGGAATCGGCGATGATCACCAGCGTCATGCGCCTTGCCGACCGTAATGCCCGTGGCCTGATGACGCCGCGCCGCGACGTGGAAGTCGTCGATATTGAAGACAGTGCGGAAGAAATCCGTGTTCAGCTTCGGGAAACGCAGCGTTCCCGCCTGCCCGTGCGCAACGGCGCTTCCGATGAAATTCTCGGCGTGCTTTTCGCCAAGGACGCTTTCGATGCGCTGGCATCCGGCAAGGAGCTGAATGTGCGCGAGCTTCTGCGCGAAGTTCCCGTCGTCTCGGATCTGACGAGCGCTGTCGATGTCATCCAGTCATTGCGCCGTTCCACCGTGCATATGGTGCTGGTCTATGACGAATACGGCCATTTCGAAGGTATCGTCAGCTCTGGCGACGTCCTGGAAGCAATCACAGGTGCCTTCCAGGAAGACAATGACGAGGAGCCGGCGATCGTCGAGCGCGAGGACGGTTCGTTCCTCGTTGCCGGCTGGATGCCCGCCGATGAGTTCGCTTACCGCATGGGCTTCCAGATCGACGAAGACGCCGAGTTCGAGACCGTTGCCGGTCTGGTGCTTGACGAGTTCCGTCGCCTGCCGGAACTGGGCGAACACATCACCCGCAACGGCTGGCGTTTTGAGGTCATAGACCTTGATGGACACCGTATCGACAAGGTGCTCGTGAGCCGGGCTGCCTGATGTCTGGCGACATCGCCGAAAAAGCAAGGCTGCGCGGCGAAAGGCTTGCCGCGCGTGATGCGTTGCCACAAGCCGAGCGTCAGCAAAAAAGCGAGGCGATGACGGCATATGGTGCATCTGCCATTCCGTTCTCGCCAGGTGCCGTTATTTCCGGTTTCATGCCCATCCGTTCAGAGGCCGATATTCGGCCGCTGATGGAGGCACTGCGGACAAGAGGCGGGCGCCTCGCCCTTCCCGTTGTGCTGAACCGGGAGACCATCGTTTTCCGCGCCTTTGATGCGGATGCACCGCTGGTGAAGACGGGCTTCGGCACGACCGGTCCGGCGGAGGACGCAGAAGTTCTCGATCCGGATATTCTGCTCGTCCCGCTCTCCGTCTTTGACGGGCAGGGTCAGCGTATCGGTTATGGCGCGGGTCATTATGATCGCGCTATTGCGAGATTGCACAGCAAAGGCCGAGCCCCCGTTCTCATCGGCGTCGCATTTGATTGTCAGGAAGTGCCATCCGTGCCGGCGGAGCCACATGACGTGCCGCTTCAGGCGGTTCTGACGGAGAGTGGCTTGCGCTGGTTTTCGGCGTAGCCGTTGATGACCGGTCGGAAAAAGGCGCTTTAGCACTTTTTAAAAGATGGATTACCCGTTAGAGGGGACGGAATTTAGGAACATGCGCAAGATCGGGGCGGGTGAATGAGGCTTCTTTTTCTCGGAGATATGGTTGGCAAGACCGGACGCACGGCTGTCTGGGACAGGTTGCCCGGGCTTATTTCCGATCTGAAGCTCGATTTCGTCATCGTTAATGGCGAAAACGCCGCCGGTGGTTTCGGCATCACCGAGGATATCTATCTCGAAACCATCAATGCCGGTGCGGATGTGGTGACGACCGGCAACCATGTCTGGGACCAGAAGGAGGCCGTTTCCTTCTGCGAGCGCCATGACCAGTTCCTGCGGCCAGCCAATTATCCCGATGGTACGCCGGGCAAGGGCTCGGGCATCTTTTACGCCCGCAACGGTGCGCGTGTGCTTGTCGCCAACATCATGGGCCGGGTCTTCATGCATCCGGAACTGGACGATCCCTTCAAATCGGCGGAGAACATTCTCGCTGCCTGCCCGCTGAAGGAGCAGGCCGACGCCATCATCTTCGATTTCCACGCGGAAGCGACGAGCGAAAAACAGTGTTTCGGTCATTTCGTTGATGGACGTGCAAGCTTCGTCGTCGGCACCCACACCCATGTTCCGACTGCTGACGCCCAGATCTTGAACGGTGGCACGGCCTATATGTCGGACGCCGGCATGTGCGGTGACTACGACAGCTCGCTTGGCATGGAAAAGGAAGAGCCGATCAACCGCTTCATTTCCAAAATGCCGAAGGGCCGTTTCGAAGCCGCCAGTGGACCTGCGACGATCTGCGGCGTCGGCGTCGAGATTTCCGACCGGACCGGCCTTGCGGAAAAGATCGCACCGCTGCGAATTGGCCCGAGGCTCTCCGAAACCCTCCCGTCCTTCTGGGCGTGAGCTTTCGGCTTCTAGCGCTCATCATCCGTTCACAATGACGAGATCGTGAGCGTTCCGCCGCTGTTGGCGCTGGACGCCCTGCAAAACCTGCCTCATCTTCCTTTCTTCGCAAGTTCGAGGGAGTGGCATGATGCTGCGCGTGCTAATGCTTGCAATGGCCGGACTGGTTGCGTGCGCGGGAGCGGCCTTTTCCCAGGCTGGAAGCCGCCCTCCCGTCAGCCAGTGCCAGGCAATCGCCCGCAACATTCCCGGCGTCATGTTCGCCAGCTTCAAACCGGCAGGTGCCCAGCTGGCGCAGGCCACGGCTAAGGAAGAGGTGAAGATCAGCTTCATCGGCCATTCCACCTATCTCATCGAAAGTCCTGGCGGCGTGACGATCGCCACAGATTATAATGGCGTCTATCGCCCACCGGTCACGCCGACAGTGGTGACGATGAACCGGGCGCATATGACGCATTTCACTCTTAGTCCGGATCCGGCCATTCAGCATGTGCTGCACGGTTGGAGCGATACGCCCGGAGAAAAGGCCGAGCACAAGCTTCTGGTCGGTGATGTCTATATCCGCAACGTCGCGACTGACATTCGCAACCGCTGGGGCGATTACGAATCCTTTCAGGAAAACGGCAATTCCATTTTCATCTTCGAGGTTGCGGGGCTGTGTATCGGCCATCTCGGCCATCTGCATCACGAACTGACGGACAAGCATTATGCCGAAATCGGTCGTCTGGATGTGCTGATGGTTCCAGTGGATGGTGGTTTGACGATGGGGGCCGACAGCATGAGCCGCGTGGTCAAGCGCCTGCGCTCCGCACTGATCTTGCCCATGCACCGCACCGGGCCGCCGTTGGAGCAGTTTCTGACGATGTTTGGGGAAAGCTTCCAGATCGCCTACGCAAAAGATGCGATCATCCGGGTCTCAATGAGGAACCTTCCCCGCCAGCCGCAGATACTGGTGCCAAAAGGCATGTAGTAAAGCGACCGGCGAGGAAAGTCGGGGGAGTCGTATCTCAGGCGAAGGCGAGGTGCTGGCGAACGCCGACATCAGGCATTTTATCGTCGGACATATTGGCCTTGGCGATTTCCCAGCCGAATTTTAGCGTGCTGTCAGTCGAGGCCCAGATTTCCGCGTCGTCAACATGCAGCGCCAGCATCGTCAGTTGCGGATCGCTCTTACCGTGCTCGTACCAGGCTGCGGTTACGGAGTTCCAGTATTCTTCGATCTTTGTCCTGTCGTCGCGCGCCTCGAGCACACCCGAGAGGCAGGCGTGATAATCATGGTCCTTGCCGACGACACAAAAATGCGCCCGCGAACCCGGCTTCAGCGTTTTGACGAGATCGGTGTCTTTCTTGGAGAAAAACCAGATCGTGTTGGTCTTGGGGTCGGCGTGCGGTGCCATCGGCTGCATATGATTGTGCAGGCCCTCGAGGCCAAGCATGCCGGCATGGACCGAATTGACCTCATCCCAGAGCTGGCGGGCAGGGTTTTCTCTTGCTTCAGTCAGGCTGACCATGTGTTTCCTCCGTTGGGTTTGCTGCGGCGACCGGGAGGGTGAAAAATGTCCCGCTCTTCCGCTTTCATTGTCAAAACGAAAAGCGGATAAATCAGTTCCTTATATTCTTGCGGCCAAGAGAAAGCGCTTGCGGGCTTGAACGGCGGGCATATCGCACTTATAAGGCCCGCAATCTCCAAATTAAGACAATCAGGTTTTCCATGGCTGGTCATTCACAGTTCAAGAACATCATGCACCGCAAGGGCAAGCAGGACTCCGTTCGGTCCAAAATGTTTTCCAAGCTTGCGCGTGAAATCACCGTTGCGGCAAAGGCGGGCATGCCCGACCCGAACATGAACGCGCGCCTGCGCCTGGCAATTCAGAACGCCAAGGCCCAGTCCATGCCGAAGGACAATATCGAGCGCGCGATCAAGAAAGCTTCCGGTGCAGACAGCGAAAACTACGATGAGGTCCGTTACGAGGGTTACGGCCCGGGTGGCGTCGCGGTCGTCGTCGAGGCCTTGACCGACAACCGCAACCGCACCGCCTCCAACGTCCGCTCCATCTTCACCAAGGCTGGTGGCGCACTCGGCGAAACCGGATCGGTTTCCTTCTCCTTCGACCGCGTCGGTGAGATCACTTACAAGGCCGAAGTCGGCGATGCCGACAAGGTCATGGAAGCGGCTATCGAAGCTGGTGCCGACGATGTCGAATCTTCTGAGGACGGTCACACCATCATCTGCGGTTTCGAGGCGATGAACGAGGTTTCCAAGGCGCTGGAAGGCGTGCTCGGCGAAGCTGAAAGCGTCAAGGCCATCTGGAAGCCGCAGAACACGGTGCCGGTGGATGAGGAAAAGGCGCAGTCGCTGATGAAGCTCATCGACAATCTCGAAGACGATGACGACGTGCAGAGCGTCTATTCCAACTTCGAAGTTTCGGAAGAAATTCTCGCCAAGCTTTCCGCCTGACGGTTCAGACTAAAAAAAGCCCCGGCAGCGTCATCGCTCCGGGGCTTTTTGTTTAGGCGGCCTTCCTGATGGAGGTCCGCACATCGGCGAAGATCTCCACGGATCGCAGCCGTTTTTCGATATTGTGGATCGGCATCGAGACGATCAGTTCGTCGGCCTGCGTTTCGGCGAGGAAGCCGTCGAGGTGGCGTCCGATTGTTTCAGGCGAGCCGACGGCGGCGAAACGCAAGGTATGTTCCACCGAAAAACGCTCCATCTCGTTCCAGTGGTCGTCCATGCTGTGAACCGGCTTGGGGAACGGGACGCGTACATTGCGGCGCAGGTTGACGAATTGCTGCTGTGACGAGGTGAAGAGATATTGCGCTTCCTCGTCGGTATCGGCGCCGACTCCCATCACTCCAACCATCACATAGGGCTTGTCCAGCGTCGCAGAGGGCTGGAAGCGCTCGCGATAGATATGGATCGCCTCCATCAGCATGTCAGGCGCAAAATGCGACGCAAAGGAATAGGGCAGGCCGAGTGCCGCTGCCAGATGCGCGCTATAGGTGCTTGAGCCAAGCAACCAGAGCGGCACGTGCGAATTCATGCCGGGCACGGCAAGGATCGCCTGATCCTGCTGGGGCTGGCCAAGGTACTGCTGGAGCTCGATGATGTCGTGCGGGAAGTTCTCCGCACCGGCATCAAGATTGCGGCGCAGCGCCCTTGCCGTCCGCATATCGGTTCCCGGCGCGCGGCCAAGTCCGAGATCGACCCGGCCAGGCAACAGTGCCGCCAGCGTGCCGAATTGTTCGGCAATGACGAGCGGGGAGTGGTTAGGCAGCATGATGCCGCCTGAACCGACGCGAATATGTTTCGTGGCGGCACCAACATGGGCGATCACGAGCGATGTGGCTGCGCTCGCAATACCAGGCATGCCATGGTGCTCCGCAAGCCAGATGCGGTTGTAACCGTGGTCTTCAGCCTTGATCGCCATGCGGCGAGAATTTTCAAGCGCCTGGCTGACGCTCTCGCCTTCGCCGATTGGCGAAAGGTCGAGAATGGAAAAGGGGATCATCCAACGCTCCTACACAAATTCTGTCTTTGATGCGGATGTAAGGCGCGTGTCCCGATTTACCATAGAAGTCGCGCAGAATTGAAGGATGGTTCAAAAAAATTGGGGCCTCGAAAGAGGCCCCTTTTCATTTTTTTAGCCCGCTCGACGGAATTGCCGGGTTTCGCGATGGTCTGGAGGTTGCCGGTCGGAAGCGAGCACGAATTGTCCGAGCCTGCCGTCCATCTCTCCCGCCTCGGAAGCGAGATTGTGAATGGCCGCCGTCGTCTCCTCCACCATGGCGGCGTTTTGCTGGGTCATGGTGTCGAGACTGGTGACGGTGCTGTTGATTTCAGCAAGCGTATGCGCCTCCTCGCGGGTGGATTCCATGATCTCTTCGATGCGGGAACTGATGGTCTGCACGTGCTTGCCGATGCCGGTTAGCGAGGCCCCCGCCTTTTCGACCAGTGCCACGCCGGTGGAAACCTCGTCGGTGGAGCGCTTCAGCAGGCTGGTGATTTCTTTTGCGGCGGCGGCCGAGCGTTGTGCCAGCTCGCGCACCTCCTGCGCCACAACGGCAAAACCCTTGCCGGCCTCGCCCGCACGCGCGGCTTCCACACCTGCGTTCAGGGCGAGAAGGTTGGTCTGGAAGGCGATTTCATCGATAACGCCGATGATCTGGTTGATCTGGCGCGACGAGGTCTGGATCGCTTCCATGGCGGCGATGGTCTGCTCCATGACGTGGCTGGACGCAGTGGCCTGCGTACTGGCGTCGCGGGCGATCCGTGTTGCCTGTTCGGCACGTTCGATCTGGTCGCGGACGGCTTCGGTGATTGCCTTGATGGCGCTTGCCGTCTCGGTAATGGAGGCGGCCTGCCGTTCAGTGCGCTCAGCGAGCTGGTCTGCACCTACCCGCATTTCCTCCGAGCCGCCGCGAACGGCGGCGGAATTGCCGCCGATGGCCTGCATGGTCTCGCTGAGCCTTGCAAGCGCCGTATTGAAGTTGTGGCGCAGACTTTCAAGATCGTCTGGGAAGACAGTCTCAATGCGATAGGCGAGATTGCCGCTTGCCAGTCGATCCAGCCCTTCGTCAAGAGAACGCACGACCATTTGCAGCGTGCCGGCCTCGGCCTCTCGTTCCGCAAGATGTGCGCGGCGTGCCGTTTCGGCTTCCTCGCGCGTGCGGGACGTGGTCGCTTCCATTTCCCGCTGCAAAATGAGTTTTTCACGGAAACTGCCAAGCGCGCGCGCCATGCGGCCGATCTCGTCCTTGCGGTCCTGATTGCCGATCTCGGCATCGAGACGGCCTGCCGCCACTTCGCCAGTCAGCCCGGCCAGCTTCTCCAGCGGTGCGAACAGGCGCCGTGCAAAAAAGGCGGTTGCCGCGCACATGGCTGCCAGAACGCAAAGGCCGATGACGGCTAACGTGCCGGCAATCGAAATGGAACCGGCGTTCAACTCGCTGCGCAACATGCTTTCCACCGCGAGGTATTTTTCACCGGCAAACGAGAAGGCGCGGGCATAGGCATTGGCTTCGCCGTCCGGACGGTTGATCTTGGCAATCGTCATGCCGGACGTATTAAGTGCTTGTGCATGGAAGGCATAGATTGCCGGATTAAGGCTGACGAGACCGTTGCCATCCACGCCCAGAACCTTGCCATCGGCGGAAACGATCGCGGATTGTTCGGAGCTGCCGGCGGAGATGCCTTTCGCGAGGATCTGGCTGAAGACCTCTTGTTTGACGCGGAAGAGAACGATGCCCTTGAACGCACCGAATTTGACTACCGGAATACCGAAATAGATGCCGGCCTCTTTAGTCGCGGCGTCGATGCGCAGACCGGAGAAACTCGTCTGCGCCACGTCGTTCACGGCTTTTCCTGCGTTGGTGGCTCCGCGCGCAAAAGCAGCCCCAAGGCCGCTATCCGCCCAGGCGCCACCCGTGACGGTTTCCCCGAAAGCCGGTCCTTTCAGATAGGAGTAATAAACCGTGCCGGCCGGATCGATGAATAGAACATCGCTGAATGGGGTTCCCTTGAGGTAGCCGCCGATATCCGTCTGGGTTTTTTCATGGGTGGAATAATAAAAGCCGCTCGGATTTTCGGGCTTGATGAGCTTTTCTTTCTCTCCGTAGGGGTTCTCCTTGACGAAGACGCGTTGCAGTTCCGCCTTTGCGTCGCCGGAACTCTTCTGCACGGTGCCCCAGCCGCTGCGCATGGAAACTACCGCCATTTGCAGGGATTCGATCTTGGCGATGGAATCCGCCTGCGTTTCAAGCTGCTCAAGGCGTTCCTGCAGCATATCGCCCCTGAAGACGAGAATGCTCTCCATGGATTTCGACGCCTGTTCCTCGAGAACGCCGCTGCTGCTTTGATAGCCGAGAAGCGTGAGAGCCCCGGTCGAGATCGTCATCAGCGCAAGGAAAATCACGAGCACTTTGGTGGATATGGAATGAAAACGGTTCAGCATGGCCGATGCAGCCCTTAATGCCGTATCACTTCCCGCACCATGCATTGATGGCGCCACCGGATGGCTGATATGGCGAAAATATTGCGCTGCGGATCATCATGTCCGCAGCTCCCCTTTTTTGATTTTGTGCGGGAACAATGCGGTACGCGGTTTAAGCAGAGGTAAATGCTGCACTGCAAATTTGATCAATGTTGTCGTTTTGTTCACTTATCGCTGGCAGGGTCGCAGCCGAAAAGATAGGGTGGCTTATGCAAAAGACGATTCGAATCATCGGTATCGACCCCGGGTTGCGGCGCACCGGATGGGGTGTCATCGAAACCTTCGGCAACAGCCTTCGGTTTGTCGCTTCCGGCACGGTGACATCGGATGGTGATATGGATCTCGCCTCCCGCCTGTGCCAGCTGCATGATGGGCTGGCGGATACTGTTCACAGCTATCAACCCGATGAGGCGGCGGTGGAGCAGACGTTCGTAAACAAGGATGCTGTCGCCACGCTGAAGCTCGGTCAGGCGCGCGGCATTGCCATGCTGGTTCCGGCGCGGGCAGGGTTGCCTGTTTTCGAGTATGCGCCGAACGCGGTCAAAAAAGCCGTCATAGGTGTTGGGCACGGCGAAAAGCAGCAAATCCACATGATGCTGAAAATCCTGATGCCGAAAGCAGAATTCAAGGGTAACGATGCGGCGGACGCCTTGGCGATCGCAATCTGCCACGCCCATAATCGCGGCGGCGACAGGATGGCGCGGCTATTGGCAGCCGGTTGAATATTGAAGTCTCATTGCAGCGGGCGGCATCATGATCGGAAAACTTAAAGGCACCATCGAGGAAATCGGCACGGATTACGTGCTGGTGGATGTGCACGGCGTTTGTTACGTCGCCTATTGCTCGGCGCGCACACTCTCAAAAATAGGTTCCGCTGGTGAAGCGGTCGTCCTCTTCATCGAAACCTATGTGCGCGAAGACCAGTTGAGGCTGTTCGGCTTTTTGTCGGCACTTGAGCGGGAATGGTTCAATCTGCTGCAGAGCGTGCAGGGGGTCGGTTCGAAAGTGGCGCTGGCCGTCTTGTCTACCCTGTCGCCTTCTGAACTCGCCAATGCGATAGCGCTGCAGGACAAGGTGATGATTTCACGTGCGCCGGGCGTAGGGCCGAAGGTGGCGGTGCGCCTCGTTACCGAGCTTCGCAACAAGGCGCCTGCCTTTGCAGGAGAAGCTTCGGCTTCCATCGGACTCAAGCAGGAACTTGGCGAGGGTGTGGCCTCCGCGCCGGTGGCGGATGCCGTGTCGGCGCTCACCAATCTCGGCTATTCACGCGATCAGGCCGCAAATGCCGTTGCGGCCGCGCTGAAGAACGGCGGGGAGGGCGGCGACAGTGCCAAACTCATCCGGCTCGGCCTGCGCGAACTTTCACGCTAAGCTGCGCGCAGCAAGCGAACGAAGCCGGGTGCGATGCTGAATTTCGTGAAGCGCCTTCGTGCGACAGTCGTGATATAGCGGCGAAGACCATCTCTTGAATTGGTTTAGAACAATGGAATGCCCTCTATGAGCGATGCGGACAGACTGATTTCGGCGGACAAGCGCGGTGAAGATATCGACACCACAATGCGCCCGCAGTCGCTGGACGATTTTACCGGCCAGGCCGAGGCTCGCGCCAATCTCAAGGTGTTTATCGAGGCGGCAAAGAACCGTGGCGAGGCGCTGGACCATGTGTTGTTCGTCGGGCCTCCCGGTCTCGGCAAAACCACGCTGGCGCAGATCATGGCAAAGGAGCTTGGCGTCAACTTCAAGTCCACCTCCGGACCAGTGATCGCCAAGGCTGGCGACCTTGCCGCACTTTTGACCAATCTCGAGGAGCGCGATGTGCTCTTCATCGATGAAATCCATCGTCTCAACCCGGCAGTCGAGGAAATTCTCTATCCGGCGATGGAGGATTTCCAGCTCGACCTCATCATCGGTGAGGGGCCTGCGGCCCGCTCGGTGAAGATCGATCTTTCCAAGTTCACCCTCGTTGCCGCGACCACGCGTCTTGGTTTGTTGACAACGCCGCTGCGCGACCGCTTCGGCATTCCTGTCCGTCTGGCCTTCTACACTGTCGATGAGCTGGAGCTGATCGTTCGGCGCGGCGCGCGGCTGATGGGTCTGAACATGACCGACGATGGCGCACGCGAGATAGCAAGGCGTGCACGCGGCACGCCGCGCATCGCCGGACGGCTCTTGCGCCGGGTTCGCGATTTCGCTGAGGTGGCACGGGCGGAAGCCGTCACCCGTGAGATTGCCGACGAAGCGCTGACGCGGTTGCTTGTCGACAAAATGGGTCTCGATCAGCTGGACATGCGCTATCTGACCATGATCGCGGTCAATTTCGGCGGCGGCCCTGTTGGTATCGAGACCATCGCCGCTGGCTTGTCGGAGCCGCGTGATGCGATCGAAGACATCATAGAACCCTACATGATCCAGCAGGGTTTCATCCAGCGCACGCCGCGCGGCCGCGTTCTGACCGGCACTGCCTGGAAACATCTGGGCATGCAGCCGCCTAAAGATCTCGAGGCGGCGCAATTCCGGCTGACGCTGGAAGAGGATTGAGGGAACAAGCCCGGCGCTTTCGCATTTGATTTTCTTTGGTCAGGAAATGATGATGTCTGGATATCGCAAGGGTACGAAGGTTCGCTGGAAATGGGGCAACGGAACCGGCGAAGGAAAAATCGTCGAGACGTTTACTGATGATGTCGAAAAAACGATTTCCGGTTCCACGATAAAGCGCAAGGCTAGCAAGGACGAACCCGCTTATCTCATCGAGCAGGAAGATGGGGCGAAGGTTCTGAAGAGCAAGTCCGAGCTTGAACACGTCGATTGAAAAGCGGCGTTATCAGGCTCCATGAGAAGGGACGTCGATGGCCTACGATCCGATGCGGGTTTTCCGCAAACTCGCGCGCAACAACCGGCTGGCTAATTTAAGGCTGCATCAGGCTTGTCTTCAGCTGTTGCAGGAGGAATTCGTGGCCGCTCGCGTCAGCTTCTTTCCAACCCTTCGGGCGACCCTGAACCACATCTACACCGTTGACCTGTTTTATATCGACGCTGTCAAAGGTGGGACGCTCGGCCTTGCCGCTTTTGACGAGGAAGAGCCTTTCGCCACCATGGCGGAGCTGCATGCTGCCCAAGCGAAACTGGACGAAGAACTGATCGATTTTGTCGACATGCTGGATGAAGACGGCCTCGCTGCCATCGTCAATATCCATCGTGGAACACGCATCCAGCAGGATCGCTGCGACGATGTGTTGTCCCATCTCTTCCAGCACCAGACGCATCATCGCGGGCAGGTGCATGCCATGTTGTCCGGCACCATGATCAAGCCGCCACAACTGGATGAATTCATTGTGGGAGACGACGCAAAGGCGAGAAAAGCCGAGATGGATGCGTTAGGGTGGACGGAAACCGATTTGATGTTTCCAGCCAGCAGGTTCAGTTAATGATACAAGACACCACGGTGCAGGACACCCGTATCCGCATGAAATTCAAGCCGAAACGCATTTTCCAGATGCGCGTTGCGGGGCTGGCGTTTCGGGATGGCCACGTGTTGGTGTGCACCGCGCGTCCCATGAGAAATTCTGGACCTTTCCAGGTGGTCGCGCCGAAATGGGCGAGCGTTCCGAAGAAACGCTGGCGCGCGAAATGGTCGAGGAACTTGGTGTCGAAGCGAAGGTCGGGCGGCTTCTATGGGCGGTCGAGAATTTTTTCCATTATGAGGGTAAGGAGTGGCACGAACTCGGTTTCTATTACCTGATGGATTTGCCGGAGACCCTTGCCTTTCACCCGACGGATATCATTCACCGCGTTCAGGATGGCGATAACGAGCTTGAGTTTCGCTGGGTCGCTGCGACCCGTGATGCATTGACCGAACTCGATATTCCGCCCTATTTCATCGCGGATGAAATAGAACACCTGCCTGAGACCACAAGACACCTTGTCTGGTATGACGGCGACCTGGACGCCAAATGACTTCTGCCCCTGAGCGCCATATGATCCGGCTGGACCGCAAGCCGCAGCTGTTCAGCATGCGTGTGGCGGCGTTGATTTTCCACGACAACTATCTTCTCGTCCAGCGTGGCGCCAAGGATAGCTATTGGGCCCTGCCGGGCGGGCGGGCGGAAATCGGTGAAAGCTCAGAGCAGACCATCATCCGCGAGATCGGCGAGGAGCTTGACCGGGATTGCGCCGTCGAGCGTCTTCTCTGGTCGGCGGAGAATTTTTTCGCCTATGATGATTATGTCGCGCATGAATTGGCATTTTATTATCTGGTTTCGCTGCGCCAGCCTTTGCCGTTCCATGAAAGCGATATAGTGCATCGCGTGCTGGATGGCGTCGAGGTGGAGTTCTGCTGGCTGCCCGCGCAGCCTTCCGCGCTGCTGGAACACGATCTCAGACCCCGTTTCATTGCTGAGCGCATCGCGATGCTGCCTCAGCGCCACGAGCATCTTATCGTCCGCGAAGGTCGTTCAGGTGCGGCCGAACTTTCCAAGGAGATATCATGAGCGAGCTTGTGGTTTCGCTTTCCGGCGAACTCATCGAACATGGGCACCGCCTGACCCAGCGGGTCTATTACGAGGACACGGATTTTTCCGGCCTCGTTTATCACGCGCGCTATCTGCATTTTCTCGAGCGCGGTCGAACCGACTACCTGCGTTGCCTCGGCTGCGAGCAAAGCGCACTCCTGACCGCCGACGAGGAGGGTCTCGTTTTCGTCGTCCATCGTATGGAGATCGATTTCAAGAGCCCGGCCCGGATGGATGATGTGTTGACGATCACCACCCTTACCGAAAAGGCCGGGGGCGCAAAAATGGTGCTCAATCAGGAAATCCGGCGCGGCGAAACGCTCCTTGTTGCCGCCAAGGTCATCATCGCCGTCATCAATGCCAATGGCCGGCCAAGGCGCCTTCCGGAGACGGTGGCCGAAAAATTCCTGAAGTAAGTTCGGGGCTGGTCCAGTAAATCCATCAGACGTGGCGCGGTTGTAACACTCCTTTAACCATAATGGTGTCTTACTTTAGCAACTGGCATTTGTGCGGCGCACGCCTTCCTTTCACCAAATTTATTGGCAAGTAAGGCTTACTGGCAAGTATCGGGGTATGGCAAAGGGGTTTGCGGCTGTTGCTGCATAGCTTCGAGCGTTAACACGCGTTTGAATCGCCCGGTCCCGTACCGGGCGTTTGGATTCGGGGATTGGATATTTATGGAACAGGCAGGTTTGGCAGCGGCGACGCACGATGTAAGTCTCTGGGCGCTGTTTATGCAGGCGGGCCTCATCGTGAAGTTCGTGATGATTGGACTTATCGCCGCCTCGGTCTGGACGTGGGCGATCGTCTTCGACAAATACGTAAGCTTCGGCAAGGCAAAGCGCCAGTTCGACCAGTTCGAACAGGTCTTCTGGTCTGGCCAGTCGCTCGAAGAGCTTTACCGCACTCTGGCAGAACGCCAGAATGTTGGTCTCGCGGCAATTTTCGTTTCCGCCATGCGGGAGTGGAAGAAATCATTTGAACGCGGCGCCCGTTCACCCATCGGTCTGCAAATGCGTATCGACCGGGCAATGGACGTGACGATTGCTCGTGAAGGCGAACAATACGAGGCCCGCCTCGGTTCGTTGGCGACGATCGGTTCTGCCGGTCCGTTCATCGGCCTCTTCGGTACGGTCGTTGGTATCATGACCTCGTTCCAGGCGATTGCCGGTTCGAAGTCCACCAACCTTGCGGTCGTGGCGCCGGGTATCGCCGAAGCGCTTCTGGCAACGGCCATCGGTCTTGTCGCGGCTATTCCGGCGGTTATCGCCTACAACAAGTTCACGGCTGACGCGCACAAGCTTTCCGCTCGTATGGAAGGTTTCGCCGACGAGTTCTCCGCGATCTTGTCGCGCCAGATCGATGAAAAACTTCAGACGCGGCAGGCAGCCCAATAAGCGCGCCGCGCAGTAATTTGCCGCAAGGCAAAATGGAGTAGATGTTATGGGTATGTCAGCAGGTGGCAGCAGCGGCGGTTCCGGTGGACGCCGTGGGCGCGGCGGACGTCGCAGGGGCGGCGCGATCAGCGAAATCAACGTGACGCCACTGGTTGACGTCATGCTTGTGCTTCTCATCATTTTCATGGTGGCCGCACCGATGATGACGGTCGGCGTTCCGATCGACCTGCCGCAGACATCTGCCAACGCGCTGAATTCGGATACGCAGCCGATCACGATTTCCGTCAATGCCAATGGCCAGATCCATTTGCAGGAAACGGAAATCCAGGCGGCCGAGGTGGCCGACAAGCTGCAGGCAATCGCCACGACAGGTTATAACGAACGCATCTTCGTGCGCGCGGATTCCGTTGCCGCCTACGGCGTCGTCGCCGACGTGATGGCGCGTATCCAGGCAGCGGGCTTCAAGAATATCGGCCTTGTGACCCAGCAGAAACAGGATAATTGACGTCAGCGATGAAGGGCAGCCTTACCACATCCGCGATCGTGCACGCATCGCTTCTGGCTTTCGCCCTCGTTTCCCTGGGCTCGCCGGAGCCTCTTGACGTGTCGCAGGCTGAGGCACTGCCTGTGGAGCTGGTGCCAATCGAGGAATTGAGCCAGATCCAGCAAGGCGACAAGAACGCGCCGAAGGCGGAAAAGTCGGCCCCGGTTCCGACTACACGTCCGGATATCGTTCCGAACGCTCAGAATGTCGGCAACAACGTGGCCGATATAGAAGCGCCGCCGACGCCTACTACAAAGCCGAACGACAATATCAGTGCGGCCGCTCCGCCAAAGCAGGAAAAGCCGCAGCCGGTTGTCGACACCAAGGCGAATGAGGTGAAGGAAATCGTCAAGGAAGAGACCTCGGCTCCGAAGCCGCAGGAAATGGCCGCCTTGCCGCAGACCAAGCCCGAGATCGCGCCGCAACCGAAGACGGAGCCGCCGCCGCAGGAAACGAAAGCGGAAGAGCCACCCCCGGTGCAACAGGAACCGGCCGAAATTCCCGTGCCGCCGAATGTGCCGCGCCCGAATTCCCGCCCGGAGCCGCCGAAGCCGGAAGTGCCGAAACAGGCTGAGACCAAACCTGCCGAGCAGAAGCCCGCTGAGAAGCCTGCAGAGACCAAGCCCGATCAGGCAAAGTCCACGGACAAGCCTTCCGACAAGAAGCCGGGTGAGAAAAAGCAGGAAACGGCGAAATCCGCTTCGTCGAAGGAAAGCGATTTTAACGCTGACGATGTTGCCGCGCTTTTGAACAAGCAGGCGCCCTCCGGCGGTGGTGCAAAGCGCTCCACCCAGCAGGCATCGCTTGGCGGCAAAAAGACCACGGGCGGTTCGACGCTCAGCCAGACGGAAATGGATGCGCTGCGTGGCGCAATCCAGAAAAACTGGCAGATCATTCCCGGCATGGCGGATGCCTCGGACGTTCGCGTTCGGGTCACCATGAAGCTTGACCGTGATGGATCCATCATCGGCCGACCCGAGATCGAAGCAACGGGTGGTTCCGAGGGAACGCGTCGCGCCCTTTCCGGTGGTGCCTATCGTGCCATCATGCGTTCTGCTCCGTTCACGAACCTTCCTGCCGACAAATATGATGCATGGAACGAAGTCGTAGTGAATTTCGATCCCAGTGAATTGCTATGAATGCTGAAAGGCCTGGCAACATGAAGATATTTTCGCCGATCCGGCTGGTGCTCGCTGTCGCGGCCCTTATGTCGGTTTTCTCCGCACCGGCTTTTGCGCGGGTGGAAATCAACATCAACAAGGGTAACGTCGAACCCTTGCCCATCGCCATCACCGACTTCATCTCGGGTGACGGCATCGGCGCGCAGGTATCGGCCGTAATTGCTGCCGATCTGCAGCGTTCCGGCCTGTTTGCGCCAGTCAACAAGAGTGCCTTCATCGAAAAAATCGCCAACCCGGATCAGCAGCCGCGTTTTGAGGACTGGAAGGTTATCAACGCGCAGGCACTCGTAACGGGCCGCGTGACGCGTGAAAGCGACGGCCGTCTGCGTGCCGAGTTCCGCCTTTGGGATACTTTCGCAGGCCAGCAGATGACCGGGCAGCAGTTTTTCACGCAGCCGGAAAACTGGCGCCGTGTCGCCCACATCATCGCGGACGCCATTTATGAGCGCGTCACCGGTGAAAAGGGTTACTTCGATACCCGCGTCGTTTTCGTCTCCGAAAGCGGCCCGAAGACAGCCCGCAAGCGTCAGCTGTCGATCATGGACCAGGACGGCTTCAACGTCCGTAACCTCACCAATTCGAACGACATCGTTCTGACGCCGCGTTTTTCGCCGAACCGTCAGGAAGTCACCTACATGTCGTTTGAAGGCCAGCAGCCGCGCGTTTACCTGCTGCAGCTGGAAACCGGACAGCGCGAAGTGGTCGGTAATTTCCCCGGCATGACATTCTCGCCGCGCTTCTCGCCGGATGGCCAGAAGGTCATTATGAGCCTTCAGCAGGATGGTAACGCCAATATCTACACCATGGACCTGCGCTCACGAACCACGACGCGCCTGACGAACACGTCCGCGATCGATACTGCACCGTCATTCTCCCCGGATGGGCAACGTGTTGCCTTTGAAAGCGACCGTGGCGGCCGTCAGCAAATTTACGTAATGAATGCCGATGGTTCAGGACAGCAGCGTATTTCGTTCGGCGACGGGTCGTATTCCACGCCGGTCTGGTCGCCACGCGGCGATCTGATCGCCTTCACCAAACAATCGGGCGGCAAGTTCTCGATTGGCGTGATGAAAACCGACGGTTCGGGTGAGCGCATTCTGACCAGCGGCTTTCATAATGAAGGCCCAACATGGGCGCCGAACGGCCGTGTGCTGATGTTCTTCCGCCAGAACGCTGGTGCTGGCGGTCCGCAGCTCTATTCGATCGACTTGACCGGCTACAACGAACAGCTGATCAAGACTCCCACCTTCGCTTCAGACCCGGCCTGGTCGCCGCTTCTGGACTGATATTGACTGCCATGACGGCGCCGGCCCAACCGGCGCCGTCATGTTTTTACATATGCCGTACGGGAAACTGCCTCTTTCTTGCCGCAAAGTGTTGTGAGGGAGCAAAAAAGTGGGACGTTTCCTTTCTGTTAACCATAAGCGTTTGTCGGCTATTAACCTCGATCCGTTAGTGTCTGGCAACGTTATTGCAATCCCAAGGAGAGACCGGCGATGAGCCGTACACACACTTCGGCACTCAGCCCGATGCAGAAACTGGCCCGTAATCCGGCTGTTATCGCCATGACGCTCGCTCTTGCTCTCGCAGGCTGCGCGAACAAGAAGAACATGCCGAACAGCGCCGGTGAGCTCGGTCTCGGCGGTGCGGGTTCTGCGACGCCCGGCTCCCAGCAGGACTTCACGGTTAATGTTGGCGACCGCATCTTCTTTGATACGGACTCGACGTCCATCCGTGCAGACGCGCAGCAGACGCTGCAGCGCCAGGCACAGTGGCTTGCCCGTTACCCGAAATACGCCATCACCGTCGAAGGCCATGCCGACGAGCGCGGTACGCGTGAATACAACCTGGCGCTCGGCGCCCGTCGTGCCGCTGCAACCCGTGACTTCCTGGCGTCCCAGGGCGTTCCGGCAAGCCGCATGAAGACGATCTCCTACGGCAAGGAAAAGCCGGTCGCCGTCTGCGATGACATTTCCTGCTGGTCGCAGAACCGCCGCGCTGTGACGGTTCTCGGTGGCGCAGGCATGTAATCGCCTGACGCTTTTGTGATCTCGAATGGAAGGCGGTCTATGGGCCGCCTTTCGTTTTTTTCATAGTTTGGCCGAAGTTAAGTTGCTTTTTCGGTTGATATGGAAAAAATCCGGCTTGCGCCATTCCGGTGCAAATCAGTTAAGGCAGGGCAAATGAGATGAAGAAACTTGTCGTGGCGGGAATGCTGGGGCTTGCAGCCTGCACCGGCTTGAGCGGCACAGCCGTTTCGGGTCCGCTGTTCGGTGCGGGGGGTAGCTTCGGCACGATCAACTCTCAGCAGGTCCCAATTGTGCGGGTTCAGGCCAATGAAGCCTATAAGGTTCAGCAGCTTGAAGAACAGATCCGGCAGCTCAACGGCCGTATCGAAGAAATGAGCTTCCAGCTTTTGCAGATGCAGGAAACGATCCGCAAGGCGCAGGAAGACAATGAATTCCGCTTCCAGGAACTGGAAGGCGGCAAAGGCGCGAGTACCACCGCGCCGAAAAAGAAGGCGGAGGCCACTCCGGCCGCTCCGCCGAGCGACGACGTTGCAACGATCATCGAAACGCCACCTCAGGGTGGCGCTTCCGTTTCGCCGTCCTCTTCCGCGAACGCGCCGACGAGTGCACCGGGAGAGACGACGCTTGGCTCCATCGAGCTTGATTCCAAGGGCATGCCGATCGGTGGCTCATTGAACCAGGGTGCCAACAATTCTTCCGGTAGTCTTCCGGGCGTTACCACCGGCAACGGTTCGCGCAAGACCGATCCGGTCAACACCGCAGCACTCACCAGCGAGGGCGATATCTATCAGGCTGCTTACGGTCATGTTCTTTCCGGCGATTACAAGCTTGCGGAGCAGGGGTTCCAGCAATATCTCCAGGGTTACCCGAAAGGCACCAAGGCCGCCGATGCCAGCTTCTGGCTGGGCGAGGCACAATATTCGCAGGGCAAGTTCAACGAGGCCGCAAAAACTTTCCTGAACGGCCATCAGACCTATGGCAAGTCTCCGAAAGCACCGGAAATGCTGATGAAGCTCGGCATGTCGCTTGCAGCTCTGGACAACACCGAGACCGCCTGCGCCACGCTGCGCGAAGTGCCGAAGCGTTATCCCAGTGCTTCAAAGACTGTGCTGAACAAGGTTGCCAGCGAACAGAAGCGGCTGAGCTGCTGATCTTGCTCCTGCCATGGCGGCGGTCTTTCCATGCCGGTTGATGTCCGCATTTTGAACGAAAAGACGGTTGCGCCGCTCGCTGCGGCTAGGTCCTTCGTCGAAAATCTTCGCAAACCCGTCCATATTCTCATCGCAATCTCCGGCGGTAGCGATTCCACCGGTCTGTTGCTGGCAATGCATGAGGCGAGGGCGGAGGCAGACCCCGACCGGGTGCGGCTTTCCGCCGTCACGGTTGACCATGCCCTAAGGGCGGAATCCGCTGATGAGGCTCACAAGGTCTCCCTGCTCTGCGCGGAACTCGGTATCCCGCATACCGTGCGCCGATGGGATGATCCCAAACCCGCTTCCGGCATTTCCGAAGCCTCTCGTCTTGCCCGATATAGTCTGATCGCCGACGTTGCGAGCGACATTGGCGCCGATCTCATCGTGACAGGGCATACTCTTGGCGACCAGCGGGAAACCGTGGCGATGCGTGCCGCCAGAAGCGGCAGCAGCGAAAATCTCGGCCTCGCCGGCATGGCGGATGCTGTATTATACGGTGGACGCCACTGGATCATGCGGCCGTTTCTGACCTGTGAAAGACAGGAGATCCGCGATTTCGTATTATCTCGCTCGCGTGGCTGGTCTGACGACCCTAGTAATGACAACGCGCGCTACGAGCGGGTTCGTGTGCGGCAGTCGCTTTCCGACTCTCCGCCGCCGTTTGATGCGCAGGCCGCCGTCAAACGACAGGCATATTCCGAGAAAACCGCCTTTTTTCTCCAACAAAACGTAGAAGTCTTTCACGCCACGCTCGCCAGATTGTCGATTGAAGGCCTGATGCCCGATCTTCCCGAATTTCGGCACGGGCTAGCGGTGCTCATCGCTAATCTCGGTGGAAGGGCCTATTTCCCGGCGGCCAGCAGCATGGATCGGGTGTTGCAGTTTCTCAAAACCAGCGAGAACGGACGGATAACGGTTGGCCGCGTTCTTTTCGATCGCCGAAAGGACGGGCTTTATCTTTTCCGCGAGCATCGGAATATGCCGGAACTGCAAGTCGAGGCTGGCGGGCAGGGCCTCTGGGACGATCGTTTCTTTGTGAAAAACACATCGGCTTTTCCGGTCAATATTGCGGCGGGCAGGACGGGTGGCATTGCGGATGCGGCAGCGCTTTTTCCAGCGGTGCCGCCAGGGATTGCAAAACAGGCGATGGCGATCCTGCCGCAAATTGCCGCGTTGGTTCCCGGTCGAGCCTCTCCGGAAGGTGCCATCAGTATCGTGCCGAGGCTTGCCCCCTTCGATCTTTTTCTGCCGCGCTTCGACCTTGAGTTGGCGAATGCCATCGCGGTTTCATTCGGCCGTGCGGCCTATCCACAGCCGCCGGTTTAAATCCGGCCTCTTTTTCGTGAATTGCCTTGGAATAGTTTTTACACCAAAACGCATCAGATAACGCCCTTTGCCTTGGCAACGGCAGATGTCGTCCTTATGTTAGGGTCGAGTAATAGCGGGCAGCAAACATGTCCGTGTGAGTTCGGGGAGTTCGATGAACCCAAATTTCAGAAATTTCGCCTTGTGGGCCGTGATTGCCCTCTTGCTGATCGCTTTGTTCAGCATGTTCCAGACTTCGCCGACGCAAACGGGTTCGCGGGAAATTCCGTATTCCCAGTTTCTCCGCGATGTGGATTCCGGGCGAGTTCGCGACGTGACCGTCACCGGTAACCGGGTTCTCGGAACCTATACCGAGAACGGCACGGCCTTTCAGACCTATTCCCCAGTAATCGACGACAGCTTGATGGAGCGCTTGCAGAGCAAGAACGTCACCATCGTCGCGCGTCCCGAGAGCGACGGTTCTTCCGGTTTTTTGAGCTATCTCGGCACGCTTTTGCCGATGTTCCTCATCCTCGGCGTCTGGCTGTTCTTCATGCGGCAGATGCAGGGCGGTTCGCGCGGCGCGATGGGCTTTGGCAAGTCAAAGGCCAAGCTTTTGACGGAAGCGCACGGCCGCGTGACGTTTGACGACGTCGCAGGTGTGGACGAAGCCAAGCAAGACCTTGAGGAAATCGTGGAATTCCTGCGCGATCCGCAGAAGTTCCAGCGACTCGGCGGCAAGATCCCGCGCGGCGTGCTGCTGGTCGGCCCTCCAGGTACTGGTAAGACGCTACTGGCGCGCTCCGTCGCGGGTGAAGCTAATGTGCCGTTCTTCACCATTTCCGGTTCTGACTTCGTGGAAATGTTCGTCGGCGTCGGCGCAAGCCGTGTGCGTGACATGTTCGAGCAGGCCAAGAAGAATGCGCCGTGCATCATCTTCATCGACGAAATCGACGCTGTCGGTCGACATCGCGGCGCCGGTCTCGGCGGTGGCAATGACGAACGCGAACAGACGCTCAACCAGCTGCTGGTCGAGATGGACGGCTTCGAGGCGAATGAAGGTATCATCCTCATCGCCGCCACCAACCGTCCGGACGTTCTCGATCCCGCACTTCTGCGTCCCGGCCGCTTCGACCGTCAGGTCGTCGTGCCGAACCCGGATATCGTCGGCCGTGAGCGCATTCTCAAGGTTCACGTTCGCAACGTGCCGCTGGCTCCGAATGTCGATCTCAAGGTTCTGGCCCGTGGCACCCCCGGTTTCTCGGGCGCTGACTTGATGAACCTCGTCAACGAAGCCGCCCTGATGGCTGCTCGCCGTAACAAGCGCGTGGTTACCATGCAGGAGTTCGAGGACGCCAAGGACAAGATCATGATGGGTGCGGAACGCCGCTCCTCCGCCATGACCGAAGCGGAAAAGAAACTGACCGCTTACCACGAGGCGGGGCATGCGATTACCGCGCTGAAGGTTGCTTTGGCTGATCCGCTGCACAAGGCGACAATTATTCCGCGTGGCCGTGCACTCGGCATGGTCATGCAGTTGCCTGAAGGTGACCGCTACTCCATGAGTTACAAATGGATGGTGTCGCGTCTGGTGATCATGATGGGTGGCCGCGTTGCCGAGGAGTTGACCTTCGGCAAGGAAAACATCACCTCCGGCGCATCTTCGGATATCGAGCAGGCCACCAAGCTTGCCCGCGCCATGGTAACGCAATGGGGCTTCTCCGACGCTCTCGGCCAGGTCGCCTATGGTGAAAACCAGCAGGAGGTCTTCCTTGGCCATTCCGTCTCGCAGTCCAAGAATGTCTCCGAGGCAACGGCTCAGACGATCGACACCGAAGTCCGCCGTCTGATCGACGAGGCCTATACAGAGGCACGTCGTATCCTGACGGACAATCACGACGGGTTCGTTGCTATTGCCGAGGGTCTTCTGGAATACGAAACCCTCACGGGCGACGAGATCAAGGCTTTGCTGAGGGGCGAGAAGCCGGCACGCGATCTGGGTGACGATTCTCCTGGCAGCCGTGGCTCGGCTGTTCCGAAAGCAGGCACCAAGAAGGACGGCCCAAGCGAAGTCAAGGGTGACGGCGAAGCCAAGGGCGACGGCGAGGCTGAAGGCGGCATGGAGCCACAGCCGCACTGATTGCCTGGCCAAGACGACTATTGAAAAAGGTCATCCGGTTTTCCGGGTGGCCTTTTCAGTTTGGTAACAAGATATAAGCCATTTTTGCGGTAATTTACGTGCTGTTTATCGTGGTTTGTGGCATTTAGCCAAAAACGCTTCCGGTAGTTTTATGCTATGCCGGAATGCCCGAAAGATTTGGAGTTCAAATGGCACGCCGTTATTTCGGAACCGATGGTATCCGCGGACAATCGAACGTCTTCCCCATGACGCCGGATCTGGCGATGCGTGTGGGCATTGCGGTCGGAACGATCTTCCGCCGGGGCCATCATCGCCATCGTGTCGTGATCGGCAAGGATACCCGGCTTTCGGGCTACATGCTGGAAAACGCGCTGGTCGCAGGTTTCACCGCGGCCGGCCTTGATGTCTTCCTGCTCGGGCCCATTCCAACCCCCGCTGTTGCCATGCTGACCCGCTCGCTGCGGGCCGATATCGGCGTAATGATCTCGGCGTCGCACAACCCATTTTCCGATAATGGAATCAAGCTTTTCGGACCCGACGGATACAAGCTTTCCGACGAGCTTGAGCTGGAAATCGAAGATCTTCTCGACAAGGATCTCTATGCCCAGCTCGCCAAGCCGAGCGAGATCGGACGCGCCAAGCGCGTGGATGGCGATATCTACCGCTATATCGAATTCGTCAAACGTACCCTGCCGCGTGATGTGACGCTGAGCGGGCTCAGGATTGCCATCGACTGTGCCAATGGCGCTGCCTACAAGGTGGCTCCCGCAGCGCTCTGGGAACTGGGCGCCGAAGTCGTTACCATCGGCAACGAGCCGAACGGCATCAATATCAATCTCGAATGCGGCTCCACCCACCCGGAAGCCCTGCAGAAAAAGGTGCATGAGGTGCGGGCCGATATCGGCATCGCGCTCGATGGCGATGCGGACCGTGTCATCATCGTCGACGAACGCGGCGAGATCGTCGATGGCGACCAGCTCATGGCGGTGATTGCCGACAGCTGGGCTTCCGACAATACCCTGCGTGGTGGCGGCATCGTCGCAACCGTGATGTCCAATCTCGGTCTTGAGCGTTTCCTTGGCGACAAGGGTCTCACCCTTGCCCGCACCAAGGTGGGCGACCGTTATGTTGTCGAACATATGCGCAACCACAATTTCAACGTCGGCGGTGAGCAGTCCGGCCACATCGTCTTGTCGGATTACGGCACGACTGGCGATGGGCTGGTGGCAGCTTTGCAGGTTCTCGCCAAGGTCAAACGTTCGGGCCTCACCGTCAGCGAGGTTTGCCGCAAGTTCGAGCCGGTGCCGCAGCTTTTGAAGAACGTCCGTATTTCCGGCGGCAAGCCACTGGAGAATCCGATCGTGCAGCAGGCGATCGCGGATGCGGAAAGCGCATTGGCCAATAATGGCCGCCTCGTCATCCGCCCTTCCGGTACGGAGCCTTTGATCCGCGTCATGGCGGAGGGCGACGATAGTGCGAAGGTGGAGCAGATCGTCAACGATCTCGTCGGGGTCATCACCAATGCCCGCTCGGCTGCATAAATTGCGCCACCAAATGTGAAAAGAAAAAGCCGGCTTTCGAGTCGGCTTTTTCTTTGAGTATTGCCTAATAAATATAGTGAATGATCGTGGTTAATCGGGACTTAACCATTTTACGCCAATCTCCGTGACTGAACAGTTCACTGGCATTTGCTGCCGCAACGGCAGGTGCCTCTTCTGGAGTGGAAGTCATGAAAAACGCTTTGGCCGGCATTCTGGCCGTTCTGATGACCGGCACGAGCGCCTTCGCTGCCGATCTTTATCAAGCTGAACCTGCACCTGCCTATGTAGAGGCACCCGAAGTGCAGATCACGCAGGCAAGTGGTTGGTATCTGCGCGGCGACGTCGGTTATTCCTTCAACAAGCTTCGCGGCGCCAACTATTATCAGGGTGGACCGGGTGGTTATCTCGCCGATTTCGATACGGCTAATGTCAAGGATAGCTACATCGTCGGCGCCGGTGTCGGTTATCAGTTCAACAACTATTTCCGCAGTGACGTAACCTTCGATTACATGGGTAAATCGGATTTCCGCGGGTCTACCATCGGCGGCTGTGGTTCCGTGCCCGGTCCCTGCGTTTCAGCGGATCTCAGCTCGCTTAGAGCATACACGCTGATGGCAAACGCCTATGTCGACCTTGGTACCTATGGCCGCATCACGCCTTATGTTGGCGGCGGTATCGGCGGCTCCTACGTCAAATGGGATAAGCTGCGCAATACTTCGTGCAGCACCAATGGCCTTGGCTGCGACCCGACCACCGAACACGGCGGCAGAGGCAAGTGGCGCTTCGCCTATGCCCTGATGGCCGGTGCGTCGATCGATGTTACCTGTAATCTGAAGGCAGATGTCGGTTACCGCTTCCGCCAGATCAACAAGGGCGACATGTTCGATTTTGCGAATGGTGGCGGTCCTGGCCGCGACAAGGGTCTGTATTCGCATGAGGTTCGCGTCGGTGGCCGTTATGTCTTTAACGGCTGCGATACCGCGCAATACATGCCGCCTGCCGATATTCCGCTGCAGCCTGCCGTTTATAAATAAACGTCACGCCCGACTGTTAGCTTCAGCCGTTCGCATCCTCCTCCGGTGCGGGCGGTTTTTGTTTTCAGCGGTATCCAGTTCGTCGCATGACGCATATGGACTAAAATTCTCATGCGTAGCGACATATTCCGCTTGACGGAGGCCGGTGAGAGGAATAGCAACGGCGTCAGGACACCTCTCCCTAACGAGAGGCGCCTATCTGAAAGGGTAGTCAAATGACAGATATAGTGAAGCCGGACCTCCGTCCGGGCAATACGCATTTTTCTTCTGGTCCCTGCTCGAAGCGTCCCGGTTGGTCGCTAGATGCTCTCTCCGATGCACCGCTCGGTCGCTCGCATCGCGCCAAGGTTGGCAAAGCCAAGCTGAAGCAGGCCATCGATCTCACCCGTGAAATTCTCAATGTTCCCGCCGATTATCGCATCGGTATCGTTCCCGCGTCTGACACCGGCGCCGTTGAAATGGCCCTTTGGTCGCTGCTTGGTGAACGCGGCGTCGATATGCTTGCCTGGGAAAGCTTCGGTGCCGGCTGGGTTACCGATGTCGTCAAGCAGCTGAAGCTGAAGGACGTACGCAAGTTGGAGGCCGATTACGGCCTGCTGCCGAACCTGGCGGAAGTCGATTTCGACCGCGATGTGGTTTTCACCTGGAACGGCACCACCTCCGGTGTCCGCGTTCCCAATGCCGATTTCATTCCTGCTGACCGCAAGGGTCTGACGATCTGCGATGCCACCTCGGCGGCCTTCGCGCAGGATATGGACTTTGCAAAGCTCGACGTCGTAACCTTCTCCTGGCAGAAGGTTCTGGGCGGCGAGGGTGGCCACGGCGTCATCATCCTTTCGCCGCGCGCTGTCGAGCGTCTGCTGAGCTACGCGCCGGCATGGCCGCTGCCGAAAATCTTCCGCATGGTCTCCGGCGGCAAGCTCATCGAAGGCATCTTCACTGGCGAAACCATCAACACCCCGTCCATGCTCTGCGTTGAGGATTATATCGACGCGCTGCTGTGGGCGAAGAACCTTGGTGGCCTGAAGGCGCTGATTGGCCGTGCTGATGCCAATGCCAAGGTCATCTACGACTTTATCGAGAAGAACGACTGGATCGCCAACCTGGCCGTCAAGCCGGAAACCCGCTCCAACACCTCCGTCTGCCTGAAGATCGTCGATCCCGACGTACAGGCGCTGGATGCTGCTGCGCAGGCGGATTTCGCCAAGGGCATCGTTGCCCTGCTTGAAAAGGAAAATGTCGCCCTCGATATCGGCGCTTACCGTGACGCACCGTCCGGTCTGCGCATCTGGGCCGGCGCAACCATCGAGACGGCCGATATGGAAGCCGTCATGCCCTGGCTCGCCTGGGCCTACCAGACGCAGAAGGCAACACTTTCCAAGGCTGCCGCCTGATTTTGATACCGGCCCTGCGTTGATGCAGGGCCGCCGATTTCCCGCTTTTAAAACTGCACCGTTTTTCAAGGAGCCCCTGAACCATGGCACCTCGCGTACTCGTATCCGACGAACTGTCGGAAACCGCCGTCCAGATTTTCCGTGATCGTGGCGTCGAAGTCGATTTCCAGCCGAAACTCGGCAAGGACAAGGACAAGCTGGCTGAAATCATCGGCAATTACGATGGTCTTGCCATTCGTTCCGCCACGAAGGCGACCGAAAAGCTGATCGAAGCGGCGACCAATCTCAAGGTCATCGGCCGCGCCGGCATCGGCGTCGATAACGTCGATATCCCGGCCGCTTCGCGCCGCGGTATCATCGTCATGAACACGCCGTTCGGCAACTCTATCACCACTGCCGAACATGCGATTGCGCTGATGTTCGCCGTCGCGCGTCAGCTTCCGGCTGCCGATAGCTCCACGCAGGCGGGTAAGTGGGAAAAGTCGAAATTCATGGGTGTCGAAATCACCGGCAAGACGCTCGGTGTCATCGGTGCCGGCAACATCGGCTCCATCGTCTGCTCGCGCGCACTTGGCCTGAAGATGCACGTTCTGGCCTACGATCCCTTCCTGTCGCCGGAGCGCGCGCAGGAAATGGGCGTGACGAAGGTTGAGCTGGATGAGCTGTTGGCGCAGGCCGATTTCATCACCCTGCATGTGCCGATGACCGACAAGACACGCGGCATCCTCAATGCCGAAAACCTTGCCAAGACCAAGAAGGGCGTACGCATCGTCAATTGCGCCCGTGGCGGTCTGGTGGATGAGGCGGCTCTTGCCGACGCCATCAAGTCCGGCCATGTCGCCGGTGCAGGCTTTGACGTTTTCGAAGTCGAGCCCGCCACCGAGAGCCCGCTTTTTGGTCTTCCCAATGTCGTCTGCACGCCGCATCTCGGTGCTTCGACCACGGAAGCACAGGAAAACGTTGCACTTCAGGTTGCCGAGCAGATGTCGGATTATCTGGTCAAGGGTGCCGTCTCCAACGCCATCAACATGCCATCGATCACGGCGGAAGAAGCACCGCGCCTGAAGCCTTTCATCCGTCTGGCGGATGTTCTCGGCTCCTTCGTCGGTCAGGTGCAGGAAAGCGCCACCAAGGAAATCGAAATCCTTTATGATGGCGCAACCGCCAACATGAACACCAAGGCGCTGACCAGCGCGTTGCTGGCGGGCCTTATCCGCAGCCAGGTTGCGGATGTGAACATGGTTTCCGCGCCTGTTATGATCAAGGAAAAGGGTGTTATCCTGTCCGAGGTCAAGCGTGACAAGACCGGCGTTTACGACGGTTACATCAAGTTGACGGTCAAGACTGAAAACCAGGTTCGCTCGGTTGCTGGTACGGTGTTCTCGGATGGCAAGCCGCGCTTCATCCAGATCAAGAACATCAACATGGATGCGGATGTTGGATCGCACATGATCTACATCACCAACACCGACGTTCCCGGCATGATCGGCTTCATGGGCACCACGCTTGGTGAGGCTGGCGTCAACATTGCCAACTTCCAGCTCGGTCGTGAAAAGGAAGGCGGCGACGCCATCGCGCTTCTTTATGTCGATGGTCCGGTTTCCGAAGACGTGCTGGACAAGCTGCGCGCCAACCCGGCAATCCGCCAGGTCAGGCCGCTGACATTCAACATCGACTGATACCTATCGTTCCTCCCAAGGGGACAATAAGGGCCGGTGCAGGGGAAACCCTGTGCCGGTTTTTTTGTTTCTGAACCGCCGGTTTCACCGAAATGTGTGCGTGTTTCTCTCTCTGGTTGCATATCACGAAAAATTTAAGGCGGGCATACTAAAAATGATGATCATGAGTTGCTATATCGCGTGCTGATATGCCGCTCATGGGAGGGTGGCCAACAGGAGATAGTGATGTTTGCTGCCTTTCGGCGCTTCAAAGGTTTGTTCGCAGTCGCCGCGCTTGGTATCGCGGTATCTTTCGTAGCCGTCGATATGGCGGAAGCACGCCGTGCGAGCGGCGGTTTCGGTAGCCGCGGCACAAGGACGTTTTCCGCGCCGCCGTCGACCAGCACCGCCCCCGGCCAGACCGCGCCGATCAACCGCAGCATGACTCCTAACACCCAGCAAAACCAGGCGACGCCCGGTGCTGCACAGCCGGCGCGTCCCGGTGCGCAGGCACCGCAGCAGAGCCGTGGCCTGTTTGGCGGCATGATGGGTGGCTTGATGGGCGGACTGCTGATGGGTGGCCTGTTCGGCATGCTCATGGGTGGCGGTTTCGGCGGTATGGCCGGTTTCTTCGGTATGTTGCTGCAGGTGGCGCTGATTGGCCTTCTGGTCATGTTCGCCATGCGTTTCTTCGCATCGCGCCGTCAGGGCCAGCCGGCTTTCGGTGGCGCAGGCGGATCGCAGCGCACGGATCATTCCGGCTCCTCCTTTAATGGCGGCCCGCAGGCAGGTCCTTCCGCATCCTCGTTCAAGATTCCGAAGATCGGCGCGCTTGCCGGTGCTGCGGGCGGCGCAGCCGCGGCCACTGCCGCAACCGCAAAGCCGGTGGCACATGCCAATGCTATGTCCGAAGGTGACGAAATTGGCATTACCCAGAGCGATCTCGAAGTCTTCCAGAAAATGCTGCAGGATGTTCAGGCTGCCTATGGGGCTGAAGATTACGGCACGTTGCGCAAGCTGACGACGCCGGAAGCCATGTCCTATCTTGCTGAGGAACTGAGCGACAACGCGACGAGCGGCGTGAAAAACGACGTGCGCGACGTAACGCTGCTGCAGGGCGATGTTGCCGAAGCCTGGCACGAAGAGGGCCAGGACTATGCAACGGTAGCCATGCGCTACTCCGCCATCGACATTATGCGCGACCGCACCTCCGGCAAGGTGATCGAAGGGGACGAGCAGCATCCGTCCGAAGCGGTGGAAATGTGGACCTTCGTGCGCCGTGGCGGTAACGACAACTGGCAGGTCGCCGCCATTCAGGCCGCTGCCTGAGACGACGCGTAGTCTTGTCTGAATGAAACAGCCCGGAGGTTTTACCAACCTCCGGGCTTCTGCGTGCCGCGATGCGTGATGCCGCGACATTGTCTTTCGTCGATAATTCAGTGATCGCGGTGGCAGATCACAACTCTCCAAAAAAATGACTGATAAATCTAACGGGTGATATCTGTATCGTCCCGCGAGTGGCTGTCCGCGTTTTCCCTGCCATGCAGGGGTTTGCGCCCTCTTCGTCGAGGTTTGGCGCTGACGCATAGCTCTTTTGCTCCACGGAATTGCCGTTTTTCATTCATCCGGTGTTCAGTCCGCGCATCCTAACCAGCATGCGTACACGTCAATGTTACTTTTCGCGCCGGTTCTAAACCGCTTTGGGAAGGGAACCACAGGCGCAAAACAGCGTTGACAATCCAATTCCCGGCCCGCCTCCCGCAAGCCGGGCTGGGTGGCCGGGCAATGCACGGCCCGCGAGAACGGAGAGCTATCGAGATGAAACGCTTTGACCTGATCGACGGGATGCGTGGTTACTTCCTCGTCTTCATGCTGATCAACCATCTGGTGTTTGCAGGCGGTTTCTGGCTGGTGGAAATCAATCACCGCCAGTTTGCCTTCGTGGAAGACGCGCAGGGTTTCGTCTTTCTGTCTGGTCTGCTGATCGGCATGGTCTATGCCCGCAAGATGATGAAATATGGCTATGACGCCGGAAAACAGATGATCTGGAACCGGGCGATGGAGCTCTATCGCTATGCGATGGGTCTCGTCATCGCCGTGCTGTTCTTCCGCATGGTCATCCCGCATGCGCCGTACATCTGGTACAACTGGCTGGGCATGACTTCGTTCGACGATCCGCTGCGTCTGGCGGCGATCGCCACATTCCTCTTCCAGCCGACATTCATGGATATTCTGCCGCAGTACATTGTTTACATGCTGTTCGCACCCGTCCTCGTTAAACTCTGCCTCGACGGCAAATGGGCTTATGTCATGGCAGGCTCGCTGCTGGTCTGGATGGCCGGCCAGCTCGGTCTTCAGCAGATCGTGACGACGCCTCTCAATGAACTCGTCAAGGGTGCCGACGAGCAGGGTATCCGTGTCAGCTTCAACCTTCTCGGTTGGCAGCTTGTATTCTACTCGGCGCTGGTGCTGGGCGCGATGACGGCGCAGAACCGCATTCCGTGGAAGGCGATCTTCTCACCGCAACAGACATGGCTTCCGAAGGCGGCACTTCTCATCTGCCTGTTTTTCATGCCGCTTCGTATTGCAACCGCCTGGGGCCTGATGCCGGAATTCGTGATGGGCAAGTTCTCCACGATGGAGATCCGTGCCGATTTCGGCCCGGTCTACCTCATCAATTTCCTTGCTGTTGGTGTGGGTCTCACTTGGCTGGTGATCGCCGGTCCGAAGCATCACCGCCCGATCGTCCGCTCGATTGCGCAGGGCGTGATCTGGGTGCTCTCGCTGAAATTCCTGCAGCTGCTCGGCCGCCATTCGCTTCAGGTCTATGTCTGGCACGTGGCTATCGTCTATGGCGTCTATTATCTGGATGGCCGTACGGCCGAACTTTCGCAGGTCAGCAAGACGCTGATCGCCCTTACCGCAATAGGCTTGCTGGCTTTGCCGGCCCTGTGGAGGGAGCGCGACAAGTGGATTGGCAGCAGCGGCCAGAAGACGGCGGGCGCTTAACAACCGGTCACCACTTCACTCTGATTGCTTTACGGGGCGGTTTTCCGCCCCGTACTTGCGTGCGCGGCCATTCCTTTCTATATGCAGCCCTTAAATCCGCATGGTGGCGAGGCCGGACAGTCTTTTTCGACTGAGGCTTCCCGCAGCGGATGACCGACAGGCGGCGGGGCCTTTACCCCCGTTATGACTGACGATGGGAAAAAACGTGAATACGCTCGATTTTGACAAGAGGCCGGAAGACACCCGGATCGTTGTCGCCATGTCCGGTGGCGTCGATTCTTCGGTTGTGGCCGGTATCCTCAAGCGCGAGGGCTATGACGTCCTCGGCATAACTCTCCAGCTTTACGACCACGGTGCGGCTGTGCACCGCGCCGGCTCCTGCTGTGCGGGACAGGATATTGACGATGCGCGCAGGGTCTGCGAAACGCTCGGCATTCCCCATTATGTGCTGGATTATGAAGCGCGGTTCCGCGAAACCGTCATCAATCCCTTTGCCGAAGCCTATGCGATGGGTGAAACACCGATCCCCTGCGTTGCCTGCAACCAGACGGTAAAATTCGCCGATCTGCTCGCCACTGCTCAGGAACTCGGCGCAGATGCGCTGGCGACCGGCCACTACATCCGCTCGCGTCCTAATCCCGTTGCCGGCCAACCGGGACGCCGCGCGCTCTATCGCCCGATCGACAGTGATCGTGACCAGAGCTGGTTCCTGTTTGCAACGACGCAGGAGCAGATCGACTATCTGCGGTTTCCGCTCGGCGGCCTCTCAAAGGCCGAAACACGCGCGCTGGCGGAAGACATGGGTCTCGTCGTCGCCAAGAAGGCCGACAGTCAGGACATCTGTTTCGTGCCGCAGGGCAAATATACCGATATCATCAACAAGCTGAAGCCAAATGCGGCGTTGGCGGGCGATATCGTCCATCTGGACGGGCGTGTACTCGGCCGCCATGACGGTATCGTGCATTATACCATCGGTCAGCGCCGGGGTATTGGTGTCGCGACTGGAGAGCCGCTGTACGTCGTGCATCTCGATGCGCGTGGCCGCAGGGTTATCGTCGGTCCGCGGGAGGCGCTGGAGACCCGCCGTGTCTATCTGCGAGACATGAACTGGCTTGGCGATGGCGCGCTTGCGGACGAGGCCGGGCAGGGCTTTGCATGCTTCGCCAAGGTGCGCTCTACCCGCCCGCCAACCGAAGCGATGTTGCATGCCGATGAAAACGGCATCTACGTGGATTTGATGACCGGCGAGGCGGGTGTCGCTCCCGGTCAGGCCTGCGTGCTCTATTCTGCACCGGGCGCTGATGCCCGCGTTTACGGTGGTGGTTTCATCGAACGTTCGGAACGCTCGGTGGACGCCGAGGCTTCGCTGAAGGCGCTTTTGGAAAAGCCGGTTGCTGCCTGAAACAATTCGGTTTTCACCGCCGTGTGGAAAGCGAATTTTTTGCGCGTCATGCGCTTGACACTTTGGGGAGCGGCACCTTATAAGCCGCTCATCCTGATGGAGCGGACGGTCACATGGCTGTCACGTTTTCCCTGTGGCGGGGTAGCTCAGGTGGTTAGAGCAGCGGAATCATAATCCGCGTGTCGGGGGTTCAAGTCCCTCTCCCGCTACCATTCATCTTCAATGAGAAAAGCAAAGTTTGCGTCGTCTTCTGGACGTACGTTGAGAATTTGCGGCATTCCTCGCACTGCCTGTGGCTGGCCGGACGCCAAAAAAAGGGAAACCCGCTTGCCGTATCGAAACAGCCAGCGGGTCTCAACCTTTACCCCCTCCCACAAGGGCGAGCGAACAAAAGCACATCAAATGAATTATGACAAGATCAAGGCGACCATATTGTTGCGGTAGAAGACTCTGTTTGCCAGTTTAGCGGCGGATGGCAGAGAGTAACCACTTCCGTATGCCGCTCGTAAGGGGAGCGGTAAGACACGATATTATCGTTGCAGCGTAAGGGCGCGCCGGCAGCATAGACATTTGCAACGGCACGTGGATGATGGTGCACTCTGTATTTCGGGGCCGTTTCCCTTCCGTAAGTGATCATGTCGGCAGCGAAAGAGGCAGCCGGGATGGACAGGACGGCAAATACGGCAACCACACAAGTTCGTCTGAGATTTATGGACATGAGCTATCCCCTCGTGTTGACCAACGCAGGAAAACGCGATGCGCCCGGGAGCTGTTCCCTGTGCCAAATGGTATTTTCACGGGGTGACAAAAAAATGCCCGCTCGCGGCGGGCAATTCAGAGGGGAACTGAGGTTAGGAGCCTCGCGTCAAGAACGGATATCCTCGCCATAAGTTCCGCCTGATTACACGTCGCCCGATAAAAATCATGCACGCCAAGCCGACAGACCGGGAGCGGCGTCTTCATAAGCAATCGAAATAACGCAAATAACTGTGTTCTGGGAAATTTGGAGCGGGCGAAGGGATTTGAACCCTCGACCCCAACCTTGGCAAGGTTGTGCTCTACCCCTGAGCTACACCCGCTCAAATCCATCGGTCCGGGGTAGTACGCTGAACCGTGGGCCACCGCAATGCGGCGACGGGCGCTATATCGCTCAATCGATTTTGGAATGCAACAGGGAAATGACAAAAACGCGAAAATTTCTTTGAGAAATGCGACAAGCGGCGGAAATGATTGGGAATTTTCGCGCCGTCGCTTTTTCACGCGTTGCCAAGCCGCGGTTGCCCCCTTAATCATGACGGAGAGGATATCGGAATCGGCAAAGGCAGGCGGCAGGATATGGCGGAAAATTCTCCGAAGACGGCAGCGGACTTGTTCGCGTTTCTGGACGGGCTCGCCATCGAGCATAAGACAAAACAGCATGAGCCGGTCTACACCGTTGCTGAATCCCAGTCGTTGCGTGATCTAATCCCGGGCGGCCACACGAAGAACCTTTTTGTGAAGGACAAGAAGGATCAATATTTCGTTCTGACCGTTGAGGAGAACGCGGTCGTCGATCTGAAAAGCGTTCACAAGACGATTGGCGCGGCAAGCCGCGTATCCTTCGGCAGGCCGGAAAAAATGCTTGAATATCTGGGTGTCGCGCCGGGATCTGTCACGGTTTTCGGCGCCATCAACGACACGGGTGGGCAGGTCACCTTCGTACTCGACAGCGATCTTCTGGAAAACGAGCTTATCAACGGTCACCCGCTTTCCAACGACCAGACGACGACGATAGGAAACAAAGACCTCATTCGCTTCCTGGAGGCGACCGGCCACACGCCGCTTGTCTTGAAAGTCAGCGAGTGAGATACGATCTTTGCTTCAACCAAGACAATACGACAGAGATTACGGGAGACCGGCATGAGCGGCACGAACAATCCTTACGGCAGTTCCTATGGCGGGCAGATGTCCGGCAACGCGCAATATAGCGGGGAGCTGAACGGCGCGTCTTCCGGTCACATCAAGGACACCACAACAGCGGCCTTCTCCAAGGATGTTCTCGAGGAATCGCGCCACCAGCCGGTTCTGGTGGATTTCTGGGCACCGTGGTGCGGCCCGTGCAAGCAGCTGACGCCGGTTCTCGAAAAGGCAGTAAACGAGGCGAATGGCCGCGTGAAGCTTGTGAAACTGAATATCGACGATCACCCGTCTATTCCGGGACAACTCGGCATCCAGTCCATTCCCGCTATCGTCGCTTTCCTGGATGGCAGGCCGGTGGATGGCTTCATGGGCGCGGTACCGGAAAGCCAGATCAAGCAGTTCATCGACAAGATCGCCGGACCTGATGCGGGTGATCCGAAGGCTGAGATCGAAGCGGTTTTGGCAGAGGCAAAGCAGCTTCTGGCGGATGGCGATCATAATGGCGCGGCACAATTGTTCGGCGCGGTTATGCAGGCCGATCCCGAAAACGCCGCCGCAATCGCTGGTATTGCCGAATGCATGATTGCCGTTGGACAATATGAACGGGCAAGCGAACTCCTCTCGTCCCTGCCGGCGGAAGTGGCCGCAGATGCTGGCATTCAGCTCGTCTCGAAAAAGATCGCGCAATATGAAGAAGCCCGCAAGATTGGCGACCCGGTGGTGCTGGAACGTGATCTCGCGCTCGATCCCGATAATTACGAGGCTCGTGTGAAGCTTGCCAAGGTCCTCAACGCTCAAGGGCGGGCGGGATGAGGCAGCGGATCATCTGCTCTATGTCATGCGCAAGGACAGAACCTTTGATGATGACGGCGCGCGCCGCCAGCTTCTGGAGTTTTTCGAGGCCTGGGGCTTCAAGGATCCGGCAAGTGTGGCCGGGCGCCGGAAGCTTTCGTCGATCTTGTTTTCGTAATGCGGGCATATCCCGGCCATGGCGGTTGATCCGCCGGCCGGGCAGCGGTGAACAGGGGGCTTGATCCCATGCATGTCGGAAATGCGAGATATGTGAAGAACAATGATTTGCCGGAAACTGTGCCGGTATTTCCATTGTCGGGCGCGTTGCTTTTGCCGGAAGGCCACCTGCCGCTCAATGTCTTCGAGCCTAGATACCTCGCCATGATTGATATGGCACTGGCCGGCCACCGGGTCATCGGCATGGTGCAGCCGGCCCTTCACGTCATTGAGGGGGGGCATGATGGTGGTCCTTTGAGCGCTGTCGGATGTCTTGGTCGCATCACTTCCTTTTTCGGAGACCGGGGATGGGCGTTATGTCATTTCGCTCACCGGCATCTGCCGCTTCCGCCTGCTGGAAGAGGTGGATGTGGGCAAACCCTATCGCAGTTTCCGGCACGCGCCCTTCATCGCCGATCTTTCCGGCGAGTATGATGAGGACGCTGTGGACCGCGAAAATCTGCTGCGGGTATTCCGTGCGTTTCTAGATGCGAACCAGCTGGAAGCCGATTGGGAAAGCGTGGAGCGCGCAGGCAATCGTGTCCTCGTCAATTCGCTTTCCATGATGTCTCCCTTTGGTCCCGCCGAAAAGCAGGCGCTGCTGGAAGCGCCTGACCTGAGGACGCGGGCCGAAACATTGATCGCCATCACCGAGATCGTTCTTGCCCAGGGCTCGGGCGAGGCCGGTACTGTGCTGCAGTAGGATCGCCGCCATGGACGACAGGATGAGCAATGCCGATCCCAAGCTGCTTGAGCTGCTGGTCTGCCCCTTGACGAAGGGACGTCTTTCCTACGATCGCGCCCGCAACGAGCTGGTGTCCGAAAGCGCAGGGCTCGCCTACCCGATCCGCGACGGGGTGCCGATCATGCTGATTTCCGAAGCGCGCAAATTAGAAGACTAGCGTTAGCCCTGCCTGCCGCTCTCTCCACAGTGTCACGTCGCAAATTGACGATGATGCGTTGACAACCGTGCGTGGATTTGACCAGAGTCCCGCCCGACATGTCTGTTGCGGGGAGAAAACTGATGTCGTTGCGCGCGCTCGTCCGGATCTCGTTGATTGCGGTCTCAACCGCCATTACTTTTATTCCAGCTGTGGCGGCGGAACCTTCCCGCAAGGTGGTTACCACCAAAAATGGCGATTATTTCGGGTTCGATCTCAGAACCGAGCAGAATGTCTCGCTTGAGCAGTGCGGCGAGATTTGCGTCGGCGATACCGCCTGCAAGGCGTTCACCTACAATCCCAAGGTGCAATGGTGTTTCCTTAAATCGGATTTCAATCAGCTCAATGCCTTCCCCGGTGCCGTCGCCGGCAAGATCGTGCAGGTTGTCGCTGAAGCCGATATCGGTGCACCGCAGCGTCTTTCTTTCGTGACTGATAGCCTGCAGCAGGAAGCGCGTCGGCTGAAATCGGGCCTTGCGGCAAGCGCGGAGCAGCAGAGCCAGGGACTGGAGAACCTGCTGCAAACGGCAAGGCAGCAGGCGGCAGCCGACGCGATCGAAACCTACAAGGCGGCTCTTGCGATTTCGCCCGATGACGGTGCTCTCTGGGCCGAATTTTCGCAAAGGGCGGCGCAGGTTACCGACAATTACGCGATTGCGGGCCAGGCCGCTTCCGCTGCCATCAATGCCTATCAGTTGAGCCGCACGGTCAGTGCCCGCACCGAGGCGTTGAACCGGCTGGCCCAGGCTTTCGAAAAGACCCAGAATTATCGTGCGGCGCTTAATGCCTATAAGGAGAGCCTCACACTTTCCGATAATGCGCAGACGAAGGCGGCCTATGCCGATCTGCGCACGCGCCAGGGATTCCGCGTCATCAACAATACGATTGATACGGATAGTGTCAGCCCGCGCGCATGCGTGCAGTTTTCCGAACCGCTGGTGAAGAACGGTGTCGATTATTCCTCTTTCGTCACATTGGATGGTGCTGCACCCAAGGCGATCGAGGCGAAGGGCAGTGAGATTTGCGTCGAGGGGCTGACCCATGGTCAGCGTTACAAGATTGCGTTCCGCGCCGGCCTGCCGTCCTCGGTGGAAGAACCGCTGGAAAAGCAGGTCGATCTCGATATCTACGTGCGTGACCGTGCAGCGAGCGTCCGCTTCACCGGCGAGAACTTCGTGCTGCCGGGCACGGCGCGGCGCGGCATTCCCATCGTTTCGGTCAATGCCGAAAAGGCCGATCTGAAGCTTTACCGTATTGGCGACCGTAACATCACGTCGGTCTTGGCAAACTCGCAGTTTTTGACGCAGATGGACGGTTACAACGCCGACCGTATTGAAAACGAGATCGGCGAGCTGGTCTGGCAAGGTTCGATAGACATTCAGCCGGACCTCAACAAGGACGTAGTGACGAGCTTTCCGGTGGACGAAGCCTTGCCGGAGCGGAAGCCCGGCATCTATGTGCTGACCGCCGTACCGCCCGGCACCGCACCGGAGACATGGGATTCGCGCGCCACGCAGTGGTTCCTCGTTTCCGATACGGGCATCACCACCTATGCCGGCACCGATGGCCTGAACGTATTCGTGCGCTCGCTCGGCAGCGCCGCACCGCTTGGCGGGGTGGACTTGCAATTGCTCGCCAAGAACAACGAAGTGCTCGGCACGGCAAAGACGGATGCAGACGGCAGGGCAGTATTTTCGGCAGGCCTGATGCGTGGCACAGCGGCGCAGGCGCCAGCCATCCTCACAGCGCGCAACGGCGACAAGGACTACGTCTTTCTGGACATGACGCGCGCCGGTTTCGATCTTTCCGACCGTGGTGTGACTGGCCGCGCGGCCCCCGGCGCCATCGACGTGTTCAGCTGGACAGAGCGCGGCATCTACCGCGCCGGCGAGACCGTGCACGCGGCAGCGCTGGCCCGTGATGTTGACGGCAAGGCGATCGAGGATCTGCCGCTGACCTTCATCTTCTCGCGTCCTGATGGCGTCGAGGACCGGCGTTTCGTGAGTGACGGCAAGGCGCTCGGCGGCCATGCGGTCGATCTGCCCTTGCAGGCGAATGCCATGCGCGGCACCTGGACGCTGCGCATTCATACTGATCCGAAAACGGCTGCGATCAGCGAAAAGAGCTTTCTGGTCGATGATTTCGTGCCTGATCGCACCGAGTTTGATCTTTCCAGCAAGGTGAAACAGATCGAGCCGGGCGCGGAAACGCCAATCGACGTCGATGGCCGTTATCTCTACGGCGCGCCCGCAGCCGGCCTGACGCTGGAAGGTGAGGTCGCCGTCAAGCCGACCCGCACGAGTACCGACTTCGAGGGTTATTTCTTCGGTCTGGCCGATGAGGAAAGTGAAGAAGAAAATCGCACCGCGCTTGCCGATCTGCCGGCGCTGGACGAAGAAGGCAAGGCAAGCTTCAATGTCGATCTGACGGATTTGCCTTCCACCACGCAGCTGCTTTCCGCCAACATCACCGTTCGGATGCGCGAGGCCGGTGGCCGCGCCGTCGAACGATCTCTGACGCTGCCGGTGAAGGCGCAAGCACCTGTCATCGGCATCAAACCGCAGTTTTCGGGTGATCTCGCCCAGAATTCCGTTGGCCGTTTCCACATTATCGGTGTGACAGCTGATGGCGCGAAACAGGCGATGAGTGGCCTTAACTGGAAGCTCATCAAGGTAGAGCGAAACTATCAATGGTATCGTCAGGGTAACTCCTGGCGGTACGAACCGGTGGAATATACCAAACAGACCGAAACCGGCACGGTTTCCGTCGATGCCAATGGCGGTGAGATTTCCGTGCCTGTCACCTGGGGCCGCTACAGGCTGGAAGTGGAAGGTGTCGGCAATGGCGCACCGGTTTCGAGCGTCGAATTTGATGCTGGTTTCTACGTCGAGGCAAGCTCGACAGAGACGCCGGATGCGCTGGAAATCGCGCTGGACAAACAAAACTACAAGATCGGCGATACCGCAAAACTCAAGGTATCGTCGCGTTTTGCCGGTCAGCTGATGGTCACGTCAGGTTCGGAAAAGCTGATTTCCGTGCAGAATGCTGAGATCGGTGAGGATGGCGGCGAGATCGACATTCCCGTTACCGAGGAATGGGGCCCGGGGGCGTATGTGACGGCCACGCTGTTCCGTCCGGGCGATGCGCAGGAAAGCCGCATGCCGATGCGCGCCATAGGCATCAAGTGGCTTGCCGTCGATCCCGCCGAGCGCAAGCTTGCGGTAACGCTAGGCGCGCCGCAGAAGACGCTGCCGCGTCAGCCGCTTGAAATTCCGATCAGTGTCGCCGGCGCGGGCGTGGGCGAAAAGGCCTATGTCATCGTCGCGGCTGTGGATGTCGGCATATTGAACCTCACCCGCTATGAACCGCCGAAGCCGGATGAATGGTATTTCGGTCAGCGACGGCTGGGGCTGGAAATCCGCGACCTCTATGGCCGCCTGATCGACGGTTCGCTTGGCGCCACCGGCCGCCTTAGAACGGGCGGTGATGGCGGGGGCGCAGCACTGCAGGGCAGCCCGCCCACCGAAAAGCTCGTGGCCTTCTTCTCGGGACCTGTCGAACTTGACGCAGACGGCAAGGCGACGGTGAGCTTCGATATTCCTCAGTTCAACGGCACGGCCCGCATCATGGCTGTCGCCTGGACGAAGACTGGCGTGGGACATGTGGTCTCCGACGCCGTCATTCGAGATCCCGTGGTGGTGACGGCCAGTGCACCGAAGTTCCTCGCGCCCGGAGATGTCTCGCAATTGCGGCTCGATATCGCCAATACCGATGGCGAGGCCGGCGACTACCGGCTGGATGTGACCAGCAACACGGCGCTTACAGTCGATCAGGGTGAGATGTCGCAGACCCTGGCACTGCAAAAGGGCGGGAAGTCGTCGCTGACCGTGCCGTTGACAGGCGAACAGCCGGGCAATGGCGCAATCACCATCAAGGTCTCCAATGCCGCCGGTCTTTCGCTGGAGCAGGTATTGAATGTTCCCGTGCGTCCAGCCGTTCTGCCGGTCACGACGCGGCGTGAAATCAAGATCGCGCCCAATAGCAGCTTGACGATAAATGGCGACCTTCTGGCCGATAGCATGCTTCTCGGTTCGTCCGTCGCCGTCAACGTCACACGCTCGCCAGCCTTCGATATTCCGGCGCTGGTGATGATGCTCGACAAATATCCTTACGGCTGCGCCGAGCAGACGACGAGCCGCGCTTTGCCGCTGCTTTATCTCTCGGAAATGACCAAGGATAGCGGCATCGCCGAGGACCCGGATACCCGCCGCCGCGTGCAGGAGGCGATCTACCGGGTGCTGTCCTTCCAGTCGAGTTCCGGCAGTTTCGGCCTCTGGTCTCCCGGTTACGGAGATCTGTGGCTGGATGCCTATATCAGCGACTTCCTGACCCGTGCGCGCGAGCAGGGTTACGATGTTCCCGAACAGGCGATGGTGCAGGCTTTGAGCAACCTGCAAAACGGTCTTTCCTACGATAGCAACGTCAAGGATCGCGGCAACGAGATCGCCTATTCGCTTTACGTTCTGGCGCGCAACCGCAAGGCGGCGATCAACGATCTCAGATATTATGCGGATACGGCGCTTGCCGATTTCCCCACACCGCTTGCCAAGGCGCAGGTTGCCGCAGCCCTTTCGCTTTATGGAGATCAGGCACGCGCGAAGACTGTGTTCGGTGCCTCGCTCGATATGGCGAGCCGTGCCACCAAGGTTAGTTTCGCAAGGGCGGATTACGGTTCCGCCCTGCGTGATGGCGCAGCGACGCTGGCGCTTGCGGCGGAAAGCCGTCCGGTTCCTGCCGTCGTGCCGCAACTTGCAGGTGCCGTGGCGAAGGAATGGGAAAAGAAACCCTATACCAGCACCCAGGAACAGGCATGGATGCTGCTCGCCGCCCGCGCCGTCAAAGGTGAGGACAAGGATATCCGTCTTGATGTGAACGGCGATTTGCAGACCGGCGGGTTCGGCAAACGGATGACCGGCGACGAATTGCTGGCGGCACCCTTGAAGATCGCCAACGCGTCGGCTGATCCGGTCACGGCGGTGGTCACCACGGTCGCGCCCCCGGCACAACCGCTTGCCGCCGGTGGCGAGGGCTTCACCATTACCCGTACCTATTATTCCATGGATGGCGAGGAGGTGAACGCGAGCGAGGTGGTGCAGAACGAGCGTTACGTGGCGGTGCTGAATGTCACGCCTAAAAATGACTGGCAAGCACGCATTCTCGTGACTGACCTTCTGCCTTCCGGTTTCGAGATCGACAATCCGAGCCTCGTCAATTCTGCCGCCCTTTCGAATTTCGACTGGTTGCCGGAAACCGAAGCTGCGCATACCGAATTCCGCTACGACCGGTTCGTTGCGGCCTTCGACCGCACGGCTGGCGACAGTTCGGAAATCACGCTGGCCTATGTGGTCCGGGCCGTCACCCCGGGCACTTATGATCATCCGGCGGCCTCGGTCGAGGATATGTACCGGCCGCAATTTTCCGCCCGCACGGCAACGGGCCGCATGGAGGTGCGTTCGGCAACCCCATGAGGCGAAAAAAGGCGATCATCGTCGGCATCGTGTCGGCCGCTCTGCTTGTAGGCGGTGCGGCCTTCGGTCTCGATGCGCTGGACAACGCCTATCCGCCACCGCTGGAGGCTGCGCAGCAGCGGTCCTTCGAGGTGCTGGATAGAGACGGGCGGTTGCTGCGCGCATTTGCGACACCTGATGGCCGCTGGCGGCTGGAAACCAGCGCTGCAGAAGTCGATCCGCAGTTCCTGCGCATGCTGATCGCTTATGAGGACCAGCGTTTTTACGACCATCACGGCATTGACCCTTGGGCGCTGCTGCGCTCCGCCTGGCAATTGGCAAGCAACGGCCGGATCGTCTCCGGCGCCTCGACGCTTTCCATGCAGGTGGCGCGGCTGATCGAACCGCGCACCGACCGGTCGTTTTCGGCGAAATTTCTGCAGGGATTGCGAGCGCTCCAGATCGAAAGACGGCTCGACAAGGCGGAAATCCTCGATCTTTATCTGAATATCGCGCCTTATGGCGGCAATCTTGAGGGTGTTCGTGCCGCAAGCCTCGCCTGGTTTGGCAAGGAGCCCGCCCGGCTCGACACGGCAGAGGCGGCTCTTCTGGTGGCGCTGCCGCAATTGCCGGAGAAACGCCGACCGGACCGCTTTCCGGATGCGGCAAGGCAGGCGCGGGAGAGGGTTTTGCAGCGCCTTGCCGTAGAACGCGTGGTGGGTGAAGGGGAAGCAGAGCGGGCGACCCTTGCAGCCGTTCCCGCCAACCGGCGTGATCTGCCGGCCTATGCACCGCATATGGCGGCTGCCGCACGCGTGAAGTTTGCCAATGCCACCGAGGCGCACTCGACGCTCAGATTGCCGATCCAGCGGGAACTGGAAGCCGTTGCCCGCCATGCAGCGGAAAAACTGACAGAAAAGGTCTCCGTCGCCATCGTCATGGCCGACGCGCAGACCGGTGATATTCTGGCTGAAGTTGGTTCCGCTGATTATCTCGATACTGCAAGGCGCGGTTTCGTGGAGATGAGCCGCGCCGTGCGCTCGCCGGGCTCCACCCTCAAGCCGTTCATCTATGGCCTTGCCTTTGAAAATGGTCTCATCGGGCAGGAAACCATCATCGAGGATCGCCCGGCGGATTTTTCCGGTTACCGCCCGCGTAATTTCGATATGCATTATCAGGGTGATGTCAGCATCAGGCAGGCACTGCAACTGTCGCTCAATGTGCCCGCCGTAAAGCTTCTGGATGCTGTCAGCCCGTCTGCGCTGATGGTGCGTTTTCGCCGCGCGGGCGTGAAGCTCGTGCTTCCCACCACCGAGGCGCCTGGGCTTGCCATTGCGCTGGGAGGTGCTGGTATTTCGCTGGTTGATCTGGTGCAGCTTTATGCGGGCCTTGCCGGCGGCGGCGACTCTGTGCGGCTGGGGGACGGTGTGCGCTCCGCGCCGCAACCGCTTGCCGGAGATCGGCTGTTTGCCGACGCTGCGATCTGGAACGTCTCCGACATCCTGTCCGGTGTGCTGCCGCCACTCGGCATGAAGCAGCGCGGCATCGCCTACAAGACCGGCACCAGCTACGGTTACCGTGATGCCTGGTCGGTAGGTTATGACGGGCGGCATGTCATCGGCGTGTGGGTCGGTCGTGCCGATAACGGCGCCGTCCCGGGCATTGCCGGTTATGCGACGGCAGCCCCGATCCTCTTCGAGGCTTTCGAGAAATCCGGCGTAGCGATCACGCCAATGCCTGCTGCACCCTCTGGCGTCGCGCGGGTGGCCGTGAGCGACCTTCCCGCCAACCAGCGGCGTTTCACATTGACCGCAAGCGGCCTGCTTTCGGCCTCAAGGCGCGAAAGCGCGCCGCGCATCGTCTATCCACCGGAAGGGGCTAGGGTGGAGCTCTCCAGCCAGTCAGGCATTTCGCCGCTAGTGCTGAAGCTGCAAGGCGGCCGCGCGCCCTTCCGCTGGCTCGCCAACGGCAGGCCGCTCCCGGATTCTTCGCTCCGCCGCAACAGCGAATGGCGACCGGAAGGGCAGGGGTTTTCAACGCTGACCGTGATCGACGCCGATGGCCGCGCTTCGAGCGTGCGCGTTTTCATCGAGTGAGTTTTTTACGGCTTGCGCACCACGCGGCTGAACGCCGCGTCGCAGGCAGCTTCTTGCCCGCGTCATAGAAGTTCATTTGCAGAGACCTGATGCAACGTGGAAGGAGGAACGGCGATCACGCAACGTCGAGTGAATGACGATCGATACGCTCCTGAAGTGCGACCACAACCGCATGCAGGAATTCTCTGCATCGAGGGTCGACGGTCTTCGCCAGTGTCATTTCCAGCCGGCTGCGGATCTTGTCCATGAACCCAACATGATCGAAGCTGTCGGCGGCGATATTTACCTCGACTTCTTCCATATAGTGCAACAGGTGCGGTTCCAGTGCGAGATTTGGGTCCATCCGGTATCGGGTGGCCATCTGCTCTGCAAGCGTTCCCATCTGTACGTATGGGCCATATTCGTTGATCATTCTGTCTCCTTCATCGGGTGTGAGCATCTTAGATAGGTGCTGTTTGTGGATGCACGATATGTGTTTGCGATCAAACGCGCAAAAGACCGGAGCTAATTGGTAAAACGAACGTGACCAATCGATGCTTCGCCGTTCGAACATGCCGGTGTGCACGCTGAGCGAAACGGGACAGCTATTATGTTTGTCTAGGACTAGAGCCGCATGGCCAGCAGTGAAGCGGGTCACGACATTCCGCTCTTTTTTATATTATTGTTTTAAACTGAATTTACAGGAAAATGGTGTCCACGAGAGGTGCGCCACCCTATTTCTTAGTATTTGATTTTGTTTCGCTTTCTGCGCTCATTCCCTCACCTAAAACAGGGTGAGGGGCGGTTATGTTCCCGATCTGATCCGCCACGATGCGGCTTGTCTCGATCCCAAGACGGCGCCTGTCGATGCCACGGGTGTAGATTTCTGCCGTGGCGAGGTTGGTCCAGCCATACTGGGCGAGCAGGTGATGTGAGGCCGCTCCACCTTCGGCGGCAAGCGTCGCACTGAGCTTTCGCAGCCCGTGTGCAGATTTATAGACCTTCGCTTCGTTGCATTGGTCCCGAAACCAATTTCCAAAGCTTTCCTTAACGAAAGGCTTCCCGCGTGAAGTCTCGACCAAGTGCAGGCCTTTGCGTGGCGTGGCATTGATGACCATGATCAGATCGTCGGAAAGTTCGACCGTGATCCGCGCGCCTGTCTTCTCTGTATCCATTGAAAGAATCTTGCCGCTGATATGCTGGCGACCGGCCCTTACAAGATCCGATCGGCGTAGGCCCGCCAAAAGCATAAGCTCCATTGCCAGTCGCGCAGTTGTCCCAATTTCGTATTTCTGACGGAACGCCTTCACCTCGTCCATGGTCCAGGCCGGAAATCCACCCTTCTTATAGTCGGGGGCTTCCACGCCAAGCGATGGATCCACGGCCACCAGCCGCATTTTTTTTGCCCAGCCAAACATGCCGCGCATAACCTTGAGGAAATTCCCGGCTTGCGCCGGCGTCTCGTGGCGCTTATCAACGCCCTCCTGGATGACGTCCTGGGTGACGACTTTTAGCGATGACTTTGAAGCGGTTTTGAGCACCTTCGCCATGATCAGCCGTTGCTGCTTTTGGGTAGCGGCGCTGTATCCCGCCCACTTCGCGCTCTCCGTAGTATATCGCTCCCACAGCCAACCCAGAGTACCTTCGTGCGCCGTCTCGACTTTAACCGGCGAACCGTTAAGCGCGGCCATGTACGCCGCCTTGAACCCCGGATCGTTGGGGTTCGGCAAGCGGATACGCTTTCCTTTGCCAAGGCGAAAATAAAAGACCCACTTGTCATGGCGGGTCTTCTGCTTGTGCACATGTGGGTAGAGTTTTCTGGGCATGCCCGAGATATCACAGTACGGGGCGCGAGTAGTCAATTCCCTTCACCTTCTCGTTCTCGGAACTTGGGATAACGGTGATGACGGTATCGCCCACCTTTATCTCGATCCGGCAGCCGGAATCGTTGGCAACCTCGGCGGCCCTCATCATGTCCTGCTTTCTCAAAATTGCTGGCTGGGTCATTAAATGTATCCCTTTGCCGAAGCGTGATTGAGTGTCATCGGCCGTCCTTCCATGCGTAGTAATCCCGGCGCAGGCGCTTCCAGCGCGCTGCGGCCTGGTGGTCCGTGTTCAGCTCGGCCCGAGACCGGATGTTGAGAATATGTCGCACGCGGGTGTTGACGCGCTCGTCGTCTGCCGCGTCTGCGAGATCGTGGCACTGCATGAGGTAGCGGCGGAAATCCTGCTTTCCGCACAGCATCGCGCATTCCGCGGCTAAGTCCTTTTTCTTGGTCTGTTGCGGTGGTTGATGTGGTCGCTCTTGCGCCTCAAGCCTGCGGATCTTCGCGAAGGCTTCATCAATCACCATCATCAGCGCGCGGAAATACGTCAGCGATTTTTCGACGAGCTGGCCGTCGTGGTATGGGCAGTCCGGGCGGATGATGACGATCGGAAAGATCTCGCCGGTCATGTCATCACGCTGGCATATTTCGGCCTGGCTGGTTGCGGGATTATAGGTGCGCTCCCATTCATCGGAAACGAGTGGCAAAAGCTCTCTCACTTCGCGGTACGTGCGCTTGGCTTCGTCGAGATTCATTGATTGCCTGCCTCGACTTCCTCGCATCGCATCCGACGTGCCTCTTCACGGCGCATTGCGTTGCGTTTGCGCGTGACCATCTCCAGATGATCGGGATCCGGATTGACGCAGAGCCGGTTCCGGCATTTGTGGTCCAGCTCTTTTTTGCCGGGGATATATCCGTGCTCGTTGGTCCACATCGCGATGTGGACCGCCACGGTCTGACCGCCGAGTGACATGCGAGGGTAGCCGTGGCCACGTCCGCTGGTGCCCGACGTTGGGCCTGTCCATAGCCAGCAGCCTGTGACCGGGTCGATGCTGACACGGCTCATGATCTTTTCGCGGATAGACTGGCGGCGAGACATTTACTGACCGCCCTCCTGATTGTCGGTAATCATATCCCGCCTAGACCGCGCGACGATCAGCATTTCCTTCTGGAACTGCTCTCTGGATATTTTCCCCGACCGATAATCAGCGCGTATATTCGCCTCGGCCGCATCGATCATTTCCGGAGATAGAGGATCGCTCATTCGCCGCCCTCCTGCTTTGCGGGTGCTGCGGGGTGAAGCTTAGTGCGACCGTTCAACATTGTCCGGATCGCCGTGCCGGGATCTGGCGTCAGGTGGACACAATCGTTGGCGATCGCCGCAGCTTTCTCAACGGCAGCATTCCAAGTCTCGTCCAACAACCCCGCCAGGTCCTGCACCTGTGCGGAACCGGGAGCATCCCAAAAATCTCCGCGCCTTCCGGCATCATCGATCAGGTTGAGAGTTTCGAACCGATCAACGATGCGCTGGATCATTTCAGCCGGTCCCGGCGTGTGGCGCTCTGGATCATGGTCGGTGCAATAGCGGTATTCGCCGTCGCCGCCTGTTTTCGTGTCGATCTCTTGAACGGCCCGCTCATATCCTTCGCGGACGCCGATCTCGTAAATTTCCTCGTCATCGTCGCTGCGGGCGTCCTGCACCTGTGCGGAGAGGGCGGCTTTGATCCCCGGCATGTCTTCGCCCAGGCTCTCGAAAGAGTAGCCGGTCCCCTTGCCGGATAACCATGCGGCCATATGTTCAATGTGATCGATCGCCAGTTTCAGAGCGGAACGAACTTCATCACGCTCTCTACGAAGCGTGTCCGCAGTCGCCCGGGCTGTATCCCGGCTACCTTCCGCATCACGGCGCAGACGCCATTGTTCGGCGCGAGCTTCCTCCGCCGCCTCGGCGCGGGCACGCTGCGCGCGAATCTCTGCGTAAGGATCTGCCTCCATCTTGTTGATGTCGCCCTTTGGCAGTATGGCGTCGATCGACCATCCGTCCATGTCGTCGAGGAGATCCCGCAACCAATCGACGTGGTTGGTGCTGCCGAAATACCGTCTGTCTCCCTCGTCGTCGACGTGGTCGAAGATCTCCTGGAGCTGCTGGCGGGTAGTGTTGAGGAGCGTGACAATCGACCGATACTTGCCCTTGAACACGTTCCGCTCGGCCTCTGCTGCGGCCAAACCATCTTCCCGGCCTGCCCGGAACGCAGCCTCCCTTCGGCGTTGACTAGATCCGGTCATTGTTCGGTTCCTCGCAAGTGATCCGCCGTGATGCCCGCACGCTGGCGGATTGCATCGGCCAAAAGCTGGTTCACATCAGGCTCAAGCTTGAAAAATGAGAGTTGGCCTCGGCAGGGTATGAGTGGCAGGGGGAATGCGTCGCGAAGGACGAAGCCGAATTTGCCAAAGAACCATCGGCTGTCCATTTCACGAACGCAGTCGACAATTCGAGCCATTCCCACGACGCCGCCACGTGGCATTGCCATCTGGTCGTCATCGTCCTTGTCGATTTCAGATTTCGAGACGCCGGCATGAACGATGAACCAGCCGCGCCCTTTCGTTGGCCAATCCCGGTTTTCAACGTCTTTGCCGTCATGAAAGATGTGATGCGGATACGGCTGCTTGATGCTCAAAGCCTTGACCTGCCCCGCGGCAACTCGATCCGCGAGAGCGACGAAGTCTATACGGCTGTCTGCTGACGCTTGCTGGTTCATGACTAAACCCTCATCGGCATGAGGAGCCGGGTCATTTCTGGATCCTGATCAGCAAGGGCAATCGGGCCGCCATCGCCATTCAGCTGCATGGCAACGGAGCCTTGGCAGCGCTTGACCATGTCGGCCATGTATCGGCTGTTGACGCCGATCGGCTGGAGGTCTTCCGGCCAATCGCACGAGGTGGACACCTTCGCCGTGCCAAGCTCCTCGTTCTTCACCTCGACATGAAGCTTGCCCGAAACGCCGTGCAGCCGAATGGCAGAACCGCGCCAGCCGCCGATAGCGGTAGCTTGCCGGATCGCCGGAAGCATCTCGTCGGTCCGGATCTCAAGACGGTGGGCAAACTCTTTCGGTATCACCCGCTCGATATCAGGAAACGTGCCGTCAATGAGCTTGCTCCGAAGAACCAGACCGGGGCCTTTGAATTCGAGGACGGTATCGATGATCTTGTTGCCGTTGCTGACGGAGAAAATCTCGACGTCTGCATTGGCAAGGAACTGCGAGATCACGCCCACGGTCTTGCGCGGGATGATGTAGTTAAAGGCGGTTTCGTCTTCGTTCGCTGCGTACCTGCAGAGCGCCAGGCGGTGGCCGTCCGTCGCGGCCATCCGTCTGCCGTTGGGTGTGGACGCCCAGTTGACGCCGTTCAGGTAGTAGCGCGTCTCCTCCGTGCAGATGCAGCCGGACACCTTTTTCAGCGCAAGCGCGAAATGACCGTTGGTGAAGCGCTCGACCATGCCAGCCTTTTCGCCTGCGATGGTTGGGTAGTCCTCAGGCGCATGCGCCTCGACTGTGTAGGATGCGACACCAACACGGATTTCGGCGCTATGCCGGACCGACGTCGCGCCTGTCTTCTCGTTCTTCGTCTCGACCTGAGCGGGCTCAATATGAACCCACCCGGTTCCTGCGGCAGATGCCACGGCTGCGAGGAAACGTGCAGGGACGCACAGCGACCATGTGCCCGCGCCCTCGATCTCGTCAACGTGGATTGTTGCGTGCAAGTCGAGGTCGGTTGCCTCGACCGACAATCCCTTTTTTCCGTAGTTGAGGCGGATATCATTCAATATCGGGATGGTGTTCCGCACCTCGATAATCGAGTTCGCCAGCTTGAGCGCCGAAGCCAGTTCCTTGGCTTCAACGGAGACGTATTTTGATGCCGTCGTTTGGCTGATCATTCCCGTAGCCTTTCGTTTTGGACGTTAGGGGGCAAGCGCAGACGGCGCGCGGCTCTGCCGAACGCTGACTGTCGCAACTTCAATTTCAGGGATTGCATTGTGCTCGACACCATCGAGCGTGCGGCCGGATTTGCGTTTGCCGACGCGGACAGCGCCGCAACCGTCCGGCCATTCGCGCTCGTCAAACCAGTGTGTGTCTGCCTTCGCGAGCGCAGGCACTTTCACGCCCGGTTCGTCTGGCTTGAACACGGCCACGTCTCCGAGATCTTCAAAGAAGCCAGTTGCCCATTCGCCGTTCTGCTTATGGTGGAAATGCTTTTCGGCGGCTGCTGCGGCATCGCGGATCATGCGAAACCATTCCGGATGCGTGGGTCGTGCCTTGTGCGCGCCCTGGTCAGTCTCGCCGCCGGTAATCAGCCAGTCCGGCAATGTGGTGCCGTCGAACCTGATTGCGCCGAGCAGCGGTTCGTAGCTGCCGAATGAGAAGATCGCGCCAGTTGCTTCCTTCGCGCGCTGCAGCTTCAGCCAGTCGCGACTCCATTCGATCTGATTACAGAACGTGCCGCCGATTGCGATGTTGCGCGGCAGGGTCTTTCCGCTCGTCATCTTCTCGATGTTGCCGATGCGCTTCGTCAGCAAAAGCCAGATGAGAAAAGGCGTGTCGTCAATCAGCTGGAAAAAGCGCTCGCGCCATTCCGCCGGCACGGCATTATCAAACGGATCGCAGAGAGACGGGAACACGAAAGGCGGACGGGCAGCGTTCGCTTTGGCTGCCTTGCGGTTCCACGCGAGCGGCTTTTTCCAGTAGTCCTCGGACATCAGGCTGCGGGTGCCTTCACCGGATCCCGGTGCGCCCCACTCGGCGCGATGCATGCGGGTGTCCATCAGCTGCGCCGCGTAGCAGCCGTCGCAGGCGGGGCTGATCCGGGCGCAACCGGTCCAAGGCGACCAGGTGTAGTCCGTCCACGATATTGCCGTCGTGTCAGCCATGGGGATTCTCCAGCGCGGCGGCGTAGATCGCAGGGCAGGGCAGGGTGATGCTGCTGCTGAAACGGCGCACAACGACGGTGTCAAATCTGAACCGCGCCTCGCGCCAGGTCTTGCCGTAAAGCGGAGCGACGACGCCCAACTCTCGCAGCCGCGTGGTGACGCGCTTGATGCTGGCGCCGTAATGGTCGGCGATCTGGGTGCGGCCCATGCCCATCTGCGCGCAGCGAATGAGCATAACGGCAGATGGAAGCTTTGCGGCGCCAAGCTTGTTGTTCTGGCGCATGTCAGAGCACTCCGGCCAGCATGCCCATCACCATTGTGACGGCAAAGGTGAGGCCGACAAACGTCTGAAGGATGCGCGCTTCGTGCACGAGGGCGGATTTAGTCATGGTTTAGGCTCCCGTTGACCTGAAGCCATTGACGAATGGCGCGCGAAAGATCGCGGTCGCGGTTGCTGGCTCCGGAAAGATTGAGAAGGGGAACGGCGGCGCGCAGGACTGATTCCAGCGTGTCGCCCATCATCGTCGCGTCGTGTTCCGGCAGTGTCCTGCCGTTGGTCATGACCTTGAAGGCGTGGGCAATGTCGGACTGCGCGCCGATCAGATGCGAGTTTGCGTCAGCGAGCTGGCGCTCGACGAACACGTCGCTTTCCGTTTTGCGCGGACCGCCGGCGGAAAAGACGAGACGCACGGGCGGCTTGCGAACGGGCAGGGTGAAGATCTCGGCGCTCATTGCCAGATCCCTTCCTGCTCGCGCAGATCAATCTGCGGCGCGCGAAACGCGTTCAGGGTGATGACGATTACGTCGATCTTGAAAAGCTCGACCATGTCGTCGCGCATCGCGTCCGCCGCTTCTTCCATACGGATTCGGAAAAGGACGAGGCGGATCATATGCGCGCGTCCTGCTGGAGCTTACGTTCCACCTCGACGACGCGGGCACCACAGATCGATACGGCCATGAACAGCGCCAGAAAGGCGACAGCTGTCATGCTGACGACGATCATGCGGCAATATGGGAGTGGCTCGACCTTGTGAAAGGTGCCGAGGTTCTTGCAGGCCAAGGGGTAAGCGGGGGATATCTGGGTCATCTTTGCCTCCATCCGTTCTGGAAACCGCCTCCTCAGAGGCGAAAACCAAAGCGGATCGTCAGGCTGGCAATGGCGTCATCCGTCGTCCGATACGCAGATCCTTACGAGCGTGGAGAAGAGTGAGATAGGAAAGGCGCAGCGCGTCGTTCGCAGCCATTCGACCGGCGACGTAACCCTTGCGGATCTCCGAAGCTGCCTTCAGCCGACCGAAGGCGGAAATGATGTGAGCGGCGCCAGCTCTCCAGCCGTCATCAATGTACGATTGCCTGAATGCGGGTCCGCAAGTTGCCTTTCGGCGCTGCGCTGGTGAGGGTTTTGCCATATCTGTCTCCATCCATTCGGGAAACCGCCTCCGTAGAGGCGGAAACCGGAACGGATGCGTCAGGCGGCTTCCATGAGCGCTTCGTCGTTCGCCTTCATGCGCGCCTGTTCGTGCAGGCGGTCGATATCGGCGTTCGGGAAATAGAGGTTCAGCTGCTCACGAGTGCAGCCCTCGCCAAACCTGCGCATTGCGGCGGCCATGGCTTCGATCTTCTCATTGTCGTTCATCGCACTGACGTTCATGTCGGTCTCCATCCGTTGAAGGGGGCGACCGGACGGCATCGAGGCGGGGATAAGGGTGCCGTCCGGTCTTTTCCAAGCCATGTGGTTTGCTCGGATGGGCGGATGTTAAGCACGGCTTTAAAGCAAATGCAAGCGATACTTTAAAATGCCATTGCGCCAAAAATGATTCGACAAGCGAATTAAAAGAATCAAATATAAGAACGTAAGAAGAACAAACAGGAGAAAGCAGGGATGAGCAGGGTGGTTGAGCCGACGCTGATGCAGGTGGTTTCGCTGTCGATTGAATGCGCCGATTGCGGCCGTATGCGTTGGCGGAAGCCGGAGGAGCTGTATCGCTTTCGCGGCATCGATGCATCGACGCCCCTCTCCAGAATCGGAGAGAGGTTGTCTTGCTCAAGTTGTGTGGATGCTGGGGCTCAGGGCAAAAACATCGTGGTGCAGGCCGCGTTCTCTTTTGATCTAGATCGTGAGCGTGCTGCTGCCTGGAGGCTCAGAAGCCAAGAAGTTCGCGTAGCGGGATGATGCGCCACATGTTTTTGATCGCGTAACGATCAAATTCAAGGTCTTTCGGGGGATTGTATTGCTCACAGGTAATGATGCTTTTGGTCCGGCTTTTCAGCTTTTTAACGTAAGCTTTTCCGGCAGGCTCGCCATCAGTTGGGAATAATTCAATCACTACATGGTCGCCGGGCACGGCGTCTCTCCCGCCGCAATAGATGAGTTCGCCGGGATCATACCTGGGCACCATGCTGTCGCTAAGTATGTGCAGAGCAAAAACTTTTCTCAAGTTCGCGATACCAGGCGGGCGCCGGACGTAACCTGATACCTCGCCATTGAGCGTGAAGTCGCCATCGTCACCGCCGACGGCGACGCCAAGGACCTCAACATCCATCGGTCCTTGAGGCGCCGGACCGGCGTCGCTGATAATTTCAGCATCTCCCAGATCATCTACGCTGTCGAGGTAGCGTAGTTCTCCCTTCGACAGCGCAAGCGGATCTATTTTCAGGTAGGCAGCGATCGCCTGTAGGTTCTCCATCGAGAGTACGTTTGCGCCTCGCTCCCAGTTGCCAACTGCGCCAGTTGAAACTTTCGCAGCGGCGGCGAGTTGGCGCATGACGAGGCCCCTCTGCTTACGTGCAGTCTGAATGGCTCGGCCAATTTTTTTGGGAAGTGCTTCTTGTTCCATGCTTGGGATGAAAGGCAAACTTTCATCTCGCGTCCATTTAAGTATCGCTTGCATAGAATTTAAAGCTGTGCTTTTAATCTCGCCCATGGAACAGAACCCCAACTCACTCGGATTGGAAGCTGTCAAGCAGCACGCTGGTGGCGCCAGTGCTGTGTCCCGGATTGTAGGCGTAACACCTCAGGCCGTGGCGCAGTGGAAAGCGATTCCTGCTGAATATGTTCTCCGGCTTGAGAAGGCGTTCGGGGTTTCGAGACATGTTCAAAGGCCTGACGTGTTCGGGCCTCCTGATGTGGAGGCCGCAGAATGATGGCGCTCCAGTTTTTCCGCAGCGTAGGGAAGCGGTCATCCCGCGTGGTTCATACCCACGATGTCGCAGGTTCAAATCCTGCCGCTGCAACCAATCCCGCCGTTCAACGGCCAGGCGACGAGCGGGAAACCGGACGGAAGAGGCTTTGCACGCCTGCGGACCCTTCCGTCCGGAACGTCTTTCGTGTTGCGCAGGGGTTTGTCCTCTCCCTTTTGCGCACCCGCCGTGACGCCTCTCCTCCCGGCTCCGGCGGCTTTTTTCTTTCGTTGTCGTCATCGTTTTATCTCCTGTTCGCGCCGCCGCTGATGTGGCGGGGCTGTGGTTGATCTGATGGACAACGAATAGGCCGCGCCCGCGCGGGCTTCACCGAATCCTTTTCCGATTTTCTTTCCTTGACGCGTTTTCAGGGGTGTTTTCGTGCGCACAATTTCCGAAGAAGAAATCCGCAGCCTGAAGGGTGCAACAGAGGCCAGCTACAAGCTCGGCGGTGGCGTGACTGATTTCCCGCTGCTGACACGCGTCAACGTCTCGACGCTTTCCAAGTATGCCAGCTTCAACGAGGAAAACGGCGAAGCCCTGATCCCGATCGATGTTGCCGTCGAGGCCGACCGCCGCGCGAAAAGCCCCGTCATCGTCGGCGCCATGGCGCGCAAACTCGGTTTCAAACTTGTCGTTGATGACGAGCGCCAGCCCGAAGCGCGGCCAATTGATGAGTCCGACATGATGGACCTGATGTCGGAGTTCGCCGATGTGATCAAGGTTGTCCAGGAAGCCAAACAGACCGGAACGCTTGGCACTGCCGCCGTCACGAAGCGCATCACAAAGGAAGTGCACGAGCTGATCCGTGAACTGAAAGATCTGATGGTCAACGCGCCGCAGAGGCCGGACCGATGACGCTCTGCATGGCCGAAACCAGCCGCTCCAAACTCGTCAGAGAGGCCCGCACCGCGCGGGTTCTCGACCTTTGGCATGTTGGAAAATCCACCCATGAAATCGCTGCGGAGCTTGGCCTCGACGAGATCGAGGTTTGCCGCATTGTCGAGGAGGCAGGACATTGAAAACCAGTGAAAGCGCACTGAACCTCACGCCGATTTCCGACGCTGCAAGGGCGCAGCTTCGCGAGGTCCGTGCGGCGGGCGGCAATCTGATTATACCGGCATCGTTCAAGGCGCGCAGCCTTGCGCTGGAATTGAAGAAGGCCGGTTACGTCCAGATCGGCGCGAGCGGATACGACCTTCGGCTGACCGGCATGGGGCAGGCGTATCTCGACCGCTTGATGAGGGCGCACTGATGGCGGATGAGTTTGATCCCTACGCAATCCACGGGCGCACATCAGAGGAGCCGAAGCGCGCAGGCGATCGTCCGGGCGACAAGCTTGAAAGCGAGCCGGTCGCGGCGTCGCATCTGCGATCGTTCATCGAGCGCATGGAGCGCCTGGCTGAAGAAAAAGAAGTCATTACGGATGACGAAAAGGCGGTGATGGCCGAAGCGAAAGCCATGGGTTTCGACAACAAGGCGATCCGCACCATCCTCCGCATTCGCAAGAAGGATCCGCAAAAGCTTGCCGAGGAGCTTTCGATTCTGGACGTCTATCTCGTGGCCCTCGGCATGGATGAGGGGCTGCGATGACGATTCAAGGAGAAAGAAAGCAGGCGATTCTTACGGAGGCGTGCAGCAGCGGCAAGTTTGATGTTGCCAGCGAAGCCGAACGAAAATCCGCAACAATCCTGCATATGGCGGGATACTTGGCGCGAGATCCAAAGGTGTCCGGGCGCTTCTATCCGACAACTGCCGCATATGATGAGGCGGGCGTGGCGCTAAAGGCGACTGCCGGAATAGAGCGTAAGATCTCGTCCATCATCGTGGGAAAGCGCCTGCGCACGCTCGACGAAGACAAAGTTGCGGCGCTGATGGCGTCGATACCGGAGCATGGTCTGCGCAATCCGGTTTCCGTCTATGGGCTGGAATCTGACGAAACCGTCGAGCTATCCGCCGGCGAACACCGGCTTGAGGCCATGCGTCGCCTAGGCAAAGAGACAGTGCCTTGCGTTCACTATCAGGGTGACGCTCTTGACCGCGAGCTTTGGGAAATCGACGAAAATCTGATCCGCAGCGACCTGACGCCAGCCGATCGAGCGCTGTTCGTGTTTCGGCGCAAGGAAATCTATCTGCTGAAGCATCCAGAGACGGCAAACGGTGGTGACCGTCGATCAGATCGCCAAGTTGGCGAACTGAAATCCAGTGAAGCAAAGCGTTTCACAGTGGCGACGGCGGAGGCGACCGGCCAATCGGAGCGGTCAATCCAGCGCGACGCGGAGCGCGGCGAGAAGGTATGCGAGCGCGCGTTGCGTATGCTGTCCGGCACACCGCTGAATACCGGCGCGACTTTGGACCGCTTGAAGCGGCTTTCCCCGGAGGAACAAATCGTCTGGATCGACGGGGCGCTGCGTGAGCGTCGGCGGGTGCAGGATGAAGCAAAGCAGATCCGCACGGAAACGATGAAGATCAATCGGACTGTGCGCAACGAGCTGGTTAGCGCCATTGCATCCAAGGGGCGCGTTTCGGCGGGTGAGTTGCCGCGCGCTGCTTTCCCTGTCGGGTACGCCGATGCGCCATGGCAACAGGAGGCGTGGTCCGACGAAACCGGGCAAGACAAGGGGCTAATGTATCCCTCGATGCCACTGGAAGAAATTATGGCTTTGTGCGCCGGGGATAAATCTCCATTCACGCCTGATGCTGTTCTTTTCTTCTGGGTCCCAATGAACCGGCTCGACGACGGGATTGCCGTAATGCGGGCATGGGGCTTTGAGTTCGTTTCCGCTATCGTCTGGGACAAGATCGATATCGGCATGGGCCGGTGGGTCCGCGATCGTGCCGAACTGCTACTGATTGGCAAGCGCGGCAAGATCTCGCTTGCGCCGGAAATGGGTACGCAACCTCCCAGCCTCTACGCCGAGAAGAAAACGCAGCACAGTCGCAAGCCGGTCTGGTTTGCGGAACAGATTGATCGTCTCTACCCATCATTGCCCAAACTCGAAATGTTCCAGCGCCGTGAAAGCCTCGCGAACGGCGACGTGCGCTTGAATGGAACGTGGGAGTTTTGGGGAAATCAGGCAGGCGCACCGGAAGGCGGTGACGATCTATGAACTCACTTACCCGAACTTTGCCCGATAGCCTTAGTTACGAGTTCCGTAAAATTCGGCGGTTCCACGTTGTCGCCGTGCCCAGGAGCGGGCCTAAACAAAGCATTCAGCACCAGTGCTCGATCTTCTTTTACTGCACCTTCCTTCTCAATCAGATGGAAGAAGGTATCGAGCATTGTGAGCCGCAATCGTGCGTCATCCAGCAGCATCAGAGAGCGCGAATTAAACCTGACGACCAGGCGGATCGCCCAGATGTAAAGGAAGATTGGCACGGTCACGATCACGAGCCTTCCGATTGCAGCAATTGTAACTTGAGCGTCGCTGGGCGTTGGAAGCGGATGCCCACTCGCATCAAGCGCTGGCAAGGAAGAGGCCGCGACGATCTGCGCGAGGTAGTGGAGAACCTGAGGGGTCATGCAAATCGCCAACACGATTGGAGCAGCGATCATAAGGAAAATAGCGACCGACGATGCAATCAGCGCGAAACGGCTTTGTTTTTCGCGTTCTCCCCAGAGCTTTCGCGCCGCCTCCGTACCAAATCTCGCTACTTGCGCGTCAAGGTCAGCCCGCAACTGCCGTATGTTTGCATCGATCTCTTGGCTGCGATCTTCGAGTTCCGTAGCCTTTTGCTCGAAAATGTGGCCGGCTGCTGTAAGTTCCACTTGCGCCTTTGCTGTGGCCTCAGACGCTTGAGCATGCAGGAGCTGTTGGTCGTCAAACAGTTTCCGGTGCTCCAACACTATATCCGCCAACTCCCGCGCGCGCTTAACTGCGTCGCTTTCAAAAATCTCGAGTTTTGGCTGAATTATGGAGTGTATGGATTCCGGGCCAGCGCTCATCGTCTCCCAGCTTATCAGGCTGATGACCTCATCAAACACCCTCATATTCACGGAAACAGAGAAATCGCTGAATATATGGCGATATCCGGCAAGTATAGGGGAGACATAGCTGTTGAACTGATATTGCTCCATAGACGAAAGCTTGTCCAATTCCTCTGTAGCCAGGGCTCTTCCGTAGAAGTGTTTATTTATCCGCTGCGGATTTCGCTGCGAATCGATGGCCCTCTCCGCCGCGGATCGGAGTTCTTGAATGAAAAGGGTGTTCTCGGAAAACATTTCGTTTGCTATATCGATCAGCCGCTGGTGCGACGCGATGCACTCGTCAATAACTTCCTTAGTTTCTCCTTTGCTAAATTTAAAAAGCTTACTGATAAACAAGTACTGGCTGTAGTTCATAGGTCACCGCTAGCTTTTAAATTCGCCTCCCGGCAGGCGATTGTTGTAGAGAAGCTACTTACGCAACCCTGCGCTGAGCTTGCGTCTGCGACGGCGATAGTGAGCTCCCTTTCTCATCCTGTGGAGCGGTTTGGGAAGGCGAGGACCGAGCAGAAGCGAATTGTACGGCTGCTTACTTCCCCGGTTCGAGGTGGCCTCGGCTATCTCGAAATAGAACTGATGGGCCCGGGGCTCGGACGGCGAAAAATCAATGCGCATCGAAGTGGGCGCGGCTCGTGGGCGTATGGAACGCAGCGCGCTGGGGCTTCCGGCTGCGCACTATCACAGGGAAGGGGCAGATGAACGAGCCAAGACTATCAATCATTCCCGGCTGGATCATCGCAGATCCGCGCCTGAAGGGGAAAGACCTCCAAGTGCTGTGCATGCTCGGTCGCAACGCCAATACGCGTCACGGATGGTGCAGGCGAAGCCAGGTGAAGCTTGCGCAGGCGCTCAACTGCTCTCGCTCAACAGTACAATCGGCAATCACGCGGCTGGTGGAAATCGGCGCGGTCGAACGGCGTGAAGTCGTCAGCCCGAATGGACGCGACAGTGCCCATTGGTATCGCGTGATCTACGATTCTGCCGTCGCAAGCTCTGCGTTTGACGCATGGGATGAGGAAGATGAAAAGGAATTTGATCCTACTTCCGGGTTCGCAAACGAGGCACCCCCTGCCGGTATATCGGCACCCCCTGCCTGCCCAGAGTCGGCACCCCCTGCCTGTTCTGGACCGGCACCTATTAACGCCTCTCCTTTAACGCCTCCTGTTGAACGAAAAGAGAGAGAGACGCCTGCCGGCGCGGTTGGAAGGATTGAGGAAGAAAATCCGAAAGCCGTGGAGGCTGCGTTCAAACGGTTCTTTATCGGCTGGAAAACAGCGATCAGCGACAGCGAGCCGGAAGCTCGACGGGAATGGGCCGCGCTTTTGCCTGATGAGCGCGCCTTGGCGCTGGAGCATTCCGAGGCGTACCAGGCTGCCGCGCTCTCGATTGGTCGCAAGCATCTTTGCTCGGCAGCGAGATACCTGAAGGAACAGCGCTGGACGAAGCTTTCGCAGCCGAAGCCGATATCTCCGCAGGCAGAAAGCTCGGAAACCTTCACCGTGTTCTCGCGAGCTGGTCGCGCCATGCTGATGTCCAAGCTGCTACAGCCTGTTCGGGCATTGTCGCTCACTCCGTTGGAGCAGCATATCGTCGATGCGAACCCTGAAAAGCACGACCTGATTTGGCGTGACAAGAAGGAAAAGCAGGGTTGGCCAGAGGCTGTGCAGCTCATCGAGCGTCGGCGCTTCACTGTCGTGAACCGGATCGTAGAGATCAGCAAGGATTTCGAGAAGGTAGCAGTTGGCGGCGAGGTATGGGATGCGTGGAAGCGCGCCTATGCGGAGCGTTGCTGGCCATGGCCGGTTGCTCCTGAGGTGTTGGAATTTTCCCAGTTCCCACCGTTGCCTGCTGATGTCACCGACCTCGACGAGGCCGTGTTCGTCGCAATCGAAAACTTCAAAGACAGACTGAACGAGGGACGGAACGATGATGCAGCATAGGTTCAAAGACATTTGCGGTTACGTCTCCCCGAAGGGTTTTGCGAAGCTTGATCGCATCGCCCAGGAGGCGGCGAGGGTCGCCGAGGAGCGGTTCTCGGCGTCGAAAGAGAGGGCGCATGGTGTCTCTGATTCGGCTTGGGTGATAGCGCGCGTCGAGTACGGACGCGAAAAGGCTGTTGAAAACGCCATGATTGAAGTCGGTATCGAGGCGTGCGTCATCATGCGATTGGGGCCTGAAAGGAAGCGCCATGGAAGGCGACTGCCAGCGTCCAGACTGCCAGTCTTCAACGGAATTGTGTTCGTCTATTGCCTTCCAGACAACCACGCCCTGCGTGGCATTCTGTCATTCGACGGCGTCAAGAACATCGTAATGAGTGATGAGAAAGCGGTTAAGATCAGCGTCGAAACCATCAATCAGTTCAAGGAATTGGCCGAAGACGGAGCATATGATTACGTGCGCCGCTCGGATGCGATCAGGAAGGGCGACAAGGTCAGGATCACCAGCGGTCCATTCATTGGGTTCGAGGTGGCGGTTGAGGCTTTTGGCGAGGATGGATACGGCGACGCAGTCGTGACCATCGTCATCTTTGGAAAGCCGACCGTGTTCAACATGCCGCTTGCAATGCTTGAGAAAGTGTGAGTACAAATCTGCCCACGGTCGATGCGGTTCTTAGTGGCGATTACGTTTCACGCCCGCACCCAGTCCTGACAGTCTCCCCAGTGAGACATCGATTCAGGGTCAGTGCTACAGCTATGCGACGACGAACCACAAGGCGGCCAGACGGTCGCCTTTTTGCATTGTAGGTATGGCCAGACTTACGACACTCAAGCCGACGCTCGGCACGTTGCCTCCTCGGCTGGGTCCCGCACCTGGTGATGAGCAGGATCGCAACAAGCATCGGCAGACGGCAGAGCCTTGGCGCAAGTGGTATCAGTTGGTGCGATGGAAGCGGCTGCGTATCCAGACATTCACCCGAGATCATTTCACCTGCCAGATGGCTGGCTGCGGCAAGATCGAAGGCAACACATCGAAACTCATCTGCGACCATGTAACGCCTCACAAGGGTGACGAAGATTTGTTCTTCGATGCGCAGAACCTTCAGACGCTGTGCAAGCCATGCCATGACACATTGAAGCAACGTGAGGAGCGGTCGCAACGCCGCTTCTAGGATTACCAGCCCGCCTCGCTCTGGGCAGATGCCTGTGAATGACCGATGGTTTGAACCTAACAGTCAACGGTCGCCATCGCCATGGCAGGATTGAGCAGCCCTTGGGCAAGGCACACTTAGGCCTGCTGACCGCTTGCGTTGGGTGGCAGGGACACGCCGGAAGCGCGGGAAGCGCGGTCAACCTTGCGAGAGCGACTAGGGACACGGGATCAACGTGGGCGGAGGAAGCAAGCGGCACCTTCAGTTCGATAGGGGGGGCGGTCGAAAGTCTGGAAGGTCGCCTCCCTCCGCACCCGCGCCCCACTCATTCGGAGATTTTTTTCTCGTGGATCAAGAAATTGACCTCTTCGGCAACCCGATTGTTGACACCCGAAAAGGGGCCGGTCGACCACCGCACGAAGTGACCACAAAAAATCGCAATAGAGTCAAGATGTTGGTTGCTCTCGGTTGGGCAAATCCTCGGATTGCTAATGCTCTTGCGATCTCTTTGCCGACTTTGCGGAAGAATTATTTTCAGGAGCTTAAGGCTCGTGACGCCGCTCGTGATCAACTTGATGCCCGTCGCTTTGAGCTGGCTTGGGAGCTTGCGGAAGGCGGCAACGTCGGAGCGTTCAAAGAGTTTGGCCGCCTCTTGGAGCGAAACGACCGTATGGAGGTTGAGCGGGAGCTCGGTTCTACTCCGAAGAAAGACGAAAAGCAGCCGTCATCTGAGCGGCTCGGTAAAAAACAGCTCGACGAAATACGTGCGCGGGATGCTGACGCGGACTTGATGGCGGAGCTGGAGCAGGAAGCTTCACAGAATGCTCGACATTGAGGAAGATTTACCAAGATTTGCCTGCCCCGATTGGTGGGAGAGGTTGCTTGCTGGACAAACGCCAATGGCAGATGTCCCGTACGACAAAATCAAGGCCGGGAAGGCAATCGCTTTCTTCAATCGTCTGAAGCTCCCAGACGTGCCCGGCAACCCACCGTTATCCGAAGCTTGTGGCGAATGGTTTAGGGACATGCTGGCCGTTTTTCTGGCTAGCGAGGATCCGGAGACGCTGCTCCCTACCGTGTGGGAGTTGCTCTGCATGGTGCCAAAGAAAAACTCGAAGACCACATATGTTGCTGGTCTGGCGCTGACAGCACTTTATATTATTGAGGCTCCAAACCGGCAGATGCTGTTAGTAGGCCCGAGCCAGAATATCTCGGAACGCTGTTTCGACCAGGCGCAAGGGATGATCCGCCTTGATCCGAAGCTTCAGGAGATATTCAAAGTTCAAGATCACACAAAGACGATAACTCGTTACAAGACGGGTACGTCTCTGGATGTGAAGACATTCGACACATCGATCGTAACGGGCGAAATCCCGATTATGACCATCATCGACGAGGTGCACGAACTCGGGAAGAAAGCAAAAGCTGCAGCTGTCATGCAGCAGATCAGGGGAGGCGGAATTACCAAGCAACGTGGCAGACTGCTGATGATTACCACGCAGTCTGATGAGCCGCCAGCTGGGATCTGGCGCACCGAGCTGGATAAGGCCCGCAAGATCCGAGATGGAAAAGGTGGTCGTTCTCCGATCATGCTACCGGTGCTCTATGAGTATCCGGTCGAAAAACAACTTGACCAAGAGTATTGGAAAAACCCAAAAAACTGGGGTTTGATCCTTCCGAACATGGGGCGCTCGATTGATCCGCAGGCCCTTGTCGAAGACTACGAGAATAACGGCAAGGTCACCAAAGAAGCAGAGCAAATCTGGGCGTAGTCAGCACCTCAATATTGAGATCGGTGTCGGCTTAGGCGGCGATGGTTGGTCAGGTGCGCTGCATTGGCAGGGTTGTGTAGATCCGAAACTGACTGGGCTCGACGCGCTTTTGAGGCGTTCAGAGGTTTGCACCATCGGAATTGACTGGGGCGGCGCAGACGACTTGGCCGGTCTTTATGTGATCGGTAGGGAAAAGCATACCAAACGTTGGCTGGGTTGGGGAAAAGCCTGGGCGCGAAAGACGGTTTTTGAGCAGCGTAAGAGTATAGCACCACGCCTTCGGCAATTCGAAGAAGTGGGGGATCTCGAAATCGCCGAATCCGGCGAACAGCAAGCCGAGGCCGCTGCGGAAGTTTGCCTTCGTGTATTTAAAAGCGGACTTCTGCCAGAGCAGGGGGGGATTGGACTCGATGCGGCAGGTGTGGCGCTGCTTCTAGACGCACTTGAGGCTGTCGATCTGAAGCAACCGCTGGTTCAGGCTGTCGCGCAAGGCTGGAAGCTTCAGACCGCAGTGTCATCGGTACCTCTCAAGCTTGAGGATGGTCGTTTTGTCCATGGTGATCAGCCTATGATGGCTTGGTCTGTTGGGAATGCTAAGCAGACACTGCGCGGCAGCAATTATGTTGTCACAAAGGAAGTTTCAGGTGCCGCGAAAATCGACCTTCTCATGGCTCTTTTCAATGCAGCAATGCTGATGTTCCAAAATCCTGAGGCTGCAGCGGCTTTCGATGCCGAGGCGTGGATAGCGAGCTACACATGAATTGGTTTACCCGCATCTTGGGCCGCGATGGTGTGAAAGATATCGAGCCGTGGCGCAGCGGTGCTGCCTCGACGGAAAACGGCGATAACTTCACCACAAATCAGGTTACGCTCGCTGACTGGCGGGATGGCCGGTACGGTCAAGGCAATGCCGTTGTTGGGTTGTCTGCCACATGGGCGTGCGTTCAGTTAATCGCGGGCACGATCGCTTCTTTGCCCTTAATGATCTATCGGACGGAAAACGGGATTCGCAGGGTGGCGAAAGACCATCCTTTGTATTTCGTCCTGCATGATAGTCCCAACTTCGACCAGACCGCAGTTGATTTCTGGGAAGTAATTGCGGCCAGCATAGAGCTTCACGGCAATGCCTACGCATCTATAGAGCGCCGGCAGGGTGGTATCATTACCGCGTTGTACCCCATTCCACCGGAGCGTATGACTGTTCGGAGAAGATCGAGCGGCGACCTTGAGTATGCATGGACGGAAAATGGTCGCCGTTACATCAAAAGGAGCGCGGATGTTCTCCATATTCGCGGGCCGCTTGGTGACGGAGTTTCAGGATCCTCCACGCTGTCCGTCTGTCGCTCCGTCTTTTCGGATGCAATGTCGGCAGAAGAGGCGGCAGGCGCGATTTTTCAGAACGGCGTCAATCCGAGTGGGGTTCTGTCGACCAAGCCTGAAACGCAGTTGTCGCGAGAGCAGCGCGTTGAGCTGGAGAGGCACCTGCAGGAGAAGTACATGGGGTCGATCCGGCAGGGTCGCCCTATGCTTCTCGATAACGGCCTTAGTTGGGAGCAGATATCTATCGATCCGCAAGACGCGCAGATGCTTGAGAGCCGTAAATTCAGCGGTGAACAGATCTGCCGGATTTTCGGAGTACCTCCGGCCATGGTTGGATATGGCGACAAGGCGTCGAATTGGGGGACCGGCAAGGAGGCTGATGTCCTCGGCTTCCAAAAATTCACGCTGCGAAAGCGATTGAAGCGGATGGAGCAGTCGGTTCTTAAGCAGCTAGTCCCTTTGGCAGAGCGCCGCCAACAAGGCATAACGATCGAATTCAATTTCGAAGGATTGCTGCGCGGCGATACCGCCAGCCGATACGAAGCTTACGAAAAAGCGATCAGAATGGGCCTCGCGACAAGGAACGAGTGCCGTGCGCTGGAAAATCTACCGCCTGTCGAAGGTGGCGACGTCATAACCGTGCAGATGCAGGATATTCCCCTTGTTAACGCCATCAACGGAGATCGAAATGGACAAGAAAACGGCTCCGATACTTGAGATCAAGTCGCTTAAGGATAGCGGCGAATTCGAGGGCTATGGTTCCACTTTCGGTGGCGAACCTGATGTTTATGGTGATGTGATCGCCGTAGGAGCCTATTCCGAAAGCCTGGCGCTGCATAAGGCGAAAGGCACGATGCCAAAGCTGTTCTGGCAGCACAACCGGGACGAACCGATTGGCAAGTGGCTGAAGGCGGAGGAAGACGATCACGGTCTCCTCATGCACGGAAGGCTCAATATGGATGTGCAGCGGGGGCGAGAAGCTTACGCGCTGCTGAAAGCGGGTGACATTGACGGATTGTCGATCGGATATCGCATCAAAAAGCACAGTGTTGATCATGAAACCGGTGTGTGGACGTTGGAAAGCCTAGATCTAATCGAGGTCAGCGTCGTTTCGGTCGGCGCTAACGAGAATGCTGTCGTTCAGAGTGTGAAAGCTGCAAAGGCAGTCCACGAACTGACAGAAAAGCTGAAGGCCGGGGACCGGCTGACGGAAAGAGAGTTCGAAACGTGGCTCAAGGGTCTTGATGCCGGTTTTTCCAACTCGCAGGCGGAGCGCGCCGCGCGCATTCACCTGAAAGGCCAGGGGGAACCTGGTGACGCGGCTGATGACGGCGTCGCGTTTCTGCGCGCCTTGATGGGCTAACCATCCTTTTCAACCCAAAATCAGGAGATTCCCATGTCGGGAAACAAGTTGGCCGTCGTGACTGGCGGATCGATCGCATACGCTATTGCCTGCATGTCGGCACTACCCTTTGGCCCCCGCATCGTTTTCGATGCCCCCGATCGGTCTGGCGGTGGCGGAAAAACCGCAGCGGAGCTCGCCGCTGAATTCAAGCGTGACTTTGAAAGTAAGCACGACAAGGTCAAGGAAATCGCGGAAAAAGCCTTGGCCGAGGCTGAAAAGGGCACTCCTCTCGCCACCACTGCCAAGGAATTGGCAGATGAGGCCATCAAAGGCATGAATGATGCCAAGGCGCGCCTTGATGAAATCGACCAGAAGATGGCTCATCGTGGTGGCGGTGAGGACGGCGATTTCCGCACAGCAGGCGAGCGCTTTGTGGAAAATGAGGACTTCAAAGCTTTCGCCGGGCAGAACCGCCCACGCGGACGTGTACTCGTTGAGGTCAAAGATATTACCTCGTTGACGACAGACGCACCTGGTTCGGCGGGTGCGCTTGTGCCGTCCGACAGACGCGGCATGCAGGTCGAAATACCCCAGCGTCGCATGACGGTTCGTGCATTGTTGATGCCGGGGCAGACTTCCAGCAATTCCATAGAGTACGAGCAGGAGAAGCTCTTCACAAACAACGCGGCGCCTGTTGCGGAAGGTGCCGCAAAGCCGCAATCCGAACTTCAATTTGAAGACAAGGTCGCGAATGTGCGCACTATCGCTCACTGGATGAGGACATCGGTCCAGATCCTGGCCGATGCTCCCGGCCTTCGTTCGATCATCGACCAGCGACTTCGTTACGGGCTGTCCTACGTCGAGGAAAACCAGCTCCTCAATGGTTCCGGGACCGGGCAGAACTTGCTGGGCCTCGTAACCGCAGCAACGGCCTACGCGGCGCCTGGTGGACTCATCGCGGCTACTCAGCTCGACACGGTACGCCTAATGATCCTGCAGGCGGCGCTTGCAGAGTATCCGCCGAACGGGATCGTTATGAACCCGATCGACATGGCCGCGATCGAGATGGCCAAGGATGATAACGGTAACTACATCATCGGCAATCCGCAGGGGACCATTCAGAAAACCCTCTGGGGCCTCCCCGTTGTTGAAACGCAGGCCATGGGTGTCGACAAGGCGCTTGTCGGTGCCTTCAATCTTGCTGCCCAGATTTTTGACCGGCAGGACGCCACTGTCGACGTGTCGACTGAAGATCAGGACAACTTCATCAAGAACAAGGTCACGATCCGTGCCGAAGAGCGGCTTGCCATGGCAATCTATCGTCCTCAGGCAATCGTCTATGGTGATCTTGGGCGTGTCGCCTGACGATTTCGGCTCATATCGACCGGTGCTTCTTCCAAAGCACCGGTTTCATGAACCGAAGGAGAAAGAAAATGGTGAAGGCAGTTTTTGTGAAGCCCTTGGATGGCCTGCCTCCGGGCACAGAGCAAGATTTTAGCGCCGAAGATTTCAAGCGTCTGGAGGCATTCGGCGCGGTACGTCGGGCGGCAACAAAAGCTGCTCCGGCAGTGAAGAACAAGAAGGCACCTGTTGTCGCCAATAAGGCTGAACAGGTTCCGAGTGACAAGGCAGACTGATATGCATCGTCCGGTCCTCGTGACGACACCAGCCGTGCTTCCTGTTACGCTCGACGAGATGAAGGTGGCCCTTCGTATCGCCGAGCGAGATGCGGATGAAAATATTCTGCCGCACGAGGATGACGGCCTGATCGAAAATGAAATCCAGTCGGCAGTGGATCACTACGAGGGCTGGACGGGCATTCTTGGCATGGTGCTTTCGGAGCAAACGTGGCGCCAGTCTTTCGACGGCTTTTCAGGTTGCCTGAAGCTGCCGCTAGGGCCGGTTTCCTCTATTGCGGCGGCACGGTATCAAAATGCCGCGGGGCAAATATCCACGATCGCTGCAAGCGAATACGCACTCGATGTCAGCGCGTCGGGCGAGGCCTCTATCCGGTTTCGAAACGCTTATCAGCGCCCGTCTGATCTCTATGAGCGTGCGGCCTTGCAGGTCGATTACGTGGCCGGCTGGCCGGTGGTTGATGGCAGAAGCACAGTCCCTGCCGATATCAAGACGGCAATCAAGATCCGCGTTCAGCTTGCCTATGACGAGAGTGCGCGCGCTGGAGCGGAAAATCTCAGCCGGGTCGAAGATGCCCTGATCGGCAAATATCGCAGGTTTTCGTTATGACGACAGCGCAGGATCTCGACCGTTCGATAACCGTCGAGCGGTTCACCGAAACGAGCAACGAGTTAAACGAGCCTGTTGAGACATGGGCCGTGCTTGTAAAAGTCAGGGCGAAGCGCCGCGATGCAAGCGATGGAGAAAAGGTTGCAGCCGGTCAGGCAGGTGCTACGCTCATGAGCCGCTTCGTCATTCGGTCCAGCATTGCCGCTCGCAACGTAGCTCCAACCGATCGCATCCACCACGACGATAAAATCTGGAACATCATCGGTATCAAGCAGGCCGACGAAGGCCGTAACCGCTTCATCGAAATCACAGCAATCACGAGTCTGGATTGATGGCAAAACAAACAGTCACGATTGATGGCCTGAAGGACCTTGATCAGGCCCTTTCTGCTTTGCCTCGGTCGGTCGGTAAAAAGGTTGCCCGTGATGTTTTGCGGGATGCTGCCGAGCCAATGGCGCGGACTGCCAGACAGCTCGCGCCCCGTGATGAGTATCACCTTTATGATAGCATCGACGTCTCGACGCGGCTTAATTCTCGTCAGCGCTCGCTGCATCGTGAAGAGGCGACGCCGACGTTTCAGGAAATGTTTGTCGGCACAAATAATCCAGCCGGCGTTCAGCAAGAGTTCGGAAACGAGCGCCATGGTGCTCAACCGTTTATGCGTCCCGCGTGGGATGCGGAGAAAACGCCGACGTTGAACCGCATCGCCAACTCTCTCTGGTTTCACATCGAGAAGGCGGCGCGCCGACTGGCCCGAAAGAAGTAGGGAATTCCCATGCAGGAACTATTGACGAGCCTGCTGGCGCCTGTCGCTGGCGGAAGGCGATATTGGCTGCGCGCTCCCCAGAAAGCTGCGCGGCCTTACGTCCTGCTTCAGGTGATCAGCGCGCCTCCGAATTATCATATGCGAGGCGCGTCCGGTTACGTTCCAATCCGCGTCCAGATCGACGTCTACGCAAACACCTATACCGAGGTGACTGCCATTTCACGGCAGATCAAGGGGATACTCTCCGGCCATTCCTCGGGTCCGATTCAGGCGGTCTTTATCGAAAGCGAAAGAGACCTTCCTGCCGCAGATGCGGGAGACGTCAACAATCTCTTTCGCAATTCCATCGACGTTACCATCCACTATGGAGAACCATCATGACCGACGCCCGCATTGGCTATGGGACAATTTATGAAATCTGGGACAAGAGCTTGGGCGTTCCGGCCTTTGTCGAGGTCGCCGAAGTCATCAACGTGACGCCCGGTGAGGCAACCGCTGATCGTGTCGACGCGACCCATATGCAGAGTCCGAACCGTCGTCGCGAATATATCTCTGGCCTTATCGACAACGGCGAAGCGTCGTTCGAAATCAACTGGGTTCCGGGCAGCGATACCGACGTGATGTTGCGCGAACTCTTCGAGTCTGGCGAGAACGTCGATCATCGCATCACGTTTCCCGGCGCTGCGCCACGCGTCACTGTCACTTACGAGGCCAGCATCATCGGCTTTTCGAAGGCGATCCCGATCGACGACCGTATGACCGCAACCATCACGGTCGCTGTTTCCGGCGCTGAAACGTGGGGGACGGTTGCGTAATGGCAAACGACATCAAAGGCGAAGTTGGCTTCAAGGCCCTCGGCAAAGACTGGACGATGAAGCTCGGAAACGGCGCTGTTCGCCATGTCGAAAACGAGACCGGGAAAACGTTCCCGCAGATCGGCAAGGAGCTTTCCAACGAAGGCACGGCGTCGATCTCACTCCTGACGCAAGTGTTCCACGCTTCGCTCGTCCGTCATCACCCTGATGCGACGATCGAGAACTGTGACGACATCATTGACGAGATCGGCCACGAGGAAGCGGGAACGCTGATCGGCAAGGCGTTTGAACTGATGCAGCCGAAGGCACCGAAGGGCGGTGATGCCCGCCCCAAGACGGCGACGGCTGGGTAAACTGGCCGTCGCTGATAGAAGCATGGATTGAGGCGGGGCAACCGTACGATCTGTTTTGGGATTTGACGCTCTATGAGGTCAGCCTCGTCATAGCGGGCGTCACGAACGCCCGCAAACGGGAGCGAGACGAATACCTCTTCCTCGCTTGGCATACGGCTTATCTGACCGCCTATGCACCTGAAAAATCCAGCAAGTTCATAAAGCTTGAAAAGCTGCTCGGCGAGCCCCCAATCCCAACCGGGCGACACATGACGCCGGAGCAAATTGAAGCGGTCATGCGCTCGTGGCTTGGCTCTCGCCATCGAAAAAACAGGTAAATCATGGCAAACGCTGTCATCGGCGCCCTACGCGTCAACCTTGGTCTCAACACTGCTGAATTCGAGGACGGTGTTAAACGCGCCCAGGCTCAGTCCGGCAAGTTTGGCTCGGCAATCAAGACGGCGTTTGTTGCAGCAGCCGCGGCGGCGGCCGGAGCCTTGTCCGGTCTCGCTGTTGCTCTTGGAAGTACTCTCGGCGCAGTCGACGATATCGCAAAGCGCGCCCAGATTTCCAACACGACGTTTGAAGATTTCCAGCGGCTTGCTTTTGCTGCTCGCTCGGTCGGCATTGAGGGAGACAAGCTCGCTGATATCTTCAAGGATGTGAATGACCGGATTGGTGATTTCAACCAGACCGGCGGCGGTCCGATGAAAGACTTCTTCGAAAATATCGCACCCAAGGTTGGCTTGACCGCAGATGCGTTCAAGAACCTGTCCGGTCCGCAGGCGCTGCAACTCTATTATGACAGCCTGAAAAAAGCAGGCGCCAGCCAGCAGCAGATGACCTTCTATCTCGAAGCCATGGCGTCTGATGCAACGGCACTCATTCCACTACTTGAAAAAGGTGGCGAAGGTTTCCGCAAGCTTGGCGAGGGTGCCTCAGTCATCTCCAAGGAAACCGGCGACAAGCTGCGCGGCTTCAATCAGGCAATGCGAAACGTTGGGCAGGCTATCAGTGATGTTGCCCTTGCTGCTGTGGCGTCGTTGGCCCCCGCTCTTGTCGTCATCGGAAATGGCCTAAACGCCTTTTCAAACGCGATCCGTGGCTTGATCCAGTATTTACCAACTGTTGCGGAATATGCGGCAGTGGCCGGCGGCGCGTTGGCTCTGATGTTTGCTCCTGCAATTTTGTCGGCAGTCGGCAGCCTCATTATCGCGATCGGATCGGGCCTCGTTGGGGCTGTCCAGCTGTTGACGGCTGCGATCGTCGCCAATCCCATCGGCGCGCTCGCAATAGGCCTGACAGCTGCTGTTGTCGCCGTCTATCATTTCCGTGATGAAATTCAGAAAGCGATGGGCACGGACGTTGTGCAGATCGCCAAGGATGCGGCCAACTTCGTCATCGGATCCTTTGTTGCCGCATTCGAGGACATCAAGTTCGTCTGGCAGGCTTTTCCGAACATCATCGGTGCTGCCGTCATTGGTGCTGCCAACCTTGTGATTAAAGTGGTCAATGAGATGGTTAACGGCGCGAAGATGTCCGTGAACGATCTCATTTCCGCAATTAACAATATTCCCGGCATCAACATCGGCGCGCTTGATACGGGCGCTAAGGCGGTCGACGAGATTGCCAATCCATTCTCCGAAGCGCTGTCTGGCGCAGTCGATCAACGCAATGCATCGGTGAGCGCTGCGCTGAACCGTGACTACATCGGTCAGCTCGGCAAGGCTTTCGAGGGAGCGACGCCTGCTGCCGTCAATTTTGGTAACGCGGTCGGTGGAGTGAACAAGGAACTTGCCGCAGGTTCTGGGGGTGGTGGGAAGTCGAAGGGCGGTAAATCCGAGGCGGACAAGTACTCGGAAATCATCGATAGAGCCAACCGGCGCATCGCCAGCCTCAAGGCGGAACAGCAAGCCCTTGGCTTGACCGAGGAGGCGGCGGCTGCGCTCGAATACGAAACTGATCTTCTCAACCAGGCACAGCAGCGCGGTATCCAGCTTTCTGCCGCTCAGAAAACAGAAATCTCGGGCCTCGCCCAGGCGATGGCCTCGATTGAGGTTGCGACTGAGAAAATGCGCGATGCGCTGGATTTTGCCAAGGATGCGACCAACGGCTTCCTGTCCGATTTCAGGCAGGGATTGGCCAATGGGGAGGGTGTCTGGAAGTCGTTCGGGGAATGCGGCGATGAACGTTCTGAACAAGATCATCGACAAGATCCAGACCCAGTTCGTGGATGCGTTGTTTTCCGCAAATAGTATTCTCGGTGGCGGTGGGGGCGGCAAAGGTGGGGGCGGGCTGTTCGGCGGTTTGTTTGCAGGTCTCGGAAAAATCTTCGGTTTCGCGCGAGGCGGCACGATTTTGCCCGGCGGCGCTGGCGGTATAGACAGCCAGCTTGTGATGTTTCGCAAATCGCCAAATGAGCGCGTCGATATCACCAAGCCCGGCCAAACTCTCGCTGCAAATTCTGGTGGCCTGACGAGAGTGGTGGTTGGCGTCGATCCGAAGAACGGCAGCATCCAGCCTTACGTCGATACCAGCATCCAGCAGGCCGCACCCGGCATACAGTCGGGCGCGGTAGGACAAGCGAACCGGATGGCGCCTGGTGCGGTTGCTGCATATCAGGCGACCAGAGGTGGAGGAGATTGGCGCAATGGCTGATATTCTGGTCTGGCCTCAGGACTTGCTGACGCCTCTGGCCTGTTACCCGAACATCGTGCCATTTACGCGCTCAGGTGGGCGCACGTTGGGCGGAATTGAAACAGCAACCCGAACAGATCTAGGGTTCTGGTCGATCGAGCTAACGGAGGTGCCTGTCCATTCCGTCGCGCAAAGGCGGACATGGCTGGCGATGAGGAAGGCGCTCGGCGGGCGTCCTGGTCTTGTTGTTGTGCCGGCATGGTCTCAGGACGTTGCGCCGTTCGCTTCCGGCGCGTTTGAACCGCAGATTTTGTCGCTGCATGCGGACGCGACACCATTCTCGGATGGGAGTGAGTATGTGCAGGGAGCGATCTCGATTAAAAGCGTCGGCGTGACAGGCATCGGACAGACCGTTATTCGGCTCCGCGTCATTCACGGCGCCCTCGATCTGTCGGGTGTGCGGTTCTCCTATGGTCATGCTCTCTATGAAACCGGTCCGTTGATTGATCTCGACGGGGAGATTGCAACTGTTTCGATATGGCCAACCATACGCGCGACGATACCGGCTGATGCGGAGCTGGAATTCGATCGGCCAACATGTCTTTGCCATCTTGCATCCGACGACCAGATGGGGGCCGGGGTCGATCCTATCCAGTTCGAGCGGCGATCAGTGCAGTTCGTGGAAGCGACGGACTACTGGTATCGCCTTGCGAAAGGCCTGATCTGATGGCTTCCTTGCGAATTCTTTGCGACATCATGCTGCCGAATGACACGGTGCGCCTCTGGGACGGGTCGGGCGGCCTGTATGTCGATGATGAAGGTGAGATCTATCGGGCAGCGCAATTCACCGACGATGCACTGCAATCAATCGAGGCCGCCATCAACGGCGAAGCGTTTACACTGTCTCTTTCCCTGACGAATGTTAGCGCGTCGGCGGGTGACGCAATCTGGGAGTATGACGAGACCAGTAGCATCTCCGGATCCCCCTTTATCCTGAAGCTTCAGGAAATGGATGATGCTGAGCAGCCTGTTGGCAGCCCGGAGATCAAGTTCACGGGCACGATCGACAACCTCGATGTTATTGACCAGGCGGCAGCAGAAGAGTCCACGTCTGTCGTGACAATTGAGGTTGTGAACGCATTCACCCTGCGGACCAGCACGCATGGCGGTGTTCTTTCTGACGTTGATCAGAGGGCAAGGTCCGCCCGGCTGAACCCTGGCGCGCCGGCCGATTGCTCAAACGAACGCATACCCGGTCTCCGGGACAAGACGATCAGATGGCCGAACTGGTGAAGGCTCATCATCTGGCGGCCTTTATGGCGTCTAACGTGCGCGAACAGTGGACGCCGGGAGACAGGGTCGATTGCTGCCTTGTTCTCGCCGAGTGGGCGATCTGGCTCGGTTATCCCGATCCTGCGGCGCACCTGCGCGGCTCGTACCAGCCGGGGCAGGGGCAGATAGACGTTCTCGCCAAGAGCGGCGGCGCCGTCCAGCTTGTGGCGGGCTGCGCGGACAGATTGGGGCTTTCCCGCACGCATGCGCCTCAGGCGGGCGATATCGGTGTGGTCGGTAGCTGCCATAACATCACGAGACAATTTGGCGTCATCCACGACGGTGCGGGCTGGCTGACCAGAACGCCCCAAGGATTTGCACGCGTAGCCGCAAAGACCTTGGCGGCCTGGAGACTATAGTGGGCATCCTTGAATCCTTCGCGCTGATGGTCGTCGCCTTCATCGGTCCGACCAGCGTTCTCGCATCCAACCTGCTTTACCTTGGCACCATGGCGGCACTCTATGGCGGTATCGCCTATGGCGCCGCGGCATTGCAGGGCGCGTTTGCGCAGAAGCCAGCCGTGCCAAAGCCTGAGGACGGCTCTTACAATCTCAAGCAGAACGTTCCGTCGCTCTCGATCGTCTTCGGCCACGTTAAGAAGGGTGGAGATTATCTCTTCCTGGAAGAGGCCAGCGGAACCGCCTATCACATCACCTGCGTTGCCGGTCACCGCATCAACGGTGTGCTGCAACACTACCTGCATGACGAGGCCGTAACGCTGAGTGCGGGAAACAATGGATGGGTAACGGCGCCCGAGCATTTCGCAAAGCCGTATCGCGGCTCCGGTAACTGGGTGCTCATCCAGTGGCATGCCGGCCTCGATGCCGAAACGGCCTATTCAGATGTGGTCTCCGCGTTTCCCGGCGTCTGGACGAATGATCATCGCGGCGACGGTCTTGCCACCATCCGCATGTCCTGCTCGACCGTCACCCAGGAAGACTATCTCGAAATCTACCCAAACCAGATGCCGGAGCATTCCTGCGTTCTGGAGGGAGCGCTGCTTTATGATCCGCGCCTGGACTCCACCGTTCCCGGTGGCTCGGGTGGACAGCGGACCAGCAACCACAACAGTTGGTCTTTCAGCACCAATCTGGCGCTGATGCGACTTCGTCATCTTTGTAGTCCTTGGGGCGGTAAGATGAGCTATGACCGGATGTATATGCCGGACTGGATGAATGCCGCCAACGTCTGCGATCAGATCGTGACAAACCGCATCGGCGGGATTGAGCTTCGTTATCATGGAGGTATGTGGTTCCGCGCAAACAATGATCAGATTGAAGTCGGGCGCATTCTCGATGAAGCGGCGGAACTTGTTGTTTACGAGCGGGCAGACGGAAAGATCGGCGTTCACGCTGGCCAGTTTGTAGAGCCTGATATCACGCTCGATCAGGACCATATCTTTGCCATCCGCGTCGACAAGAACAAGCGTCTTTCGGCTACCGTTCTTGCCGTGCGCGGACGCTATGTGAATACGGACAATCATTTCGTCACGGAAGACGCTGCGATCTACGGCGACCCCTACGGCGAGTTTGACGAGACGGAGCGAACCAAGACCTTCGACAATGCGGCCATCCAGTCGCACAACCATTGTCAGCGCAAACAGAAACTGACCTACATTCGGGCAAATGCCCGCAAGGTTTCGATTACCGCGAACTACAGTGATGCAAAGAACTGCGCTTATCGCCGGTTCATCCGCGTACACTATCCCAGCCGCGGGCTTGTGAATGCCGTTATTGAAATCACGTCGACGGTGACGCTGGATCTCCGCAACATGCGGGTATCGTTCTCCGGTATCGTGGTGTCTTCCGACATCTTCGCTTTCAATGCGGCAACAGAGGAGGGCTCTCCGGGCAACACGATCACGCCGGTCGCTCCCGGCGGCGTTCCAATGCCTTCGGGCTTCGTCGCCTCTGTGCAAACGGAGGTGGTTTCCGGTGGTGCGTCTGCGGCGCTCATTGTTGGCGAATGGACGTTTCAGGCGCTCATTATCAATTACGAGATGGAGTTTGAGCCGGTCGACGGTTCTGCTGCCGCGCAGTCGGTCTATTCGAAGGCCGGCGATACCGATGTCAGGACGCCGTACCTGGTCGATGGCAAACATTATCGCACGCGGCTGCGCACCTGGGGCGGCGGCACGAAGTCGCAATGGACGGATTATCAGCTGCTGACGGCGGTTGCTGACCCAACGCCACCCGGTCCTGTGACCGACGTGACTGTCACGGAGGGCGCAGGGCAGGCGCTATTCCGATGGACCGCGCCAAACAGCAGCAATTACTTCGCCTGCCGGTTGTATCTCAACACAGTGAGCAGCTTCTCCGGGGCGTCGCTGGTCGCGACCGAGTACGGCCCGCCGAGCGCCATAGACCAGCGTACCATTATTGGTCTCGACGACGGCGATTACTACGCCTGGCTCGTCGCCATCAACCCATCAGGACGGCCAGCAAGCGCAGTCCCGACTGGCGTTTTCACCGTCTCCTGACGGCCTCGCAACAAACAGATCAGATCAGCGCCTGCAATTGCGGGCCGCTTTCGCATGGAGAAATAAGATGGCTGCACCTCGCGGTTCGGAAGTCTGGAGAGATTACGTCACGGACGGCATTCCGTCTTCCGGCAACAACAATCCGAAAAAGTCCGATGCTCGTGCTTGGTCTAGCTGGCTTGAAAGCCTCGTCACATCCGGTGTTCTGTCTTCCGGCCCGTGGTTTGCCACTAAGGCAGCAATGACGCTGGGATACGTAGCGAACACCATTGCCGTCGTCTACAATGATCCAACGGCCGCGAATAACGGCCTCTACATTAAGTCCGGCGCTTCAGGTGCTGGTGCCTGGACCCAACTGACGTCTTTCCTTCCGGGATATCAGTTCGTCACCGCATCTCCGACAGGTGAGAGCACGGCCAATGCTATTGTTGCATTGACCTCGCCACGCCTTCCGTCTGGCGACGGCGTTGCGCTTGTCACGCTGGCTATTCCGGCAACCAATACCGCAACGCCCGTTACCGTGCGGTTTGATGACGGAGACGTTCTGACGATCAAGACGCGGACGGGAGAAGACCCTGATGCTGGCGAACTTCAGCAAAATGACGTTGTTGCTGGCTTTGTGTCTGGCGGGACATACCGTCTGATTTCGGACCTAAACTCCCTTCGTAACTTTCGGTCTGCCAAGGCGTGGGCGAACAACGATGAAGACGTACCAGTTCCTACCGACCTCGGAGGCAACGGAGCGACGACTTTTTCTGCGAAGCATTGGGCTGCAAAAGCCGATGAGGATGCCGACAGGTCTGAGACTGCGCGTGCGGGATCGGAGGCCGCTCGTGATATTGCTTTAGGCTACGCATCTGATGCCGTATCCCAAGGGAATGTCCCAATTTATGGAACCGCAATTGGCCTTGCCGGTCTGTCTATCCCTGATGGCATCAACTTCCTTCGCACGAACGGTTTCTCTGTGCCTAATGGCATCGGCTCTGCTCATTATCGATTAAAAGCGGCTGGTGAGCCGGATAGCCCTTGGGATAGGTTGTCAAACGCTGGGGCGAAAAGATGGGCTATAGCCGAGGTTGACGTTACTCCGGCAATGTTTGGGGCCGTTGCTGATGGCGTAAGTGACATTGCCGATTTCGTCGAGATCGCAATCCAAGCTTCTTATGCAAACCGCAACAATATTCCATCTTACAGTACCGTCCCTTACGCCGCAGATGTCTCGATCAGGATACCGGCGGCTCCCCTGCCTTATTTTCTGAGCCGAGGAGTCGATACAAAAGGTATATCTGTTACTTATCACCTGGATGAGGGTACAGTTTTCGCTGGGGGCAGCGTAAATGGACTCCGTGGTCGTATTGTGCGGGGAGGCAAGAAAGGACACGGGTTCCCATTTGGCTTGATGACTCATGCGACGGGCGACACCGTCACGATCGGGAATAGCTCTTACGACAACGAACCACAGGTAACCGGGATAACGTTGCCTCAAAATATCAGCATGCAAACCGTTGATCTTGTTGGGCGCTATACAGATGTGAGCGGGCAGCCTCTAGCCCACTCCAGCGCAGCTACATACACAGCTACAACAGCCACCTTCACGGACGCCCTCCCCAAAGACCGATACCGCGTCGGCATGGTCGTTCAGACGCGGCATGCGACAGCTTATCGAGGCATCGTGACCAGCATAAGCGCTGACTACAAAACGGTCACCGTCGAGGGTTGGTATCCAATCGGGAGCACTATTGCTGGGACGCCAGACAGTACTGGTTCGCCAATCCTTGACTTCAACGTTTTTCACAAGGTTTGGGGGCAGAATACCAACATATATGCGACCACGGCTGGGTACAGCTATCAAGGTGCTGCTCACGAATATGGCATCATTAACAACAAGGTTGCTCCAGTTGCCGAAACTGACGAAATGGGGCGCTTCTGGGGGATTGATGCAGTCAATCTAGGCCTCTATAAAGTTGCTGCTTACTTTATGGCCCGTGGCAGCGGTTTGACTGGCTATCGTGCCGCCGGTATGGATGTTGCCTTCAAGGCAGCGGCGCTAGGTTCTGGTTACGGCGCACCTTCTATGGGGTTCCTGTACGAGGGAGGTGGAACGGGTTTTCGAGCAAATACAGGCGCTGGCGTTCAAACCTTTGCGGTGAACGGTGGTGTTATCGATCTCGGAAATGCTGCTGCCGCCAATGTTCCTGCGCTTGATTTCCGGAATGGGGATGGTGCCCCCGATTATACTGCTCGTCTCTACAGCACTGGAGGGACAGGGGCGACCGGCAGTGGCAATATGCTCGTTGACGCTTCCACCTTCTACACGAGGCATCACCTGCCCGCAGCTGATAATGTCTCTAATCTGGGCGGATCGAGCAACAGATGGGCAAATATCTATGGTGTATCTGTCATCTCGCCCTCTGATCCGGCGTTGAAGCACTTCATTCACGATGATGAGACGATGGAAATCCTGACCAGGGTGGCGCGGCGCATTCCGATACGGCTTTACCAATGGCTCGCCGCTGTGGCGCTGAAAGGTGACGACGCCCGCATTCACATTGGGATATCTGCTAGGGAAGTTGAGGAGGCTTTCGCGGCAGAAGGTTTGGACCCACGTCGCTTCGGTGTTTTCTGCGAAGACGAAGAGATGGAGACAGTTGAAGTAGAGAGCTTTATTGATGTGCAGGACGTGGAAATTGTCGTCGTAGAAACGTTGGAACACGAAGAGCGCGAGGATCGGGTTGTGGTGATGAAGACCATGAAAGAGGTTCATCGCCTTAAGACGGTCAAGAAGCCAATCAGCAATGAAGATGGCAGTCCTGTGTTGCACGAGATCGTTGATGAAGATGCGAGCGAGTCCTCAGGGAGGATTGTAAAGCGGTGGGAGATCCTCGAAGAGGTCGAAGTGCCTGTCATGACAAAGAAAAGAGTGGTTGACATCAAACGGGTTCCAACCGGTCGGAAAGCCCTCTCAATAAGATATGATCAACTCGCGATGCTGATGATTTCCGCTCACGAAAGCCGCCTGACCAAGCTGGAGGCAGCATTCCTGGACTAATGGGTGGCATTACGTAAGGCGAAAGCGAAGGTATCTTCATCAACGTAGAATTGACGCGATACGTTGAGATCCTTCTGTAAGAAGGAAAGTTTTTGCCCTGTGATCTGCGCGATCCTTTCCTGTACGCGATTACCAACGTCTCCAACGCTGATGACATGAACGTTGCTTCCGCAATATAAAGAGTTGTGCAGGCCTGATCCTGACAGGCCTGCGATAACTGCAGCCGAACGAAATAGTCGTACTTGCTCTTCCCACGCCATGGTTTCTGGCCTGACAACTATGTATCCACAGCCATCTGCGATCTCGCATAATGCCATCTCATTCTCTGGAGTTGCATTGCGCGCGGATTTCACGCCAGAACGCGAGATATAAATCTTCTGCCGCTTCTCGATGACTTCCTGAAAAATATCGATGTCGTCTAGGAGATCGATGATCCGCTCATCCCCTATGTCTATTAAGGATGGATATAGCCCTTCCTCGAGTTCGACAGAGTTTGTTTCTGGCGAGAACCTAACGATGCGACCGATATCAATACCTAAGTGTCGGTCTAAGATTCCCAATAACCATCGAGGCGTGTTGTCAGGAACAATGATTTGAGTACTTGACGGCAGTACGCCGGTTTTTTCGAGGCGTCGAAGCAATAGCAAACGTGCTATGCCTTCTACTAGGAAATGGCCATAATGACCCCAACCAAAGGAGAAAGGAACGACGGACTTTCCCGGAAAGTATATTGGCTGCTTTAGCGAGCAGCTGACATACTTGAGGTGTTTTTCGGTTTGTATAATTTTTGCCCAGTACGGCGGTATGATCTGGGGCGACAGCATAAACCCGTGGTCGACCCCTCCTAGCATCTGCACACAGCCCACCCCAGATACCCGCACATTCTTTAGCGAATAGACGCCAATATCGGACCACAGGTCGGAGTGCGACGAAAGTAGCGCCGGGTCAATCAGGTCCTCCGAGAATCCGGGAGAGAGTGCGGTTAGGGCTTCTTTATGGTGTGGGTCTATCGAAAATAATTTCCACCAAGCGCTCTGCGCGAGTTCGTTCTGCTTTCTGTTTTGATAATGCCTCGCCAACAGAACGTAGAAGAATGCCTCGCCATCAGCGATCTGTTCTGCTTGGGCCACATCGCCAGTTCTAAGCAAGTATCTGATGAGTTCTTTCTTGAAGATCTGATCTCCATACTGGTCAGTCAAACCAGAGCAGGTCGCCATACCTATCCGCAACTCTCGCTCCAGATCCACGCCCGCTACTGATTTATCAGAGATGTATCGATAAACTGCTTCCGAAAGCTGAGTCTGAAGAGACATATTACCTCGGTCTAAAATGGGCCGCGTCGTGATCGGATACAACTTATTGACGATTTCGTACAGGTGGAATTGCCATGATTCGCCACCTCGAATTGTCGATTTCTTGAGATCTCAATCAACACAATCAGGAGAAGCCTCAATGACGGCTGTAACCGCCGCGCAGGTGCGCGCGGCTGCAAAAACGCGCGTGAATGAAAGCAACCTCAACTCGGTGATGATGGTGCTAGGCAAGTATGGGTCCGCATTCGGCCTCGATCTGCCTCACCGCATCGTCGCTTTTCTCGCGCAGCTGATGCACGAAAGCGGTTCGTTCAAATACGATCGCGAGATCTGGGGTCCGACGCCGGCGCAGGAGCGATATGACACCCGAACAGATCTCGGGAACACGCCGGCAAAAGATGGCGACGGCTACAAAAACCGTGGGCGCGGTCCTATCCAGGTGACCGGCGGATACAACATTCGGGCCTTTTATGAATGGTGCAGACGTAAGGATCTCAATCCGCCGGACTTCGTTTCCAATCCGGATCTGATAAATACAGATCCGTGGGAAGGGCTTTCCGCAATCTGGTACTGGGACGAAGGCAATCCTGACCGAAAAAGCCTTAATCGCTATGCTGATCGCAACGACGCCGAAATGATCACTCGCCGCATCAATGGCGGCCTAAACGGCTATGCCGACCGGCTCGACTATTACACCCGCCTCGGTCTCGTGGTGTTGGGTTTCGATGTCAAAGATTTGCGGGGCTTCCAAGGTGCAGCGAAGCGCGCAGGGTATTACAAAGGCAATCTGGATGGACTGGATGGCCAGCAGACACGAGCCGCCATTCACCTAATGCTTGTAGATCTCGCGCCGAAAGGGCAGGTTGCGCTGGTTGAGATCAAGGCTGCGCCAGTGACAGAGGAAAAGCCGGTCGCTGTCACCCCGCCTAGCCTTGATGCGCCCTGGTGGAAATCGAAGGAAGTTATCGTACCCGCCGTAACCGGAACGGGCCTTTCTTCTGTTCTGGCAGCGGTTGGCTCAATGCCATGGCAAAATCTCGCACTTGTTCTTCTAGCGTTCGGCATCGTTGGCGCTTTCCTTCTTTGGCGCAAGAAGGGGGACGCTAAGGCAGTATCCGAACAGGTCAGGGGGATGGCTTAATGTGGAAGCTAGTCCCCGGCTGGCTAAAGATTGGCTTGGCGGCTGTTGCTGTCACCGCCCTTCTTTCCGTTGCCTCATTTCAGATTGGTAAGCGCGAGGGAAAGTCCGCCGCCCAGATCGAGGCGGCAAAGGCCGCACTCAATCGGATCAACACGCTGGAGAAAAACAATGCCTCCTTCCGTACTATGTCGGATCGCCATCGTTGCCTTGTTTTCATGCGCGATAGCGGCTTGTCAGACAGCGCCTGCGACTAGCGGCTCTGGATACCAGTTTATCCAATTTGCGGATCCGCAGGCCGCGCGCTTGGCATCGCAGGATGAAAGGGCGGGGCCGGCAATTTACTCGAATAATCGGCAATGCGCAGCTGATGCTGCGTGTCGAAAATAATTGCAGCGCATAAGAGGGCAGGCTGGCCGAATGGCGGAGAACACGAACATGATAAGTCGCGCGCCCAAAATGGAGTGGAACCTCAACACCATTATCCAGCTATTTACGCTTGCGGGGATGATTGGCGGCGGACTGGCTATCTGGGTTGATAAAAGTCGGGACATCGAAGAGCTTCAGGGTTGGCGTGCCAATCACGAGCAGCTTCACAAGGAGCGACTGGTTGAGGTCAAGTCGATCGAGGCCAGAGCTGATGAGCGATTTAAGAACCTGGAGGCTGATGTGCGTCGTCTCTCTGGTAAAGCTGACAATCTCGATTACCGGATGACGAGCAGCGAGCAAGCTGTCAGCGGCATGGCTTCCACGGTCAAGGACATTCAGGCGCAGCTGTCGCAGCAATCCGGCGACCTTCGCGAGATTAAGGTCATCTTGCAGCGAATGGAGAAGGGGCAGAGGCCTTAAATAGGCCGCCAGAGTTACTCGACACAAGCCAAACAAAGTGACACGTCGCATTGTTTCTCCTTGTTGTTCTCGAAGCTTCCCAAACTGAATATCCGCCGGCCTTGTTGCTCTGGTCGCTCATTGATCGGCCTCCAGTTCCCGCAGTCGCCAGCCTCTCGGCGGCGGAGAGGACTCCAACTTCGCGGCGCGCTGTGTCAGCTTCGTTGCGGCGATTAGCTTCGCCTCTCGTTTCGATGTCGCTTGAACGCTCACGACCCACCGGCCGGATTGAAAACGGTAGGTCTTGGGCTTGGCGCTGTCGACGAATTGGCACCCCGCGACGAAAGCAAGGCGCATCCTCGCTTTGTCTTGATCGGTTGCGCCCCTTAATGTCTTCCACCAATTTTCGAAATTTTGATCGATCTCACTTTTCAGCATGTTCTTATTATGTTCTTGTTCGCGTAAGAGTCAATCGTGCGGGAACGGATCGCGCACGCGGACCGATTGTGGACCGTTTCAGTTGAATTCATTGGAGCGAAATTGGAACAAATCCTTGCTTCTGCCCCGCAAAAGGCGGGTTTTCAGGAAGAAAGCGCTGTTCGGGACGGGGTGATCGGCCTGCGCTGGAGCCGCAGTGCGGGCAGGGAGAGACGGCAACCGCTTATGGTTTGTTATTGATGTTCCAGCGCTGCATTAATCGCTGCATCGGTGATCGCGTCCAGCAGCTCGATTGCAGGATCATGCCAAGCGAGGCACCGTTCCACATCTTCGATCACAGCCATTTCTCCGTGCGCAATTTTATCCCGCTCATTCTTAAGGGTAAAGCAGAAGCCGCGAAATCGCTCGTAATCAAAGTCTGCTTGAATGATCCACTCTGTGAAAAACCGAAGCAATGGAAAGCTAAAGTTTTTTGAGTCGAAGACCTCTTTGCCGGCCGTAATGTTATTCAACATCACGTCATTGGAGTTGCGGTCGTTCGTGCGGCAAAGCAAATATCTGTGGTCTGCGACCTCGCGTAAAGCTTCTTTGCCGAAGAATGCGAGCCACACGGTCTTGTAATCGTAAGACTGGCGAGGTGTTGCTTTTAGAAAACTAAGATACTCCTTCGAAATTAGCTTAACCGCCTGATCGCAGTGGGCATAGATCATCATTGTCCATACTCTGCAAAGGTAGGGAAATTCAGCGCTGCCGCGGTGCCGCTCTGCTAGACTTCTCGCATGAGAAAGCTCAAGCTTCCGCCAGGCTCGGATCTCGTCCAGCCTTGTCTGAAGTTGTTCCACCTCCATTATTTAGCCCTAAAATACCGTTTACCGAACTCGATCAGTTCTGGAATTCGGCGTTGAGCGTTCTTGCCGCTTCCAGATGCCGACTTAAAGACTCTTTGACCCCCGACGGTATCGATCCGCGACTTGATCTCGCCGTTGGCAGGGAGCTTGTCAATGTTCTGGGCAATCCCCAACGCGACCGCTTCAAAGAACGAAATTGAGAACTTGCCGGTACCAGGGCTTGTCTTATACCGCAGCGCGTTTGCTCCCCAAGCCCTGTGAATGGCATCGAACGTCCGTTTAAAGACTTTCTCATAGTGATCGTAGTCGAAGTCTTCATCTGCCAAAATCTTTCGCAGTGCACTCGTGAGGAAGACGTCAACGCTTTTTGCTTTAGGCAGGTCGTTTATGGAGTCTGTGAGGAAGACGATGAAGCGCAGAACAAGTTCTACATCCATTCTCACCGCAACATCTCTTTCTGCCAACCCGCATGCGAGGAGGAACTTGTCGTATCCCGCCATCCTCTCAAACCAGTCAAGTGTCCCTTTGTTCTTTCCGGCCATGATTGCGTTGCGCAATTCTTGCCCAGAGATCGCTGTCCCCCCGGAGTTTAGGCGCTGAAATAGTTCGAACTTTGCGTCTAGGTCGGTCTCACGAAGCAAGATTGTCAGCTGAATCTTTGTGCGCTTGAAATCCAGCTGAATTCGCCGACTCAGGTCTTTCCAACTGTGCCCTTCAAATTCTGACAGATAAAAGAGATCATTTGATAGATTTTCGAACGGGGTATAGTACTGGTTGACCTGCGCGTTGCGCTTTAATTCTCCCATGAAATCAAGGATCGTCGAAAGGCGTTGCATACCGTCAACCACCTCCCAGTTCCCCTTTTCGTCTTGAGCAACGAAAACTGAGGGAAGGGGAAGACCAATCAAAATTGACTCTATAAGCTTTGACTTCTGTTCTGCTGTCCACCGAAAAAAGCGCTGATATTCCGGTCGAAGTATGATTTCGCCGTTTGCGTACATGCTCGCAAGTTCTCCGATAGACATCGGATAAGAGTCAGTCTTTACGACTTGCCGAGCTTCGTCGAGTATGGCCTCTAGGTTTTTCTTGGGTGCCACAAGCATTTCTCCAAATCAATTTGTCGCACAATGGTTGAACATAATTAAAATTTCAACCGCTAAACAGCCAGCTGCAGAGCAAGTTCGCAGCAAGGTAAATTCACGACCCTTACGCCGTCATCTGAGATATCCACAGAGATCGTTTTCTGTGGATTTCATTTTACAATTTGATGCTAACAAAACTGGAAACGTTAAGAGAATTCGAGCTACATTTTACAAGCTGCGCCTTCCCACGCGCCTGAGATCATTAGAAGTGCGATGGGATTTGTAATCAGGTGGTCAGCGCTACTTACATCGTGGATATGCCAGCAAAGACACCCTAATGCAGTGTGCGGTAATGGTGGCGCTTGACGTACCACACGCGCCATCCGGTGCCCTCGTAGCTGGCGGCAGTCCAAAGCGGATCGAGTATGCCAGCCGCTGCCATAGCTTCCTGAAAACTGTCGACGTGCTTGACGATGATGTCTATCAGTTCGCCAACGGTCATGTCGCGCACAATGGTAAAATTCTCGGATTCAAATCCGGCGTGAATGATGGTGTCCATGGCGGTAAGGTCATTTACAGGCCGGTCGGCGTCAATCTGCAAATCTGCAGTAGCCCATAAGGCTTCCCTCAAATGAGCGTGCGTTAGCGACGCTTTGCTCAAAGTGGTTAGCCAAACCTCGTGGAACGAAACGAGAAATTTGATGGCTAACCGATCGGTTATCCCACTGAAAAGGCCTTCTTTTGTCAGTCTCTCCGGGACCAATACTGACCGGCTAGCGAGTCCATGAAGGCGAACATAGGGACGCGGAAATATCGCAGGCGGTTTCACTCTCATTCGTAGGAACGAAGAATGAAACGATGACCGTGGATGTCCCGCATAAGGTGGATCTTTGGTAAGCGACCGTCGTCTGGTACATGGCCATTGATTTGGTCTTCTTCCACGAATTTCATCTTGAACCGCAATCCTTTTTCGAAATGCTCTGAGAAAGCTTCTGAGACGTTTAGGCAGAGTGCTTTTGCGTTCGCATCATCAGCTTTTATGTCGGCGTAAAGGCCGCGGATAAAGTTCTCTAGCATCTCGGTTTTCATGGAAACTTGGCGCAGCAGATCTTGCGGCACCTCGGTGAGAAACCGACCATCTGGCAACTTTGTCGTGTGATCGATTAAAATCGATTCCAATTCTCTGCGTAAGCGAGTGTACTCGATCATGCCCCGCTCAACGACTTGGAGCCTCTCGGCCAACAATCCACATTCATTAATAAGATCGGTTTTCCCAGCAAGATGAAGCGGAATAAATTCTTCAGCTGAAAAGGTTATGACCGTTTCTGCGCCTCCGACTTGAGATTTTAAAATCTGCCACAACTGCGGGTCTAGCGTCTTTCTCGCGTTGGCTTCTCTCAACTGTGTCCAGAAATACATCTTATGTGTGTGATAGCTATTCGCAATTCTTTGGACTTTTAGGAGCGCTGATAACGCATTGTTTTCGATGATTGACATACGAGTATCTTGGTCACGTTGTAACGTCTCCTTCGATGACTGCCGGGATTGAGCCCATGAAATGGCCCCACCAATTGCCGCGCCGACGACGCCGGCGACCAAGGTGGTAATGTCAGAGACTTTCACGCCCTCAGAAGATACGCTTTCAAAGACGAGGAACGCCACGACAAAAGACATCGTCACAGCCGCTCCGCATAGGAGTGAGACGAAGAATATGCGTATAGATTTTCGATATCTGAGCAAAATTATCGAGCCAAGAACAAAGGTTTCTCTATTTAGCTCGGACCGCGATCAAAGTCATCGCAGTAGTAAGACGGCCGCACAGCTTTTAAATAACTTGCCGCTAAGGTGAGGGGTTCTTTTCAGGTTGCATAATAAAATCAATGGCTGCAAAGGGCGACTAGGTGAGGGGGCGTTTTTCTAAAAATAAATAACAATTTGCTTTAAAAACAATTACATAGCTGCGCATGTAAGCAGGATTTTGGTGTCCACGAGAGGATTCGAACCTCCGACCCCAGGATTCATACCACTTCGGCTTTAGCCGCCGCCCATCTCCATTGGATAGGACGTTCGTGGTCTGGACTGTCCCTTCACCATGAGCCTTTCGGCTTTTAGGTGCTGCCCATCCAGTCTCTACACCTTCACCGGATTTCTCCAGAGCTTGGCTCGGGATTGGCATGCTGGAAGACCAGCGAAGCTTTCCCCGACTTTGAGCAGATCGATTGCGTCGTTTCCGGGCGCAACCCCCAATTTGTCTTAGGAATCCTGTGCTCTATCCTGCTGAGCTACGTGGACACTGAATTGCTCTTTAACCTGCCGTAGCCGGCGGATCAACCGCGTTCTTTATCGCGGTTGACCTGTTCCTCTGCTTTCTTTGCGTCCCGGTAGTCAGTTCGTCAGGCGTTGCTCGGCAAGTTTCACCCAATAGGAAATGCCGTAGGCGATGGCGTCGTCGTTGAAATCGTATCCAGGGTTGTGAAGGCCGGCCGAATCGCCGTTGCCGATGAAGATGAAGGCACCCGGCCTTTCCTTCAACATGAAGGAAAAATCCTCGCCCGCCATGGAAGGGTCGACATCGGGGTCGACGTTGTTTTCACCAGCCACATCGCGGGCGACGTGGATGGCGTGGTCGGTCTCGTCCGCATGGTTGAAGGTCACCGGGCAATAACGTTCATAGACGACCTCGGCTTCCGCTCCATTGGCAAGCGCTATGCCTTCCGCCATCTGCTTGATGCGATCCTGCGCGAGATCGCGCACCGTCTCGTCCAGACTACGCACCGTGCCGGCAATCAGCGCGTCGTTGGGAATGATGTTGTGGCTGGAGCCGGCGTGAAAGCGGGTGACGGACACGACCACGGATCGGATCGGATCGGCATTGCGCGAGGCGATCATCTGCAGATTGCCGACGATCTGTGCGCCGATCGTGATCGGGTCGATCGTGCGGTGCGGCTGGGCCGCATGGCCGCCACGACCTTTGACAGTGATCGAGAACTTGTCCGGTGCCGCCATGATACCGCCCTTGCGGATGGCGAACGAGCCGAGCGGAATACCCGGCATATTGTGCATGCCGTAGACCTCATCGATGCCGAACCGCTCCATCAGGCCGTCCTCGACCATGGCGAGCGCACCCGCACCGCCTTCTTCGGCGGGCTGGAAGATGACCGCGATGGACCCGGCGAAATTGCGGGTTTCCGCGAGATATTTGGCGGCGCCAAGCAGCATGGCGGTGTGGCCGTCGTGGCCGCAGGCATGCATGGCGCCTGCGGTTTTGGAAGCCCAGGGTTTGCCGGTTTCCTCAAGGATGGGAAGAGCATCCATATCCGCCCGAAAGCCGATGGTGCGATTGCCTGGAATATTGCCTCTGATGATGCCGACCACGCCCGTGCGGCCAAGACCGGTCACGATTTCGTCAACGCCGAAAGATTTCAGCTTGTCCGCAACGAAAGCTGCGGTGTTGTCGACATCATACAAAATCTCGGGATTTTCATGCAGGTGACGCCGCCATTCGCTGACTTCCTGCTGAAGTTCGGCGGCTCTGTTCAAAATCGGCATTCGTTCATTCCTGGGTTCATCGGTGCGGCATGGCGTAAAAGCCTATCCTCCGCGGTGGATAGTGCGCCGCATAATTGACGTAATCAATGTACTTTGCCATTGCTAGGACATATATGGTGAATATTGCCATTCCCTGACTGAAGACGGGAATTCGAGGATAAGCCTTGCCACAGAATCTTAAATCGCCAAACGCCGCCCGACGGCTCTCCGCAGCCATTGCCATCATGACCGCCGGCCTTGTTGCCGCTGCACCCGTGGCGAATGCCAATCCAAAAATGGTGGTCGATGTCAAAACCGGCAAGGTGATTTCCCACCAGGAAGCGTTCCGCAAGTGGTATCCGGCCTCGCTGACCAAGCTGATGACCGCCTATATCGCCTTTTCGCAGATGAAGGCCGGCAAGCTCAGCCCGCAGACGGAAGTGGTGATGAGCAAGAAGGCCGCCGACCAGCCGGCCTCGAAAATGTATTTCAAGCCCGGCCAGAAGCTGACGATGGACAGCGCGCTGAAGCTGCTGCTCATCAAATCCGCCAATGATATCGCTGTGGCGATTGCCGAAACCATCGGCGGCACCAGCGATAATTTCGTGGCGCAGATGAATGCGCAGGCGCAGCGGCTGGGCATGAGCTCCACCCGTTACATCAACGCCAACGGCCTGCCCGGCAAGGGCCAATATACGACGGCGCGTGACCTTGCGCTTCTGGCGTTGATCATCAAGCGGGAATTCCCGGAATATGCCCATTATTTCTCGCTGGAAGGTGTCACCACCGGCAAGAAGGACTACGCCAACTTCAATATGCTCGTTGGCCGCTTTGATGGCGCAGATGGCATGAAGACCGGCTTCATCTGCGCATCCGGTTTCAACCAGGTGTCCTCCGCCGTGCGCAACGGCCGTTCGGTCATAACTGTGGTGCTGGGGGCAGATAGCCTTGCCGGGCGAACCGACCAGTCCGCTGATCTGCTGCAGATGGGACTGACGGCGCCCTCGGGCCAAGGCGTTTCACTCGCCTCGCTGGCACCCTATGGCGATACCGCCGAGGTAAACGACGTCAGTGCCGAAATCTGCAATCCGAAGGCGGCCAAGGTGCGCAGCGAAAGCCGCGACGAGACCGGCCGCATGGTCATCCATTCGCCCTACGTTACGGAAATGACCCGTCCGCCGGAATATTCTTTCGCGGGTCTCATTCCCGGCAGTGAGACGGTGGCGGTCAACACCGCCAAGGGTGCGAGCGCCAAGGGACAAGTGGCCAACGTGCCGATTCCGATCCCGCGTCCGACATTCTGATTTCGCCTAACCGCACTCTTTATGGATGAGGGCGCGCGCGAAGCCTGAACGCTGCGCGGAATCTGTATTCGCAGCTTCGGTTTGTTATGATATTACAGTGTCGCTCGTGGCCTTCAGGCCCCGGGCGATTTTTTGTGATTATTGCGCGGTTCCGGATCTAATATCGGCCAACGATCTGCCGGAGCGGCCATCAACATACAGGCAAGACATGTCTCGCGATCGCATACCGGTTTCAATCATCACCGGATTTCTCGGCGCCGGAAAATCGACGCTGCTCAACCGGCTTCTCAAAGACCCCGATATGAGCGACGCCGCGATCATCATCAATGAATTCGGCGATGTCAGCATCGACCATATGCTGGTTGAAAGTGCAGGCGAGGGCATCATCGAACTGGCGGAAGGCTGCCTTTGCTGCACCGTTCGCGGCGAGCTGGTGGATACTCTAGCGGAACTGATGGACGGCATCCAGACCGGCAAGCTGAAGCCGGTGAAGCGTGTCGTGATCGAAACCACTGGTCTTGCTGATCCCGCTCCCGTCATGCAGTCTGTCATGGGCAACCCGGTGATTGCGCAGAATTTCGTTCTGAACGGCATCATTACGGTTGTGGATGCCGTGAACGGCCTGTCCACACTCGATAATCACGAGGAAGCGGTGAAGCAGGCGGCGGTGGCCGATCGGCTGGTGATGACGAAGCGCGCGCTTGCCGATGCTTCCACAATTTCCACGCTGTCGGCCCGCCTTCAGGCGCTAAACCCGCGCGCGACGATCGAGGATGGTGACCGGGCCGACTGGAGTGCTGCCGCACTGCTGGATAACGGTCTTTACGATCCCGGCAGCAAAAATGCCGATGTCGGCCGCTGGCTGGGGGAAGAGGCGGAACACGATCACCACGACCACGACCACGATCATGACCACCACCATCATGGCGACCACGATGGCCACCATCACCACCACGATGTGAACCGGCACGACGCGTCGATCCGTTCCTTCTCGATCATTCACGACCAGCCGATAGCCCCGATGGCAATCGACATGTTCGTGGACTTGCTGCGTTCGGCGCATGGGGAAAAGTTGTTGCGGATGAAGGCCGTCGTCAAGCTGTCGGACAATCCGGACCGACCCCTTGTGCTGCACGGGGTACAGAACATTTTCCACACACCCGAGCGCCTCGCGGCATGGCCGGACCCGTCTGACCAGCGCACGCGCATGGTGCTGATTACCAAGGATTTGCCGGAGGCGTTCGTGCAGGACCTGTTTGCTGCTTTCACCGGCACGCCGGGCATCGACCGTCCGGACAGGCAGGCGATGACGGACAATCCGCTGGCGGTTTCGGGGTTGAGGTTTTAGGTCGCAAAACGGTGGTTGAAACCCGCGGGCGGGGCACCCCTTTACCTTGTCGAGTATCTCACCCTCAAGGGGGAGATCGAGTGGAGTATTCTCGGCAGCGAGGGTAATTACGCTCCCTTCACGATCCTGAATCGGTGTCCTTTGGTCAACGTCGTAGTTTCAACCAGGCTATGCCCATCCTGGTTGCACATATGGGCAATATCGATAACCGCCAGCGGGTCGGTCGTCTCTACAACAAGAACATCGCCCGCCTGCAGGCCAGCGAGTTTTTTACGGCTTCTTAAAACCGGAAGGGGGCATTTAAGCCCCCTCAAGTCGAAAACTATGTCAGCCGTGTCGGTCATTCCTTGGCCCAGAACTTCCAGAACGGCTTCTTTTCCGGTGCTTCCGCTGGCGGTGCTGCGGAAAAAGCGAGCGGGTTCATGGCCGGTACAGGGACCTGGGCGGCAGTTCCGTTCTGACCAGGCCCCGAAGCCGCAGGCGTAGCAGCGGCAACCATTGTCGGGGCCGCCGGGGCAGGGTTCGATTGCGGAGCTGCGGGCTGGGTTGCCGAAGGATGCGGGGTCCGCAGAGAAGACGCGGTTGCGGTGGTCGCCGGCGAAGACGAGGTCACCTGCTGCGCCTTCTTCTCCATCAGCGCGGCATATTCCGTTTCCTTCATCAGCTTGCCGGCCTTCAGCGCCGAGCCGGTCGGAGCATAAGCGGGTTCGCGGCCCTTGCGCTTTTCGGCAACCAGCGCTTTGCGCTCCGCCTCGCTCGGGTCGTACCAGGCCATGCCGTCATATTTCTTCATCGCCTTTTCATAGGCGAGATCATAGGTCTTTTCGTAGCTCGAAAGCGCGCTCACCAGTGCCGGCGGCGTGCTCATGGCCGGGCATTGCGCAGATGCGTTGAACGTGCCGCCTTCGGTCTGCTGGTTGAAGACATATTTCTTCTCGCAGACATTCACTTCCGGCGGGCGTTTCGTGACTTCGAAATTGTCGTAACCGACCTTCAGCATCTTCCAGAAATCGAGATGCTCGCTCTGGCGGTGGCGGGCCATGTTTTCCGCGGTCATGCGGAAGGGAAAGGCCTGCAGCTGAACGGTCTTCTGGCCACCCTTGAAGGCGTCGCGGGCGAAACCGTAGATTTCAAGGATCTGCGCGTCCGTCATCGAATAGCAGCCGGATGACGAGCAGGCGCCATGGATCATCAGGTTGGTGCCGTTGCGGCCGTTGGCGGCATCGTAGCGGTTCGGAAAGCCGGTGTTGATGGCAAGGTAATATTTAGAGTTGGGATTGAGGTGCGCGGGCGTCAGGTTGTAGAAACCTTCCGGCGCCTGCCGGTCGCCCTCTTTCACCTTGGGGCCGAGTTTGCCGGACCAGGCGCAAATCTGGTATTCGGCAATCTTGTCGAAGCGGTTGTCGCGCTTGGCCTTCCAGATTTCCAACGCGCCTTCTTCCTTGAAGATGCGGATCATGATCGGCGAGGTGCGATCCATGTTCTTCTTGTCGATCTCGGCAAGAATGGACGGAGAAAGCGGGTAATCAACCTTGTTTTTAACGTGGGAGACGTCGCGTTCGACGGTTTCGAGCGTATCGTTGCAGCCGCTGAGAATGAGCGCGGTGCAGGCAAGAAGTGCAAAATGTGTCAAACGCATGATCTGATCCGAAAGACGATGGCACGGGCGACGGAGTTCTACACCGTCCCGCGTGTATTTTAAATACGGTATTAACCGTTTACATCTTCTTAACTCAAATCGGACCCGCCCCTGCGGCCGCCGATACATCTGTTGATGTGACCGGACTATGGCCGAGTTGGGGCGAGATTCAAGGAAAATAAGGCTGGAGCTAGATTGTTTTGGCTTCTTTTTGATCCACCAAAAAATCTAACTGCCTCTTTTTGCGCATTTCCGCACGTAAACCGCTGCGCACTTTTACTGGAAACGCTCTAAAGGTTTCTGCCGATATCCAGGAATTTCTGGCGGCGTTCGGCGCGCAGCTGCGTGCCCGAGCGCTGCGAAAGATCGGCGAGCGCCTTGGCGATAACGTCGCCGGTGGCACCAATCACGGCCGCCGGATCACGATGCGCGCCGCCCATCGGCTCGGGAATGATGCCGTCGATGACGCCAAGCGACTTCAGATCTTCCGAGGTGATTTTCATGTTGGTCGCGGCTTCCTTGGCACGGGTCGAATCGCGCCAGAGAATGGAAGCGGCACCTTCCGGCGAAATCACCGAATAGATCGCATGTTCGAGCATGTAGACGCGGTTGCCCGTGGCGATCGCGATTGCGCCGCCCGAGCCGCCTTCGCCGATGACGACGGAGACGATCGGCACCTTGACGTTGAGGCACATTTCCGTCGAGCGGGCGATGGCTTCTGCCTGACCGCGCTCTTCTGCGCCGACACCGGGATAGGCACCAGCGGTATCGATAAGGGTCACGACCGGCAGCGAGAAGCGGTCAGCCAGTTCCAGCACGCGGATCGCCTTGCGGTAACCTTCCGGACGCGGGCTGCCGAAATTGTGCTTCAGGCGGCTTTTGGTGTCATTGCCCTTTTCCTGGCCGATAATGGCGACGGGCTGGCCATTAAAGCGGGCAAGGCCCGCCTGGATGGCAGCGTCTTCGGAAAATTTGCGGTCGCCTGCAAGTGGCGTGAAATCCGTGAACAGCGCCTTGGCGTAATCGACGAAATGCGGGCGCTGCGGATGGCGCGCGACCTGCGTTTTCTGCCACGCGTTCAGCTTGGAATAGATATCCTGCATCGCGTCATTGACGCGTGATTCCAGGCGATTGATCTCCTCCGAGGTGTCTATGCTCTCGTCTTCATCGGCAAGCTTCTTCAGCTCGATGATCTTGCCTTCAAGGTCCGAGATAGGTTTTTCGAAGTCGAGATAATTGTGCATGAGATCCGTTTCCGATCGTTTTGCGCAAGGTTTGAGCCGGATTATCCGGCGGTTCCGGTCGCTCTAATCAAGGTTTTTGCCCTGTTTGGCAAGGGGGTGATGTGTTTGTACCAGCTCTTGCAGGCGTTCTTCCAGCACATGTGTATAGATTTGTGTCGTGGAAATGTCGGAATGGCCGAGCAGTTCCTGCACGGCGCGCAGGTCGGCGCCGTTCTGCAGAAGGTGGCTGGCAAAGGCGTGGCGCAGGACATGCGGTGACACCGCCGAGGGATTGAGGCCCGCGCGAATGGCAATGTCCTTCAGGTCGCGGGCGAAAACCTGTCGCGGCAGATGCCCTTCCTTGCTGTTTGAAGGAAACAGCCACGGACTTTCCGGACTGTCAGCCTTTTTGGGGGACGCGGGCGTCCTGCTTTTCTCAGGTACGAGCGACTTCCTGGCCGCGTCGTATTTTTCCATCGCCTCGATGGCCGCGCGAGACAGCAACACCATGCGGTCCTTGTTGCCCTTGCCGCGGATCATCAGGAAGCGTCCCTCCTGGCGCAAAACCTTGACCGGCAGCGAAACGAGTTCGCTGACGCGCATGCCGGTCGCGTAGAGAAGTTCGAGCAGGAGATGCATGCGGATGCGGGCAAGCTGGCCGGGGCCGGTTAAGGCGGCCTCTTCAGCAGCGATGCCAAGAAGTTTTGTCACGTCCGCGACGCTCATCGTCTTGGGCAAGGTGAGGCCCTTCTTGGGTGCATCGATGGTACCGGTCGGGTCGTCGCCGCGAAGTCCTTCAGAATAGAGGAACCGGTAGAATTGCCGCATGGAAGACAGGCGTCTTGCCTGCGACGTGGCTGCAAAGCCCTGAGTGGAAAGATGGGTCAGATAGGCCGACAGGTCTGCCGTGGCGGCTTCCATCAAGGACTGGCCTCGGCCACCGAGAAATTCACGCAGATCGGAAAGGTCGCGTTCGTAAGAAGAGAGCGTATTGGCGGCGGCACCCCGTTCGGCGCTCATCATTTCCAGAAAACTTTCGAGCCGCGCGCCGTCCCGCCCGCTCATCTCTTTGCTACTCATGGGGTGCGCCTTGCCGGCTCCGCCGACGGCGGGTTCAGCCGCTCGGAAGGAATGCGCACCGTCACCTCGCGATCATTGGGCTTGACGAACATGACCAGCAGCACCATGCCGCCATAGATCAGCCCCGCGATGGTTGCCAGTATCATCGTGAAGCGGAAGAGGGTTGGCATGGCGGCTCCGTGAGGGTGGCTGTCTGAAGGTATATGCGGTGCAGCGAAAGCGGCGACAAGATCAAAAAGCGGTAGTCCGCCGCTGCCGCATGCGGCGATGAATGTGATTCAACGCAATTCAGTCAGCAATTTGGCTTGACGCTTCGTAAACATTTGCAGATATCCATGCCAAACGGGCTTTCAATTTTATGAATGAAAAGAATTTATCTGTCCCGGTCACACTCGGGGAGCAAGCGCGGGCCAAGCTCGCCGGGCGCAACGTCGTCTTTGTCGGACTGATGGGGGCTGGAAAGTCCGCGATCGGTCGCATGGTCGCCCAGCAGCTCAAGGTCTCCTTCATCGACACGGATGTCGAAATCGAGCGTGTTTCCCGCATGACGATAGCCGAACTTTTCGCCACCTATGGCGAGGAGGAGTTCCGGGCGCTGGAAACGCGGGTCGTCAAGCGGCTGCTGCGCGGTGGCCCCAAGGTCATTTCTACCGGCGGCGGCGCTTTCATCAACGACAATACCCGCCGGCACATCACGCGCGGCAGTGTGTCGCTGTGGCTGAAGGCCGATATCGAGGTTTTGTGGGAAAGGGTCAACAAGCGTGATCATCGCCCGCTTCTCAAGACCGAAAACCCCAAGGCCACGCTGGCGGCTCTGATGGAGAAACGTTATCCGATCTATGCGGAAGCGGATCTGACCATCGAATCCCGCGATGTCCGCAAGGAGATCATCGTGACCGAAGTGCTGGCCGCCATCGCCGGCCTTGAACAGAAAGACTGAGCATCATGACGCCTTCCGAAATCCACACCGACGAACGTCTTGTCCATGTGCCGCTCGGTGAGCGCGCTTACGACATTCTGATCGGACCGGGCCTGATCGGCAGGGCGGGCGGCGAGATTTCGTCGCGGCTGAAGGGCAGGCGTGCCGCTATCATCACTGACGAGCATGTTGCACCGCTTTACCTCGAAGGCCTGATGGACGGCCTGCAGACGGATGGCATCGAGGCCGTTTCGCTGACCTTGCCTGCGGGCGAGAAGACCAAGAGCTTCGAACATCTGGTCACTGTTTGCGATGCCGTTCTCTCCGCACGGGTGGAGCGCAACGATGCGGTGATTGCGCTTGGCGGCGGTGTTATCGGCGATCTCGCCGGTTTTGCGGCGGGCATCGTGCGTCGCGGCGTGCGTTTCGTGCAGATACCGACCTCGCTTCTGTCGCAGGTGGATTCCTCCGTCGGCGGCAAGACGGGCATCAATACCCGCCAAGGCAAGAACCTTGTCGGCGTTTTCCATCAGCCCGATCTGGTGCTGGCCGATACGGCGGTGCTCGATACGCTGAGCGAGCGCGAATTCCGCGCCGGTTACGCCGAGGTGGTGAAATATGGCTTGATCGACAAGCCGGACTTCTTCTTCTGGCTGGAAAAGAACTGGGATGAAATCCGCACCGGCGGTCCCGCCCGCATCCAGGCGATTGCCACAAGCTGCCAGGCGAAGGCCGATGTGGTGGTGGCCGACGAGAAGGAAAACGGCGTACGCGCCCTTCTGAACCTCGGCCACACATTCGGCCACGCGCTGGAGGCAGCAACGAATTATGACAGCAAGCGGCTGGTGCACGGCGAAGGTGTCGCCATCGGCATGGTGCTGGCGCACCAGTTTTCCGCCCGCCTCAACCTTGCAAGCCCTGATGATGCCGCGCGCGTCGAAGCGCACCTCAAGGCGGTTGGTCTGCCAGTGTCAATGAAGGATATTCCAGGTGAACTGCCGCCGGTCGAGATGCTGATGGCGGCAATTGCGCAGGACAAGAAGGTCAAGGGCGGCAAGCTCACCTTCATCCTCACCCACGGCATCGGCCAGTCCTTCGTGGCCGACGATGTCGCGACGTCCGAGGTGCAGTCTTTCCTGTCGGAAAAGCATCCCGGCTGAGGCTTAAGGCGCGCGTTACCTAGAACCGCGTCGGCTCCCCCGGCGCCGCCGCCTCGATGGCGAGGGCATGCAGCCCGGCGTCGAGTTCCTGTTTCAAAAGTGCATTGATCGCCCGGTGGCGGTCAATGCGTGACTTGCCTGCGAAGCTTTCAGACACTATCTGAACACGCATATGCGTCTCGCCGGTGCCGGTTATGTCCGGCTGATGGCCGGCATGCATCTGGCTTTCATCGATCACCACCAGGCGTTCCGGCGAAAAGCTTTGCCGAAGCTTTGTTTCTATGCGTTCTCGCAGGGACATGCGATGGGCTCCAATCCTGTTGGCTGGTCTTTAAAAGGGGCTACCTAAAAGCCTGCAACATTCCGCTTTGTCAATTCTTGTTGTGCGCCTTTTCGCACCCCATAATCAGGGCATCATGAAACTGGATTCGAAATATTTCGACCGCATCCGTACACGCAGAAAAAGGGACAGGGAACCTGAGGTTCAGGCCCCGACCTGCCAGTGGGACGGATGCGACAAGCCGGGCGCTCACCGTGCACCTGTCGGCCGCAATGCCGAGGGGCAATTCTTCCTGTTCTGTTTCGAGCATGTGAAGGAATACAATAAGGGCTATAATTATTTCTCCGGGCTGTCTGACACCGAGATCGCCCGTTACCAGAAGGAAGCGATCACCGGCCATCGTCCCACCTGGACGGTTGGCGTGAACAAGACTGCGCGCGACAGCCCGCTGCACTCCACGCTGCGTTCCGGCGCGGCGGGCGCGGCCAATGCCCGCATCCGCGATCCTTTTGGCTTCACGAATGGTTATGCAAACGGGGCAAAGGCCGGCGGCCAGCGCCTGCAGCAGGACCGCAAGTTGAAGACGCTGGAGGCGAAAGCCTTCGATACGCTCGGCCTTTCTGCGGGTGCAAAGCAGGAAGAGATAAAAAGGCGCTATAAGGAGCTTGTCAAAAAGCACCATCCTGATGCTAATGGTGGCGATCGCGGCTCTGAAGAACGTTTTCGGGCTGTTGTTCAAGCATATCAATTGTTAAAGCAGTCAGGTTTCTGCTAAGCCAACGTTCGTGTTTACCGCCTGATTGATGATGTGGCCGGGTGGCCGCCGCCCGCCTTGGAGACGTGATGAGCAAAATCGACCTTGATATTTCCAACCTGCCCGACACGACGGTGTCCGTGCGGGAGGTTTTCGGCATTGATACGGATCTGCGGGTTCCCGCCTATTCGCAGGGCGACGCCTATGTGCCCGACCTTGATCCCGACTATCTTTTCGACCGCGATACGACGCTCGCTATTCTTGCCGGTTTTGCTCACAACCGACGCGTCATGGTTTCCGGCTTTCACGGCACGGGCAAGTCCACCCATATTGAGCAGGTAGCTGCCCGCCTGAACTGGCCCTGCGTGCGCGTCAATCTTGACAGCCACGTCAGCCGTATCGACCTCGTCGGCAAGGACGCCATCGTCCTCAAAGACGGCAAGCAGGTCACCGAATTCAAGGACGGCATTTTGCCCTGGGCCTACCAGCACAATGTCGCGCTTGTCTTCGACGAATACGATGCCGGTCGCCCGGACGTGATGTTCGTCATCCAGCGCGTGCTGGAATCCTCGGGCCGCCTGACGCTGCTCGACCAGAGCCGCGTTATCCGTCCTCACCCCGCCTTCCGCATTTTTGCGACCGCCAACACGGTCGGCCTCGGCGACACGACGGGCCTTTACCACGGCACGCAGCAGATCAACCAGGCGCAGATGGACCGCTGGTCCATCGTCACCACGCTGAACTACCTGCCGCATGAGCAGGAAGTGAACATCATTGCCGCAAAGGTAAAGAGCCTCAACAATCCGAAGGGTCGCGAAACCGTCTCCAAGATGGTGCGTGTGGCCGATCTTACCCGTTCGGCCTTCGTCAATGGCGACCTTTCCACGGTCATGAGCCCGCGTACCGTCATTACCTGGGCGGAAAATGCGGAAATCTTTGGCGATCTCGCCTTTGCGTTCCGCGTGACCTTCCTCAACAAGTGCGACGAACTGGAGCGCACGCTGGTTGCCGAACAATATCAGCGGGCTTTCGGCGTCGAGCTGAAGGAAAGTGCTGCGAACATCGTTCTCAGCGCCTGATCTTCCCCGGCTTGTCCGGAGAACATCACCGATGACTTGAAGACGCCGGCGGGCCGCGCATCCTTGGATGGGCGGCTCCGAAGCGTCGACAACTGACAGGAAAGACAATGGCAGCGCGCGGCGACAATTCCAGAGCAAAACCGGGTACGGCGGTCGATACCGAACCGTTGCGTCAGGCGATTGCCGGATGTGTGCGATCGGTTGCCGGCGATGCAGAGGTTGAGGTCGTTTTCGCCAATGAGCGGCCTGGCCTTGCCGGAGAGCGCATGCGCCTGCCGGAAATTTCCAAGAAACCCACCGCGCAGGAAATCGCCGTCACCCGTGGCCTTGGCGATTCCATGGCGCTTCGCCTTGCCTGCCATGACGCTGACACCCATGCGGTGATGTCGCCGCAGGGTGCCGAGGCGCGGTTGATCTTTGACGCTGTTGAGCAGGCGCGGGTGGAATCCATCGGTGCACTGCGCATGCCGGGCATGGCCTCCAACATTCAGGCCATGAACACGGAAAAATATGCCAAGGCGAATTTTTCGGGCATCAACACGAAGGACGATGCACCGCTTGCCGAAGCCGTCGCCCTTTTGGTGCGCGAGAAGCTGACCGGCGAAAAGCCACCGGCCAGTGCCGGCAAGGTTCTCGACCTGTGGCGCGACTTCATCGAGGACAAGGCCGCCGGCGACCTGAGCGACCTTTCCAAGGTGATTGGCGACCAGAAGGCTTTTTCGCGGCTGGTGCGCAAGATGCTGACCTCCATGCAGATGGCGGAGGAATTCGGCGACGACGATAACGAGCCGGAAAGCCAGGAGGCAGAATCCGACGAGGAGCAGCCGCGCACTAACGAGACCGAAGAAGAACAGGTCGAGGAAGAAGCCGGTTCCGATGCGACGCCCGCTGATGAAAGCGAGGCCTCGCAGGAGGAGATGGAAGAAGGCGAGATGGACGGCGCCGAGATGTCGGACGAGGAAATGTCCGACGATCTCGATGAGGATTCCGAGACGCCCGGCGAGACCCGCCGCCCCAACAGCCCCTTCGACGATTTCAACGAGAAGGTCGACTACCGCATATTCACCCAGGAATTCGACGAGGAAATCCACGCCGAGGAACTGTGCGACGAGGCGGAGCTTGACCGCCTGCGCGCGTTTCTCGACAAACAGCTCGCCCATCTTCAGGGCGCCGTCGGACGTCTGGCGAACCGGCTGCAACGCCGCCTGATGGCGCAGCAGAACCGTTCGTGGGATTTCGATCTGGAAGAGGGCTATCTCGATCCGGCTCGCCTCGTGCGGCTTATCATCGATCCCATGCAGCCGCTCTCCTTCAAGAAGGAGCGCGACACCAAGTTCCGCGACACGGTGGTTTCGCTCGTCATCGACAATTCGGGTTCGATGCGTGGCCGCCCGATCACGGTTGCGGCCACCTGCGCCGATATTCTTGCGCGTACGCTGGAACGGTCGGGTGTGAAGGTGGAGATTCTCGGCTTCACCACCAAGGCGTGGAAGGGCGGTCAGTCGCGCGAGCAATGGCTGGCCAGCGGCAAACCCGGCTCGCCGGGTCGGCTCAATGATTTGCGCCATATCATCTACAAGTCGGCGGATGCACCCTGGCGGCGTGCACGGCGCAATCTTGGCCTAATGATGCGTGAAGGCCTGCTGAAGGAAAACATTGACGGCGAAGCGCTGATGTGGGCGCATAACCGCCTCATCGGCCGCCCCGAGCAGCGCAAGATCATGATGATGATTTCGGACGGTGCGCCGGTGGACGATTCGACGCTGTCGGTCAATGCGGGTAACTATCTGGAGCGGCACCTGCGCGCCGTTATCGAACAGATCGAGACACGTTCGCCGGTGGAGCTTCTGGCGATCGGTATCGGCCATGATGTGACGCGTTATTACCGTCGCGCCGTGACGATCGTGGATGCGGACGAACTGGCTGGCGCGATGACCGAACAGCTTGCTGCTCTCTTCGAGGATACCAATACCGCCAGCTCGTCCCGCAAGGTTCGCCGTGCGGGATAAGCGGGGCCGGGCTTTTCTTTCCTGTAAATCGCTGGCGGTAGCTGCAGTTCTTGCGGTCGCAGCGCTCGTTCCGGTTCCCATCGGCGCGTCGACCATCGATGTTCCGGTCAGCGTCCGTCTGTTGTCAGGCTTCGAGGTCGGCACCAGCGCCAGGCGTTTCGGCAAGCTGGAATTTATCGGCGGCATGGTGATGAGCACGCCGGAAAAACTATTCGGTGCCATATCCTCCATCCGCTTTCGCCCAAACGGGCAGGAATTCGTTGCTGTGCTGGATACCGGCCACTGGCTCACGGGCAAGATCGCACGCGGCCCGTCGGGCGCGCTGTCCGGGTTGGCTGACGTGCGTATCACTGCCATGCTGGATGCCAGCGGCGGTGAACCCTCCCGCAAGATGGAAATGGATGCGGAAGGTCTGGCGCTGCGGGATGGCAAGGTATTCGTCAGCTACGAGCAGCGGCACAGGATCGACGCCTATCCCGATCCGGGGTTCGAGACCTCAAAGCCGCTCAGCCGCCTGCCTCATCTCATTCCCAACAGCGAACTGCGCCACAATGGCGGCATGGAGGCCCTTGCGGTCTCGCCGGCCGATTCGCCGCTTGCCGGTGCCCTTGTCGTGGTGGCTGAGAAAAGCATCGATGCCGACGGCAATCTTCTCGCCGCCATACTGGAAGGCCCGTTGAAGGGCACATTCGCGGTCACCCATCACCCCTCATTCGACGTGACGGACGGTGCTTTCCTGCCCAATGGCGACCTGCTGCTTCTGGAGCGCCGCTTCAATTTCGCTGAAGGGGTGGGGATGCGCATCCGCCGCATCAAGGCTGCCGATATCAGGCCGGGCGCGGTGGTGGATGGCGAAATCCTGCTGGAAGCGGGCATGGTCTACCAGATCGATAATATGGAAGGCATGGATGTGGTGAAGGGGCCTGATGGTTCCACACGCCTCATCATCGTTTCCGATGACAATCACTCATTTCTCCAGCGCAATCTGATGTTGGAATTCAAGCTGGTGGAGTGAAGGTTCACACCTGCTGCGCCGCCTTGTAGGCAGCCATCAGATCCTCGACGGGAATGCCGTCGATCTTCATCCCTGTCATTCGGTATCCTGTTATCTGCGCGCCGGACAGGTTGGCGTTGCTCAGTTTCAGACCGGAAAGATTAACGTCGTCGATCGACCAGCCGGACATGTTGCTGTCGGTAAATGACCGCGCCGGAAAAGTTGATCTGGTTGAAGCTGGTTCCGGCGAGATTGACGTCGTTGAACACCGTACCCGACAGATTGACGTCGTTGAAGCTGGAGCCTGAAAGCGTGGCGCTGGCGGCCTCCACAATATCGATAACGTCATTGATCTGCATATCTGCCTGCCTCTGATCTGTGCCACGGACCGCAGACTGCAACGCAGTCGGCTGGTTTGCAAGCGCGATTCGATCCACGCTCTCACCCCAGCCTTAAACCTTGGATGACAATGGTGTCAGCCCGATTTGGCGACCTTTGGCATCGGCTTCAGCGTGTTCATCAGTGCGCCGTAGGGCAGTAGCATCACGAGGCCGACGAGGATCTTCACCGAGAGGTCGCCGAGCGCCCAGGAAATCCAGCGCGGTGCCTCCAGAGCGAAGATGCCGAGCACGGGGGCATTTTCAATGGCGAAGGCATCGTTGGGACCGACGAAGGAGAAACTCGCAGCAAAGGCGATGGAGAAGAACAGCGCGGTATCCAGCACCGAACCCAGCATCGAGCCGGCAAGAGGTGCGTGCCACCAGCGCTGGCGGCGCAGGCGGTTGAATACGGAAATATCGAGCAGCTGGCCAATCAGATAGGCGGTGCCGGAGGCAACGGCGATACGCGGGATCGAGGTCCAGAAGGACAGTGTGACACCAACAATAAAACCGGCAAGTACGACGCGGCGCGCGACTGACGGGCCGAACTGGCGGTTTGTAAGGTCTGTGACGAGGAAGGCGACCGGATAGGTAAAGGCACCCCAGGTCAAAAGATCGCCGAGATTGACGCCGAACAGCGATCCGGAAAGCGGGTATTGCACCAGAATATTGGACGCGACGACCACCAGTGTCATCAGCAGAACGTAAATGAGCGTGTAGCGCAGGTAGGGCATTTTTTTATCCTGGGTGATGCCACCAGTTGGAGCCGAATTAGAACAAGCAAAAGGCTTGAGCGGCAAAAGCCATTCAAGCCTTCTGAATATCAGTGATGTCGAAACCGCTAATTAAGCAGCTTCGGCCGTCTTCTTGGCGATCTGGCGGCGCAGGAGACGAGCGCGCATGCTCAGTTCGTTTTCGCCGGACTTCAGAAGGAAGGCATCGAGGCCGCCACGATGTTCAACGGAGCGCAGAGCTGCTGCGGAAACACGCAGGCGGAAACGCTGGCCGAGAGCATCGGAGATCAACGTAACCTGGCAGAGGTTCGGAAGGAACCGGCGCTTGGTCTTGTTGTTGGCGTGGCTGACGTTGTTGCCCGTCTGGACGCCCTTGCCGGTCAATTCGCATACACGGGACATGGGTACACCTATTTCGTTTGTCTGTTTCACCACTGGCTCGCCACCGGCAAAACCGTGGTGGCAATCCAACTGGCCATGATTGGAAAGTTGCGGTTCTATAGTCAGACGGGACTTAACAGTCAAGCCGCTCGCGAGCAAATGAAAGGAAATTCCGGCGTTTTCAACCGGCATCCGCTTTTTTATTGCCACAAGTCGGCGTATATGATCGCCCCATAAGGCCGCTTCCGCGCCTCTTTTAAGGTGATATCCAAATGATTGCCAGAGGAAAAAGCATTTTCATGGCTGTGACAATGGCGTTTGCAGGCGTATCTCCCTCGCTCGCCGCCGAAGCCCGCCATACAAGCGAATACAGCATCAATCTCGGTATTCTACCAATTGCCAAGGCGAGTTTTTCGACTCGCATGAACGGCCCGAACTATTCGATTTCCGGTTCCTTCAGCTCAGCAGGGCTTGCAAGCGTTCTGGCGGATATTTCCGGCAAGACGACGATTTCGGGTGCCAAACGCGGCCATCGGCTGCAGGCGAATACATATTCGCTTGTTTACAAGGACGGCAAGCGGGTGCGGACCTATGATGTGGTCTATCGTAACGGCAACGTCACATCGACGACGGTGAAACCGGAGCCGAAGGCGCGGCCGGACAATTGGGTGAATGTGAAGGACGGCGACCTGCGCTCCGTCCTCGATCCAATCTCTGGCCTCATCATTCCCGCCGGCGGCCGCATCTGCCCGTCGCGCCTGCCGATCTATGACGGCGAATCGCGGCTGGATCTGGTGTTGAGCCCCAGCGGCACCAAGCCCTTCAAGACGAATGGCTTCAGCGGCGATGCCGTGGTCTGCAAGGCGCGTTACGTGCCGAAGTCGGGTTATCGCCAGGGCCGCAAGGATATCGAATACCTGAAATCCATTTCCATGGAGATATGGTTCGCCAAATCCGACAATATGGATGTCTATGCCCCGGTCTACGCCGTCATTCCGACGCGGGTAGGCCAAGTCTACATCACCGCCACCAAATATGGCGGTTGATGTAGTTACGGGGTATCGCCCGGCGACCATCCGGGTTCGGCCATCACGAAGCTTGAAAAGGCGAAACCCGGCGAGACGGTGCAGCCGACGAGGGTGAAGTCGCCGAGGCTTTCTGCCGATTGCCAGCAATTGGCAGGTACGATCACCTGCGGGCGCTCGCCTTCCAGAATGTCGGGGCCGAGGGTAAAGGTCTGTACCTCCCTGCCATCTTCGGAAAGATGCAGGGTGATCGGAGCGCCGGCATAATAGTGCCAGACCTCCACCGCATCGGTGACGCGATGCCAGTGAGAGAGCGTCCCCTTTTCCAGAAGATAATAGATCGCCGTTGAATGGCCGCGCTCACCACCTGCCTTGTCGCGAAATGTCTGGTGGTAAAAGCCGCCCTCGGGGTGCGGCTCCAGTTCCAGTTCGCGAATGATCGCTGCCGAAGACAGATCGGCGCCCATCAGAAATTGTCCTTGCGTGTGCGGATTTCGGCAAAGACTTCGGCATCGGTTGCCCCTTCAAGGCCAAGATGACTGCGGATGCCGGCATCGGCCACCCGCATATAAGGGTTGGTCTGTTTTTCCAGCCCGATGGTGGTGGGAATGGTGAATTCATTCGCCTGCCGCGCCTTTTCGACGCTTTCGGCGCGCTCGATTAGAGCCGCGTTATCAGGATCGACGGTGAGCGCGAAACGGGCATTCGAAAGTGTATATTCGTGGCCGAAATAGACTTTCGTGTCATCCGGCAGCGCCATTAACTTCTGGAAAGAGTGCCACATATCTGTTGCCGTACGTTCGAACAGGCGACCGCAACCCATGGCGAAAAGCGTATCGGCGGCAAACAGCAGGCCGTCATCGGGAAGGTAGTAGCAGATATGCCCCGCCGTATGACCGGGTGTGGCAATGACCTGAACGCGCCGTCCGGCAAATTCGAACTCGTCGCCATCGGCCTGGGACCGGTCGAGACCGGGGATCGCAATCGCCTCATCATGTGGGCCATGTATTTCGCACTGGAATTTGTCCTTCAGCGCCAGATTGGCTTCCACATGGTCCTGATGGTGGTGAGTGGTAAAGATATGCGTGAGCTTCCAGCCATGCCCATGAAGAGCCTGCAGGATGGGGCCTTCCTCCGGCGCATCGATCGCGGCGGTCGCCCCGCTTTCTGGATCGTGCAGCAGAACGCCAAAATTATCACTGCGGCAAAGAAAGACGTCTATTTCCAAAGGTTTCATCGTGGTCCTCTCCATTTGCCGGCCTTAGCCGGCGCATTTGTCCGCCTGAATTTCAATGTAGGCGCAGACGCCTTGAAGTCCAACCGCCTGATGCTACATTCTCGCCCATGAACACCGATATCGTCGATCTGCGCGAATTCTATCATTCCCCGCTTGGCCGCTCGGCCGAGCAGGCGATCACCATGGCGCTTTCATCGCTCTGGCCGCCTTTGCCGGAGGAAAGGCTGGTCGGCCTCGGTTACGCCGTGCCGTTTCTGGAGCGGTTCCGTCATGACACGGAGCGCACCTTTGCCTTCATGCCGGCGGGGCAGGGAGCGGTGAACTGGCCGGCAGGCGAGCTTTCCTCCACGGCGCTGGTGTTTGACGAGGAACTGCCGCTACCCGATTCGTCGATAGACCGGGTGTTGATGGTGCATGCTCTGGAATTTGCCGAAAATCCGCGCGAAACCCTGAAAGAACTCTGGCGGGTGCTGGCGCCCGGCGGGCGTCTGGTGATCGTGGTGCCGAACAGGCGTGGGGTCTGGGCACGCATGGAACACACACCTTTCGGCTCGGGCCGGCCCTATTCGCGCGGGCAGTTGACGGCGCTTCTGCGCGAGACCAATTTTACGCCGGGGGCAAGCGCCGAAGCGCTTTTCTTTCCGCCCACCACCAGCCGCCCGGTACTGAAATTCCGCCGATACCTTGAGCTTACCGGCCGCAGGCTCTGGCCGCTGTTTTCCGGCGTTATCGTGGTTGAGGCACAGAAACGTCTCTATCAGGGATTGCCCGTTACCCAGCGCGCCTCACGCCGGGTTTTCGTGCCGGTCCTTGCGCCTCAGGGTGTGCCCACCACCCGCACCGCCGCAAAGCACGGAAAGCCGCGCTGACCCTCGACAAAGGGGCCATTCCGGTCTAATGCCTCCGGCATTGCTTTTGCCGGGCTCCCCGGCGCATTTCCGAAGGTCGATCAAATGAGTGCAGAGCTTAGCCAACCTCTTCCGCGTCCGGGTATTCTGGATATCGCCGCTTATGTTCCCGGCAAGGAACATGTGGATGGCGTCGCGAAGGTTTATAAGCTCTCCTCCAACGAAACGCCGCTCGGGCCAAGCCCGAAGGCGATCGAGGCATTCGCCGCCACCGCCAGCCATCTGGAAATCTATCCCGACGGACAGGCGATTGCGCTGCGTCAGGCGATTGCAGACGTGCATGGCCTCAACATAGCGAATATCATGTGCGGTAACGGCTCGGATGAGCTTCTTGGCCTGCTCTGCCACGTCTATCTGGGTACGGGCGATGAGGCGATCATCACCGAACACGGTTTCCTCGTCTACAAGATCCAGATCATGGGTGCGGGCGCAACGCCGGTGACGGTGAAGGAAAAGGATTGCGCCGTCGATGTGGACGCCATTCTTGCCGCCGTCACGCCAAGGACGAAGATGGTTTTCATCGCCAATCCCGGCAATCCCACCGGCACCTATGTTCCGGTCGCGGAAATCCGCCGCCTTCAGGCTGGTCTGCCGAAACATGTCGTGCTCGTGCTTGATGCGGCTTATGCCGAATATGTACGCAAGAACGACTACGAGGCCGGTCTCGAGCTGGTGTCTGGGAACCGCAACGTGGTGATGACGCGCACCTTCTCCAAGGTTTACGGTCTGGCCGCACTGCGCGTCGGCTGGATGTATGGTCCGGCCGCCATCATCGATGCGCTGAACCGGGTGCGTGGTCCGTTCAACATGAGCGCGCCGGCGATCGCAGCGGGTGCCGCGGCCATCCGCGATCAGGCATTCCTGGAAAAGGCGATCTCTCACAACACGCTCTGGCTGGAGAAACTCACGACGGTCTTCACCGGTCTCGGCCTCAAGGTCACGCCATCAGTCACCAACTTTGTCCTGATCCATTTCCCGGACCAGGATGGCAAGCGTGCACCAGATGCGGACGAGTTCCTGAGCCGCCGCGGTTATATCCTGCGTGCCGTGCGCGGTTACGGTTTCCCCAATGCCTTGCGTATGACGGTTGGTTCGGAAGAAGCCAATCTTGGCGTCATCGCCGCGCTCACCGAGTTCATGGGGCAGGCGTAATGGGCGAGATCATGTTTGAGCGCATCGCGCTTGTTGGCATCGGCCTGATCGGCTCGTCCATTGCGCGCGACATCAAGGAACTGGGTCTTGCCCGGCATGTCACGATTTCCACCCGCAGCGCGGAAACGCTGAAGCGGGCAGAGGAACTGGCGCTTGGAAGCGAGTATACGACATCCGCCGCGCAGGCGGTCAGGGATGCTGATCTTGTGATCGTTTCAGTGCCGGTCGGTTCATCCGGGGCGGTTGCCGAGCAGATCGCGCCGCATCTGAAGCCCGGCGCCATCGTCACCGATGTCGGCTCTACCAAGGCCTCTGTCATCGCGCAGATGGCGCCGCATATGCCTGACAATGTGCATTTCATTCCTGGACATCCGCTGGCGGGTACGGAAAAATCTGGCCCGGATGCCGGTTTTTCCGGTCTTTTCCGCGAGCGCTGGTGCATCTTCACGCCGCTGCCGGGCACGGATGCGGAGGCGCTGGAAAGGCTCAAGGATTTCTGGCGGGCGCTCGGCTCGCGTGTGGATGAAATGGATGCCGAACACCACGACAAGGTTCTGGCGATCGTCTCGCATCTGCCGCACATCATCGCCTACAACATCGTCGGCACGGCGGACGATCTGGAGACGGTAACCGAGTCGGAAGTCATCAAATATTCCGCTTCCGGCTTCCGAGATTTCACGCGTCTCGCCGCCTCGGACCCCACCATGTGGCGCGATGTCTGCCTGCACAACAAGGATGCCATCCTCGAAATGCTGGCACGGTTCTCGGAAGACCTTGCTTCGCTGCAAAGGGCGATCCGCTGGGGGGAGGGCGACAAGTTGTTCGAACTGTTTTCCCGCACACGCTCCATCCGCCGCTCCATCATCGAGGCCGGTCAGGACGTCGATACGCCTGACTTTGGGCGTCACGCGCTGGATCAGAAGAAGTAGGGCGCTGAAGTGATATTGATATCGGCGGCGACGGATGACGATATCGAATGGCTGCTGCGGGAAGACAAATGGATCGATGAGGATTGGTTGCGGCGTTGCGTCGGACGCCGCGAATATCTCGTCGCGAAAGAAGATACGATTCTAGTCGGTTTTCTGCGGTTCTCGATGTTCTGGGGTAAGATCCCCTACATGGACATGATCCGCGTCGTTCCCGAGTTTCGGGGACATGGCGTCGGCGCAACGCTTACAGTTTTTTGGGAAACTCTGATGCGTGAGCAGGGTGCCTCACTGGTGATGACGTCCAGCCAGCAGGACGAGCGGGAACCGCAGATGTGGCATCGTCGCAATGGATACAAAGAAGCCGGCATCCTGCATCTTTCAAAAATTCAGGATGCCGCTGAGGTGTTTTTTACAAAAGCTCTCTGTTAAATCGGCGGGATCTTCCCCAGCGGAATGAAACCGCTGACGGTGGCGCGGCCGCGATCCACCACGAGGTCGACGGACGCCCTGTCGCCGCCGCCGGCGAGTGCGCGGAGCATTTTGCGGGCGGTATCGATGGTGGATTGCAGCTGCGGAAACGCCTGCTTGGCATTGTCCGACCAGGCGTCGAGCTTTTCGATCTCCAGCTTGAACTGGCCGGAGAGATAGCCCTCATTATCGAAGGAGAAAGGGCCGCTGATACGCATGGTGCGGCCTTCGCCGATATCAGCGACCAGCCGGCGAAGCTCGCCGCTCGCACCGTAAAGCCCGGCCGTATCGCTGCCGTCTACCATACCCGCCTTGCCGGCAAGGGTGACATCGGCGATGGCGTTGAGGCGCGGCAGAAGTTGCGGCCAATCCTTGATGACGGTTGACGAGTCGGTCAACGTTATCGCGCCGTCTAGATCGGCGCCGTTCTGGCGCAGATGCATTTCCGTCTTGGCGGCATCGAAATCGATCGTCTGGCCGGTAACGGTGGAAACCGCCTGAGCCTTCAGGCCGTCGATGACAAGCGAGGTACGGTCGATACCCCTAAGCTTGGTGACGATGCTCGACTGCATGTTCTGCCAGAGGGCTGAAACCGTCAGGCCGTGCGCGGTACGGATTTCAGCCGGTGCATCCAGTTCCCAGACAATGTGGCCGGGATTGTAGACTTGCGCTGCGGAACGCAATTCTCCGAACGAGGCTGAAACGCCATTCTGCTTGTCGTCCACCGTTACCTTGGAGCAGAAAAGGCCGATGCGGAACGGATAACCCTTGAACGCAATGTCGCCGCATTCGCCGCTGACGTTTCTGGCCTGCGAAGGCGAGATGACGTTCAGAACTGTCTGCTTCAGCTTGTCGGCGGCATAAAACCACCCGGCCGTGTAAAGTCCGATAACCAGCACGACGGCGATACCAAGCCAGAGGAATTTTTTGACCGTGCCGGATTGGCTTGACGATGCCATATTGATCTCCGATGAACAGACTTCAGATAAATTCGATTTGGCTTGGGATATGGACGATTTTTGGGTCTTTGGCTACGGTTCGTTGATGTGGAACCCGGGCTTTGCCTTTGAGGAAAGGCAGCAGGCGCGGCTGCACGGTTATCGACGCTCCCTCTGCATCAGTTCAAATGTGTACCGCGGCACTGAGGAGAAGCCCGGCCTTGTTCTCGGTCTGGAGCGCGGCGGCTCCTGCCTCGGCGTTGCCTTTCGCGTGCGCGGAGCGGACCATGGTCCGGTCATGGCCTATCTGCGCGAGCGCGAGCTGGTAACGAATGTCTACAAGGAACGCGTCGTTGCCATTGCGCTCGCCGATGGCACGCGCGGCAGTGCCGTGACCTATGTGGCCGATCCCGCCCACGAGCAGTATATTGGTGGTCTGGGTGTCGCGGAAGCGGCTACAATCGTGGCTGCCGCATCGGGCCGGTCCGGCCCGAATGCCGATTACGTCTTCAATACCGTGCAGCATCTGCAGGATATGGGTATTCGCGACACGCTGCTGGAAAGCATTGCCGCCAGTGTCGGCACGATCGCGGTTTAGCCGGCGGGAGTGTCTTGCCCCTGAAGTTCTGCGATACGCTTCACGGCGGTCGGTGGCAGCGGCAGGTGCGGATTGTTGCGCGCGGTCTCCAGCAGCAACTCGTCGCTCGCCTTTTCCGTCACCTCGATCAATGTCTTGAAAAACACGTCCGGGTCCAGTCCCGGCTCGATGGCCGGCAAGATCCGCACCTTGAAATGGCCGGGATAACGCATTGTCGAGCGGCGTGGCCAGAAGAGGCCGGGATGCATGGCGACCGGAATGACGGGGACTTTGAGGTCGCGGTAAAGACGTGCGATGCCATAACGATATTCGGGCTCAGCGCCCGGTGGCCGGCGTGTGCCTTCGGGATAGATTATGAGTTCGCGGCCAGCCGCCATCTCCTCTCTCGCCCGCTCCATGACCTTTAGCATCACCTTGCCGCGCGCGGCGCGGTTGACCGGGATCATGCGCTGCTTCATCGCATACCAGCCGAACAGCGGGATCCACAAAAGCTCGCGCTTCAGAATATAGACCGGATCGGGAAGGTTGGGCAGCAGCGCATAGGTGTCCCAGAAGGACTGGTGTTTGGGGGCGAAGATACAGCCGGTTTCGGGAATGTTTTCCAGCCCCTCGATCTCGAAGGTGGTGCCGACAATGGTCTTCATCAGCCAATGGTTGGATCGCGCCCAGTTCTTGGGGATTTCATAGGCTATTCTGCGCGGCAGGATGAAATAGATCGGCGTGAGCACGATCATGCGGACAATCAGATTGAGATAAAACAGCGTATTGAAAAGAAAAGAGCGCAGCTTGAGCATCGACAGAATTCCCGGGTTGCAGCCGTTCCGAAGCTCAGGCGCGCCTCGATGCCGGATGCCGATGCCAGACGCCTACACGAAAACAAGGCTCCGCAGCAAGCGTGTTCTCTCCGTTCTTTCCATTCACGGGGAAGAGGTTGCCGCCTTGATCGTGGGGTGATCGGCGCCCGCCTTGCGCAACCCGTCGCCCTTGCCGAGCCCGGTCAGGTCGCGTCCTGCTGCAATCACGAATTTCATGTATTCGTAGAGCATGGTCCGGACCACATCCGGCTCCGCGAACCAGTTGGTGCGGGCAAGGTCGGCGCTGATAACGGGATAGGCGATGAATTGGGTCTGCGGGCTGGCATTGTGCAGTTCATGCAGGCTGCGATGCATATGGTAATTGTTGGTGACGACGACGATGGAGGAATAACCGTGGTCGCGTATCCAGCTCGCCGCCTCATTGGCGTTGCCGATGGTGTCTATGGCCTTGTAGCCCATGTCCACGCAGCAGGAAAACATGTCCGAAGAGCCTTGCGTCATCTTGCGGATTTGCGTGCGGGTGGTGGCCGGGTTGACGCCGGAAATCAGAAGGCGCTTGCCAACGCCGTCCCGCAGCAGGCCGACCGCCTGTTCGATGCGCTGGTAACCGCCGGTCAGAACGATGATCGCGTCGCCCTTGGCGCCTTCGGGCGGGCGCATGGAGGCGACTGAATCTGCGAACCACAAAAAACCGCCGGAAAAAGCCCCGAGAGTAATGACGCAAAGCAGGATGAGACCGCGAATAAAACGGCGCAGGCGACTTCGCCGCGACAACAGGCCCTTTTTTGCCTGTCGCGTGGTCGTCTGCTCCTGATCATGGTCCGTCCGACTCACAAACATTCCTCCTGAATACTCGCCGATTAAGGCAAGGAACAGGCATTTTTGTCCACCGTCCGCAAGTTACATCCGGCGTGTGAAGGGTGCAGTTTCCTCGCGAGATCCGGGAGACGGCGTCACGATGCGACACCGTCGCTTTTAGACGGATCGGAGCGGACGCGGTCGATATCATCGATCGTGCGGATGACCGTCACACGCGCGGTGATGGTGGTGAGCAGCGCGATGATGATCATCGTCGTGGCGATGCCGATATAACCACTGAGGCCAACGGAAAAGGAGCCGAAAAGCGCACTTGCCTGATCGCTTTGCGGCGTTGCAACCGTGCTCGATTGCCAGAAACCGGCGGCAAGGAAAACTGCCGCTGCGAGGGCGCTGCCCGCTGCCGCACCTTTCAGGCTGATCTTCAGGAAGTGCTTCTGGAATTCCCGCGCGACGAAGCTGCTTTCGGCGCCGACGAAATGCAGCACCTCGACGATGTGCCGGTTGCCGGAAAGCGCGCCGCGCGTTGCAAACACCACCGTCAGCACCATGGCGGTGAAGACGAGGATCAGGACCCCGACGCCGATCATGACGGTGGTCCTGGCCATGGAGACGAGCCTGTCGACCCATGTACGGTGGTCATCCAGAAACGCCTGTGGAATTTCAGCCTTCAGCATATCGCGCATGGCCTGAAAATCGGGCGGGTGGTTTTCATCGATGGTAATCACGACGAGGCGCGGCACCGGCAGTTCGGAAAGATCGAGGCCACTGCCGAGCCACGGCTCCAGAAGACGCGCGGTGGCGGCGTCATCGAGGATCGTGCCATCCCGCGTGCCGACGAAAGTGAGCGCCAGAGAACGTGCCTTGGTGAGCGCTGCATTCATGTCCAGCCCGTCCTCGGGTTTGATCTGAATGGTGATTTCGCGGGAAATCTGGCTCTGCCAGGTGGCGGCGGTGGCACGCACCATGGAAACGGCACCAAGCGTCAGGCAGGCGAGAAAGGCCATGATGGCGATCACCACCATCAGCGCGTTGCCCTGAATGTTGGAGGGCGGCAGAATGGGTGCCATCGGGCGGATACGCATCGGCGGCCGCTTCGGTGCGGTCGCCTCTGGTCTTAACTGTTTGCGGTTGATCTCATTCATAGATGTCGAGCCGCCCTTCGGTGAGGATCATCCGGCGTGCGTCGATCTGGTCCATCAGGCCGAAATCATGGGTGGCGATGACCACAGCGGTACCCAGCCGGTTGAGCTCCAGAAAGAGGTTGAGAAGGCGCTTGGCCATCGGCGGGTCGACGTTGCCGGTCGGCTCGTCGGCCAGCAAAATTTCCGGCTGGTCCATCAATGCGCGGGCAATGGCGGCGCGTTGCTTTTCCCCACCGGAGAGGATGGCCGGAAGCACATTGATGCGCTCGCCAAGCCCGACCCATTTCAGAAGCTCGATAACGTCGTTGCGGTAGGCGCTTTCTTCCTTGCCGCGCACACGCAGCGGCAGGGCGACATTCTCATAGGTCGTCAGATGATCGAGCAGCCGGAAATCCTGAAAGACGATCCCGACGCGGCGGCGCAGCATGGGCAGCTCGCTGCGCGGAATGCGCGACACATCGCGGTTGAACATGCGGATATTGCCGCGTGTGGGCTGCAGCGACATCAGCAGCAGGCGCAGGAACGTGGTTTTGCCGGCACCGGAAGGGCCGGTCAGAAACTGGAACGAACCCTTGGGAATGTCGAAGGTCATGTCCCTCAGGATTTCGGGGCCCATGCCGTAACGCAACCCGACATTTTCGAAATGGATCAACGGACTTCCAGTCTCTTCGTTTCGTGGTGGTTCGCAAACCGCTGGCGCGTGAGGCCCGGATGCGCCGTTTAACCCGGTTCCGGTAGCCTATGCGAGCCGTTTTTGCGAAGCATTAACCAATTAAATTTAAAACTTGGCAGGATTCGTTGCAATGCCCAGTTTTGCGGGCCGGAAAACCTCACCCAAGGAATTCTATGGCTATGTTCCGTTCATCTCGCCGGCAAGCGGCATTCGATTTCGACCTCCTGATGCCGGAAGCGCCAGTGCGCCGTACGGCGCGGGCAACCCACACCGGCCCCGATGTGGTAGACGCGGAATTTGTCACCATCAAGGAAAACCGTGTCCGTCAGCCCGGAAACGATAATCGCGGCGCGATGCGCCGTCAGATGGAAAAACCGCCCGTCACCGCCAGTGCTCTTGGTTACGCGTTCATCGGCTGGGTGGACCGCAAATTGTCGCGCCTGTCTGTGGATGCCTATTCGGCGCTGGTTGCGGCGCTCGTCATTTTTGTTTTCATCTGCTCAGGCGGCCTGTCGGTGGTCGTGCCGGAAAAGCCGATCGTTGCGGCCGCAAACCCGCTTGCCATTTCCCATGTCACCATCACGCCGCAGGAGGCTGGCGGCATGGATGTCCTGCTCATCAACGGTATTGTGGAGAACAACGGTGCCGCTCTGGAAGAGGTGCCGGCACTTCGCGCCGACCTCTTCGTTGCCAAGGGGCAACTGGTCGCCAGCATGGTCATCGAACCGCCGGTCAGGCAGATGCAGCCCGGTTTCAGCCACGGATTTTCGGCAAAGTTGCGCCATCCCGGTGGAAAAACGCCTGAGATCAAGCTTTCCTTCGTCGAAGCGGGTGCTTCCGAACGTTGACTGTGCTAACGCGTGGTCTTCGTATTTTTACTGAAAGGTAAAATCGGCAAGGCGCAGCACAGGAGAAAGAATGCCCGTCGTCCGTGGAAAAAACATTGAGCCGCTTTACACCGCCGAGCAGATTGCCGAGCGCAATCGCGACATGGCCAAGCATATAGCGAGCGGCCCGACCAAGGATTTGCTGGTCATCGCCGTGCTCAAGGGATCGTTCATTTTCGCGGCCGATCTCATCCGCGCGCTGCATGACAGCGGCCTTGCCCCCGAAGTCGAATTCATCACGCTTTCGAGCTACGGTGCCGGCACCGTTTCGCAAGGGGTGAAGATCGTCAAGGATATCGACAGCGACGTGAAGGACCGCGATGTTCTTCTGATCGACGATATTCTCGAATCCGGCCGCACGCTGCGTTTCGCCAAGGAACTGCTTTACGAACGTGGCGCCCGTCACGTCACCATCGCCGTGCTGCTCGACAAGAAGGTCAAGCGCAAGGAAGATCTGGAGGCCGACTATGTCGGTTTCGAATGTCCCGATTATTTCGTCGTGGGTTACGGCATGGATGTGGCTTACGCCTTCCGCGAACTGCCCTTCGTAGGCGTCGTCACGGGCGACGCCTGACGATTTCTGCCGTGCCGGGATGGGACATGCCGGAGACGCCTCATTAACCATTCACCCAGCGAAACCCTGGGTGTTTACCTCTTGAAAAGAGGAGCCTGCGATGTTGCTCACGGCTGGAAATGATGCCCAGGAGCAATGATTAATGGCGAAGATTCTGATTACCGAAGATGAGGATGCATTGCGGGCTTTCGTTGCCCGTGCGCTGCGTCTCGACGGTCACGAGACCCACGAGGCGGCAGACGGCGAGCAGGGGCTGGAAAAGCTTCAGGAAACCAATTTCGATCTCCTTCTTTCGGATATCCGCATGCCGGTCATGGATGGCATCGAGCTGGCGCACCGCGCCGCCGAACGCTTCCCGGCCATGCGCATCCTGTTGATGACGGGTTATGCCGAACAGCGCGAACGCGCTGATGATCTGGCAGAAAAGATCGTGGACGTGGTTTCAAAACCTTTTGCGCTTCCGGATATCCGCAAGGCTGTTGCGCGGGCGCTTGCGGCCTGAGCGATAAGGCTACAGAGATTTGAGAAAGGGCGGCCCTTTGGGCCGCCTTTTTTTGTTGCGGAGTTATCAACTCTCTCCGCCGTCATGCTCGGGACAAGGCCGAGGATGACGTGGAGTGTTTGATAAGCTGGCCTTTCCTAAAAAATGCGCGAGGTTAAACACGCCCGATCGCTAGGAATGGCGGCCTCCATCCTCACCGTATATCCAGCAACCGCTCCAGATAACGCCGCTCGATTTCACCCGGCGGGTTGTTGCCGAGCTTTTCCCGGATAGCCTCGAGAATTTCGCGGGCGCGCTGCACGTCGATCTCATCAGGCACCTTCACCTGGTCGCCGAAATCGGGGCCGGTTGTGCTGCGCGGACGGCCGAGTGGATCGCGGCCGTTCTGTCCGCCTTGGCCCGCCATGCCTTCCTGCCCCTGTCCGGGCTGCTGTCCCTGCTGGCGCATGGCCTGCATGATCTGGCCCATCATATCCTGCGCGCCCTGTCGCAGCGCGTTCAGCGCATTGCCCTGACCTTCGACCGCCTGTTCGCCCTGGCTTTTGCCGAGTGCTTCGCCGGCGCCTTCCATTTCCTGCTGCGCCTTGCCGAAGTTTTCGCCCGGCTCCATGCCGAGATCACGAAGGCCCTGCTGCAATTCGCCCAGCTGCTTGCCCAGCGCGTCCTGCTGCGCCCTCAGATTTTTCAGCGCCTCGCGCAATTGTTCGGCGGTCATCTGCTCGCTCGGCTGTCCGCCTTGCTGGCCGTTCTCGCCCTGCTGGCCCTGCTGGCCCTGTTGCGGTGATTCACCGTTTTCACCCGTCTGCGGGTCCTGACCTTCGCCGCCATCCTGCGGGTCGCCGCGCTGCATGCGGTCACGCAGCGCCTGATCGAGCTTGAAGGTCTCGTCCATCAGCTTCTGCTGCTGTTGCAGAATTTCCCCCAGCTTGTCGATCTGCTGGCGCATCTTGCTGCTTTGCTGCTGCCCCTGCTGGCCCTGACGTTGCGGCCGTCCCGCCTGCAGGTTGTTCATCATGCGTTGCAGCTGCGAGAGCATTTCCTGTGCTGCGTCACGGTTGCCGGAGCGCGCGAGGTTTTCGATCTGGTTCATCATGTTTTCGAGATCGCGCTGCCGCAAGACGTTTTGTGCCTGCTGGTTCATGTTGGCTTGCGGCGCATTCTGCATGCGCTGTGCAAGCTCGCTCATGAACTGCTGCATCGCCTCACGCAGTTCCTGCATCAGCTTGGCGACTTCCTCATCGGAGGCATTGCGCTGAAGCGCCTCGGAAAGCGCTGTCTGCGCATCACGCAGGCGTTTTTCCGCCTGCGAAAGATCACCATCCTCGATGCCGAGCGCGATCTCCCAGAGATAATCGGCGGTGTTCTTCAGCATCTCCTCATTATAGGCGAGCCGCATGCGGGTCTGCGCCGATTGCAGCAGGAGATAGTGCGTGGTGTTGGGAATGGTTTCATCCGGACGCAGACCAACCGCCTCGTTATAGGCGATCGCCTTTGGCATCTGGCGCGTGTCGAGCGAGAATATCTGCCGCTGTTCGGCAACCGAAGCCGCCAGCGGTTCAGAGAAATTGCGGCCCGGCAGCACCATTTCATGCGCGGGGCTGCGGCCGGTCTGGCCGGCACCATCTGTTGCCACCAGCGTGATGCGCACGCGCTTACCTGCCATGGGATGTTCGGTCAGGTTGCGGCTGGTCAGCCCCTTGATCTCGCGGTTGTTCTGCCGCGGCAGGTCGAGCTTGAATTCCGGCGGCGGGTAAAGTGCTGTTGCACCCTCCGCAACGCCAAGCGGCTCGATGATGGCGTGGGCTTCCTTGATGCCATAGTCGTCCTTGGCGGTGAAACCCACCTCCAGCGCACCATTGACGGCGCGGCGCGGCATGTTGTCGAAGCCGATGGTCGGTGGCTGGTCAGGAATGACGTTGAACACCCATTGTTCGCCATTGGCGGTGATCATGCCGCTTTCGGTCACATCCATTGCAAAGGTGCGCGGTGTGACAGGTTGATCCGGCGCGCGTTTTTCTGTCTGTGCCGCCACATCGCCACTTGCGCTGTCGGCGCGCGCCGCTTCGGGGGCAAGCTTCTGCAGGGCGCCGGCGGTCTCAGGCTCGAAGGTCACTTCCTCGCCGCCATCGCCACCGGTCATGCGGATCGTCAGTTTGGAGGATTGCGGCACGGACACCGCGTCGTGGCCAGTCGCATCGCGCCCTGTCAGAAAAATCGGGGCGCGGCCGGTATAGGCGGGCGGCGTGACCCAGGCGTCGAGACGGATATCGGGATTGAGCGGACCGGCTGCCGGCCGGCTACGGAAGGCATCTGCAATCGTGCCTGCACCATTGGAATAGGAAAAACCGAAGGCGACAACCAGAAAAAGGGCGGGAATGGCGCGTAGTGCCGAGCGGTCGTAACGGGCGATATCTGGTTTCGGCAGGCCGGCATTCAGCGCGGCGATGCGTTCCGCCATACGGATCTGGTGTTCTTTCCACAAGGCGCGGGAAATGGGGGTGTCCAACGCCGGTTCGTCTTCCTGCACGCCGACTGGCTGGTGAGCGAGACCATTGCGTTCTTCCAGAAGGCGGGACGCGTCGTTGTCTGTCGGCCATTTCAGCCGGACGATTGGCAGGATGGTGCTGATGAAACCGAAAACCAGCAGGAAAACGATGCCCAGCCGCACGAAGTCAGGCATTTGCCGGTAGAGGCCGAACCATGCGAGCGCTAGAAACGCGGCGGCGATGGAAAGCGGCCACAGCGTCTTCGGTGCTACTCTTTCCGAAAACAACACGATTTTTGCGAAGAAGCGTTTAGCCGCAACCCGGCGGGCAAGATCCGGCCGCTGCGCGAATGCGCCGGTAGGGCGCTTTCTGCCTGTCCTGTCCTCTCCGGCTGTGGTCATCAATCCGTTCTCCCGGTTCTGGCCACGTCAAACGCCATTCCCGGAACGGCGAGCTGCTTGTATTATGAGAAGCAAGGATAACATTCTTTGTGGCGAAGACGAGGGCAAGTGGATGCTCACCCCCATTTTTTAGGCAGCTTCGCTCAATTGTGATCGACCAAGCCGGATGTATGGCGGATCAATCGAGCCAGGCGGGTACTGAATCGAGAGCGATCAGCTCTTCATAGGTTCCGCGCGGGCGGATGACGTGGAACTTGTCACCCTTTACCAGCACTTCCGGCACCAACAGGCGCGAATTATAGGTGCCTGCCTGCACGGCGCCGTAAGCACCGGCGGAGCTGACGGCAATCAGATCACCCGGCTGCGGTGCGGCCATCTCGCGGTCCAGCGCCAGATAGTCACCCGTTTCGCAGACGGGGCCAACGATATCGGCCTTGATGCGAGGGGCGTCTACCGCGGGCTGCACGACAGGGCGGATGCCGTGATAGGCCTCGTAAAGCGTCGGGCGGATGAGGTCGTTCATCGCGCCATCGACAATCACGAAGTTCTTTTCGCCGCCATCCTTCACATAGATCACTTCCGTCACCAGAATGCCGGCATTGCCGACGATCAGGCGTCCCGGTTCGGTGATGATCTTGCAGTTGAGGCTCTTTAGCTCGTTCTTGACGATATGCGCATAGGCATCCGGCAGCGGCGGCGGATTATTGTCCTCGCGGTAGGGAATGCCGAGACCGCCGCCGATATCGACGTGGCTGATCGTGTGCCCGTCCGTGCGCAGGGATTCCACCAGTTCGCGCAGCAAGCGGAACGCATCCTCGAAGGGCTGCAATTCTGTGATCTGGCTGCCGATATGCATATCGATGCCGGTGACTTCGATGCCGGGCAGGGTGGCGGCGTGGGCATAGACCGCACGCGCCCGCTCATAGGAAATGCCGAACTTGTTTTCTTTTTTGCCGGTGGAAATCTTGGCATGAGTGCGCGCATCCACATCCGGATTGATGCGGAAGGACACATGCGCCCTTTTTCCGGCCTTGACGGCGCGCAGGTTGAGGACCTCAAGCTCCGGCTCGGATTCGATGTTGAAGCAGTAGATGCCGGCTTCCAGCGCGTAATCCATTTCCGCCACCGTCTTGCCGACGCCGGAGAACATGATGCGGTTTGCCGGTACACCGGCGCCAAGCGCGCGGCGCAATTCGCCGCCGGATACCACGTCGATACCCGCGCCAAGCTTTGCCAGCGTCTTCAGAACGGCCTGGTTGGAATTGGCCTTCATGGCGTAACAGACCATGGCGTCCACATCGGCGAAAGCGCCTGAGAACACCTTGTAGTGGCGCTCCAGCGTCGCGGTCGAATAGACATAGAACGGCGTGCCGACCGCCTTGGCGATCTCAGGCACGGGCACGTTTTCGGCGTGAAGCACGCCGTCGATATAGCCAAAATGGTTCACAGGCTTTTTCCCGTCAGAGAAGCTTGTCGAGGATGAACGGCCGCTCCGCCGTTGCCGGCTTCGTCTCGGTTCCGTCGGCATTGCGCTTGTTGCGCATTTCGACCGGCGTGCTCGGCGGATCGATATCGCCTTTTCGCCCGCAGGCACTGAGAGCAAGACTGACGGCGAGCGCCATGCCGATGGGAACGATGAGATTGCGCGCGGTTTTTGAAAGCATGAGCCTGTCCAAAGGAAATATGTGCTTCTCTGATAACGAAAAACAGGGCGCTTGTGCACCCTGTTTCTTGTGATCGCAGCGTAACGCAGATTTATGAGGGCGGCGGAGAAAAATGGAATCGTTTCCGCCGCCCATTTTAATTTGTCTGCGCATCGGATTTTCCGAAAACCGCTTCACACTTATCGGTCCGATGCGTTAGTTGCGTCCACGCCACCAGGCGATCTGCTTCTTGACCTCGGAAGGAGCCGTTCCGCCGAAGCTGGTGCGGCTGGCAACCGATGCCTCGACTGAAAGAACGTCGAAAACGCCGCTTGTAATGGCCGGATGGATCGCCTGCAGGTCTTCCAGCGAAAGATCGGCCAGATCGCAGCCTTTCTTTTCCGCCAGTGCCACCGCATTTCCGGTCACATGGTGGGCGTCGCGGAAGGGCAGGCCTGCCTCGCGCACCAGCCAGTCAGCAAGATCGGTGGCGGTGGAATAGCCCGAACCGGCGGCCGCACGCATGCGGTCCTTGCGCACCTCAAGGTCGCGGATCATGCCGGTCATGGCGGCGATGGCCAGTTCCAGGCTTTCGGCGGCATCGAAAACCTGTTCCTTGTCTTCCTGCATGTCCTTGGAATAGGCGAGTGGCAGGCCCTTCATCACAGTCAAAAGCGCCACCAGCGAGCCGTTGATGCGGCCGGTCTTGGCTCGCACCAGTTCGGCGGCGTCGGGGTTCTTCTTCTGCGGCATGATCGACGAGCCGGTGGAAAAGGCATCGGACAGGCGGATAAAGCCGAATTGCGGCGTCGACCAGATGACGATTTCTTCGGCGAGGCGCGACAGATGCGTGGCGCAGATCGAGGCGATCGACAGGAACTCCAGCGCGAAATCGCGGTCGGAAACGGTGTCGATGGAGTTGCGGGTCGGCTCGCGGAAGCCGAGCGCCTTTGCCGTCATGTGGCGGTCGATAGGATAACCGGTGCCGGCCAGCGCTGCTGCACCGATCGGGCTTTCATCCAGATGTTCGATTGCGTGACGCACGCGGGCGCGGTCACGGCCGAACATTTCCACATAGGCCATGCAATGATGGCCGAAGGTGACGGGCTGGGCCGTCTGCAGATGGGTGAAGCCGGGCATGACCGTATCGGCATTTTCCTCGGCGCGGTCGAGGAAGGCGGCGATGAGCGCGGTCAGCATGCCTTCCGTCTTCTGCAGCTCTTCCTTGACCCAGAGGCGGAAATCGAGCGCCACCTGGTCGTTGCGCGAGCGGGCGGTGTGCAGACGCCCTGCCGCCGTGCCGATGAGGGTGGCAAGTCGCGCCTCGATGTTCATGTGAATGTCTTCGAGCTTGCGCGAGAATTCGAAGCTGCCAGCCTCGATTTCTGACAGGATCGTGTTCAGGCCGTGAACGATCTTGTCTTTATCTTCCTGCGAAATAATGCCTTTTTCCGCCAGCATGGTGGCATGCGCTATAGAGCCGCGGATGTCCTGGGCATAAAGCTTCTTGTCGAAGCCGATGGAGGCATTTATCTCTTCCATGATGGCTGATGGCCCGGAAGCGAAACGTCCGCCCCACATCTGGTTGGAGGATTTCTGATCTGTGCCGTCAGCCATGTTCTGCGTGCCCTGGAGTATTCGATGACAGAAAAAAGGCCGTTCAGGCTTCCTTCCGCCAGATTGGTTGCAATTGCTGCCGTTGCCGGTGTCGTGTTCGGCGCGGGTGCGGTCTGGTTCAGGCATATTGGGTCTGAGAGCCCGGTTCAAGGGGCAGCGGTTGCCGAGGCCGGTTTATGTGAAGGTGCGGCAAACCGCATCGCCTCGCTGAAACCCCTCCTGAAGGGCCAGGTGGCGGCCATGTCGGCCACGGATACGCCGCGCGGCATCCCGCTGTCCTTCAAGGGTCCGCAAGGGTCGGACATGTCGCTTGCCGATCTCAAGGGCAAGGCGGTTCTCCTCAATCTGTGGGCCACCTGGTGCGTGCCATGCCGGGAGGAAATGCCTGCGCTGAACGCACTCGAGAAGGAAAAGGGCAGCGATGGCTTTGAGGTTGTTGCGGTCAATATCGACACCGGCGCGGACGAAAAACCGAAAGCCTTCATTGACGAATACAAGATCGACGCGCTGAAACTTTATCGCGACAGCTCCATGGGCGTCTTCAATGTTCTGAAAAAGGAAGGGCTGGCTTTCGGCCTTCCCGCAACTCTTCTGCTGGACGAAAAAGGCTGCCTGATTGCCGCCATGAACGGTCCGGCAGCCTGGGACAGCGAAGATGCCAAGGCGTTGGTATCGGCAGTGAAGGCTAAATAATTGTCCAGTGCGGGAGGGACTTACCTCCCGTCATCTCGAATGATTTCAGAGGAATATCTCTTGCGCCTTAGCGCGTCGGAACAGGTGTCTCGCCACGGTAATCGTAAAAACCGCGACCAGATTTGCGGCCGAGCCAGCCGGCCTCGACATATTTCACCAGCAGCGGGCAGGGGCGGTATTTGCTGTCGGCCAGCCCGTCATGCAGCACCTGCATGATCGACAAACAGGTGTCGAGACCGATGAAGTCGGCAAGCTGCAACGGTCCCATCGGATGGTTGGCGCCGAGCCGCATGGCGGTGTCGATTGCTTCCACCGAACCGACGCCCTCATAGAGCGTGTAGATCGCCTCGTTGATCATCGGCAGCAGGATGCGGTTGACGATGAAGGCCGGGAAATCCTCGGCGACGGTGATCGCCTTTTCCAGCGTCCGCACATAGTCCTTCGCCGCATCGAAGGTCTTTTCGTTGGTGGCGATACCGCGCACCAGCTCCACCAGCTTCATCACAGGCACCGGGTTCATGAAGTGGATGCCCATGAACTGTTCGGGACGATCGGTCGCGGACGCAAGGCGGGTGATGGAGAGGGAAGACGTGTTGGTGGCCAAAAGCGCTTCGGGCTTCAGTACCGGGCAAATCTGCGCATAGATCTTGCGTTTGATTTCCTCGTTTTCGGTAGCAGCCTCAATGACCAGATCCATGGGCGCCAGATCGTTGACGTCAGTCGAACCGCTGATGAGCGCGAGTGCATCTTTGCGGGCGTCGTCGGAGAGCTTGCCGTTGGTGACCTGACGGGCAAGATTGCCGTTGATCGTGGCAAGGCCGGCTTCGATTCCGTCCTTGGAAAGATCGTAAATGTGCACCTTGTAACCGGCCAAGGCGGAAACATGCGCGATGCCGCAACCCATTTGACCGGCTCCGATGATACCGATGTTTTTAAAGGGGGCGGTCATATGCTGGTCTCCTCATGGGATTTCATCTGCGTCATTTGCGGCGATGTTACGCATATCGCCGAAAAAGAGAAGGCGGCGCGTTCAAAAAACGCGCCGCCTTTGGCTAAAGGCTTAAAATCACAGAGCCTTCTGGAGTTCCGGCAGAGCCTCGAACAGGTCTGCGACGAGGCCGTAATCGGCAACCTGGAAGATCGGCGCTTCCTCGTCCTTGTTGATGGCTACGATGACCTTCGAGTCCTTCATGCCGGCCAGATGCTGGATGGCGCCCGAAATGCCGGCAGCGATGTAAAGCTGCGGTGCCACGACCTTGCCGGTCTGACCGACCTGCCAGTCGTTCGGTGCATAACCCGCATCGACGGCTGCGCGCGATGCGCCGACGGCTGCACCGAGCTTGTCGGCAACCGGCAGGATCACTTCGCGGAACTTTTCCGAGGAGCCGAGTGCGCGACCGCCCGAGATGATGATCTTCGCAGAGGTCAGTTCCGGACGATCGGAAGAGGCGAGCGCGTCGGACACAAAGACAGAAACGCCGGGGTTCTCGGCAGCGCCGATGGTTTCCACCGGTGCCGAACCGCCTTCAGCGGCTGCCGCAAACGCGGTGGGGCGCACGGTGATGACCTTCTTGGCGTCGCTTGCCTGCACCGTCTGGATGGCGTTGCCGGCATAGATTGGACGTTTGAAAGTATCCGGGCTGACGACCTCAATGATTTCCGAGACCTGGGCCACATCGAGAAGGGCTGCGACGCGTGGGGCGACATTCTTGGCCGAAGCGGTCGCCGGTGCGATGATGACATCATAGGAAGGGCTCAGCGAGACGATCAGCGCCGCCAGCGGCTCGGCAAGCGCGTTGGCATAGGATGCGTCGTCGGCAAGCAGTACCTTGGCAACGCCGGACAGTTTCGCCGCCGCGTCGGCGGCACCCTTCGCACCGGAGCCGGCAACGAGCACGTGGACGTCGCCGCCAATCTGCGTTGCCGCCGTCAGCGTCTTCGCCGTCAGGTCGGAAAGGGTTGCGTTGTCGTGTTCTGCCAGAAGAAGAATGGCCATGTTGTAATCTCCCTTTTCCGAAACCTTAGAGGACGCCGTCGGCTTTGAGCTTTTCGACCAGCTCAGCCACCGAGCCGACCCTGATGCCGGCCTTGCGGCCTGCGGGCTCCTCGGTCTTCAACACCTTCAGACGCGGCGTGACATCGACGCCGAAATCGGCCGGGGTCTTCTTGTCGAGTGGCTTCTTCTTTGCCTTCATGATGTTCGGCAGCGAGGCGTAACGCGGCTCGTTCAGACGAAGATCGGTGGTCACGACAGCGGGAAGTTTCAGTTCGACCGTCTGCAGGCCGCCATCGACTTCACGCGTCACAGCGACCTTGCCATCAGACGGTACGACCTTGGAGGCGAAGGTGCCCTGGCCCCAGCCGAGAAGGGCGGCCAGCATCTGACCGGTCTGGTTACTGTCGTCGTCAATCGCCTGCTTGCCGACGATGACGAGGCCGGGCTGCTCGGCTTCCGCCACGCCCTTCAAAAGCTTGGCGACGGCTAGCGGTTCGACCGTCTCGTCGGTCTCGATAAGGATGGCGCGGTCGGCACCCATGGCGAGCGCCGTGCGCAGCGTCTCTTCCGCCTTGGCAGGGCCGATCGACACGACCACGACTTCTTCGGCCTTGCCGGCTTCTTTCAGCCGCAGAGCCTCTTCCACCGAGATTTCGTCGAACGGGTTCATCGACATCTTCACATTCGCGAGTTCAACGCCCGAACCATCCGACTTCACGCGGATCTTGACGTTGTAATCAACAACTCGTTTGACAGGGACAAGGATCTTCATCGGCGGTTTTCCTCAAACTCCTGTCCGCGAGGCGACAAGACCGCGCGGACCTCCAAAAACAGGTTGGCGACATGGATAAGCATTTTTCCCGCAAATACAACGGAGCAATGTTCATTATCACATGCACGCAAGGCATACCTTACGTTGACGTTAACGTAAATAATTTATCTCTTCGTCAACGGCTCATCTGCTCCCGTCATAGCCCCGTTCGATTTGCGACAACCCCGCCGTTTGCGACGGATTCTTGAACTGCGCCGCCCTTGGCGGAACAATCGTGCGGTCGAACAGGGGAACGTCCGGCCGGCGCATGAAAATTACCATCACAGCCCCGGCCAATATGCCGCCCACATGTGCCCCCCAGGAAACATTTTCCTCAAGGCCAAGTGCCAGCATCAGAAATTGCTGTCCGATCCATAGCGCCAGCGGAATGAAGGCAGGCAAGGGCAACGGAATGCGCATGAACACCAGAACCCAGACGCGCACCTTGGGATGCAGGAGAAAATAGGCCGCGACGACGCCGGAAACAGCGCCTGATGCACCGATAAGCGGCCCTTCTGACATGGGTGCGACAAAGCCGTGCAACAGCGCGCCGGCTATGGCGCAGGCGATGTAAAAGATAAGGAAACGGAAGTGGCCGAGTGCGTCCTCGACGTTGTCGCCGAAGACCCACAGAAACAGCATATTGCCTGCCATGTGCCAGAAATCCAGATGCAGGAACGCATAGGTGACGACGGTCAGGTCATCCGGCACCACCTGCAAGGCGGGCTCCAGGTAGGCGTAGTCGAACACCACAGCCGGGATGAAACCGAGGCCGAGCGCTGCGGCATTGGCCTGGACGTCACTGGCAAGCACGCCGGTAAATAGCCATACCAGCACGTTGACCACGATCAGGCCGATCGTGACATATTGCAGCCGGATATGTTTGAGGGAATTCGCATCGTGCAGCGGTATGAACATCGAATGCCCTTCGTTTGTGCGAGAGATAGGCTTTAGCGGTTCTTGCCGGGAACCCACAATATGTCAGCCTTGCCCATGTCATTGGCAAACCGGGCGGCAACGAACAGGAAGTCGGACAGGCGGTTGACATATTTCAGCGCTTCCGGGCTGACGATCTCGTTTTCAGCAACCGAGAGTTCCACCATGAGCCGTTCCGCGCGTCGGCAGATCGTGCGCGCCAGATGCAGATTGGCCGCCGCCGCATTGCCGCCCGGCAGCACGAAGGAGGTCAGCGGCTCAATTGCGGAGTTGAGGTCGTCGATTTCGTTTTCCAGCCGCGTGACCTGGCTCTCGATAATGCGCAGCGGTTCGTAGGCTGGCGGCTCGTCGGTTTCCGGGGTCGCGAGATCCGCGCCGAGGTCGAACATGTCGTTCTGGATGCGGAACAGCATGGAATCCAGCTTTTCCATGCTGGCAATATCAGTGTTGGCGGTATGCAGCCGCGCCACGCCGATCGCCGAATTCGTTTCGTCCACCGTGCCATAGGCCTCGACGCGAAGATCGTGCTTCAGGCGGCGGGGACCGGACACCAGCGCCGTCGTGCCCTTGTCGCCGGTGCGGGTGTAGATCTTGTTCAGCTTCACCATGTCAGCGTCCACCGCCGGTGAGCCAAAGGGTCAGCATGATGAGCACGATGGCGATGGCCTGCAACAGAAGGCGAAGCTGCATCAACTTGTTGGAGCGGTTGGCGTCTTGGCCCTTCAGCATGTTGAAAAGGCCTCGTATCAGCACGATGACAACGAGGCCCATAACGATAAGGGCCAGAACAGTGGTGAAGCCGGACATTTAGGGGGTACTCCTCCTCAATCGAATCTGCGCAGCAGACGATAGAACAGTCCGGCAGGCAAGAGCCGTTTCAGCAACAGCCCCTGTTTGGCGGGAACGGTGACGGGATAATGCGGTTTTGGCTTTGCGGCGGTCAGGGCGTGTTTCAGCACGGCATAAACGGCATCGGGGCCAAGCTTGTGGCGGTTGACCGGGCCGGACCCATCCATCCGCGCCAGCTGACGCTTGTATTCCACAGCATGGGCCGAGTTTTCCAGATCGATCTTGTCCCTGACGTGGGCAAGCGCCGTCGTGGTGAATTTCGACGTGATCGGCCCCGGTTCGATCAGGCTCACATGGATGCCGCTGCCCTGAAGTTCCATGCGCAGCGTGACGCCAAGGCCCTCGATCGCGAATTTCGATGCGGTATAGGCACCACGATAACGATAGGGAACGAGGCCGAGAATGGAGGAGCAATGCACGATGCGCCCTGAACCGTGCTGGCGCATGAAGGGAATGACCCGCCGCGTCAGATCGTGCCAGCCGAAGACGTTGGTTTCGAATTGCTGCCGCAGTGCTTCCACCGGCAGATCCTCCACAGCACCCGGCTGGCCATAGGCGCCGTTGTTGAACAGCGCATCGATGCGGCCTCCGGTTCTGGCCGCAACCGTATCCACGAGAGCCGCGATGGTTTCGGGCTTGGTATAGTCCATGATCAGGGTTTCTATGCCCTCATTTTCGAGCGCGGCCATATCGACGATGCGGCGCACGGTGGCAAACACTCTCCAGCCGTCGCGGTGAAGCGCGCCGGCACAATGGGCTCCGATGCCCGAGGAACATCCGGTAATTATGATGACGGGTTTTTCAGGCATCTATGCCGCTCCGGAAAGCCGAATGTTGCGCTGGCCCGATGGTCCGGCCTGTGAAAATTGTATTGCGCAAAATCTGTATGCCTGCGGGAACCGAAAGGCGGGCTTGTGCGCTGTACAAAGTAGAGCTGACTTCCCATATTCGGGGCGAAGTTACAAATGAAATGCCGATGAATGGAGGCGACATGGTTGCCGCAGTGCGCCTGGCAGGCAAGGTTGCCTTCGATGCCTATTCTCATTTTGCCGAGGATGACGGCTGGGCGATGGCGAGCCACATGGCGCTTTCCATCCTGCTGGCGCTGTTCCCGTTCCTGATTTTCGGCACGGCTTTGGCCGGTTTTCTGGGGGCTGACCAGTTTTCCGAGACGGCGGTGCATCTGATTTTTGACACCTGGCCGGAAGCGATCGCAGGTCCGCTTGCTGCGCAGGTGCAGCAGGTCCTGACCATTCCGCGCGGCGGACTGCTGACGATTTCGGTGCTGGCGGCCGCATATTTTGCCTCCAACGGCGTCGAGGCGCTCAGAATCTCGCTCAACCGCGCCTATCGCGTCACGGAAACGCGCTGGTGGTACATCACCCGTCTTCTCAGTCTGCTTTATGTATTGATCGCAGTGGTAGTCTTTACCGGCATCAGTATCGTACTTGTTGCGGTGCCGGTCGCAACGTCCTTTGCCGAACAGCGGTTTCCCTGGCTGACGGATGCGCTGAACACGGTTTCCAGCCTCGGACTTTACGGCACCATCGTCGTTCTGACGGTCGGGCTGGTGGCGGCGCATCTGTGGCTTCCGGCCGGCAAACGCCGCATCTGGGATGTCTGGCCCGGCATTCTGCTGACAATGATCTTCTGGGTCATCGGCGCGGCGATCTTTGCCTATTACCTCTCCACCTTCGCCAATTATGCCGCCACCTACGCCGGTCTGGCCTCGGTGATGGTGGTTCTGGTGTTTCTTTACATGGTGGGTGTCATCTTCATGCTGGGTGCGGAAGTGAATGCCGCTCTGATGAAATACAAGGTCCGGCAGATCATCCGCCGCAATATCTCCGGCAACAGTGCGCGCCGCGAGCAGGTGCTAGAGGAGCCCGACAAGCCGGCGGATATCTGACGGCGTTTTTCCTTCCGCCCGAAGCGCTGAAAGGCCGGTGCTGCCTTCGCTTTTCGAGAGCTTGCGCCCATCAGCACCCAAAATCAGTCGGTGGTGGTGATAGGCGGGTGGCGGCAGGTCCAGCAATTGTTGCAGCAGCCGGTGAATGGCGGTTGCGTTAAACAGATCCATGCCGCGCACCACATGGGTGATGCCTTGCAGCGCGTCATCCAACACCACGGAAAGATGATAGCTCGAGGGGGCGTCGGAGCGCGACAGCACCACATCGCCCCACAGCGCCGGCAAAGCTTCGATTTCCCCGGTCTGCCCGTCGCCGCTCTCGCGCCAGAACAGCTTGCTGTGCAAGGTGCGGACCGCCTTTTCCATGTCGAGCCGCCAGGCGTGTTGCCTGCCTGATGCCAGAAGTTCGGCCCGTTCCGCCTGCGGCCTTTGCCGATCTATTGCGGGGTAAAGCGGCGCGCCGTCGGGATCGCGCGGCCAGAGCCTTCCCTCTGCCTCAAAGGCCCTGACAACGGCTTTCGTCTCACCCCGGCTTAAGAAGGCGGGATAGGCGAGGTCGGCCTCGACCAGCCTGTCGAGTGCTGTGCGATACTCATCGAAGTGCTCCGATTGCCGCCGCACCGGCTTTTCCCATTCCAGTCCCAGCCAGCCAAGATCATCATAGATCGCCTGCTCCAGCTCCGGAGTGCAGCGCGTCTGGTCGATATCTTCGATGCGCAGCAGAAAATGGCCACTGTTTTCCCGCATCATGTCGTGGTTCAGAAAAGCGGAAAGCGCATGGCCCAGATGCAGGGCGCCATTGGGGCTGGGCGCAAAACGATAAACCGGTTTTTGACGGACGGGCGAAGGCATGGTTTCTTCTGCCATGTTTTGAAGCGCCTCGCCACCCGGTGCCGGGCCAACGTGAATATGGGCTGTGCAGACATGAAAATCATCAGGGGCCTCGACGATATCAGCGAAGGTCTGGCGCATCTTGCCCGCCTCGATCCGGCTCTTAGCCTTATTATCGAAAAAGCCGGTCCGTTGGAGTTGCGTATTCACGAGCCCGGCTTTGCGGGCCTTGCCCATATCGTCGTGTCGCAGATGGTGTCGCGCGCCAGCGCCAACGCCATATGGGTCCGTATCCTTGCCGGCACGGGCGGGGCGGTGACGGCGGAAAACTATCTGGCGGTGCCGGAAGAATTGCGCGCCACATTCGGCCTTTCCCGGGCCAAGGCAACAACGCTGGAAGGGTTGGCGCACGCGGTTGCGGATGGCCGCATCGATCTTGATGCCGTCAGTCGCAAGGAAGCGGATGTGGCCCTTTCTGAGCTGGTGGCGCTTCGCGGCATTGGTCCGTGGACGGCGGAAGTATATCTGATGTTCTGCGGCGGCCACCCCGACATTTTTCCGGTTGGCGATGTGGCGCTGCGGGCTGCGGTGGGCCACGCGCTTTCGCTCGAGGCACGGCCGGATGCGAAATGGTTGGCGGCGCGGGCGGAACTCTGGACGCCCTGGCGCTCCGTCGCCGCCCGGCTGTTCTGGGGCTACTATGCAAATATCATGCGGCGCGCGATGGTGCCGCTACCCTGATATGGCCGCGCGGCGCTAGAAGTCTGCGATCCGGTAGGGCAAGGCCCCACGTGAGAGATGATCGACATGTAGTTTGCGTTTTAGCGGCGGTACGGCGCGCTGCACGCAGTCGACCCTTTCGCAAACCCGGCAGGAAACGCCGATGGGCTTGAAGGAGGCGGCATTGGCGAGATCGAGTGTATCGGCATAGACGAAATTCTGCGCATGGGAAATTTCGCAGCCGAGCGCGATGGCATAGCGTGGCCTGTCCGTGTTGAAACCGGCGCCGGCTTTTTCGATCTGTGTGGCGATGGAAAGATAGCGCACGCCGTCAGGTGTTTCCGCCAGCTGGCGTACTATCCTGTCGGAGCTTTCGAAGGCCTGATGAATGTTCCAGAGCGGACAGGCCGCGCCGAAACGGGCAAATTGCAGCCTTGTGGCGCTGTGGCGTTTGGTGATGTTGCCAGCCCGGTCGATCTTGGCGAAAAAGATCGGTACGCCTTTCTGACCAGGGCGTTGCAAAGTGCTGAGCCTGTGGGCCACCTGTTCAAGGCTCGCGCCGAAGCGCACGGCCAGAAGTTCCAGATCGTGGCGCAATTCCTGCGCGGCCCGGTGAAATTGCCCATATGGCAGGATCAGCGCGGCGGCGAAATAGTTGTGAAGGCCGATGCGACAGATTTCCGCGGCTTCGGCGCTACGGAAACCGGCGCCGGCCAGCACTCTGTCCACGGTTGCTCCCGCATGAAGCTGGGCGATCTGAAGCGCAAGCTGAAAACAGCGGGTCGGTACTGCCATGTAGGAACTGAGCGCCAGCGTTTTGCCGGCCGGATCGAAATGCCGGATCAATCCGCCCGCCGCCTCCGTTCTGGTGATATGGACACCGAAGCGGCTGCGTAGATGGGCCGCGAGAATGCCGTAGGTCTCGCCGCCCTCTATCTCCAGTTCGTATGCAAGTTCTTCCGCCAGAAGATCGATCTCGGCAACGTAATTGTCGACGAAGTGGAAGAAATCGCGGACCTCTTCGTAAGGTGTTCTTTCCACCTGCGCGGTTCCCCGCCCCAGCCTGTCATCCAGCTGCACCAGCTGCTCGCTATTTTGCCGGTAGGCCTGGTGGGCGCGCAAAAGCGCATGGGCAAAACCCGGTGCGTTCTGCGCAATCAGCTTCAGCTCCTGCAGCCCGGGCTCGTAATTCAGGAACAGCGGGTCTTTCAGGGCCTCGCGCACAGCGGAAACCAGCCGGTCGTTTTCGCCGGTTGCCAGCTCCGTCACGTCGAGCTGGAATTTTTCCACCAGCGTCACCAGAACGCTGGCGGAAACGGGTCGCTGATTGTTTTCGATCTGGTTCAGATAACTGGCCGAAATGCCGAGCCGTTCGGCAAACTGTGCCTGCGTGGCGCGGGCGTTTTCGCGAAGGCCGCGGACCTTGCGGCCGATGAAGAGCTTTTCCATAGCCATGTTGCAACTTTGCAAAAGTAAATATTGCAAATATTTATGCCACGCATACGCGCACGATCAAGGCTTCTAGGCGAATGTTTTCTAAGCTATTGATTTGAGGAAACGCATGGAGGAAACATGCCCAGCATTCTGGAGCAATTGCAGACGCGCCGCGACGAAGCGCGGCTCGGCGGCGGCGTCAAGCGCATTGAGGCGCAGCATGCCAAGGGCAAGCTGACGGCGCGCGAGCGCATCGATGTGTTGCTGGATGAAGGTTCCTTCGAAGAGTACGACATGTACGTTACCCACCGGGCGGTGGATTTCGGCATGGCCGAACAGAAGGTGGCGGGCGATGGCGTCGTTACCGGCTGGGGCACCATCAACGGCCGGCAGGTCTATGTTTTCAGCCAGGATTTTACCGTGCTCGGCGGTTCGCTGTCGGAAACCCATGCCCAGAAAATCTGCAAGATCATGGATATGGCCGTGCGCAACGGCGCGCCCGTGATTGGCCTCAACGACAGTGGCGGCGCGCGCATTCAGGAAGGTGTTGCTTCGCTCGGCGGTTATGCCGACGTTTTCAAGCGCAACGTCATCGCCTCCGGTGTCGTGCCTCAAATCTCTGTCATCATGGGGCCGTGTGCCGGTGGTGCCGTTTATTCGCCTGCCATGACCGACTTCATCTTCATGGTGCGCGATACCTCCTACATGTTCGTAACCGGGCCGGATGTGGTGAAGACCGTGACCAACGAGATCGTCACGGCGGAAGAGCTGGGCGGCGCCTCCACACACACCAAAAAATCCTCCGTTGCCGATGGCGCCTATGAAAACGACATCGAGACACTTGAGCATGTGCGCCTGCTTTTCGATTTCCTGCCGCTGAATAATCGGGAAAAACCGCCAGTCCGGCCTTTTCATGACGATCCCGCACGGTTGGAAGCGCGCCTCGATACGCTGATCCCCGACAGTTCCAACAAGCCATACGATATGAAGGAACTGATCCATGCGCTCGCCGACGAGGGCGATTTCTTCGAGTTGCAGGAGGCGTTTGCCAGAAACATCATCACCGGTTTCATGCGTCTGGAAGGCCAGACGGTAGGCGTCGTCGCAAACCAGCCGATGGTGCTGGCCGGGTGTCTGGATATTGACAGCTCACGCAAGGCCGCCCGCTTCGTGCGCTTCTGCGATGCCTTCAACATTCCCCTGCTGACACTGGTGGATGTGCCCGGTTTCCTGCCGGGAACGGCGCAGGAATATGGCGGCGTCATCAAGCACGGCGCGAAACTGCTGTTTGCCTATTCTGAGGCGACGGTTCCGATGGTGACGCTAATTACCCGCAAGGCCTATGGTGGCGCTTATGACGTGATGGCCTCGAAACATATCGGCGCTGATGTGAACTATGCCTGGCCGACTGCGGAAATCGCTGTCATGGGCGCAAAAGGGGCCGCGGAAATCCTCTATCGCTCGGAGCTTTCCGATCCGGACAAGATCGCCGCGCGCACAAGGGAATATGAGGAGCGTTTCGCCAATCCCTTCGTGGCGGCAGAGCGTGGTTTCATCGATGAGGTCATCATGCCGCATTCCTCGCGCCGCCGCATCGCCCGTGCCTTTGCTTCGCTGCGGGGCAAGAACGTCGAAACCCGCTGGAAAAAGCACGATACCATTCCGCTCTGACCTGCTCTGGGGCTGGAAAAATACTTTGGCCACCTTACTATAATGATGTTCAGGCGCCCGACCTTCGGTGCCCTCCCGAAACGCACAAGGACTGATTTTTATGGCCGAGAACTCCTCCGCAGATAATTTTCCCGCCGGATATGAAGTGCCCAAGGTCTGGACCTGGGACAAGGGTAATGGCGGCCAGTTCGCCAATATCAATCGCCCGATCGCCGGTCCCACCCATGACAAGGAATTGCCGGTCGGCAAACATCCGTTGCAGCTTTATTCGCTGGCAACGCCGAATGGCCAGAAGGTCTCGATCATGCTGGAAGAATTGCTGGCCGCTGGCCACAAGGGCGCCGAATATGATGCCTGGCTGATCAAGATCGGCGAAGGCGACCAGTTCGGCTCCGGTTTTGTCGGCGTCAATCCGAACTCCAAGATCCCGGCGCTGATGGATCATTCGACGCCCGAGCCGACCCGGGTTTTCGAGAGCGGCTCGATCCTCGTCTATCTCGCGGAAAAATTCGGCGCTTTCCTGCCGAAAGAGGGCAATGCCCGCACGCAGGCGCTGAACTGGCTGTTCTGGCAGATGGGTTCCGCCCCCTTCCTCGGCGGCGGTTTCGGCCATTTCTACGCCTACGCCCCGATCAAGATCAAATATGCTATCGACCGTTACGCCATGGAGGTTAAACGCCAGCTTGACGTGCTTGACCGTCATCTGGCCGACAACCGTTATCTGGCGGGCTCGGAATATACGATTGCCGACATGGCCGTCTGGCCCTGGTATGGCAAGATAGCGCTCGGCCAAGCTTATGGCGATGCCGGTGCTTTCCTTGAAGCGGCCGGTTATAAGAACCTTATGCGCTGGACGCTTGAAATTGGCGAACGCCCTGCGGTCAAGCGCGGCGTGATCGTCAACAAAACCTCGGGCGATCCGTCCGAACAATTGCATGAACGCCACGATGCCTCCGACTTCGAGCAGAAGACGCAGGACAAAATCGGCAAGGCATAACGAAAAGACTAGAGCGCTTCTGGTTTTAATAGGACCATGAAAGCGCTCTAATTATTTGAATTTACGCATATCCGGACGTAAAAGCGGACCTGCTTTTAATGGAAATGCTTCTGGAAGGACAAAAGATGGCGAACCTGCCCGAAATGACCAAACACAAGGGATTTCCCTCCGGCATGCCGAGCACGGGCATCCAGTTCACCATCCGCCGCGCCAATCCAAAAGGGGTAACGCCCATCAAGATGATACCCCGAAGGGCGCGGGACGATTCCAAGGAACACCGCATCGATGCGGCCTTCCTGCACTCGCTCTGGCACCATTTTGGTCCCGAGCCGTTCGAGCGTGGTAATCTCGACGCGGCCCGCCTCAGCCTGCTGTTCGGCCGCGAGGTCTTGCCGGCGGAAAAGAATTTCGATCCGCTTTCCTACCAGGCGATGCTTGTCATCGACGAGCGCGTCGCCCGGCAGAATTTCCCGGAATCCTTCGAGAACTTTTTCGAGATTTGAGGACGGCATACGGCATTTGTCGTGAGGGGAAGAGGGGAGAATAACCGCGTGATCAAGAAAATCCTCATCGCCAATCGCGGCGAGATCGCCTGCCGGGTCATCAAGACGGCGAAGAAGATGGGCATTGCGACGGTTGCCGTCTATTCGGATGCTGATGCCAATGCTTTGCATGTAAAGATGGCGGATGAGGCCGTTCATATCGGTCCGGCGCCCTCGTCGCAGTCCTATATCGTCATCGATAAAATCCTTGCTGCGATCGAGAAGACCGGGGCTGATGCGGTGCATCCCGGCTATGGCTTCCTGTCGGAGAACGCTGCCTTTGCCGAGGCGCTGGAGAAGGCGGGTGTGATCTTCATCGGCCCGCCGGTCGGCGCTATCCAGGCCATGGGCGACAAGATCACCTCCAAGAAGCTCGCGGCGGAAGCCGGTGTTTCCACCGTGCCCGGCCATATGGGGCTGATTGGGGATGCAGATGAGGCGGTGAGGATCGCCTCCGAGATCGGTTATCCCGTGATGATCAAGGCCTCGGCCGGCGGCGGCGGAAAGGGCATGCGCATCGCCTTTAACGATGCGGAGGCGCGCGAGGGTTTCCAGTCGTCAAAAAACGAGGCGAAATCTTCCTTTGGGGACGACCGCATCTTCATCGAGAAATTCGTCACCCAGCCGCGCCATATCGAAATTCAGGTGCTGGGCGATCAACACGGCAATATTCTTTACCTTGGCGAGCGAGAGTGCTCGATCCAGCGCCGCAACCAGAAGGTCATTGAGGAAGCGCCATCGCCCTTTCTTGATGAGGCAACGCGCAAGGCCATGGGCGAGCAGGCCGTGGCTCTGTCGAGAGCAGTTGGTTACCATTCGGCCGGAACGGTGGAATTCATCGTTGATGGCGAGCGCAATTTCTACTTTCTGGAAATGAATACGCGCCTGCAGGTGGAACATCCGGTAACGGAACTCGTCACAGGCATTGATCTGGTCGAGCAGATGATCCGCGTGGCATCAGGCGAAAAGCTGTCCTTCGGGCAGACCGATATAAGGTTGAACGGCTGGGCAATCGAAAGCCGGCTTTATGCTGAAGACCCGTATCGTAATTTCTTGCCCTCCATCGGCCGGTTGACACGGTATCGCCCGCCGCAAGAGGGCGAGCAGGAAAACGGCACCGTGATCCGCAACGATACCGGCGTCTTCGAAGGCGGTGAAATCTCGATGTATTACGATCCGATGATCGCCAAGCTTTGTAGCTGGGCAAAGGATCGTGAAACCGCCATCGATGCCATGGGGCAGGCGCTGGATCGTTTCGAAGTGGAGGGCATCGGCCACAATCTGCCGTTCCTCTCGGCTGTCATGCAGCACGAGCGTTTTCGGGCCGGCCGTCTGACGACGGGTTTTATCGCCGAGGAATTTCCGGAGGGCTTTTCCGGGGTCGAGCCCGATGAGGCCTCCGCGCGCAAGCTCGCAGCCATCGCCACCGTTATCCACCAGCGGCTTCAAAACCGTGCGGTCGAAATTTCCGGTACCATTGGCAATCATCGTCGCATTGTCGGTCAGGACTGGGGTGGTTTCGCTTGGTCAATCCCGTCGAAGCGTCAGCGTGGAAACCGGTGCTGAAGGCATGGCAATCCGTTTTGAGGATGGTGCTGCGCTGACGGTCGCTACCGGCTGGCTTCCCGGCCGCAGCCTTGGCCTGTTCACGGTGGCGGGCGAGGTGATCGCCGCCAAGGTCGATCTTGCCGGTGCGGCGGTTCGTCTGCGCTGGCGCGGCATGGATGTTCTCGCCCATGTGCGCAGCCCGCGCGTGGCGGAACTGGCGCTGCTGATGCCGGAAAAGCTGCCGCCCGATACGTCGAAACTGTTGCTCTGCCCGATGCCGGGCGTCATCACCGGGATCTCGGTTGGCGAGGGGGACGAGGTGGAAGCCGGTCAGGCGCTGGCGACGGTGGAGGCAATGAAGATGGAGAACATCCTGCGTGCGGAAAAACGCGGCCGGGTCGCCAAAGTGTCGGCAAAGCCGGGCGATAGCCTCGCCGTGGATGAGGTTATCATCGAATTTGAATAGGGCTTGATACCGTTTTTGAGGAACGGATGAGGGGCGGAGCGGGTTACGGGGTAGGCTGGATTTCGGTCACGATCACCAGTCACAGTACTGAAAATGAAATGCAGAAGGGGAGATATGCATGTCGGGTGAAAAAACGGTGCGGGATTGGCTGCAGCTTGCCGAAAAGGAGCTGAAGCGTTCACCGGATGCACTCGTCTGGCATACGCCCGAAGGCATTGACGTCAAACCGCTTTACACGGCCGATGACCTGAAAAAGGCTTCACATCTCGATGGCCTGCCGGGCTTTGCACCCTTCACGCGCGGCCCGCGCGCCACCATGTATGCCGGGCGGCCATGGACGATCCGCCAATATGCCGGGTTTTCGACTGCCGAAGCTTCCAACGCCTTTTACCGCAAGGCGCTCGCCGCCGGCCAACAGGGTGTTTCGGTCGCCTTCGATCTTGCCACTCATCGCGGATATGACAGCGACCACTCGCGCGTTGAAGGCGATGTCGGTAAGGCAGGCGTAGCGATCGACAGCGTCGAGGACATGAAAATCCTGTTCGATGGCATACCGCTCGAAAAGGTCTCCGTCTCCATGACCATGAATGGGGCCGTCATTCCGGTGCTCGCCAATTTCATCGTTGCGGGGGAAGAGCAGGGTGTCTCGCGTGCCGCACTTTCCGGCACCATCCAGAACGACATTCTCAAGGAGTTCATGGTCCGCAACACCTATATCTACCCGCCCGAGCCTTCGATGCGTATCATTGCTGATATCATTGAATATACGGCGAAGGAGATGCCGAAATTCAACTCCATTTCGATATCCGGCTATCACATGCAGGAGGCAGGTGCCACGCTGGTGCAGGAGCTTGCCTTCACGCTGGCGGATGGGCGGGAATATGTGCGGGCCGCCCTTGCCAAGGGACTGAATGTCGATGATTTCGCCGGCCGCCTGTCGTTCTTTTTTGCCATCGGCATGAATTTCTTCATGGAGGCCGCAAAGCTGCGCGCCGCCCGCTTCCTCTGGTCGCGCATCATGGAAGAGTTCAAGCCGCAAAAGGCGTCGTCGCTCATGCTGCGCACCCATTGCCAGACATCCGGTGTGTCTCTTCAGGAACAGGACCCTTACAATAACATTGTCCGCACCGCTTTCGAGGCCATGTCCGCCGTGCTGGGCGGCACACAATCGCTGCACACCAATTCCTTTGATGAAGCCATTGCCCTCCCGACAGAATTTTCCGCCCGCATCGCCCGCAACACCCAGCTTATTCTCCAGCATGAAACCGGCGTCACCAAGGTCGTCGATCCGCTGGCCGGTTCCTACTACGTCGAAAGCCTGACGGATGAACTGGCGCAAAAAGCCTGGGCGCTGATTGAGGAGGTGGAGGCGCTTGGTGGCATGACCAAAGCGGTGGCCGAAGGCCTGCCCAAGCGATTGATCGAGGAGGCGGCCACGCGTCGGCAGGCGGCCGTGGACAAGGGCGAGGAAGTCATCGTCGGCGTCAACCGCTACCGTCTGGAAACCGAGGAGGATATCGACGTTCTCGATATCGACAACGCCGCCGTACGCGCCGCGCAAATCCGCCGCCTTGAGGACACCAAACGTCGCCGCGACGGCGGGGACCTCTCGAAGGCGCTGGCGGCGTTGTCTGAAATTGCCCGCAGCGGCAAGGGTAATATTCTCGAGGCGGCAGTCGTCGCCGCCCGCGCCCGCGCTACCGTCGGCGAGATTTCCGATGCGCTGCGTGCCGTCTTCGGCGATTACGTTGCCGTGCCGGAAGTGGTGGAGGATATTTACGGAGAAGCCTACAAGGACGAGCCGGAGCTTGCCACGCTCGCTACGCGGCTTTCCGGCGTGGCAGAACGACTCGGCGTCAAACCGCGCATCATGGTCGCAAAGCTCGGGCAGGACGGGCATGATCGCGGCGCGAAGGTTATCGCGTCGGCCTTTGGTGATATCGGTTTCGATGTGCTGGCCGGGCCGCTGTTCCAGACGCCTGCCGAGGCAGCCGATCTTGCGGTTCAGAACAAGGTGCATGTGGTCGGCATGTCGTCGCTTGCCGCAGGCCACAAGACGCTCGCACCGCAGCTTGTGGAGGCGCTCAAGCAGAAGGGTGCCCAGGACATCATCGTCGTCGTCGGCGGCGTCATCCCACGCCAGGATTACCAGTTCCTGCTGGACCACGGCGTTTCGGCGATTTTCGGACCCGGCACCAATGTCATGGATGCGGCCAACAAGGTTCTCGATCTGCTCGAAGGCATCCGGCGCAACGCGTGAGAGGAATACGGCCATGTTCGGAAGATTGAACCACGTCGCCCTTGCCGTGCCCGATCTTAATGCCGCGGTTTCGCGATACAGGGCGCTTGGCGCTCAAGTTTCCGAGCCGCAAACCCTGCCCGAACACGGCGTGACAGTGGTTTTCGTTCAGGCTGACAATACCAAGATCGAACTTCTTCATCCGCTTGGAGAGAACTCCCCGATTACCGCCTTCCTCGAAAGAAATCCGGGTGGCGGCACGCATCATCTGTGCTTTGAGGTGCCGGATATTCTGGCCGTGCGAGACGATCTCGTCCAAAAAGGCATCCGCATTTTAGGTGATGGCGAGCCGAAGATCGGCGCGCATGGCAATCCCGTTCTCTTCCTGCATCCAAAGGATATGGGCGGCGTGCTTTACGAGCTTGAGCAGGTCACTCCGACACACGTCTGAAACACAGACCCCGTACCGACATCCCGAAACACGCTGGCGACGTGATTCACCGGCGGCAGTTGCCGTTCGCTTGTGCTGAAAACATGGGTTTCGTTTGTTTTCTTTTGACATTCGTTTTGTTTTCGTTTTTATGACGATAATCTTTCAACGTAGGGGAAAATGGTCCCCGGCGCTGTTTTGGGAGGCCCTATGTCCGGCGAAAACATATTCGATCTTTTTGTCATCGGCGGTGGCGTTAATGGTTGCGGCATTGCCCGCGATGCCGTGGGTAGGGGCTATTCCGTGGCGCTTGCGGAAAAGGGCGATTTTGCCTCCGGTACGTCTTCGGCAGCCACCAAGCTCATTCATGGCGGCCTGCGCTATCTCGAACATTATGAGTTTCGTCTGGTGCGCGAAGCCTTGATGGAGCGTGAAATTCTGTGGTCCATGGCCCCGCACGTCATCTGGCCCATGCGCTTCGTCCTGCCGCTCCAGAAAGGCGGCGTGCGTCCGGCATGGATGGTCCGGCTTGGCCTCTTTCTTTACGACAACCTCGGCGGCCGCAAGCTTTTGCCGCCGACGCGCACGGTCGATCTTCGGCAGGACCCGGCAGGCAAACCTCTGAAGCCGGTCTTTGCCAAGGCTTTCGAATATTCCGACGGCTGGGTGGACGATGCCCGTTTCGTAGTTCTGAATGCGCGTGACGCGGCGGATCGCGGTGCGACGATCATGAACCGCACGCGGGTCGTTTCCGCACGGCGCGAAGGCGGCGTGTGGCTTATCGAGACGCTGGACGAAAAGACCGGCCGTTCAGCCACGCACAGAGCGCGCATGCTGGTGAATGCCGCTGGCCCGTGGGTGGATAACGTGCTGTCCGGCGTGTTCGGCCGCAACGATGTGCACAATGTTCGTCTCGTGCAGGGCAGCCACATCATCGTGCGCAGGACGTTTTCCGATCCGCGCGCCTATTTCTTCCAGAACCCGGACAACCGCATCATCTTCGCCATTCCCTATGAGCAAGATTTTACGCTGATCGGCACCACGGACCGCGACTATAAGGGCGATCCGGCCAAGGTGCGCATCTCTGAGGAAGAGATTTCCTATCTCTGCAATGCCGCCAGCGAATATTTCAGCGAGCCGGTGAAGCCGGATGATATCGTCTGGACCTATTCCGGCGTGCGCCCGCTTTTCGATGATGGCGCTTCAAAGGCGCAGGAAGCCACACGCGACTATGTGCTGAAGGTTGAAGAGGCAGAGGGCGAAGCGCCGCTACTCAATATCTTCGGCGGCAAGCTGACCACCTACCGGCGGCTGGCGGAACATGCTCTGGAAAAGATCGGCGCAGCCATCGGAGAAAAGGGCAAGCCCTGGACGGCGGGATCGTATCTGCCGGGCGGTGACTTCGGGGTGGAGAGATATGACGCCCAGGTGAGGGCGCTTGTCTCCCGTTACCCATTCCTTGATGGACGCCATGCCGAGCGGCTCATCAGAAACTACGGCACGAAGGCTGCGGAACTGCTCGGTGTCGCCACCGATGTTTCCGGCCTCGGTCGGCATTTCGGCGGCACACTTTACGAATGCGAAGTGCGCTGGCTGGTGGAACACGAATGGGCCTTTGCAGCAGAGGATATTCTCTGGCGGCGCACTAAACAGGGCCTGCGGTTGAGCAGGGACGAGGCTGCCGCTCTGGATGAATTCGTTTCCACGCTGACTGGTGTCAAGGAAAAGGGCGAAGCCGTGACGGAGCAGGCCTGAGCTTTTACGAGTTGTCCCGTCAGTTCCCCGAGTTCCTTGCCGCTCTTTCAGGGCCATCGGCGCTCAATATATAGTCGTCGGCGGCGGACAGAGCGTGTTCCATATGCCCTTCGAACACCAGTTCCGGTTCGTTGGGCGCGATGCCGATTTTTGGCATTCCGCCGAAGCGGACCGACTGCGATTGCGCAAGGCCATCGTGAAGGCCGATTTCCAGAAGATCGAAATAGCGTGTGCCGGGGCCAGTGATGAAGACCGGCATATGGCCGTGCAGGCTGAACAGACGTGAAAGGCCGTTGCCGAGTGCAAGCCCGGCTGTGCGGAAGGCAAGCCGCGCCATGCGCCCGCCGGCGCGGGCGGAAGCGGCGATCTTGTCCACTTCGGCAATCGGCACGAATTTTGCCGGTTCCGCCTGCGGCGGGGCCTCGAATGCCGAACGCAGGATTGCATAAAACCCTGAATAGGCCTCGATACAGCCTCTGGTGCCGCAGCGGCAAAGGGCGCCATCGGCCAGATGCAGCATATGTCCGAAATTGGGGGCGCTAACCTCTATCCCTCCACCCGCGGCGCGGGCAATGCCGAGGCCAATGCTGTGGCCGAGCGATAGGGTGACAAGTGCCTCCGGTTTCGGGCCGTCCTTTGCCTGCTCCTGCATCCAGATGGCTTTTGCGGCCAGCAGCGTTTCGTTGTTCAGCGTCACGCGGATGCGGCCGTCCTGAGAAATGAGCTGCTGGAAATCTATCTTTTCGGTGCCGAGCACCGGCGACCAGACGAGCACCGCCGCTGCCGCGTCCACAAGCCCCTTGCTGCTGATCGACACCTGGAGAATGTCGTGCCGGTCGATGCGCGAACGGTCCGCAAGCCGTGCAAGGCCGGAGAGGATCGAGTCGCCGAACGACCCTTTTTCAGCCGTGATCCTCTGCTCGGTGAAGCGGTCCACCAGCTTGCCGGCATAGTCGACCAACGAATATTGCACGCTGTCGGACGAAATGATGACGATGGCGACGTGGCAGAAAGCACCATCAGGCCCAAAGAGGATGCGCGGCCGCCCGCGCCCGGCGGCGGCTAGCTGCTCTTTGCGCAGGATGAGGCCGGCCCGCTCGAGTTCCATGGTGATTGCGGAAACGGTGGCGGAGGCAAGCCCGGTGAAGGAGGACATGTCCGTATGGGATAGGCTGCCATGAAGGCGCAGCGCTGCCATCACCGACAGGCTGTTTTTCTGGCGCACCAGTTCCGTGCTTGCAATGGCGGACATGGGCTGGGGTATGCTCCCTGAACGGCTTTTTTCCTGTCGTGCTTATCCCCTCTGATGGCGCACGCCACGAGCAAGATCAAGGCACCCGGATGCTGCCCGCAGCCGTTGTTGACAGCATGGGGAATCTCTGACATTAATTTTCTCGACTGTCGAGAAAATTGTGAAATCACAGAGCCCGACAGCTTTTTCCGGGCGTTTTCCCTGCATGGAGGTGCAGGCTTCGCCCTTACCGGGAGGACATCATGAATTCGTTTGCCAAGCTTTTGGCGGGTACAGCTGTACTCGTTTCCCTGCACACCGCAGCCATTGCTGCTGATCTCGTCGTTGGCGTTTCCTGGTCCAATTTCCAGGAAGAGCGCTGGAAGACGGATGAGGCGGCAATCAAGGCAGCTCTCGACAAGGCCGGTGCGAAGTATATTTCCGCCGATGCGCAGTCGTCCGCCGCAAAACAGCTGACTGACGTGGAATCGCTGATTTCCCAGGGCGCCAATGCGTTGATCATTCTTGCGCAGGACAGCGACGCGATTGGCCCGGCCGTTGAAAAGGCCGTCGCTGAAGGTATTCCGGTGGTGGGTTACGACCGCCTGATCGAAAACAAGAACGCCTTCTACATCACTTTCGACAACAAGGAAGTCGGTCGCCTTCAGGCCGCCGAAGTCTTCAAGGTCAAGCCGGAAGGCAACTACGTCTTCATCAAGGGTTCGTCTTCCGATCCGAATGCGGACTTTCTTTTTGCCGGACAGCAGGAAGTTCTGAAGGCCGCTGTCGACGCGGGCAAGATCAAGAATGTCGGCGAAGCCTATACCGATGGCTGGAAGCCGGAAAATGCCCAGAAGAACATGGAGCAGTTCCTGACCAAGAATAACAACAAGGTCGATGCGGTCGTCGCCTCGAACGACGGAACGGCCGGTGGCGCAATTGCCGCTCTTGCCGCGCAGGGCCTCGCAGGTTCTGTTCCTGTATCCGGTCAGGATGCGGACTTCGCCGCGCTCAACCGCGTAGCGCTCGGCACGCAGACGGTATCTGTCTGGAAGGATAGCCGCGAACTCGGCAAGGAAGCTGCCGGCATCGCGCTGGAACTTGCGGGCGGCAAGAAGATGACGGAAATCAAGGGCGTTGCCGCTTTTGATGGCGGTCCGAAAAAAGTGACGATGCAGTCAGTCTTCCTCAAGCCCATCGCCATTACCAAGGACAATCTGAACGTCGTCATCGACGCCGGCTGGATCAAGAAGGAAACGGCCTGCCAGGGTGTAAAGGCCGGATCCGTCAAGGCCTGCAACTGAGACCGCTAGGTTGATGTTTGGGCGCCGCGCCACTGATACGTGGCGCGGCGCCTTTCAGATGTAAGGAGGACCGGCAGTCCATGGCCGACATGACACAATCCAATTCCACAGCGTCCCCCAAGACGGAAAAGACGGGCTCGATTTCGCGTTTCATCAGTGCCACGGAGCTTGATACCCGGCTGCTCGGCATGGTCGGCGCGCTTCTTCTGATCTGGATCGGTTTCCATATTCTTTCGGGCGGGCTGTTCCTGACGCCGAGAAACCTCTGGAACCTCTCCGTCCAGACCGCTTCTGTCGCGGTGATGGCGACAGGCATGGTGCTTGTCATCGTTACCCGCAACATCGATCTGTCGGTCGGGTCGATCCTCGGTTTTTCCGGCATGATCATGGGTGTCATGCAGGCGGAAATCCTGCCGCAGCTCCTCGGCTTTGAACATTGGGCGACATGGATCGTCACGCTTCTGGTCGGCATTTTCGTCGGCGGAGCGATCGGCATGCTGCAGGGCTCGATCATCGCCTTCCTGAACGTGCCGTCCTTCATCGTCACGCTTGGCGGTCTGCTGGTCTGGCGCGGTGGCACATGGTTCGTCACCAGCGGCCGCACCGTGGCGCCGATGGATTCCACCTTCCGCCTGATGGGTGGCGGCACCAGCGGCTCGATCGGCGCGACATGGAGCTGGATCGCAGCCATTGCCGCCTGCGTCGCCATTGTCGCGGCAATCCTGAATTCCCGCCACCAGCGTCGCCGTTTCGGTTTTCCGCTGCGGCCCGTCTGGGCGGAATATTTCCTGGTGGCACTTGGCTGCGTCGTCGTCGTCGGTTTCGTAGCTGTCGTCAACAGCTATCCCTGGCCGGTCAACATTGCCCGCAACTATGCCGATGCCAATGGCATTACCTGGCCGGATGGTGGTCTGTTCATTCCGCACGGCATTGCCATTCCGGTGCTGATGGCGCTTGCCGTCGGTGCTGTCATGACCTTCATCGCGACGCGGCTGCGCTTCGGACGCTATGTGTTCGCAATCGGCGGCAACCCGGAGGCGGCGGAACTCGCCGGCATCAAGACCCGCTGGGTCACGGTCAAGATATTCACGCTGATGGGCGTTCTATGCGCCATCGCTGCGGCAATCTCGACTGCCCGCCTCAACGCGGCCACCAATGCCCAGGGTGAACTGGATGAACTTTATACGATCGCCGCGGCGGTCATCGGCGGCACGTCGCTCGCCGGCGGCGTCGGCACCATAGCGGGCGCGATGCTCGGCGCGCTCGTCATGCAATCGCTGCAATCCGGCATGGTGCTTGTGGGCATCGATACGCCCTTTCAGCGCATCGTCGTCGGTGTGGTTCTGGTCGTCGCCGTCTGGCTCGACACCATCTACCGCGCCCGCGCCAAGTAAGAACCGAGGAGAACCCCAATGACGGAACAAGTCACGCCCCTCGTGGAAATGCGCAATATTTCCATTTCCTTCGGTGGTATCCATGCGGTGGAAAACGCCTCTGTCGATCTTTTCCCAGGTGAGGTTGTGGCCCTTCTTGGCCACAACGGCGCCGGCAAATCGACGCTCATCAAGATATTGTCCGGTGCATACCGGCGGGATGGGGGCGACATCCTCATCAACGGCGAGGATGCGGATATCCGCAATCCCCGCGACGCCAAGAAATACGGCATCGAAACCATCTACCAGACGCTGGCGGTGGCGGATAATGTCGATGCGGCGGCCAATCTTTATCTCGGCCGCGAGCTGAAGACGAAATGGGGAACATTGGATGATGTCGCCATGGAAGCTTCGGCCCGCGAGGTCATGGGGCGTCTCAACCCCAATTTCCGGCGGTTCAAGGAGCCGGTGAAGGCGCTTTCCGGTGGCCAGCGGCAGTCCGTGGCAATCGCCCGCGCCATTCTGTTCGATGCCCGCATCCTCATCATGGACGAACCGACGGCAGCACTCGGGCCGCAGGAAACGGCACAGGTCGGCGATCTCGTCAAGGAACTGAAACGGCAGGGCATCGGCATCTTCCTCATCAGCCACGATATCCATGACGTCTTCGATCTCGCCGACCGGGTGTTCGTCATGAAAAACGGCAAGGTGGTCGGCCATGCCCGCACGGAAGATGTGACGAAGGACGAGGTCCTCGGCATGATTATTCTGGGCAAGGTGCCGCCGGGTGCTGTGGCGGGTCCGGGCGCGGTCGTTGCCTGACGACAGAATTCTGTCGTCTTTACTTCCACTACAAATCGAGGCCCGGTAAAAACCGGGCCTCGACAAATGCTGGGAACAAAAGTTCTTGGAGTTGACTAAAAAATATATGCGTCCGGTGTGTTTCAGCCCAGCCGGAACCGCAGACGAAAAATGTCTGCGGCTCTGCGCAATTGCAGACGCGGTCGTTAAAAAGCGGTGTTTTAATGGAGTTCGGCGTGTGCGAAACCGCTGCCGTTCATTTCTGCGCCGGCCGGTAGCGAGCCATGCTGATTGATGTCCTGGGCCAGCGACAGCAATGCCATTTCCAGGAAATAGGTCGACATCCCCAGTTCCAGAGATTTGGAGCGCTGGCAAAGATAGGAAACCATCCGCCCGAGCGCCAGAATCTCGTCTGCATTGTCCTGTTCAAGTATTGCTGCGGTAGACGCCACCATGATTCCCTCTCGACAGTCGACAGTATGAAAACGCGTTGATCCCGCGTTGTTCATTTTCGACCACATCGAGCGTCACGCGAGCGTCACACCTGCGTCAATCGTCGCTCTTGTTTTCCGGCGCGCCGTTATTTTCCGCCGCTTCGGTAGCCGCAAGCGATGTCACGAGGGCAACGATGCTCTTGCGCACGGTTGCGCTCTTGATTCGGGCAAAGGCCTGATTGAGCGAAAATCCTTCATTCGACGCAACGAAAGACTGCATGGCATTGATCGTGCCAAGGGCGGGATTGGCGTTTCCGACATCCGGCGTCGCATTGGCGAACAAAGAGCTGACATCGACGCCGAGAACCGATGCAATGGCTTGCAAACGGGACGCGCCGACGCGATTGGCACCCTTTTCGTATTTCTGGACCTGCTGGAAGGTAATGCCCAACCGGCCCGCCAGCGCGCTTTGACTCATGCCGAGCGACTTGCGGCGCATTCGGATTTGTGTACCCACATGCACATCGATCGGGCTGGGTAGTTTGGCCTGCATCATGAACTCCTCCAGTTGTGAGGTTCTTAAATTGGATATTTATCAATTAATATTGTTGAAGGTAGACATTCAACACAATTTCCACGGGTATTGTGAGGTGTTACTGATAAAGTAAGGCTGTTTTCCGTCGGTATGCTGTGCTGGTTGACGGTTTATCACCTTTGTTGCACATCGCAATGCCCCGTTTCTGCTGGCAAAATGGCTCCAGCCGGCCACGCCGATGGCGTGAAAGCCCAGTCTTTCCCAAATTTTCCTGTTCTCTCGGTCGAAACCGTCGAGCGTTTCCGCATCACCGAAATGGGGAACCCAGACGAATGGCTTCTCTTGGTCGGAGCGCACGATATTTTCAACAAGCACGTTGTTATAAAGCCGAGGCAGGCATTTGTTGGTGTCGATGGTGGGTAAAACCGGAATGGGATTTCGCAGGATTGCGAAGCCCTGCTGTGCCAGCAATAGAACGGAGGCATCCAGTTTACGTTTCAAATCCATCGCATTACGGGCGTTGCATTCATGGGCCACCGGATCGGCAACCAGCAATAGCGGGTGGCCATCGCGTCTTAGACCTGTGACCGAAACGAACTGGTCGACGTGGAAACCGCATTGGTGGATTTTTCCGAAGGTGATCGCCGGAGGCGACGTGTTTGCCGAGGTAAGAGCGATTGAGGCCGAGGCATTGCCGAGGTCTTCCGGCCGATATCCGAAACTGCCCAGGGTTCTGTAGTCGAGTGCCTGAACCCGCTGCCATTGTTGCGGCCGTTCGGTTGCCGCATTGTTTGCCATACCCCTGTCGTCCTGCAGGCTGGAATGGCCCACCAATCGAAAGTCCGGCCCGACCAGCTGGTTACCGCCCGGCAAAGTGACATGCGAAGCGTTGGCGGCAAGCCCGAGACGATTGGCGAGCTCGCCAGTGACGGCGCTTTCCGATGCACAAAGCAGTTCGGTTGCGATCCCATCAGCAGTCCGAACGTGGAACACGTCCTGTATCCACGGGTGCGAAACGCTGCTGGTTGCATCGAGCGGTAACAGTTCTGCGGTGCAGGTGGCTGCCAGCCTGCTGAGCCAGCTTTCAGCGGAGGCGAGACAGGGGCCATCGATAAGAACAAGGGCCGTGACGTCGGAAGGCAGAGCCGAAAGCAGGTTTCCGATCGGGATGAGCGGAGAGCCGCCCCCTTCAGCCCTGTCACCCGCAAAAAACGCGGCGGGCAAGGCAAGCGCGATTGTCCGGATCAGTCCTCCGCAGTCGGGCAGCAGAGACGGGTGCGGGGCAGCGGTCAAGACGCTTTTTCTCCCGCCGTCTGCCGCGTGGCCAATTGCTGGAAAAATACCGTGTTCTGTAATTTCCACGATTGCGACGGCGGGGATGGCAATTCCCCGCTGCCGAGCAGGCCTAAAAGCCGGGCCGCATCGTTGCGTTTGGCGGAAACCGCGTTTCCGGCTAGAAAATTTGCGGTCTCGAGGTTGAGGTTTGCCTCAGTTGCCATTGCACGCCATGTCCTGCGGTTAAAATGCAGCTTGCGGGCGGCGTTCAGCAAGGCGTCGTGTTCCTCTGGGGCGATAGCGGCGCGACACGCTTCGAGCGTCGCTTCGGCATCGACAAGCGCGATTGTCAGCGGGCGGTAGTCGAGTTCGCCGGGCGCGTGGCTGACTGCCACATCGGCGTCGGAAAAACGCAGCCCGTCCCGATAGGCTTCAAAGATTTCGCCGATGCCGATCATGCCGAAGGCCGCGCATTCCGCCGCTCTTAGCGCGCCCATGCTGGCGGCACCAAGAACAGTGACGCCGCCTGTCAGTGCAAACAGGATTTCCTTGTGCCACACGGCGGCGCAGTCACCGTAGAGGCCGTCGATCAGCCCGATTGTCCGGGCACCCTGCTTTACCGCGTCGAAAATATCGCCGCAGGCAGCCGGGCCACGAAGATCGAGGCCGGAAATCTGCGCGGGTGTGATGCCGTGGATGGACGGGCCCGCAAAAACCACCGGCTTCATCAAAGGCCTCCGAGGTTCAGGAACCGGTCGAGCGTCCGCTGCGATATACGTTGAAGGCCACCACCGGCAGGGGTGAGGCCGCTTGCCAGAACCCGGACGACATGCAGACCGGATACGCCCGTTTCCAGCGCAAAGACATAGATGTCGTCGATCCCGGCGGCAAATAGATGCTCTGCAAGCTGACGCCACGGGGGTAGAGCCGGATCGCTAATCGCAAAATCGAGACTGGCCGGGATCCGGTCCATCGGCCGCACCTCGGATGCCGCCGGTCCCGCCGCAAACATATCCCGCTGGTAGCGCAAAGGAGAGAGATCGTCCCTTGCGCCGCTGATGTCAGTCAGTCGCGACTGGATCGCCTCCAGCAGCGCGGCAATTGCCGCGTCATAGGTGCCAAACCGGCACGCTGCGCCGGCAGCGCTGCGGGTGGCAAGTCCGTCCTGCGCGTGGATTGACCGTGGCAGGCTTGCCATGACTACAGGCACGCCGAGCGTATTGGTGAGATCAAAGAAGCGGGGCGGCAGTCCGATATGTGAAAGGTGTTGAGCAAGAGCATCGAAGGATGCGTCGACACCCATCGGCAACACGACCGGTTCCGGCGCGATATTGCGGGTTTCGAAGGTATCGACGAGAAAGCAGGCGTCGTTTTCGATGAGTTCGAGCAGGGCGTGCAGAACCGCGTGGTCATGGTCGAAACCCGCCGCAAGACCTTGCGAACTCATGAGAAAGGCCTGCCGGTCCCAGGGGAAATCCGTGCGAAAATCCATGCCCACCAGTTCATAGGGGGCAAAAACCTCCAGCTGCTGGCGTATGGATGTTCCCTTCACCCAGGCGCGTTGGTTTCGCAGATCAAGAGTGTCCGGGTCGACCCGGCCGATTGTTTCGAAAGGAACGAGAGGGGCGCCCTTGTCCCGCATCTCACGAATGGAGCCGAAAGTGGTGATATGTTTGCGGGTGTCTTCGGCGACGGCACCTTCGATCGCTTCCATGATCGCGGAAAGCCGTGCCTGCTCCGCGACAAGCCCCTTGCCCTGGGAGACAGACAGTCCGCGTGAATTGGGCCGCGTCGCGAACCAGACGGGTATGCCGATAATATCGAGACCGGTCACGTCTCCGACGCGGGTAATCCCGAACCGCCGAAGCAGTTCGGGATCAAAGAACGAAGCGTCCGGATGCCCTAAAGCCGCTGTCGCTGGTATATGTGCGCCGTCAGCGGTCAAGGCTGCGGGGCCGCAATCAAGGCGCCGCGTTGGTGTCGTCGGCAAGGATGGCGTCGAACAGCTCGCCGGTGACGGAACCCGCCGGACCAACAGCCTTCAGGGCCGATTCGATCGGTGCCTGCACCATGCGGTTGAAATCCCAGCCGGCGTCGATCACTTCGCCGACAAAGGCGAAATCGGCCTCGGAAACGACAGCGCCGCCGGCGACGAGGGCTTCGATGCCCTGGATCTGTACCTGATCCAGCTCGTTTTCGGGCTGGCCGTCCTGACGAACGAGCATGGATTTTGCCGCCGCAGCAACGCGCGCGTAACCGTCCACACCGGGATGGCTGGCTTCATAGGCGGCAATCGTCTCATGCGAGACGGACGCAACCCTGAGCGGCGCCGTGCGAATGAAGAGAACGCCGAAACCCTTTTTTCCGACAATAAAGAAGTGCGAGGACATAATAACTCCTATTTGATCCCAGCTAATCGAAGTGCGTTATAGAATTTTTCATTCGCTACCGGGTCTCGGTCTGGGGACAGGCTGCTGATTTCCCTCGCCGTCATACCCGGATAGTTTTCCTGAAGCCTGCTGCCGGTTTCCCTGGCAGCGTCCAAATCACCGTGGAGCGCGTGGCTCGCGGTCAAGACGCGCAATGCCGGCTCGTCATTTTCCATGCGCGCGCACAGTTCTACTGCCGTGCCGTAATCCTCACGCTTGAACGCGATGCTGGCGCCCGCCCACCAGTAGATGTCGGGTGCGAGCGGATTGAGGTCGATGGCTTGCTGAAACTTTTCCCATGCGGTTTCGGCATCGCCGAAATGGGCGAGCGCATCGGCATGCTGGAGCAAAAGGTCGGCGGAGTTGGGCGCAAGCGCCTCGGCTTCGAAGAACCTTTCGGCGGATATGTCGAAATCCCGCTGGTAGAGCGCCACGACGGCGCACATCCAGTGGCCGACGCCAAGAGCGGGATCGATTTCGACTGAGGCGTCTGCCTCCGCCTTGGCGCGGTGCAGCAGGTGGGGGTCGTTGCCGCCCAGCATCAGCCATTCCAGCTGCAGGCTCTGCGCCACGCGGGCGCGGGCAACCGCCATGCTGTTATCCAGATCGACCGCCTTGCGGAACATCGAGCGGGCTCTTCGAAGAAGCGGCAGGTCGCACTTGCCGCGCAGAAGCTGCTGGCCCTCCAGCAATTGCCGGTAGGCCTCGCCGCTGTGGTTGCGGTCTGGTTCCACCTGAAGCCGCTCGATCTCGCGGGCAAGCCCCGCGGCCACCTGTTTGGACAGCAGTCGAAAAGCGGCGTGAATATGCCGCGCGGTCAGCACAACCTCCAGCGACCAGACGATTTCTCCGGTCGCTTCCTCGATCAGCGCTACCGACATGCGGGCATCGTCGAAAACCGTGGAGACGATGCGGTAATCCGCCCGCAACATTGCATAACTGTCGTCGGTCCGGTCGTGTGTCGCTACAAAGGTGCTGTGCGTCGAAAGAACGGTGAAGGTCCGGTATCGAACGAGACTATTGGCGACATCCTCGACAAAGGCACTCATCACCGGCGATACCGCAAGCCCGTCCACCCGCACCGGACGGCTGAAGGCGACGCGTGGTTTTGCCATCGGTTTTCGGCGGCTACCCTCATCCGGTTCGGCGGGGGCTACTATCGTCGAGGCCAGACTTTGTATCCGCCGTCGAAGCGCCACTGTCTCGGCCTCCGGAGGTCGGTCCTCCTGGCGGAGCTGTTCCATCAGAAGCTGGAAAATTCCCTCGCAGGCGCTGGTGTTTCCCACCCGCGCATAGGCCGCCATGGCGGCGCGGTAGGTTTCCTCGCGCTCCGGCTCGATCTTCAGCGCGCATTCGGCAAGCGATGCGATGTTGTTCGAACTGGCGCGGCCGAACCGCGTCAACTCCTCCAGAAGCGGTGTATAGCTTGAAAAGAACAGGTCCTTGAGACGGCGTCGCTCAGACAGCAGCCAGAGATAAAGGTGGTCCTGCCCAGCCTCCAGCCCCTCCAGCAGATCGCCGCCGAATTCGAGCAGGGCTTGCAGCCTCTGCATCGGGTCTTCTGCTCTCGCGCCGGCAAGAAAGATCGCAAGGTCGGTCCGCTGCGCCAGCTTTCCGGCCTTCAGGTCGTTCCCTTCTGTCAGAAGGATGGCATCGTCATCGCTCGACAGCTTCTGGAGGCGCAGGATCAGCTGCCGCAAATTGCCGAGTGCCCTTTTTTGCTCGACGTTTTCCCACAACAGCGATGCGGCCTGCTGGCGGGAAAGGGACTGGTTGGGAGCAAGGATCAGAGCGGCAGTGAGGGCAAAGCCCTTGGACGGGAAAAACGCTTGCCGCACCGCATCGCAGCGCGGAGTGCCAAAAAGCCGGATCGGTATCAGTTCAGCGTTCCCAGCCACTTTCGTTCCCTCATGAATCACCATCTAACAATGTGTCCGGGAAATTGAAAGTCATCATTGGCGTTCCATTTGACGCTGGTGTGACGCCGCTTGCCTATTGTCGTGAACAGAGGCGCGGATGACGGGCGGAAAACAGCAATCATGCATCAGGCAGGCATCGGGAATTTTCGAAATTGATAGCGTTTAACGGAAGCTACATGGCGTTCGAGCCGCGTACTGAACCTTACCAGCGTGCCGACGACGTCGGTTATGCGGTGTGCGAGTTCATGTGGTTCAAAGGGCGCCCGTTCTATCCGGTCTCGGCGCTGGCCCATGCGAAGGTTGCCCATGCCAGACTGTCGGCATGCGACGACGAAGATGAGGACAATCTCGATATTATTTTCCGCATGCCATTTGCGGCCGGCGGGCATTTTTTCGAGATCGTGCTGCGCTCCAACGAAGGCACTTCTTACGGTGGCTGGCTGTGGGGAGAAGAGCTGGAAATACTGAACGAGGTCGTCAACGGCTATCGCGTTCTGGCGGGGAAGTTCGAAGACAGGCGGATCCGGTTTGAATATTCCAAGCGGTCTCATCGCTACCGGACAGCCGAACCGCTGCCGGTGGAGAAATCCGTCTTCCTGATCCAGCGGGAGGTAAAGCCTTACGCGGGAAGGCACGATTTGCCGGGAAGCCCGGCACGTTAATGGCGGGGCTGATGCCGATGCGTTTCCGGGGGAGCGCAAGAGCGTGGGGCGAGAAGGGGTTCAACTGGCGCGGCGCGTATTGCGCGCATCGCAAATATGCCCGGTAAAGCCAAGGCTTTGTCGGGAGCAGCAGGTGAATTTTTTTATTTTTATTGTGTGGAAGATTTGTGATGCCCAATGGAGGTAACATGCGTAACAGGCGGGTGTCATCACAGCTATTAGCGGTGAGTTGCGCCTCGGGTGACGACGTGCTTTCCCTTGACGGGAGCGCCAACGGCGACCCGCGTCCATCAGTTGCGAACGACAGGCTTTATGTCGTGGGCGAGCCGGTTTCCAGGAAGGTGCTGAGATCTCGCCCGCCGGAGAACCGGGTTGAGGAAGAGGCTTTTCGCGTGGCGGAAATCAGCAATACCGTCATCGATGTCGATATCAGGCTTGCAAAATGGGCCTGGGCCGTGCTGGTGATCGGGCATTGCTGGCTGATCTATTTCATGGTGACCAATCTCGGCTGAGGCCTCCCCCGGACATGCGCTCCGGCCTTTAACGCACTTCTCCGACGCCGTGCAGGATCATCGCCGCCGCACCGAAGGCCACGGGGTCTGTCGCAACCACATCCGGCAGCTGGATTTTCGGCTGTATCACCTTTGCGCCGTCGAACGGGTCCGAGCGTTCGTAATCCAGCCATTCCGCCAGCCGCTGTCGTACGATCCTTGGTAAGGTGCCGCCGACAAAGATTGCCGTGGGCGCCAGAACGGCGCTCACAGCGAAGGCGAGGCGCGCAACCTCCGGTCCCGCCCGTTCCAGCCACGCCTCAAACACGGCGGAGTTGCGCAAGAGGTAATCCGTCCAGATATCGGGTGCGCGCCCCGAGGGTTTTTCTCCCACATGCTCCACGCACCATGCCGCCAGGTCTTCGAAGGAGGGTCGCGAAGTGCTGCGGCCGCGCAAGGCGCCTATCTCGCCGGCATTGCCGAGATAACCGCGATAAAGCTCATTTTTGATAATGATGCCGCCGCCGATCCCCTCGGAGAGATAGAGATAAGCGAAATTTTCGTGTCCGTCCGCATTGCCAAGCGTCAGTTCACCCATGGCTGCGGCATTGGCATCATTTTCTATGATCACCGGACAACGCAGCGCCTCGCGCAGCATGGCGGAAAGGTCAGACCCGGCCCAGGAAATAACCTCTTCGGCAAGATCGAGCGACATGGCTTCCTTGCGAAAGCGGGTCGGCATGGCAATGGCCGCGCCGATCAGTTGGCTCCTGTTGATCGCATTTTTCGTCAGTAGTTCTTCGGATCCGTCCTGAAGCGCCCGTTGGACATCGGAAAACGCGTCGTAGGAGCCGCGCATCTGCAATTCTCCAACGATCTCTCCGCCAAAATTCAACAGCGTTAACATCACCGAATAACGGTTGGCGTGCGCACCAAGGGCGTAACCGACGGTTTTTTTGAGCGTGAGGTCGATATGGGGTGCGCCACGGCCTTCCTGCCGGCGTGCACCTTCCTCGATGATACCGCGCTCAAGCAGATTTCGCGTCATCATGCTCACGGCAGCCGGCGTTATGCTGCAATAGTCGGCAAGCTCGACCCGCGAGGCCGAACCCTTGCGCCTGATATATCCCAGAAGCGCGCCCTGTGTTGCGCCAATGCCTGCCAGCCCGCCCTGCCGTCTCTCAGTCAAAGTTTCACTCTCCCGCGCTTTACCTAGGGAAATGTCATGAAGCTGTTAATTAAGCAACTTAATTAAATAATCAGTTTCAACGGGAATGGATCACATGTTCAAGTCTCTCACCCTGATGGCCACGGTTGCCCTCGGCGCGCTTTTGCCGGCTGTCGCCTTTGCCGAAGACATCAACATCAAGCTCTGGACGCTCGCCGACAAGAATGCGCCGGGCCGCGTCACCAACATCGAAGCCGCCGCCGGCATCATGAACGCACAGTTCAAGGCAGCAGGCGTCGACAAACGCGTCGTCATCGAAATCAACAACAGCGCCGTGCAGGGCTGGGACTCCTTCGCGCTCGACACGCTGAAGGCGTTTTCGGTGGGGCAGGGGCCGGATATCTACATCCTGCCGCATGAATGGATCGGCCAGTTCGCGCAGGACGGCTATGCCATGCCGATGGAAGACAAGATTGCCGCTGCTCCCTGGGTCTATGGCGATATCCTGCCGGTTCTGTGGAATTCGGCCAAGGCGACGGACGGAAAGATTTACGGCATTCCGCAGGACGCGGAAATCCGCATGTTCTTCTACAACAAGGACATGCTGCGCAAGATCGGCAAGGACGAAGCCTTCATCGAAGGCCTTCCGGCCAAGGTCGACGCCGGCGAATTCACGCTCGACGATCTGACGGCCCTGTCGAAGGAAGTGGTAGACGGCAAGGCCGCACAATACGGCATGCTGCACCGCCCGAATGTCGGTATCGACTATCTGATGGTGTTCCAGTCCTATGGCGTGAAGTTCATGGACGAAAAGACCGGCAAGCTGATGTTCCCCAAGGCCGAAATGGCCAAGGCGCTCGGCTGGTATGAGCGCAATGCCAAGGAAGGCGTGACGCCCGTCGACAATACCGCCATGAGCTGGGAGGCGATCCAGACGGCCTTCAAGCAGGAAAAGGCCTTCATCTTCCATCAGGGTGTCTGGGCGGTTGCCTGGCAGGTGGGTGACAAGAACGGCGCGACCTGGCCGACAGATGGCAAGGGATACTTCAACAAGATCGGCTGGATTTCCGCTCCGGCAGCCGAAAAAGGCGGCAAGCCGGCCAACCTGTCGCACCCGCTGCTCTACACCCTCAATCCGAAGAGTGCCAATGCCGATATCGCCGCCGATCTCGTGGCGCTTGCGACATTGCCCTATTTCAACAACGAACACGCCGTGACATCCTATCATACGGCCATCAGCAACGCCCAGACGGCCATGCCGAAATACCGCGATAACTGGGTACTCTCCGCTGCTTCGCCGATGATGAAATACGCGCAGTTCGTGCCCAACCACACCAAGTTCGGCAGCTACAACAAGGTGCTGTTCAGCGGTCTGCAAGCGGTTGAGACCGGCAAGATGACGGCCGCGCAGGCGGTCGATTTCATCGCCGACGAGCTTGAGCTGCAATTTGGCGCGGAGATCGAAATCCGCGACGCCGCAAGCAACTGAGTTTGCCCGAAACCATGCCGCCCGGTTCTGCCGGGCGGCTTTTCCGCGTTCCCACCGGTATATCGTAATGTCTCAATTTCAGCTTCGGGCGCGCCGCCCGGCCCGGCCGATCTTTTATCTGGCTCCGGCTCTCGCCTTGCTTGGCCTGTTCTTTCTTGCCCCGATCGTCGTCAATCTGGTGATCGCCTTTACCGATATGGGCGCAAACCTGAGGGTGGGCAAATTCACGGTCGAGAATTTCCAGCGCATGTTTCAGCGCGACGTGCGCCTGCCGATGGTGTTGCTGACGACGCTGATCTATGTCGGCGCAACGCTGTTCATCTTCAATATCGGGCTTGGCGCGCTTCTGGCCGTTACGACCACGGCGATACCGGACCGGCTAGGCAACTTCTTTCGCGGCCTCTGGCTGCTGCCGCGCATGAGCCCCGCCGTGCTTTACGGCGTGCTGTGGATATGGATCGCCGATCCGACGTCTTCCGGCCTGCTCAACCAGTTTCTTGGCGCGCTCGGCGCACCCGCTCTCAACCTGCGCAACGACTTTCCGCTGTTTCTGGTGGTGGTGGCGAACGGTGTCGTCGGCGCGTCTTTCGCCATGGTCATCCTCACATCGGCCATCCGCTCCATACCGTCGCATCTGGCCAATGCGGCGCGCGTCGATGGCGCCAGCGAATGGGGTGTGCTTCGCCATGTCGTCGCACCCGCGCTCTCGTCACCGATCCGTTTCATCACGCTCTATCAGGCGCTCTCACTGATGACGACCTATGAATATATCCTGCTCATCACCGGCGGTGGGCCTGTCTACGATTCCACGACCTATCCGCTTTATATCTACCGGCGCGCCTTCGAAAACGGCGCCTATGCCTATGGTGCTGCACTTGCGCTTGGCCTGATGGCGATAGGCGTTGCCATCACCCTCATTCAATGGCGCATCAGCAATATGCGCTCGACTTTTGCTCCCGCCAAAATCGAGGTGCTGTGATGACGCTCGCCCACACCCACTCGCCTGCCCACAGCAGGCGTGCGCTTGATCTGAAGCCGGACTGGACGCGTCTTGAAAGGCGCAGCCTTGCCCATCGCGCCGGTTTCGTTCCCGTCATTCTTGTGTTCCTGACGGTGGTTTCGGTTCCGGTTCTCCTGCCCTACCTGTGGCTGCTGGTGAAGTCGCTCACGACTTCCGACGACAATCTCAGCCGACTTGTGCTGTGGCGCAGCGGCGCAATCGCCGCTTTTGCCTATGGCGGGGCGATAGCAGTTGCGCTTCTTTCCGAGCGCCTGCGCAATCCCGCGCTGCTATGGCTGGCATTTGGTGCCGTGGTTGCGGCGCTCGTCTTCGTGCTGGTGCTGCCGCATCTGACTATCGACAACTACAGTTTCCTCTGGAGCCGCGATATCGAGAAAACCGGCACCACGCGCATGGCGCTGATGCCATCCATCTGGACCGCCATGCGCAGTTCACTGCTGTTTGCCGCTTCCCAGACGCTGATCGTCGCGCTGGTCGCCACGCCGGCCGCCTATGCGCTGTCGCGCTTCACCTTCGCCGGGCGTGAAAATGTGCTGCGCGGGCTTTTGCTGCTGCATGCCTTTCCGGCGCTCGCGCTCACCGTCGCGATCTTCGTGCAGTTGCATTACATGGGCCTGCTCAACAATCTCTTCGGCGTCGTGCTGGTCATGAGTGCGCTTGAGCTGCCGTTTGCAATTTTTGTTCTCAAGGGCTTTTTCGACAACGTTCCCTGGGACATCGAAATGAGTGCCGTCACCGATGGCGCGAGCCGCTTCCAAGCCTTTCGCATGGTGGTTCTGCCGCAGGTAAGAAGCGGGCTGATCGCGGTTGCCACCTTCACCTTTCTGCGTGGCTGGGAAGAATATGTTTTCGTCCAGACCCTGCTCATCGAAAAAAGCCAGATGACGATGAGCCTCTATCTCTTCTTCGTGGCACAGGACAGCGCCGGCGTGAATTACGGCATGATCGCTGCCGTAGGCATCATCTATCTGTTGCCTGTGCTGATCATTTACATCTTCACGCAGAAATACATCACCCAGATGAGTTTCGGCGGGATCAAAGGATAATCGCCATGGCCAGGATCACCCTCGACAATGTCACCAAAAGCTGGGGCGACACCCGCGTTCTGCAACCGATGACCCTCTCCATCGAAGACGGCGAATTCGTCGCCGTTCTCGGGCCGTCCGGATGCGGAAAGTCGACCACGCTTTTCCTGCTCGCCGGGCTCTACGCGCCGACCGCGGGTCAGATTTCTTTCGACGGCCACAACGTCAATCGCATCGATGCGCGCGACCGCAATGTCGGCATCGTCTTCCAGTCCTATGCACTTTATCCCAACCTGACGGTGCGGCAGAACATCGCCTTTCCGCTGCGTTTCAAGAATGTTCCGCGTGAAGAAGCAGCGCGGCGGGTGGAGGAGGCAGCAAGCCTCGTGCAGATCAGCGCGTTGCTCGACCGACGGCCCCTCGCAGCTTTCCGGCGGCCAGCAGCAGCGTGTGGCGCTTGCCCGCGCGCTGGTCAAGGAACCGAACATCCTGCTACTGGACGAGCCGCTTTCCAATCTCGATGCGACCCTGCGCATCACCATGCGCGCCGAGCTGAAAAGCCTGCAGAAGCGCCTGAAGATCACCACGCTGATCGTCACCCATGACCAGATCGAGGCGATCACCATGGCGGACAGGATCATTTGCATGAACAACGGCGCCATTGCCCAGATCGGCACGCCCGATGATCTTTATCGCAGGCCCGACAATCTGTTCGTGGCCGGTTTCATCGGCACGCCGCCAATGAATCTCTTGAAAGGATGGGCGCAGGGCGGGCAGTTGCAGATTGGCGATGCCCTGCTCGACCTCAATGGCCGCTGTGACGGCGAAGTCACCTTTGGCCTGCGCCCGGAAGATATCGCCCTCGTCACATCGTCCGAGGCGCGGCTTGAGGGGCAGGTTACCACCGTCGAGCCCATGGGGCGCGAGGTGTTCTACACGATCGATACGCCTGCAGGGATGATCCACGCGCTCGAATATGGCGAGACGATACGCCACGCGCCGGGAGATCGTGTCGGGATCAGCTGCAAATCGGCGCTGACGCTCGTGTTCGATGCCGCCGGTAACCGCATCGCCGGGCTGCATGCCGATCTTTCCCACCATTCGACTATTCCGGCGCGTGAACCGGAAGCCGTAAACTGACAGGAATTTCCATGCCTAAAATCGTCTCCCATCGCGGTGCCAACCATTTTGCGCCCGAAAACACCTTCGCCGCCGCCGACCTCGCCTTGCAGCAGGGAGCGGATTACATCGAGCTCGACGTGCGCGAGAGCGCGGACGGCGTGCTTTATGTCTTTCACGACGAAACGCTGGATCGTACCACCAATGGCACGGGTCCCATCGGCCACATAATGTCGAGGGAGATCGATGCACTGGACGCCGGCAGCTGGTTCGGCGAAAACTTCAAGGGTGCGGCTGTACCGCGGCTCGATGCCTATCTCAGCCATTTGCGCGGCCGCTGCGGCGTCTATGTCGAGCTGAAATATTGCGATCCCGTCAAGGTGGCGGCACTGGTACGGAGCCTCGGCATGGTGCGCGACACCTTCTTTTTCTCTTTCTCCGAAGAAATGCGCCGGGGCCTGGCCGCCGCCGCGCCGGAATTCCGCAAGATGATGACGCTCGATATCGCCAAGTCGCCTTCGCTGGCTGCGGCTGTTCACCATGCCTCGATCATCGAGATCACACCTGCGCAGATGCGCAAGCCCGGCCTTGTCGCGGCATGCCGCAAGGCGGGTCTGGAAATCATGATTTATTATGGCGGCGATGATGCCAACCTTCATAATGAGATCGCATTGGCCGGGGTAGACTACGTCAATATCGACCGCCCGGACCTGTTCGATACGGCGCGCCGCGCCGTACGGCAGCCTGAACTCGCATGACCTTCCTTACCCCTGGAGATGATGACATGAGCAATCTTATTGGAACCGGCTTCAACGCCAGCTCGGACGACGGTGAACTGGCCACACTCGAAAGCGATCTTCGTGCGCTTGCCGAAATTGGCTGCGACACCGTTGAAATCGCCGCAACGAGCCTTGATCTGATCGCAGGCGGTCGCATCATCGAGGAGCGCGCTCAACGGTTCGTGGCGCTCGCCAAAGAATTCGACTTCCGCTACACGGTGCACGGTCTTGTTTCGTCCAATTTCATGGACCCGGTAACGTGCCGCTACCAGATAGATGCAGCCAAGGCGCTGGCCGTCCTGTGCGATCGCATCGGCGCGGGCATCCTCGTTCAACACGGTGGTGCCCTGCGTGCCGACCAGATCGCCGAGCGGGCCGATGCCGATGCCCGTGAGCGGGAGGCGCTTTTCGAGCTGGCGGAATTCTGCAAGCCCTATGGCGTGCGGGTCGCGCTTGAGAATATCTTCTCCACCGAACCCGGCCAATATCGCCAGACGCCTGCCGAGGTGGCCCAGACAGTTAAGGCCATCGGCCATGATAACGTCGTTGCGCTGATCGACTTCAGCCACGCCTATCTCGAATCCACCTTTCGCGGGCTCGATTTTCGCGAACAGCTTCGTGCCATGGCGCCGGTTGCCGGCCATTTGCATGTCCACGATTCCTTCGGCCGGCCGCAGGGCTTTTATCAACCGTATTTCGACCAGGAAAATACCGCTCTCGGCATCGGCGATCTGCATATGCCGCTCGGCTGGGGAGATATCGACTGGCAGGGCATCTTCTCGGAGCTGACCTTCCTGCCGGATACCGTGCTGATGATGGAAATCGGCCGCCGCTACCGTGCCGAACAGCCCGCGAGTCTTGAAACGGCGCGTCATCTCATGTCGCTCTACACTGAGCGGATGCAGATCGCGGCTGAATGACTGAACTGAACAAGGCCCAGCCGACAGGCTGAGGTCTGAAGCGCCGGCAGTTCTGAACGCAACTGCCGGCGTTTTTCGTTACGCGGCCCAGTCGGAAAGCGAATAGGCTTTGATGTAATCGATCATCATTTGCGAACCGTCGCTGAAATCAACCGCCGACGGCGTTCCTGCCATGCCGCCGACAGCAAGATTGACGACCATATACATGGGGTCGTGCATGTCATCAGGCGTATCCGTCTGCGCCACGGCGACGTCGTCGAAATACCAGGTAATATGCTCCGCATCCCACAAAACGCCATATGTGTGGAAACCTTCCGTGCTTGGCACGCTGACATTGTTTATGACTGATGTCTGTTCTCCCGTTGCATTGGAGTGGGTGGACATGATCAACGTATTGGGGTTTTGCCCACGCATCTCCACGACATCGAGTTCCGGTGGCCAGGAGCCGTCCTCAGGCAAAAGCCAGAAGGCCGGCCAAGCGCCCCGGTCGGTCGGCATGTCGGCGCGCATTTCGAAATAACCATAGGTCTGGCTGAACGACGAATAGGTGTTCAGCATACCCGAGGTATAATCATAGCCCTCAACCTCGTTGGCGATCGATTGCGGGGTTTCCGCAGCGGTGATGGTCAGGACACCGTTGTTGATGCTGAAGGGATTGACCTCTGATGTGCCGGCATAAGCGGGGTTGATGTACCATTGCGCCTCGCCATTCGTCGTCAGCGAGCTTCCCTTTTCCGGTGCCCACCAATATTTGGCATCCCAAGTCCCCTGATCGCCGCTGCGAAGTGAAAGTGCATCGAATTCGTCGGCAAAGGTCTGGGTGAGGGATGATCGGTCGAGGCTGAGCTCGAACTGGTCGGCCTGAAGATCGTCGATGGTCGTTCCGGCAAGAACGACGGCCTCGCCGTTGGCGAAGTTCAGCCAGAGATTATCGCCCTGTTGGGTGGCATTGCTGACGAGCTGCTCGAAGGATGTGATGCCGTAACCGTTAAGCCGGATCGTGTCGTTGGCGCTGAAATCCATGATGAGATCGGTGCCGTTGCCGCTCGTAAAAACGAATGTATCCGCACCGCCACCGCCGATCAGCACGTCGTTACCGCCCCCGCCATCAATGGTCTGGCTGCCCGATCCGCCGGTTATGATGTTGTCCAGCTCATTTCCGAAGGCATAACGACCATCTCCGGTTACCCGCAGGTTTTCGAAATTGTCGGGCAAGGTATAACTCATCCAGGTGTCGATGGTGTCGATACCCTCCCCGGCATTTTCGACGGCACGGTTGATACTGGAATAGAGGTAATAAATATCGTCGCCCGTGCCGCCCGCCATTGTCACATTGACGGAACTGTCGCCCCACATGGAATCATTGAGGCCAGTGCCTGTCAGCAGCGGTCCGGAACCCGTGGCGGAAAAAAATCCGGTGGAATTGTCGCTGTAGTAGAGTGTGTCTCCAAGCGCATTCAATACTGTCCGGGCCATTGACCGTCTCCTGTCCGTTAGCGTTGGCTTTCTCACTCCTCTTGGGCAATACCCTAACAGGGCGAAAAGCCTCCTGTTAGAGCCAGAAATGAGGGGTACATGGGCGGTTTCCGTGGTGCACGCTATTGCAGCATTGCGATGGGCGGTGGCAGGATTGGACGGCAAGGGAGATGCTCAAAGTGGCATCTCACGGGGATGGAGTGCGAGAGTTGAGTGTAGCCTTTACCAAGGAAGATAGTGCCGAAACCGCAGCCGAAACGGTTCTGCCGGACCGGGTGATTTCGCCTCATCCCAATCTGGTGACGGAGGCTGGGCTGAAAGCGCTGGAGCAGCAGCTGCAATTGGCGCGCGAAGCCTGCGAAACGGCCAATGCCGTCGAAGACGTCAATGAAAGACGTCGGCTTTCAGCCAATCCTCTGCGGGACATTCGGTATTTCGCGGAGCGCGTTCGCACCGCCCAGCTGATGCCGAGCCCGCCTGCTGATGGCACCGTTGCCTTCGGCAGCGTGGTAACATTCAGCCGTGATGACGGGAGGACGCAACGGTTCCGGATCGTAGGCGAGGATGAAGCCGATCCGGCCAATGGATCGATGTCTTATGTCTCCCCGGTCGCAGGAGTGTTGATGGGAAAATCTGCCGGTGATGTTGTCAGCCTGGGCGGCAAAGAGATTGAAATCATCGAAGTGACCTAAAGCGCCCACTTGAAAACGGAACAAATTTTGCCAGCAAGGATGTGCGGTTTGGAGCGAGAGAACCTCGCCGCAATTTACGCCGGTCGTGCCGTCGCCAAAGCGTCCTCTTCTGCCATTCCAGCCATCCGCATCATCGTATTTTTCAGAAAGAACCTGAAATCCAGATCAATGAAAGTATAGGCGAGTACGAGCCCCATATAGGCCATGAAAACGGGATTGAAATTCAGCTCTTCAAATTGATAGACGATAACGATTGCGATCGCCGAATAGGCGAAGAAACCGACTTTTCGTTTCCGGAGGATCGCGTAAACAAGCGCAAAGGCGCTGAGAAGGCCAAATCCTATGCCGGACGCATAGGCCGTGGCGAGAAAGCCACTATGCGGTGTTCCGATTCTCGATATTCGCGACAGTTCTTCATATCGAGCGGTAAAACCGATGCCGAAAGGATGATGGAGCATCACCTGAAAGCCGCCAGTGAGCGTATCCCAGCGCTCCTGCGCATTGTTGCTGCTGTTGCTGTCCTCGAGAAACCGTTTTGAAAATATCTGTTCCGCAAAATCGAAAGCACCCAATGGCAAAACCGCCGCGATGACAAGGGCGGACAAGGCAAAACCAAAATAGGTGCTGAGCAGCATTTTGATGGAAAAATTTCTGATGTAGAAATAGACCCCGATCGCAAGAACGGCAAATACTCCGGACCGGTTGAGAGTAAGTGTGAAGCTCGCCAGATAGACCAGCAGAAATACGGCAAACAGCGCGGGACGTTTTTGCCTTTCGGCAAGATAGGCGACTGCCGCACCCGCCAACGCAAAGGCAGGTCCGGCTGTGTTGCCCACCGGCCAGATGCCACCCGCTTTTTCGACACGCAAAAGCAACGGGCTCAATTCGCCTTTTGCCGCAGCTGCCAGCACGGCGGTTTCATCGAACATGAAAGAGAGGCCAAGGGAGGCGAGCTGGTCGTGAATGACGATGTCCAGAAAAAGCAGGATCGTCACCGCGATGAAGCCGGCGAAGATGCCCCAGCAGAACAGCTCGAGAAGGTTCTCCTTAAACAGCATATAGGCAAAAAACAGAAAATAGACCGCGTAAAAATATGCCATCGCGGTGGTGTAAAATTCACCTTCGCCACGTTCGTCGGCAAAGACAGCCGAAAGTGCAAAAAAAATGGTTAGCGGAACGAGATAAAGCAGGATGATCGAGGGCGTCAGACAGCGAATGTAAAGCAGGGCAATAACGGGTAGCGTCATCAGGACAAGCATGTCGGTGATGTTGAGGAAGCGCAGGCCCAGATTGCTGGTCAGCACATTGCATTGAATGAAAAAGCCAATGGAAAAAACGAAGATCGCCAGAAAGAGACCGGGCACCTGTATGGTTTTTGAAGGATAAAGAGGCATCGCCAAAACGAAACCCGGCAACGGCGATTGATGCGATGCCGCCATATTTGTGCTTCTGGTCATTCCCGGCCTGTATCCTTCACTGGCGGACCTTGGTGCGGCCCTGTGGGAGAGGACGTCATCACCATGAGGCGACAGGGTGATGACGATGAATAGTGGTCTTGATGACGTTGCCGCGCAAGACAATTTTCTATGGTTTTCAGTCGCTCAGATTGCCTTTTGGCAGAGCGCCCTCAACGGCGATCACCCGCTGTATGTAAAGCGGTTCGTTGGAAACCGGCGCGCTCATGCCGAATGCCGGCATGATCCTCACATAGAAACCATATCCGCTGGGGCTGATATCAGGATCGATCGCGATGTCGTTGGCTGTCGCCCACATCCAGCCGCTATTGTCGAGGGCGTTCGCACCACCAAATTGAAGCGCGGAGCAACTGATCGTCCGGACTGCGCCGCCGCTTTTTGAAACCAGTGTGACATAGGGCGCACGCTGTCCCTCGGTATTTTTATAAAGCACTGCAAATGAAACGGTTTTGCCGATCATCGCGGCGGCCTCCGCATTGCGAAAATAACGAACCAGTGCGGCCGACTGGTTGCCATTCGCACGCAAACCGAGGCTGTGAGCGAAAGCCGGAGAAAAGGTGACTTCTGCGGCTTTTATGGCGGAACCCGACGCCGCCAGGCTCCAACCCGATGGAGCGGACCCCGTCCAATCGGTGAAATCGCCGTTGACGATAAGATTGGCGGCGGGAAGTTTTGGCCAACAAGGTGTCTGAAAGACGTTATCGGGCGCCGATCCCAGATAACAACTGAACAAGGTTCGGGCGATGAGCTGAGATCCGGCATCGTTCGGATGGACGTTGTCGCGGTAAAGCGCATGGTCCTTGCCTCTCGCTACAAATGACGCGTGTGTATCCACCAGCGTGAGGCCCGGGTGCGCTCGGGCAAGGTCAAGGATCGCATTATAGACCTTGTCGTAACCGGTGCTATCGCGCCAGGGGTTCTGGGTGGTGATGAGTTGGGGGGCACCCGGCCATTGCCATTCGATCATGCCAAGCGGTCCGAGCAGGGCGGCTCGTCCGGAGCTTAGGATACCACCCGGCGTCTCGAAACTCTGCATATTATGCCCATGATGCGTGATGCACAGGTCGGGACGCGGAATCTTCAACGCCGCCGCGCGCTGGTCCGCGAGCATGTAACCGGCCATGCCGCCGGGCAGTGCCGCAAGATAGACCGTGAGCGTTGGCCCCATGCCTGCGCGCAGCGTAACCGAATCCGCATAGGCCTTTGGCCCGGTGGGGGCGTTTGTCTGCCATTCTGCCCAGCGGTGCAGCACAACCCTTGTGTCGTGCAGATCGCCAAGCATCATGGCGAACTGCTGGAATGGTCCGGCATCGGCATAGGCGGTGCTGTCACCATTCACGAAGATCGTGGCATTCTGACCCGCAGTCAAACGCGCGCGCAAGGGTGAGAGCGCGTTCAGGGAAGGGACCATGGTGGGGATGTTTCGGGAGGTGATGCCGAGCGATACGCCGATCATGCCGGCACCTCTTCCGTTCCGGTCATATATATGCATATGTTGCGTTTGAGCGGTGTCATCGTTCGTTCTCCTCGTCTGGCCCTAGGATAACTCCGCCGAAAGGCCGGGGGACAAAACGCAGGAAACGGGACGGCGAAAAGCAGTAAAATTATACGTCACGAATTTTTCTTCGATCTCTTTTAAAATATATAGATAGAATATTTTTCTTTTAATTTACGTATATCGGATTCTTATCCGCATAAAGGTTTGAATGTTATTTTTTCTAACCACAATCAAGCATTGTTGTTCTTATACTGAAATTGCCGGTGAAAATATCCCTGCCGTTGGCAAGTGCACTCGTCATTTTCACGGGCTGTCCATTCATGCCCGCAATTTAGGGCAATGGCAACTTGGGTGCTCTGGTACTTCACAGGTGATGTCATGACATCCGCTCTATTTGTCAGTCACACAGGAGAGAAGGGTGGCGCCGAGCTTTTTCTGACGGACCTCGTCAAGGCCGGACCGCATTCCTGGCGAGCTTGTTTTCTCAGTGGCGGTGGTGCTGCTGATGATCTGGCAGCGGCCGGGAGGCCTCCGGTCATGTTATCCGCTGGCGAAAAAATGCTGTCGATCCGCCGTGACTCACCGTTTGGCGCAATGCTGCGTGGCGCGGCCGATGTTGTCGCCGTCGCTTGGCAATTGAGCCAGCAGGCGAGACATTACGACGTAATCTGCGCCAATTCGCAGAAGGCGCTGTTCGTTTGCGCGCTTGCCGCGAAACTCAGCCGCCGCCCACTTGTCTGGGTTTTGCACGATATAGTCACCGATCCCGCATTCAGCTCCGCCAATCGCCATGCCTCGCTGGCATTCGCGCGCCTTTTCGCAAGGCTGGTGGCCGTCAATTCGCAGGAAACCGGCCGGGCTTTCGTTGAAGCTGGCGGGCAGGCAGAAAAGGTCCGCATCGTTTATAACGGCTTCGACCCCGCAAAGGCTGTGGCCCACGATCCCGGCAGAGCTGCGCGGTTGCGTACGGAATTGGGCCTTGGTCCTGAACCGCTTGTCGGATTGTTCGGCCGGCTGAGCGAATGGAAGGGGCAGCACGTCTTTCTGGACGCGATCGCGGCGATGGATGGCGTTCAGGCCGTCATCGTTGGCGGAGCGCTATTCGGGCAGGACGCCTATGAGACGCGCATCCGCGAGCAGGCATCCCGTCTCGGTCTGGATGGTCGTGTCCGCTTCCTCGGTTTCCGGTCGGATGTACCAGAGCTGATGGCATCGATGGATGCCGTTGCCCACACCTCTGTTGTCGCCGAACCGTTCGGGCGGGTGGTGGTGGAGGCCATGATGTGCGGGCGGCCAGTTGTCGCTACACGCGGTGGTGGGGTTACCGAAATCATTAGGGACGGCGAAACGGGTCTTCTGGTGCCGCCGGGCGACGCATCGGCGCTTGCGGCAGCACTAGGCTGCATCCTGTCGCAGCCAGCTCTGGCGGAAAGGCTGGCGCAGCAGGGCCGCGAGGATGTGAGCCGGCGTTTTTCGCTGGAGGAGACCTGCCGGTCTGTTTCCGCTTTGCTGTCGGAAGCAGTGTGAGGGGCCTCTTGGCGATCAATTCGGACAGAAAGTGCAGGCAAGCGGAAGGGTCAGGATGCGTATTCTCGTAAACATGCCGAGCCAGTATGGCGGCAAACCTTCCGGCGTCGGCCGCGTGACCTTCAGCCTGCTGGAGCGGCTGCTGGATCAGACGCGGGACGACTACATCCTGCGCTCTCCCTGGACGCGGGCACAGCTGCCCGAAAACCTGCGCGAAAGCCGCCTTCAGCTGATTGAGACGCCGCGGCCGCGTATCATGGTGTTTGATGTGCTGCGTCAGGCCATGACGCTACCGGCACTTTGCCGCAAGCTCGGCATCGATGTGCTGTTCAACGCCGATCCCTTCGGAAGTCCCAGCGGCGGCAAACGGCGCGTCACCCTGGTTCACGATCTTTATTTCAGGACCATTCCCGAACAGATCGGCTGGCGGCGCGACGTTGACGACGGATTTGATCTTTCGACTGATGATGGCTGGTTCGAACCGGATCACCTGCGTATCGGAAGCGACGCGTAAGGATCTGGCGCAGTTTTATCCATCGGCTGCCGGGAAAAGCCTGACTATCCATTCTGACAGCACCCTGAATGTCGATCTAGCGAGTTTAAACGGCCCGCCGCCAGTTGCCGCGCCCTACATACTGGCGGTCGGAAACGCGACGTCGAATAAGAACTTTTCGCTTCTGGGCAAGGCTTTTGCCGTGATTGGCAAAGTTAGGCCGGATTTGCACGTCGTGCATGTTGGCCGCGACGATGCCGAGGAAATCGGCAGCGTACTAGATGATCCGGAGCTGAAGGCGCGACTGATCCGGCTTTCCGGCATAGACGACCATCAACTGGCAGACCTTTACCGCCACGCCGCCTGCCTTTGCGTGCCTTCCACATATGAAGGGTTCTGCCTGCCGGTGCTGGAGGCGCAGCAACTGGGGTGTCCGGTCGTCTGCTCCAACCGTTCCGCAACGCCGGAGATCGCCGGAAAGGGCGCACTCACCTTCGATCCCGCGGACTCTGACAGCCTTGTCGCGGCACTTGAGCGGCTTTTTCGGGAGCCGCATCTGGCAAGCGATCTTCGCCAGGCGGGTTATGAAAACCGCAAGCTGTATTCATGGCAGAAGGCGGCGGAAAGCTATGCGCAGGTTTTCCATGAACAGACCTGACGTCTAGGAGTCATGTCCCCGGGTGAAATCTTGCGGCTCATGCCCTGATGCCGCTGCGCAGCTCCGAATAAAGCGTTTCGTATGCCCCGATTACCCGTTCGGGCGCGACGCCCTGCGAAATGCGCGCTTTGGTTTCCGGTGTTTCCGCGAGAATGGCGGGGTTGCGCATCGCGTCAGTCATGCGGGCGGCAAGCTCGGCGGCGTTGCCCGGCGCGAAAAGGCGTTCCGGCCGGTCCCGACCGATCTGTTCGGCGACACCGGCGAGATTGGCGCCGAGAACCGGCACACCGCGTAGAATAGCTTCAGCGACCGTGCGCCCGAAAGCCTCTGGCCAGAGTGGTGGAACGATCAGACAATCTATACCGGCGAAGAAACTATCGGCGTCCACGTAGCCGGGAAATTCGACCGGAAGGTTGGCGGTTTTTTGCTCGTAGGCTTCGATGCCGCCCGGCGCGCGACCCGCCATGACCAGTCGCCAGCCCTTCGGCGGCAGGAGCGGCAGCGACTCGATCAGGAGATCTGCACCCTTGGGCGCCTCGATGCGGCCCAGATAGCCGAAAACAAGCGGGTCCCCAGGCGCGCGTGGAATGCGCTGTGTCTGTGAAGCTGGCGGCGCGATGGCATTCCAGATGACCGTGCGGCGGCTTTCCGGTACATGGGTGAAAAAGCCGGCCTGCACATGGCGCTCGACAATATCGTGGCCGACACCGGCGACAGCGTCGACGGCGCATTGGCAACGCCAGTGCAGGTAAGAGAAGGCGCGGCATTTTTTGCTGGTGCCGTCGCAGATGTGACCGTCATGAAACAGGGAGCCGTTGGTGCACATGCTGGTGAAATCGTGCAGGGAATGTACGAGCGGAATGCCGCGCTTGCGGATCATCGGCCAGACCAGCGGTGTCAGCTCCGACAGCGAATGGGTGTTGACGACATCAGGCCGGAAATCATCGATGACGCGGGCAAGCCGGCGCACGAGACCCGGATCCAGCTGCACGGCGATCTTGTAGTATTTTCGCTTCCATCCGGGTTGCTGTTCCCAGTCCCCGATAAAAAACGGCGTGGTATGTCCGAGGCGGTAAACGGCGAAATCGTCGCGCAGCTCCACGGCCTGTTGTTTGCGGGAGATCGCCGCCACCGCTACCGTGTGGCCCTTCTCCGCCAGCCCGCGCGCGAGGTCTTCCACGAATATCTCCGCGCCGCCGACCCGGTCCGGAGAAAACAGCGACGTTATTTGCAATATCCGCATGCCCAAATTCTCGCGTCTTTGTGTGGTTTTATAATCGTTACAACTATTTCGCATCAGCGAAATGAAGGCTGCTGTCCATCCGGACTGATCTAGGCCGGCATTGCGGGATCGGTTGGAGATGGTTCGCGCCGCCGCGAACGGTCCCGTCCAACACCTGGTGGGTTGAGACAAAGCGTGACGACGGGCGCAAGGAATACGGCGTAAGCCATTGCGAAGCCGGGGATCTGCAGGGAAAAATCAAGTGTCGAATGCAATGCGACGAGCAGCAGCCCGGCGAGGCCGAGATGGGAGGCGTACCGGTAGTTTTTGCGTTTGCGCGCCCCGCGAATAAAAATGGCGAGTTGGACGAGCACAAAAAAAGCCGCATAAAATGGAAATGCGAGGCCGAGCGTCAGCAGTCCCTCGGCATAGACATTGTGGGCGTGGGTGACGATGGCGTCCACCCCGCATTGCGCCGCATGATAGGGCGCGTAGGTTTCCGTAAAACTTGCAAGGCCGGTTCCCCAAGGCCAGCTGTCAGAAATGGCACGCGCGATGCCCGGCATGTAGCAGAAGCGCATGTCGTCTTCCAATCGCGTTTCCATGCGAAGCGCCACGCGATTAGCGAAGAGCAGGAACAGGCCAAGCGTAATGGCGAGCACGATCGCCGCGCGGCGCTTCGTGCCGCGCCGCTTGCGCCGCAGGGCAGCCGCGTTGCGGCCTGTTTTGATGGGTGAGTTGAAGACGGTCAGAAGAATGAGGAAACTCAGTGCCGCAAAGCTTGATGCGATGCCGGCGCGCGATCCGGTCAGCATCAGGGCGATGAAGCAAAAGGCAGTGAGCACGCCGATGAAGGCGGCCTTGCGGATGAGGCGTTTCTGGCCGACTGGAACGGTCAGGCGATTTGCCACCAGCACCCTGACCATTCCCCAGTCTGGAGCCGTCAGCCGTTTGTGCAGCATCACGACGAGGGTCAGGAGAATGAGACCGAAGAAGGTGGCGGCGGTATTACGGTTGACGAAAAGGCCGGTCAGGCTGCCGAGATAGAAGCGCTTCTGAATGAAGCCGAGTGTTTCTGGAAAAAGCAGAAACTGCACGATTGACAACAGTGCCAGCCATCCGCCGGCAATTGCGAACCATCGCAGCGCTTTTGCCGCGCGCTCGTCGGTATCGAAAATGACGAGGCCGGCCATGAAGGCGCCGAAGGGCAGGGCGGCGCTTAACAGGCCGAGCCGATCATCCGCCGGGGTGAGCGAAACCGTGGCGTCGGGCGCGAACTGCATGAACATGGCGGCGGTCGACCAGGCGGGATTGGGTGGAGCAATACCCGGCACAGATGATTGCAGCCACAGCTGGATGATGAGTGCCCCCAGCAAAAGGCAGGTCGCCACAAGTGCCAAGCTTGAACCAGCCCGGGGCGGCCCGAACAACAGGATGGCGGGCACGAGCAACAAATAAATTGCAACGGTGACGACGATACGGCTCTCGATTTCAGTTGCGCCGCGATTGAGAAGCGCAAGCAGGAAGATAGCCCAGAAGATGACTATGGCGGCCGTCCGAAAATAGTCTGGAAACGCAACCGGTCGCGGTGGCGATGAGGATAGCGGTTCTGATTGGGCTTCGATGGACGACATTGGCTTTCGGCTTTGCAATAACTGTTGCTGCGACGATGTCTAAGGTAGAAGGACGAGGCGGGCCGCTATTTCACGGAAGCGGCACGGTGCGTTTCATGCCGGCCTGCGGCTGCTGCGGACAGATCTTCCGCAGGGTCCATCGCAGGATTTCCCCCTCCTTACCGCAGACGACTGCCGTGTCCGCATTGCGGGCCGCATCGGCCTGAGGCAGTGTGTCTTTTGGAAATTGCTGCCACATCACGAAGCGCCCGCGTATCAGGTTGGCGTCTGCAGGCCCGTAAAGTTGGGAAAAATTCATCAGAACGGCGATTTCCATTGGCGAGGCGTTACGCAGCGAACGAACCATGGCAAGACGCAGCCACACATCGCCATTTGCAGGCAAACAGGAGAGCGCGTGACGAATATAGCTTTCGGCAAAGCCGAGACGCGCCACACCGGCCTCCGACGTCGCATCTTGGCCATTTGCATCGAGATCTGCGAGAACGAGCCGTAACCCGGCCTTGACGATATCCGAACGGCAGATTTTCTCCGCAACGACGGGGTGCAGCCCATCGACCGTCTTCGCCAGAAGATCGTGCGCCAGGCCGCTTTTGTCGTCGGCAATTCTTGCCAAGGCGACGACATCGGAAAACCGCCGGGTTTCGGAAAACGCCTGTGCGGCGACGGATAAAACAAACACGGAAAGGATGAGAACCGGCACGACCGCGAAGAATTTACGCAGGCCCGCCATTCCGTCCCGCCTAATCATGGTAATATCGCGTGTAGCGCGCGTGATAATATTCGCTTGAACCGTAAGCTCGGTAAAGCTTCAGCTTTTCCGTGTCCACCTTGTTGAGGATGACACCGAGACACTTCTTGCGGATCTGGACTTCGTTTTCAATCGTATTGCGTACCGCCCTGCGGGCGGTTTTGCCCCATTCTGTGACGAAGACGAAACCGTCGATCCGGCCGGCCATCGCGCGGGCATCCACCACCGGCCCGAGAGGCGGCAGGTCGACGATGATGTAGTCGAAGAGACCGCTCGCTTCGGCCAGCAATTTGTACATTTGCGCCGATGTCAGCAGCTCGGAGGAGTGCGGTACGCGCTGCTTGACGACCGTTGGCAGGAAAGCGAGCCGCGTCTTTTCGTCGTGCAGCAGCACATCGCGCATATTGCGGCCTTCCAGCAGCACTTCGAGCAGGCCTTCTGCAGCATGACGCCCCAAAGCGCGCGTGGCGCCCGGGTTGCGAATATCCGCATCCAGCAGAAGAACCCTTGCTCCCTGTCCGGCCAGAAGCTGAGCCAGATTGATGGAGATCGTCGATTTGCCCTCGCTCGGCAACGCCGATACGACGCCCACCACCCGCGCGCCGGTTTTCGGGGGAATGCCGAGATCTATCGCAAGCCGTGTGCTGCGCAGCGTTTCGGCGAAGGATGATAGCGGGTGATCGACAGTGTAGCGGGCAACGCTGGACGGGCGTGTGGCGGTAGGCGGCCCCTCCTGTCCCTTTGGCAACACATCCGTGCCCGGCTTGTTCTGGACGAGCGGGGTGTTGCCCAGAAATTCCAGCCCGAGAACGTCGCGAACCTGTTCTCCGGTGCGGAAGAAACGGTCGCGGAACTCGCGAAACATGGCGATGCCACCGCCGGCCGCGGCGCCCATGATCATGAACAGCGCCAAAAGTAGCGGTTTGTTCGGTTTGCTTGGAATGTTGGGCGGAACTGCCCTCGAAATCACGCGTGCTTCCGTTACGGGGAAGGATTGCTGCTGCATCGCTTCCTGATAACGCTGCAGGAAGGTCTGATACATGTTCTTGTAAGTTTCCGCTTCACGCTGCAATTCGCGAAGCTGAACCTGGGTCTGGCTGGCCGAGTTGCTGACGCTGGTAGCCTTGGCAACGCTCTCCGCAAGTGATTTCTCTCTTGCTTCTGAAACCTCCAGATCGCTCTTGTAACTTTGCGCAATACGGCTGATTTCCTGGAACATCAGCCGGCGGTATTCCTGCATTTCGTTGCGCAGACGCACCGCCTGAACATGGTTGCTGCCAAGCCTGCGGGTGATTTCCGTTTCGATCTTCGAGGATTCGAGATATTTCTTGCGCAGATCGTTTGCAACCGAGCTCTCGAGAATGTCGGTGACGACGGCGTCGACATCATCCGTGGCAAGGATATGTTCGATGCGTTGTACCCGCGCTCGCGACCTGGCCGTTTCCGACTGCGCCAGAATAAGCGCGCTGTTGGACTCGGCCAGTTGCTGATCGGAAAGCAGGCCGTTATTGCCGGTCTCGATCAAGCCGTGTTCGGCGCGAAATTTCTGTACGGCAAGGTCGGTGTCGAGTGCCCGCTGACGCAACTCGGCAATACGGTCGGACAGCCAGTCGCTGGCCCGCTTCGTCGCCTCGTATTTGGAGTTCAGCTTGTCCACCAGATAAGCCGACGCCACCGCGTTGACGATCTGGGCGGCGAGAACCGGTGATGTCGAGTTGTAGGTCAGTTCCAGCGCGTAGGTACGGCCGATACGCTTGACGCTGAGACCGTCCAGTAGCCGGTCCGACAGCGCCCGCTTCAGCGTGCCGTCGTCGATGACGGTCTCTTTTGCCGGTGAGAACCATTGCGAAACGTTGACGAGCGAACGGATCGTGCCGAATATCGAACTCAGAAGCGAGGCACGGTTTGCCCTGAATTCCTGATTTTCCGTCAGGTTCAAACTGTCGACGACGGCAATCCCGATGGTTTCCGATTGCAGGACCTCGACCTGGCTGAGAATGGAAGCCTCGTCCTCCACGACGCCGCCGATCGTCGAAAGCTGCTCGACGACCTGGCTGTTGTTGCGGTCGATCAAAAGGGTAGCCGAAGCTGAATAGATCGGAACGGCCGTCGCGGCATAAGCGAGACCGATTGTCCCGGCAATGGCGACTGCCGCGAGGACGACGCGCCACTGTCGGCGGACCGTGGCAAGAACGGCGTCTATATCGATAAAGTCGGCTGTAAATCCGCTTTTGTCGATATCGGCCATAGTCAAGGGATCGTGCCTTTGCAACAACTGTCAGCCTCGCTCTTTTTGGCGGGCGTGGCACCCGCCAAGTCTCGGTTGCATGGTAGGACAGGCGGCCGCCATTCCCGCAGGACGGGCGGCAAAACCGGGTTCAAACGGGACTTGTGCTGACTGGCGTGCTGGTGCTGCCGGTTGAAAGGGGCGCGGCAAAGAAGTTGTTGGTTGTGGTGGTTCCGCCGCTGCCGGTGCTGCCACCGCTGCCGCCACCGCCAACCGGTGCGGCTCCGCCGCCGGCCTGTGCCGTACCGGCTGGTGAGCCCGCCGCTCCCGAGCCGCCAATGCTGTTGCCGCTTGCAGGTGAAGAGCCGGCGCCACCAATCGGTGAGGCAGCAGCTGCAGCTGCCGCAGGCGCTGCCGGACCGGCCGCCGTTCCCTGAACATTTTCGCTAAAGGCGATCAGAAGATCGGAGGGCACGCCGACACCCTTGGTCTGCAACTGGATTGCGGCGGCAAGTATCGTGTTGCCCCTCTGCATCGCCGTAGAATAGGCGAGCGCCAGACCTTCGCCGACAACTTCGGAGAAGTCCTTGTTGCCGACCTTCTGGGCCAGTGCGACGATGGTGGGCAACTGGCTGGAGTCGCTCAGGATCAGGCCAGAAAGCTGTTCGGAGAACTGCGCCGCGCTGGTGGAAACGGCAATGATCGGAAAGCCGTTCGTCACCTTTCCAGTGATTTCGGCGTTTGCCGCATCGGTGCTGGAAGCGATGCCGGCCAGATCCTTGACCGTTGCCTGCGTCGGAGACTGCTTGAACAGTTCCGCGGCAGCAAGGGAAACCGTGTCCGGATTGGAGCTGTTAACGCGAGCCAGAAATGCGGCGTTGGTTTCGTCGGCGGCCTTTACGGGTGCGCCAGTTGTCGCAGTCTGTACCGGCGGCGTCTGCTGCCCGGCAGCTGGCGGCGCTGATTCCACGTTCTGGGCGTTGGCGACTGCGGAAAAAAGACCGAGGCTGGTGATCAATACCGCACCAGTGAGCGTCGAGCCAATACGAAGGCGGGACATCACAACTCTCCAAATTTTTAAAAAATACGATTTTAAGTAAGCTGAAATGCTGAATATGGTTATCCAACATCTAAAATTTTCTTTTTAAATCGCACAGCCCTAGCTAACGATCAAGTGCTAAAATAAACTTGTGAACGGAACTTCGGGGTATACTTAACAGCAGAAACGAGGACTTTTCTCTGGGCGTCAGGACACGGCGACTTTTCGCCGGGGTGTTATCAGCCGGTCTCGAAGCCAGATATTTGCGGGCGTTTCGACAAGGACGTGAAATGCGTGGGCGATGGCGATGGTGCTGGCGACGACGATGAGATAGACGACATTTTTCCACTCCTGCGGCCAGGTGATGCCGCCGGAAGCAACTAGGAATGCCCGAAAGATGAATGGGTGCAGAAGGTAAAGCGCGTAGGAGGAATCGCCCAGTTTCGCCAGCGGCTGCGCAAAACGGGGCAGGGAGATGCCCCTGGTCAGGGTTGCCGCGGCCATCAGGAAAATCGCGCCACCGCCAAAAACGAGCAGCCGGGTATAGGAATAACAGCCCGGATTGCATTGGAATTCGAACCTTTTCAGATCGATAAGCGTCCAAATCGCCACGCCGCAAAGGGCCACCGCAATCCCCAGCAAGGGCGGTAGGCGCACGCCGCGCAGGAAAAGCACGGCGAGCAACATTCCCGCCACGAACTCCAGAATGATGGGCTGAAACCAGAAACTAAACGGCAAGGCGAGACTGAAGTTGGAGCCGATGAGCACTGCGGCGAGCAGCACAGCCGCTGTTGTCAGCACGGCGCGTTCCAGCGGCAGGAAGATGAAAACCGCGAATACGACATAAAAAAACATCTCGTAATTCAGCGTCCAGCCCAGATCGATGATTGGAAACGGATAAGCGTCACCATAACCCATGCTGTCATAGGGAATGAAGAGGTAGGAGGTTAGGACGGCCTGCAAGGACGGGAAGGCCTTGGCGCTGAGAAGAACGGCGACCGCGGCCATGGCGAGCCGCATGGTCAACACGAACCAGTAAAGAGGAAGGATGCGGAGAAGCCGGCGCACAAGAAAGGCCGAGCGCCCTCCCTCCGCTGCGAAATACGGCCGGGAGGCATAAACGATGACAAAGCCGGAAATGACGAAAAACAGATCGACGCCCGCACCCAGCCTCAGGAGATGGAGGTTGACGAGCGAGAACTCCCAGTTCACCTGCGCGTGCAGCGCAACAATCATGATTGCCGCCAGCGCACGCATCATTTGAAGAATATCGAGACGCTGCGCCCCGGAAACAGGCGCTTTTTCAATTTTTTGCATCGTCATCATCTATAAAAAGAAAAAATTTATACAGTAATATTGTGCGCTCGTAGCAGCGAGCAAAAGTCCTCTATTTCAGAAGGCTATCATGCAATAGGCTGACACGATATATAAAATTTGTCGGCTTTCGCCCGCACGCGTTCAGAAAACCTCCAGCACCGTAAGCTGGTCGCTGACGGAAAGCCGGTATTGCCCACCTTCCTTTGCGATCACCCGCTGGCTTACGGAACCGTCATCGCCGAACCGGTGCGCGATGACTTGGCTATGCGGGCCGGTTACCGAAAAGGCCGTTGCACGTTCGGTTGGCGGATTTTCGATCCGCGCCGGCCATTGCCAGCCGCGTATGCCAAGCCACACCGGGGCGAGCAGCGCGCCGTCTGGTCTTGTCAGGCGCAGGGAAAACCTTTCGGAATCATCGTTGAGGAAAGCGAGGCTGCGTTCCGCTGGCTCTGTTTGTCGACTTGCCTTGCAAAGCGCAAGAAGGGCACGAACGGCCCCGTACGCAGGGGTCCGGCTCAGATCGTGGCGCAGCAGGCCAAAGGACGATTCCGGATTTGTCTCGTCTTCGGCAAAGCTGGAGACCATTTCATAGATGTAAGCCCGGCGGATGCCGCTGATGAAGGACCACAGGAGCGTGCGCGGCATGTAGCGCGCCTTGATGCCTTCGGTGACGGGAAAATGGAAGGTCTTCGGTTGCAGTGAGGTGTGGTACCCAATCTCCGTGGCGATCACCGGCCGGCCGGCTGCTATATGCGCCGAGGCCGCGACAGATTTGGAGAGCGCCCCCGGCCCAGTCGTTTCGGGATGTTCCATTCCGGCGTAGGGGTGAATATTGCCGAAGTCGCACACGTTCTGCAGGTTTAGCGCCAGCGCCGTATTCGCCTGGATATAGCTTGGCGCGACAAGCGGTACGTTGCTCACGGCCGGAGTTGAGCGGATCGTTGCAAAAAGTGCAGCCTGATGCTCTGCCGAAATGCGCGGCGCATTGGCCGGGTCTTTCGTCAGCGTCGGTTCATTGCTGCCTTCGAAAACTTCGATGCCGCCGTCGCACCAGTTGTAGAAATCGGCAATCCTGTTCAGTGGCGTTGAGACGTAGGGGTTGAGATTGTCGTAACAGATGATCGTGAGGCGAACGTTGGCCGCCACAATCCTGCGCAGGCGCTGGAAAGCCGGGCTGTTGCGGCTGTCCCTTGCGGTAATCAGTCCCTCGTCACGCAGGTGGCCCACACCAAGCGCTTCCAGTTCAGGCAGGATGCGCTCGAAGCTTTCCGGATAAATGCCGTTTGTCCGGGCGAAATGGCCACACACGCCCACACTGTCCAAAAAGACTTCCGTGCTGGCCGAAAAAACGGATTGAGTCTGCGCGAAAGCGGGGCGCACACCCGTGGCGGCAACCAGTGCGAAAGGTGCAGCTGAAAGCAGGCCGCGCCGTGTCAGGTGGCCCATGGTGATCGGCTGTTTTCCGTTCATCTGCGTCTCCTGGTCATTCCGGCGAGATTATAAAAAGCAGCCGCGATCATATCGGCGGCGCCTCTCAATATGTCAGATTGTCCTGGAAGTTTTTGGCATCTTCATTCGCCATCAAATCCATGTTTCTGAAATGAAATAAATATATAAATTAATGATATTATATGCGGACGAAACAGAATTCACCGCTTCCGCCCGTACGTTTTTCCATATGAGAATGAAGCTAACACGGGACAGGTTCTTTTCGCAACACGGCATGACTTTTGTCGCGCCGCGAAAAAAAAGCACTTGAAATGCCGTCAGTTCCCGTGCTTTTTGAAAGTGGATTTTTGGTTATTCATATTTTCAAGCGTTAAATCTGCTCTGCCTTTTGTGTTTTTTGCACATGTCTCATTGGTCCCGGAGTATCCGGCAACATGGGCGAGGCCAAGCGGAAGTCATAAATTTTCGATAAGGAAATAGAGCGTATCCGTATGCGAATTCTCCATCTCAGCAGCCTTTATCCGCCGCATATCGTTGGCGGGTGCGAACGCTCGGTCGAACATCTTGCCGAGGAACTCGTCTCCATGGGACATGAGGTCGGTGCCGCCTGCATAGAGCGGCAGGCCGAACCCAAAACGGTGCGCAATGGCGTCAGCGTCTACCGCATGTTCCACAATAACGATTTCTGGCTCGAGGACTGGCCACAATATACGCCGCAGCAAAGGCGTATGCAGAAGATCAAGCAGCAATGGAATTTCAACGTCGAGAAGCAGTTCGAAGCCGTTCTTGACGATTTCAAGCCGGATGTTCTCAATACGCACTCGCTGCTGGATGTGACGACGCTGGTGTGGCGGGCGGCGCATAAACGCAACATTCCGATCGTCCACACGATCTGCGAATATGATCTTCTGTGCGGTAACGCCGCCATGTTCAAGGGCGGCAAGCCCTGCGAACACATCCATCTCGGCTGTCAGGTGGTGAATTTCACCAAGAAATTCACGCAGCGCTACATCGGCGCGGTGGCAAGCGTTGGCACGGAAATCCTTAAAACCCATGTCGATCACGGGCTTTTCCATCACCTGCCGGAAAGCATGCGCCGTGTGATCTTTTATTCCTGCACGGTTCCGGAGGGCGACCCGGTCGCACGCAGGCAGATCGACCGAACCGGCAAGCCGATGACCTTCGGCTATATCGGCCGCATCAACACGGAAAAGGGTGTCGGCAACATGGTCGATGCCTTCAGGGAAATCGGCCACGGCAACTGGCGCTGTCTTGTTGCCGGCCACGCGATGGACGATTCCATCGAACGCTTCAAGGCCCAGGCCGGCGACCTGCCGATCGAGTTCGTCGGCTGGGCAAAGCCGAAGGAATTCTTCGAAGAGATCGATGTGCTCATCGTTCCCTCCTTCTGGGCTGAACCTTCGCCGCGCACCATCTACGAGGCTTACGCGATGGGGGTTCCGGTCATCGGCGCTGCCTCGGGCGGCATTCCGGAACTGATCGGCGAGACCAACCACGACTGGCTGTTCGAACCGGGCAACGCCACGGACCTTGCCGCACGCATTCGCCGGGTGTTGACGCTTTCGCGCGAGCAATTGCCGACGGAGGCCGATTTCGGAAATATCGTCGAGGAATCCACCTCGCGCCGGGTGGGTGAGAACTATGTGAAGCTCTACGAGGACGTGCTGGCGAAAAGCAGGGAAAGCCGAACCTTACGCGCATCTTAGACCGGCAACGGACCGGGTCCGTTGCAAGCGTTTCTTCCAAGGAAAGAGCACATGGTAGAAAGCAATATCGGCAAAGTCCGTTTCCCCAAGCTGGACTTCGATCGTTTTCTGGCCGCTGCGGTGGTCGGGCTGTCACGACCGGCTTTGCAGGCGGCAGGTTGATGGCGGAGCAAAGTTCGATAGGCAGCGCCGCGATAACAGGCGTTTTCTGGTCCATCGTCCAGAACTGGGGTGGAAAGCTTTTTACCTCCATTCTTTTCATCGTTCTTGCCCGGTTCCTCAGCCCCACCGACTACGGCATGGTCGCCACGGCGGGCCTGGTTCTGATGCTCATCCAGATGCTGTCGGAGTTCGGTTTCGCAGATGCGATCGTGCAGAAACGAAATCTGGAGCCAAGCGACGTCAATCTGCCATTTTATGTGTCCGTTGCGCTGGCAACGGTGTTTGTCATCGTTGTTTGTCTGCTGTCGCCCAGACTGGAAAGCTGGTTCGAGGTGGAAGGGCTGGCACCGATCATCGTGGCAATCTGTATATTGCTGCCGCTGAATACCGCCTCGCTTTTTCAGGAAGTCAATTATCGGCGTGCGCTCGCGTTCAAGCCGCTGGCAATAAGAACCTTCATTTCGAATATTATCGGCGGTGGCGTTGCGATTGCTTTCGCCATCATGGGCCTGGGCGTCTGGAGCCTCGTCGTTCAGACTTATGTTGCAACCATTGTGACGCTGATCTGGCTCTGGCGCAAACCGCACTGGCTTCCGGGCACCACGCTCAAGCCCGACACTTTTTTCGAATTGCTTCGCTTCGGCTCGTCGGCTCTCGGTTTGCGCATCGTGGATTTCGGAGCCACGCGGCTGATCGACGTCATGATCCTGGGGCGTTACGGGGTTGCCCTCTTTGGGCTCTACACCGTCGGCAGCAGGCTCTATCAGCTTCTCATGCAGCTGCTTCAGGCGGCGCTATATGATGTTTCGTTGACGGTGCTGTCCCGCATATCGCACGAGCGGGAGCGCATGGCGGAACTGTACAAGCAATCCATCACCATATCGTCGATCTTTTCGACACCGATCTTCGTGCTCTCGGCTGCGTTGGCGCCAGAGATCTGCAACGTCCTGTTCGGCGCGCAATGGCAGGGTGCCGACGCGGTTGCGCGGCCGCTGCTGCTGCTGGGTGCATTGCAATGCGTCCAGTTTCAAAACGGCCCGTTTCTGTCCGCACGCGGCAGGCCGGATAAGGTGCTGATTGCCGGGACGGTCAAGGCAATCTCTACCATCCTGTTGATATTGCTTGTCCCGACGGAAAACATCCGGGAAATCGTCATCGTGTTTGTCTTCGGGCAGCTCACTTCGACGCCTTTCACATTTTATTTTGTCGCCCGGGAACTCGGCATCAAGCTGTGGAGAATTTTCCTCCTGCTTTTGCCAAGCTTCGGTTCCAGCGGTCTCTGCTTCCTGCTCGTTCAGTGGATGCGACCTGAAGTTAAAATGCTGGGTGCGGGCGACCTCGTATCCGGCATCCTGCTCGGTGGTATGTTTGGCGTCGCATATCTGTTGCTTTTGGCTCTGACCGCGAGAAGCGAGGCCCGGTCCGCCATCGCCCTCATCATGAGCAAAATCGGTTCTCGAAAGGAAAGAAAATGCGCAAGCTCGTGAAAAAAATACTCCCTGCACCACTGCGTCGGAAGCTGGTGCAATATAACGAGCGGCGCAATCTGGATAATGCGGTCCAGCAACTCTTCAATGATCTGCAAGAGCTGAAGCACAGTATCAAGCCTATCAATGTCGGAGATCGGCTGAACCGGCTTTTGATCGTGGCTGGTGATCCCATCACCCTGTTCGGTTCCGCCGGCGATGACGCGATGATCACGGCGACCGTGCAGAATGCCCGTGCGAGCAATCCCGATGTCGAGATAGACATCCTCGTCGACGGAACGAATTTTGGCGACTCTGCTTTGCAGAGAGGCTTTGTTACCGTCGATATCTTTGGAAAGCCTGACTTCATCCAGGCCCTTGCCCAGCAATTTTCGGTGCGGAAGTACGATTGCATCGTCGTTGTGGGTGCCGACGTGATGGATGGCTATTATCATCCGCTGGTCAGCGCAAAACTCCTGGCAAGCGCTGATCTGGCTGCCGCTGCCGGGATCAAAAACGTTATCCTCGGTTTCAGTTTTAATGAAACGCCGCACCCCGCTTTGGCGAAGTTCTACAGCTCCCTTCATCCGGGGGTGTCGCTCAATGTGCGTGACGTTGTTTCCCTCGAGCGTCTGAACGCCTTTGCCACGGCCAAGGCGGCACTGGTTTCCGATTCTGCATTTAGCCTTGTCCCATCGGAACCCGATGAAGATACGATCTCGTGGATCGCGCGAAAGCGCGCCGAGGGATACAGGGTCATGGGCTTCAATCTGCATCCCATGCTGTTCAAGAATGCGGATAGCGCGCAGATCGCGGCGATCATCAGGCGCGGGGCCGAAGCACTGGAGTTCGTTGCCGATGCAAGACCGGTCTGCTGGCTGGTCATTCCGCATGACTACCGGAAAGACGTGGGCGATCAAGCCTGCCTCAAGGCCATTACCGAGCTTGCTCCATCTTCACAGACAGACAGGGTTCGATATCTGGATGGCAGATGGCCAGCCCCGGTTTTAAAAGGCGTTGCCGGTAAACTTGATGGCCTCGTCAGCGGACGCATGCATCTTGCGATCGCTGCGCTGGGCAAGGGCGTTCCTGTGATATGCATTGCGTATCAAGGCAAGTTCGAAGGGTTGTACCAGCATTTCGGTCTCTCCGCGGCTGAGCTGCTTTCGCCCGCCAAGTTCCATACGGATGATGGCATCAAGAATGCCTTGATCAATTTTGTGGATCAGGCCGATGAGATTCGCGAAAAAGTCGGGAAGAAGCTGCCTGAAATTCTGGACCTTTCCAAAAGGAATTTTCAGGTGTTCGAAACCTTCGCCAAGCAGCCTTGAGTCATTTTCATGAAAGTCGCTTTTGTTTCCGTATTCCCTGCCGTTCCCGCCAACGAGGGTGCGCGGAACAGGATTCTCCAGCTGACACGCGCCGTGCGTAGCCTCGGACATGAAGTGCATTTCGTCTATGTCGATACTCCGATGATAGCTGATTTCGATCCCGCGGCCCATGAGGTCGAGTTTGGGGCCGGACATATGCACGTCGTGTCCAGGGAAAGATGCGGGTTTGCAGCACGGCTCATCGACGACTTCAGGTTCGAGATTGGGTTGACCGCATTTCGAACCCGTCGGAAAATTCAACGGCTCCTTGGCCGCGACAGCGGTTTCTACAATTACCTCGACGAGTTCTATTATCCGGAAATAGGCAGGCAGGTCCTGGATCTTCAGCGTCGACTCGGGATTAACGCCGTTATCGTCGAATATGCCTTTCATTCGAGAGCTTTTCTTGGGCTGCCGGATGATGTGCTTCGCATTCTCGACACGCACGATTCCTTCGCCGATCGTCACAAGGCGTTCGTGAACACGGCCAACAGATTTGGGTACTGGTTCTCGGTTCCGCCGGACGTGGAATGCAAGGCATTCCGCCGCGCCGATGTCGTTGTCGCCATACAGGAAGAAGAGGAACGTTCGTTCAAGCAGCGGCTGGCAGGAGAGCCGCCGGTGGTTGAAACGGTGAGCCATATTCTGGATCTCGGCCAGAGAGTGGAAGACTTCACTTCCGCTGATTTTCTGTTTCTCGGTTCAGGCAACGACGCGAACGTCATTTCTCTCAATAGTTTCCTTCACAATGTCCTGCCTTTGGTCAGGGCGGCCCGTCCGGACATTCGCCTGGTGCTGGCAGGCAGCATATGTGGAAAGGTCGAGGACATGGAGGGGGTTCTCAAGCTTGGCCGGGTGGAGAACTTGAAGGATGCGTTCACGCGCGCGCCACTTTCCATCAATCCCATCACGCTTGGCACGGGCATCAATATAAAACTGCTTGACGCTCTGGCTGCGGGTGTCCCAACGATCAGCACCCAGACGGGTGTGAGGGGGCTTTCAGAAGGATATCGTGGTGGCGTGATTGTCGTTGAAGATGGAGATCATCAGGCCTTTGCCAATGCCATTATGAGGCTCTCTTCCAGTCGGGAGCAGCGGCAGGAATTGGGAAACAATGCGTTCCTTGACGCTGTCGAATGGAACCGCCGGCAAATGACGGTGCTCGGCAATATTCTGAAGGGCAAATAAATCGCGATTGTGATGCGTCTGGCTGGTGCAACCTGATCCAACGATGGCAAGCCATCAGGCAATAAGTCGCGGCCCCGCATCCGTGAGCTTTAAAATGGTAAGCCTGCCCGTCGTAAACGCGCCGGTGTCGATGCCGATCCGTTGCGGACCTGTCTGTGGCTCCGGCGCCGGCGTATGGCCGTGGATGATGAGAAGGTCCAGTCCCGCCCCTTCCGACAGGAAGGGTTCCCTGATCCACAACATGTCCTCATCGGTCTGCGCCTCAAGCGGCACCCCGGGTTTGAGGCCAGCATGAACGAAAAAATAGGGTCCCATGCGGACGCAGATAGGCAGGCTGACTAGAAGTTGCCGATGGGCCTGCGGGATCGCGCCAATCAGCGCATCCCTGAACGGCTGAAGCCGCAGACGGCCGTTGTTCATGAAGTAGCTGATATCGACCCCGTAGGACAGAAGCGTCTGGCGGCCGCCGAAATCCAGCCAGTGCATGTTGTCTTGCGGATTTTCGAGGAAATCGCTGAAGAGCTGTTCGTGATTGCCGCAAAGCGAGATGCGGCGCAGGGGCGCCGGCGGTGGTTGCAGCAGATGCTGGAGAACACCGCAGGAATCCCGGCCACGATCGACATAGTCGCCCAGAAGAATAACCAGAGCGGGGGATGGATTGCTTGCGAGATCGGCAAGGATTTTCTGTTCCGCCTGCAAAAGCAGATCGAGGCTGCCATGGACGTCGCCAATGGCATAGATCGGAAAAGACGGAGATTTGTCGCCGAGGTCTATTCTGCGCCGCCTCCGGTCGTCGCGGGGGGCTGGCTGTTTACGACCGCGAATCCAGTTGAGCACTTTAGGCATAGATGCCGATACTGTCTCTCTTGCACGAGGTCAAGAGTGTTGAAAGCCAACGCCACAGAGCCCGTAAAACCTGGGTCCATGCAACGGCTACAGCATCAGCCAAAGCCCCGTCGGACAAAGCTATCCGGGGCAGGGAATTGCGAAAGCCGGTGTCGATTTTCGCAAGGCGCGCCGCGGCGATTGAAGAGGAACGGAGCGCCCCCTTCCTGTTCGAAGATGACTATCCTGTGCGAGATAGACCTAGAGTTTCAGCCAGACACGCGGGTTTTCGTGTGACTGGATCTTGATCCATTTCAGGTCAACCGCTTTCCAAGGTTTGACGACGTTGGTGCGGTTGTCCAGCACCAGATCGCCCTGGCTGGTGCTGACGACCAGAACGGCGTGGCCTATGCCGGTAGGGGTGCGGGCGGTGGCAATGCGCAGGGCGCCCGAGGGCCAGCCGGCGCGCAGAAGGCGTTGCCGCTTGGTCACCGCGTAGTCGTCACAGTCACCGCTTGCGGGGTTCAGATTCCATTCGTCCTGTCCGTCCGCTTCGCTTGTGTAGATTATCGATGTGTTGATCTCGGCGTTGATGCGCTGGAGTTCCGTGCGCTTCTGCTTGGTCAGTTCGACCGTGTCGCGATCGCCAATCCGGACACATTGGTCGGCGGCGTCGTCGCAAAATTTTGCGAAGGCGATGGGTGCAATTGTCGGGCGGCTTGTCGTCATGAACAGGCCGGGACGCGATGCGGTCGGGTTCTGCGCCAGGCCCGCAAGCGGGGCGGCCGATGCCATTGTCGCGATGCTTGCCGCCACACTGACGGCAACTGCCAAAGTCTTTGCCAGACGGATTTGTCTCTTCGCCATGTCTCTGCCTCTGCCCGATTGTTGTCTCTTGTGCATGGCAACATAGCGACCCTTCGTTGCGGGCCGTTTAAGTCGATAGATTGCTTTTTAGCGAAATCCAATTTTATTAAAGCGAGATAGAACAGCGGGGAAACCGGTGCGATGGCGCTTACTTGCAGCGGGTGCGGCCCTCGGCATCTATGATACATGTCTGCTGTGGCACAGCGTTTCGGTACTCACGCCGCGTATCGGTTGAGTTGCTGCGACTTGCCGGCGGCCGGTCGTAATTGCGGTAGACCTCGAAATTGCGCCCGCCGATCGTTCCCTGCGCACCGCCACGGCCATTCGGCGTGACTTCGAAATTCTGATATTGCTGGGCAGAAGCGGAAGCGGGCAGGCCCATCAGCACGCCAAAGGCGCCAGCCGCCAGGCCCTTCCATAACGCTGCCGTTTGGTGCCTGCGCAAGATCATGGCCGTTTCCTTCCCTCAACAGAACGACAGATACGCATTCTGCTTTCCCAATCGTTCGTCGCGTTGACTATATCACTGATCCCGCATTGAGGGTGAGAACGAATATAGCCTTCGTCGGCAGGCGAATCGCTTCGGTACCGCTGGGCGCATCACCAGATAGTGGCCAGACGACTATCTCGCCGCACGATTGTCCGGAACGCAAAAAAGACGTTTTTAGAGCTGAAAAATTAAGCTCTTCTCCGCTGCATTTATGGGCTTCACAATCCTGTAACAACGGACCTAATATACAAGTGCAGATGCCGAATCGATCAGGAGAAGCCCTTGACGATTGCAGTTTCACCACAGGCCCTGCCGGCGCTCGTTCTGAACGCAGACTACAGGCCACTGAGTTATTATCCCTTGTCGTTATGGTCCTGGCAGGACGCGATCAAGGCCGTCTTTCTAGACCGTGTGAACATCATTGCAGAATATGATCACGCGGTGTCGTCACCCAGCTTTTCCATGCGGTTGCCGAGCGTCGTCAGCCTCAAGACCTATGTCCAGCCCACCCGCAACCCCGCCTTCACGCGCTTCAACGTGTTCCTTCGGGACAAGTTCGAATGCCAATATTGTGGCACGCGGGACGACCTGACCTTCGATCACGTGATTCCCCGCGCCCATGGCGGCGAAACCACGTGGCACAATGTCGTGGCGGCCTGCTCTCCCTGCAATCTTAGAAAAGGCAGCAAGCTTCCCAAGCAGGCGGGCATGTTCCCGGCGCAGAAGCCCTTCCAGCCGACGGTTCAGGACTTGCACAATAACGGGCGGCTGTTCCCGCCCAACTACCTGCACGAAAGCTGGATGGACTATCTTTACTGGGATACCGAGCTGCAGCCTTGATCCTGAGGACTGCAACGCGGCTTTTCCGTTTAACGGCTTTTCCGGCTCGCGCCAAAAAAGGCAACGGCCGCAAGCGCAACGCTTGCAATGACATTCCAACCGGCAAACGAAAGGCCGAGCACCCGAAGTGCAGCGTCGTTGCAGGAGGGTGCCTTGATGGCATTCAGATTGCCAAGCAGGTCACCGGCATTGGTGGTGATGGATGGCGCACCCGTGGCGCAGGTGATAGGCCCTGCCCAGAAACCCCATTCCACACCAGCGTGATAAACACCAAGCCCGGCGCCGATCAGCATCGCCACGCCAATGAGGGCGAGAAGCAGCCGCGTGATCTGAACCGGCAGCTTGAAGATGCTGGTCGCTATGGCCAGAATACCCAACGGAATGGCGTAGTAATAGGGATCGCGCTGCAAAAGGCACAATGCGCAGGGCGTATAACCGCCAATATGCTGGAAACCGAGGGCGGAGCCGACAGTAAAGATCATTCCCGCCGTTACGCCAAGAGCGGCGAGCGTGCGGCTGTTGTCGGCGGTTGTTGCAGTGGCCATGATGTTTTCCCCAAACTTCACGAAGAAGCAGATATCCCGAACGGGCTTTCAAAAAGGCGGGCGTGATGGCGAAATTAAGTCGCCGGTTCAACGGTGTATTCCCGGATTCGTCTAATCCAGTCCTTTGCATCTGGCAAATGAAAGCCCGGTAATATTCGAGGGGCGAATGAGCAAAGTTTCGTGAGTGTCTCGATGGCCGCGAAGCAATCGACCGGTCTTTTTGAAAGACCGGAATAAAACGAAGAAAATCAATGCGATTTTGGAAATGGTACCCCAAGCCGGGATCGAACCAGCACTCCTTGCGGAACCGCATTTTGAGTGCGGCGCGTCTACCAATTCCGCCATTGGGGCAACGGTGGTAATGCCACGGCGTCTATCACGGCCAATGGCATGCGTGCAACCCCAAAGCTGATTTTTCCTGTCTAATGACGTGCGTTTGCAGCCTTCATTTCAGAGCTTTTACCGGGCGGGGAATGAAAGGAGAGTCGCGTTTGTCCGTCCCGTATCGGTACACCGACGGTTGTGGCGTTAAAGCAATATTAGATACCACTAATAAATTAGAATATACACAATTGCTAATTGAATTATGATGTTTGCGTGGAGTTTCCACGCGGGGCGGGAGAAGCCAGAACTCATAGGAGGAAATTATGAGGGCGCTTTCTCGCAATTTGTTACTGTCTGCCTGTCTGATTTTACCGGTCAACGCCCACGCGCTGGATATCGGGATTGGCGGTGAGAACGGGGTGAATGCCAGTGTGGGCGGCAATGGCAGCGGTGGGCTCGGTGTCGATGCTTCCGTGGGTGGCAGCAATGGCGTCAATGCCAGCGCTGATGTCGGCGGCAGGAGCAGTGGCGGACTGGGCGCGGATGTCAACGCGTCGGTCGGTGGCAGCAGCGGGGTTAATGCGGATGTCAACGCATCCGTCGGCGGCTCGAGCGGTGTCAGTGCGGGCGCCAATGCTTCGGTTGGCGGCTCCAGCGGCATCAATGCCAATGTTGGTGCGAATGTGGGCGGATCGAGCGGTCTTGGCCTTGGTGTCGGGCTTGGCATCGGCGGCTCCAGCTCGCCAGGCAATCCGGGGAACCCCGGTAATCCGGGCAATCCTGGAAACCCCGGCAACACGGGGCCGGTATCGCCCGGTGGCATGCGCAATGCCATACAGGCCTATAACGACATGTCGCGAAACGAGCAGATCAAGCTTGCCCGTCGTTGTGTCGATATTCTCGGCGGCGGATATGACGCCGCACTGACCCAATTGTGCAAGATGATCCGGACGGCCTCGCGCTGACGCAGCGTCAGCCCTGTGGATAGTCAGATACCAAACCGAAGGATGCTGCGGCATCCTTCGGGATTAACTGTTCTTGCGCCCGAAGGAGAGGATTTTCTGGCGCAGGCTGCGGGCGAGGTTGCGGGTGTTGCGATACATGTCCACCTGCGTGGAAACCTGTCGCACGTCACGGTCGCTGTTCTGCGCAAGCCCGACGACCAGAGTGCCCATTTCCTGCCGTTCCTGCCAGAAGCGGCTCATGATCGGATGATCGGGCACTGCGCAGCTGTCGCTGCGCAGAATATTGGCGTCGTCCAGCTGCCAGTCGGTCAGTTTCTGCACCAAAAGTTTGCCGGGTGAAAACCGCGAATAGGATTCGTCAAAGGCGGTCTTCCACGTATAGGCCTCGCCAGCCGTCATGAAGACGATCATGGAGGCGATGGCGCTGCCATTGAGATCGATGGTGTGAATGCGCACCGCATCCGCTTCGGCCAGATTGGTGATTGCCTCGCGGGCGAAGGCGGCGCGATAGCGGTCATTCACCAGCGCGCTGCGTTTGCGGCCTTTCCAGCCACTCGCTTCCAGCGCCAGGAATTCCTCCATGCGGTAGCGTATGTCCTTCGGTTGCCGGGTAACGGTGTAGGAAAGGGCCCCGAGTTTTTCGAGCTGTCGCCACTGCCTGCGCATTTCCCGCAAATGATGTGGCGCAAGTGAATTGCGCAGATAGGCTTCGCCGTCCAGAAGGCTCTCCAGCATCGGCCGCTGATAGTTACCAGTCGTCGTCACCGGCAGGTTGCGGCTGATTGCTATGGCCTTGAACATCCGGGCAAAAGGCCCTTCAAGCCGTACATCCGGCAGTACCAGAACATTCGGCAGGCGCATTTCCCGGTCGGAAAGGGCATCGAAAAGATTGTCGAGCGTTTCTGCGGCACCTTCGGTATCGACCAGCGGCGTGCCGAGAGGGCCGAAGGGGTTGGCCCAGCCACGGATGATGGAGGGACCGATGGAAAAACCTGGCTTTTCCACGGTGAAGGGCATCAGAAAGCGCATGCGGCTTCTAGCGCCGTTCTCGTCGCGAATAAGGGCGAAGCGCACGGACTTGTCATCGATACGCGGCATGGCGGGTGCAAGAAGCCGCCCTGTGAAGAAGACATTTGCCTCCATGACGCGGTTGGACAGGAAGTCGAGTTCTTCCTGCATGTCGTAACCGAGCCGGCCAGGATAGATGCAGAATTCGCGGCCGTCGCGTCCCACGCGCCGGCTGCTGTCGGCCACGGGGCGGTCACGCTCCGTAGACGCCATCAGCGCAGCGATGCGCGGGTCCTGAAAATCCGGATTCTTTGGGTCGCTGGACATGCTTATCGTTACACCGCCTTCCCAGTGTCTTGACCCGCCCCGGGGATCGTTGAAGGCAAAAAGGACGATCCCGAGTGTGCGGCGAATGGCAATATGCAATAGCACAGCTTCTATACACATTGCTATCGCGACAGCTGCCGCAGCGCCTGTCAGACCATAGACCGGAATCAACACCATGTTGAGTATAATGTTACAACCGAAGATAATAATATAAAGAGCTACGCACAATTTTTGTTTGCCGGCCATATTCAGCAGCGTTTCTCCCGGGCCGATCAGTGCTTTTGCGAGGAAGCCGGCAAAGAGGAAGAACATCAGCTTGTAACCCTGTACGAAGCCGGGACCGAACAGGGACAGCAGAAACGGCCCTGCCAGAAGCACGAGACAGCCAACGGCAAGCGATGGCCAGAAGGCCCAGCGCGCCGCCTGGCTGGCGAACCCGGCCAGCCCCTGCCTGTCATTGGCAGCAATGAGCGCGGCCAGACGTGGGGCCGCAGCCGCCTGCACGGAAAAAAACACGAATTGCATCAGCACGATGGTTTTTTGCCGCGGCAAAATAGATGCCGACCTGATCCGGCGGCAGATATAGACCGACGATTACCACATCTGAGTTGGTCATCAAAAAACCGATGCCGTCGATCAGGAACATCGGAAAGGCAAACCGTATCCACGGACGGAAATGCACCCTGCGGGCAACGCTGCGGAAATGCCGGTTGAGCCGGCGGTTCATGAACACGAAGTGGAAAAGCGTGGTGACATAGGTGGCCAAAAGGGCCGCAAGCATCGCTGTCGTCGCGGTTTTTTCCGCGCCGAGAAGGATCGCCACCAGCATGAACAGCAGGATCAGCACCGGGCGGATGATATAGGTGGGGCTGAGGGCTGAAACCGCCCAGCCGTTGGCACGAGCTGTCCCGTTCAGCACATCGCCAAGCGCCACCATCGGCAGGGTGAAAAGCGCCAGCGAAACCGGAATGAGGTAATAGGCGGAGATGCGCTCGCCGAAGAAATACAGGAAGACGAAACCGAAAAATGCAAGCGCGCTGGCCGAAAGCATGGCGAAGAGACGCGCTGTCGAGGTTAGACCCATGATCTTGTCATGGGCATCCTCCAGGCGGTAGCCGGGCAAAAAGCGGATGACGGTGGTGTGAAAGCCGAGACAGGAGAGGTTGCCGAACAGGATGACCAGAACCCAGACAAAGGCGAACAGGCCATATTCGAATTCGCCCATCAGGCGGGCAAGGATGATCTGGGAGATGAAAGCGATACCGGCGCTGATGATGCGCACCGCAAAGGCGACGAGCGCCATGCGCTGGGCCCGGGAGACATCGTCTCTGCCGGAAACGACGACGGCGATTTTTGCCCCCAGCGGCGCCAGTTTAGCGCGCAGGCCTGCGGGTAAGGCTTTTTCCGCCGTGTTGAGGATAGCCATAATCCACACGCCATCATTTCCAGTTGAGTAGGCAACTGGATTATAAGCACCTTATCATTAACGAAGGGTTTGGGAGACAGGCACCTGTGTGCCGATATTGGCCACCTGCCTCGGTTTGCGGATCCCGTTGAAGAGAAAAAGGGCAAGCGGACTACGGCGTATCGCCTGATGCAGCAGATAGGCCGTTATCGTGGTGGCGACGACGATGATGGCGAATTCCAGGATCGGCGGCAGCGAGATCAGGATGAAGAGGGTGCCGAAGGCATAAATCAGCGGGTGGTGAACCAGGTAGATGGTGAAGGAAGCGTCGGTCATTCTCCTGGCAAGCCGGCTTGGCCGGTCGAAAAAGCGGCAGGCGATATCGATCAGCAGGCGGCTTGCCGCCACGGCGGCGATTGTGGAGACGAGTATCAGCAGGGCCGAGTTCGAAAAAGGATATTCCAACCGCAGCGTAACCGCTGTCGCGATCCCGGCAAACGCGATGACGCCCGTGAGGATGCCCGTCTGGCGGAAGCGGTGAAAAAGAGCCCGGTCGCGATGAAGCAAAGCCCCGATAAGGAAGAACGGTACGTAACGCGCGTAAGGGTCGGAGGCCCGTTCATAGAGAACGAGAAGGCTGTTCCCATTTTTGCCAGCAAGCAGGCCCGAACCGTAAACCGTCAGCTCCCATAAAACAGGGAAGGCGCAGAGCGCTGCGAAAAACGCGGCTGGATATTGACCCCGCATCCTGCCGAACCAGTCTCTTGCATAGGCGAGGGGCGGGCGCCCCGCCAGAAATAGCAGGCCGGCAAGCAGACCCGAATACGCGATAAGGGCGGGTAGGAACCATAGATGCATGATCCATTGCTCACCCGGAAACAGCAAATCCGGCAGGTTCGCGAGCAGCCGGTCGGCGGGAATATCACCTTTGGCGATACCTGCCAGTTTCAGCAGGAAAAGCTGCGATGGCCCAAGCAGGAGCACGGCCACGATGAAAGGGACGCCAAGGCGAAGGAAGCGCTGTCTGAGCCATGGCATCTTGCCCTTCCTGCCGATGACCATGGTGGAAAAATAGCCGGCCACCAGAAAAAACGAAGGCATGCGGAAGGTGACGAGCGCTGCCCCAAGCGCGGTCAGGACTGGGCTGGTCTCGAAATCCTTGATGTCCCAGGGCAAAGCATAGCTGTAGAGCAGGGAGGCGTGATAGGGTATGCCGAGCAGCATGAGGAGTGCCCGCAACGGGTCCCAATAATGCTCATAGTCTGATTTGCCCGGTTGCATTTTCCCCTCGCGTGACGAACGCGATCCCGCCTGATCCGTAACGATCAACACGACTATTGGTGGAAAACGCTAATAAACCCTTCATGCACCCGACGGGGTGGGCGGGGCCTTTTTCTTGGGCATGAGGTCAAGCACCAGTGCGCAGCCCAGAATGATGATACCGGCACCGAACAGCTGGGGAAGCGACAGGGGTTCGTCGAGCACCAGGGCGCCAACAAGCACCGCCACGACGGTGACGGCAAATTCCACGCTGATCGCCTTCGTTGCGCCGATCGAGGAGACCAGCTTGAAATAGGTGATGTAGGTCAGGCCGCTCATGACGACCGCCTGTATCAGAAGATAACCGTAATCGACGAGATCGGGCGTTCCGGGCAAGGGCACAGCGAAAAGAAGCGGCAAGGTCATCAGGCCGCCTGTCAGGAAGGAACCGATGGTTATTTCCCAGGATCCAACCCCCTTGAGGTGCAGGCTCGCAAAATTGCTGCCATAGGCGGCACAGATGCAGGCGGCGACAGCGGCAGCACAGCCAATGACAAAGCCGGATGTGACAGGAACAGCGGGAAAACCAACGAGCAGGACGATGCCGGCAAAGCCGATGACGAGACCGGCAATACCCTGCCGCGTCAGGCGTTCCAGACCCCAAATCTGCGAGATCAGCATTGAAAAAAGCGGGATGGTCGCCACCAATATGGCTGCCATCGCAGTGCCGATCTGAGGCGTCGCGTAGGACAGGCCGATCAGTTGCCCGGCGACCGTCGTTGCGCCGACGATTGCGAAAGCGCGCCAGCTTGCGGAGAATGCCAGCTTCCGGCGTGCCGCACGCGCAATGAGAAAGAGTGCTACAGCGGTTATGAGAGCGAGCGAAGCGTGACTGCGCCAATCCAGCCGAAGGCTGCGACGACATGTAGAAGCAGCAGGAAAGACACGCCCCACGTAATCGCGAGAAAAATATAGGCGGCAAGATCGCGAGGGGCCATGAAAGCAGTTTCCGCAAGATGATCCGGCTCCCATAGGGAAAGTGCCGATACCAGTCAACACCCCGACCAGCAGCAATGATCCTGCCCAAACAAAATCGCCCGTAACGCAGGTTACGGGCGATCGATTGCTGGCATAAAGCCCTGGCCTTTTACGCCTGTTCGTAAACGCCGTGGCAGTGCTTGTACTTCTTGCCCGAGCCGCAGGGGCACATTTCGTTGCGGCCGATACGGCCCCAGGTGGCGGGGTTGTTCGGGTCGCGCTCCTCGGCCGGTACGAAAGCGACCGGCACGCCCTGCGCCATCTCGTCTTCCCCGGTGACGGGGTCGAGGTGATGCGCGGTCATTTCCGGCAGCTCCGGCTGCTGCGGTTCCTGCTGCACCAGTTCCACGCGCATCAGCTGGGCGGTGACGGCTTCACGCAGGTTGGTAAGCAGCGACTGGAACAGCTCGAAGGCTTCCGCCTTGTATTCCTGCAATGGATCGCGCTGGGCGTAACCGCGGAAACCGACGACGGAACGAAGGTGATCGAGGTTGACGATGTGTTCGCGCCACAGATGGTCGATTGTCTGAAGCACGACCGAGCGCTCGACATAGGTCATGATCTCCGGGCCGAAACGTTCCGCACGTTCAGCGGCGTATTTGTCCGCGGCCTCGGTAACGCGCTGAAGAATGTCGTCCTCGGCGATGCCTTCTTCCTTCGCCCATTCCTCCACCGGCAGGTCGAGGTTCAGGAACTGGGCGATACCGGCCTTGAGACCGGCGATATCCCACTGTTCGGCATAGGCATTTTCAGGAATATGCTTGGTGACGAGCGCTTCGATCACTTCGTGGCGCATGTCGGCTGCGGTTTCACCGATATTGTCGGATTCCATCAGCTCAAGGCGCTGCTCGAAGATGACCTTGCGCTGATCGTTCAGCACGTCGTCATATTTCAGCAGGTTCTTGCGGGTCTCGAAGTTACGGGCTTCGACCTTCTTCTGGGCACGTTCCAGCGCCTTGTTGATCCACGGATGGACGATGGCCTCGCCGTCCTTCAGGCCGAGCTTCTGCAGCATGCTGTCCATGCGCTCGGAACCGAAGATGCGCATCAGGTCGTCCTGAAGCGACAGATAGAACTTGGAGCGGCCGGGGTCGCCCTGACGGCCGGAACGGCCACGCAGCTGGTTGTCGATACGGCGGCTTTCGTGGCGCTCGGTCGCGATGACGTAGAGACCGCCGGCGGCAAGCGCCTTTTCCTTGAGAACCTTGATCTCGGCGCGGATGGCCGCTTCCTTCGCATCACGCTCCGGACCCGGCTCCATGCCTTCCAGCTCGCGCTCCAGACGCATCTCGACGTTGCCGCCGAGCTGGATGTCCGTACCACGACCGGCCATGTTGGTGGCGATGGTGACCGCACCGGGAACACCGGCCTGCGAAACGATATAGGCCTCCTGCTCGTGGTAACGGGCGTTCAGAACCTGGAAATCGGTAAAGCCGGACTGGCGCAGCATGTGGGCCAGAAGCTCGGATTTCTCGATGGAGGTCGTGCCGACGAGAACCGGCTGACCACGATCATGCGCCGCCTTGATCTCGGCGATGATGGCAAGGAACTTCTCTTCGCCGGTACGATAAACCTCGTCGTCCTCGTCGATACGCTGGATCGGCAGGTTGGTCGGCACCTCGATGACGTCGAGACCGTAGATGTTGCCGAACTCTTCCGCTTCCGTCGACGCCGTACCGGTCATGCCGGCAAGCTTTGCATACATGCGGAAGTAGTTCTGGAAGGTGACGGAAGACAGCGTCTGGTTTTCCGGCTGGATCTGCACCTTTTCCTTGGCTTCCAGCGCCTGGTGCTGGCCTTCGGAATAACGGCGGCCCGGCATCATGCGGCCGGTGAATTCGTCGATGATGACGATCTCGTCGTTGCGGACGATGTAGTCCTTGTCGCGGGTGAAGAGCTTGTGGGCCTTCAGCGCATTGTTGATGTGGTGAACTATGGCGACGTTTTCGATGTCGTAAAGCGATTCGCCCTTGAGCAGGCCCGCCTGCCGCAGCAGGTTTTCGAGCTTCTCGGTGCCGTCTTCGGAGAAGTTGGCCGAACGCTGCTTCTCATCGATTTCGTAATCTTCCGGCGACAGAAGCGGAATGAAGGTGTCGATGGTGTTATAGAGATCGGAGCGGTCGTCCAGCGGGCCGGAGATGATAAGCGGCGTGCGCGCCTCATCGACCAGAATGCTGTCCACTTCGTCGACGATTGCGTAGTTGTGGCCGCGCTGCACCATCTGGGCGCGATCATATTTCATGTTGTCGCGCAGATAATCGAAGCCAAGCTCGTTATTCGTGGCGTAGGTGATGTCGCAGCCATAGGCCTCGCGGCGCTGGTCGTCATCAAGCCCGTGCACGATCACACCGGTCGTCAGACCGAGGAAACGGTAGAGCTTGCTCATCGTGGCCGCGTCGCGCTGGGCGAGGTAGTCGTTGACGGTAACGACATGCACGCCCTTGCCGGCCAGCGCATTGAGGTAGACCGCAAGGGTCGCCACCAGCGTCTTGCCTTCACCGGTCTTCATTTCGGCGATGGCGCCCTGGTGCAGGATCATGGCACCGGTCAGCTGCACATCAAAGGGTCGCATGTGCAGAACACGGCGCGACGCCTCGCGGGCGACGGCAAAAGCCGGGATCAGCAGATCGTCCAGCGATTTGCCGTCCGCAAGCTGCTGGCGGAACTCCGCCGTCTTTGCCGCCAGCGCGTCGTCGGAAAGAGCCTTGGTGGCTTCCTCCAGCGCATTGATGGCTGCGATCTTGCTTTTATAGGAGCGGACGCGGCGTTCATTTGCCGAACCGAACAATTTGCGGGCTATTCCGCCGAGGCTGACCATCTTACTGGCCCTTTCTGAAATTCCGTTTTCGCAGGCGGTTTTTTCCATCACGCCGATTTCGGCAACAAATGACGGACTTCGCCCTTCAACGTATCTGGACGCGAGGTTGCGTGACAGATAAGAGGGGGGGCAAATGATGTCAACGGTTCTGCCCGTTACAGAATGGCCACAATCCGGTGTTTGGAAGTTTTTTCAGAGCCGGAAACCATGTCTGGAGCCGGCATTGTCCCCGAAAGGTTCAAAATGTTGCGCTATAATAAAATTGCGGCTGCGGTGATTGTGGCCACGCTCGGCCTCCAGTTTCCTGCCTTTGCACAGGAAGACAAGGTTGTCGCCAAGGTTGGCGATCTGGAAATCCACCAGTCCGAACTCGACCTTGCCATGGGCAATCTCGATCCGCAGCTCGCACAGCTTCCCGACGAGCAGAAGAAGGTCGCAGCCCTTTCCGGCGCGATCGACGTCAAGCTTCTCGTGAAGAATGCCAGCGCCGAAGGTCTGGAAAAGACCGAAGACTTCAAGAAGCGCATGGAGTTCATTCAGGACCGTGAGCTGCACAACGCCTATTTCCGCAAGCATGTGGTTGACGCTGTCACCAATGAAGAGGTGAAGGCGCGCTACGACAAGGAAGTAGCAGCCTTGCCGAAGGAAGAAGAAATCAAGGCAGCCCATATTCTGGTTGCAAGCGAAGACGAAGCCAAGGACGTCATCAAGCAGCTTGATGCGGGCAAGGATTTCGCAGCACTTGCCAAGGAAAAGTCGACCGACTCCAACAAGGATGATGGCGGCGATCTCGGCTGGTTCGGCAAGGGCCGCATGGTTCCGGAATTCGAAGAGGCCGCTTTCGGTCTCGAAAAGGGCGCCTACACCAAGACGCCTGTCAAGACGCAGTTCGGCTTCCACGTCATCAAGCTGGAAGACAAGCGCATCGCACCGCCGCCGGCTTTCGAGCAGGTCGAGCCGCAGGTTCGTCAGCTTGTCATGCGTGACAAGTACGTTGCCCTCATCGAGAAGGCAAAGGCTGACCAGAAGATCGAAATCATGGATGAGACGCTGAAGAAGGGCTACGACGAAGCCACGAAGGAACAGCAGGCACAGCCGCAGCAGTAATAAAACCATGTTACGGGGCGGCCACAGGCCGCCCAGCTTCATCTCAGGCACTTTCAAACCTTCCCCGTTTCCAGAATCTCAGGCGCTTTCCCATGTCCGTTGCCGTTTCCCCGCTCGCTCCGAAATCCTATCCCGACATGCCCGCGCTGCGTGGTGTTCGCATGGCGACGGCTGCCGCCGGCATCAAGTACAAGAACCGGACCGACGTTCTGTTGATGGTGTTCGACAAGCCGGCAAGCGTGGCCGGCGTTTTCACAAAATCGAAATGCCCCTCGGCCCCCGTTGATTTCTGCCGCGCCAATCTCGGCGGTGGCGTGGCGCGCGCCGTGGTGGTCAATTCCGGTAACGCAAACGCCTTTACCGGCGTCAAAGGCAAGGCCGCGACCGAATTGACGGCGAAATCCGCAGCCGCTGCAGTCGGCTGCTCTGAAAATGAAGTGTTTCTGGCATCGACCGGCGTAATCGGCGAACCGCTCGATGCCACCAAGTTCGCCGGGGTTCTGGGCGACATGCAGGGCATGGCTGAAGCCGATTTCTGGCAGGAAGCCGCCAAGGCAATCATGACGACCGACACTTATCCCAAGGTCGCGACCCGCACGGCCGAAATCGGCGGTGTCGTGGTCACCATCAACGGTATCGCCAAGGGTGCCGGCATGATCGCTCCCGATATGGCGACGATGCTTTCCTTCGTGGTGACGGATGCAGATATTGATCCGGCCGCGCTGCAATCACTGCTTTCCGCCGGTGTCGGCTCGACCTTCAATTCCGTGACTGTTGACAGCGACACCTCCACCTCCGATACGCTGATGTTGTTTGCGACAGGTGCGGCGGCTGAGGACGGTCAGGTCAAGGTGACGCGCGCCGATGACGAGCGGCTTTCCTCCTTCCGCGCCGCCTTGAACGATCTCCTGAAAGATCTGGCCCTGCAGGTGGTTCGCGATGGCGAAGGCGCACGCAAGATGGTCGAAGTCACCGTTACCGGCGCGGAAAACGATGTCGCTGCCAAGAAGATCGCCCTTTCGATTGCCAATTCACCGCTGGTGAAGACTGCGGTTGCCGGCGAAGATGCTAATTGGGGTCGCGTCGTGATGGCTGTGGGCAAATCCGGTGAAATGGCCGACCGTGATCGCCTTGCCATCTGGTTCGGCGGCGTGCGCGTTGCCGTCAATGGCGAACGCGATCCGGATTATTCGGAAGCGGAGACCACCGCCGTGATGCGGCTGGAAGACATTCCGGTGAAGGTTGACATCGGTCTCGGTGAGGGCAAGGCCACCGTATGGACGTGCGACCTGACCAAGGAATATGTTGCGATCAACGGCGACTACCGGAGCTGACCGTTGGAGCCGAAGAGAATGCAGGACAATAAAATCGTCAATCTGCCGCTGGTTCGCCGTCTGGAAGCAGTCAGCTTTCGGGCTTGGCCGGCCTCGTCGGTGATTTATGACGGTAGCTGGCAAATCCGCCTGACGGGGTCGCATCCATCAAAACGCATCAATTGCGTGGTGCCGCTCGATCCTTCCGATTATGGAAACTGCGCGGTGCGGCTGGAAAAGGCGCGCAAGCGCTTCGAGGATTTCGGCCGTCCGCTGGTGGTGCGCGAAACGACGCTGATGCCGCCGCAGCTCAAGGATTTTCTGGTAAAGGACGGCTGGTCCATGGTTGAGGAGGTCAAGGTCATGACGGCCGATCTCGCTGGCATGGAACTGCCGGAAACGCTGGTCAGCCTGCCGAGCCACGATATTGGCCGTTTTGTCGAGGCGAGCATCAAGGTCAGCGATGGCGACCCGACCCTGCGCCCGGCGATCGCTGAAATCCTCAGTTCGATCAAGCCGACCCTTGGCCTGTTCATCAACGAAGAAGCAGGGGGCAGCGCACTTGCCACCGTTATCTGCGTGCAGGATAACGATCTTGCCGGCATTCTTTCCCTCGATGTCGAGAAGTCGCAGCGGAAAAAGGGCCTCGGCACGCAGCTGCTGGCGTCAGCACTGCGCTGGGCCCGCATCAGCGGCGCCAAAAGCGCCTGGTTGCAGGTCGTCTCCACAAATGCGCCCGCGATTGCACTTTATGAAAAATTCGGCTTCACCGAGGCCTATTCCTATCGCTACTGGCGCAAGGCTGGTGAAGAATGAGCGAAGCCGGCAAAAAAATCCTGCTGGTTGCCGCCTGCGCCCTTCTCGATCAGGACGGCCGTATTCTTCTGGCGCAACGACCTGAGGGCAAGTCGCTTGCCGGCCTGTGGGAATTTCCAGGCGGCAAGGTGGAACAAGGCGAAACACCGGAGGAGACCCTCGTCCGCGAGTTGGACGAGGAGTTGGGTATCAAGACCAAGATAGCCTGCCTCGCGCCGCTGACGTTCGCCAGCCATACCTACGAGACTTTTCACCTGCTGATGCCGCTTTACGTGTGCCGTCGTTATGAAGGCATGGCCCATGGGCGCGAAGGACAGGCAATTAAATGGGTAAAGCCGCAGGCTCTGCGTGATTATCCGATGCCGCCGGCCGACGAGCCGCTCATCCCCTTCCTTCAGGATTTGCTTTAAAGCGAACTTCCTGGCGGGTTCGATCCCCTCGCGCAGCCTGTTGAAAACATCCCGTAACTCCGCTTTACCGTGCCAAAACGAGGCTGTGTTAACAGATCGTTCAGCACCCTCTGGCAGATTGTTAAGCTAAAGAAGCGGTAAACTGCGCGTATGAGGTTGGCTATGAACGAGGATTTCTGGAAGACGGTGGAAGGTCGTCAGTCTTACTCCAATAAATCCCGTCGCACCGGCGTTCTTAATGTCGCGCTGCTTTTCGGGACGGCTGTGATTGCTCTTTCCTTGATCGTCACCCCCATGCTTGCCGGAAAATCATCAACGCGCGTCGCGCAGTTCTCCGACAATTACGACATGATAAGCACCGGCTCCATCAAGAAGACCGATGCTGGCAAGACGTATTCCATCCGCCGCAGCATAACCCAGCCGATGCCCGAGATGCCCTGTGTCGTGACGGGCTATAGCAGCGAGAGCGGTTGCTGATCGTTTACCATCATCGGTAACGGATTACTCATGCCCGTGGCATAGTATAAATTCGATTTTAGCAATATATAATGCCGGTTAGCGTAAGCACCGGATGGCGGATGGAGAATATCCCGTGCTGCATTGTTTTATTCGTTTCTTTAAAGACGAAAACGGCGCGACCGCAGTCGAATACGGCCTGATCGTCGGCGTTATTTCCGCCGCCATCATCGGTGGCGGAACCACCATCGGCAGCACCATCAATGCTGTATTCCAGTTCCTCGCCGATACTTTTGCCAACATCTGAGGCCTGCGCTACGCCTATCAGGAAAGCTTGACTTCGGTCGTCTTCAAGGCATCGGCAAGGCGCATTTTGGCGGAACCAGGTTTCAGCGGTTTCTGCTGGCTCTCGTGCGGTGCCCAGCCTGAGACATAGATGATGGAAAACGTGGCTCTGATCCGCCCGTCCGGATCGGAATAACGTTCGGCGTAAAGCTCCGCTGCCCGCAGGAAAAAAGCGCGGTTGAGCGGTTTTCTGCTGCGGCTTGCCAGCGGATTGGCCATGCCCATGGCGCGCAGATCGCGCATCAGCGGAAAAATCGAGTCGTAACGCACCGTATAAGTTTCCGCGTCGGTGACGGGAAGCGCAAAACCGGCACGCTGCAACAGTGCGCCAACATCGCGCACATCGGCAAAGGGAATGACGCGCGGGCTGGCGCCGCCGGTCAACTCGGCTTCTGCAGTCAACAGCACATCGCGCAGTTCCTGCAATGTGCCGCTGCCGGGAATGGCTCCGAGAAACAGTCCGTCCGGCTTTAACGCCCGCCTTATCTGGATCAACGCACCGGGGGTGTCGTTGGTGAGGTGGAGGGCAAGCGGGGAAACAATGAGATTGGCGGAGGCTTCTTCGAGCGGCAGATGCTCCATGGAGGCCACCTGCGGCAGATTCCCATCCGTCGCAAAGGAGGTATCCGTCTCGATACGACGGATAGCATCCACCTTGCCCGTCTCGGTCAAGCGCCGGGCGGTGATGCCCGTCCCGCCGTGCAGTTCGATTGCGGTCTCGAAACGGCGCTCGACGATGGCGAGCCTGTCGGCAAACTCGTCGGCGGCCATGTCGAGAAGAAACAGGGCCTTGTCGTCACGCCGGTTCCACGCCCGGCGGCGATTTTGTTCGATCAGGGCCTGGTCAAAGAGAATATCCATCGTCGTGCCTGCTCGGCCTGTAGCGCCTTTGGGATTGGCGGGCCGCATCGTTGCTGTCATGCCGCTTCGGGCATTGTTTTTCCGGTCAGAGGCCGAAACATATCTCTCTCGCAAAGGCACCCGTTCGGCGCTAAAGTCAACCTCATGGGCGCTGGTGAAGATCTGTTTTCGGGATTGCTGTCGAGGTCCGCGACGGTGTCGGTGGCGGCACGCAGCGTGTTGCACTCGGCCTTCCGCATGGTCTATCCGCCCACTTGCGCAGGGTGTTCCCGCATGACCGGCGGCGAGGGTGCCCTGTGTGCGGATTGCTGGCGGGATGTGGCCTTTATCGATCGACCTTTTTGTGAGGTTCTGGGCATTCCCTTCGCCCGGGATCACGGCGCGGGTGTTGTAAGCGCACAAGCCATCGCCGACCCACCGCCTTTCGACCGTCTGCGTGCTGTTGCCAGCCATGAGGGAACCGCGCGTAAACTCGTACACCGGCTGAAATATCAGGACCGGACCGATCTTGTGCGTTTCATGGCGCTGTGGATGCTGCGGGCAAGCGACGGAACGGTTGATAGCTGCGACTGTATCGTGCCGGTTCCGCTGCATCGCCACCGCTTCTGGCGTCGCCGTTTCAACCAGTCCGCTGAGCTCGCACGGCATCTGGCCAAGGCCACCGGCAAACCGCTGTTTGCCGGCACGCTGTTGCGCGTGAAGCCGACCGAGCGGCAGGTGGGGCTTTCCGCGCTTGCCCGGCAGGACAATGTGCGGGGTGCTTTTGCAATAGCGCCCGGCCGAAAAACCGATGTTTATGGCAAGCGAGTGGTGCTGGTGGATGATGTTTATACCACTGGTGCAACGGTGGGCGCGGCAAGTCGCGTCTTGCGGAAGGCGGGTGCCACGGATGTGACCGTTTTGACCTTTGCAATGGCCATTTCCGGCCCTATATGAAGCCTGAATGAAACGAGGATATCGTGCGTTTCAGCACACGTTTGCGAGGCTTCGAAATACATGGCACCGGTAACGATCTATACACGGGATTTTTGTGGTTATTGCGCGCGCGCCAAGGCGTTGCTGGACAGCAAGGGCGTCGATTACGCCGAATATAACGCGACGACGACGCCGGAATACCGGCAGGAAATGATCGAGAAATCCGGCGGAACGACCTTCCCGCAAATCTTCATCAACGGCCAGCATATCGGCGGTTGCGACGATCTGCATGCACTGGAGCGTGCTGGCAAACTCGACGTTATGCTGGCCGCTTAATCGGCTCGATTTTCGATACGGAGGACGTGATGATTTTCAAGGCTGCCGCCATTCAGATGCGCTCGGGTGTCGATACGGTGAAAAACGCCGCCGATATGGAGCGCCTGGTACGTGTTGCTGCGGCTGCGGGCGCTGTCTATGTTCAGACGCCGGAAATGACCGGCGCTCTCCAGAAGGACAGGCAGGCGCTTCGCGCCCAGCTGCGTGACGACGATGGCGATATCATCGTTGCGACCGCCGCGCGGCTGGCACGCGAACTCGGCATCCATGTCCATGTCGGCTCGACAGCGATTGCCCGCCCGGATGGCAAGATTGCCAATCGCGGTTTTCTGTTTGCGCCTGACGGTTCGCGTATCTGCAGCTATGACAAGATCCATATGTTCGATGTCGATCTCGACAATGGCGAAAGCTGGCGCGAAAGTGCGGCTTACGAACCCGGCGCTGTCGCTCGCGTTGCCGAACTGCCGCTGGGGAAATTCGGCTTTGCGATCTGCTACGATGTGCGCTTCCCGCAGCTTTTCCGGGCGGAGGCACTCGCCGGCGCCGAGGTTCTGACGGTTCCGGCCGCCTTTACCCGCCAGACAGGGGAAGCCCACTGGGAAATTCTGCTGCGTGCCCGCGCCATTGAAAACGGCGCTTTCGTCATTGCCGCCGCACAGGCCGGCCTGCATGAGGACGGGCGGGTCACGTTCGGCCATTCCATCATCATCGATCCCTGGGGCAAGGTGCTGGCAATGGCCGGTGGCGCCGGGGAAGAGATCATTTTCGCAGAGATCGACACGTCTCTCGTGGCTGCCGCGCGCGGGAAAATCCCCAATCTGCGCAATGCCCGCGAGTTCGGACTGGACACGGTTATTCCTGCTGGAGGTGAGGCGGCGTGATCCGTTATGCGCTGGCCTGTGAAAAGGGCCATGAGTTCGAAGGCTGGTTTTCCGGGAGCGACGATTTCGACAATCAGTTGCAGCGCGGCTTCCTGTCCTGCCCGATGTGCAATTCCCCGCAGGTTTCCAAACTTCTGATGGCGCCTTCGGTCTCCACCGCCCGCAAAAAAGACGAACGCCAGTCGCTCGCCATGGACACGGCCAGAAAAGAGGCTATCGCAAAAATCCGCGAGGCGGTCGCAAATATCCGCGCGAATGCGGAAGATGTCGGCGATAAATTTCCTGAAGAAGCCCGCAAGATCCACTATGGCGAGGCCGACGAACGCGGCATCATCGGCCACGCGTCTGCCCAGGACGCGAAGGCCCTGATTGACGAGGGCATCGAGATTGCACCGTTGCCAGTGCTGCCCGATGATGTGAATTGAGTTTGCTTGCGATTCTGATGACGTCCACCACTCAGGGTGACGTCATCCGTCGTTCATGACCGGAGAGTTGGGTACGCTGGCTTCACGCGGGTCTTTTCGCCAGCATCATGTAGTTGACTTCCATGTCCGGCGAGAGGTTCCAGCGGTCCTGCAATACGTTGTAGAAGACGCCGGTACGGTGGACGATATCCATGCCGCTGGCCACCAGCGGTCGTTCAAGCTCATCCGGGCGAACCAGCTTCTCATATTGGTGGGTGCCGCGCGGCAGCCAGCGCAATACGTTTTCGGCGGCGAAGATCGCGAGCGCGCGGGCTTTCAGCGTGCGGTTGATGGTGGCGGCGAACATCAGCCCGCCGGGACGCACCATTTTCGCGCAGGTGGTGACGAAGAGATCGACATTGGCCACATGCTCGACAACTTCCATGTTGAGGACGACGTCGAAGGTTTCGCCCGCCTCCAGCAACTGTTCGGCGGTCACGGCGCGGTAGTCGACGCTGACACCGCTTTCACGGGCGTGGGTGGAGGCGATGCCGATATTCTTTTCTGAAGGGTCGGCGCCCACCACGTCCGCGCCCATGCGCGCCACGGGTTCGGAAAGCAGGCCGCCGCCGCAGCCGATATCTAGCACACGCAGCCCTTCAAGCGGGCGGTGCGCCTTCGGGTCGCGGCCGAAATTATCGCAGATGCGGTTGCGGATATATTCAAGCCGCACCGGGTTGAATTTGTGCAGCGGCCGGAACTTGCCCGTCGGGCTCCACCATTCCGCAGCCATCGCGGAGAAGCGATCCACTTCGCTCTGGTCGACGGTCGTCTGTGCGGTTTCGCTCATGGTTCTGCTCCATATTGCTGTTGCATTGAAGTCGGATGATTGATCCCCGAAGTCAAGACCGGCGGCACATTCCGTCGGCAAATTCCCGGGTGCTTCATTGCCGCAGGTGGAACTGAAACGGGCTGCGATTTGTTTCATGCTGCGTTCATGGAACACGGCGTATTTTCCAGCCATGGCAGTATGTGGAACGCATGCTCGTCCATCGAAATCGATGGACGCCGACAAGGGCAAAGCGGGCTTTTGCTTGAGGAGAAGTAAGTGAAGAAAAAACTGTTTGGCGCAATTGCGCTGGTGGCCATGCTCGCCGCGCCGGCCCTTGCCGAAGCTGCGACTCGCGGCTTTGCCACCGCGAATGTGAATATGCGCTCCGGTCCGAGCACAGCCTATCCGGCCGTGGTCGTGATCCCGGTCGGCGCACCATTGACGGTTCATGGCTGCCTGTCCGATACGCCGTGGTGCGACGTCTCTTTCGTCAGCGGTCGTGGTTGGGTCGCCGGTCGTTACATCCAGACGACGTTCAGGCAGAACCGGGTCTACGTTGAGCCGCGTTATTACCGCGATCTCGGCGTTCCCGTGATCACCTTCGAAGCCGGTCGTTATTGGGACCGTTATTATCGTGACCGTGACTTCTACCGCGAGCGTGACCGCTGGCGTCGTCCGCCGCCATCAGGCGGTTACTGGAATGCTGCGCCTCCGCCGCCGCGCGGTGACTGGGAACGCCCGCGTCCGCGCGACGAATGGCGTGATGGCCGCCGGGATGAATGGCGCGATCCGCGTCAGGGCGGTGGACCGAATGATGGCCGCTGGGAGCGCCGTTACGGCGACTGGAACCAGGGTGACAGAAACCGGGGCGATGGAAATCAGGACAGGCCGCGTCGAGATGGTGACCGCCCGCGGTTCGAGGAAGAAAATCGCGACCGCAATCGCGATCGCCAGCCGAATCAGGACGAAGGCCAGCGTCGTCCGGAGCGCCGCCAGTGGGATGATCCACGCCGCGCGCCCGCCTCGGAAAACTTTCAGGGCGGTTGCCGGGTCGGTGATCCCGGTTGCGATCCGCGATAAACAGACAAAGCCCGGCGAGATTTCGTCGGGCTTTTCATTTGCCGGTTCATATTATCACGAGAGTACTTTTATTTCGCGGTTGCTGCCTTGCGTGCACGGGCCTTGGGTTTTGCGGGGGCTTCTGCCTCCGGCTCCGCAGCAGCGGTCTTCGGCACTGCTTTCTTGCGCTGGGCAGGCTTTGTCGCCTCCGACGTCTTCAGCAGCGAAAATTCATGCTTTGCCTGTTCCCAATGGTCCGCGTCACGGCCATGAGGATGGCCTTCCTTTTCCCAAAGTGTATAGGCCCGTTTGCTGATCCACTCTTGTTCCGAAACCTGCATGCTCGTCTCCCGTTGCTGTTGACAACGCCTTTGACAAGGCGACATTCCGCTTGGTCCGGCACACGCTCGACAGGAATCAATGCCGGCATTTCAAACTCCATTACATGCCATGATTTTCCGGGCGTCAAGCAAACATGCTGCATTGCGAAAGCGGATTTCAGGCATTTTACGCGGGTGAAAGCGGTTTGAGCGAAAGACGTTCCTGAAGGACAAGATCAACGTTGCGTGATCGCGCCCGGACCTCCAAGATGGGCTGGTGAACGGTAGCGGAGGAGGCGACCTTGGAAGTTGCAACGGAAGCGGAGACGCAGGTCGTCATCGAGAGACGGGTAGGGGCCGGTGTCATCCACCTGAACCGTCCGAAAGCCATCAACAGCCTGACGCTGCCGATGGTTCGTGCCATGCTTCAGGCGCTTCACCGTTTCGAGGATGATCCTGACGTTTCCTGCGTGGTGCTGACAGGAGAAGGCGACAGGGGGCTCTGTGCGGGGGGTGACGTTCGGATCATTCACGATCTCGGCAAAGCGGGCGATCCGCAGGTGCTGGATTTCTGGCGCGAAGAGTTTCCGCTGAATTATCACATTGCCCGCTTTGGTAAACCTTATGTCGCGTTGATGGACGGCATCGTCATGGGTGGCGGCGTCGGCATTTCCGCCCATGCCAGCCACCGCATCGTCACCGAGCGGACGAAGCTTGCCATGCCGGAAACCGGTATCGGCTATTTCCCTGACGTCGGCGGTTCCTGGCTTTTGCCCAGAGCGCCGGGCGAATGTGGCACCTGGCTGGGGCTGACAGGCAATGCGGTCACTGCTGCCGATGCGATCTATGCCGGTTTTGCCGATTATTTCGTCCCTTCTGCGCGCCTTACAGATTTGGTGCAGAATCTATCACAAGCGCTCGATCCTGATGGTGTCGAGGCGGTAATCGGAACTTATGCCGTCGAAGCTGGTGAGGGGGTCCTGTCGGCACACCGTGAGATCATCGACGCGGCATTCCGTTTCGACACGGTCGAGGAGATTTTCGCAGCACTTTCGGAGCGTGACGATACGTTTTCGCGCGAGACTCTGGAAATTCTCAAAAAACGCTCCCCTACCAGTCTCAAACTAACCCTGAAGCTGCTGCGCCTGGGGCGGGAAAGCGCCAGCCTCATCGAATGCCTCGAACGGGAATTTGCCGCCGGCACGGAGATATTGCGGGGTCATGATTTTTATGAGGGCGTGCGTGCGGCCCTGGTCGACAAGGACCGCAATCCGCGCTGGCGACCGGCACAGCTGGAAGAGGTGCGTGAAGAAGACCTTCTGCCATATTTTACCAAACATTCCGGTAATCTCTTTCCCGAGCACCGCCTTTAGATTGCGCAACGCAAAAGAAATCCGGCTTGCGGACATATATGAAATCATCACCTTTCGAATTGATGTTGCTTGGGTGAAATTTCTAATACGCTTCTGCTTAACGCACGGCTGTTGCTCGCAGGCGTTGTCGCCCCCCGTTATGTTGACGACCATTCGATTTTCCGGGGGTATTCATGAAACGTCTTCTCATCATCGGCACTGCCATTGCCGCTCTTTTTGCAGGTGCGGCGCAGGCGCAGTCTCCGACCACCATTCTCAACGCCTCCTACGATGTTGCCCGTGAGGTTTTCGCAGCCGAGAACGAGGCTTTCATCAAGCTGCATCCGGGTATCACGGTTGATCAGTCGCACGCCGGCACCTCCAAGCAGGCGCGTGCCATCGTTGAGGGTCTGGAAGCCGATGTCGTCACCTTCAACCAGGTAACGGATGTCGATTTTCTGGTGAAGCAGGGTTTCGTTTCCGCCGACTGGCAGAAGGATTTTGCGAACGACGCCTCGCCGTTCTATTCTTTCCCGTCCTTTCTCGTGCGTGCCGGTAATCCCAAGCACATCAAAGACTGGGACGATCTTGCCCGTGACGACGTGAAGGTGGTTTTCCCCAATCCGAAGACCTCGGGTAACGCCCGTTACACCTATCTCGCCGCCACGGCCTATGCCAAGGAGAAGTTCAACGGCGACGAGAAGAAGGTTCAGGAATTCGTCAAGAAAATCTTCGACAACACCCCTGTTTTCGACACCGGAGGCCGCGCCGCCACCACCACCTTTGTGGAACGTGAAATCGGCGACGTGCTGATCACCTTCGAAGCTGAGACCCGCGGCATTGCCAAGCAATATGGCGCCGACAAGGTTGAGGGCGTGGTGCCTTCCGTCAGCCTGCTCGCCGAATTCCCGGTCGCTGTGGTGGACAAGGTGGTCGACAAGCGCGGCTCGCGCGATCTGGCGAAGAGCTACCTCGATTTCCTCTACACCGAAGAGGGCCAGCGCATTGCTGCCGAATTCGGCCATCGCGTTCACAACGAAAAGGTTGTCGGCGAGTTCAAGGACAAGTTCCCGGCCATTCGCCTCGTCAACGTCAATGACGTCTTCGGCGGCTGGAATAAAATCCAGAAAGAGCATTTTGCGTCCGGCGCGACGCTTGATACGCTCTACGGCAGCCGTTAATCACGACGATATGCAACAGGTAAAAGACCCGGCGGGAAACTGCCGGGTCGCTTTATGATGAAATGGGGGCGGGGTTTGAAGCGGAATGTTCTGCCGGGGCTTAAATTGTCCCTCGGCGTTACCCTCACTTACGTCGCCATCATCGTGCTTCTGCCGCTCTCGGCGCTGGTGTTCAAGGCGGCGAGCCTCGGGCCAGCCGAATATTGGGCCATTATCTCTTCGCCGCGCGCTGTTGCGAGCTATCGCGTCACGGTGCTCTGCGCTCTCGCCGCGACCTTGTTCAACGTCGTTTTCGGACTGGCGCTCGCCTGGGTGCTGACGCGTTACCGTTTCCCCGGCTGGCGCCTTGTCGATGCCATTGTCGATCTGCCTTTTGCGCTTCCCACCGCCGTTGCCGGCATTGCGCTGACGACGCTGTTTGCGGGTAACGGCTGGTTCGGCTCGGTGCTTGCGCAATTCGGCATCAAGGTTGCCTATACGCCGCTCGGCATCATGGTGGCGATGGCCTTTACCAGTCTACCCTTCATCGTGCGCACCGTGCAGCCGGTGCTCGAAGACCTCGATCCGGCATTGGAGGAGGCGGCGCAATCGCTCGGCGGTTCCGATCTCGAAATCTTCCGCAAGGTCATCCTGCCGCTTTTGACACCCGCTCTGCTGGCTGGTCTTTCGCTGTCCTTCGCACGCAGCCTCGGCGAGTTTGGGGCAATCATCTTTATTGCCGGCAACCAGCCGTTCTCGACGGAAATCACCGCACTGCTGATCTTCATCCGGCTTGAGGAATATGATTATCAGGCCGCCGCCGCCATCGCCTCGGTGCTGCTCATCGCGGCCTTCGTGATGCTGGCGGTGACCAATTACCTCCAGGCGCGTGCGCTTCGTTATACGGTGAGGAGCTGAGACATGAGCGCGTTTTCTTCCCGCCGCAAGCCGCCACGCGTTGGTGATGCACCCTGGGTTCGCCGCAGCCTGATTGCTTTTGTGCTCGTCATCGGCGCGTTCCTGGTTGTCGCTCCTCTGACCATCATCGGTGTCGAGGCTTTTTCGCAGGGCTGGAAGGTTTACTCAGCCACCATCACCCACCCCGATACCCGCCACGCCATCATGCTGACGGTGCTGACGGCGCTGATTGCGGTGCCGATCAACACGGCCTTCGGCGTCGCGGCCGCATGGGCGATCACCAAATTCGATTTTCCCGGCCGGCGCTTCCTGCTGGTGCTGATCGAGATACCCTTCTCCATCTCGCCGATCGTCGCCGGTGTCGCCTATCTCTTCGTTTATGGGCTGCAGGGGCTGTTTGGGCCGTTCCTCGATGCGCATAATATCAAGATACTCTTTGCACTACCCGGCATCGTCATCGCGTCGATGTTCGTCACGGCACCCTTCGTGGCGCGCGAGCTGATCCCATTGATGCAGGCGCAGGGCCGCGATCTGGAGGAGGCGGCCACCTCGCTTGGCGCATCCGGCTGGCGCACCTTCTTTTCGGTGACGCTACCGAATATCAAATGGGCGCTGCTCTACGGCGTCGTTCTGTGCAACGCCCGCGTCATGGGTGAATTTGGCGCGGTGTCGGTCGTGTCAGGTAATATTCGCGGCCAGACCAACACGCTGCCGCTGCATATCGAGCTGCTCTACCATGATTACCAGACGGCCGGCGCCTTTGCGTCGGCCTCCATCCTCGCTCTGCTCGCCGTCATCACCATCATCGCCAAGGTGGCGCTGGAAGGGCGCGGTGCGGGGCGCGGGGCCAAGAAGACCAACGGCGGTGCCGCCATCGCCACGGAGACCTGATACCCATGAAAATCCGCCTCGAAAATGTGGTGAAGACCTTCGATACATTCCGCGCGGTGCGCGATGTTTCGCTCGATATTGAAAGTGGCGAGCTTCTGGCGCTGCTCGGCCCCTCGGGTTCAGGCAAAACCACGATTTTGCGCATGGTCGCCGGTCTCGAATATAGCGATGGCGGCCGCATCTTTTTTGGAGACGAAGACGCCACCAATATTCCGGTGCGCGATCGCGGCGTCGGTTTCGTGTTCCAGCACTACGCACTTTTTCCGCATATGACGCTGCATGAAAACATCGCGTTCGGCATGAAGGTGTCGAAGGTGAAGCGCGACAAAGCGGCGATCGATGCGCGGGTCGGGGAACTGTTGAACCTGGTCAAGCTTGACGGTCTGGGCGACCGGTTCCCGGCGCAGATTTCCGGTGGGCAGCGGCAGCGTGTGGCGCTGGCCCGTGCGCTTTCGGTCGATCCCAAAGTGCTTCTACTGGATGAGCCCTTCGGCGCGCTGGATGCCAATGTGCGCCGCGACCTGCGCCGCTGGCTGCGTGAAATTCACGGCGCGCTGGGCATTACCACGATTTTCGTGACACATGATCAGGAAGAGGCACTGGATCTCGCTGACCGCGTCGTCATCCTCAATCAGGGCGAGATCGTGCAACAGGGCACGCCGAAGGAAGTGTGCCGCCAGCCGAACAGCGCCTTCGTCATGCGCTTTCTCGGCGATGCCAACCGTGTGTCCGGCGTGGCGCGCGGCGGCAAGGTCTATGTCGGTGACAACGAACTGCCCTTCTCCTACGGTCAGGCGGATGGCGCCGTTGAGATCTATGCCCGTCCCTCCGACCTGGAATGGGAAGATCTGCACGAGGGCATTCCAGCCTCGGTTTCGCGGGTTCTCGACAGGGCAGGCGAGCGGCGGGTGATTGCCAGCACAGATGGCGGCGATCTCCTGGAATTCGACGTGCCGCCGGAAAATGATGTCGCGGCAGGCGATCGCGGTTCCGTCATCATCCGCCGTGCGAAGATTTTCCCGGCGGCTTGAGGGACGCTCTCGCCAGCCTCATATCAGCAGTTCGAAAAAGGCCTCGGCCGCCAGCCTGCCATTGACCATCAGGTCAACCTTGTGAACACCCGCATAGTGCTTGCGGGTGGTGAAATCGCGCATGGCGCGGCTTATCGAGAGCGCGCACGTTTCGCCCGGCTGCAACTCGATTTCTTTCCACTTGAAGACTTTCGCGGAGGCGTCACCGCTCTTTTTCACGTAATGCACGGCATAATCGATCACCAGTTTCTGCGGGCTTTCTGCCGTCGAGGTGAAAGAAGCTGAAATCCGCACTGGATTACCAAGAGCGACCTTTTCAGGAGAAACCTGAAACGCCGAAAGTGCGATCTGAGCCTCCTTATGGGCGCCCAAATGGGCGAGTGCGGCAGCGTCGCCTTTCTTGACCAGAGTGCGCAAGGCCTGCCGCACGATCCAGCGTGTATGCGGGTTTTCCTTCGGCCATGTGTCGATGAACGCCAGCACGAAAGCGGCATTGTCCTTGGTGATGTCGTTCAGATGATTGGCGACGGATTTGCGCACGTAAAGCGCCTCGTCAGCTTTCATGGCATCGAGGATCGCGGTGACCGGTGAGGGATCATCGATCAGGGCTTTGAGCTGAAACGACCAAGGCAGGCGCGGCCGGCAGCCTTCGCTCGCCAGCCTTCGCACATGTTCGTTGTCATGTCGCGACCATGTTTCCATCACGGCAAGTGTTCGGGCCAGATCCCTTTGCAGGAAATGGCGGATGGCAAATTCCGAGGAGCCGAAACGGGTGAAATATTGCAGCGCCTGCATGGAAAGATCGAAATCGTCGAGACCGTAAAGCGCCACATATTCTGGCAGCGAAATGGACGCGAAACCGTTGCCTATCCCGGGTGCTGCGGCTGTCAGAATTTCGATGTTGCGGGCAAAGTCGCCGGGAAGCGTGGCGTGCAGGCTGGTCGCCACCTGCCGCATGCGCTGCATGATGCCCAGCGCTTCGAGATTTGTCGTGGCAAGCGCCATGAAGGCGGGAACATCGAAAGGCGCATGAACGGCTTTGGTCTGATCGGCGATGTGTCGCAGTTTTTCGTGGTTGAAGATTTCCTTCAACGCGGGTGCCGCTGTCTCGCTCATAGGGCCTCTCAAAGTTCACTTTTTGTTCTTTTAGGACATGATGAGGACGGAGGCAAGGGAAGGCGCTACTACCGAAGAAAAGACATAGCAGATCTTGCTTCTTCACAGATTGACGAAGGCCTTTCACTCCGTCATTCCGGGCTTGATCCGGCATCCGGAATCCGGCCACTGGGCGCCTGCGCGGCGAATAGTCTTTTGCGATCAGTGACTTGACCGCGCTGGACCCCGGATCTAGTCCGGAGTGACGATGCGTGGAGATTCCGGGTTCGCCAAATTCAGGTTCAGGGCGGATATTGTCATCCGCCCTGAGCTTGCATCCAAAGCTTCAGCTCATCTGGCTGACGAATTTCGTCTCCAGATAGGCCTGAACCGCCTCCGAACCGCCCTCCGTGCCATAACCGGAATCCTTGACGCCGCCGAAGGGGACTTCGGGAAGCGCAAGGCCGTTGTGGTTGATGGTCAGCATGCCCGCCTCGACCTGGTGGCCGAGCGCATGCGCTGTCTTGACCGAGCTGGTAAAGGCGTAGGATGCGAGGCCAAAAGGCAGGCGGTTCGCTTCGTTGATGGCATCATCGAACGTCGAGAAGCGGTTGATGATGGCGACGGGACCGAAGGGCTCGTCGTTCATGATCTTGGCTGTCACTGGCACGTTGGCGAGCACCGTGGGCTCGAAGAAGTTGCCCTTGTTGCCGATGCGGCGGCCACCGGTCTTCAGTTCCGCGCCATGGGAAACGGCGTCGTTGATCAGGCCTTCCAGCGCTGGGATGCGGCGCTCATTGGCGAGCGGCCCCATGACGACACCTTCTTCCAGGCCGTTGCCGACCTTGATCGCCTTCGTGGCTTCCACGAAACCTTCAAGGAAGCGATCCGCCACACCGTCCTGCACGAGGAAGCGGGTGGGAGCGACGCAGACCTGACCGGCATTGCGGAACTTGGCAAGCGAGGTCACCTCGATCGCTTTTTCGATATCGGCATCGTCAAAGATCATCACTGGCGCATGACCGCCGAGTTCCATCGTGGCGCGCTTCATGTGCTTGCCGGCAAGCGCTGCCAGATGTTTGCCGATCGGCGTGGAGCCGGTGAAGGAAATCTTGCGGATGACCGGATGCGGGATCAGATATTCCGAAATCTCGGATGGCACGCCGTAAACGAGACCGATGACACCCGCCGGCACGCCCGCATCCACAAACGCTCGGATCAGTTCCGCCGGCGATGCCGGTGTTTCTTCCGGGGCCTTGACGATGATGGAGCAGCCCGTGGCAAGGGCAGCCGAAAGCTTGCGGACGATCTGGTTGATCGGGAAGTTCCATGGCGTAAACGCCGCGACGGGACCAACCGGCAGCTTGATGGCAAGCTGGGAAACGCCGGTTGCGCGCGCCGGGATGACCTGGCCGTAGGTGCGACGTGCTTCTTCGGCGAACCAGTCGATGGTATCGGCGGCGCCCATGATTTCGGTTGCCGATTGCGACAGCGGCTTGCCCTGCTCGCGGGTCATTATATAGGCGATCTTGTCCTTGCGCTCGCGCAGGATATCGGCTGCCCTGCGCATGATCTTGGAACGCTCGAAGGGCGAGGTGTCGCGCCAGACCTTGAAGCCACGCTCGGCGGCGGCAAGTGCCAGATCGAGGTCCGCCTTTTCGGCATGAGCGATCGCGCCGATGATTTCGTCGGTCGCAGGGTCGGATACGGCGATCGTCTTGCCGGAAACGGCGTCTCGCCATTCGCCATCAATGAGAAGTTTGATGTCGGGATAGGTGTGCATAGGGACTACCTTCATGATGCGGCCGATACGGCAGGGTGCCGTCCAGCCCGGAGACGTGAACAGAATTTTCCTGACCGGACTATATCCGGTATCGCCGCTTGCGCTGCGCGGAACGGGCGTCTGGGCATTTCCGGCAAGAGGAAGCTGAAAATGCCGGAAACGGAAATGACAGCTCTTATATTAAGTTGCGTACGGTATGTTTCAACCGTTCGCTCTGGCAATCGCCATGATTTTTCTGTGATGCGAAACTTGTCTCTCGGCTTTCCTGCCTGACAGGCAGGCGGATGCCGAACGCGCATTGGTCTTGTCCGATACGCGCGAATCATGTGTTGCTGTTGTTAAGCAATCACGCATATGCCGCAATTTGGCCTTTGTCGCACCAGACGGATTGATACGAAGACGTAACTTGTAGTGTTGCTTGCGTCATAACAGGGCGTGAAGTGTAAAAAAGTACAATAAGACGGAAAAATTATCCAAACGGTTTACTCAAAACCTAGAGAAAATACGGATAAAATCTCACTAAGGATATAACACTCATTCCTGATATATATTGCGAGCGTCGGTTCCCTTGACCCTCAGAGGTTGGCGAAAACCCCTCGACCTGAACGCTAGATGGAGAAAGAGTATGAGTTTCGCCCGGGTACTTCTCAGTGCGTTTCTGTCGCTCATGTGGCTTTCCTGTGCCGAGGCCGGGACGATCGCCAAGCCGCAAGGCAAGCCGATATTGACCATCTCCGGAAACATCACCAACACCAATGCCGATGGCGCTGCGGTATTCGATCGCGACATGCTGGAGGGATTGGGCATGGTGACGGTGGAGACCACGACGCCCTGGCACGATGGCCGCGTTCGTTTTGACGGCGTGTCACTGGCAAAGTTGATGGATCTCGTCGGTGCAAAAGGCACCAGCGTAACGGCAGTTGCACTCAACGATTATGTGAGCACCATACCGGTTGAGGATTTTAAGAAATTTAACGTTATCCTCGCGATCAAGCTGGATGGCAACTACATGACAGTTCGCGAAAAGGGTCCGCTGTTTGTCATCTATCCCTATGATAGCGACCCGGAATTGCAGAAGCAGACCTATTATTCGCGGTCCGCATGGCAAGTTGCCAAATTGATAGTGGAATAAAGGTGCCGTTTGCGAAAACTTGTGGCGGTGATCATCTGTTGCTTCGTCCTGGCAACGGGCTATATCGCTTTCGTCATTGCCGAGCGTCAGACCGCTCTGCAGAAATTTGCCCGCTATAACGATTCGTGGGCGGTCAGTCAGACCGTGGCGGAGTATCTCCGCCTTCAGAACAAATTGGCCGTTTTTGCGCTCAGTCCCGGTGTCATAGACCGGGACGAATTGCAGCTGCGCATGGACATCATGCTAAGCCGCCTGGAGCTCTTGAAGCAGGGTAACCTCGGCGCTTTCATCAATGAAAAACAGCAATGGCGGGATCTCGTAACCCGCCTTGACGCGGTTCTGGCCCGCCTGGAACAGCAGATGAACACCTTGGAGCCAAGGGATGTTCCGGATCTGCTCTCCGAGATGAGCTCGCTCGATGCGCCGATGACGACGCTGGCTTCGTCGTCGGTCGCCTATGACGTCAATCTGATCGATACGGCCCATGAGGACGTGCGCAAGCTGCATATCGTCTACACCGCGCTTGCGGGCGGATTGATCCTGTGCGGCATCGCGCTGGTGATATTGCTGCTTCGCCAGAACGATCTGTTGAACCGCGCGCAGAAAAGCATGCGCGGGCTGACGGACGACCTGCGCGCCGCCACGCTTGAATTGCAGGCCAAGAATGTCCGGCTGGAGCATGATGCCTATCATGATGCGCTGACGGGCCTTCCGAACCGCTCGCTGTTCCGGCAGGAACTTATCGAGCGGTTGCGCCGCTCTTTCGGCGGCAATGGAACGACGGCCATTCTTCTGCTTGATCTCGATGGGTTCAAGGACGTCAACGACACGCTTGGCCACGATTCGGGCGACGCCTTGCTTCAGGCCGTGGCACAGCGCCTTTCGGGGATCGGCGGTGATTACGACATGGTTTGCCGCCTTGGCGGTGATGAATTCGCTGTCGTGTCAGATGATCTCAATGAGGACACGGCGCGCCGTCTCGCCTCCAAGCTTATCGAGCAGATCAGCCGGACCTACCAGCTCGGCGAGCAGGAGGTGAAAATCGGCACCTGCATCGGCATCGCCATATCGCATGGTACCGTCGATGCGGATGAATTGTTCAAGCGCGCGGATCTGGCGCTTTATGAAGCCAAGGCCATCGGCCCTGGCCGGGCGAGTGTTTTCAAAGTCCGCATGCAAAAGCAGCTGACCGAAAAGAAATCCTTCGAGGCTGATCTGCAGACTGCGCTGCAGAACGACGAGATGGAGGTCTATTACCAGCCGCAGGTGGCGACGCAGACCCGCAAGCTTTGTGGCTTCGAGGCACTTTTGCGCTGGAAACATCCAGTGCGCGGCGATGTTCCGCCCAGCGTGTTCATTCCCGTTGCGGAACGAACCGGCCTTATCCATTCGCTCGGAAAATGGGTGATGGAGACTGCCTGCCGCGAGGCGATGCGATGGGATGAGGACATGAAGGTGGCGGTCAATCTCTCGCCGGTTCAGTTCCACAGTACCAACCTCATTCAGAACGTGATGGGTGCCCTTGATAAAAGCGGGCTGGAGCCGAGCCGGCTCGAGCTTGAGATCACCGAATCGATCCTGCTGAACAAGAGCGACCAGACGATCAACACGCTAACGCGGCTGAAGGCCGTCGGCATCCAGATCGCCATGGACGATTTCGGCACCGGTTACTCCTCGCTTGCGAATTTGCGCGGCGTGCCGTTCGACAAGATCAAGATCGACCGGTCATTCCTGCGCGATATCACCAGCGACCGCGACGCGCTGGCGATCGTCGAATTCGTGGTCGGCGTCGGGCGCAGCCTTAGAATGACCACCATCGCCGAAGGCATCGAGACGGAGGAGCAATATGAGCTGGTCAAACGTCTGGGATGCGATCTGGTACAGGGCTATCTGATCAGCAGGCCGTTGCCGGCCAAGGAGCTTGTGGCCTGGAGTTCTGTTTGAACGGGTTTGCTTTCGAACAGGGCAAGCCATGTTAAATTTCAGTGGGATACATCGTTGACGGCGAAAACCAATACCGTTTGTCGCACCGATACTGTAGAGCATTCGCGGTCTATGCGGGATCGTTCTGTTGACGAGACCGGGTTTTGAGAAAGGGCTTGGGAAATATGGAAATTCTGGATGTGCATGGCGTAGCCCTGCCTCTTTCTTCCGATGAGGTATCGCCCGTCATATGGCAGGCGCTGACCGACGGCAGCTATGAGGCGAAAGAGGCCCGCAGCGTCCTGAAAGCCATCAAGCCCGGCGATCGCGTATTGGAACTGGGGTCCGGCATCGGCATCATAACCTCGATCATTGCCGGTATTCAGGATGTTTCCGTTTGGGCATTCGAGGCCAATCCGTCCACAGCGGCACTGGCGGAACGGGTGATCAAGGCAAATTGCCGTGGCAATGTCGTGTTTTCCCAAGGACTTCTCACGGCCGACCAGCCGCGTACCTATCCCTTCTATGTCCGCAAGGATCTCTGGATGTCGTCCATGGACGAAAATCAGGGTCCTTATGAAAGGCGCATCGAAATCTCGTCCGAGAATATCGATGCGTTTGTCGCCAGCCGGGGCATCACGGCGCTCGTGATGGATATCGAGGGCGCGGAACGCGATCTGCTCGGCAATGCCGAGCTTGCTGGCGTGGAGCGGATATTCGTCGAGCTGCACGATCACCTTTATGGCCTCGAAGGTGTTCGCGACATCATGCAGGCACTGACCGCCAAGGGATACGCCTATGATCCGCGCGGTTCACGCGGCCCTTGCGTGTTGTTTTCCAAGGACGACAGCCCGAGGGAATACGATCCCGACGTGGATTGAGAGTTCGAATAACTTAGCGAGTTTCGTTTCCGGCGGTGTGCAGTCGCGACCGCGCCCGTGCGCCGTTGATTACAATTTAAACCGCAACTTATCCGGTTGGTTATTTCAATCCGTTTGCGTCTTCTGTCGCAACTTTTCGGTCGCGGTGCCGTTTAGCGCCGGTACCCGGGCGTAAGACAACGGGCGGCACGGCCATTATTGCCAGATCAGCAATTCATTCAGAATTATTGTTGCAATTGTTGCGGATATTTTCCTGCGTCATCATCCCTCCATCAAACCGGCGCACAACATAGATCGCACCGGAAGATGCCAACGCAACCGAAGGAGAAACGATCATGGGCTTTGTTAAGACGACAGATGGAACGGACATCTTCTACAAGGACTGGGGCCCGAAGGATGCTCAGCCCATCGTGTTTCACCACGGCTGGCCACTCAGCTCCGACGACTGGGATGGACAGATGCTGTTTTTCCTCTCGAAAGGGTATCGTGTCGTCGCCCATGATCGCCGTGGTCACGGTCGCTCCGCGCAGGTTTCCGAAGGTCACGATATGGACCATTATGCCGCAGACGCCTTTGCCGTTGCAGAAACGCTGGACCTGAAAAATGCCGTGCATATCGGCCATTCCACCGGCGGTGGCGAAGTGGCGCGTTATGTTGCCAGACACGGTGAACCCGCAGGCCGCGTCGCGAAGGCCGTTCTGGTTTCCGCCGTGCCGCCGCTGATGCTCAAGACCGAGGCCAACCCCGAGGGCCTTCCGATGGAGGTTTTTGATGGCTTCCGTTCAGCACTTGCCGCAAACCGCGCGCAGTTCTTCCGCGATGTGCCCTCCGGCCCGTTCTACGGCTTCAACCGCAATGGAGCGACCGTTCAGGAAGGCGTGATCCAGAACTGGTGGCGGCAGGGTATGATGGGCAGTGCCAAGGCGCATTACGATGGCATCAAGGCATTCTCGGAAACCGACCAGACCGAAGACCTGAAGGCCATCAGCGTGCCCACACTCGTGCTGCACGGTGAAGATGACCAGATCGTGCCGATTGCGGACTCTGCGCTGAAATCGGTGAAGCTCCTGAAAAACGGTACGCTGAAGACCTATCCCGGCTTCTCGCACGGCATGCTGACCATCAATGCAGACGTGCTCAACGCCGATCTCTTGGCCTTCATCAAGGCTTGATCCTTTTGCAAAACGGAATGCGGCTGGATACCCGGCCGCATTTTGTCGTCTTGCGTCAAGCCAGACGGGCCTGCCATTCGCTGCGATAGGCGGGAAGCCCTGCAATGGCATCGGGAGCGAAATGACGCTCGCGGCCGGCAAGTGGTTTGATACCGGTGAGGAGTGCTGCCCCGGCACTGGTGCCTGTGGAACCGCTGACGGCGATGACCTCAGTTTCGGCAACACCTGCCAGCGCCTTGAGATAAAGCGCATTGCTGGCGAATGGCCCTTCGACCAGTATCGGGCCTTTCTGCCCGATGAGCGATAGACTGAACTCCGTCATCAGGGCGAGATAAAGCGCCGCTGCCGCGTGCCGTTCAGCAACCGTGGCATTGTCGTCGGCAATCCAGCGCGCTGTTTTGCCGGGGAAGGGGCCGGAACCGCTGACGACGCTGGGCAACAGCATCATGCCTCTTGTGAGCACGCCGCCGAGAGCGGCTTTGGTTTCTTCGTCCGGAGCAGGCCCGAATTGTTGCGTCAGCGTTTCATATTCCCTGCCGCCCATGAAGCGGGAGGAGGGAACGGGACGCCCGAGGGCATCGACATTCAAAAGCGTATCACGGGCGGGATCCAGCGTCTCCGCCGTACCGCCGATGGCGAAATTCACCACCCAGGTGCCGGTGGAGACGACCGAAAAATCACCCTGCCGCCGCAGCAGATGCGGCAGTAGCGAGGCGTTGGAATCGTGGATGCCGCAATAGACCGATATATCCGCCGAAAGCCCGGTTTCCAGCGCCACCGATTCGCGGACTGGCCCGAGTACATCGAAGGCGGAGCGCACCGGTGCCATCAAGTGCGCAATGCCCAAGCGCTCGACCAGCGATGAAAACGCCTTCAGCCGCGGATTCCACAAATCCGTATGGCAACCGAGCGAGGTCGTCTCGGTGGCCTGAACGCCGGTCAGCCGCCCCGCCCAATATTGCGCGTAGGTGACGATGCTGCGCACCCCAGCGAATTCCTGCGGAAAGGCGGTTTTCTGGAAATGGATTTGTGCGCCAAGGTTCAATCCGGCTGGAAGCGAGGGCGAGCCGGTTTCAGCAAAATCCGGCCTGATGCGGAGATAGGCTTCCGCAACGCTTGCGGGGTAGCTGTGCTCGTAATCCAGCACAGGCATGGCAAGATCGCCGTTTTCGTCAAGAAGTGCGGCAGACGCGCCATGGGTCGTGATGGAAATCGCGTCGAAACCCGGCTCTTCCGCGAACCGCCGCAGAGAGGCGAGAATGAAGCTCCAGAGCATCTCCACATCGTAATGCGGATAAATGCCGTCACGAAGGACAGGGTTGGAACGTCTGTCACCGGTTATCTCTTCGCCGTTTCGGGTGTCGATGACAACGACCTTGGCATTGGTCTTGCCTATATCGATGACCGCGACGCGGCGTGGCTTTGTCATGTCATTCATGGCAGGTGGAACACCGTCACAAGGTCAGTCGCGACAGGCGAATTATCGGGGTTGCTTTCCATGATGTCAGCCATATGCGCCCACCATTTCTTCATCACGGGATGCTCGGGCAATGCTGCCATGCCGTGGTTCTTCGGGCGGGTCAGCACGCCGAACAGGATGTCGGTTTTCGGGTCGAGGTGGATTGAATAGTCGCTCACACCCGCTTCATGCAGTAGAGCAACCAGTTCCGGCCATATCTCGTCATGGCGCCGTCTATATTCGGCTTGCTTGCCGGCGAAGAGTTTCATCTTGAAAGCGTGTTTTTCTAATTCCGGCATGGCTTAGCCTCTGATGGCGCGAAGGCGGCGCACAACGATGGGTATGGCGATGGTGATGATCAAAAGCAGGCCGACGAAGATCGACATGACGATGCCAGGCACGTTCAGAAGACCGAGGCCGAAGGTGACGAGGCCCATGACGAAGGCAGCGATGACGACACCTGCAATGGTGCCGGAGCCGCCGAGAATGGACACGCCGCCGAGCACCACCATGGTCACGACTTCAAGCTCCCAGCCTTGAGCAATCGAGGGACGGGTGGAACCGAGCCGCGAGGTGAGGCAGACGGCGGCGATGCCGCTCATCAGGCCGGTCAAAAGGAAGAGGATGAATTTGACCCGCTCGACGGGAATACCGGAAAAACGGGCGGCAAACGGATTGTTGCCGATCACGTAGACCTGCCGGCCGAAATTGGTGGCGTGCAGCAGAATGGCGAAGATGACGGCCATGGCGAGGAACAGTACGAATTCGAAGGAGATGACCGAGTACACGTAACCCTGACCGAAATAGGCGAAATCCGCCGGATATTTGCCATAGGCCTGATCACCCAGCACCATATAGGAAATACCGCGAAACAGGCTCATCGTACCGATGGTGACGACGATGGATGGCAGTTTGAGGCCAGCGACGAGAAAGCCGTTGAACGCCCCGCAGAGTAGCCCGGTTCCGATGCCGATGGCGACGAGCCCCGGCGTGCCGACACCCATCTGCGCCGCCGCACCCATTGCGGTGGAGGCGAGAGCGATGATGGCGGCGACTGAGAGATCAATCTCGCCAGCGATGATCAGAAGCGCCATCGCAAAGGCGATGATCGCCTTTTCGGTGAAGTTGAACGTCGCGTCGGACAGGTTCCAGGCATTGAGAAAATAGGGCGAGGCAAACGAATTGGCGATGAAGATGAGGATCGCGACGCCGAGCAGCAGCACTTCCCAGCTTGCCAGGAGACGGCGCAACGGCGTGCCAAGCTTGTCTGGAATGATGCGCGGCTTCTGCGCCGGTTGAGAATTCGTACTCATGCTGCGGCCTCCTTGGCCTGATCGCTTGCCGCCCGGTCGCGCAGGATGAAGCGCCCTTTTCGAGCTTCGGCGCGGGCGTTGAAGACGACGGCGAGCACGATAACCACGCCGGAAATCGCCATTTGCGCGAAGGGAGAAATGCCGATGACGGGCAGGGCGTTCTTGATGACGCCGAGAAACAGTGCGCCGAGCACAGCGCCTGCCACCGAGCCAATGCCGCCGGCAATGGAGATGCCGCCAATCACATTTGCCGCCACGCTATCGAGTTCGAAACCGGCGGCGATATCCACATAGGCAACGGCATAACGCGACACCCAGAGATAGCTGGCAAGTCCTGCCAGTGCACCCGACAGAACGAAAGCCAGAAAGCGCGTGCGGCCGACATCGATGCCGGCATAGACCGCAGCGCCCGGATTACCGCCGGAAGCGTAGGCGGAGCGGCCGAAAGAAGTCCGGCTGAGCACCAGCCAGGCACCGGCGATGATGAGGATGGCGACCCAGGACAGAACCGGCATGCCGAGGATCATGGTGCGCGGCACGTTGAGGAAGGTCGGCGAAAGCTGGTGCGCATTCACCCAGCCGCCGCCCGACAGCACGAAGGCCATGCCGCGATAGATGGTGAGCGTGCCGAGCGTGACGACGATGGGCGGAATGCCGAGCCACCAGACGAGAATGCCGTTGATCGATCCCAGAAACGCGCCGATGCCGACCGCCATGGCGATGAGAAGCGGCAGTGGAATTCCCGGGAAGGCGGCATTGGTCATCGCCACTGCCATGCCGGTGAAGGCGAGGTTGGCGGCAACCGAAAGATCGATGGATTTGGTGAGAATGACCGCCATCTGGCCAAGCGCCAGGATGATGAGGATGGAGGTATCGTTGAAGATATTGACGAGATTGGCCGGCTTACCGAAACCGGGCGCTCGCAGCGCAAAGCCTGCGATCATGATGACGATGATGCCCGCCAGCAGCCATTCGCGATTTTTGAGAAAACGTTGCATGGTTTTGCCCCTCTCAGGCGTTGCCGGTGGCGGCGCGCACCAGCTTTTCCGGAGAAAAATCGGCGCGTTCGAACTGACCTGCCATCAGGCCTTCGCGCATGACGATGGCGCGGTCGGACATGCCGAGAATTTCGGGAAGTTCAGATGAAATCATGATGATGGAGAGACCTTCGGCCGCCAGCTCGCTGATGAAGCCGTGCACGGCGGCCTTGGAGCCGATATCGATGCCCTTGGTGGGTTCATCGAGAATAATGACTTTCGGCTGCGTGGCGAGCCATTTGCCGATCACCACCTTCTGCTGGTTGCCGCCGGAAAGCGTGCCGACGGGCACGGACAGGGCGGCGGCGCGCAGGTCGAGGCGTGAGGCATATTTGCGCGCCAGAGCAAATTCGTTTGCGGCGGCGAGAAAGCCCTTGCGAGAGGTGCGGGCAAGAGAGGGGAGCGACATGTTCTGGTAGATCGGCATGTCCAGCGCCAGCCCATGCCGTCCACGCTCTTCCGGCACATAAACGATCCCGGCGCGGATCGCATCCTCCGGCGAACGGATGACGAGCGGTTCGCCGTTGAGGGTAATCTGTCCTGAGGCTGGGCGCGTGATGCCGAAAAGCGACTGGCACAGTTCCGACCGCCCGGCGCCGATCAGCCCATAAAGGCCAAGAATTTCGCCTTTGCGCAGATCGAGAGAAATATCGCGAAATTCCGTCTGGTGTGAATAATTTTGCACCGAAAGAACCGTCGGGCCGAGTGTGACCTCCTGTTTCGGAAAGGCGTTCGTGACGTCGCGGCCAACCATCAGGCGCACGATCTCGTCCTGCGTGGTGGCGGCGAGATTACCCGCGCCGACCATCTTTCCGTCCCGGAATACGGCGTAATTTTCAGCGATTTCATATACTTCATCGAACTTGTGGCTGATGAACAGGATGGCCTTGCCCTGCCGCTTCAGGTTTTCAACGATGCGGAACAGATCATCGATTTCCTTGCGGGAAAGGGCGGCTGTCGGTTCGTCCATGATGACGATACGTGCCTCGACGGAAAGCGCTCTGGCGATTGCCACGAGGTGGCGCTGCGCGATGGAAAGGTCCTTCAGCCGAATGGACGGATCGATGGCGCTTTCGAGCTGTTCAAGCAGGACCCCGGCGCGCGCATTGATGGTCTTCCAGTCAATGAGGCCGAAACGGCCTTTGGGCGCATGACCGAGGAAGATGTTTTCGCCCACGGAAAGCTCGTCGAACAGCACGGTTTCCTGATGAATGGCGGTCACGCCGGCATCGATGGCATCCTGTGCGCCGTGAAAGGTGACAGGCCGGCCATCGAGAAGGATTTCCCCTTCATTCGGGCGGTAGATTCCGGTGAGAATTTTGACGAGCGTGGATTTTCCAGCACCGTTCTCGCCGATCAGCGCCGTGACCTTGCCGGGATAAAGCGCGATATCGACGCCATCCAGCGCCTTCACGCCGGGGAATATCTGGCTGATGCCGCGCATTTCCAGAATGGGCGTCGCGCTGGAAGTCTCGGTAACGTCTAAGATTTTGGTTTCAGCACGCATCATTCCGTCTTACCGGTTGGTTTTGAGTGAAGCGGCGAGAGGCACCCCCCTCTGCCCTGCCGGGCATCTCCCCCACAAGGGGGGGAGATCGGCAAGCGGATACACCCTGCCTATGGAACGAGCGGGTGCGGCATATCGATCTCCCCCCTTGAGGGGAGATGTCCGGCAGGACAAAGGGGGGTAGCCTTCGCACTGCCGGAAATTATTCAGATCAGAAAATCTTCGAGAACTGATCGATGTTTTTGGCGTCATAAATGAAGGGATCGGCCATGGCCGCTTCGCTATTTTCGCCAACCTTGATCTTGCCCATGCGGCCGGCTTCGATTTCCGAGCCCGGCTTGCCGTCTGCTTCACCCTTCACAAGGCGGTAGGCAATCTGGGTGGCGGAATAACCGAGGTCGATCGGGTTCCAGATGGCGAATTCCTTGGTTGCGCCTGATTTGATGGCGCCAGCCATCTCCGAGGGCAGGCCAAGGCCCGTCACAAAGACCTTGCCGATCTTGCCCGCATCCTTCACGGCCTGAGAGGCCGCAAGAACGCCAACCGTCGTCGGTGCGACGATGACCTTTACATCAGGATGGGAGGAAAGCAGGCCCTGTGCTTCGCGGTAGCTCTTGTCGGCAAGGTCGTCACCATAAACGGTGGTAACGAGGTTGAGGCCGGGGAAGTCCTTCAACTGCTTCTTCATCTCATCGATCCAGATATTCTGGTTCGTGGAGGTGGTGGTGGCAGAAAGGATGGCGAAATCGCCCTTGCCGCCTTCCAGGTGCGATGCGGCAAGCTGCAGGCACATCTTGCCGATCAGCGCGTTGGACGAGGGGTTGAGCTGCAGAATGCGGCCTTCAGGTGCCACGCCGGAATCCCAGGAGATGACCTTGATGCCGCGCTGCGCCGCCTTTTTCAGCGCCGGAACTACGGCGTCCGGGTCATTGGCGGAAATGGCGATGGCATCCACGCCCTGCGCGATCAGCGAATTGATGACCTCGATCTGGCCTTCCGCGGTGGTGCTGGTCGGGCCCGTATAGATGATCTCGACGCCACCGAGGTCTTTTGCAGCCTCCTGCGCGCCCTTGTTGGCGGCTTCGAAAAAGCCGTTGCCAAGTGATTTGACCACCAGCGCGATCTTCACATCGGCTGCCTGGGCAACGCCGCCAAGACCCGCGACGGAAAGCGCCGCGCTAAGTGCCAGGACGCTCGTCAATGTTCTGCGTGTAAGTTTCATGTTCCTTTTCCTCCCGTTTTTGAACCTGTTCCTCTCTTCGGTGCTTCCTCAAGCGACCGAAGAGGAATCCTCCTCATCAGGCGGGTTGGCTATCTTGCCATCCCCCGCTGCGCCGGCGATCAGCAATTCGACGCCGGCGTTTTCAACCATCCGCGCCGCCTCATCCGAAATCCCGTCATCGGTGATGATGGTCGAGACGTTTTCGAGTGGGCATAAAATCAGGCTGGATCGTTTTTTGAATTTCGAGGAATCGACCATCACGATCAGCTCTTCCGCCTGCCGCATCAGCTTCTGCTCGCTCTGGATCACCAGCGCGTCCGATTCCATGATGCCGAGTGCGCCGATGCCCTGCGCGCCGAGAAAAATTCGTCTTGCGTAAAAATTGCGGATGGCATCGTTTTCGAAGGGCGACAGGATGAGGCTTTGATCGCGATAGATCGCGCCACCCGGCACGCTGACATTGCATTTGGAATGTTTGACCAGATGCTCCGCAATCGCGAAGGAATTGGTCATCACCTGCAGCCGGCGCGCCGCCATGTAGTGCACCATCTGGAATGTGGTCGTCCCACCATTCAGGATGATCGCATCACCGTCATTACAGAGATCAACCGCCTTGCGCGCAATTGCGCGTTTCTTGTCGATGTTGACCGATTCGGACACGCGGAACGGTCGCGCGGCCAGATTACCCAACTGCGGTGGATGCACCGCTTCGGCACCGCCACGCACGCGTCGCAACTTTCCCTGAACATGCAGGGACGCGATATCCCGGCGGATCGTTGCTTCCGACGCATCCGTCAGTTCGGCAATATCCTGCACCGTCACGACAGCTTTTTCCTGTGTGGCGCTCAAGATGATGCGATGGCGTTCGCGTTCGTGCATGTGGTCCTCCTGATTGTGATTATTCGCAATCTCTTTACGTTGTCAATCAAGAACGATCAAATTAATCAATATCGCGCTGCAACATGAAAATTTATGATCGTTTTTGATTGACATTATGCTTTTGTATGCGCGATATCTGCCGTCAACGGAGGCGGGCCGATATCGGCACCCGCGAATGCAGACTTGACTTGGGAGGAAGACATGACGGGAAAATCCCGCCTTCTCGAAAGCCGTTGGGACGATGCCTATGCCAAAACGCTCGATGAGCCTGGCAAGCTGCTTTATCGCTCCAATCTGCTTGGCGCCGACAAGCGCATCACCAATTACGGCGGCGGAAACACATCCGCGAAGGTGCTCGAAACCGATCCGCTGACGGGCGAGAAAGTCCGCGTCATGTGGGTTAAAGGGTCCGGCGGCGATGTCGGGACCATCAAGCTCGATGGCTTTGCGACGCTTTATCTCGACAAGCTGGAAGCGCTAAAGGGCATTTACAAGGGTGTCGAGGATGAGGACCGCATGGTCGGCTTCCTGCCGCATTGCACTTTCAACCTCAACCCACGCGCCGCCTCCATCGATACGCCGCTGCACGGCTTCGTGCCTTTTGATCATGTCGATCATATGCATCCGGATGCGATCATCGCGATTGCCGCCTCCAAAAATTCGAAAGAACTGACGCAGCAGATCTTTGGCGATGACATCGGCTGGCTTCCCTGGCGCCGTCCCGGTTTCCAGCTAGGTCTCGATCTCGAGGCTTTCGTAAAAGCCAACCCCGAGGCCAAGGGCGTTGTGCTGGAAAGCCACGGTCTGTTTACCTGGGATAACGACGCCAAGACATGTTACGAGCTGACGCTCGCCATCATCAACAAGGCGATCGAATGGTTTGCGGCAAAGACCGAAGGCAGGACGATTTTCGGCGGTGCCGTTGCCAGGAGCCTGCCACTTGCCGAACGCCGCGCGATTGCTGCGCGGTTGATGCCGGAAATCCGTGGTCGGATCGGCCGCGAGGAGCGCAAGCTCGGCCATTTCGATGATCAGGACGCGGTTCTGGAGTTCGTCAATTCGAAGGATCTGAAGCCGCTCGGAAATCTCGGCACCTCCTGCCCGGATCATTTCCTGCGCACGAAAATCCGCCCGCTGATCCTCGATCTCGATACGGCAAATCCCGATGTGGATGCGCTGACAGCCGGTCTCGACAAGGCGCTTGAGGCCTACCGCGCCGACTACGTCAGATATTATGAGGCGTGCCGCCATGATAATTCGCCTGATATACGCGACCCGAACCCGGTGATTTTCCTGATCCCCGGTGTCGGCATGCTGTCCTTCGCCAAGGACAAGGCGACCGCCCGTATCGCCGGTGAATTTTACGTCAACGCCATCAACGTCATGCGCGGCGCTTCCACCGTGTCCGAATATCAGGGCCTACCCGAACAGGAAGCCTTCGATATCGAATATTGGCTGCTGGAAGAGGCAAAGCTGCAGCGCATGCCGAAGCCGAAAAGCCTTGCCGGACGCGTGGCCTTTGTCACCGGTGGCGCCGGCGGCATCGGCCGGGCGACGGCGGAAAGGCTGGCAGCGGAGGGCGCCTGCGTTGTTCTCGCCGATATTGACGAGGCGGCGCTGGAGGCGGCCAAGGGCGATTTCGCGAAGCGCTACAGTGCTGATGCGGTGCGCAGCGTCAAGCTGGATGTGACGCAGGAAGACGCGGTCATTTCCGCCTTTGCGGAAGCGAGCGTGGAATTTGGCGGCGTGGATATTCTCGTCTCCAATGCCGGCATCGCCTCGTCTGCACCGGTGGAAGACACGACGCTTGCCATGTGGAACAAGAATATCGATATTCTCGCGACGGGTTATTTCCTCGTGTCGCGGGAAGCATTCCGGCTACTCAGGCGTCAAAATCTCGGCGGTAACGTGGTGTTCGTCGCCTCTAAAAACGGTCTTGCCTCTTCGCCCAATGCTTCTGCCTATTGCACGGCCAAGGCGGCTGAAATCCATCTTGCCCGTTGCCTTGCTCTGGAAGGGGCGGAAGCCGGCATTCGCGTCAACACCGTCAATCCCGATGCCGTTCTGCGCGGTTCGAAGATCTGGAACGGCGAGTGGCGCGAGCAGCGCGCGGCCTCGTCGAAGATCGAGGTGACCGATCTGGAGGAACATTACCGCAAGCGTTCTATGCTGAAGCTCAATGTGTTCCCGGAAGACATCGCCGAAGCGATCTACTTCCTGGCGTCCGACGCGTCGGCCAAATCAACCGGCAATATCATCAATGTCGATGCCGGCAATGCGCAGAGCTTTACGCGGTAGGAATTTCGGCACGTCTCACCTCCGTCATCCCGGCTGAATGCCGGAATGACGGAGGGGGCGATGATCGAGCATGCACTGGACCGATTCCGGGGAGGAAGAGATGACCGACACCAAAATCGCCGCCGATGTGATCGCGGCCGAAAACGACAAGCGCGCCGCCGCGCTGAAGGACGACTACGATGCGCTGGGCAACCAGCTTGCGCGCCGCAACATCGATATCGATGCTGTCACCGCCAAGGTCGCGGAATTCTTCGTCGCTGTTCCATCCTGGGGTGTCGGCACCGGCGGCACCCGTTTCGCCCGCTTTCCGGGCGAAGGTGAGCCCCGCGGCATTTTTGACAAGCTGGATGATTGCGCCGTCATCAACCAGCTGACACGGGCGACCCCGAATGTCTCCCTGCATATTCCGTGGGACAAGCAGGACCCGAAGCGTTTGAAGGACCATGCCGACACGCTAGGTCTCGGCTTCGACGCCATGAATTCCAATACCTTCTCGGATGCACCGGATCAGAGCCATTCCTACAAATACGGTTCGCTCAGCCACACCGATGCCGCAACGCGGGGCCAAGCCGTGGAGCACAACATCGAATGTATCGAGATCGGTAAAGCCATTGGTTCCAAGGCGCTGACGGTGTGGGTGGGCGATGGTTCCAACTTCCCCGGCCAGAGCAATTTCACCAGAAGTTTCGAGCGCTATCTCGCGGCCATGGCCGATATCTACAAGGCGCTGCCGGATGACTGGCGCATCTTTTCCGAACACAAGATGTTCGAGCCTGCTTTCTATTCCACCGTCGTGCAGGATTGGGGCACCAACTACCTCATCGCCAATACGCTCGGTGAAAAGGCGTTCTGCCTCGTTGATCTCGGTCACCATGCGCCGAACACCAATATCGAGATGATCGTCTCCCGGCTCATCCAGTTCGGCAAGCTCGGTGGCTTCCACTTCAACGATTCGAAATATGGCGATGACGATCTGGATGCCGGCTCCATCGAGCCTTACCGCCTGTTCCTCGTCTTCAACGAGCTGGTAGATGCCGAACATCGTGGCGTGAAGGGCTTCCATCCCGCCCATATGATCGACCAGTCGCACAATGTGACCGACCCAATCGAAAGCCTGATTTCCAGTGCCAACGAAATCCGCCGCGCCTATGCGCAGGCGCTGCTGGTGGATCGCGCGGCTTTGGATGGCTACCAGCAAGACAACGATGCGTTGATGGCCTCCGATACGCTGAAACGGGCCTATCGCACCGATGTCGAGCCGGTTCTCGCTAAAGCAAGGCAGTTGGCGGGCGGCGCGATCGATCCTGTTGCCACCTACCGGGCGAGTGGTTATCGCAAACGGGTTGCGGCGGAACGCCCGGCTTCGGTCGGCGGCAGCGGCGGGATTGTTTAGGGGTTGGGGTTTGAGGGGACAGGCGGAGAAGCCGAGCCTACTTACAAACCTTGCCGCAAACGCGACGTCATCCTCGGCCTTGTGCCGAGGATCTGCCGACATTTCACAAAATAGATAGGTAGCAGATGCTCGGGACAAGCCCGAGCGTGACGAAGGTGAAGGTGTCCGTCACCACCTCACCAACTCCTCTGCGCCGTTCCCTCACTCCCCGGAAGGCGATTGCCTGCGGACCTGAAACGTATGCTCCGGCCCCGGAAACGCACCGGAGCGCACCTCTTCGGCATAACCTGCCGCTGCCTGTGAAACGGTCGCACCCAGATCGGCGAAACGTTTGACGAATTTCGGTTTGAAATCGGTGAAGAGACCGAGCATGTCGTCGGAAACCAGCACCTGCCCATCGCAGGCCGGTGATGCGCCGATGCCGACAGTCGGGACGGAGAGTTTTTCGGTCAATTCGCGCGCAAGCGGCTCGACGGTACCTTCCACGACAATGGCGAAAGCACCGGCCTGATCGACCGCAATCGCATCGCGCCAGATTTTCTGCGTTTCCGCATCTGAATGCCCAAGAGAGCGAAAACCTCCGGCGGTGTGGACCAGCTGCGGCATCAGCCCGACATGGCCGAACACCGGAATGCCGCGCGCCACGAGAAAGGCGATGGTTTCGGCCATTTCCTCACCGCCTTCCAGCTTCACGCCATCACAGCCGGTTTCCTGCATCAGTCGCACTGCGTTGCGGAACGCCTGTTCCTTTGATTCCTGATAGGTCCCGAAGGGGAGATCGACGATGACGCAGGCGTGTTCCACACCACGCATGACGGCGCGGCCGTGGGCGATCATCATATCCAGGGTGACGCCGACCGTCGTGTCCATGCCATAAAGTACCATGCCGACTGAATCGCCAACCAGCAGCAGGTCGCAATGCGGATCGAGCAGGCGGGCAATCGGCGTCGTATAGGCGGTGAGGCAGACGATGCGCGCACCGCCTTTCATTTGCTTGATGGAGGCTGTCGTCAGCCGCTTCTGTTTCGCGTGCGTGCTCATCGTGCAGCCTCCTGTTTGCCGGTTTTATCACGTCCGATGACGCGGTTGTCGAGAAGGCGGGTGTTGCCGACCCGCACGAACAGTGCCACCAGCACAGGCCCCGCCTGCAGCGAAACCACGGGGGCCAGCGTGTCGGGATCGCGCACCGCCACGACTTCGGGCAACGCCAGCTTCTCCTTGGCGATGAATTTTTCTATCGCCGCTTCTAAAGTGGCCGGGTCGTCGCAGCCCTCATCGTACAGCCGCTCGGCCTCATCAAGCGCGCGCGGCACAATTACGGCGGCGGCACGCTCTTCAAGGCTCAGGTAGACATTGCGCGAGGAGCAGGCGAGCCCATCCGCCTCACGTACGGTGGCGACGGGAACGACGCGGACTGGCTGGGCGAGATCGTCCACCATGCGCCGGATCAGCGTTACCTGCTGGTAGTCCTTTTCACCGAAATAGGCGGCACCCGGCTGCACGAGATTAAAAAGCTTAGTGACAACAGTCGTAACCCCGGCAAAATGCCCCGGCCGTACCGCACCTTCCAACTGGCTTCCCAGTTCCGGCACATCCACCACGGTCTGCATCGGGCGCGGATACATCTCCGTAACCTCGGGTGCGAAAAGAATGTCGACACCTGCCTCTTCCAGCAGCGCGCTATCGCGGGCGAGATCGCGGGGGTAACGGGCAAGATCCTCATTGGCTCCAAATTGCAGCGGATTGACGAAGATCGAGACCACCGTCACGTCGTTCTCCGCTTTCGCCCTGGCAACCAGCGTCAGATGGCCGATATGCAAAAAACCCATGGTCGGCACGAAGCCGACGGTCTTGCCATCGCGACGAAACTTGGCGGTCAGACCGCGCAACTCGGCGACGGTTTTTACAAGGCGCATAGGTTCTCCTCCGGCTCCCCGATCGCCCTCCGGCGAAAGGTGGTGGATAGAACTCGATTTGCCGAACGGGGTCAACGCGACTTTGGGCATTATATCGATTAAGACCTTGAGCGGTGGTTCAGGACCCGCCAGCCCAGATCGGCGGGCGTTTTCCAGCGAAGGCGTCTCTGCCTTCGCGCGCCTCCTCGCTGCTGCTGATCTTCGCGATGACGCTTTCGGCAAAGGCGAGCCGTTCACTGGCCGGCATGTCGCGCATCCTCAGCAGCGCTGCCTTTCCGGCGGCGACTGCGCCCGGCGCGTTCTGCCGCAAGCGGGCGATTACTCCCTCGATCACGCCATCGAGTTCGGCACGTGGCGCCGTGCGGTTGATGAGGCCGATGCCTTCGGCCTCTGCGGCGGTGACCGGTTGCCCCAGATAGGCCATTTCGTGGAGGCGGCTCAGCGGTATTTTGGCCAGAAGTTTCGCCGCCACCATGGCCGGGAAAAGCCCGACGCGAACTTCCGGCAGGCCGAACTCAGCATGATCGGCGGCATAAGCGAGATCGCAGGCCGCGATAAGGCCTAGCCCACCCGCCAGCACCCGGCCATTGACGCGGGCGATGACGATTTTGTTGCAGGTCTCGATAGCGCGCATCACATTGGCGATGGGGTTCGTTCCGTCTCGCGAGAGGAACATGCCACCAGCGCTTTCCTTCAGATCGGCCCCTGAGCAGAAGCTACGGTCGCCCGCCGCCGTTATCACAACGGCACGCAGGTCGCCGTCGCTGGAGGCCGTCCGGATCGCATGCGTCAAGGCGTCCGTCATCGCGGCGTTCATGGCGTTGTGGACGTCCGGCCGGTTAAGCGTCAGCCACAGAACGTCCTTGCGCTTCTCGCTCAACAGCTCACCCACCATGTGCATTATCCTCCATCTTTGCGGCAAGCAGTGCTTTACCTGCGCGTGCCGCATTCGCCCTGCCGAGATGGCGACTTATCCAGTCTCCCGTTCTCGCCAACGTCATCAGGTCGATGCCGGTTTTGATGCCAAGCCCGTGCAGGAGATAAACAACGTCTTCGGTGGCGACATTGCCGCTTGCGCCCGGCGCAAAGGGGCAACCGCCGAGCCCGGCCACGGAACTGTCGAACACACAAATACCTTCCTCAAGCGAAGCCAGCACATTGGCGACGCCCTGCCCATAGGTGTCGTGGAAATGCATGGCGAGTTTTTCGCGCGGGATGCGGGTCGATACATGTTGGATGAGCTTGCGGATTTGCCCGGCCGTGCCGACACCAATCGTATCGCCGAGCGAGATTTCGTAGCATCCCATGGCGACAAGCGCTTCGGCCATCGCCGCCACATCTTCGGGTGCGACCGCGCCGTCATAGGGGCAACCGGCGATGCAGGAGACATAGCCGCGCATGCGGATGTTACGGCTGGCAGCTGCCTCCGAAACATCGCGCAGGCGCTCGAGGCTTTCGGCGCGCGAACAGGCGATATTGTGCTGGCTGAAGCCTTCGGATGCGGACACGAAAACGGCTATCTCCGTCACACCGGCTTCAACGGCGGCCTCGAAACCCTTGATATTTGGAACGAGCGCCGGATAGGCGGTATTGGGGTGTCGTTTGAGGCCTAGAAGCACCTCCTTCGACCCTGCCATTTGCGGAACTTTTTTTGGCGAAACGAAGGCTCCCGCCTCCACCGCTGCCAATCCGGCCGCAGCCAGCCGCTCGATCAACCTGATCTTGATGGCGGTGGGAACCTCAGCAGTTTCGTTTTGCAGGCCATCACGTGCGCCGACCTCGACGATCTTGACGGTTTTGGGCAAGGCCATCTCATGCGCCCTCCGGTTCGAAATCCACCAGCATGGCGCCGGCTTCGACCATATTACCTTCGGCGCAGTTGATGGCGGTGACGGTGCCTTTTGCTGGCGCACGGATAGTGTGCTCCATTTTCATCGCCTCCATCACCACAAGCGCGTCACCGGCCTCAACCGCTGCGCCCTGCTTGCTTAGAATGGCGCGGATGACGCCGGGCATCGGGGCTTCCAGACCGCCGGTATGGGTGGAGGTATCCGCTACATCGACCGGGTCGGGCTGGCTGATGCGATAGTGCTCGCCATCCAGAAAAAGCGCGTGGCCGTTATCGCTGGCAAAGAAACGGCACTGCCTTTGCCTGCCATCGACGGTCGCCCGCAGTGCGCCGTCTTGTGAGATGCTGCCATGAGCGCGGATTGCCCGCGTGCCGATCTCCAGTGAAAAACCATCTGGCTCATGTTTAACGGCGACATCGACCGGCTGTTGATCCAGGACGAAACGCAGGGTTTCCCGCGCTGGCGCATTGAGGCGGAAAGAGTTCGTATTGTTCCAAGGGCTATAAGGATCGGCCTGCGGCTTGGCCCCGTTCCGGCGTGAGAGAAGCAGGCCGAGCGTGGCCAAAGCTATTTCGTTCTCGCCCGTGGCTCCGGGGGCAAAGAGCGCCGCTTCGTTGCGGGCTATGAAGCCGGTATCGAGTTCGGCGGCGGCGAAAGCATCCAGCCCTGCAAGCCGTGTTAAAAAGGCGGCATTGCTGGTGACGCCGCAAATCGCCAGTTTTTCGAGTGCAAGACGCAGACGCCGCACGGCAGACAGACGGTCGTAATCCCAGACGATCAGCTTGGCGATCATCGGATCATAGTGCACGCTGATGGCGTCGCCGGTGCGTATGCCGCTATCTATCCTAAGGTGAGGTCCTTCTTCCGGAAAGGCGAGGTGGCTGACCGTGCCGATTGACGGCAGAAAATCATGCGTCGGGTCTTCGGCGTAAATCCGTGCCTCGATGGCATGGCCGTTGATGCGCAGATTGCCCCAGTCGTCCGGCAGCGCCTCTCCATTCGCAACACGGATCTGCCATTCTACCAGATCGAGCCCGGTAATATATTCCGTGACCGGATGCTCGACCTGAAGCCTCGTGTTCATTTCCATGAAATAGAACGCGCCGGACGGGTCGAGCAGGAACTCCACCGTTCCAGCCCCGCGATAGTCGATGGCGCGGGCGGCGGCGACCGCCGCGTCGTACATGCGTTGCCTGAGCGTATCGGGCAGGCCGGGGGCAGGGGCCTCCTCTATGACTTTCTGGTGCCGGCGCTGGATCGAGCAATCGCGCTCGAAAAGCGAAAGACAATTGCCATGGCCATCGGCAAAGACCTGCACCTCCACATGTCGCGGCCGTTCCAGATATTTCTCGATCAGCATACGGTCATTGCCGAAGGCGGCGAGCGCTTCGCGTTTTGCGCCGGCGAGTTCTGCCGCAAATTCACGCTTTTCACGGACAACGCGCATGCCCTTGCCACCGCCGCCAGCTGAAGCCTTGAGTAAAACCGGATAGCCGATGGCTTCTGCCTCGCCGGCAAGCTTTTCGTCGGCCTGATCCTCGCCGTGATAGCCGGGCACCACGGGAACGCCCGCCTTCGCCATAAGCGCCTTCGCCTCGCTTTTTCCGCCCATGGCGCGGATGGCATCGGGTGTCGGGCCGATGAAAATGATGCCGGCAGAGGCGCAGGCTTCGGCGAAACCGGCATTCTCCGAGAGAAAACCGTAACCGGGATGAATGGCTTGCGCGCCGCTTGCCTGTGCGGCGGCGATGATCTTTTCAGCATCGAGATACGACGAGCGGGCAGGTGCAGGACCGATCGCAATGGCCTCGTCGGCCAGCGCCACATGCATGGCGTCGCGGTCGGCATCCGAATAGACCGCGACGGTGCGGATGCCCATCTTGCGGGCGGTGCGGATGATCCGGCAGGCGATTTCGCCGCGGTTGGCGATCAGTATTTTTGAGAACATCGTCGCCTCACATCCTGAATATGCCGAAACGGGTGGGTTCAATCGGCGCGTTCAGCGCGGCCGACAGGCCAAGGCCGAGCACGAGGCGGGTGTCCTTCGGGTCGATGATGCCATCGTCCCACAGCCTTGCACTGGCATAATAGGGGTGACCTTCCCGCTCGTATTTTTCCCGGATCGGCTGTTTGAACGCCTCCTCGCCCTCCTTGGACCAGTGGCGGCCATCCGCCTCGATGCCGTCGCGCCGGATTTGCGCCAGAACGGATGCCGCCTGCTCGCCGCCCATGACGGAAATGCGCGCATTCGGCCACATCCACAAGAAGCGCGGCGAATAGGCGCGCCCGCACATGCCGTAATTGCCCGCACCGAAGGAGCCGCCGATAATGACGGTGAATTTCGGCACTTTAGCCGATGCAACGGCCGTAACGAGCTTGGCGCCATCCTTCGCGATACCATCAGCCTCATAGGCCTTGCCGACCATGAAGCCGGTGATGTTCTGCAGGAAAACCAGGGGAATGCCGCGCTGGCAGCAGAGTTCAATGAAATGCGTGCCCTTCAGCGCCGATTCCGAAAACAGAATGCCGTTATTGGCGACGATGCCGACGGGATAACCGTGGATATGGGCGAAACCACAGACCAGCGTCGTGCCGTAAAGCGCCTTGAACTCGTCGAATTCGGAACCATCCACCAGACGCGCGATGATCTCGCGCACCTCGAAAGGCTTGCGCGTATCGGTGGGCACGATGCCGTAAAGCTCCTCCGATGGATAAAGCGGTTCTGCGGGTTCGCGAATATCCAGCTCCACGCGTTTGCGGCGATTGAGGGTGGAGACGATCCTTCGGGTCAGCGAAAGCGCGTGGCGGTCATCGTGGGCATAGTGATCAGTCACGCCGGATTGCCGCGAATGCACATCCGCGCCACCCAGTTCTTCCGCACTCACCACTTCGCCCGTTGCGGCCTTCACCAGCGGCGGGCCGCCGAGGAAGATCGTGCCCTGATTTTTGACGATCACGGACTGGTCGCTCATAGCAGGCACATAGGCCCCGCCAGCCGTACAGCTTCCCATCACCACGGCGATCTGGGCGATGCCTGCCGCCGACATATTGGCCTGATTGTAAAAGATGCGGCCGAAATGATCGCGGTCGGGAAAAACCTCGTCCTGATTGGGAAGGTTCGCACCGCCGGAATCGACCAGATAAATGCAGGGCAGGTGGTTTTCGGCAGCGATCTCCTGCGCGCGCAGATGTTTCTTGACCGTCAGCGGATAATAGGTGCCGCCTTTCACCGTCGCGTCATTGGCCACGATGACGCATTCACGGCCTGCGACCCGACCGATGCCGGTGACGATGCCGGCGGCCGGAACGGGTTCGTCGTAGACCTCGTATGCTGCGAATTGCGAGAATTCGAGAAACGGACTGCCGGGATCGAGCAGTGCCTCTATCCGGTCGCGCGCAAGCAATTTGCCGCGTGACAGATGCCGTTCGCGCGCCTTGTCGCCGCCGCCCTTGGAGATTTTTTCGACATGCTGCCGCAGGTCATCCACCAGGCCCGACATGAAGGTGACGTTGGCGGAAAAGGTGGGATCGCGGTTCAGACTGGATGTAAGCTTCATCGCATTCCTCACCCGTTGCCTTTGACCAGTTCGCGGCCGATCAGCATCCGGCGGATTTCGCTGGTGCCCGCGCCGATTTCATAAAGCTTGGCGTCCCGAAGCAAGCGACCCGCCGGGCTTTCATTGACATAGCCGGAACCGCCGAGAAGCTGGATTGCATCCAGTGCAACTCGCGTCGCCCGCTCGGCGGCAAACAGGATCGCACCTGCCGCATCCTGCCTTGTGATGCGGCCATTGTCGCAGGCGCGCGCCACGGCATAGACATAGGCGCGGGAGGCGTTCATGGCCGAATAGATATCGGCAAGCTTTCCCTGCACCAGCTGGAATTCGCCGATCGGCTTGCCGAATTGCTTGCGCTCGCGCGCATAGGGTAGCACCAGATCGATAGCCGCCTGCATGATGCCAACAGGGCCGGCAGCCAGCACCGCGCGCTCGTAATCAAGCCCGCTCATCAGCACCGTCACGCCGTCGTTCAAGCGCCCGAGGAGGTTTTCCTCCGGGACCTCGCAATCCGTAAACACCAGTTCGGAGGTGGGTGAGCCGCGCATGCCAAGCTTGTCGAGTTTTTGTGCGGGGCGAAAACCCTTGAAGCCTTTTTCGATCAGAAAGGCCGTGATGCCACGCGCACCGGCGGACATGTCCGTCTTGGCGTATACAACCAGCGTGTCTGCCTCGTGACCGTTGGTGATCCACATCTTTGTGCCGTTCAGCACATAGACGTCGCCCTTACGTTCCGCCTTCAGCCGCATCGAGACGACATCCGAGCCGGCTTCCGTCTCGCTCATGGCGAGCGAACCGACATGCTCGCCCGACACCAGCTTCGGCAGATATCGCCGCTTCTGCTCTTCCGTTCCCCAGCGATGAATCTGGTTGATGCAGAGGTTGGAATGTGCGCCATAGGACAGGCCGATGGACGCGGAAGCGCGGCTTATCTCCTCCATCGCCACGCAATGAGCGAGATAGCCCATGTCAGCACCGCCGAATTCCTCCGAAACGGTAATACCGTGCAGACCGAGTTCACCCATCCGCGGCCAGAGCTGGCGCGGAAACTGATCGTTGCGATCGATTTCTGCGGCGAGCGGCGCTATTTCATCGTCTGCGAATGCTCTTGCGCTGTCGCGCAATGCTGCGATTTCCGGGCCGAGATCGGCATCGAAAATGGCGGCGAGGTTCAAACTCATCGCGTCTCCTCCTCCGGACGGCCTTTTATCTCCGTCCCTCTCGTCAGCGGCCAGCACCTCCTCCGTGCTGGCAACTCTCATTTATGGCGCGTCACCTCCGGTGAAGGCGGCGGAACGGCGCACGAATGTCTTGATGGCGAAATTGGACTGGATGCGCGACACACCGGGAACCGTGGTCAGGAAATCCAGAAGCTGCTGATAATGCGGTAGATCCCGCACCATTGCATGAATGAGATAGTCGGAACTGCCGCTCGTCTGGTAGCCGCCCACCACTTCCGGAATGGAGGCGACATGGTGCTCGAACGTCGTCAGCGCTTCCTTGATCTGCCGTTCCAGCGTGACGGAAATGAAGACGCCCATATTGCCGAGCAGCCGGTTCTCATCGAACACGGCGGTATAACCGCGAATGATGCCTTCTTCTTCCAGCTTGCGCACGCGGCGCAGTGTCGGCGTGAAGGAAAGCCCGATCCGGGCCGCCAGATCGCGCCAGCTCACACGCCCGTCATCGCCAAGCACATGGAGAATCTTCTGGTCGAAACTGTCGAGCTCAATCATGGATCATTTGCTCTATGATATGACTAATTGTTGGATCAAAGATATCGCCAATCAAAAAACTGTCAATCAAAATAGCTTTGAAATGAATTCGAGATAGTGATAGCGTTCACGTCAGTCGCGGTCTGGAGGAGATAGCGATGACGGTCGTTCTCTCGGTGGGAGGATGACCAAGGGAGGTGAATTTGGCTGTGCATGACCCTGTCGTTATCGTCGGGGCCGCCCGTACTGCTATGGGTGGGTTCCAGGGCGAATTCAAATCGGTGGCGGCTTCCGATCTCGGGGCGGCGGCGATCCGCGCGGCCGTCGAACGGGCTGCAATTTCTTCCGCTGACATCGACGATGTGCTGATGGGCTGCGTGCTCTCAGCCGGGCAGGGACAGGCTCCTGCCAGACAGGCAGCGATTGCCGCCGCCATTCCCAACTCGGTTGGCGCAACAACAATCAACAAGATGTGTGGCTCGGGCATGAAAGCGATCATGCTGGCACATGACCAGCTTGCGGCGGGAAGCTCTTCCATCGTGCTTGCCGGTGGCATGGAAAGCATGAGCAACGCCCCCTATCTGCTGGACCGCGCCCGCAACGGCTATCGTCTCGGCCACGGAAAGCTCACCGACCACATGTTTCTCGACGGTCTCGAAGACGCCTATGACAAGGGCAGGCTGATGGGGACTTTTGCTGAAGATTGCGCGCAAGAGTATCAATTCACTCGTGCGATGCAGGATGATTTTGCGCTCGCCTCACTGGAACGGGCACGACGCGCCGTAGAGGAAGGTGCGTTCGAAGCGGAAATCGCGCCTGTTGGCGATGATGGCGTGGACGAGTTGCCGGGGAAGGCAAAGCCGGAAAAGATACCGCAGCTGAAGCCCGCCTTTCGCGACGGCGGAACGGTGACGGCGGCGAATTCCAGTTCTATCTCGGATGGTGCAGCCGCTCTCGTTCTCACGCGCCGTTCCGAAGCGGAAAGACGAGGCCTTTCACCGCTGGCGACCATTATCGGTCAGGCATCCCATGCGGATGCACCCGCCAGATATCCGACGGCCCCCAACGGCGCGATGACAAAGCTGTTCGAAAAAACCGGCTGGTCGGCAAAGGATGTCGATCTGTTCGAAATCAACGAGGCTTTCGCGGTTGTGGTGATGGCGGCCATGCGTGATCTCGATCTGCCACATGAGAAGGTGAATGTGCATGGCGGCGCCTGCGCGCTCGGCCATCCCATCGGGGCTTCCGGTGCACGCATCGTCGTCACGTTGCTGGCCGCTTTGCAGCGTCACGGACTGAAACGCGGCGTTGCCGCCGTCTGCATCGGCGGCGGCGAGGCGACTGCGCTTGCGGTCGAGCGGCACTGAAGGGAGGCGGAGATGATCCTGAACGAAGCCCAGCAACAGATCAGGGACATGGCCCGCGATTTCGCCCGCGAGCGGCTTGCCCCCGGTGCTGCCGCGCGCGACCGGGAAAGCCGGTTCCCGAAAGACGAGCTGAAAGAAATGGGTGAGCTCGGCTTTCTCGGCATGCTGGTCTCGGAGGATTATGGCGGGTCGGAAACCGGTGCTGTCGCTTACGCCCTGGCGCTGGAGGAAATCGCTGCCGGTGACGGCGCCTGTTCCACCATCATGAGCGTCCACAATTCGGTTGGCTGCGTGCCGATCCTGAAATTCGGCACGGCAGAGCAGAAGCAGCGTTTCCTCCCCAAGCTCGCCTCCGGCGAATGGATCGGCGGTTTTGCGCTGACCGAACCGCAGGCCGGTTCCGACGCCTCCAATCTGAAGACAAAAGCGCGGCGCGATGGCGACCGCTATATCATCGACGGCGCAAAACAGTTCATCACGTCGGGCAAGAATGGCGATGTCGTCATCGTCTTCGCCGTCACCGATCCTGCTGCTGGCAAAAAAGGTATCACGGCCTTCATCGTGCCGACAGATACGCCCGGTTACGAGGTAATCAGGATCGAGGAAAAACTCGGTCTGCATTCTTCGGATACCTGCCAGATTGCCTTTACCGATATGGCGGTCCCAGCCGAATTGCGGCTCGGTGAAGAGGGGCAGGGGTATCGCATCGCGCTCGCCAATCTGGAAGGCGGTCGTATCGGCATTGCCGCACAGGCGGTTGGCATGGCGCAGGCGGCTTTCGAGGCGGCGCGGGATTATGCCCGCGAGCGCAAGGCCTTCGGGCAAGCCATCATCGAGCATCAGGCCGTTGCGTTTAGGCTTGCGGATATGGCAACGCGCATAACGGCGGCGCGGCAACTGGTGCTGCATGCGGCGGCGCTGAAGGAAGCGGGCGAGCCCTGCCTTTCGGAGGCCTCGATGGCAAAGCTCTTTGCCTCGGAAATGGCGGAGCGTGTCTGCTCGGACGCCATCCAGATTCACGGCGGTTACGGCTACATGGCGGATTATCCGGTGGAGCGGATCTATCGCGATGTACGCATCTGCCAGATTTACGAGGGAACCAGCGATGTCCAGCGCATGGTCATCGCGCGAAACCTCTGAAAATTGTTTCGTCGTCTGGAGGAGATGGCGATGGGAGGAGTAGAATGGATATTACCGAAACCACGCATCTCAGCCTGCATGTTCCCGAACCAGCGGTGCGGCCAGGCGACCAACCGGATTTCTCCAATGTGAAGATACCCAAGGCCGGCTCCGTGCCACGCCCGGAGGTGGACGCAGCACCTGAAGACATGCGCGATCTGGCCTATTCCATCATCCGCGTCCTCAATCATCAAGGTGAGGCTGTCGGCCCGTGGGCCGGGCTGCTTTCGGATGAGGATTTGCTCGTCGGCCTGAAGAACATGATGCGGCTGCGGGCTTTCGATGCCCGCATGCTGATGGCACAGCGGCAGGGCAAGACCTCCTTTTACATGCAACATCTGGGCGAGGAAGCGGTCAGTTGCGCCTTCCGCAAGGCGCTCTCCAAAGGCGACATGAATTTCCCGACCTACCGGCAGGCCGGTCTGTTGATCGCCGACGATTACCCGCTCGTCACCATGATGAACCAGATCTATTCCAACGAACTGGACCCGCTGCATGGGCGGCAATTGCCGGTTCTTTACTCCTCGAAGGAGCATGGCTTCTTCACCGTGTCGGGCAATCTTGCCACGCAATATGTGCAGGCGGTCGGCTGGGCGATGGCATCTGCCATCAAGGGCGATACGAAGATCGCGGCAGCATGGATCGGTGACGGCTCAACGGCGGAATCGGATTTCCACTCGGCGCTGGTCTTCGCCTCCACCTACAAGGCGCCGGTCATCCTCAATATCGTCAACAACCAATGGGCCATTTCCACCTTTCAGGGTATCGCGCGCGGCGGTTCCGGCACCTTTGCGGCCAGAGGCCTGGGCTTCGGCATTCCGGCGCTCCGGGTCGACGGCAACGATTATCTCGCCGTTTATGCCGTGGCTCGCTGGGCGGTGGAGCGGGCGCGGCGCAATCTCGGACCGACGCTGATCGAATATGTGACCTACCGTGTCGGCGCGCATTCCACTTCCGACGATCCGAGCGCTTATCGCCCCAAGACCGAGTCCGAGGCATGGCCACTGGGTGACCCGGTTCTGCGGTTGAAGAAACATCTCATCCTGCGCGGCGTCTGGTCGGAGGAGCGGCACCGGCAGGCGGAAGCGGAAATTGCCGACGAGGTGCTTGAGGCGCAGCGTGAGGCGGAAAGCCACGGTACGCTGCATGAGGGCCGCAAGCCGCCAAAGAAGGATATTTTCGAGGGCGTTTACGCCGAGATGCCGCCGCATCTCGCCCGCCAGCGCCAGAAGGCAGGGTGGTGAGACATGACAAGAATGACGATGATCGAAGCCGTCCGCAGCGCCATGGATGTGTCCATGGAGCGCAGCGACGATGTGGTGGTATTCGGCGAGGATGTTGGCTATTTCGGCGGCGTGTTTCGTGCGACGCAGGGCTTGCAGGGCAAATATGGCAAGACACGCTGTTTCGACGCGCCGATCAGCGAATCCGGTATTGTCGGCACGGCCATCGGCATGGCCGCTTATGGCCTGCGCCCCTGCGTCGAAATCCAGTTCGCGGATTACATGTACCCGGCCTATGACCAGATCACCCAGGAAGCGGCGCGCATTCGTTATCGCTCCAATGGCGATTTCACCTGCCCCATAGTCCTGCGCATGCCGACCGGCGGCGGCATTTTTGGCGGGCAGACGCATAGTCAGAGCCCGGAGGCGCTTTTTACCCATGTCTGCGGGCTAAAGGTGGTGGTTCCCTCCAATCCTTACGACGCCAAGGGGTTGCTGATCGCCTCGATCGAAGACCCGGATCCGGTGATGTTTCTGGAGCCGAAGCGGCTTTATAACGGCCCCTTCGACGGCCATCACGACCGGCCGGTAACGCCATGGTCGAAGCACGAGATGGGCGAGGTGCCGGAAGGACATTACACCATTCCGATCGGCAAGGCCGAAATCCGCCGCGCCGGGCAGGATGTCACTGTCATCGCTTACGGCACCATGGTGCATGTTGCGCTCGCCGCAGCGGAAGAAACGGGCGTGGATGCCGAGATCATCGATCTGCGCAGCCTTTTGCCACTCGATCTGGACACCATTGTAAAGTCCGTTGCCAAGACCGGTCGCTGCGTCATGGTGCATGAGGCAACGCTCACGTCAGGCTTCGGTGCGGAGGTCGTTTCGCTGGTACAGGAACACTGCTTCTATCATCTGGAAGCACCCGTCGTCCGTGTGGCTGGTTGGGATACGCCTTATCCCCACGCGCAGGAGTGGGATTATTTTCCGGGGCCGGCCCGCGTCGGGCGCGCCCTCGTCGAAGTCATGGAGGCCTGAAGATGGCGGAATTTGTTATCACTATGCCCGATGTCGGCGAAGGTGTGGCGGAAGCCGAACTGGTGGAATGGAACGTCAAACCCGGCGATCCCGTGCACGAGGATATGGTGCTGGCCGCTGTGATGACCGACAAGGCGACGGTTGAAATCCCCTCGCCGGTTGCGGGCGTCGTCACATGGTTGGCAGCGGAGGTGGGTGATACGGTGGCGGTTAAGGCACCGCTGGTGCGCATCGAAACCAATGCCTCCGCTGTTGCTGCTGCCCCCGCGGATGTGACCGAGCCGGAAGCGCCATCCGACATGACGGAAGAGCCGCCAGCGGCTGAAATCCAGCCCGCCCGCGAAATACAGGATGCGCCGCCTTCCTCTGAGGTGGAACACCATAAACCTCTGGCGTCGCCAGCCGTTCGCCAGCGCGCCGACGATCTCGATATCGATCTCGGACAAGTGAGGGGAACAGGGCCGGACGGGCATATCACCCACGCCGATCTCGATACATTTCTGACCGCACGGTCGCAATCTGAGCGGCCCGCTGCGCCGATAGCTTCCCGCGATAGCGCTGTCGAAGAGGTGAAGGTGACAGGGCTGAGGCGCAAGATCGCCGAGAAGATGACGCTGTCCGTCTCCCGCATTCCCCACATCACCTACGTCGAGGAAATCGACGTGACCGATCTGGAGGATTTGCGCACGACCATGAATGGCAACCGCCGGTCAGGACAGCCGAAACTGACGATCCTGCCGTTCCTGATGCGCGCACTTGTGAAAACGGTCGCCGATCATCCCGGCATGAATGCCACCTTCGATGACGAAAAAGGGGTCGTCAGTCACTACGAAGCGGTGCATATCGGCATAGCCACGCAGACACCTACGGGGCTGATGGTCCCGGTCGTTCGCCACACGGAAGCGCTCGGCCTTTGGGATTGTGCTGCTGAAGTTATGCGCGTGGCCGAGGCGTCGCGCACCGGCGCCGCGCAACGGGACGAGTTGACGGGGTCCACCATCACCATCAGCTCGCTCGGCCCCCTTGGCGGTATCGTTTCGACGCCCATCATCAATCACCCGGAGGTGGCGATCATCGGCGTGAACAAGATCGTGACGCGACCGGTCTGGGATGGCAGCGGTTTCGTGCCGCGCAAAATGATGAACCTCTCCTCCAGCTTCGATCACCGGGTCGTAGACGGCTGGGATGCCGCCGTCTTCATTCAGGCTATCAAGGCGCTGCTGGAAAAGCCGGCGCTGATCTTCATCGACGGCTGAGCTTCGTTCGAAAAGGATTTTCTTCCGTGAAGCACTTCAGCTTCACGGAACTGTTTCGGTGTCGGTATAGGCTTGCGTTCGCGATCTTCGAGTATAGAAGAGAAAGAACGAGAAGCGTGTTTTCTCATCATGATCATAGTGGCGGACGGGGGCGCTCCGGTGCCCAGCGCTTCGCTGTTCGTCGGCAACCGAATGAAGAAGAAGGTCCTTTCATGAGCACTCCCAAACCCGTTGTCCTGACTATTCTCGATGGCTGGGGACTGAGCGAGGACACGTCCAGCAATGCGCCGGTACTGGCAAACACGCCCACCATGGATAGGCTTTTCGCCACCTGCCCGAATGCGCGGCTGACCACCTTCGGCCCGAATGTCGGTCTGCCCACCGGGCAAATGGGCAATTCGGAAGTTGGACACACCAATATCGGCGCCGGTCGCATCGTCGCCATGGATCTTGGCCAGATCGATCTGGCTATCGAAGACGGCAGCTTTTTCAGGAATGCTGCGATGCTCGATTTCGCCGCCAAGGTGAAGGCTGCGGGCGGCGTGGCGCATGTGATGTGCGTCGTTTCCGATGGCGGCGTTCACGGCCACATCGTCCACGGTCGGGCGGCGGTGAAGCTGCTGACCGATCTGGGTTTGAAGGTCGTCGTGCACGCCATCACCGATGGTCGCGATGTCGCGCCGCAGTCCGCAGAGGGCTTCGTCCCCGCATTTGCGGCAAGCCTGCCGCAAGGCGCCAGCATCGGCACGGTGATCGGCCGTTATTATGCGATGGACCGCGATAATCGCTGGGAGCGTGTTGAAAAGGCCTATGACGCCATGGTTCTCGGCCGGGGCGAACATGCGCCGGACGCGGTGAGCGCGGTTGCCGCAAGCTACAAAAATGATGTTACGGACGAATTCATCCTGCCAACGGTCATCGGTGGTTACGAAGGCTTCAAATCCGGCGACGGTCTCTTCTGCCTGAATTTCCGTGCCGACCGCGCTCGTGAAATCCTGCTTGCCATCGGTGCGGATGATTTCGACGGGTTTGTCCGTGAAAAGCCAGTGCTTTCGGCGCTGCTTGGCATGGTGGAATATTCGACCAAACATGCGACCTTCATGACGACGGCTTACCCTAAGCGCGATATCGAAAATACTTTGGGTGCCTGGGTTGCCAAGCAGGGTCTGCGGCAGTTCCGTCTGGCCGAGACGGAAAAATATCCGCATGTCACTTTCTTCCTGAATGGTGGCAAGGAAGAACCTGAAGTGGGCGAAGACCGCTTCATGCCGAAGTCTCCGAAGGTTGCGACCTACGATCTGCAGCCGGAAATGAGCGCGCCTGAGGTGACGGAGAAATTCGTCGAGGCGATCGGCAAGGGTTACGATCTCATCGTCACCAATTACGCCAATCCCGACATGGTGGGCCATACCGGCGATCTGCAAGCCGCGATCAAGGCTTGCGAAGCCGTGGACCGGGGGCTCGCCGCAGTCGTTGCCGCTCTGGAAAAGGTTGGCGGCGCCATGCTGGTGATTGCCGACCACGGTAATTGTGAAACCATGGTCGACCCGGTAACCGGTGGCCCGCACACCGCGCACACCACCAATCCGGTGCCGGTGATCCTGTTCGGTGGACCTGAAGGCGCGAAGCTGCATGACGGTATCCTCGCCGATGTCGCTCCCACGCTGCTGCAATTGATGAATGTGCCGCTGCCTGCGGAAATGACGGGCAAAAGCCTGATCGACCTGTAATCCAGCGACGATGCGCGAGAGCCTGCTGCTCTCGCGCATGTCCAGGCAAGGCGGAAATGCCTACCGTTTGGCGTAGATTCGGTCGTGAACGAGCATGCCGGCGATCATGGCGCAAACGAGGAGAATGACCGGCATTAGGCCGAGAGCAAGCGCCGATATCGCCGGGCCGGGGCAGAAACCGGCAAACCCCCAGCCTGCGCCGAAAATAGCCGAGCCCACAACCAACGGCGCGTCGACCCGAGTTTTGGCGGCAAGGTGAAATTCCGCACTGAGAACTGGTTTGGCAAGGAAACGGCACAACAGAACGCCCGGCACGGCGACCAAAACCGCACCGCCGAGAACGAACATCAGGCTCGGATCCCAATGGCCGCTCGCCACGTCGAGAAAGCCTGAAACGCGGGCAGGATCGATCATGCCGGACAGGGAGAGGCCAAATCCGAACAGTGCCCCGGCCGCAAGTGCCACCACGAAACGCGCCATGACCTGATTTTTCATGACAGCGCTCCGGTTATCGTCGCGGCAAGGATACCGGTGATCAGGAAGATGGCAGTGGCGGTGATGGAGCGCCGGGAAAATCGTGCAAGACCCATGATGCCATGGCCGGATGTGCAGCCGGATCCCATGCGCGTACCGAACCCCACCAGCAGCCCAGCAATGACGATCAGCGGCCAGGGTGCAGATATGGTGAGCGCGGGAAAGCGGTCGAATGCGGCGGCGTAAAGATAGGGGCCTGTGAGCAAACCTGCGACGAAAGCCACATCCGTCAAGCGCCGTTCCTTGCCGAGTACATTGCCCAGGATGCCGCTGATACCGGCGATGCGGCCGTTAAAGAGAAACAGAAGAATACTCGCGAGGCCGAGCAGCATACCGCCGAATAGAGAGGGCCAATAGGCTGTCACGGGTTTTCCTCCGGCGCACAGAAGATGGTATAGAGAGCCTCGATCAGCTGCGCCGCTTTTTCCTCGGTTAACCGGTAGAAGATCTGTTTGGCCTCGCGCCGCGTTTCAACAACGCCCGCCTCACGCAAAACCCCAAGCTGCTGGGAAAGTGTAGGCTGGCGGATATCCAGCTTGGCTTCCAGCTCGCCAACGGAAAACTCCCCCTGCGCCAGCGTGCAGGCGAGCATCAGCCGCGCGGGATGGGCAAGCGTCTTCAAGAGTATGGCGACCTCGACTGCGCGTTCCTCCATCTCGACAAGCGGGATTTCGGTGATATCAGGTATCTGTTTCCGCATGTTTTCCTTTACCATGTGCTGCCCTCCAGCACGTCGAGCGGGAATTTCAGATAACGTTTGCCATTGGCCTCCGGCTCCGGCAGGCGGCCGCCACGGATATTCACCTGCAAGGCGTGCAGAATGAGCTTCGGCATCGGCAAGGTGCGATCCCGCGCCTCGCGCAGTTGAATAAAGCCTTCCTCTGTCATGCCAACCAGATGCGGATTGCCGCGTTTCTGTTCTCCAACAGTGCTTTCCCATTTGGGCGCGCGGCCACCGGGTTGATAGTCGTGGCCGGTGAAAAGCCGCGTTTCGTCGGGGAGGGCGAGGATGTCCTGAATGGATGCCCAGAGCTCTCTGGCGCTGCCGCCTGGAAAATCGGCGCGCGCCGTGCCGGAATCAGGCATGAAAAGAGTGTCATGCACGAATGCGGCGTCGCCCACCACGTAGGTTACGGAGGCAAGCGTATGTCCGGGTGAAAACAGCACGCGAGCTTCCAGCGAGCCGATGGTGAACCGGTCTCCCGCTTCAAACAGCCGGTCCCATTGCGAGCCGTCTGTTTCAAGATCGGGCCAGTTATATTTCTCCTGCCACAGCCGCTGCACACCGGTGACCTTGGCGCCGATTGCCGTTTTCGCGCCGGTTCTTTGGCTGAGATAGTGGGCGGCGGAAAAATGGTCGGCATGCGGATGCGTGTCCAGAACCCATTCCACCGCCAGGCCTTGCTCCTTGACATAGGCCAGAATGGCATCGGCATTCACCGTGCCGGTCGCCCCCGATTTCTCGTCGAAATCGTAGACCGGATCGATGATGGCGCAGCGCCGGGTTGCGGGGTCGGAAACGACATATTGCACGCTCGATGTGCTCGGATCGAAGAAAGCCTTGACGTGCGGCTTTGCCGCAGCCTGCCGCTCCAGCCAGCGGACGGCGCCGGAAAGATCGAAACCATGCTGTTGGCCGAAAGTCGCGATCTCGCTTTGTTTCATGCGCCCGTCCAGCGCTTCGCCAAGCACATAGAGGGTCAGCGCTCGCGCTCCACCCTTGCAATGGGCAAATACGGGGCCTTTTGCCTCGGTCATCGTCTGCTGAAAGGCACGAATATCGGCTTCGGTAATAGTCGGGCCATTGACCGGAATGAAACTGTAGGCAAGACCCGCAGCATTGGCGGCGCTTTTTTCATGTTCATTGCCCGGCTGGCCGGGCTCTTCGCCATCCGGCCGGGCATTGATGATGCTTTTGTAGCCCTGATCGGAAAGCGATGAAAAGTCGGAGATATCCGGCTGGCCTGCGACCGTCAGACGTTCGTTGATCCTCACGGCACTCATCGGTTTCTCCTGTTGTTCTAAATTAATATACGTTATCATATAATGTATATTGTTCGGCGGCAACAGACGGAAGAGAAAATTTCAGAGGTGGCGATTTCCTGTGTTCGCGACGAAATCACAAGCTTGCCCGAAGGGGATCGAGCAAGTGTGCTTTTCCGGGAAGCCCGCAGGTGAGTGTGGGCGGGGGCTGGCTTCAGGCTAAAAGCTTGCGGCGCGTCGCTTTCCAGCCAAGACAGATTGCCGCAACAAGCAGGGCGAGTTGAGCGACAAGGAATGGTGGTTCGTTGCCGTTCGGAGCAAGTGCGTTCAGTGCCTCGACCTTGAGAAAGGACTGAACGATCAGCACGAACATATTCAGATAAAGGCCCATCGTGGCGGTGATCGAATAAACAGTTCGCGCCCTGCCATTGAGACCGTATCCGTAAAGCGCGACCAGCGCGACCGCCAGAATGATGGTCGAGATGATGCCAACGCCGAGTGCCGGTGTGAAGTTGCCGATTGGAAACAGGAAGCCGGTGAGCGTTGTGGCGAGCGTGGTGACGAGAAACAGCGCCATCATGCGCGGCATCCATCGCCCTGCCGCATAAGCGGGCAGGGCGATCAATCCGGTTACGATGCCTATGAGGCTCAAGGCAACGTGCAATGTCGTGAATTGGGGAATGGTCAGTCCGAGGATCATGATGCGTCTCCCTCTATTCAGTTTGGGTTGCACCATACCGGCTGGCGGCATGTGCATGCGATAGATTGGGCCTCAATGCAGCGCGGGCCGCAAGGAAATTTTCAAGGTCTGCCGTATCCGGCAGGGAAGGAATGGTCAGCGTCTCGCCCAGATCAAGACCGGCCAGGGCTGCATCCACCATCTCGTGGGCATCCATGACCATGGCGGCGGGAATGGCGTCGAGACGTTCCTCGTCCCAGATGGCCGTGCGGGTGATGCCCGGCAGGACACCCTGAACCCGAACGCCGGAAGGGGAAAGCTGCGCGTGCAGCGCCTCGGTGAAGGCAAGCACAAAGGCTTTGGTCGCCGGATAAACGGCGGTAAATGCAGCCGGCATCAAGGCCGTGACCGAGGTGATATTGATGATCGTGCCCTTTCCATCTGCTGCAAGACGCGGTGCGATCGCCGCTGCAAGCCGGGTGACGGCAAGGATATTGAGATTGATCATCGTCGCGACATGGGCCGGGTCCAGTTCCGTGATAGCGCCGTCTCCGGCAATACCGGCATTGTTGACGAGACCGATGATCCGCCGGTCCTCGCGCAGCCGTGCCTCTACCCTTTCGAGGTCTTCCGCCCGTGAAAGGTCTGCTGCCAGAACCTTGACAGCGATCTGGTGATCCTTTTCCAGCCGCTCGGCCAGCGTCTTAAGCTTTTCGGCGCGTCGCGCCACGAGGATAAGATCGTGGCCGCGTTTTGCCAGGCGCTCGGCATAAACAGCGCCAATGCCATCGGACGCGCCGGTGATGAGAAACGTATTCTGTGTCATGTCACGTGTTTCCTTTGTCTGATGGTTTCAGGCGTTGATGAAAGCAAGAAGGTCGGCGTTGAACCGGTCCTGATGGGTCTGTGTCAGTCCATGGTCGGCGCCCTCATAGACCTTGAGGGTCGCATGTTTGACGATCTTGACCGTGGAGAGCGCAGAAGCGCCGATCGGCACGATCTGGTCGTCGTCGCCGTGCAGTACGAGCGTTGGCTTGTCGAAAGCCTTCAGGTCCTGATGAAAATCGCTTTCCGAAAAGGCGCGGATGCTGTCTAGCTGGCCCTTGAGGCCGCCCATCATGCCCTGCCGCCAGAACTCGTCGCGAATACCTTCAGAAATCACAGCACCTTCACGGTTGTAGCCGTAGAAAGGAATGGTCAGATCCCTGAAGAACTGGCTACGATTGTCGTAGGTACCCTTGCGGATGCCGTCGAAAACATCGATCGGCAGGCCGATGGCATTGCTTTCCGTCTTCAGCATCAGTGGCGGTACTGCGCCGATGAGGGCGATCCTGGCGACGCGGGCCGTACCATGGCGGCCAATATAGCGCGTTACCTCGCCGCCGCCGGTGGAATGGCCGACGAGAATGATGTCGTGAAGATCGAGCTGTTCGATCAGCTCGGCCAGATCGTCAGCATATTGATCCATGGTGTTGTTGTGCCAGACTTGGTCGGAGCGGCCGTGGCTGCGGCGATCATGGGCGATGGTGCGGAAACCGTTATTGGCAAAGAATACCATCTGCGCGTCCCATGCATCGGCACTGAGCGGCCAGCCGTGGGAAAAGATGATGGGCTGGCCGTCTTTCGAACCCCAGTCCTAGTAGAAGATGTGCGTTCCGTCTCTGGTGACTATCGTTGTCATGGCTCTCTCTCCTGTTGCGGGTGGTTTGCTTGCGTCCTGTGGGAATAGAGATACTCTGGAGACAGCCGGGGCTGGATTGGCGCTTCTGACAGAAAACGAGCCGAAACTGACAAAACGGGGATGTGGGGCATGGCGGGTGTTGCGGGAAGTGCGCTGGAAGTCGGTCTGGTTCTCTACCGGGACTGTCAGGTCGCCATGGTGCACGGCATCACCGATCTTTTTGCCATCGCGTCGGTCTTCTCAGAGGATCGTGGTGGGCCGAAACTGCGGGTCAGCCACTGGAGCATGGGTGAGGGCGGTGAGTTTTCCCGTTGTCATGACACCGAGCCGGGCAGGGCGGGGCATCCCAATATCTTCGTCGTACCCGGCAGGCTGACCGGGCCAGCCGAAATCGACGAGGCCGGGCCCTATGCCCGCTGGCTGCTGGACCGGCATGCGCAGGGCGCGACGCTGGCCGCCAGTTGCGGAGGTTCCTTCATCGTCGCTGCGACAGGTCTTTTGGCCGGCCGCCCGGCCACTACCCACTGGCTGTTTGCGGAACGGTTTCGCGAGCGCTTTCCCGATATCCGCCTGGAGATAGACAAGATCGTCATCGAAGACGGCGATATCATCACGGCGGGTGGGCTGATGGCATGGACTGATCTTGGTCTGCGCATTGTTGACCGGCTGCTTGGGCCTTCGGTGATGATCGAGACCGGTAAGTTCCTTCTGATCGACCCCTCCGGTCGGGAGCAGCGACATTACAGCAGTTTCGCGCCGCGGCTGACGCATGGCGACGAGCCGATCCTGAAGGTGCAGCATTGGCTGCAGGCGCGCGCCGGGCGGGCGACCAGTGTCTCCGATATGGCCGCACATGCCGGGCTTGAGGAGCGAACCTTCCTTCGCCGCTTCAAGGCCGCCACCGGTATGAAGCCTATCGAATATGTCCAGCATCTTCGTGTCGGCAAGGCGCGGGAACTGCTGGAATTCACCCGTCGTTCGGTAGACCAGATCGCCTGGTCGGTGGGATACGAGGATGCCGCTGCCTTCCGTCGTGTGTTTCACCGTATTCTCGGCCTCTCGCCGGGCGAGTACAGAAACCGCTTTTCCAGCGGTTCGGCCATGGTGGCCGCCTGAGGGCAAATCCCGCAGTTGCGACATTGCCGCTTTGCAACGAGGTTGGTGCGAGAGCGCGGCCCTTGCAATGTGGCGGGTGTTTGCTAACATGCCAGACAAGTTTAAAACAGGTGGGCCGGAATGGACGTTGAGAGCAGCACGAAGCCGGGAATATCGCTCGCGGCGAAAATCAGCTCCGCATTGCGGCGAGATTTGTCTGAAGGCGTGTTCCGTCCCGGCGACCGTCTCCCGAGTGAGAGCGCGCTGACACGCGAATATTCCGTCAGCCGCACCGTGGTGCGGGAGGCCATCGCCATTCTACGCGCGGATGGTCTCGTAGAGGCCCGCAAGGGAGCGGGCGTTTTTGCCATTGAGGTGAAGCCGGCCAAGGAAGTGCCTTTCAATGATCTCGCCGTGGGACGGATCTCCTCGGTTATCGAACTACTGGAATTGCGCACCGTCTTCGAGGTCGAATCCGCAGGGCTTGCGGCATCGCGCCGATCCGCCGTGCAGGTGGAGTCGATTGTCGATGCGCATCGGCGCGTTGGCGACTGTCTCGCCGCCGGGTTGCCGACGCGGGATGCCGATTTCGAGTTCCATCTGGCCATTGCACAGGCGACGCAGAACAGGCGATTCCCCGAGTTTCTTCAACTCATCCGCTCCGGCATCATCCCGCGTGGCGAATTACAGGGGGCGGCGCCCGGTTCCCGTCCGAAGGACTACAATCTTCATCTCCAGGAGGAGCATGCGAAGATCGTTGACGCCATCATCGAAGGCGATGCCGATGCTGCCCGCCAATATATGGCGGCGCATCTGCGCGGTAGTCTTGAGCGCTACAAGGTGCTTTTGCGCTCCCGCACAGCCGCCGAATAACTCGGAAATTTCAGCTTTCTCAGCAGGTTAAGCGCTCGCCCGTCGGTAGAAAGCCAGAGAGGCGGCAAGCGTCAAAAGTGCGCCGCCGCAAATGCGGTCGAGCCATAACGCCCCTGACTTCCGCAACAGTCTGACGGCCTGCGAGCCCAGCAGGGCATATCCGAACATGACGATGAAATCGATGCCGGCAGAAACCAGCGCAAGCACCGCATATTGCTGGATCTGCGGTGCTGCCGGATCGATAAATTGCGGCAGGAAAGCCGAAAAGAACAGATATCCCTTGGGGTTGGTCACGGCTACAAGGAAGCTTTTGAGGAAAATCGAGCGGGCGGAAGTGGCCCCGGAAGTGTCTGCCGATTGAAGAGCGCCATCAAGCGAGCCTCTCGAGCGCAAAAGCATGGCGCCCAGGAAGGCAAGATAACAAACGCCGACCCATTTGACGACGCCGAACCAGAACTCCGAGGCGGCGAGCAATGCTCCCAATCCCAGTGCAACCGCGCCGATCAGGACGAAATCGGAGAGGACCGCGCCGGCCATACCTGTAAAGGCGCGGCGAACCCCGAAACGCGAGCCATTCGCAAGCGCCAGCAAAACCGTCGGGCCAGGTGTGGCAATACCGATAAAGGCAACTATCGCAAATGCCAGAAGTGTCATTTCCGCCATGTCTTCCTCCCCCTTGAAGCAGGAGATGTGCCGGTGCCGGACCGGCATCTCCACAGGCAGTTCGAAGCGAAGAATACAGGCTTTTGTCATCGCGGCAATATGTGTGATTCCTTTCTCCGGCAAAGCAAAGAACCGCTGGTTTTCGGATGAAATCTCGGTCTTGAAAGGCAGCGTTGTTGCCTGCTTCAGTCATTTTCCAAGCCTGCCGCAGGACCAATTTTATCGGCATATGCTTGACAGCTCTCCACACCTGTGACAACTTGCGAATAGTTGTCAGACAGGATTGCGCCTTTGTTATTTTGTGCAATCGACTTCTGGCAAGGGAGGAACCATGCCAAAAAGACGCCTTTCGCTGTATGGCCTGTCCGGCCAGATCGGAAGTATTGCGGTCACGCTGCTCGGATTGCTGCTGCTGACCTTTTTCATCGGCCGCCTGATGCCCGCTGATCCGGTGCGGGCCATCGTCGGCGAGGACGCGACCCGCGAAACCTATGAGCAGGTTTACCATGCGCTCGGTTTCGACCGTCCGCTCTGGCAACAATTCATCTATTATCTCGGCGATGTGTTCACCGGCGATTTCGGAACCTCGATCCGCACGGGCCAGCCTGTCATCCAGGATATCATACGCGTCATGCCGGCGACGATGGAGCTTGCGACCTTCGCGATCCTGATCGGTGCCGGCCTCGGAATTCCCATGGGGGTTTATGCCGCCGTCAAGAAAGACCGCTGGCAGGACCATTTGGTGCGGGTGCTCAGCCTGTTCGGCCATTCCATGCCGATTTTCTGGACCGGTATGATTGCGCTGATCGTTTTTTACGCTCATCTCGGGCTTGTCGGCGGCGGTGGCCGCATGGACCAGTTCTATATCGGTCTCGTGGAGGAACGAACGGGCTTCTTGCTCATCGACAGCCTGCTGGCGGGCGATATGGAAGTCTTCTGGTCGGCCATCAATCACCTCATCCTGCCCGCCGCTCTGCTTGGTTATTCATCGTCGGCCTATATCACCCGCATGACGCGCAGCTTCATGCTCGACCAGCTGGGCCAGGAATATGTGACGACTGCGCGCGTCAAAGGCCTGTCGCAACGCCAGACGGTGTGGCTGCATGCCTTCGGCAATATTCGTGTGCAGCTCGTCACCATCATTGCCCTTGCTTACGGCTCACTGCTGGAAGGCGCTGTCCTTATCGAGACCGTCTTCGCCTGGCCGGGCTTCGGCCAATATCTCACCAGCAATCTTATCATCGGCGACATGAATGCCGTGATGACCTGCGTGCTTATCGTCGGCGTCATCTTCATCGGGCTCAATCTCCTGTCCGACATTATGTACCGCTTTTTCGATCCGAGGACCCGCTGATGACGGCTCGTGCAGAAACTTCCTTGCGTCTTCCCGTGCCTTTGAACGCGCTGAAGAACATCATTGTCTTCCTGCTGAAAAGCCCGACATCGGCCTTCGGCCTGGTGATATTGCTGCTTCTCGTCATCGCGGCGATTTTCGCGCCCTGGCTTGCGACGCATGATCCTTACGTGCAGGATCTCGCCAAGACGCTGCAGCCGCCCGGTAACGGCCATTTCTTCGGCACGGACGAGCTTGGACGCGATATTTACAGTCGCCTTCTGTGGGGCGCGCGCATCACTCTCACCATCATCTCGCTGGTGTCGATCATCGTCGGTCCGGTCGGTCTGCTGGTCGGCACGGCCTCCGGTTATCTCGGCGGCAAGTTCGATACGGTGATGATGCGCATCACGGATATTTTCCTGTCGTTCCCGAGCCTCATCCTGTCGCTCGCCTTCGTGGCCGCGCTCGGACCCAGCCTCAACAATGCGATCATCGCGATCGCGCTCACCTCATGGCCGCCGATCGCGCGGCTCGCACGCGCCGAAGCGATGACATTCCGCAAGGCGGACTACATTGCCGCCGCAAGGCTTCAGGGTGCTTCGCCGCTGCGTATCATCATAAAATCGATCATGCCCATGTGCCTGCCTTCGGTCCTGATCCGTCTGACGCTGAATATGGCGACCGTCATTCTGACCGCCGCAGGCCTCGGCTTCCTCGGCCTTGGCGCGCAGCCGCCCCTGCCTGAATGGGGCGCGATGATCGCGACCGGACGCCGTTACATGCTCGACAGCTGGTGGCTCGTCACTTTCCCCGGCGTTGCGATCCTTTCCGTCAGCCTTGCCTTCAACCTTCTGGGTGACGGCCTGCGGGATGCGCTCGATCCGAAGCAGATGAACCGGAAATAGGGCCATGGAAAAACCAATCCTCGACGTCGAGAATCTTCGCATCCGTTATGGCGGTTCGCCCACCGAGGCCGTGCGCGGCATCTCCTTCACCCTTGGCCGGGAGCGTCTCGGCATTGTCGGCGAAAGCGGCTCGGGCAAGTCCACCGTCGGCCGGGCCTTGCTGCGCCTCCTTCCATCGGCGACGATAACGGCCGACAAGCTTGATTTTGATGGCCTCGATCTTCTGTCGCTCAGTGAGAAGGAGATGCTGAAGGTTCGCGGACGGCGCATGTCGATGATCCTTCAGGATCCAAAATTCTCTCTCAATCCCATCCGCCGTGTCGGCGATCAGGTGACGGAGACCTATCTGCGCCATTTCAAGGCGTCGAAATCGGAAGCCCGCGAAAAGGCGCTCGCCATGCTCGATGCGGTCAAAATCCGCGACGCCGCGCGCGTCTACGAGCAATATCCGCACGAGATTTCCGGTGGCATGGGCCAGCGCGTCATGATTGCGATGATGCTGCTTGCCGATCCTGATCTGGTCATTGCCGACGAGCCGACCTCCGCGCTGGATGTGACGGTACGGCTGCAGGTTCTGAATATTCTCGATGGCCTCGTTCGGGATAGAGGCATCGGTCTCATCATGATCAGCCACGACCTCAATCTCGTGCGCAATTTCTGCGACCGGGTACTCATCATGTATGCCGGCCGGGTGGTGGAAACGCTTGCCGCGCGCGACCTCGATCAAGCGCAGCACCCCTACACGCGCGGCCTGCTCGCGGCGCAGCCGCGGATTGGCGGCACGCGTGCGCCACTTGCGGTGCTGGATCGCCGCCCCGAATGGCTGGAGGAGAAAGTATAATGGCCGTTTCCGTTGAAACCCGCGATCTCTCCATCACCTTCGGCAGCGGCCACACGGCGCTTAAAGTGCTGCCTTCGGTGTCCTTTCGCGTCGAGCCGGGCGAGTGTTTCGGTCTGGTCGGTGAAAGCGGTTCGGGCAAATCAACAGTGTTGCGCTGCGTGTCGATGCTGAATGATTTCTGGAGCGGCGAAATCCTCATCAATGGAAAGTCGGTTCGCGACATGCCGCTGATCGAGCGATGCCGCACGTTGCAGATGGTGTTTCAGGATCCCTATGGTTCGCTGCATCCGCGCCAGTCGGTGCGCACCGTTCTCGGAGAATCGCTTGCCATCCATAAACTGGGCGATCGTGAAGAGCGCATGCGCAAGGTAATTACGGATGTCGGTCTGCCCGTGTCGTTCCTGGACCGCTTCCCGCATCAGCTTTCCGGCGGCCAGCGGCAGCGCGTAGCGATTGCGCGTGCGCTGATCCTTGAACCGTCGCTGCTTCTGCTCGACGAGCCGACCTCGGCACTCGATGTTTCGGTGCAGGCCGAAATCCTCAACCTGTTGCAGCGCCTGCGCGAAGAGCGCGGCTTCACCTATATCATGGTGACGCACGATCTCGCAGTGGTCGACCACATGTGCGATCGCTTCGCCGTGATGCTGCGCGGCGAAATCACCGAAATCCTGCCGCGTGAGGCCATCGCCGGCAATGGTGCGACACATCCTTATGCGCGCGAACTGATCGGCGCCTCGCTGGAATATGAAGGCGCATGACACCTCCCAAAGCGTGATCGTCCTCCTCCGGGGCATCACGAATAATAAAATCCTCCTTCCTTGCCCGGCCTTCAGTGCCGGGCAATTTTTTTGGATGGCTACGGCGGGATGGCGGGCCGCCAACTGCGCTTAGGCTGCTCACACAAGACCCCGGATCTCGTCCGGCGTTACGGAGTGCGGAGGCTTCGCCTAACACATTGGGTGAATGGAGCTTCATTACAGCAAAAAGGCGCGGGGTTAGCCGCGCCTTCTCCTACTCGCAGATATGGCAGCCGATCACCGCTCCTTGCTCACCTCTTCAAAGCGCGAGAGCCATGGGCTGACGATCATACCCTTGATGTCGCTGCGGAAAGCGGCGGTGTCGACAACTTCGGAGAATGGCTGAATGGACATGACGATCTCGTCCATATAGGCCTGAAGGTCCTCGTAGAGCTTCGTCTGTTTCGCCACGTCGCGCTCGACAAGGGCTTCCTCGATCATCTTGTTCAGCTTTTCATCGAAGAAGCTCGTGCGCCAGCTCTGATAGTTGGTGAGCTTGGCGTCGTCCGCATTGTTCGGATTATAGGCGATGGAGCGCAGGTTGTTGTCCGGATGCGGCTGCTGACCGCCGCCGCCGCGGCCGAGAAGCAGTTCGAAGTTGCGCTCGCGCATGGCGCCGTAAATCTGGTCGCCGGAACCGCTGATAAGTTCGGCCTGGATGCCGGCCTGGGCCAGTGTGTTCTGGATTGCCGTTGCCGCTTTCATGAAGGGGTCTTCCGAGAGCACGCGCAACGTCGTCTTGAAACCGTTTGGATAACCGGCTTCAGCCAGAAGCGCCTTGGCTTTTGCGATATCGAGCTTGTAGCCCTGATCCGGCAGCGCGCCCATCACACCGGTGCTGAGAGAGCGCTGATGCAGCTTGCCGTAATAGGGCATGACCGCCTTGTCGAGACCGTCGTAGTCGATCAGGTAACGCAGGGCTTCGCGCACTTTCTTGTTCGCGAAGCGCTCGTCCTTCATCGAAACGCTGAGGTAATAAAAACCGGAGCCGGGTGTGGATTCGATGGCGATGGTCTTGTCGGCTTCGAGCGACTTCAGGTCCGGCGCCTGCAGGGAGTAGGCGACATCGATGTCGCCCTTTTCCAGCATCAGCCGCTGCGATTGCGATTCCGGCAGATGGCGCATCAGGACGCGCTTCATCTTGGCCTTTTCACCCCAGTAATCGTCGTTGCGGGTGAGAATGATATATTCGTTGGATTTCCACTGGGTCAGCTTGAACGGGCCGGAGCCCGCCGAATTGAGCGTCAGCCACGCGCCACCGAGATCGCCGTCCTTTTCGTTGGCAAGCGCCGTCTGGCTGTCGATGATCGAGCCGGGCCCATTCTGTGCAAGGATCATCAGCAGCAGGTTGGGATCATCAGGCTTCGGAATATTAAGCACGAAGGTCTGGTCGTTTTCGGCGACGAAAAGCTTGTCGGCATCCTCCAGCTTGAAACCGCGCGTTTTGAGGAAAGACGATTGCGCCAGATTGCGGGCGAGCAGACGTTTCAGGCTCCAAGCCACGTCCTTGGCCGTCACGGCGTTACCGGACGCGAACTTGGCGTCGGCGCGCAGGTGGAAGCGGATCGATTTCCGGTCCTCGCCGATTTCCCAACGTTCGGCAAGGCGGGGCTGGACGCTGCGATCTTTGGGCGAAAGCACGACCAGCGTGTCGTAGATATTATTCAGAACCTGCACCGTCTCGCGGCCGGTAATGGCGGCTGGATCAAGGGTCAGGATATTGCTCATGGTCGTGGCGACGATGAGCTGGTCCTTCGGCGTTTCTGCAAAGACGCTGAGCGGCACGGCGCCGATCAGCAGTGCACCGAGGGCTGCGGTTGCAAGAAAATGTCTCATTTTTCCTCCCATACGGCCGGTTCATACGGCCTTCCACGTTTCGATCCGCGCGCCTGTTCCTCCACAGGCTTCGTGTGATCAGCCAAGAATGTCTCTGACCGGAGCGGCGAGCGCCCGGCCGATTGCGGCCGTTGCCGGCGCTTCCAGATGCACGCCATCCACTGGCGAGGCGCTGGCGACCGATCCGGCATCAAAGAAGTGATGCCCAAGTTCGGCGGCGAGTTTGTGATAGAGCGGCGCAAGCCGTAGTGATTGTCCGATATCGCGGCCGCCCGCCGGTTCTCCAGCGGGGCCTGCGACGCAGGGCGGTGGCGCGACGATAAGAAGCTTAGGCACTGCATCTCGCGGCTTGTAGATGAAGGTCTCGACGATTTGCGCCAGCCGCCGCATGCCCGAAACGGCGGCTTCCGCGCGACCGCCATGCACCGGCTTGATGTCGTTGGTGCCCAGCATGACGATGACGAGATCAAGCGGCATGTGGCACGAAAGCGCGACTTCAAGAGCTCGCGCGCCATTGCGGCAGGCCGGGCCGGCATGGTCGTCATAACAGGTGGTGCGCCCGCCAAGTCCTTCGGCATGAACCTTCGCCATTCCGGAAAGCTCGGCCTCCAGCACCTCCGGCCAGCGATGCTCAGGCCGGTGGCGGAGACCCGTTGCCGGGTCTGCGCCCCAGGTGAGGCTGTCTCCAAAGGCGAGCACGGTTTTCATAGCCTTATCTCACCCGGTTGTTGTCGATGAAATCGAAATCGATATCCTCGCCAAGGCCCGGCCGGTCGGGAACGTGAACGAACCCATCGCGGTCCATCGGGTCGGACAAAGACTTCAGATAGTCGTGGCCGTCATCATATTCGAGGAAGGGATGCAGGAGGCCACGCTCGTACCAGCGGCAATTCTTGGTGGCGGCGACCACATGCAGGTTCATGGCCGTATTGCCATGCACCTCGCATTCCATACCGAAGGCTTCGGCCAGGTGCATGGTCTTGAGCGCCGGCGTGATGCCGCCGACATCGTTGACGCCGGTGCGAAGAATATCGCAGGCGCCGGCCTTGATCCATTCTGCGCGGTGCCAGTGCTTGCCAGCTGCACTTTCCGGGCCGACGACGGGAATATCGAGATTGTCGGCGAGCCACTTGTAGGAGGAGAGCGACTGCTCATCCATCGGCTCTTCGATCCAGTCGAAGCCGAGCTTTTCAAGGCCACGTCCCAATGCCAGCGCATCGATGCGGGAATACCAGTGAAAGGCGTCGATCATCAGGCGGATATCGGGCCCGACCGCTTCGCGCACGGCCGCGCAGGCCTTGAGGTCCATCTTCACATCCGGCGCCCAGCTGACGGGCGGCATCCAGGTGTGAAGCTTGATGCCCTTGTAACCGCGCTTCACCAGCGTTTCGGCAAACCGGCCATAGTCTTCAGGCGTTGCTAGGCCGCCTTCCAGCTCGTCCCCGCACATGATCGAGCCATAGGCGAGCACCTTGTCGCGATAACCGCCGATCAACTTGTATACAGGTTGTCCGAGGCTGCGGCCGGCAAGGTCCCAGAGCGCGCAGTCCACCACCGCCAGCGTGCGGTCAGTCAGCTGCGCCGCCGAGCCGCGTTGCCAGTGAGCAAGGTCCTGCCAAAGGCGTTCCCGGTCGCGATGATCCTCGCCGATCAGCACCTTCTTGACGAATTTTTCGATGACATGCGGGCGAACGATTTCCGGCGCTGTGAAGGAATGGCCTTCTTGCCCGTCTTCCGTGCGGATGGTCAGCATGGCCTGTTCCACCTGATGCGCCGGACCCGGATGTGCGTGACCGGCACTGTCCGAGTGCCGACGGGTCGTCGTGCGGAAAACACGGACCTCGACGTCGGTGATGATCATAATTCCTCCCTCATGCAGGTATCGCAGCGTTCGTGGTGGCTGCAATGTCATACATGTATGCATTATTTGTCAACATGTATGATAATCTGTATTACATGTTGTGGAGGAAAATCAAGGGCATTCGCGCGGCGCTCGATACGTCGGCGTATTTAAAAGGATGGAGAGGGGACAAAGCGACCGCTCCTTGAGGATTAATCTATAATTTTAGTAGACTACTGAATCGCGCAACGATCTTTCAAAAATCGCCGGGACTATAAAAGACCATGCCGCGCCAGCGATGCCGGTCATCGTGCATTCTGCTTGGGTATGCGCGGTACAGGATGATGGCCGCACCTGCGCTGTCTGAGCTTCATCATGCCTCAACAAACATTCCCGGATGCACACCATGCCTATTTCCCATATCTCGCATTTTGCTTTTCTGGTTCCCGGCAACTATCACGATGATGATCCTGCGCAGGGGCTGGAGGAAACTCTGCAGCTTTTCGAAGCCGGCGAGGCGCTGGGTTATGATAGCGCCTGGGTCCGCCAGCGTCATCTGGAACGCGGTGTGTCCTCGGCCGCCACCTTTCTCGCGGCGGCGTCGCAGCGCACCAAGCGGATTGGCCTCGGCACCGCCGTCATTCAACTGGGTTATGAAAACCCTTTCAGGCTGGCGGAAGATCTCGCCACCGTGGATGTGCTGTCACACGGACGGTTGAATGTCGGCGTCTCTGTCGGCGCGCCGCCCTTCGCCCATCTGATTTCGGATTATGTCGATACGGCGCCCGATGCGGATTACAGCCATGCCCGCGCCGAGAAGCTCACCAGGGCCTTGAGATCAGAACCGCTGTCCAGCGAAACGGAGGCGGGCAATGCAGCGGGCGCGCAGGTGCCGCGCCTTCGGCCCTTCGCCAAGGGGTTGACCGACCGGCTGTGGTATGGCGGCGGATCGCAGAATTCCGCTCGCTGGGCGGGGAAGGCGGGATTCAATCTGCTGACCGGCAATATCGTCAGCGGTGAAAATACCGATGATTTTCTGACGGCGCAGGCGGCCCTCGTTGCCCGGTTCCGGCAGGAATGGGCGCATGAGCGCCAGCCGCGCGTCGCCCTTGGCCGCGTGATTTTACCGACGGACAGTGCCAGCCCGGCGACACGCCGCCGTTATGCGGAGTTTGCGGCCGAGCGCGACAAGCGCACGCATACGCCGCATGGTGCGCGCCGCACGCTTTTTCTGCCTGATATTGTCGGGACGACGGATGAAATTCTGGAGAAGCTGTCGCGCGACCCCGTTCTGCCGTTTGTCTCGGAATTCCGCCTCGAACTTCCCTATGAATTCCAGCCGGAAGATTATCGCCAGATCGTGACGGATTTCGCCTCTGTGCTGCCGCAGCTTTCCGGCGAAAGGCCGGTTTTGAAAGTGGCAACAGCTCAATAGTGCGTTCACAACGTCGCCATTCCTTCGCCGAGCGTGGGAATGGCGAACGAGGCGAACAGCGTCAGTCCGGTTGAGGCAGGTCGTATCTCTCGCGTATGGTCGTGCCTTCGTATTCGCGCGGATAAACGCCGCGGTCTTGCAGCACCGGCACGACTTGTTCGACGAATTCGGCGATATCGTCAGGGGCACGGGGCGGCTGCAATGTGTAGCCGTCAACCGTTCCGTCCTGCCAGAGATCGATGATGCCGTCCGCCACCTCTTCTGCTGTGCCGAGCAGCAGCCGGTGATGCCCCTCCGAGCGCCGCACGGCCTCGCGGGCGGTGAGCTTTTCATGGGTCAGCAGTTCGGAAAGGCCAAGCCCCATGCCGACAGCCCATTGTCGGTTCTGGTCGGGAATGAAGCGCTCGCCATCCAGTTTCGCATCGGGATCGAAATCGCGGGGATCGATACCGTTTTCCTTGGCGAAGCGTGCCAGAAGACCGTCTTCCGAGCCGGTTCCGCTGTAGAGTTCGTGTTTGCGCAGCGCTTCCTCGCGCGTCTCGCCGAGAATGACGACGAGGCCGGGAACGATGCGGATGCGGGAGGGATCGCGGCCGAAAGACACTGCGCGGTCACGGACCTTTTTGCCAAAGGCCTGGCCGGCGGGACGGGACAATATGTTGCAATAGATGATCTCGCCATGACGTGCCGCCAGATCGATGCCGCCCTCGGAAGCGCCCGCCTGGGCGATGACGGGGTGCCCCTGCGGTCCACGAGGGACGTTGAGCGGGCCTTTGACATGAAAATATTGCCCCTCGTGATCGATGGTCTCGGCCGTCGCCGCATCCCAGAAGCGGTCTTCCGGTATCTCGCCTTCGCGGCGCGGATCCCAGCTCGACCAGAGCTTTTTCGCGACATCGAGAAATTCCGTGGCCTTGGCATATCGCTCATTGCGCGGCGGCAGCGGGTCGTTGCCGAAATTGGCGGCGACGTTCGGATTGAAGGAGGAGACGATGTTGACGATCAACCGACCGCCCGTGACGATATCGATGGATTGCGTTCGTCTCGCAAAATTATAGGGCGAGTTATAGGTGGAGGACACCGTCGCCACGAATCCGATGTCCGGCACCTGTGCGGCAAGCGATGTGGAAAGGATGAGCGGATCGATGGTGTGAAACGGCCGGCTTGTCGGGTCGGTCAGCAATGCCGGGTGATCCGAAAGGAAAACGGCGTCGAACCGGCCTTTGTGAGCCAGTTCCGTCAGTCGCCGGTAATAGCCGATATCGTTGATATCGTGCCGGTCTCCGCTCCTGTATTTCCAGGCATTGGCGAGGTATCCGGTGGTATTGATGCCGACATTGAGATTGAGCCGGCGTTTGTTCGTGCTCATGCTGCCACTTTTTCTTTCAGGTCTGTTGGATTGCCGGCTTGCGGTTCCGACACAATTGCGGGGAAGCGTAACAGCCGGGGTTCCGGTCGCGAGTTAAAAATCCTTGCTGTCAGGAGAAGAAAAACTTCCCAGCCATGGCCGACGCTCCCAAGGAAAGGCTCACATCGCGTGCCGCTCTTCGCCGAAGTATCGCTTGCGAATGACGCCGTTTCCGAAAGGATATTTTACCGGAAGTACGAAGCCATGATGATATGGAAACGAATTTCCTCAATGGCCTCTCAAATAGTACACTTTATCTATAGAAAATATTTTATGGCGTGTAGCGTGTCGTAGAGATCGCAATTGAGAGGACGAACGCCATGGCTGATGCGGCCCTTCGCCAGATAACCCACCCTGAAACCGTCTGGTACACGCGCTGCCCGGCGCCAACGCCGCTTTCCATCGCGGCGCAGCTTGGCTGGATCGAGGAGAGTTTCGCCGGCCACGGCATTACTGTTTCTTCCATTCGCGATGCGGCGGATCCGGCCATTCGCCAAAGCCATTTCGATCACCGTCTGGACTGGTCATTCCGTCAGGGCGGTAATATTCCGCCTATCTGGGCAAAATCCGGCGGACGCCAGACGCGTCTTGTCGGTTTGACCAGGACCGACGAGTTTCAGGCGGTCATAGCGCTGCCAGCCAGTGGTATAACAAAGGGCGGCGAACTGAAGGGCCGGCGCATCGGGCTGCCGAAACGACCGAACGAAACCATCGACTTCCAGCGCGCCACATCGCTCAAGGGCATCGTGTCGGCACTGACCGTTTCCGGCCTTTCCGTGGCGGAGGTCGAGCTGGTCGATCTCACCGCAACCGAGCCGGTGCTGCTCGGACCGGCTGACGACAGGTTCCATGGCCTGCGCCGACGGCTGCCCTATGGGGAGGAGATCGCGGCATTGCATCGCGGAAAGATCGATGCGTTTTTTGTCAAAGGAGCGGAGGGCGTCACCGTCGCCAATCTCATTGGCGCGCACGTCGTCGTGTCGACCGGGTTTCACCCCGATCCGAAAATCCGCATCAATAACGGCACGCCACGTCCTTTGACTGTAGATGCCACCTTTGCCGATGAAAGGCCCGATCTCGTCGCCGACCTCGTGGCCACGGTACAGCGGGTTGCCGGCTGGGCGAACGCCAATCCGGCGGAAGCGGTGCGTTTCATCGCCCGCGAGATCGGTGTCAGCGAGGAAGCGGTTATCGCCGCCAACGGGGCGGATGTGTACCGTAACCTGAGGCTCGATCTCGATCCGGCGGAGCTGGATGCGCTCAGCCACTTCAAGGATTTCCTGCTGGAATGGAAATTCATCCCTGACGATTTCGATGTGAACGACTGGGCCGATCCGCGCGCGCTTTCTTTACTGCAACAGGCTGCGGCGAAGTGAGGGCGTCATGACAGCAACCATTCTTGTAACGGGTGCAACCGGCAAGCTCGGCCAACGCGTCGTCAGCCGCCTTTTGCAGAAAGAGGCGAAGGTTAGGGTGCTGACCCGCCGGGGTGAGGACGCGCTCAAGCTTTGGGGCGACAGGGTGGATATTTCGGAGGGGAATTTCTCCGATCCGGCCAGCCTGAAAGAGGCCTCACGCGCAACAGACACGGTGTTCCTGCTTTCCCCAATCGGTGAAACGCTGGCGGCGGACCAGAAAGCGGTCATCGATGCCGCTCTCTCCGCCAGCGTATCGCGGATCGTGAAAATATCCGGTTCCGACTGGACCATCGCCAATGCCGCACGCTCCATCTCGGGTGCCGCCCATGCCGAGGTCGAAAAACATCTAGCCGGGAGCGGCATTGCGCATACGGTGCTGCGGCCGAATGCCTGGATGCAGGTGGCGCTGGAACCCGTCGTCGCAGCACTACGCCAGGGGGAGGATGTGCCCGCCCGTTTCGGCGATGCGGCAGTTTCCTTCATTGATGCCGACGATATAGCCGATGTGGCGGTTCACGCCTTGACTGCGAGCACGTCTGTTTCCGGCACCTTGGTGCTAACCGGCGGTGAAGCCTTGACGGCACTGGAAATCGCCCGCATCGCGGCCCGTATCCTGCATCGCCCCGTGGGGATATCGCATCATTCCGCTTCGGTTTTTCCACCGCATATCGGAGCTTTCGAACAGAAGGCGATTGGTGAATTCGGCCAACTTATCCGCGAGGGCCTCGCGGCCCCCGTCAACGACAACATCGAACGGATTACCGGTCGTCAGCCCCGCAGCGTGGAGGCCTATTTGCGCGCCCGGCTGGCAGCGACCACCCCGCAGGGTAATCATTCCGAGGGAGAAAAGACATGGCGCTGACTGTTTCACTGCCTGAATGTCCCGAACTGAAAAGCCCCACTGATTTCGAAGACAGCCCGCTCAGCCGCGCGGTGAAGCAGCCACTGATGCTGGGGCTGTTCCTCAATCTGCAGGACATCAACTTCTCCAGCCTGCCAACCAGCAATAGCTGGACCTTCGACTACAATGCGGAACTGGTGAAGCGCGCGGAGGAGCTTGGTTTCGAAATCGCCTTCAGCCGCACGCAATGGCTGCCCAAGGGCGGTTATGACGGCGAATCCTCGCTCGACAGTTTCATTGCGCTGGGCGCCATGGCGGCGGTCACCAAGAGCATTCTTCTGATCTCCACCATTCATGTGCTTTACGGTCCCCTGCATCCGCTTCATCTCGCCAAATATGGCGCAACGCTGGATCATATCGCCAGGGGACGATGGGGCATCAACATCGTCACCGGCCATCGCGCCATAGAGCATGAAATGTTCGGCTGGCAGCGGATCGACCATGACAAGCGCTACGACATGGCGGACGAGTTGTTCGATGTGCTGCATCGCCTGTGGGGAGAAACCGAAAACTTCTCCTACGAGGGCAAGCTTAACCCCTGGGCCATCAACAACGGCTGGATAACGCCGAAGCCCGCCTTTGGCCGCCCGCCGCTGGTGACGGCGACCGGCTCGCCGGCCGGTATCGATTTCGCCGCCCGCCATTCCGATCTGGTTTTCGTTACCTCGCCCGGCGGCGCGCATATCGACAGCGCGCTGGAAACGCTTCCCGATCATATCGCCACCATCAAGAACCGCGCCAAGGCCTATGGCCGTCAGGTGAAGACGCTCATCAATCCGATCATCGTCAGCCGCGATACGGAGAGGCAAGCGATCGCCTATGCCGACGCCATCGAGGCGGGAAAACCGCAGTCCGGCACCCGTGCCTTTGCGACCAACAATTACGACAGCGACGCCCATGCCTGGCGGGGTCGCGGCGATGCGCGCCACAAGCAGGGGCGCAATCTCGGCGGCAATATCGAAATCATCGGCTCGCCGGAGCAGGTGGTCGAGCAGCTTGTCGGCTTGAAAAAGGCTGGCATCGATGGCGTGCAGCTGAATTTCTACGATTTCCGCGAAGATCTCGAATATTTCGCTGAGCGCATTCTGCCCTTGATGAAGGAGGCTGGCCTGAGGCTCTGACGCCTCTCCGGCCTCAGATTTCCAGTTCTGAAGCTTAGCACTTCGCAATCACAGAGATTGCGAGAACGATCTTTTTTGCCCTGAGGAGATACCGTGAATATTGCCGTCGATCCCGTCAAAACGCCCGCGCCGAAAGTCATAGACCGGATCGGGACCTATGTTCCCGAACTCGTCTCCATCCGCCACGATCTGCACCAGCATCCTGAAATCGGTTTCGAAGAGGTGCGCACCTCCGGCATCGTCGCCGAGAAGCTCACCTCCTGGGGCATCGAGGTGCATCGCGGTTATGGCAAGACCGGCGTGGTCGGCGTGCTGCGTGGCCGTCATGCTGGCAACCGTTCAATCGGGTTGAGGGCGGATATGGATGCCCTGCCGATGCCGGAAGAAACAGGGCTGCCTTATGCATCGGTCTATCCCGGTAAGTTCCACGGCTGCGGGCATGATGTGCACACCACCATATTGCTTGGCACCGCCCGTTATCTGGCGGAAACCCGTGATTTCGCCGGCACGGTGATTTTCATTTTTCAGCCCGCCGAAGAAGGACTGGGTGGCGCGCGCGCCATGATCGCCGATGGGTTGTTCAAGGATTTCCCCGTTGATGAAATTTACGGGCTGCACAATTCCTCCCATGCAGCACCCAACCATCTGAAGGTTTCGCCCGGCACCATTCTGGCAGGCGCCGATTTCTTCGATATCCGGCTGAAGGGCAGGGGCGCGCATGCGGCTCACCCGGATGTCTCGCGTGATCCGGTGCCGGCGACGGGTGAACTCATCCAGGCCTTGCAGACCATCGTCAGCCGCAATGTGCCGCCGACCGATCCGGCCGTCTTGTCGATCACCCGCATCGAGGCGGGATCTGCCTATAACGTCATCCCCGAAACGGCCTCGATTGCAGGCACGGTGCGGGCCTTCTCCGACAGCGTGCGCGAGACCATAAGGGGCCGAATCCGCACGATTTCCGATCACATTGCCGCCGCTTATGGGCTCACCGCCGAGGTGGATATTCGCGACATATTCTCGGTTCTGACCAATGACGACGCGTCGGTGGAGATTGTGGCCGGGGTGGCGCGCGAAGTTCTCGGAGACGAGCGCGTTTCCACCGAGCCCAGCCGCTTCATGGGCAGCGAGGATTTCGCCGACCTCCTGAAACATGCGCCCGGTGCGTTTTTCACCCTCGGTCATTCCGGCACCGTGCCGGCCCATAATCCCGGTTTCATTGTCGACGATGCCATCCTGCCGGTCGGCGCCACCTTGTTTGCCCGGCTGGTCGAAACCCGGCTGACGCCTGCCTGAAAATTTGAAAACAAGCCTGCAAGAGGAAACATCCATGGATATTACAAGACGTAAGACATTGCTTTTGAGTGCTGCGCTAGGTGCGGCCATGCTGCTGCCATCCGCGCCGGTGCTGGCGGCGGAGACGCCGAAAAAGGGCGGCATTGTTACCCTTGCGGGCCTCGGTGAGCCGACGACGCTTGTGCCGCTTTCCGATTCCAATACGCGCACGCGCGCGATTTCCACCAAAATCCTGGAAGGATTGGTGCGCTTCGACAGCGAGTTCAAGCCGCATCCGGTTCTCGCAGAAAGCTGGGAAACCTCCGCCGACGGGCTGCGCTACACCTTCAAGCTGCGCAAGGGCGTCAAATGGCATGATGGCAAGGATTTCACTGCACAGGATGTGAAATTTTCCCTGCTTGCCTTCAAGAAGGTGGGCCCACGCGGCCGTATCACTTTCGCCAATGTTGCCGATATCGAAACGCCCGATCCGCTGACGGCGGTGGTGGTGCTTTCCAAACCTGCGCCTTATCTTCTGCGGGCGCTGACCGGTGGCGAAACGCCCATTTTGCCGGCCCATGCCTATGCTTCGGAAAACTACAATGAAAGCCCGAATGGCAACGCGCCCGTTGGTACTGGCCCCTTTGTGTTTGAGGAATGGAAACGCGGCAGCTATGTGAAGCTCAGGAAAAACCCGAACTACTGGCAGGCCGATCTTCCCTATCTAGATGGCTTCGTGGCGAGGTTCGTCGCTGACGCGGCCTCCACCACCATCTCGGTGGAAACGGGCGAGGCGGATTATACCGCCGATGTCTCCTACAGCGATCTGGAGCGTTTGCGGCAGAATCCCAAGCTTTCGGTGGAGGTCTATACCGACTCCTATCTCAATAACGCCGCCATATTCGAGTTCAATCTGGAGAACCCGATCCTCGCGAAAAAGGAGGTGCGGCACGCGCTGGCACATGCCATCGACCGCAATTTCATCAACGACGCGATCTTTTTCGGCACGGCGAAACCCGCCGGTTCGAACATTCCAGCGGTATTCACCGCCTATAATGACGAGAAGCCCTTTACCTATCCCTTCGATCTGGCCAAAGCGAATGAGCTGCTGGACAAGGCGGGGTATCCGAGGGGTGCGGATGGCACGCGTTTTTCGCTGCGGCTGGCCTTCCTGCCCTCCGACGTTTTCCGCAAAACCTCCGAATATCTACGCTCGTCCTTCGGCAAGCTCGGCGTGAAGGTGGATATCGTCGAAGGCGATCTCGCGACCTTCATCAAGCGCGTCTATACGGAGCGCGGTTTTGACCTGACGGTGAACGGCATCAGCCGGTTGTTTGATCCGACAGCGGGCGTGCAGCGGCTCTACTGGTCCGATGGCATCAAGAAACCCGCGCCATACGTCAATGCCGCCCACTACAACAATCCCAGGGTGGATGATCTTTTCCGCGCCGCTGCGATTGAAGTGGATGAAACGAAACGGGCGGGGCAGTTCCACGATATCCAGAAAATCACCGGTGACGAATTGCCGAATTTCTCTATCGTCGCCCTGCCGACCGTCATTCTGCGCAACACCAGCCTGCAGTCTCTCGTCACCACCATCGACATTGCCTATGGCGATCTGTCGACGGCCTGGAAGAACGAGTGAGCGTTTTGCATATGGCAATAAAAAACCCGGCAATTTTGCCGGGTTTTTTATTGCTGAAAACGGCCCTCCGGCCTTTTTTCACTATCGCGGGATAACGGCGTTTTCGGGAAAAACGTTGCCTTTGGAACAGGCCGGCAGGAACGGTGATGCCAATTATCGGAACTCTAAAAAAATCAATTTCTTCAATAATTTAGGGCGAAGGAATTCTTCGTTTTGCGGGAAGAATAGCTTTCTGGACCTCTGATTTCTCTGCCTGCACTGTGTCCATGAAATCTCACCCGCACACGATGGATGCCATGGCCAAGGATACGCTTTTTTTGATCGCCCCCGGTTTTGAAGACCCCAAGCACCCCGGTGTCCGGTTCGTCTGCCCGCATTGTAACCAGATCGAAGGCCTGCTTGCCGCCTTTCCGGACCTTGCCGCCGGGATCGATATCCACCGGGTCGGTTTTCAGCGTCCGCGCGAAGCGGTCATCGCCGTCGTGGGTGAGGAAAACCAGTCGTTGCCGCTGTTCGTCTTTACCGGCGATGCACCAGCCGATGCGACGACCAAAGGCGACACGCACTTCATTCAGGACACGAAACGCATTTTGCAAATCCTCGCCGAGCGTCACGGGTTCCCGCAACTGCACTGAGATGCCGCACCCCGCACATCGGATTTTTATCGGAGATAGACATGACCTTTTCCAGACGCCAGTTTCATAAAATTGCACTCGCCGCTGGCGCTTTCGTGGCGCTTCCCGGCGGTTCTTTCGCTGCTGCTGAAGAGCCCGTTTCGGGCGGTACGCTCAAGATCGTCTATTTTCCCGAGCCGACGCAGCTCGTGGCAATCAATACCAGCGCGGGCGGTCCGCAGTTCATTGGCTCGAAGATTTATGACGGGCTTTTGACGTACGATTACGAACTTTCGCCTAAGCCGAGCCTTGCCAAAGAATGGAGCGTTTCCGCCGACGGGCTGGAATATGTCTTTCATCTGCAGCCGAATGCGAAGTTCCATGACGGCAAGCCGGTGACATCGGCGGATGTGGAGTTCTCGATCCTGCGGCTGAAGGAAGCCCATCCGCGCGGCCGGGCGACTTTCTCGCATGTTGAAAGCGTCGATACTTCCGATCCGCTGGTCGCGAAGGTGAAGCTTTCCAAGCCGGCGCCGGGATTGATAACCGCGCTCGCCTCGTCGGAATCGCCTGTTGTGCCAAAGCACATCTTCGAGACCTTCAAGCCGACTGACAATCCAAAACCCGCCCAGATCATCGGCAGCGGCCCCTTCGTCCTGAAGGAATGGGTGCCGGGCAGCCATATTCTTCTGGAAAAGAATGCCGACTACTGGGACGCGTCAGGTCCTTATCTCGACCGCGTCATCATTCGCCTCATCAATGATGCGGGCGCTCGCGCGGCGGCGCTGGAAACCGGAGAGGGCGACATTGGCCCGAACCCGGTGGCGCTTGCCGATCTGGAACGGCTGAAATCCATCCCGACGCTGAAGGTGGATGACCGCATCTACGCCTATGCCGGCCAGCAGAACCAGCTCGTCATCAACCTTGAGAACGAATATCTCAAGGAATTGAAGGTGAGGCAGGCCATTGCCCACGCGATCGACGTTCCGGCGCTGATCGATACCGTGCTTTACGGTTACGCCGTGCCATCGCCCACGCCGATCAGCCCCGGCCTTGCGAAGTTCCACAATCCGGATATCGGTTTTGCGAAATTCGACGTCGCGCTGGCGGAAAAGCTGCTGGATGAGGCGGGCTTTCCGCGCAAGGATGGCGGCAAGCGCTTCAAGCTCAGGGTCACCACCAACCCGTTCAACCCGCAGACCTATTCGGATTTCATAGCGCAGGCGCTCTCCAAGATCGGCATCGAGGCGGATATCCAGAAATTCGATTTCGGCACCTATGTGAAGGTCGTTTATACCGATCGCGCCTGGGACCTTTCAGTCGAATCCCTCTCCAATACCTTCGATCCGACGGCTGGCGTGCAGCGTGTCTACTGGAGCAAGAACTTCAAGATCGGCCTGCCATTCTCAAATGCCAGCCACTACGCCAATCCGGAAGTGGACCGGCTGCTGGAAGCGGCCGCGGTGGAGCCGGATATCGAAAAGCGCGCAGCCTTCTTCAAGGAGTTTCAGGCCGTCGTCGCCAAGGATCTTCCCGTCATCAATCTCGTTTCGCCAATCCAGCCGGTCGTCGGCAGCGTCCGCATCAAGGATTACGCGACAGGGGCGGAGGGGCTCAGCGGCAATCTCGCCAAAGCCTGGGTGACGAAGGAGGCGTAAGCGCATCCTCACCTCTCGTTTAAAGCCGCGTCAAAGTTGAAAAGGGTTCATCGCCATGAGCAGAAAATCCGAGAAGCTGGTCCTCAATGCGTTCATCTATCCGGGTGGGCACCATGAAGCAGCCTGGCGCCACCCCGAGTCGGAGCCACTGCGCGTCACGGATATAAGGCTCTACCAGGATATCGCCCTCAAGGCCGAGGCGGCAAAGCTGGATGCCATTTTCTTTGCCGATGCGCCGGTGCTGGACGCCAATATCCGCTATGCCGCCCGGCACCGGCTGGAACCGATCACCATGCTGGCGGCCTTGGCGGCCGTCACCGAAAAGATCGGCTTCATTGCGACGGCCTCCACTACCTATTACGAGCCCTACAATCTCGCGCGGCTGTTCGCCTCGGTCGATCATATCAGCCGCGGCCGGGTGGGCTGGAACATCGTGACGACCTCGGCCGATGCGGCTGCCGGAAACTTCAATCTCCAGCAGCATCCGCCGCATGCCGACCGTTACCGGCAGGCGACTGAGTTCGTCGATGTGGTGACGAAGCTCTGGGACAGCTGGGAAGACGATGCCATCGTCGCCGACAAGGAGAGCGGTCTTTTCGCCGATACCGACCGCATCCATCCCGCCAGTCACGAGGGCGAGTTCTACCGGGTGCGGGGCGCGCTCAACCTGCCACGCTCGCCGCAGGGCAGGCCGGTCTATGTGCAGGCCGGCTCTTCGGAGGACGGCCGTGGCTTTGCTGCCCGGTATGCCGAGGCAATCTTTACCGCGCATCAAACTCTGGAGAGTGCGCGGTCTTTTTATTCCGACATAAAGAGGCGCGTGGCGGCCACGGGGCGCAATCCCGCCCATGTGAAAATCCTGCCGGGGATCAGCCCCTTCATCGCCTCCACCGAAGAGGAGGCGCGAAAGCTCGAGGCGAGTTTCAACGATCTCATCCAGCCGGCCTTTTCGCTTGGGCAGTTGCAGCGCATTACAGGCATTGATCTCTCATCGGCCGATCTCGATCAGCCGTTGCCGAAGGAGGCGGTGGAAGCGACGCGCGCGCAGGCGGACAGCAGCCGGCATCAATTGGTTCTCGATGTCATCGACCGGGAAAATCCGACGATCCGGCAATTGCTGCACCGGCTTGCCGGCGGGCGCGGGCACAAGGTGATTTCGGGAACGCCGGAACAGGTGGCAGACTGGATAGAGACCTGGTTCCGTGAAGGTGCTGCCGACGGCTTCAACATCATGCCGCCATGGCTGAATGGCGGGTTCGATATTTTCGTCGACGAGGTCGTGCCGATCCTCAAACAGCGCGGGCTGTTCCGCGAGGATTACGAGGGCGACACGCTGCGTGATCATTACGGCCTGCCCCGGCCGGAAAACATCCATACGACCAGGGAGTTGCAAAGGGAACGCGCCTGATGTGGGACGGGCGTGTTCAGGCGGCGGCTTCGAGAGAGCGTGTATCCTCGCGCAACAAGGCGAGTAGAGATGCGATTTCCGGCAGCCGCCGCCTGTCAGGACTGGTCAGAAGATGATACCGGCTGGCGGTCGGCTGAGGCACACCGAAAGGTGCGATCAGACGGCCGGTTCGAAGCTCTTCGGAAATGAGCGAGTGGCGCGCAAGGCCGATGCCGTGGCTGGACAAGAGTGCCTCTATCAGCGCGGTCTGACGCGAAAAGCGCGGTCCTGCTGCGGAAAGCCGAAGCGGAATGCGGCAGGCGCGCAGCCAGTTTGCCCATTCGAAGGCAGCATCGGTGCCGTTGCCGCGCAACATCGCAAAAGAGATATCCCGAAGCCGCTCGGGTTCACCACCAAGCTGGTAGCGGGTCGCAAAATCCGGAGTGCAGACGGCACTGACGGTGTCGGTAAAAAGCGGTTCGTGGATGAAACCGGGGATTTGTCCGTGGGTCGCTACGATCGCGCAATCGGCATCGAAATGGGTGAGGTCGATGGTATCGCCCTCGAGAGATTCAATCGAGATATCTACGTCTCCAAGGGCTGGAACGATGGTTCCCAACCGCGGCGCCAGCCATCGGGCCGCAAAACAGCCTTCCGCCAGAACCTTCATCTGCCGCCGGCCGCCGGAGGCCATGAGATCGGAAAGGCTGCCAATCATCGTCTCGAAAGCGTCCGCAAGGCCGGGGTAAAGCGTGCTGCCGGCCTCGGTCAGCACCAGTTCGCCGCGCTGGCGGCTGAAGAGTGTTTGCCCGAGATGGGTTTCGAGAATGCGCACCTGCTGGCCGATTGCGGCAGTCGAGACATGCAGTTCTTCCGCCGCCCGCGAGAAGCTGGCGTGACGCGCGGCCACGACAAATGCGCGCAGGGCCGTCAGCGGCGGCAGCCGGGAAAGCGTCGGCAACCGGAAAGCCGCTCTTGCGACCGAAGGAGGGATGAATTCCGTTCTCATGGCCGTTTTCCCTTCATGGCTAGAATACACGGCCTTCCCTAAGGTGCGTCGTGGTGCCGTTGAGATAGTAGTCGCCGATGACACGCGCCTTGTGGGCAAGCGGATTGTGGTTGTAGACCGTGCGGATGTTGCGCCAGTGGCGGTCGAAATTCCGCTCGCTGGACGTCGCCGATCCGCCGCCCAGTTCGTAAAGGTTGGTGGCGACCGTCAGCGAAAGCTGCGATGCGATGATCTGGGTACGGGCGGTGGCGAGAGAACCTTCCAGCAAAGCCGCTTCTATCGCCTCTTCGTCGCCGCTGGAAAAGGCGGCGGCGGTCCTGTCGAGCGTTCTTGCCGCCTCGCGGATCAGCGTCTTGACGGCGAAGGCACCGGCGCTGATCTCTCCGAGCATCTTCTGCACAAAGGGGTCCTGATTGGCGGTTTCGGCGCTGCTGTGGAGCGTGGTGCGCGCCTGGCGCAGAACATAGTCGATGCCATCGTTGAGTGCACCCTGAACGGCACCGGCGGCAGAGGCAGCGAGATGCAACTGTCGCATGGCCGAGCTGTGGCGCCCGATCTGGCTGCCGAGCTTGCGGGTCGTCAGTTCATGCGGGAGAACCTCGACATTTTCAAGCAAAACGCCGCCGCTTGCCGTCATGCGCTGGCCCATGCTGTCCCAGTCGTCGAGAATGGTGATCCCGGGCCGATCAAGCGGAATGAGGACGCCGATCGGCTGTTCGTCGTCGCCGACAGCGCTAAAGGTGCCGAAATCTGCGAAGGCGGTGCCGGTCGCATACCATTTGCGGCCGTTCAGACGATAACGGTCGCCATCGGCGCTGAGGCGCGTGGTGATTTCGCCGGGGCGTTTGGTGCCCTGTTCCGTGCTGGCGCCCGCAAAGAGCTTGCCGGTGAGGACATTTTCCAGGTGCCGCCGATCCTCGAGCTCGATCGGTGTGAGAGCGAGGTTTTCGGTGAAATTGAAATGGCTGCGGAGTGCGTGCGGAATATTGCTGTCGGCTTCCCCGAGGATCATCAGCACTTCTATATAGTCCGCAATCGAGCCTCCCGGCCCACCCTTGGCCTCGGGGATGCGCAGCGTGCCGATCCTGGCTTCTTTGATCAGGCCGAAGATTTCGAAGGGAAGTTCCCGCTGACGCTCACGGCGAGCGGCATCCTTGGCGGCAACAGCCGCAATGTCCCTGGTGCGGGCCAGAATGTCGTCTCGGCTCGGCACGCCGGAATTATCGGTGGTTGCGGTCTGTATTTTAGGATTGGACATTGCGGATTTTCCCTGAGCGGATGTGATGACCTGCGGCACGGTCGCGCCGCAGGCATTTTCTTCTGGACGATCAGGCGACCGCGCGCGGCTTGACGACCGGGCGGGGAGCCGGTTCGATATTGCGCGGCACGCGGCCTTCGACGGGATGGCTCGGATCGTTGAAGCCGGGTGTCGAGGGATGGCCTGTCGTCACAAGGCTGTCGACCAGCGCCTCGTCTTCCGCATCGATCTTCACATCGAGGGCGCGGACGTAACCGTCCCAATGGTCTTCAGTACGCGGGCCGGTGATCGCGGCGGTGACGAACTTGTTGTTCAGCACCCAGGCGAGCGCAAAATCCGCTGCCGAAACACCCTTTGATGCGGCGTGCGCCGCAACCTTCTGGGCGATTTCGACCGACTCGGGGCGCCATTCGGTTTCCAGAACCCGCTTGTCGCCACGGCCGACACGGGTATCTGCGCCCGGCTGCTCACCCGGCTGATATTTCCCGGTCAGCACGCCACGTGCCAGCGGCGAATAGGAAACGACGCCCAGCCCGTAATTATGTGCCGCGGGCAGCTGCTCGGCTTCGGCTGTGCGGTTGACGATGTTGTAGAGCGGCTGGCTGGCGATAGGCCGGTCGATGCCGAGCTGATCGGCCAGATGCGAAATTTCGGCGATGCGCCAGCCCCGGAAGTTGGAAACGCCGAAATAGCGCAGCTTGCCCGCACGGATGAGATCGGCAATGGCGCGTACCGGCTCTTCCAGCGGCGCGTCGAAGACGGCGCGGTGGAAATAGAGGATATCGATGTAGTCGGTGTTGAGACGGCGAAGCGAATTCTCGACGGTCTCGATCACCCATTTGCGCGAATGGCCGCCAAGGTTCGGACCCTTGGTGTGGGAATTGACGAATTTCGTTGCCAGAACCCAGTGATCGCGACTGGCCTTGATACCGCGACCAACGACTTCTTCCGACTTGCCGTCGTGATAGACATCGGCAGTGTCGATGAAGTTGATGCCCTGCTCGCGTGCCTTGTCGATGATGCGGAAGGCCACGTCATCCGGCGTCGGGCCTCCGAACATCATCGTGCCGAGGCTCAGCGGTGAAACTTTCAGCGCGCTGCGTCCGAGATAGCGATAGTCGACCATTATGGTTGCTCCTTCAGTTTATTGGGCATGGTGGCAAGCCACGGCGTGGTTCTTGCCGAAAAGGGTGTAATCCGGCGCTTTTTCGCGACAGAGATCGGTGGCGAGCGGGCAGCGGGTGTGAAACCGGCAGCCGGATGGCGGGTTGTGGGGGCTCGGCAGGTCGCCGGAAATGGGCGCTGCCTGCTTGCGGCGCGCGGGATCGGGAACGGCTGCGAGAAGCGCACGGGTATAGGGGTGTTTCGGCGAGGCCCAAAGCTCCGCGGTCGGCGCGCTTTCCACGATCTTGCCGAGATACATGACCAGAACGCGATCGGAAAAATAGCGTACGACCGAAAGGTCGTGGGATACGAAGAGATAGGACAACGAAAGCCGTTTCTTCATCTCCACCAGAAGGTTGAGGATCTGCGCCTGGATGGAAAGATCGAGCGCCGAGACAGGCTCGTCGCAGACGACCAGTTCCGGCTCGAGAACGAGCGCCCGGGCAATGCCGATGCGCTGGCGCTGGCCGCCGGAAAACTCGTGCGGATAGCGGTCGAGTGCATCAGGCGGCAGACCCACCTGCGCGACGATCGCCTCGACGATCTCCCGCTGTTGCTCCCTGTCGCCAATGCCGTGCACCTTCAACGGCCCGGTAAGGATGGTTCGCACCGTCTGGCGTGGATTGAGCGACGCGAATGGGTCCTGAAAGATCATCTGGATGCGGCGGCGGATGCCGCGCAGCTGCGACGACGACATCGCCGTGACATCGGCGCCCTTGAAGGTGATCCTGCCGGAAGTGGGCTCCACCAGCCGCATCAGCGACTTGCCGAGCGAGGATTTGCCGCAGCCTGATTCACCCACCAGCGCCACGGTCTCGCCCGCCTCGATGTCGAGCGACACATCGTCGACGGCGCGGACTGTTCCGCGTCCTCCCGAATAGTGGGTGGAAAGACTATGCACTGACAAGAGCGTCATCGGATACCTCTTGGGATGTGGGGGATACGAAGGGGCAGGCGGCGTAGCGGCCTTCCGAGACGAGCCTCAGCGGCGGTACGAACTGCCCGCAGAAACCGCGGGCGCTCGGACAGCGTGGCCGGAAGGCGCAGCCGCGCTCGCCCGTAGCGGAAACGATTGAACCCGGAATTTCGATGAGTGGCCCGTCGCGATAATGCTGGCCGTCTTCAGCGCGCGGAGAGGCAGCCAGCAGGCCGCGCGTATAGGGGTGGTAAGGATTGGAGAAAACCGGTTCAGGCAATCCTTCTTCCACCTTGCGGCCGGCATACATGACCATGACCCGATCGGCCCATTGCGCCACAATGCCAAGATCGTGGGTGATGAGGATGACGGCCATGTTGAGATCGCGGCGCAGATTGTCGAGCAGCTGCAGGATCTGCGCCTGTATCGTCACGTCGAGCGCGGTCGTCGCCTCGTCGGCGATCAGCAGTTTGGGATTGCAGGCAACGCCGATGGCGATCATGACGCGCTGGCGCATGCCGCCGGAAAGCTGGTGCGGATAATCGTCCACGCGGCGCTGAGCGTCGGGAATATTGACGAGGTCCAGAAGCTCGATGGCGCGTTTGCGCGCCTGGTGCCTGTCGATCCTTTCATGGATGCGCAGCACCTCGACGATCTGTTCGCCCACCGTCAGGACGGGGTTCAGCGATGTCATCGGTTCCTGAAAGATCATGCCGATATCGCGGCCGCGAATGCCGCGCCATTGCCGCTCGGAAAGCGGCAGGAGATCGCGGCCTTCGAGCAGAACACGCCCGCCGGTTTTTGCATGCGACGGCAACAGGCCGATCAGGCCGAGCGCAGTCAGCGATTTTCCCGAGCCGCTTTCGCCGACGATTGCCAGCATTTCGCCGGACTCCACATCGAAGCTGACGCCCTTGACCGGTTGGGCTGAGCCGAAGCTGACGGAGAGATCGTGGACTTCGATAAGTTTGCTCATCGGCGTTCCTCCGAAAAACGGGGGTTTAGCGCATCGTTGAGACCGTCGCTGATGAGGTTCAGCGAAATGACGGTGAAGACGATGGCGAGGCCGGGAAGGGCGGTCAGATACCAGGCGGTGCGAATGACGTCGCGTCCCGACCCGATCATCGAACCCCAGGAAACACGGTTGGGGTCGCCAAGTCCCATGAAGGAAAGGGCTGCTTCCATGAGGATCGCACCCGCCACCATGACGGAGGAGGTGACGATGATCGGCGGCAGGGCGTTGGGCAGAATTTCCTGAAACACGATACGCGCATGGCCATAACCGAGGCTTCGTGCGGCAAGCACATAGTCCTTCTCGCGGATGGCGCGGAATTCGGCGCGGGTCAGGCGCGCAACAAGTGGCCAGGTAATGATGCCGATTGCCGAGGTTACCGTGGTGACCGAAGGCTGGGCGATGGCGACGAGCACCACCAGCAGCACGAAGTTCGGCAATGTCTGGAAGATTTCGATGATCTTCACGAGAATATCGTCGATGACGCCACCGAAATAACCGGCGAAAGCACCAATTGTTATGCCGATCGTCAGCCCGATCAGGGTGGCAACGACACCGACGGTGAGCGAGATGCGTGCGCCGTGCACAATGCCCGCCAGCACATCACGCCCCATGGAATCGGTGCCGAGCGGATAGGCTGGATTCTGGCCGGGCCAGAGGAAGGGGCGGGCCACCATTTCCAGCGGATCGCCCGGATAGATCAGCGGGGCCGTGACAGCGGCGATGAGGACGGTGGCAAGGAACAGCAGCCCAACGATAGCGTTGGGATTGGTCAGGAAAATCTTCAGTTCCCGCCGCAAGCCGCGCCGCGGCACGGAGACGGAGCGGGCTGAAAGCGCGTCCGGCGCATGGATATAGGGCCAGACTTTTTCTTCAGGTTTTTTAGGTTTGGGATTGCTCTCTTCGGCACTGAGTTCGGCCGCGTCGAGAACTGCTGATGTCTGGGAGGAATTCATCGGCTTTCTCCGATGCGGGGGTCGAGCCATGCCTGCAACAGGTCCACGGCGGCATTGACAATGATGACGACAAGGGAAGACAGAAGCAGAATGCCGAGCAGCACGCTGAAATCGCGGGCCATGACGGCCTCGAAAGCAAGACGGCCAAGGCCTGGCCAGCTGAAGACGGTCTCGACCACGACCGCACCGCCCAGCAGGCCGCCAATATGCATGCCGGCCATGGTGGTGATCGGGATGAGCGCGTTGCGCAGAATATGGCGTGTGGTGAGCCGGAAGGGTGAAACGCCTTTTGCCCGTGCCGTGCGCACATAGTCCTGGGATTTGACTTCCAGCATCGCCGCGCGCGTGAGGCGGGCATAAATCGCCAGAAAATAAAGCGCCAGCGAAAGGGCGGGGAGAACGATATAGCGCAGCCTGTCCAGAAGGGCGTCGAGGCCGGTGAGGCTGCTGCCGATGGTGCTGTCGCCGCCAGACGGAAGCCAGCCGAGCTTGACCGAGAAGGTGAGGATAAGCATCAGGCCGATCCAGAAGCCCGGCACGGAATAAAAGATTAGCGAGCCAATCGAAATGATCCGGTCCGGCAGCTTGCCGGAAAAGAGCGCCATGATGGAGCCGAGGAAAACGCCGACGAAAATCGCAATGCCAAGTGCTGCTCCCATCAGCGCCAGCGTGCCGGGCAATCGCTGGCCGATAAGATCGGCGACCGGCATGCCGTAGCGGGGTGAAAAGCCGAGGCTGAACTGGGCCAGATTGCCGAGATAGTTCATGAGCTGATGGACGACCGGCAGGTCGAGCCCGAAGCGTGAGCGAATTTCGGCCATGGTCTCGACGGTCGCCGAACCCGCTTCCGCGGCCAGCACGTCAGCCGCATCACCAGGCGCCAGCTGCAGCAGGAAGAAGTTCAGGATGACGATACCGAGAACCGTCGGGACGGCCTGAATGGCCACCCGCCTTGCCTGCGATAAAATCCGTTTCGAATTCGACATCGGCTCCAGTCCATTCGCTTGAAAACATGAAATCGGCCCGTAAAGGCGTTGGTATTAGTTGACTAATTTTATGGAATTTGTCAAAGAGTAATAGAATTATTTTCTGAAATTTACGGAAAAATGCGCCATAAAGAAAAGATAATTCCTATTTATGAGAATGGTTGGTGCTTCATGCCAATCTCACTCTCGTCTGCGGAACAAACTTCTTCCCAAGCGCGGCCGTTCAGTTTTGCCGGTTTTTCGCCGGTTCAATTAAGGAGAGGTATCGCATGACTGTTTTCAACCAGACGACGCGCCGCGGATTTCTGCTGGCGTCGGTGGCGCTTGGCGTGGTGTCGTTGCCGGGGCTGAAGCTCAACGCAGCAGAGCCGGCAAGCGGCGGAACGGCCACTTTGCTCATCTCATCGGAGCCGCCGGTTCTGACGACGATCGCGCACACGGCCTATAATTCCGTCTACATATCGCCCAAGGTCACGGAAGGGCTGCTGACCTATGATTTCGACCTCAATCCCAAGCCGCTGCTGGCCAAATCATGGGATGTCAGCGGCGATGGCCTGCGTTACACCTTCAATCTGAGACCCGGTGTAAAATGGCATGACGGCAAGCCTTTCACATCTGCCGATGTGGCGTTCTCCATCAACACCATCAAGGAAGTGCATCCGCGCGGGCGCAATACCTTCCTGAACCTCACCAGTGTCGAGACCCCGGATGATCTGACGGCCGTGCTGGTTCTTTCCAAGCCTGCGCCGTATCTGATAACAGCGCTTGCCGCTGCTGAAACGCCTATCGTGCCCAAGCATCTTTATGAAGGCACGAAAGTTACCGAAAATCCCATCAATCTCGCGCCTGTTGGCACCGGCCCGTTCAAGTTCAAGGAGTGGGTGCGGGGCAGCCATATCGTTTTTGAGCGCAATGCCGATTACTGGGATGCGCCGCGCCCCTATCTCGACAAGCTGATTGTTCGCTTCATTCCTGATGCTTCGGCCCGGGCGATTGCCATCGAAACCGGTGAAATCGATCTCGCTCCGAGCACCCCGGTCGCCTATAGCGATCTCGACCGCCTGAAGGAACTACCGAGCCTCGGCTTCGAGACCAATGGCTATCAATATACCAATTCGATCAGCCGCGTGGAGTTCAACCTCGAGAAGGACGTGTTCAAGGATGTCCGCGTCCGCCGCGCCTTCGCGCATGTCATTGACCGTAACGTCATTTTCAACACGGTCAATTATGGCTATGGTGCGACGATTACCGGACCGATCAATCCGAAGCTGACGAAATGGTTCGTGGACGATCTGAAGACCTATCCGATCGATCTGAAGGCGGCCGAAGCGCTGCTGGACGAGGCGGGATACAAGCGCGGTGCGGATGGCATCCGTTTCAAGCTCAATCTGGACTATGTGCCGAGCACCGAGGCCTATCCGCGTGGCGCGGACTATATTCGCCAGGCGCTGGCGAAGGTCGGTGTGGATGTGACGGTGCGGACGCAGGATTTCGCCACCTATACCAAGCGCATCTACACGGATCGCGATTTCGATTTTGCCTATGAGGGCATGAGCAATCTCTTCGACCCGACCGTCGGTGTGCAGCGGCTATACTGGTCGAAAAACTTCAAGAAGGGCGTGCCCTTCTCAAATGGCGCCGCCTACAGCAACCCCAAGGTGGATGCGCTGCTGGAAGCTGCCGCTGTCGAGATCGATCCGGACAAGCGCGTCGCGCAATGGAAGGAAATACAGCAGATCCTCGTCGATGACGTTCCTGCCATCGACATCGTTGCGGCACCTGAAATCACCATCTTCAACAAGCGCATTGCCGATCACACGATCGGTGCCGAAGGCGTCGCGGGCAGCCTGGCCTTCGCGCATATCGCGGCATCCTGATCGTCTCGCCAGCCCCTGCCCGCCGTTTGCGGCGGGTAGGGATATCTCCCTTTCGTCGACGGGCACCGCAGCATCGCTTTCTGGTGTCATCGTTTTCATCGAGGCCAAAGCCATGAGCACGACACTTTCTGAAATCTGGTACACACGTTGCCCGGTGCCCACGCCCGTGGGGCTTGCGGCGCAGCTCGGTTATCTCGCACAGACCTTCGAGGATGTCGGAATATCGCTGAAATCCATCATCGATTCACCGGATCGTTCTGTGCGGCAGAGCCACTTCAACCACACGCTGGAATGGTCCTTCCGCCACGGCGGTAATGTGCCCCCTATCCGCGCCCGCTCGGAAGGGCGCAATACGCGTCTTATCGGCATTACCTGGACCGATGAGTTCCAGGCGATCATCACCCTTCCGGAAACCGGTATCCGCTCGCTTGCCGATCTCGTCGGCCGCCGTTTCGGTGTGCCGCGCAGACCTGATGGGATTGTCGATTTCATGCGAGCGACAGCATTGAAGGGAATCGTTTCGGCGCTTTCGCTGGAGGGCCGTAAGGTCGAGGATGTCGAGCTGAAGGATATCGTGATCAAGGATTCCGTGCTGGCGACACAGGAGGGACCATCCCTTTTCGGCCTGAAGCGGCGACAATCGTTCGGTGAGGAGATCATCGCGCTGTTGCGAGGTGAGGTCGATGCGATTTTCGTCAAGGGTACTGCCGGTATCGCCGCCGCGAACCTGATCGGCGCCGTGCAGGTGGCGGAATTCGGTTTTCACCCCGACCCGAAGATACGTATCAACTCCGGCTCTCCCCGCGTGCTGACAGTCGACGGTCGGCTTGCCGATGAGCGCCCCGATCTAGTGGAGCGGCTGGTTGCCGCCATTGCCAAAGCCTCGCTCTGGGCGGAGCAGCATCCGGAAGAGACCCGCCGTTTTATCGCGCGCGAGGCGGGTGCGACCGAAGAGCAGGTTCTGGCCGCCAACGGCCCGGATGTCCACCGCCATCTAGGTCTTAGCCTCGATGCGGACCTCGTCGCCGCCGTCGGCCATTACAAGGATTTCCTGCATCAATGGGGTTTCCTTGAAAACGACTTCGATCTCGCTGCGTGGATCGATGACCGTTTCGTCACGACCAGTGAAAGGGCGGTGGCATGAGCGGCGCTTTATCCGCCGTTCCGAGCCCGGAGCAGCACTTGAATCCCGTCGCCATCGCAACCGCGCTCGCCGAAGATTTCAGCCTGACTGCGGCGGAGTATGACAAAAGCGGCGAATTCGCCGCCGGTAATTTCGAGGCGCTTTTCAAGTCTGGCCTGCTTGGTCTCGTGACGGCTGAAAAGGACGGTGGCTGGGGGGAGGGCATGGAAACCGCGCATGCCGTCATCGCCGCCATTGCCAAGGGTGATCCGTCAACCGCCCTCATCCTTGCCATGCATTACAGCGTTCATGCTGCCATCCGGCGCGGCAGGTGGCCGGCAGATCTCGCGGCAAAGGTGCTGGCCGCCAATAACAGGGAGCGGGCGCTTCTGAACAATGCACAGGCAGAGCCGGGGATCGGTTCCCCGGCCCATGGCGGCCTGCCGGAAACGACGGCGCGGATCGAGGGCGATTTCTGGGTGGTCAATGGCCGCAAGAGCTTCGTCACCGGCCTGCCGGGTCTGAAATGGGCGATTGTACTTGCCGTCACGACGGAAGAGGTGCCGCGCCTGATCCAGCTTCTGGTCCCGCTCGATGCGCCGGGCATCGGCCGGGAAAAGGCATGGGAAGCGACCGGAATGTATGCCACCGCCAGCGACGATCTCCTGCTTGAGAATGTGAGGGTGCCGCTCGCCGATATCGTTGCCGAACAGCCGGCGGACGAGCCGTTGCGGCGGGATGAGGCGGACGGTTACAATTTCTTCGTGCTGCTGGCCTCCGTCTATCACGGTGTCGCGCTTTCGGCGCGTGACGCCCTCTTGCGCCATCTGACAGGCCATGTTCCGGCAAGCCTCGGCGCGCCGCTGTCATCCATTCCCCGTATTCAGGAAGGTCTGGGCGAGATCGAGGTGCTTCTTGCGGCCAACAGGCGTCTGCTCCGCTCCGTCGCGCGTGATGTCGATGCGGGTGAGAGGGTAGGCACGGATGCGCTCGCCGTTCGTCATGTGGTGATCGACAATGCGGTGGCGGTGACGGATCTGGCGCTGGAGCTTGGCGGCAATCGCGGCCTTCGCCGGGACTATAATCTCGAGCGGCATCACCGCGACGCCATAACGGCAAGGGCGCATGCGCCGCAAAGCCACATGATCCGAACTATCCTCGGCCGTCAGAGCATCAAGGCTGTTGGCGGCTGACCGTAGAAGACATGGGCGGCTTTGTTTGGCAGACCGCCCATGTTGACGCCGCCCGCATCAGTCCCGGAGTAGCGGCAACAGCTTGTCGCCCTGCCGTTCAATTTCCTGAAGATAGGGCGTGTCGGAAAGCACGAAATGGGTGATGCCAAGCGCGCGGTATTTGCGCAGCGACGCGGCGACGTCTTCCGCCGAACCGACGAGCCATGTCGTTGCGGCACCGCCTCCGCCAAATTTGCCGGGTGCGGTATAAAGATTGTCGTCCAGCACATCGCTCTGCGTGTGCAGATCCAGCAGGCGGCGCTGGCCGACTGCGACACCTTGCAGATGATCGTTCCAGCGCACGCCATTGTTCGCAGCCATCTCCGCCACCTTTGTTTCCGCATCGCGCCAAGCCTCAGCCGTGGTTTCGCGCACCAGCGTGGTGATCCGCAGACCGAATTGCAGCGGCGGCAGGTCACGGCCGAGGGTCTCACTGAAATGTCTGAGACGTTCGATCCTTTCGCGCACGCCGGCGAGCGGTTCGCCCCAGAAGAGCTGGACATCGGCTTCAGTTGCGGCAACCTGTTCGGCGGCCTCGGACGCGCCGCCGAAATAAAGTTTGGGATGTGGCCGTCCGGCACTCTCGCTGATACGCGGCGAGACGGTGGAGTTCTTGACCCGGAAATGGTCGCCATTGAAAGTGACGTTTTCCTCAGTCCAGAGCCGCCGCACCAGCCGCATGAACTCCTTCGTGCGCGCATAACGCTGCGCCTGATCGCCTTCTTCGTCGCCATAGGCCGCAAGCTCGTCCCGGCCGGAAACGACATTGATTCGTACCCGGCCACCAGAAAGCTGATCGAGCGTGGCGGCGGCCGATGCGAGATTGGCCGGCTTCCAGTAGCCGGGGCGGATAGCGATCAGTGGCTCGAAAGTGGTGGTACGCGCGGTAAGCGACGCCGCAACCGTAAAGGTATCCGGACGCCCCCAGCCGGTGCCGATCAACGCGCCCTTCCAGCCATGGTTTTCCAGCGCCCTGGCATGGGTAGTTAAAGTATCGAGGCTGTTGTGGTTTTCGCTGACGGCGTCGCCCCGATGTCCGGGTTTGACGTCATTGGGGATGTACCAGAGAAATTCGCTCGTGCTGCTCACATTATCCGCCTGAATTTTCGCTTTATGTCGCGGTGGAATGGCCCTGCCGAGGCTCGGCATCTGCCATTTTGGGGTTCGGGAGGTTGAGGTCTCCGATAGTGCGAGAATGACAAACCGGCGGCGGCACGGCCAAGCAGCGGCGTTTCTTTTCGGATGCGGCAGAGGAAAAGCTTTCCGCGTCTTTTGCTCAATTAGAACATATTTTCTATGGAAAATATTTTAGGCAATGATTCCACATGCGCAGTTTTGAGGCCCGCTGCCGAGGACGTATTTTTTGCCAGAGCGGAATTGTATGGATCGATTTTTCTCGAGTTCGGAAAAGCTGAGCAAGGCAATAGTCGACTAAAATTGCGAAATTCACCATTCTTGGCACACCCCGCCCGCAAACCACGGAGTAGGCATGTGTACCACCTTGATTGTCCCCGGCCTCAACGGTTCGGATGAGGGGCATTGGCAGCGGCACTGGCTGCTGGAAGATTCGGAGGCGCAGCTGGTCGATCAGCAGAATTGGGAATGCCCGGTTCTTGAAGACTGGCTTGAGCGTCTGGAAGCGGCGCTCGCCGCAACCGAAAGCGCCTATATTGTCGCCCACAGCCTGGGTTGCCTGCTTGTCGCCAATATGGCGACACGACCCGTGGCCAGCAAAATCAGGGGTGCGCTTCTGGTGGCGCCCGCCCATCTCGACAGAGTGGAGGCAATGCATCCATGCATCGTCCGCTTCGGCGCATTTCCTCGGTCGCCGCTCGCCTTCCCCAGTCTCGTCGTAGGTAGCATGAACGACCCCTATATGAACCCGGACGAGTTAGCCCGCACCGCTGCTTACTGGGGAAGCGATATCGTCAATCTCGGCTCGGTTGGACACATCAATATTGCCGCCGGTTTCGGCCGGTGGTCCGAGGGCTATGCTCTTTTCGCACGCCTGAAAGCGGCGTCCGAAATCAAGGCCAGCAGATCGAAGAAGCGCGGATCACCCGTTCTGCACGGTGCGCTGCTGCAGGGTGATGCCGGCGCTCTATAGTCTTTTCGTCCCAAGTCCGTGCTTTGAGCGGCCATCGTGTCGGTGCCATTGCGATGACCCCTTTATTGGCGGTTCGAAACGGAATTTTTCCCGCTGCCGCAACCTTAGTCCACGTTTGCCGGCAATCCGCCAATTATAGAATAGTAATTTTATGGAAAATATTGACCAATTTGGGCGCTCGCCGGAGGATAGAGCGAATTGACCAAAGGAGGCGCACATGCCGCAGGGACTTCATGCGTTTACTGTCGATCTGTTCGGTCTGGCCAGGCGTAGGCCGCGAGGGGATGATCAGGGCAGGCTCCAGCCGCTGGATCATTCCGGTCGTATCAAGCGGGAAAAGAGCGATCTCGACCTTGAGCGGGAAGAGATTTACGAAATGAATTTCGCGATGCTCGGACTTTATCCGGTCCTCTGACACAGGGAGGCGAAAGGTTTGTTTTCGCTTCCCAGACCCATTTCCCAGCGGAGATAAACTCTCCTTGCGGCACGGAAATTGGAACAAAATTTCTTAAACGCGGCGGGGAATTGGCTACCCTTTTAGTACCCAGCCGAATTGCCCGATGGGCGGATTGCAAAGGACCTGTCGATGAGTACAGCTGACAAACCACTCGATTTTCTGTGGTTCATACCCACCTCAGGCGACGGCAGCTATCTTGGCTCCGACGATCTGTCACGTCCCGCCGATCCCGGCTATTTTCGGGAAATAGCGCAGGCTGCGGATCGGCTCGGTTATTCCGGGGTGCTTATTCCCACCGGCGTCGCCTGCGAGGAATCCTTCATCCTCGCGGCCAATCTCGCCGCCTATACCGAGAAACTGAAATTCCTCGTCGCTATCCGTCCGGGCGTTGCCTCGCCGGCCTATTATGCGCGGCTGGCCTCCACGCTGGACCGTGTTTCCCATGGTCGGCTGCTTCTCAACATCGTCGTTGGCGGCAGCGCGCAGGAGCTGGCTGGTGATGGCATCTTCCTGCCGCACGACGAGCGTTACGACCACGCTGACGAGTTCTTCCAGGTGTTCAATTCGTTGATCGAAACTGGCAAGGGAGATCTCGACGGCAAATATATCAAGGCACAGGGTGCCAGGCTCGGCCTGCCACCGGTGCAGGAACCGCGTCCGCCGCTTTATTTCGGCGGCTCCTCCGATGCCGGGATCGAGTTCTCGGCCGGTATCACCGACAAGTATCTGACCTGGGGTGAGCCGCCGGCACAGGTGGCGGAAAAAATCGCCAAGGTTCGCGCCGCCGCAGCGAAAAAAGGGCGAGAAGTGACATTCGGCATTCGCCTGCATTTCATCGTGCGCGAAACCGATGAGGAGGCCTGGGCCGATGCGGACAAACTGATTTCCAAGCTTTCCGACGAAACCATCGCTTCCGCTCAGGAGGCCTTCTTAAAGGCGTCGGATTCGGTCGGTCAGGCAAGGATGCGGGCGCTGCATAATGGCCGGCGTGACCAGCTTGAAGTCTCTCCGAACTTGTGGGCGGGAATCGGTCTTGTCCGCTCTGGCGCCGGCACCGCGCTGGTGGGTTCGCCGAAGACAGTTGCGGCGCGGCTGCGGGAGTATCAGGCGCTGGGCATCGATACCGTCATCGCATCGGGCTATCCGCATCTGGAGGAAGCCTACCGTCTATCCGAATTGCTGTTTCCGGAAATCGGGCTTGATGGGCCACGTAATCAGATCCGTTCGTCTTTCGGCACGAAACAGGTTTTCGGCGGCGGCGGCCACGGCGGTAACGTCAAGCTGGTATCCGGCTCGTGATCAATCGCCGGAAGGCAGGCGGCCCTGTCTTCCGGTTAGCCTTTCCTATGGGCGTCATTCGGCGGAGCGTTCACGGGAGAGCGGCATATAAAACATTATTTCCATAGAATATAAGTATTATGGAAAACGATGTCTATTTCACGCCCCGCCGCCGCTGCTAACTATTGAGCAACAAGCTGTTTTCAGGAGCGATCGATGACATTGCAATATGCGGCCAAGGATCAACAATTCATCAATCTCCGCGATCCCGTCTCTGGCAAGGCGCCGGATGCCGATAGCCTTAAGGCGGCGCTCAGGACGCTGGGCGGCGGTGTCAGCGTCATTACGGCGGGCGAGGGTGATGCGCGCACGGGTGCTACGGTAACATCCGCCACCGCCCTGTCGGTCGATCCGCCAAGAATTCTGGTTGCGCTCAACCGCTCCTCCTCCACATGGCCTGTGGTGCAGCGCTTCGGCCATCTGGCGGTGAATATTATCGGCCCGAACCATCAGTTCATCGCCAACCAGTTTGCCGGTGTTGGCGGTCTGAAAGGTGTGGACCGTTATCGCGGCGCGGAATGGACCCGTCTGGCGAGCGGCGCGCCCATCCTCGAGGACGCCGTTGCCGCGATCGATTGCACCATCGAGGAGGCGATCGAGCGCCACAGCCACGTCATCATTATCGGCAAGGTGGAGGCGATCCGCATCGGATCGGGTCACTCGCTGGTCTATCAAAACGGCCGTTATCATTCGCTGGACTGAGCTCCGGCCTTTCCGGCGCTTTCACTGGGTCATTCTTTGAGGGAGTTGAGCATGGGATCTGTCACGCCGCTCGGCGAAAGAATTCGTTTCGTGTCCCCGCGTCTCGGCGCGGATGGGGATGTACTGACCGTTGCCCGGACGATTGCCGAAAAATGCGCGGTGGAAAGTGCCGCACAAATCCACGCGCGGATTGCCCGTTCCGGCCTTCTCGCCCTCTCCGTTCCAAACGATCTGGGCGGGGCGGACATCACTAACGACGTTCTCTCGCAAGCTCTCTCGATTATTTCCGCGGCGGATGCGGAGGCGGCGCATGCGCTTGCCGAACACTTCACGGCGCTCGAATTCATCAGGAACGCCGGTAGCGAAGAGCAGCGCAAAACCCTCTTCGCCCGCCTCGATCTTGGTGAGACTTTTGCGCTTGCCTCATCTGACGCCGGCGTGGATCAGGCGGTTCTGTTGACTGGCGACGACTATGGCTTGCGGCTGCCCGATGACATTGCCCGATCTGTTACCTCAGATGCAGACTGGATCGTTGTCCCGGCAGTCAACGCGGCAGGGCAGGCCGTGCTCGTTGTTCTTCGCAATCGCCCGGATACATCATGGGACGGCCTGCTGCGCGCCGATCAGGTCGCGTTTCTTGCGCAGGGCGCTGGAAATCTGGCAGCCTCCGTTTTCATCCTTCTGAAGGCCGCCGTGGCTCTGGGTGAGAAACAGCGTGAGCTTTCAGCGTTGCTGATTGACAGATTGGCCGAGGAAGGTGATGCGCGCCCCCTTATCGGCGAAATATTTCTCGCAATCGAATTGCTGAAGGCACAGATTTCCCGCCTCGCGGCCAATATCGATGCGGCGCAGGTGGGGGCGGAAAGCGTGACCTTTCGCTCTGTCCGCAACAATGCCATCACGCTGGAAATTCTAATGGCCCGTCTCGGACTTATCGATGGTGCAAGCGAATCCGGGCTGATTGCGACCCTGGGAGACGATCTGCGCCGGCAGTAAACCGCGCTTATTCGCCTGCCGGAATAAATTGCGCGTCTTGTCCGCCTTTTGCCACGAATTGTGCGAGCGTCATATTGTCCAGGATTGTTGCGATGGCGTCCCGCACGTCCGTCATCGAAACCCTGACCTGACAGGTCTCGGGATCGTCGCAGTCGTCGCAGGCTTCAAAAGCGGTGCGGCTGGCACAGCGGATGGGTGCCAAGGGCCCGTCCAGCGTGCGGATGACCTGCCCGATCATGATTTCCGATGGCATTTTCGACAGCGAATAACCGCCATTCGGTCCCTTCTTGGAACGCAGAATGCCGCTGTTGCGCAGTTCCAGAAGAATAGTATCCAGAAATTTTTTCGGAATATTGTTGCGGGTTGCAATCTCGGTCACAAAGGCGGTCTCGCCCTGGGGCAACCGCGCCAGATCGACAAGAGCCTTCAGTCCGTATTTGCCTTTTTTGGTCAACATCGCATGATCCGCAAAGAGGGCCAGCACCTTCTGAGTGCCGGGTTATGGTGTTCTCAACTTACTAAGTAGTTTTTACCGAATTCCCGCGCAAGTCCGTTTCGTCCCGGCTCGATGCACAAAGCGGCTTTACACCATCGTTTTTCGCCCTGTTTCCTCATCGTTTCGGATTGCTTTGCCAAAGACGCCTGCCGAAACCATAGCGGGAAATAATATTTTCTCTGATCGCGTCGCAACGTGGAACGAACGTCCTTTATTACTATATAAAAACAGTAGACAAAGTATGCATCAAAAGACGTGCGAGGTGATGATGTATACTCTCAGTTTGCTGGACAAGAGCCCTGTTCCAACGGGTGAGAACGCGGCAAGCGCGTTCCGCGACACGATCAATCTCGCCAAACGCGCCGAAGAACTGGGCTATCGTCGATTCTGGGTGGCAGAACATCACAATTCGCCGGAGCTTGCCGGTTCCGCGCCGGAAGCGCTGGTTGCATGGATTCTGGCGAAGACCTCTCGTATCCGCGTCGGCTCGGGCGGCGTGATGCTGCAGCATTACAGCCCCTACAAGGTCGCCGAGGTTTTCAACGTGTTGTCGTCGCTCGCCCCCGGTCGGGTCGATCTCGGCGTCGGCAAGACACCGGGCGGGCTGCCGCTTGCGACGTCTGCCCTACAGCAGGCCTATGATCCCGCCCGCAAGCCGGATTTCGAAACGGCTTTTGGTGAACTTACCACGTTTCTCTCCGGTGCCGCGCCGCAGGGGCATGCGCAGGCCGGGTTGCAGGCAACACCGGTGCCGCCGGTTGCGGTGGAACGGTTTCTGCTCGGTGCCAGCCCGGAAAGCGCAAGGCTTGCAGCTTCCAAAGGATGGAATTTCGTCTTTGCCGGCCACCTCAATGGTGATCCGGAGGTTCTTCGCAGCAGCCTCTCGGCTTTCCGTGAGGAGAGCGGCGGCAGGGCGCCGATCCTTGCCCTCTCCGTCTTTGCCGCCAGTGATCCCGACCATGCGGCGCGTCAGGTGGAAGGTCAGCGCATCTACCGGGTGTTCCTCAGCGACGGCAAGGCGTTCAACCTTGGCCGCCGTGAACAGGCGGAAGAATTCGCCCGCCAGTCCGGCGATACCGATTATCGCATCGAGGAGCGTAAGCCCAACGTCCTGCATGGCGGGCCGGACGATATTCACAAGGCGCTGCGTGCGCTTTCCGATGAGCACGGTATCGAGGAATTCATCGTGGAGCCGCCGCATGTGGGGGCCGATCAGAGGCTCGCCTCGATCGAATTGCTGGCCACACACCGCCTTTCCAGGGCCGCGTGAACTTGTCCTCAGGAGGAAATGACATGACGAAAAAGACAATCCGTTTCGGCATCATGCTCCAGGGCCCCGGCGGGCACATGAACGCCTGGCGGCACCCGAAAAGCCTTGTTGATGCCAGCGTCAACTTCGATTTCTTCAGGAAGAACGCGCTGAAGGCAGAAGCCGCCGGCATCGCCTTCGCCTTCGTTGCCGACGGGCTTTACATCAACGACAAGTCCATTCCGCATTTCCTCAACCGGTTCGAGCCTTTGACCATCCTTTCGGCGCTCGCCTCCGTCACCTCGAAGATCGGTCTTGCCGGCACGGTTTCGACCTCCTACAGCGAGCCCTTCACCATTGCGCGCCAGTTCGCCTCGCTTGATCTTTTGAGCGGTGGCAGGGCCGGCTGGAATGCAGTAACGACGCCACTCGAAGGTACGGCGAGGAACTACAGCCGCAACCATCCCGAACATGCGCTGCGTTACGAGATCGCCGATGAATATCTGGAGGTGATCAAGGGCCTGTGGGACAGCTGGGACGACGATGCCTTCGTGCGTAACCGCGAGACGGGACAGTTCTTCGACAGGCAAAAACTCCACACGCTCGGCCACAAGGGTCGCTTCTTCCAGGTGGAAGGTCCGCTGAACATCCAGCGTTCGCCGCAGGGGCAGCCGGTGATTTTCCAGGCGGGGTCTTCGGATGCCGGTATCGGGCTTGCGGGCAAACATGCCGACGCCGTTTTTACTAATTCTGCATCGCTCGAGGAAAACCAAACATTCCTCAAGCGCGTGAAGCAGAGTGCTGTCGCGCAGGGCAGATCCGCAGCCGACGTGAAGATTTTCCCTGGCATCGGGCCGATTGTGGGCGAGACGCAGGAGGAGGCGGAAGCGAAATACAACATCATCCGCAACCTCATCACCATCGAGGATGCGCTCGCCTATCTCGGCCGTTTCTTCGACCACCACGACTTCAGTGTCTATCCGCTGGATGAGCCTTTCCCCGAACTTGGCGAGATCGGCAAGAACAGCTTCCGTTCGACGACCGACCGCATCAAGCGCCGTGCGAAGGAAAAAAACCAGACGTTGCGCGAAGCGGCACTGGAGGCGGCGACCCCGCGCGAAGGTTTCATCGGAACTCCGGACAAGGTGGCGGACGAGATCATCCGCTGGGTGGAGCACGATGCGGCCGACGGTTTCATTCTGGGCTTCCCGGTGATTGCCGAAGGGCTGGATGATTTCATCCGCCTCGTCATACCGGTGCTGCAACGGCGCGGATATTTCGAACCGCATCTGGAAGGCAGGACGCTGCGTGAGCATCTCGGCCTGCCTTTCAAGGACAGCATCTATTCCCACGCTGAAAGCGGTTCCAGCAAGGCGATCGCATAAAAGCGGGGTCGGGCGGCAGCCATTGCCGCCCGGAGAGAATTTCAAGGTGCTGTGCGGGTAAAGCGCAGCGCAGGAGACCAGAACCATGAATATCCGCATTGACGGTGCGCGTCCGCAGGACGACGCCGAACGGGGAATCCTTGCCTTCATCGAGGAAAGCATCGCCATCCGGCACGATCTTCACCGACATCCGGAGCTTTCTCTTGGGGAAAAGCGCACGGCGGCGCTCGTTGCCCGTTACCTCCTCTCCTTCGGATATGAGGTAACCGAGGGTGTCGGGGGCCATGGCGTCGTCGCCACGTTGAAACGTGGTCATGGTGACAAGCGTCTGGGTATCCGCGCCGATATCGACGCCCTGCCCATCGTCGAGGAAACCGGTCTTGCCTATGCCAGCCAGACACAGGGCGTCATGCATGCCTGCGGTCATGACGGTCACACGACTATCCTGCTCGCCGCTGCCCGTTATCTAGCTGAAACATCGAGTTTTTCCGGCACGCTGACGCTGATTTTCCAGCCAGCCGAGGAAATCGGTGCGGGTGCTAGAGCGATGATAAAGGACAGGCTTTTCGAGCGGTTTCCCGTCGATGCCGTGTTCGGACTGCACAATTGGCCGGGTGTCGAAACCGGACAATTCGGCTTTGTCGAAGGGCCTGCCATGGCCTCCGTCGACAAGGCGAAGGTTCGGATCATCGGCAAGGGCGGGCACGGGGCGGCGCCGCATGAAACGGTTGATCCGGTTCTTGCCTCGGCAAGCTTCGTCACCGCCTTGCAGAGCATCGTCTCGCGCAATGTCGACCCGCGAGACATGGCGGTGCTGACGGTAGGCTCCATCCATGGCGGAACTGCTTCCAACGTCATTCCCGAGAGTGTCGAACTGCAGATTACCGCGCGGGCCTTTTCGCCCGCCGTGCGCGACAGACTGGAGGAGCGGCTTCCCGCCCTTGCCAAAGCACAGGCGGAAAGCTTCGGCGCAAGCGCCGATGTCACCTACTCCCGTGGCTTCCCGCCCGTCATCAATCACATCAGGCAGACAGCTTTTGCCCGCGACGTCGCCAAACGGCATTTTCCAGCCGAACAGGTTGCCGAAGGCTTTCAGCCGCGAACGGCGAGCGAGGATTTCGCCTTCATGCTTCTGGAGCGGCCGGGCTCCTATCTCTTCGTCGGCAATGGCGACAGCGCGCCACTGCACAGCCCTCACTACGATTTCAACGATGCGATCATTGCGCCTGCGGCACGCTTCTGGGTGCGTCTGGCCGAAGCATACCTCTCCTGATGCAACGAGTTTAGGACAATGAGATGAGCGACAGTTTTCTCTACACATCGGTCAAGGATCCGCTCGCAACCCCGCTTCTGGAGGAGTTGCTGTTCGAATATGACAGCCGCTACGGCACATATTTCAACGCGGAAGGCGCCAAGGCGGAACTTAACAAATATCCGCCGGAGGCTTTCAGCCCGCCGTCGGGCAATTTCCTGCTGCTCTTGCGTGGCGGCAAGGCGATCGCCGGCGGTGCTTTCATGCGCTACGACGAGGAAACCGCCGAGTTCAAGCGGGTCTGGACCCATTCGGCCCACCGCCGGCAGGGGCTTGCCAAAATAGTTCTTCAGGAGCTGGAGCGGCAGGCGATCCGGCAGGGTTACGCCCGTGTCTATCTGACCACGGGCTTCCGCCAGCCGGAAGCGGTCGGCCTATATCTCACCAACGGTTATCGCGCGTTGTTCGATACGTCGGCCGATCCTGAAACGATCAGGTCGCTGCCTTTCGAAAAATGGCTTGCCGATAGCGCCTCCGCCTCCGTTGCGGAAGGCGCTTCGATACCGGCGGCCCGGCCGCATTCTTCCCCGGCCCACCCGTGAAAGGCTTTTTCAGATGACGATAGCCTCTGATTTTCCGCATGTTGCATTGAACGACCAGAAGGGTGAACCGATCAAGGGTGGGTATTCCCATTTCCGCATCGTGCCGGCCCGCTACCCCTTGCGGACCGTGGGAACAGTCTTCTCCGTACTCATCATTGCGGCCGTTCTGCATTCCGTTTTCGGCAATCCGCGCTGGGGCTGGGATGTCTTTGCGGAATGGTTTTTCGCTGAACCGGTGTTGGTCGGCTTAGGACGGACGCTGCTGCTGACCGCGCTCGGTGCGGTGCTCGGCTTCGCGCTGGGAACGCTGCTGGCGCTTGCCCGCGTTTCACGCTCGCCACTGCTGGTTGCCGTATCCTGGACCTATATCTGGATTTTTCGATCCATTCCGCTGATCGTGCTTTTGCTGATCCTCAACAACCTCGGTTATCTCTATGAGACCGTGACGATCGGTGTGCCCTATACGGGCATCAACTTCTTCAGCTGGAATACCACGCAGCTGATGACGCCGTTTGCGGCCGCCGTTCTGGGGCTGACGCTCAATCAGGCCGCCTTCGCATCCGAAATCGTCCGTGGCGGCATTCTCTCGGTTGATCAGGGGCAGCTTGAGGCTGCCGCAGCACTCGGCCTTCCCCGGCGGCGGCAGGCGTCCCGCATTGTTCTGCCGCAGGCGATGCGCTCCATCTTGCCCACCGCCTTCAACGACATCATCGGCCTCGCCAAGGGGACTTCGCAGGTCTATATCCTTGCCCTGCCGGAGCTGTTCTACACGATCCAGATCATCTATCGCCGAAATCTGGAAGTGATCCCGCTGCTGATGGTCGCGACCGTCTGGTATCTGGTGATACTGACGGCGCTTTCGATCGTGCAGCACCATATCGAGCGGCATTTTTCACGCGGTGCACTGCGCAATCCGCCGTCGTCACTGTTCGCCACGATTTACCGCACCTTCCTGCCGCGCAAACCCTTGCCTGAAGCCGTGGAAACGGTGGCCACGACAGCCGTAAGGCCCGAGCGTTCGGTGCCTGCCCGTGCCGTGAGCTTTCAGCTCGGAAATCGTGGCGGGTCGGTCAATATTCATGGCGTTTCGAAATCCTTCGGGTCGCTGAAGGTGCTTGATGATATCAGCCTTTCCATTCCGGCAGGCAGTGTTACCACCATTCTCGGCCAATCCGGCTCCGGCAAGTCCACATTGCTGCGCTCCATCAACCATCTCGAGCGTGTCGATGACGGTTTTATCGCCATAGACGGTGAATTGGTCGGTTATCGTCAAAAGGGCGATACGCTTTATGAGCTGAAGGAACGGGAAATCCTCAAGCGCCGCGCCGAAGTGGGCATGGTGTTTCAGAGCTTCAACCTGTTCCCGCATCTGACCGCGCTTGAAAACATCATCGAAGCACCCATAGCCGTTCGTGGCATATCGAAAGAGCAGGCGCAGACCGAGGCGCGCGATCTTCTGGCTCGCGTCGGCCTTGCCGAAAAAGCTGGCGCTTATCCCCGTCAGCTTTCCGGCGGTCAGCAGCAACGCGTGGCGATCGCCCGGGCGCTGGCGTTGCGGCCGAAGGTGTTGCTGTTCGATGAGCCGACATCCGCGCTCGATCCTGAACTCGTCAACGAAGTGCTTGATGTTATCAAGGAGCTTTCCGCGCTCCGGCGTCACGCTCATCATCGTTACCCATGAAATCGGTTTTGCCCGTGAAGTCTCCGACAGGGTCGTCTTCATGGAACAGGGCCGCATCATCGAAACAGGCACGCCGGACCAGGTGTTCAACAGCCCGGAACATCCCCGCACCGCCGAATTCCTCGCAAAAGTTCTCTAATCAAAACAACAAAGGAAACACTCGCATGGCTTTTTCATCGAAATTATTGTCGTTGCTTGCAGGCGGTCTTTTCACCGCTACCACCGCGCTGATACCGGCTGCGCATGCGCAGGAAATCGACCTGTCGCCGGAGCAGAAGGGGCGAGTGCGCGCCGAGAAGGTGGAAGAAGCGATCAAGCTTCTGCCCGCTGGCCACAAGTTCGTCGCGGATGGAAAGTTGACGGTCGCGACCGTGCCGTTTCGGCTGCCGCTGGTCGATTATGCCAGCGATACAAAAACGCCTATTGGCGTGGAGCCGGATATCGCCCAGCTGGTTGCTGACAGTCTTGGCCTTGAACTTCAGCTAGTTCCCATCGCCTGGGCCGATTGGCCGCTGGGCCTCACCTCCGGCAAATATGATGCCGTCACCTCCAACATCACGGTGACGGAAGCCCGTAAGGAAAAATTCGACTTCTCCAGCTACCGCAACGACCTGCTCGGCTTTTACGTGGGCAGCAACAGCAAGGTGACGAGCATCAGCAAGCCCGAGGATGTTGCCGGGTTGAAGGTTATCGTCGGCGCTGCCACCAATCAGGAGCAGATCCTGCTGAAATGGATCAAGGACAACAAGGCCAAGGGTCTGGCCGACACCGATGTGCAATATTACGACGATCAGGCCGTGCTCGATGTCGCCCTGCAATCCGGCCGCGCGGACGCCTATCTTGGCCCCAATGCGACGTCAGCCTTCCAGGCAGCAAGCCAGAAGAAGACCAAGCTCGTTGGCACCTTCTCCGGCGGTTGGCCCGAAGCGGCGGAAATCGCCGTTGCCTCCAAAAAGGATGCCGGAATTGCCGCAGCCATCACGGCGGCACTGAACGCCCAGATCAAGAACGGCAATTACGGCAAGGTTCTCGCCCGCTGGAACCTCGGTTCGGAAGCCATCACCGAATCCCGGACCAATCCGCCCGGTCTGCCCAAGAGCTGAGTGCTGGTTTGCTGCCAGAAAGCTGAGTTTCCACAAAGCTGAGTTGAAGGTGGGACATCACTCAGCCGGTAGCGCGGGCCTCCTCCCGTCCGCGCTACCTCCGTCCCGCAATCCATTTTATCGGGGAGCCAGAATGGCACTCACCTCTCGTCTTGCCACAGTCACGTTCGGCGTTTTTCTCTCTATCGCCGCTTTCGGGTCGGCTTTCGCAACTGATGTCTTCGATCTTTCGCCAGACCAGCCTGGCCGGATCAGGGTAGAAAAAGACCCCGCAGCGATTGCCGCCATCCCGAAAGATTTCAAGTTCATCACCCCGGGCAAACTCACGGTCGCGGTTGCACCTGGCGGACCACCGCTCGCGACCTATGCGACGGACGCCAAGACCGTGGTGGGTGCCGATCCGGACTATGCGCTTGCGGTGGCTGATAGTCTCGGCCTTGAGCTTGAGCTGGTTGCTGTCGCCTGGGCCGACTGGCCGCTGGGGCTTGCCTCCGGCAAATACGATGCTGTCATCTCCAATGTCGGGGTGACCGAGCAGCGCAAGGAGAAGTTCGACTTCTCCACCTATCGTCAGGGCCTGCACGGCTTTTTCGTGAAGTCCGACAGCGGCATCACCGCCATAAATGAGCCGAAGGATGCGGCGGGCCTGAAGATCATCGTCGGCGCTGGCACCAATCAGGAGCGTATTCTGCTGAAATGGAATGACGAGAATGTAGCCGCCGGTTTAAAGCCGCTCGAGCTGCAATATTATGACGACGAGGCCACCCGGCTTGTCGCGCTTTCTGCCGGGCGGGCCGATGTGATCGTCCAGCCGCATGCGCAGCTGGTCTTCATCGCCGCGCGTGACAAGACCATCAAACGTGTCGGAACACTCTCCGCCGGCTGGCCGGAACGTTCGGATGTCGCCATCACCACCCGCAAGGGTTCGGGATTGGCCGATGCGCTGACGCTCGCCACCAACGATCTGATCAAGAGCGGCGCTTACGCGAAGATACTGGAACGCTGGCAGCTTTCGGAAGAGGCCTTGCCGGAATCGAGAACCAACCCACCCGGCCTGCCGAAAAGCTGACCGGTCGAATAAATGCGGTGGACGGCAGCACCTGCAGGTCATGCCTGCGGGTGCTGTTTTATTTGTCTGTTGGCCTGCGCAGAACAATCAGAAATCCGCGACCTTGCCCCATGACGAGTCAAGGAAACGGCTGGGATGATACGGGGCCGGGTCAACGATCGGGGTTGAACCCGTCACGATATCGGCGATCAGGTGGCCAGCGCCGGGGCCGATGCCGAAACCGTGGCCGCTGAAACCGGCGGCGAGGATGAAGCCGGGCAATTCGCTGGTCTCGCCGATGGCGGGCACACCATCCGGCGTGCTGTCGATGAAGCCGGCCCAGGCAGCGGATATCTGGGTTTTGCGGAGTGCAGGCAGAAGTTCCAGCGCCCTTTTGTGGGTCTCACGGATGGCGGCGGCATTCGGTTTCGGATCGAGAATACGAACCCGCTCCATCGGCGTCGGCGCATCGAGCCGCCAGTGTTTCAGCGTTTCGTGCCCACCGCGAATCCCTTCCAATCCACCCGGTCGCAGGCTGCGCCAGCGCTTGAGGAACATCGGAACGAATTCGCGTGCAAACCGCATTTGCTGCGCGGTCGGGTCGATGCGACCGAGGCCGCTGATGGCGAGCGTGTAACCACCGTTGCTCCGGCGTGTTACAGAAACGGCTTTTGTATGCAGCGCATCCGGCAGTCCTTCCGCACCTGCTGTGACGGACAGGATTGAGGAGCGGACAGCGGCTTGCGGAAAACGAATTCCGAGCTGGCGGCAGAAGGACGAGGCCCAGGCGCCGCCGGACATGATGGCGGTTTTGGTGCGGATCGTGCCTTTTTCGGTAACGACGGCGCTAACGCGACCACCTTCCGTTTCCAGACCGCGCGCGGCGCAATTCTGGTGCACCGTTCCGCCCAGTTTCATGAGGGCACGCGCGACGGCCGGCGCCGCCATCGAGGGATCGGCGGTGCCGTCCGTTGGCGAAAAGACGCCACCTTTCCAGCGTTTCCCAGTCGCGCGTCCGCGGTTGCTCGCCTCATCCGCGCTCAACATATGCGTCGTCACGCCTGCGGTGATGGCAAAGTCGCGCCAGCGCGCCCAGCCGGCAATTTCAGCTTCGTTGTCGCTCAGGTAGAACAATCCGCAGCGGCGGAAACCGGTGTCTTCGCCGCTTTCTGCGGCAAACCGTTCCCAGAGCGTCAGGCTCTGCGTTGAAATCGGCAATTCGCGGGCGTCTCGGTTCTGCTGCCGGCACCAACCCCAGTTGCGGCTGGATTGCTCCGCGCCAACAAGACCTTTTTCGACAAGAGCCACTTTCAGGCCACGCCGGGCGAGGTAATAGGCTGCGAACACGCCGACGATACCGCCGCCAATAATGACGGCGTCCGCCGATTTCGGCAGTTCCGGTGATGTCGTGATCTGTTGCAGCGGCGCAGGCATGGTGGGGCTCCTTGTATTCGTCCTAATTTACCGTGGTCGCCGGGTAAACGCTGCCAGACTGCGCCGATTGCCGGAATCTCCTGCTGTTCGTAGCCATGTCTGCAACTCTTTATGCTGGATGAAAAAAACATCCCCGCGTCGACAGGGCACGCTCATGTGATAAGATTTCCATGGCCGCGTCAGAATTTTATGCCGCGTGCACGAAAAAATATAAAAGGGGTTCCGCACGTGATGAAACTTGACCGGATCGACATCAAGATCCTTTACGAACTCCAGAAAAATGGTCGCATCACCAATGTCGAGCTGGCGGAGCTTGTCAATCTCTCGCCAAGCCCCTGCCTGATGCGCGTCAAGAAGCTTCAGGCCGAGGGCTATATCGAAGGTTATTCGGCACAGATCAACATCAACAAGCTCGGCCAGACGCTGACGGTATTCACCGAGATCACGCTCAAGAACCACCGCCAGATCGACTTCGCCCGTTTTCTCGGCGTTATAGAAAAGATCGATCAGGTGGTAGAATGCCACCTCGTTTCAGGCGGTTACGATTACCTCCTGAAATTCGTCACCTCCGGCATCGTCGAATATCAGTCGATCATGGAGCGGCTGACGGACATGGATGTCGGTATCGACAAATATTTCAGCTTCGTTGTGCTGAAATCTCCGATCATCAAATCGCATATGCCGCTGACCAGCCTGTTTCCGCTTTGAGGTGGAAGACGTCCCTTTGCAGGGGCGCCAGAATGTCGAGACGCGTCGCTTCATACTCAACGTCATCCTGGGGACGAGCCCGAGGATGACGAAACTGATGTTGTCACCTCTTGGAAAATGCCCGCACCAACTCTGCATCCTGCTGAAGATTGTCGAGCCATTTCGGGTCGAGCTTCGGTACCGAGGAGAACAGGAGCTTCGAATAGGGATGGGTCGGCGACTTGATCGCTTCCGTTGCCAGATGCTCCACTTTCTGCCCGCCATACATCACGACGATTTCGTCGCAGATGGTTTCCACCACAGAGAGATCGTGGCTGATGAAGATGTAGGAGAGGTTCAGCTCTCGCTGGAGTTCGCCGAGCAGGTCGATGATCGCGGCTGCGACGACCGTATCAAGCGCCGAGGTAATTTCATCGCAAATGATGAGCGACGGTTCTGCTGCGAGCGCGCGGGCGAAGTTGACGCGTTGCTTCTGTCCGCCCGATAGGCCGGAAGGATGGCGGTGGCGAACCGAGCGCGGCAGCTTCACCATATCCAGCAACTGGTCGATCCGGGCGTCGCGCGCCTTGCCTCTCATGCCGTGATAAAAGGTCAGCGGCCGGCCGAGAATATCCTCGATGGATTTGGCCGGGTTGAGCGCCGTATCGGCATATTGGAAGACGATCTGCATGCGGCGCAATTGATCGCTGGTGCGTTGGCGGGCATCGGCGTCCAACTGCCGACCTTCGAAGATGACATGACCGCTGGCGGCGGGCAGAATGCCGGCAATGGCGCGCGCCAGCGTCGATTTTCCGCAACCGGATTCGCCGATGATGCCGAGATTGCGTCCGGGATAGACTGCAAGGCTGACGGAATCGACCGCACGCACCAGCGGCATATGGTCTTCGCCTTTCGTTCCATATCCGGCGATCAGCTTCTCGATATCCAGCAGCGGCTTCGCGTCACTTTGTTTTAGCGGCGCTACGGTGCGTACCTTGTCGTTAAACGCGGTGAGCAACTCCCGCGTATAAGGATGCTGTGCATTCTCGAGAATATCCGTGGTCGTGCCGGTTTCCTGTATCTCGCCGCCTTTCAGCACCACGATCCGATCGGCAATCTGGGCGACGACTGCGAGATCGTGCGAAACATAAACGCCGCCGATACCGCCCTTGCGCATCGCTGATTTGAAAGCGCGGAGAACCTCGATCTGTGTCGTCACGTCGAGTGCTGTGGTCGGTTCGTCGAAAATGACCAGGTCCGGGTTGCCGATCAGCGCCATGGCGGCGGAGAGACGCTGAAGCTGGCCGCCGGAAACCTGGTGCGGATAACGGTCGCCGATGGTTTCGGGATTGGGCAGCGACAATGCCTTGAACAGTTCCACCGCTCTTTGGCGCGCCTCCTGCGGCGGCATCAGATCGTGGATGCGGGTGACCTCTATGACCTGGTCGATAATCTTTTGCGCCGGATTGAAGGCGGCTGCGGCGCTTTGAGGGACGTAGGAGATTTTCGTACCGCGGATCTTCGCCCGTTCCATTTCGGAAAGCTGTACCATGTCGCGGCCTGCCACCGTGACGCTGCCGCCGGAAATACGGCAGCCTGGACGGGCATATCCCATCAATGTCAGTGCAATGGTCGTCTTGCCGGAGCCGCTTTCGCCGATCAATGCGACAATCTCGCCATCGGCGATATCGATGTCTACACCCCTGATGATTTGGATGCGGCGGCCGGAATCGGTAGTCGCCTCGACTTTAAGTCCACGGATTTCAACAAGATTTGTCATTATTCGCTCCTGTCGCGGATTTTCTGCGGCAGATTGTCGATCAGCAGATTGACGCTGATCGTCAGGCTGGCAATCGCCAACGACGGAAAGATCACGGCTGGCGCGGCAAAGGGCAGGCCGCCGATGTTTTCACGCACCAGCGCACCCCAGTCTGCATTCGGCGGCTGCAGGCCAAGACCGAGAAAGGAAAGGCCCGACAGAAGCAGCACGATGAACACAAAGCGCACGCCGAGATCGGCCAGCACGGGACGGATGATGTTGGGCAGGATTTCGGAGCTGATAAGGTGCAAGAGGCTCTCGCCGCGCACGCGGGCCACGGTGACGAAATCCATGGTGTTGACATTGACGGCGAGCGCCCGGGCAAAGCGATAGGCGCCGGGCGTATAGATAACCGACAGGGTGACGATCAGCACAGGAATGGAGGAGCCAACGGCAGCGACAACCACAAGTCCGAAAAGCTTGCTTGGAATGGAGTTCACCGCATCGAGAAAACGGCTGAGTGCCGCATCGAACCAGCCGCCGACCACGGCAGCGCTCATGCCGAGAACGACGCCCGACACGCAGGCGATCGTTACGGCGGCAAGCGAGATGCCGACCGTGAAACGCGCGCCCATGAGAATGCGGGAAAACACGTCGCGGCCGAGATAGTCGGAGCCGAGCCAGAGATCGGAGGTCATCGGACCGAAATAATCGAGATCGACGATTTCACCGACGGGATGCGGGATGAGATAGGGCGCAAAGATCGCAACCATGGCCCAGAGAAAAATGACGAGAAAGCCGAAAACGCCGACGACGTTGATTTTGTAACCCAAACGCGAGGTCCCCGAAGTTGTTTTGATATTGTCGGTCATCAGCGCAGCCTCGGATTGGACATGATGGCGATGATATCGGCGGTTGTGATGAGGAGGAGATAACCGACGCAGAAAATCATTGCGCAGCTCTGGATCAGTGGCAGATCACGGGTCGCGACGCCATCAACCATCAGCTTGGCGATGCCTGGATAATTGAAGATAGTCTCAACGATGATGACGCCGCCGACGAGATAGGAAAGCGACAAAGCAACCGCATTGACGATGGGGCCAAGCGCATTGGGAAGTGCGTGGCGCAGGACGATGCGCATGCGCGGTGCGCCCTTCAGGAGCGCCATTTCCACATAAGGCGTATCGAGCGTCTCGATGACGGCGGCGCGGCTCATGCGGATCATCTGTGCCGACACGACGAAGGTGAGCGTGATGACCGGCATGGCGTAAACCCGCAGCACATCGAACACGGTATGCACCTCGCTGACCAGCGACAGGGCTGGCAGCCACTTCAGATATACGGCGAACAGCAGAACCGCGAGCGTCGCGATCATGAATTCCGGCACGGAAATGACACCGATGGTCAGGATGGTGACGGCGCGATCATAAAGCGTTCCACGCAGCATGGCGGAGCTGATGCCGAGCGTCAGGGCCAGCGGCACGGCGATAACAGTGGTGATGCCGGCAAGCTTCATGGAGTTGACGAAACGTGGGCCTATGAGGTCGGCGATCGCCATATTGTTGGCGTAGGACGTGCCAAGTTCGCCGTGCAGCAGGCCAAAAAGCCAGCGGACAAAACGCAGAAGGGCCGGGTCGTCGAGATGCATGGCGGTGCGCAGACCGGCCACGGCCTCCGGCGTTGCCGACTGGCCAAGAAGGATCGTTGCCGTGTCGCCGGGCAGCAGGCTGGTGGCGGAAAAGACGATAAACGATACGATAAGCAGCGTCGTCAGCATGACGACCAGCCGCCTGGCGATAAGGGAGAGTATCCGGCTGTTCATTTACATGCTCCTGCGACCTGCCTGGATCATGATGATTTCAGGCCCGATCGACCTGAAATCGTCATGATCCAAATTATATGGCTGGAGCGAGATATCAGGCGAAAACCGCTTGTTTTTCAAAGTGTCGCTCCAGCTGTGGAGGCTTCCCGCACCGGCGGAAAGGTTGCCGGGCGCGTCGGCGCCCGGCCCCTTGGTCTATCAGGCTTCGAGCCAGACGTATTCAGCAAACGCGTAACCCATCATGCCGCCGAGCGGATTGGCTTCCAGACCCTTCAGCTTGGAGGTGATGGCGTCGACATTGGTGATATAGGCGGGAATGATGGTGCCGGCTTCGTCGGCGATCATCTTTTCCATTTCGAAGTAGATCTGCTTGCGCTTGTCCATGTCCAGCATGCCGCGTGCTTCGAGCATCATCTTGTCGAACTTCGGCGACTTGTACTGGCTTTCGTTCCACGGCGCGTCGGAGGCGTAAAGCAGCGAGAACAGAATATCCGGGGTCGGGCGCGGGTTGATGTTGCCGAAGTGAATAGGCGCCTTGAGCCAGTAATTGCTCCAGTAACCGTCCGAGGGAACGCGCTGCACATCCAGCTTTACACCGATTTCTGCGGCCGACGCCTGGATGATCATCGCCATGTCCACGGCAGAATTTGCAGCATCTGAGGTGATGACCGGGATGGACTGACCGATAAGACCCGCTTTTTCAAAGTGGAACTTCGCCTTATCAGGATCGAAGGCCTTCGGCTTGAGGTCCGGATTGTGGTAGGGACTCATTGGCGGCACGGGCTGGTCGTTACCGACTTCGCCGAGGCCACGCAAAGCCGCCTTCACGATCTGCTCGCGGTTGACGATCGACTTCATGCCGGCGATGAAATCGGCATTGTTGCCGGGCGTCTGGTCCAGCCGCATATTGAGGTTGGTGTAGTTGCCGGACGTTCCCTTTGACAGAACGATGCCTTCCTGCTTGTCGAGCAGGCGCAGCGAACGCGGATTGATAGCCGCTGCGAGGTGGATATCGCCCGAAATGAGGGCGTTAACGCGGGCATTGTCTTCGGCAATCGCGAAAAATTCGAAGCTATCGACGTGCGGACCACCCTGTTTCCAGTAATTGGTGTTTTTCGACATGATCGAGCGGACGCCGGGTTCGAATTTCTCCAGCTTGAAGGCACCGGTGCCGTTCCCCTTGGAGAAATCGGTCGCGCCATCGGCAACGATCATGAAGTGATGCAATGCCAGGATGGCCGGCAGGTCTGCATTCGCGTTTGCCAGCGTGATCTCGACGGTGCTCTTGTCGATCGCCTTGAAGCCGGTCATCTGGGCGGCGATCTTGGCGACCTTCGAACCGACGGCCGGGTCAAGGTGACGCTTCAGCGAATAGACCACGTCATCGGCGGTCAGTGCCTTGCCGTCATGGAAGGTGACGCCGGAACGCAGCTTCACGGTCCAGGTCTTGGCGTCCTTCGTTTCGATGGATTCGGCCAGCTCCATCTGGGGCGTGCCGGAAACATCGAGGAAGCTCAGCCGGTTATAGAGCGCGCAGCAACGAACGTAATCCGTCGAAAGCGAGGCTTTTGCGGGGTCGAGCGTGTCGGCCGTGGAGGAGGACCATCCGGCCGCCTTCAGCGTGCCGCCGGAAACGGGAGTGGCCGCCAGAGCCTGCGAGGCGCGGCCGAGAATGGCCGAACCGGCGGAAAGTGCTACGCCGCCGGCCAGCATCATGTGAAGCAGCTCTCGCCGCGTCGCGCCGCGACGGATAGCCTGTTCAACGGCGGCATCGTCAGAGCGGGTCCAATTTGTAATCCTGTCACTCATGGTCTTCCCCTTTTGTATGATTTGTTGAAATGGCATCTGCAGTAATTTTCGGCATCCACGCCCGAGTGCGCGTCATGCCGCAGGCGCTTCAGCGGCCCGAGTGTCTCGTGGCCTCGGCAAGGCCGGCCATCGAGGTGAAGTGGTAGTCCGGTTCGGTAAAGTTCTCCGGCTCGATGGTGCCGCCATATCCCTTCTGGGCGTGGCGGCGCTCTATCCAGCAATTGGTCATCCCGAGTTTCCGTGAAATGCCGATATCGTGGTACTGGCTCTGCGCAACGTGCAGAATGTCGTCCTTCGATGCGCCTTCGCTTTCAACGAAGGCGAAAACCTTCTCGAAGAATGCGGGATCCGGCTTTTCCGTGCCGGTATCATCCGCTGTGAAAGCGGCGTAAAAGGGACTACCGAGTTCCTTCGAGAAATACTCGAAGGCCCAGCGCTGGGCGTTGGTCATGGCAATGAGACGATGCGTCTTTGCAAGCTCGGCCATCGCGGCGCGACTGTCTTCAAAGCCTTTCCAGTTTTTTGCCGCGTCGCGCAGGCGCTCACCCAGAGCGCGCTCCGCCGGCAAACCGAGTTCCGGAGCGATGATCAGGTAGACGCGGACGAGATCGTCCGGAAACAGATCGGTGGCGTCGGAGTAACGCGCCGCGCGGTAAAGGCCGAGCGCCTTTTCACCGTCGACCTCAACGCCGTTTTCAGCGCCGATCTGGATCAGGGTCGATTTCAAGCCACCTTCGAAATCGATGAGAGTTCCCACCACGTCGAAGCTCATATATTTGAAGTCGCTCAGTTTCTTGGGCAATGTCGGTCTCCGCTTTGCCGCGCAGAGCCATTGGGAAGGCTGCGGCATTTTATTCTGTTCCCGGACGGGATCCTTGCCCCGTTCCCATTCTTGCTAACGCCCTTTTTTATGGCGTTTAGTGCTTTTTCTGTTGATAGTTTGGCAGTTCCAGCGCGCCGGATTCTCCGAAAAGGATCGGGTCTTCGGCAGAATATTGCGAATATGTGCGGCGTTGCGACATTTCGAGAAGGTGCCGCAACGCCATCCACTGTTCGCCTCAGGCCATGGCGGCCCGCACTGCCGGGTCCTCGAGCGTCTGGTCGAGGGTTTTCCGCGTCCGCTCTATAATGGCGTCGATCTCGTCATCGGTGCAACACAGCGGCGGCGCGTAGCCGAGGATGCCGTTGGCGAAGGCGCGCACGATGAGGCCGTTTTCCCAGGCGCGGTCAAAAACCTTGCGTGCAGGGGCCGCTGCAGCCGGCAGCGGAGTTTTCTTCTCTTTGTCGGTCACGAGTTCGATAGCGGCGAGCATACCCCGGCCGCGCACATCGCCAACCAGCGGATGGCTTCTCAATCCTTCCAGCCCGGCCATCAGCCGCTGACCGGCGCGCCGGCCGTTTTCCAGCAGCCCGCCCTCGTAAAGTTTCAGCACTTCGAGACCAACGGCGGCACTGACGGGATGGGCGGAATAGGTATAACCGTGCCCGACCGCGGCATCGCCAGCGAAGTCGGCTATTGTATCATAAACATGGTCGGCCATGAAGACGGCGCCCATCGGCACATAGCCCGAAGTCAGACCCTTGGCGGCCGTGATGAAGTCCGGCACGATATCTTCGTCGGCACAGGCAAACAGTGGTCCCGTGCGGCCGAAGCCGGTAATAACTTCGTCGGCAACGAAGAGAATGCCGTAGGAACGGCAGAGTTCTCGCATGGCCTTGATCCAGCCAGGCGGCGGCACCAGAACGCCACCGGAGCCCTGAATGGGCTCTGCATAAAAGGCGGCGACCCGCTCCGGGCCGATAGCCTCGATCTTGTCCTTCAGGATTTGCAGGGAAGAGGCGATGATGGCGGCGGGGTCGCTGCCGACCGGATTGCGATAGGCATAGTGAGACGGAATTTTGTGCTGCCAGTCGTAAGGCACGCCGAAACCTGCATGGAAGGCAGGCAGCGCAGTCAGGCCTGAACCGGCGGTGGTGGAGCCGTGATAACCCTGTTCGATGGAAATGAACTGGTCGCGCTGCGGCTGGCCTTTGGCGTGCCAGTAATAGCGGATGAAGCGGATGGTGCTGTCCACCGCGTCGGATCCGCCAAGCGTGAAATAGACGTGGTTGAGTTCGCCGGGCGCGCGGTCGGCGAGTTCGGAGGCCAGGCGAATGGCGGGTTCGCTGCCAATGTCGAAATAGGCAGTGGCATAGGGCAGTTCACGCATCTGCTTTGCCGCCGCTTCCACGATGCTGTCATGGCCATAGCCTGCATTGACGCACCAGAGGCCGGCAAAACCGTCGATCAGCTGGTGGCCGGTCATGTCGGTAATCGTGGCACCCTTTGCCGATTTCAGCACGCGAACGCCAAGCTTTTCATGGCCGCGGAAGGAAGAGACAGGGTGCACCAGATGGGCGCGGTCGAGCTCGATCAGTGAATTGCTTAACATGGGTCTCTCCGGATTCAGCCCAGCGCCTGGCTGGTCAACGCGAATGTTTTCAGTTTTTTGTCGGCAGAGGTTTCCGCCTTCGGCCGGCGCATGGCGATGCCGCCACCGACATGGGCAAGACCGTATTCGGCAAGCCAGGGACCGAGGCCCGTCTCGGTGGTGGTGTCTACGCGCAGGAATGCGCCGGGGCGCTCGGAAACGACGAAGGCAATCAAATCCTTTGCGATTTCAGCAGTTTCCGCGACAATCGGGCCGATGACTTCACCACGGCCAAAGGCGCGAAGGCCTGCAAAGCCCATGATGGCGCCATGCTGTTGAACCACCGCAAACCGTGCCCTATCCGCAAGCTCGGTAAAGAGTGCCGTACGATCCGCACCGAATGCCTGCGCGTCGAGTGCGGCAAGCTCGGCCGGTACAATCGTTTCTGCCCATGCCACGTTATCGGGCTTATCGGCGGCCGTAGGAATTCCCTGGTGCTGACGCACCTCGCCGCATGCGACGAACCCCATCTTCTCATATAGGGGGAGGCCTTCAGCGGTGGCGGTCAGACGGCACTCGCGATTTTCCGCAGCATCGACGACCGCCTGCATCAGCTTGCGTCCGAGACCACGGCCGCGCATGGCCTCGTCCACGATCACCATGTTGACGGTGGCGCAGGTGTCTCCGAGAAGCGTGGCCATTGCGGTTCCGACGACGCGACCGTTTTCGATAGCGACGAAACCCTTGCTCAGTGAAAGGACGAGCGCCCAGTCTTCCCGGCGGTGTGGCCAACCGGCCTGGCGGGAAAGCTCGACGGCGGCATCGAGGTGTTGCGGCTCAAATTTCTGGATATCGATGAGGCTGGCTTGCATGGCCCAACTCCGTTTTATTCTTCATGTTCATTGATAGACCGGCGGCAAAAGAACATTGTCCCGACGAATGGCAAGGTTCGATATGTTTCACTGTTGCTTTTACCCGCCGCCGCATCTTATGCCGCACATCATCTGCTTCCATCCGCAGAACGGGGGTGGGCGGCGGCTTCCGGTTTTGTCGCACGCAACTCTCTGCCAAACTGGCGGCCGCATACGCAACAATCTGCTTTCGCGAATAGCAATTGCAGTGCGTCGACCGGGCAAAGGCCTCTATGATCTTGTTATTGCAGCCACCACCCATCCCCAAGCAAGGACGACGACGACATGACCATCTTCCGCCCGAAATACATCACTTTCGATTGCCACGGTACGCTGATTCATTTCCAGATGGCAGAAGCTGCCCGCGATCTCTATGGTGATCGTCTGGGCGAGGCCGAGATGCAGCAATTCATCAAGGACTTCTCTGCCTATCGCCTGGACGAGGTCATGCATGACTGGAAGCCTTACGCCGAAGTTGTCCATAACGCCCTGTCGCGCACCTGCAAGCGCAACGGTGTGGCCTTCAAGGACGAAGATGCGGTAATGGTGTATGAGCGCGTTCCGACATGGGGTCCGCATGCGGACGTTCCGGCCGGTCTGGCGAAGGTTGCCAAGGAAATTCCGCTGGTCATTCTGTCTAACGCCATGAATTCGCAGATCATGTCGAATGTGGCAAAGCTTGGCGCGCCGTTCCATGCTGTCTATACCGCCGAACAGGCGCAGGCCTACAAGCCGCATTTCAAGGCTTTCGAATATTTGTTCGACATGCTCGGCTGCGGCCCGGAAGATATTCTGCACGTGTCGTCCTCCTTCCGCTACGACCTGATGTCCGCGCACGATCTCGGCATCAAGAACAAGGTCTGGGTCAACCGCGGCCACGAACCGGCAAACCCCTATTACGGTTATACGGAGATCTCCGATATTTCCGGTCTCGCGGGCGTCGTTGGACTGTAAGGAAGGACCGGATCATGAAGCTCGTCTCCTATTGGCACGACACGGCGCCCCTGTTTGCGGGGGCGGCGCAAGGTCCTGTCGAAGGCCATTACGATGTGGCCGTCATTGGTGGCGGCTTCACGGGTCTGGGTGCTGCGCGCCAGCTGGCAAAAGCGGGCGCGCGCGTGGTTGTTCTTGAAGGACAGCGCGTCGGCTGGGGTGCTTCCGGGCGCAATGGCGGCCACCTCAACAACGGGCTGGCCCACTCCTACCTCTCCGCCAAGGCGGAACTCGGCAAGGAGCGCGCCATCGCGCTCTACAAGGCGCTGGATGCCTCGATCGACACGCTGGAAAGCCTGATCGCCGTGGAAGGGATCGACTGTAATTTCCGCCGCGCCGGCAAGCTGAAAATGGCTTCGAAACCGCAGCATTTCGAAAGTCTGGCGAAGAATTTCGAGGCTGTTCATGCCGAGGTGGATCCCGACACGGCGCTTCTGTCGGTTGACGATCTCAAGGCGGAAATCGGCTCTCCCTTTTATGGCGCCATGCTGTCCAAGAAGAGCGCCATGATGCATATGGGCCGCTATGTGGCCGGCCTTGCGCAGGCCGCCAGCCGCCATGGTGCGGTCATCTTCGAAAATGCGGCGGTGACGAAACATTCTCAGAACGGCAAGACACACACGCTGGAAACGACGCGCGGCAAGGTCACTGCCGATAATGTTCTGGTGGCAACCGGCGCCTACACGCCCTCCGGTTTCGGCTATTTCCGCCGCCGCATCATCGCGGTCGGCAGTTTCATCATCGCCACGCGGCCGTTGACGGATGCCGAGATCAAGGCGTCCGTCCCGGGTAACCGCACCTACGTCAACACCATGAATATCGGCAATTATTTCCGCCTTGCACCGGACAACCGGTTGATCTTCGGCGGCCGCGCGCGCTTTTCCACGACATCGGACCAGCGTTCGGATGCCAAAAGTGGCGCGATCCTGATGGATAGCCTGCACCGCATATTCCCGCAGCTTGCGCATGTGCCTATCGATTATTGCTGGGGCGGACTGGTTGATATGACCAAGGACCGTTATCCCCGCGCCGGTTTCCATGATGGCGTCTGGTACGCCATGGGCTATTCCGGCCACGGCGCCCAGCTTTCCACCCATCTGGGCATGATCATGGCTGACGCCATTCTGGGCCGCCCGGACAACAACCCGCTGAAGGGGATGGACTGGCCGGCGGTGCCTGGCCATTTCGGCAAGCCCTGGTTTCTTCCCTTGGTGGGGCTTTATTACAAGATGCTGGATAAGATTCAGTAGCGCGTTAGTTCATTTCTTCATCATGCCGGACTTGATCTGGCATCCAGCCACTGCGCTCCTGCACGGTGAATAGTCTTTTACGATCAATGACGTGATCGCGCTGGACCCCGGATCTATTCGGAGGTCGCGACACGTGAATGCCGTGGCTTTGCCAAACCAATTCATGCCTCCGGATTTTTCTTCCACCCCTGGGAATGCTGCTTTTCAATTTAGCACCAAAAAAGAAGGGCCGCAGAGCGGCCCTTTAGGCGGGGAGAAAGAAACAGTCTTCAGGCAAGTCCACCGATGTGGAACGTCTTCATTTCCAGATATTCCTCGATGCCGACCTGTGCGCCTTCGCGGCCGAGGCCGGATTGCTTGACGCCGCCGAAGGGGGCGACTTCGGTGGAGATCGCGCCGGTATTGAGGCCGACCATGCCGAACTCCAGCGCCTCGCCCACGCGCCAGGCGCGTTTGAGGCTTTCAGTGTAGAAGTAGGCGGCAAGGCCGAAGGGCGTACCGTTGGCGATCGCAATCGCCTCCTCTTCCGTCTCGAAGCGGAAGAGCGGGGCGACTGGCCCGAAGGTCTCTTCGCTCGCCAGCCGCATGGCGGTTGTTGCGCCCGTCAGCACCACCGGTGCGGTATATTGCGAACCTTCAGGCAGATCATGAGGCTTGGTAATGATCTCGGCGCCCTTGGAAACGGCGTCATCGATATGCGCGCGGATTTTGGCGATTGCCGGCTCGTTGATCATCGGACCGATGGAAACACCTAGCTCCGTTCCGGGTCCGACACGCATGGCATCGACGCGATCAGCCAGTTTTTTCGCAAACGCATCGTAAACGCTCGCCTGAACGAGAATGCGGTTGGCGCAGACGCAGGTCTGACCGCCATTGCGGAATTTCGAAACGAGCGCGCCTTCGATGGCGAGATCGAGATCTGCATCGTCGAATACGATGAAAGGGGCATTGCCGCCGAGTTCCAGCGACAGTCGTTTTACACTGTCGGCCGCACCGCGCATCAACAGCGAACCGACACGGGTAGAGCCTGTGAAGGAAATTTTCCGCACCGTCTCATTGGCCATGATCTCGTTGCCGATCTCCGTCGGCATGCCGGTGACGATGTTGATGACGCCAGCCGGAATGCCTGCACGTTCGGCGAGAACTCCGAGCGCTAGGGCCGAATAGGGCGTGAATTCCGAGGGCTTGATGACCACGGTGCAGCCAGCCGCCAATGCAGGTGCGACCTTGCGGGTGATCATGGCGTTCGGGAAATTCCACGGTGTGATGATGCCGCAGACACCGACTGGCTCCTTCAGCACTACGATACGGCGATCCGGCGTCGGGGAGGGAATGGTGCCGCCGCTGATGCGTCGGCCTTCTTCCGCAAACCACTTGACGAAGGATGCTCCGTAACGGATTTCCCCCTTGGCCTCTTCGAATGGCTTGCCCTGTTCGATGGTCAACATCAGGCCGAGATCGTCGATGTGTTCGATCATCAACGCGAACCATTTTTCCAGAAGCGTCGCGCGCTCCGCGTGCGTTTTCTTTTTCCACGGCCCGAAGGCAGCGTTGGCGGCTTCGATGGCCGCGCGGGTTTCCACGCTGCCCATATCCGGCACGGTGCCGATCACCGCCTGCGTCGCCGGGTCGATCACGTCGACCGTCTTGCCTGATGCGGCCGCTTTCCATTCCCCGCCAATCAAACCCATTTGGCGAAAGAGTTCCTTGTCCTTCAAGCCCTGCATTATCTGTCTCCGAAATCAGTCGAGAGCCGCAAGAACTGCGGCAGTTATTACGTCTGTCTTGTCCTTGCCCGGCACGGTGCCAATGCCCTGGCCGGTCGCCTTTTCCAGCGCCGCCATGACCCGCCTGGCCGTATCCGCCTCACCCAGATGCTCCAGCATCATGGCGCCGGACCAGATGGCGGCGATGGGGTTGGCAATGCCGAGATGGGCGATGTCAGGGGCCGAACCGTGCACCGGCTCGAACATGGAGGGTGCCGTGCGGTTGGGATTGATATTGGCGGAGGCGGCAAAACCGAGGCCGCCCTGAATGGCTGCGCCGAGATCGGTCAGGATATCGCCGAAGAGGTTTGAGGCGACCACGACATCAAGGCTTTCCGGTGCCATCACCATGCGCGCCGCCATGGCGTCGATATGATAACTGGAAACTTCAACATCCGGATATTCGGCGGCGAGCTTTTGCGTCACCTCGTCCCAGAACACCATCGAATATTTCTGGGCGTTGGATTTGGTGACGGAAGCCAACTTGCCGCGACGCTTTTGCGCCTGCTCGAAGCCGAAGCGCAGGATGCGTTCCACGCCCTTGCGGGTGAAGATGGAGGTTTCGACAGCGACCTCGTCTTCGGTGCCCTGATGGACTCGTCCGCCGGCACCGGAATATTCACCTTCGGTATTTTCGCGGATGCAGAGAATGTCGAATCCATCCGCTTTCAACGGTCCCTGCACGCCGGGCAGAAGCCGGTGCGGGCGGATATTGGCGTATTGCACAAATGCCTTGCGGATCGGCAGAAGCAGGCCGTGCAACGATACCGAATCCGGCACCTCCGCTGGCCAGCCGACCGCGCCCAGCAGAATGGCGTCGAAGCCGCGCAGGGTCTCGATGCCATCCTTCGGCATCATCGCGCCGGTCTCCTTGTAGAAGGCGCAGGACCAGGGGAATTCGGTGCCTTCAAGCGCAAAACCGGAGCTTTTTGCTGCGGTGTTGAGAACCTGCCAGGCGGCATCAGTCACGCTTTTGCCGATGCCGTCTCCGGGAATGAGTGCGATGCGATGCGTTTTCAAGATGTTTCCCCTGTTACAGTCCGATCAGGACGCTTTTGCTCTTGCGGTTGGCGAGATAGGCCTCCCGCCCGAGATCCTTGCCGATGCCGGAGCGTTTGTAACCGCCGGTCGGCAGGATATGGTCGCGGGAGCGGCCATACCGGTTGACCCAGATCGTTCCTGCCTGGATGGCGCGAGACAGGCGCATGACGCGCGAGATATCGCGGCTGAAAAGACCCGCGGCAAGACCGTAGGTCGGATGATCGGCGAGCGCCAGTGCCTCTTCTTCCGTCTTGAAGCTTTGCAGGGTCAGCACCGGCCCGAATATCTCCTCTGTGACAGCAGGGGAGGTCTGGTCGACATTTGCGATCAAGGTCGGCTGGTAGAAATAACCCGGACCGTCCATGATCGCGCCGCCCGTCAGGCATTCGCCGCCATGCGCGACAGCCGCCTGCACGATGCCGTCAATGCGCTGGCGCTGCACTTCGGAGATGATCGGCGAATACTGTGTTGCTTCGTCCCAGGTCGGGCCGGGCTTCACTGTCTTCATGCGAGCGATAATTGCGGCGGAAAGCGCCTCTGCGACACTCTCTTCAACGATGATGCGCGAGCCGGCAACGCAGGCTTGCCCGGCATTGGACAGAATATTGCCGGCGATCGCGGCGGCGGCTTTTTCGATATCGGCGTCTGCAAAAACCAGCTGCGGACTTTTGCCGCCCAGTTCCAGCGTCATGGGCTTGACGCCGGTACGCGCGATATTTGCCATGATGGCCGAACCTGCTGCCGTCGATCCGGTGAAGCTGACCTTTGAAATTTCGGGATGGCCGGTGATGGCATTGCCTGTCACAGGCCCGTCACCCAGCACGATGTTGATGAGCCCGGCGGGCAGCCCTGCCTTGATGGCCAGTTGCGCCATGAAAATGCTGGAGAAGGGCGTCATCTCCGATGGCTTGAGCACCACGGCATTGCCGGCTGCGAGTGCCGGGCCAAGCTTCCAGCCCGCCATGGACACCGGAAAATTCCAAGGCGTAATGGCGCCCACGACGCCATAGGGCTCGGTCATGATCATGCCGACGCTTGTGTCGTCGGTCGGCACGAGATCACCGCCCTCCTTGTCCGCAAATTCGGCAAAGAAGCGGATCTGTTCGGCAGTGACGGCGATATCGCCGGCAATCAGGTGGCCCACGGGCCGGGTTGAGGAGAGCGCCTCGATTTTCGCCAGCGTCTCGGCTTCCTGCTCGATCAGGTCTGCCCAGCGTTGCAGTACCCTGGTGCGCTCACGCGGGCGCACGCCGCCCCAGTTACTGCTCTTCAGTGCGGCTTTGGCGGTTTGCACCGCCTCATCGACAAGTGCCGCATCCGCCTTCGGGCAACCGGCATATTCGATGCCGTCCGAAGGACGATGCATGTCAATGCCGTTTTTAGCCGGGATCAGCCGGTCGCCGATGAAATGGCCGATCGGCAGGGACAGGCTGTCTGGATCGAAGCTGAGCGTCATGGATGATCCTCTGTGGATATGCGCCAAAGCTACTCCCTGATGGCAAGCAGCATCGACCGACTGCGGCGGGGGCGGTGAACGAAAATCCTGTTTTGCTGGTGGCCCACAGCGCAATCTTCGGCGGGCATGAAGACCGCGCCGAAAACCTTGCGACGGGTCCGATCGAGGGCCGTAAATCCGGTCGAAAGGCATCCGGGCAGGATACCCATGTAAACCATGGCTGGCATCCACCTGCGGATTGCCAGCCATCGCTGTTCTCAAAAATGCCTCTGCATCAGCCGGGATGCCAGGCATGCTGTTCGGCAAATCATCCGTTCACGGTCACATAGATCTTGCGCACGGTTTCGATTGTCTTCCAGACGCCAACGAAACCGGGCTTCATGACGAAGCTGTCGCCCGCGGTGTAACGCAGCGGCGCGCCGCCTTCCGGTGTGATCTCGATAACGCCTTCGAGAATGTGGCAGAACTCGAATGTCTCGCCTTTGATCGAGCGGCTTTCCCCGGGGGTCGCTTCCCAGATGCCAGTATGTACGGTGCCATCACGGGCTTCATCTAGAGGCCAGGTTTTGAACGACGGGTCGCCCGCTATGAGGCGTTCGGGCAGGGCCTTGGAGGCTTTCGGTTCAAAGGCGGGATTGGTGTCGATGGTCTTGAGGAGAGACATGGGTGTCCTTTCTTGGAACGGTAGGATCAATATCCGCGGCTACGGTCAACGAGGCCGAGCGGTTCGAGACCGGATTCGTATCGTTTGATATTTTCGACGACGGTGCGGGCAGCGGAATGGGGCTGGGTGACGCTGGCAATATGCGGCGTCAGGAGAATTTTCGGATGGGTCCAGAAGCGGTGGTCTTTGGGCAGGGGCTCCGGATCGGTAACGTCAATCACCGCACCTGAAAGCCTGTCGCTGTTGAGTGCATCGAGCAAAGCGTCATGATCGAGCTGTTTGCCGCGCCCGGCGTGAACCAGAGCAGCCCCGTCGGGAAGCATCCCTAGACGCTCGGCGTTCAGAAGCCCCGTGGTCTCGTCGGTGAGAGGCAGCAGGCAGACGAGAATATCGCTGGTGGAGAGAAGGGATTTGAGGCCGTCGTCGCCATGATGGCAGGTGACGCCATCAATCTGACGCTGTGAGCGGCTCCAGCCGGAAAGCGGAAAGCCGAAGGGTTTCAGCCGCTCCAGCGCCGCAACGCCCAGCATGCCGAGGCCGAGAACGCCCACCCGGCACTCTTCCGCCTGACGCTGGGGCAGGGCATTCCACAGTTGCTGGCGCTGCTGGTTTAAATAGACCGGCAGGTTGCGGTGGAGGGAAAGTACGCCGAGGCAGATATATTCCTGCATCATGCGGATGATGCCCTCATCCACCATGCGTACGACCTTTACCGTCTCAGGGATCGCCTCGATGTGAAACTGGTCGACACCCGCGCCGATCGAAAACAGGACTTCGAGATTGCGATACCGGGCAATGTCCTGCGGTGCCGTCCAGGTGATGAGGTAACGGACTGCGTCGGGATCGACAGTTGACGCATCCATCGAAAACGGCAGATCAGGCAGTTCTGCAGCTAGAGCCTGCCGGAAAATCTCGCCGCGCTTGGCGTCGGAATTGAAGAGAAAAGTCATCTGAAATCTATGCTTCCCGAAGGTTCAAGCCGCACAGCGGCTTGCGAGTGTTTCCAGCATCGACTGGCAGGCCGAAAGTTCGCCCGTCGTTATGAACTCGTCCGGCTTGTGGGCGCGGCCGATATCCCCTGGTCCGCAGATGATGGCGTCGATGCCCGCCGCCTGGAACAGCCCCGCCTCCGTGCCGTAGCTGACGGCGGCGAGACAGGGGGTGCCGGTCAATTCCTCCAGAAGCAGAACAAGCGGAGCATTAGCTGCTAGCGAAAGCGCCGGATAATCGCTCATAGGCGTCCATTCGATATCGACACCCTTTGCTGCAAGAGCCTCGACGCTTGCGCGAACCGGCCCGAGCAGTTCAAGCGGCGATATGCCGGAAATCGCCCGTGCTTCCAGCTCGATGGCCGAGAAATCGGGGATGATGTTGATCGCCTGGCCGCCCTTCATCGTGCCGATCTGCAGCGAGGAGTAGGGTGGCTCGAAAGTCGCTTCAAAGGGGCCTTTCGTCAGCTCATGTGCCGTCTCCACGGCCTTTGCCATGATACCGGTCATCAGGTGAATGGCATTAACCCCCTGATCAGGCCGGGACGAATGGCCGGAACGGCCACGGATGGTAATGCGAGCTGCTGCTTTGCCCTTGTGTGCACGAACCGCCCGCAAATTGCTGGGCTCGCCGATGATTGCGCCCGCCGGTGCGGCGCAAAGTTCAGGCAATCTGGCGAGAAGATGTGGAACGCCACGGCAACCCGCCTCCTCGTCATAGGAAAAGGCGATATGCACGGGACGTTTCAGCGCCCTGCGCGAAAATGCAGGCGCCGCGGCGAGAACCGTGGCCAGAAAACCCTTCATGTCGGTGGTTCCGCGCCCGTAGAGACGATCATCTTCCGCCCGCAGTGTAAAGGGATCGGAAGACCATTCCGGCTCGCTGGCGGGTACGACATCCATATGGCCGGACAAAACATAGCCGGCGCGATCGGCCGGGCCGAAGGTGGCGAAGAGATTGGCGCGGTCGCCCTCCGGTCCCGCAAGCAGCGATACTTTCGCGCCGTGGCTTTCAAGATAATCGGCGATCCAGCCGGCAATATCGCCATTGGCGGTTCCAACGACCGACGGGAAACCGACGAGACGCTCAAGGATTTCGATTGCGTTCAATGGTCGTCTCCGCTGACCGGATTGTCATCCCGAAAGCTTAGAATGGACTGCGACGTTTATCTGCTGAAATGCGAATGATTTCGGTAGATTGTTGTGACCTTCCAGTGCTTTCAGAAAATTCGTGCTGGCGTAACCGGCTACCGTCGGATGTCGTGGGCTAGGCCGGGACCGGATGAAGGTTGTGAGCCGTAGGGGATGAGGGCCGTTGGTTATGGACCTGCTCAAAGTCGATAGTTTCGAGCTGCGGACCGTGGATATCGCGGACGTGGATGCCGATCATCTGCATGCACTCTCCATGGCCGTCGGATGGCGATATCACGCGAATGAATGGTGTTTTCTGCGGCAATGCGGCGTGGGTCTCGCCGCGCTCGATGAGATCGACCGTGTTGTCGCAACCGCGATGCTCTTTCCCTATGATCAGGGGTTTGCGACGCTCGGCATGGTCATTGTTTCGCCCCGTTTGCAGGGGCATGGCGTAGCACCATGGCTTGTGCAGAAACTTGTCGCAAAATTCCCCACTGTCTCCCTGCGGTTGAACGCGACGGGAGCGTCGCGGCGGTTGTTTTCAAGGTTGGGTTTTGCCGGTGATACGGAAAAAGTATATCTGTTCCGGGGAAGGGCGAATTGCCTTTTCGAGATACCGCCGCCCGGCAGAAAACAACGAATAGAGCCGTTATCCGCAGGTCATCTGACTGATGTGGTGGAACTAGACCGGGCGGCTTTTGGCGTTTCGCGCCGGAACGTTTTGCAGCGACTTTTGACGCAGAATGCGGGTTACGGTGTGTTTGAGGCGGACCGTCTTACCGCTTTTGCGCTGCGCCGTGCGGCGGGGCGGGGCCACATTATCGGTCCGGTCGTTGCGGGTGCGGACATCGATGCGATTGCGCTCGTAAGGCGGCATTTTACCGATCTGGACGATGAGCTGGTGCGTCTCGACACCATCAGCGACAACAATCTCTTTATTGATTTTATTGCGCAATCCGGCTTGGTGGTGATTGAAACCCTTACCACCATGTCCAAAGACGCGCCGCAACCGGCGCCTTCCGGCGCTACAAAAATTTTCGCGTTGGCGGGTCCGTCTTTGTGTTGAGCTGCAGCACTATCGCAATTGACGCCCCGGCGCTTGCCCCTTATGTCAGAAAGCGACGGTTCCTGAAGCCGAAGGGCAAAGGGATTAATAGGGAACATGGTGCGGGTGATTTCTATCGCCCAATGCCGTGGCTGCCCCCGCAACTGTAAGCGGATTGCCGTTCATCCTCGTGACGCCTGAAAAGCGTCATGCCACTGCACCCTTCAAGGTGCGGGAAGGCAGATGAACGGCGTATATTCGTGAGCCAGGAGACCTGCCGTCATAATATTGACCATCGTTACGGGCGGGGATGCCCGGAAGAGGAGCTTATTATGACCTTTCCGTCCGCGGAAACGTATTTAGAGTCCCGTTCTCCATCTCCACACTTGTTGTCGCTCTGTCACTACGCGTTTTGACGCGCGGCCTGCGGATCACGCCACTTTATTTAGACTGGAGAACATATGTTTCATTTCAAACGCCTGCCGGTTTCCGCCGGTCTTCTGGCTGTCGCATTAGCGGCCTTGCCCGCCGGTGCCGCTCAGGCTGCCGAAACCGCCTATCCGCTGACGATCAATAGCTGCGGCCACGAAATCACCTTCAAGCAGGCGCCCGCCCGCACAGTATCGGTCGGCCAGAGCACGACCGAGGTTCTCTATCTGCTCGGCGTGGCCGACAAGGTGGTAGGCACGGCGCTGTGGATCGGCCCGGTTCTGAAGGGTTACGAAGACGCCAATGCCAAGGTGGAGCGGCTTGCCGACAATGATCCGAGCTTCGAGGCGGTGGTTGGCAAGAGGCCGGACCTCGTGACGACGCAGTTCCAGTGGCAGATCGGTCCCGAAGGCGTTGTCGGAACACCGGAGCAATTCGCCGAACTCGGTATTCCCGTTTATACTTCGCCTGCCGATTGCATGGGCAAGGACAATTCCGGCGGCGGCGACGGCGTGCGCAAGTCCGTTTTCACCATGGACCTGATCTACCAGGAGGTCCGCGACCTTGCGAAAATTTTCAACGTGCAGGATCGCGGCGAGGAAGTCGTTGCCGACCTGAAAAAGCGTGAGGAAGCCGCCCGCGCCAAGATCGCTTCGGCGAATGGCAAGATTTCAGCAGTCTTCTGGTTCTCCAGCGCTGAGCTGGATATCGATCCTTACGTGGCGGGCCGCAATGGTGCGCCGGGTTACATCATGTCCGCGCTCGGGCTGAAGAACGTTATCGAAAGCGATGAGGAATGGCCGACTGTTGGCTGGGAAACCATCGCCAAGGCCAATCCGTCCGTGATCGTTGCCGGCAAGATGGACCGCCGGCGTTTCCCCGCCGATGACGTCGCCGTCAAGCTCAAGTTCCTCGCTACCGATCCGGTTGCCAGCATCATGCCCGCCGTCAAGGCGGCCCATGTCTTCGAAATGGACGCGCAGGCGATGAACCCGACCATCCGCACGATCGAAGGCATTGAAACGCTGGCCGAGGCGATTTCCACAGCCGGTCTCGCCAAGTGAACGGTCTTTCCGTCAATCTTGGCAGGGCGGGTCTGGCTTTTGCCGCACTCGCCCTGCTGCTCGTCGCGCTGATGGCCGGTGCGGCCATCGGCGAGACTGCCATTCCGTTCGACGTGGTGGCAAAGACCATTGCCAATCGTGTCTTCCATGCGGGTTATCCGCTGGAGCCGCTGGATGAGGGCATCGTCTGGAGTTACCGCCTCAGCCGCGCCGTTGTTGCCGCGTGCTGTGGCGCCTCGCTGGCGCTGGCCGGTGCGGTGCTTCAATCACTTCTGCGCAACCCGCTCGCCGATCCCTATATCCTCGGTATTTCCGCAGGCGCCTCAACCGGGGCCGTGGCCGTGGCGCTTCTGGGCTTAGGGGCGGGGTTCCTGACGATGCCGGCCGGCGCCCTGATCGGGGCTTTTGTGGCTTTTTCGCTTGTCAGCCTTCTGGCGGTGCGGGCAGGGCACGGCAACAGCGCCATCATCCTGGCGGGGGTCGCCGGTTCGCAACTGTTCAACGCCATGACGTCGTTCATCGTCACCAAATCCGCCAATGCCGAACAGGCGCGCGGCATCATGTTCTGGCTGCTGGGCAATCTTTCGGGCGTGCGCTGGCCGGATGTCTGGCTGGCTTTGCCCGTCAGTATTGCGGGTCTTGGGGTGTGCCTCTGGTACGCACGCGCGCTTGATGCTTTCGCTTTCGGCGGTCAGGCAGCAGCTTCGCTCGGTATTCCGGTGCGCCGGGTCTATGCGGTGCTGATCTCGGTTTCGGCGGTCATGACGGCAGTCATGGTGTCGCTGGTCGGTTCCATCGGCTTCGTCGGTCTCGTCATCCCGCATGCGGCGCGCATCTTCGTTGGCGTTCGCCACGGCATGTTGCTGCCGGTGACGGCCCTGACCGGTGCAATTTTCATGATCATCGCAGATATCCTCTCGCGCACCGTCATTCCGGGGCAGGTGCTGCCGATCGGCGTGATCACTGCGCTGGTCGGCGCGCCCGCCTTCGCCTTCATTCTCGGGCAGAAGAGAGGCCGGTCATGAAATTATCCGCCCACGATCTGCATTTTCATGCCGGCAATCTCGACATCGTGCGCGGGGTTTCGCTGGAGGTCGCCCCGGGCGAGTTTCTGGGTATCATCGGGCCGAACGGTTCGGGCAAAAGCACGCTGCTTTCCATGCTGGCCGGCATTCGCATGCCGCGTCGGGGTCATGTCATGCTTGGTGAGGAACGGCTTGCCACATTCGGGCGGCGCGAACTTGCCCGCAGGCTGGCCTTTGTGGAGCAGCAGGCCGAAACCACCGAGCGCATCAGCGCGCGACAGGCCGTGGAACTGGGGCGCACGCCCTATCTCGGCCCGCTTTCCGCATGGTCGCCAAAGGACGACGCCATCGTCGATGCGGCGCTCGGAAATGTCGATATGGCGGACAAGGCCGAGCGAAACTGGCATCACCTTTCCGGCGGCGAACGCCAGCGCCTGCACATTGCCCGCGCATTGGCGCAGGAGCCGCATATTCTGCTGCTGGACGAACCGACCAACCATCTCGATATCGGCCACCAGATCGGCCTGCTCGATCTGGTGCGCAGGCAGGGACTGACGGTTGTGGCGGCGCTGCATGATCTCAATCATGCCGCCATGTTCTGCGACCGCGTCGCCATCATGCATCGCGGTGAAATGATCGCTGTCGGCCCACCGCGCGAGGTCCTCACCTCTTCGACCATCGCCGATGTGTTCGGGGTGCAATCCGTCGTCACCACGGATGAAAGCGGATTTTCACATATTCGTTTTCTGCCGGCCCACGGTGCGGCCGATCACGCAAGGAAAGCAACGGCACGATGATGAAATTGAAAAGACTTGCAAATCTCCGCTTTTGCGCCCGACAGCTTTGCGTTTCCGCGGGACTTGCCATGGTTGTGGCCACAGGGTTTTCCATTCAAGCCGGAGCCGAGACCTTCGAGGTGAAGATGCTGAACCGTGGCGAAAAGGGCTCAATGGTGTTCGAACCCGATTTTCTGGAGATCGCTCCCGGCGACCGCGTGCGCTTCGTGCCGAGCCACAAGAGCCATAATGCCGCGACGATCGATGGTATGGTTCCCGAAGGTATTGAAGGTTTCAAAAGCCGGATCAACGACGAATTCGAGACCGGCTTCGAAAAGCCAGGCTTTTACGGCATCAAATGCTCGCCGCATTACGGCATGGGCATGGTCATGCTGATTAAGGTGGGGGACGCGGTTTTGCCGCAGAGCTACAGGACGGTAGAGGTCCCAGGCCGGGCGAAGCCGCGCTTTGAGGAGCTATTCGAGCGGGCGGAAAAATGAGGTCCCTGCATCGCGTTTTCATGCGTCATGCCGGACTAGATCCGGCATCCAGCCACGGCGCGTCTGCACCGTGAGAAACTATTATTAAGCGATCAAGGACTTGGTCGCACTGGACCCCGGATCACATCCGGGGTGACGGAGAGCTGGGCGGCAGCTTGGTGGCTTTGGTCGCCCTATCCCTTGCCGGACGTGTGCGGCTTCACAGCGCATACTGCATAACGGTGCTGCAATCCCCGCAAGATGCCTTTCAGCAGACTGAAATTTTTTGCCTGGGCACGATGAATGGCCTGAAGTTCCTGATCGATGGCAACGGGCTCGAAGCCGGTTTCACGCAACAGCGCCGCAACGTCACCAGCTCTTGCACCCTGTGAAAAATAGACCCGCGATAGAATGCTGTTGAAGGTGTTTTCCGGATCCGCCGGCTTGTGCGGCTGGTCCGGCTTCACAAGGCCGATGCTTTCCAGACCCGCCGCCAGCTTCTTGACCAGTCTTTCGCGCCAGCCGGTGTTGACGAAATCGCCATCGACGATCAGCAGGCGTCCGCCGGGTTTCAAGACACGGAACCATTCGGCAAAGCTTGCCTTCGGGTCAACCAGCGTCCAGACCAGATGGCGGGTGATGATGACGTCGGCGCTTTCGTCCGGCTCCATCGTGTTTTCGGCGTCGCCGACAAAAAAGCGGATATTGCGCCCGCGGGTTTTCGCCTTCGCCCTTGCAAGCTCCAGCATGGTTTCCGACCAATCCATGCCGGTGACCTGAAAACCGAGATCGTCCATCAGGTGCGAGATAACGCCGGTGCCGCTGGCCAGATCCAGCGCCTTGCGGCCTTCTCCCTGGCCCAGATGCTTCAAAACCAGCGCGTGCCAGGCCTCGCGCTCTTCTTCGGAGAAAATCTCATGACCCGGGGAAAGGTCGAAAGTCGCGGCGCGGCCGGACCAATAGGTTTTGATTTCGTCTCTCAGACTGTCGTTTTTGCCATAGTGGATAGTGTCGATCATCGGTCTTCAGCTCACATACCGGTCAGTTAAGAATGGCTCTAAAACATAAAACTTGACTAGTATAGTCAGAAAATAATACAGCCGCGCCAGTCAACACTGGAGAGCAATATCCGATGCGCATCTCAGCCAAATCCGCGGCACTTGCCCTTGGCCTTCTCGTATCCGCAGCGTGGCCTGCATTGGCCGAAAAGGTCACCGTCAAGGATGTGACCGGCCGCGACGTGGAAGTCAATGTGCCCGTTTCGCATGTGATCCTCGGCGAAGGCCGTCAGATCTATTTCCTGGCGGCGCTCGACAAGGAAAACCCTTTCCAGCACGTTGTCGGCTGGCGCGACGACCTGGCGAAAGCCGACCCGGAAACCTATGCGGCCTATCTTGCCAAGTACCCTGATATTGCCAAGCTGCCGACCTTTGGCGGCATGAAAGACGGCACCTTCGACATCGAGCAGGCCATTTCGCTGAAGCCAGACGTGATCCTGATGAACATCGACGCGAAGACCGCGACGCAGGAGGCCGGTTACATCGAGAAGCTCGAAAAGGTCGGCATCCCGCTTGTTTACGTCGACTTCCGCGAAAAGCCGATGGAAAACACCGAGCCGAGCATGCGTCTGATGGGCCAGCTGACCGGCAAGGAAAAGATCGCCGAGGACTTCATAAAGTTCCGCGCGGACTCCATCGCCAAGGTCACCGATACGCTCGAAAAGGCCAATCCGAAGAAGCCCGTCGTGTTCGTCGAACGCGCCGGCGGTTATTCCGACGATTGCTGCATGTCCTTCGGCAACGAGAATTTCGGCAAGATGGTCGAACTCGCCGGCGGCATCAACATGGCCAAGGACATCATTCCCGGCACGTTCGGCAACGTCAATCCGGAACAGATCATCGCCTCCAATCCGGAACAGATCATCATCACGGGTGGCAACTGGAACGGTTATGTTCCCGGCGGTAACTGGGTCGGTGTCGGTTATGGCGCGGATATGAAGGAAGCCCACCGCAAGCTTGAAAACCTGACCAAGCGCCCGGCTTTCACCGGGGTACAGGCGGTCAAGAACGGCAATGTCCACGCCATCTGGCACCAGTTCTACAACAACCCGTATCAGTTCGTGGCCATTCAGGAAATCGCCAAGTGGCTGCACCCGGACCTCTTTAAGGATCTCGACCCCGAGGCGACCTTCAAGGAGCTGCATGCCCGCTTCCTGCCGCTCGACTACAAGCCCGGTTACTTTGTGTCGCTGAAGGACACGAAATAATACAGGGACGGTGAAGGGGAGCGCCGTCCGATCGATGGATGAAGCCGCAGCCATGCGGCTTCATCATTTTCTTTTGGAACTAAGAGGACTTCTCATGCGGCTTAACGCTCTCAGGCATCTTGCGGTGCTGGCTTTGTCTCTTCTCGCTTTGCCGGCTTATGCCGGAGAAATCACCGATGTCACCGGACGCAAGGTCGAGCTGGACCTGCCTGTCAAACGTGTCATAGTCGGTGAGGCGCGCCAGATCCACGTCATCGCGGCGCTCAAGGGCGACCAGACCTTCGACACCATCGTCGGCTGGCGTGACGATCTCCTCAAGAAGGACCCTGACAGCTACGCCGCCTATGTCGAGCGCTTTCCGCAGATCGAAAAACTGCCGCGCTTCGGTTATGTGCCGCAGGGCGATTTCAGTCTGGAAACGGCCATTACCCTTTCGCCTGACGTGATCACCCTCAATCTGGAAGCGGAAAAATCCGCCAAGGAAAGTGGTTTCGAAGAGAAGGCCGCCGCCGCCGGAATCAAGATCGTCTATCTCGATTTTCGCATCAATCCCGAAAAGAACAGCGAAGCCTCGATTGAAATTCTCGGGAAAATGTTTGGCGCGCAAGAGCGCGCAAAGGAATTCATCGCCTATCGCCGTGCAGAAATCGCCCGCGTGACCGACCGGCTCGCCAGCGTCAAAGACCTGAAGCGTCCCGGCGTCTTCATCGAGCGCGCGCCCGGCATTTCCGGTGAGGACAATTGCTGCCGCACCTTCGGCCCGGTCAATTTCGGCGCAATGGTCGATCTCGCTGGCGGCGATAATATTGCCGACGGCATCATCAAGACGACGTTCGGCGATCTCAATCCCGAGCAGCTCGTCGTTGCCGATCCGGATCATGTCATCGTAACCGGCTCAAACTGGGCGGCTGAATCCGATATCAACCAGTTCGTTCCCGTTGGACGCGGAGCCGACATGGCTCTTTCCCGGAAAAGACTGACAAACCTGATGAGGCGCACGCCGTTTCCGGAACTGAAGGCTGTCAAACAGGGCAATGTCCATGCCGTGTGGCACCAGTTCTACGGCGCGCCCTACGAGTTCTTTCCGATTCAGCAATTCGCCAAGTGGTTCCATCCCGAGCTCTTCGCCGATCTCGATCCCGAGAAGAATTTTGAGGAATTTCACCGGAAATTCCTGCCCGTCACCTACAAGCCGGGATACTTCGCATCCCTCGAAAAAGGTTCGAATGAATGAGTTCGTTGAATGAAAGCGCCGTTGGCGTAAGTGGGCGCGATCAATATCGCGCCCTTGCCGCACGAAGGATCGTTATTCTCTTCGGGCTTTTCATCGCCCTTTGTTTCACTATGGCTGCCGACATGGCACTTGGTCCGGCGCGCTACACGATATCAGAAGTTCTGGCGACGATTGCCGATCCGGCTGCTGCTGCAAACCAGCTTCGGGTGGTGATATGGGATATCCGCATGCCGATTGCGCTGATGGCGGTCACCGTCGGCGCGTCGCTTTCGGTTGCGGGCGCACAGATGCAGACCATCCTGTCCAATCCTCTCGCCAGCCCGTTTACGCTCGGCATTTCGGCCGCTGCCAGTTTCGGCGCCGCGCTGGCCCTTGTTGGCGGCGTTGCGATCTTTCCCGGTGCCGTCCAGTACATGGTGCCGATCAACGCCTTCATCATGGCGATGATTGCCGCCCTGTTCATTCATTTTGCCTCGACGATGCGCGGCGTAACCGTGGAGACTATCGTCCTTCTCGGCATCGCGCTGGTGTTCACCTTCAATGCCGCATTGTCGCTGCTTGAATATCTGGCTTCCGAACAGGCGCTCGCCGCCGTCGTTTTCTGGACCATGGGCAGCCTGACCAAGGCCACGTGGGAAAAGGTCTATATCACCGGTGGTATTCTTCTCGTTACGGTGCCGATGTTCATGCGCAACGCATGGGCGCTGACTGCGCTTCGGCTGGGTGACGACAAGGCAGCCAGCATGGGCATCAATGTGCGTCGGCTGCGGCTGCAGACCATGCTGACGGTCAGCCTTCTGGCCGCGATTCCGGTTTCTTTCGTTGGTACCATCGGTTTCGTCGGGCTTGTCGGCCCGCACATAGCCCGCATGGTGGTGGGCGAAGATCAGCGGTTCTTCCTGCCGGGCTCGGTGATCTGCGGGGCGCTGCTGCTGTCGGCAACCTCTGTCATCAGCAAGATACTCATTCCCGGCGCAATTCTGCCAATCGGCGTCATCACGGCGCTGGTTGGCGTACCGTTCTTTTTCGCGCTCATTTTCGGCAACAGGAGACGCGCATGGTAGCGCTCGCATTGAAGGATGTCGGCGCTGCCTACGGCCGCACGACTGTTCTCTCCAAGGTCGGCATCGATACGCTGGAAAGCGGCAGTGTCACGGCGGTCATTGGCCCGAACGCTGCCGGCAAGTCCACGCTTTTCAAGCGCATCGCCAGCCTGATCTCCGGTCCCGGGCTTGTCGAGTTGTCAGATACGGCACGCGGCAACCGGGCCATCTGCTACATGCCGCAGGACACCGGCGCCAACGCCGTGCTGACGGTTTACGAATCCGTGCTTCTGTCCGCCAAGCAGGGCGGCGGGTGGCGTGTTCACGACGATGAGCTGTTTGAGATCGACGCCATTCTCAAGGCGCTGAAAATCCACGATCTCGCCTTCCGGGGGCTCGGCGAATTGTCTGGCGGTCAGCGGCAGCTTGTGTCCCTGGCGCAGGCGCTGGCCCGCAAGCCGGAGGTGCTGTTGATGGACGAGCCGACATCTGCTCTCGACCTCCACCGGCAGGTCGAGGTTCTGGGGTTTGTGACCGACCTTGCCCAGAAGACTGGCATGATCGTGCTGATCGCCCTGCACGACCTCAATCATGCGCTTCGTTATTGCGAGAATACGATGGTGATCGCGCGCGGCGAAATGGTGGTGAGCGGCAGCACCGAGACGGTGATAACCCCGGCCATGCTGCGCGATATCTACCGCATCGATGCGCGCATCGAACCCTGTTCGCAGGGCAGGCCGATGGTAATAGTCGACGGCGCAATCTGACGCTATCACAGGACCCGGCCGCGCCTGCCGCCGGGTCTGCGAGTCTCTGGCTGTTGCAGGGCCCGCGACCGCACAAATTCTTGATAATAATAGTCATGAAATAGCTGTTCGGTCGAGAGTTTGGGTGCTAGAGGTTTAGACGGGAAAACTGCTTTGTCGTTTGGGGGCTTGCAGTTTCGTTTATCCTTGAAATTTCTCTCGGTTGAGACATGGGCATACGGGAAGATGACAAGCGTTATAACGCTTACGTCGCGCACAGGGTTGACCTGATCAAATACGCCGCGCTTATTTTAGGGTCGCGGGCGGACGCGGAGGACGTGGTTCAGGAGGCATTCCTGAAATTCGTTCCCGAAGGTTCCGGCAATCCTTCCAACCTCAAATCCTATCTTTTCCGCATCGTCCGCAACCTCGCCCTCGATAATCGCCGCCGCAACCGGCAGGACCTGCGGGAGCGGCCCGACGATACCCCGTTCTGGGGCGTACCGCAGGGTCACGGCACACCAGAAGAGCATGCCCTGTTCTGCGACGAGGTCCGGCAGATGCAGACTATTTTGGCCTCTCTGCCGGTCCAGGCGCGTGTGGCATTGGAAATGCATAGATTTGGCGGCTACAATATGGAAGAGATCGCCCGTCACCTCGGCGTATCCGTGGCTAGCGCCCACCGTCTGATTAAGAGTAGTATTGCCGCCATTACCAAAGAAATGCAGTAAAATAGCCTTTATTGTTTCATCTTGTGAAAAAAAGTTCTCCCTCAAACGTCTTTAAAGCAACACGGAAGACGAGGCATCTCCTCCGCCCAGTCAAAGGAACTGACCGGCTCAATGACAATTGATCCCGATAAAAAAATAACATTGCCGACCGGGAAGGCGGAAGAGGCTGCCGACTGGCTGATACGCCTGCAGACGGGTTCGGCGGAACCGCGGCTGAAGGCGGAATTTGATCGATGGTTGGCTGCTTCGCCGGCAAATCGTCTGGCCTGGGAGCGGACATGCAAGACTTGGCGCAATCTCGGTCTGGTCGAGCCGGGTTTAAAGAGCCTCTGGGAAGACGCGGAGCACCTGCCTGGCGTTGCCGGAAAACAGGCATCGCGACGGCGCTGGTCCTTGCGGCATTATGCCGGCATGGCGGTGGCAGCAGTGTCTCTCTGTCTTGCGGTGCTGTTCGTTCCCACGCTTTTCGTCCATATCAAGGCCGAATATCAGACCAGTACCGCAGAGAGCCGCACCATAACCCTTGAAGACGGCAGCAGGGTGCAGCTTGCCGCGGCAAGTGCGCTTACCACTGATTTTGCCAATGGCCGCCGTAATGTGAAGGTGCTGAAGGGCGAAGCTTTTTTTGATGTCGTGCCGGATAGCGACCGTCCCTTTGTCGTGGAGGCGAAAAACCTGACCGTCCAAGTGCTTGGCACGGCTTTCGATGTCGACATGACGGATGGCGTGACGCAAGTCGCGCTTGCGCATGGTTCCGTGGAAGCTTCCTTCCGCAACGCGCCACCAACGCGGCTGGTGCCGGGTGAGATGCTGGTTGTCGACGCCTCCGGTACAATCCGGAAAGAGACCGTTCCCGTCGAGGATATTGGTGGCTGGCGCAACGGCGAGCTTTACGTTGTGGATGCGACGATCGGTTCTGTCGTCGAGCAAATCCAGCGGTATCATCCCGCATGGCTGACGATGGCGGACAAGACGCTTGCAGAGCAGCGTGTGACTGGCTTCTACAATCTTCGCGATCCGGACCGTGCGCTGGAAGCATTGGTGGAACCCTATAAGGGCAAGGTGCATGCAATTGCCAATACCGCCCGCATCATCACCCGTTTCTGAAGCGCCATAAAACAAAAAATCGTATTTATTTTCAGTCGTTTATAAAAAATTCTCCGAAACCCTGAAAAAAACTGCCGAGGCAATCGTCTTTTTGTTGAGTAATCCGGTCAAGATATAGCCGGAGCGAAGACAGGAAGACAAAAGCAGTATGCGCCTCCAGATACGTATGAACGGTTCAGGGAAAAACGCGGCAAAGCCGGCACGTATGACCGTGCTTTTGGCGACAACGGCGGTGGTCGTTTCTATGTCGGTACCGGCTTTTGCGCAGAGCGGACCGAATGCCGCCAATGGTCAGCGCTCCGGTGGCGAGCAGGGTGCAACGCGGCCTTTTAATATTCCCGCCCAGCCGCTGTCCTCCGTTGTCGGCGTTTTCGGGCGGCAATCCGGTCTGCAGGTTACGCTTGCCACGCCGTCCGCCGGCAATGTGCGCACCAATGCCGTTACCGGCAGTTTTACGGTGCGGGATGCGCTGTCCCGGCTTCTGGCCGGCACGGGCGTGAATTTCCGGTTTACCGGAAGTGGCAGAACCGTCGTCATCGGCTCGGGGCAGGCCGCTGCCGATCTTTCCGGGGCGGAAGGCACTACCGTTCTGGAAGAAATTACAGTGACCGGAAAAACCGGACGCAATTCCATTGCTGGCACCGGTTATCAGGGAACGCCCGACTGGGTTTATGAAACACCCGCCAGTGTCAGCGTCGTCAGTCGCGAGGCGATCCAGTCCGCTGGCGTGCGCAACACGCGCGATGTCTTCAACCGCGTCTCCGGCGTCTATGCCGGTGAGGGCAACGGCAGCTTCCCTACCGTTTCGCCCAATATACGTGGCTTGCAGGAAAGCGGCCGCGTGGTCGTCTCCATTGATGGTGCGCGGCAGAATGCGCAGCGTGGCGCAGCTTTCGGCGGGGCCACGAGTTACACCGCGAGCGCCGGGCAGGGTTACGTCGATGTTGCCTTTATCCGTGCTGTCGAGATCGAGAAAATAACCAATGCGAGGTCGGGTAACGCGGGTTCGCTTGGCGGGAAGGTCGAGTTCCGTACCGTCAGCGCCGCCGATCTGATCCCCGAGGGTGCGAACAAGGGGGCTGAGGTGAATGTCTCCCGTGGCACCAATGGTTACGATTTTCAGGGTTCGGTTCTGGCCGCAGTTCGTGAGCCGAATGGCCCTCTCTCCTTTGTTGCCGGTTACAGCCGCACGATCATGGATGAATACAAGATCGGAACCAAGGGTGAGGCCCAAAGCACCGCTTTGACGATGAAGGATCTGCTCGGCAGGGACGGTTGGTCGACCTTTTTCAAGGGCGAAGGTGACTTCGGGGATGTGCAGACTTCGTTGTCATGGATGCATCAGCAGAATGATTTTGTTCAGGGTGCGTCCACCGTGGTCGACAGGGAAAGTGTACGCAACGACAGCGTCGTCGCGAAGCTGGACTGGGACCCCGAAAGCGAACTCATCGATTTCAAATCGTCGTTGTGGCTGAACGACAATATGACGCACGAGTTGCGATCGGCGCGCACTTATGCGGTGGAGACCAATCTAGATATGGGCCTGCGCAGCTTCGGTGGCAACTTGGAAAATACCAGTCGTTTCGACACCAAGGCGGGTGCGCTCAGCCTAAATTATGGGGCCGAAGCCTTCCGGGATATAGCCACATCCGTTGCTATGAGCTCCAAGATCAAGGAAAACCCCTCCTTTGCTACCAGCTACACGGCTTTCAGCCCCGCCGGGCGGCGCGATGTCGCGAGCCTGTTTTTAAACGGTGAGCTGGAGCCGGCGGATTGGATCACGCTAAGTGGCGGCGTGCGTTACGACTGGTCACGCCTGAAGGGATCGGCGACTTATTACAGTACCCGCAGCTATCTCGTAGACACCTCTGTCCCCTGCGATCCAGTCGGCAACCATTACACACCTCTCGACTATTTCAATCAGGTGTTCCTTCCCGCCAACCCGTCCTGGACTGCGCGCTACGCGCTTTATCTGGCGCGTGCCTGGCCTAATGCTTCGGCAGGTTGCATGCCTGGAACTGGCACAATTACGCCACCGATACCCGTTACCGACTACCCGGAGCACAATGTCGATATCGATCGCACCTACAGTGCCTGGCTACCCTCCGCCACGATTGAACTGAAACCCGTCGACTGGTTCCGTCCCTATGTGAGCTATTCCCAAAGCCTGCGTCCGCCGACAATTCTCGAGGCTCTCTTTGCCGGTGCCCGTCCGGGGGACAGCCCCGGATATGAATATGCCCCGAACACATCCCTGCGGGCCGAAAAAGCCACCACTTACGAAATCGGCGCGAATATGAGCTTTGACGGCGTGCTGCTGGACAACGATTCCGTCCGCATCAAAATGGCCGCCTTTCGCCGTGAGGTGAAGGATTACATCGCTCTCGGTTATCTCGTCACGGATCAGGTGGCGGATCGGACCTATACCAGCTTCGTCAATCTCGATGGCACGACCTATATGCGCGGCCTTGAATTCGAGGGCAATTACGATGCGCGAAGCTTCTGGCTTGGTGGCTCAGCGACGCTGCTGAAGACCGATTGGCCGGACAAAACCCAGGTTTTCTCTAACGGCACGACCACGACAAGCGGCGAGATCGTCGCATGGCCGGGTGACGTTGCACCCAAGGTGAAGCTGACGCTCGATGGCGGCATGCGTTTCTTCGAGGAAAAATTCTCTATGGGCGCACGGCTCAACCATGTCACGCCGACGCAATCGCGGACGCTCGATACGGAGGGTAATCTGCGGGAGGTAACCGATCCCTACACGACGGTGGACCTATACGGCTCCTATACCTTCAACGAAAAGGCGACGCTTCGTTTCGCGGTCAACAACCTGACCGACCGCAAATACATCCCGGCAGCCAGTGCCTATACCGCGCCGGGCCGCACATTTATCGCAACGATGAACGTGAAGTTCTGATGCGCGGAAGAAATTCTCCGGGCTGGGGTTGCAGCCCGTCCCGGAGATGAAACGCCTTCGTCACATGACAAAGGTATCCCTATTGGCCAGCAAAGGAGTACACCTATGGCTACCACAATTCAACTGACGCAGTCTTCCTCCGACCTGATCGGTTACCTCAACGGTTGGACGAGCGGTTTCGGTTCGACCTATGGTGCGTTCTACGACGCTCAGACCAGCTCTCTCGCCACTACCACTATCGATCCGAACACGACCTATGAGGCGTGGGGCGATGGCAGCAACGGTGGCAAGGGCATTGTCATGAGCGGTGCCCTGCAATACTCCCAGGGCAACCTGACAGGTTCGGTCGACAGCATCGTTCTCGGCACCGGCTACAGCCAGTCCACTAGCGGCATCGCCGTCAGCCAGCAGGAACTGTTGATCGATCCCGACGGCTCCTACTCGCTCGCAGGCGCTCGCGATCTTCTCGATCTCGCCGTTTACCAGCTTGCCCGTTTCGGCTCTCTGTCCGGCTTCTATGACTACTTCGCGGCCACCGGCACGGTGATCGAGGATACGGCCGCTTCCAATACCCTGACGGGCTTTGCCGGCGCGGACACCTTCCTATTCTCCGGCGGCAATGACGTCGTGAACGCCGGCCCGACCGGAACCTACGGTTATCAGGATGGTACGGATACGCTTGATGTTTCCGCTTGGGGTGCAACTTCGGTGAATGATTTGTTGTGGTATAACGATAACGGAAATGCCGTTATCCTTTCGGCAGCAGACACGTCCGTATCCATCACGCTCAACGGTGTCGATGCAAGCGTACTGGACGCATCGGACTTCATTTTCGCCAGCGCATCGGCGCTTGCCGCTTAAAGGAAAATCAGGCTGTGGGCTTTCAAAACCACCAGCAGACACCGCCGCAGTCCCTCACTGCGGCGGTTGTTTCGCCCCTTAAAAGCACGTTTTTCGGTGTGGCGCTCGTCAGCGGTGTGGTCAACATCCTGGCGCTGACGTCGCCCCTGTTCATGCTTCAGGTTTACGACCGGGTGCTGGCCAGCGGCAGTTTGCCGACACTTGTCGGGATCGCCATTCTTGCGCTCGGCCTCTATGGCTTCCAGTGCCTGCTCGACATCATCCGCGCCCGGGTCCTGATCCGTATCGGCGAGGACTTCGACATGCGCTATTCCGGCAAGGTGCATGATGCGGTGGTGCGCCTGCCGCTCGTCAACCGTATGCCGGGGGACGGCCTGCAGCCGCTGCGCGATCTCGACAACGTGCGCGGTTTTCTTTCCGGCACGGGGCCCACCGCCTTTTTCGATCTGCCTTGGATGCCGCTCTACCTTGGCATATGTTTTCTGTTCCATTTCTGGATCGGCGTGACGGCTCTTGCCGGTGCCGTTCTGCTTATATCCCTGACCATCTTGACGAATATGTTCTCTCAGAAGCCGATCCGCGACACCATGGTCGAAAACATGGCGCGCAACCGGCAGCTGGAAGCCTCGCGCCGCAACGCCGAAGTCGTGCAGGCCATGGGGCTCGGCGGCCGGCTTGGCAAACGCTGGCAAATCTCCAACGAGGCTTATCTCGCCGCCAACCGCAAGGCGGGCGACGTGGCCGGCGGCCTCGGCAATATCGCAAAATCCCTGCGGATCGTGCTGCAATCGGCCATTTTGGCGGTCGGCGCATGGCTGGTCATTCAGCAGGAGGCCTCAGGCGGCGTGATGATCGCCAGTTCGATCATGATGGGTCGGGCTTTGGCGCCCGTCGATCTTGCAATATCCAACTGGAAGTCCTTTGTTGCCGCCCGCCAGAGTTGGGCGCGGCTAAGGGAGCTTTTTTGCGCAGATGCCGGTAACGGCGACCGCAATGGCACTGCCGAAGCCTGAGAGAGAGTTGAAAGTCGAAAACGTCACCATCATTCCGCCGGGAGAGAGAAAACCGACCGTCGCGGGCCTTGGTTTCGTCATGACCGCCGGGAATGCGCTCGGTGTCATCGGCCCGTCCGGCTCGGGAAAATCCACCCTCTCGCGCATTCTCACCGGAGCCTGGACGCCCGCCGCCGGCAAGGTGCGGCTTGATGGTGCGAGCTTCGATCAATGGGATCGCGAAGCCCTCGGCCGCCATATCGGTTATCTGCCGCAGGGCGTGGAGCTTTTCGACGGCACGATCGGCGAAAACATTTCCCGTTTCGAGGACAATCCCGATCCCGACGCAATCATTGCCGCTGCGAAAGCCGCCGGTGCGCACGACCTGATCCTGCGCTTCGAAAAGGGGTATGACAGCGATATAGGTGAGGCCGGTTCCGCGCTTTCGGCAGGACAACGCCAGCGTATCGGTCTCGCGCGTGCGCTTTATGGCGATCCCTTCATCGTCGTGCTGGACGAGCCGAATGCCAATCTCGATGCAGAGGGCGAGGCCGCCGTCGTCAGGGCGATCGCGTCGGTCAAGGCGCGCAACGGTATCGCCATCGTCGTCGCGCATCGGCCCAGCGCGATCGGTGCCGTCGATTTCATTCTGATGATGGAGGAGGGGCGGATGAAGGCCTTCGGTCCGCGCGACGAGGTTCTCTCGAAAGTGCTGCGCACTCCGAATGCTCAAGCGGCGAAAGGTTTCACCGCATCCGCGCACACGGTTTCACCATTGCGTGTCGTCGCGAATACCCAACCTAAGACGGTGGCGGTGGAAGAGAGCGGCGAGGAGAACAGGCAGGAAGGAGATACGGATGTCAAAAATTGACCAGCGCACGCAGGTGTCCCGCTCTATCCGCAAACATCTTCTTGCCGGTCTTGCCGCAAGCGCCGCACTGCTGGCCGGCGTCGGCGGATGGGCAGCGACGACAAATCTTGCTGGCGCGGTCGTCGCGTCCGGTCATCTTGTGGTCGATTCCTATATCAAGAAGGTACAGCACCCCAAGGGTGGCGTCGTCGGTGAAATTCTGGTGAGCGAAGGTGGCAGGGTAAAGGCCGGCGACGTCGTCATGCGTCTCGACGCCACCCAGACCCGCGCTAATCTCGCCATAGTGACCAAGCGGCTGGATGAGCTGAGCGCGCGCATGGCAAGGCTGGAGGCCGAACGGGACGATCTGCCGGAACTCGTTTTTCCACAGGCTCTGGTGGCGCGCAAGGACGATCCCGATGTCGCTTCCGCAATGCGCAGCGAAACCAGGCTGTTCGAATTCCGCAAATCCTACCGTGAGGGGCGCAAAGCGCAGCTTGTGGAGCGTATCACCCAGTTCGAACATGAAATCGAAGGGTTGAGGGCACAGGAAGTCGCCTACGACAACGGGCTTGCGGTTTTGCAGGCTGAGATAACCTCGCAGAAGTCCTTACGGGAGCAGGGCATCGTGTCCGTGCAGCGGCTGAACAGCCTGCAGACCCAGGCCGCGACATTTGGCGGTGAGCGTGGCGAAAAAATCGCCTATCAGGCGCAGACGGCGGGCAGGATCACCGAAACGAAACTGCAGATCCTGCAGATCGATCAGGAATTGCGCACCGAAGTGGGCCGGGAAATGCGCGAGATACAGGCGCAGACGGGTGAATATGTTGAGCGGAAGGTCGCTGCGGAGGACGAGCTGAAGCGCATCGATATCATCGCGCCGCAATCCGGCATGGTGCATGAAATGGCGGTGCATACAGTGGGCGGCGTGGTGACGCCGGCCGACCCGATCATGCTCATCGTGCCTGATGGGGACGAACTGGCGCTCGAGGTGCAGATTGTGCCGAAGGATATAGACCAGTTGCAGGTAGGGCAAAAAGCGATGCTGCGGATGACCGCGTTCAACCAGCGCGTCACGCCGGAACTGGAAGGCCATGTCAGCCGCATCGCCGCCGATATCACCACCGACCAGAGGACCGGCCTCTCCTATTATCTGGCGCGGATTTCCATACCGGTTGCCGAGCGGGAAAAGCTGAACAATGCGCCGCTGATGCCGGGCATGCCCGCCGAGGCCTTCATCCAGACCAGCGAGCGCACCGCGCTGTCCTATATCGCCAAGCCGCTGACGGACCAGATCAACCGCGCCTTCCGGGAAGAGTAGCTGGCTTTTCTGATCGGCAGTCACGACTTGAGATCAAAGCCAGCCCAGCGCTTTCGCTGCGCGGATCGCTTCCGCGCGGCGTTTGCAATCCAGCTTGCGGAACAGGTTTCCGAGATGGAATTTTACCGTCACTTCCGAGATGTTGAGGGTCTGCGCGATCTTCTTGTTCGACATGCCGCTGGCCAGCAATTGCAGCATCTGTGCTTCCCGCTGTGAAAGCCCGCCATGCAGGGCGCGTGCCTGCGGCGAGTTGACCGAGGCGGCGAAAATCGACAGCGCGTTCCGGACATCGGAAGAGGTTTCGATGAAACCGCGGATACGGCGATTGTTCAGAAGCGGCGACAGGAATATGCGCTCCTCCGACAGGACGCCGTTGCAGCCAAGGCGCGTCGCCGATTCAAGTGCGTTGAGGATATGGGCGCGGGCGCCGGCACTGTCACGACGCTGGTGTGCGGCATAGCTCTGCCATATTCTGAGCGCGACCTTTTCGCGGTTGGTGACCTTGGGGTTGGCGATCATTGCATCCATCTGCCGGGCGAGATAGGCGCGCGGCGTGAAAAGATGTACCGCGTCGCGGAGCCAGGCCATCACATAGGCGATTTCGTCGCGCCGCGTGAGCCGGGCAAGGTCCTCATTTGCGCTCTCCACCCAGTTGCGACCCATCGGCATGCGAATTGCCGATAGCGTTGCTGCCGCATCCGCCCAGCGGTTGGCGTTCTGGTAGGCGATGGCCGTTCTGATCTCCATCATCGCATGGAATTGCAGCCCTTCCGAAAGGTGAATCCACAGGCCGTCGAGAAAGCCCGGACGAACGGTCATCGGAAAATGATCGATCAGCACCTGCGAGGCATAATGCAGGGCAAACTGCATCAGGCTCGGCCATATCTCGGAGGCGGCGAAGTGGTCGAATTCATGCTCGACGAAGTGCAACAGGTCGCGCGGTTTTCCCGCCTCATAGGCAAGGCAGGCTTCCGCCAGCCGCAGCATTCGGAACTCCTGCGCGGCGTCGTGTGGCACCTGTTCCAACCTCGTGCGCGCATCCTGTGCCGCGCGACGGGCCAAGAGCACATCACCGCTCATCAGTCGCAGGACGATCTGGTGCAGATGGATGAAGAATTCGAGCAGCGGCTGCCCGCCCATCTTGCGCAGATAGATAAGCGCGCGGGCGGCAGCGGCCTCGGCCTCGCGAAAATTACGGCGGCGGATTTCGAATTCCAGCAACGCATTGTAATAGGCCGCCCATTTGCCGTGATCGTCCATGGGGTAATCGGCCATGAATTCCCCGAGGCGCGTTATCACAGCGTCATTGGGGGTCAGGTCCTCGGCAATCATCAGGTTCAGCCGGAAGGTGCGGGCGGCAAAGGAAAAACGCGAACCGCGGGCAAGCACCTTGAGTGGATCGAGATAATCCGAACCCAGGCTCTTGCCAAGCAGATGGCGCACGCGTTGCAATTCGCCCTGTTTCAGCAATGCGCGGGTGACGGCGAAGAGGACTGTTTCATTCGCCGCGATCATGTCCTGCGAAAACCGCATGATGATCTCGCGAAATCTGTCGACGCTGCTTCGGTAGATCAGTTCGCGCCCATGGGCGCGTTCTAGGATTTGCGCGGCGTGGGTCTCATAACCGCGGTCAAGCAACATGGCCATTGCCGCAAGCGCCCGCCCTTCCTTCTCGAATGCGGAAGCGACCTCTACCACTGCCCTGCCAGCCTGTAATGTGGCGAGACGTTCTCCCGCTGCCACGGTCAGAAGCCTTATCAGTGTGCCGTGTTTTTCCGGGTTTGCGATCAGGAAGGGCGGCAGAAGTTCTGCCCATTCAGCGTCGGGTTCTGCCGAGGGATTTTCCAGCCAGAGCGAAAGCGCGACCGTCTGGGCCGGTGACAGATGCGGCAGATAATTTTCCCGCAGATAGTCAACGCATAGTTTTTCGTCGGCGAGGCGAGCGAGAGACAGAAAGGCCGGCCACCCCGCATAATCATCGAGCGCCAGACGCTTCTGTTCTGTTGGAAGGCCCGCGGTCTCATCTTGGCCAAAGGCCAGTTCATTTGCTCCGATCGTCAGCGAACCACGATGCAATATTTGCCGCGCCAGCCCGCTGATACGTTGATCCGGACGGCAGGCGATGACCACGAAACGCACGGTTTCCAGAATAGGGGCGGGCATGCGGACCGCGCGTGCGAAGACCGGCACATCCCATAGCAGACAGCCTTTTGCCGCCTCATCACTTCTGGGCTGGTGCGTCCGGCATACCTCGGTCCCCAGCTCTTGTGCCAGCAAGTCCATAAGAACGCTTTTCCCGGCGCCCGCCGGCGCGCGCAGAAAGATCACGCCTGCGGTTTCGCTGGCGATACGGCGGCAGAGTGTGGTGCGCGGCAGAAGCGTCATTCAGACAGGGATAGGAGATCTTAATTCAAAAACCTATACTCATTTATCAAAAAACTATACCTTTCTGAGATTGTTCAAAAGGACATGTGGTGAAAACTTGTGCTCAGGAAACTGATGCACAAGGAACGGTCCACCGATGCAGCAACATCCGCTGGTCGCGATTTTGAACAGGCTCGGCGCTTTCGTACTGGTCATGATCGCCCTGTCCATCATGATTTTTGCTCTAGCCCGTGTGGTGCCGGGTGATCCCGCCCGCATGGCGCTCGGCCCTGCGGCAACACAGGAACAAGTTGATGCGCTGCGCGGCGAGATGGGTCTCGATAAGCCGCTCTCCGCCCAATACCTCGACTACATCGGCAACGCCCTGCACGGTGACCTGGGCTTCTCGCTGGTTTCCCAGCGCCCCGTCACCACCGATCTGGCCCAGACCGTTCCTGCGACCGTCGAACTGGTTCTGGTCTCAGTCATCTTCATGTTTGCCGTCGCCATCCCGCTCGGCGTCATCACGGCGCATTACCGCGACCGTCCGCTCGACCATATCGGCCGTATCCTCTCGCTCACCGGCGTGACGATCCCGAGCTTTTTGTTTGCCATCACGCTGCAATTGCTGGCCGCTCGCTTTCTCTCCGGCTGGCCGATCATCGGTAGGATCGATCACTCACTTGGCTGGCAGGGTGGCCCGACGGGCTTCATCCTGATCGACGGTACGCTTGCCGGACGGTTCGATGTAGTGCTGGATGCGCTGAAGCACCTTGCGCTGCCGGCCTTTGCGCTCTCCATGGCCGGTATCGGCCAGATCACCCGCATCACGCGTTCCTCGATGATCGAGAACCAGCGCAAGGATCACGTGCTCACCCTGCAAAGCTTCGGCGTGCCGGAGCGGGTCATCATCTTCCGTTATCTGCTGAAGCTTTCCTCCATCGCGCCGCTGACGATCATGGGGCTCGAATTCGCCTCGCTGATCGGCAATGCCTTCGTGATCGAAATGGTCTTCGCCTGGGGCGGATTCGCGTCCTACGGGCTGAACGCCATCCTTCAGAAAGACCTCAATGCCGTGACTGCCGTGGTGCTGGTGGCCGGCCTGTTCTTCATCGTTGCGAACCTGATCGTTGATGTCCTGATCTCGATCATCGACCCGCGCCTGCGCCGCAAGGAGGCTCGCTGATGGCTGATATGAAAATGCTCGAACCCACCGATCGGGGCTTAAGCGCCGGTTACATGATGTGGTACCGCTTCAGCCGCAATCCGGCAGCGGTCATCGGTTCGCTGATCCTGTTGTCGGTGCTGGTTCTGGCGATCTTTGCGCCCTGGCTTACACCCTATCCCAAACATATCGGCGCGGTCGTCGATTTCCGTGCCCGCCACATGCCGCCGGATCTGGAGCACTGGTTCGGAACCGACAAGGCCGGACGCGACATCTTTTCCCGTACTGTCTTCGGGCTCAGGGTCTCGCTTCTTCTCGTCATCGGCGTGCTCGGCATCTCGGTCCCGGTCGGCACTGTGCTTGGCCTGGTCGCCGGTTATTTCGGCGGCTGGACCGAGAAAATCATCAGTGGCCTGACGAATGTGATGCTGGCCATGCCGCCCCTCGTCATGGCGCTGGCGGTCTCCAACCTGCTGGAACCCACCTTGATGAACGCCATGATCGCGATCACGCTTCTATGGTGGACCTGGCATGCGCGGCTGATCTATTCGGTGTCGAAATCCATCGCATCCGAGGACTACATCGAAGCGGCACGTCTTGCAGGTGCGGGTCCGCTGCACATTCTCTTTCGCGAAATTCTGCCCAATTGCGTCTCGGTCATATCAGTCAAGACGACGCTGGATGCGGCATTCGTCATCCTCTTTGGCGCGACGCTGAGTTTCCTCGGTTTCGGCGTCAAACCGCCAACTCCCGATCTCGGCTCAATGGTTGCCGATGGGCGCCAGTTCATGCCGGATTTCTGGTGGGAAGTCCTCTGCCCCGGCGCGGCCGTGCTTTACGTGACGCTGGGTTTCAATCTGCTGGGCGACGGCCTGCGTGACATGTTCGACGTGGAAAGCTAAAGCCATGACTGAACCGCTTCTTAAAGTCGAAAACCTCAACGTCACCTTCACCAACTACGGTCGCACGCGCCAGGTGCTGCGCGATGTCGCCTTCACAGTCTCAGCCGGCGAGCGGGTGGCGCTGATCGGCGAAACCGGATCGGGTAAATCGGTCACCGCCAAGGCGATCATCGGCACTTTGCCGAAGAATGCCACTATTGCCTCCGGCGCCATTGTCATCGACGGGCGGGATGTGCTCGCCATGCCGCGAAGGGAACGCGAGGCGCTGAAGGGAACGGCGTTTTCGCTGATCATGCAGGACCCGCTGTCTTCCTTCAATCCGGTCTTCAAGATCGGCACGCATCTCGATGATGTCATGCGCTTTGCCGACAAGCGCAACGGCATCAACTCGTCCAAGGCAGAGCGCCGCACCCGTATCGCAGCGGTTCTGCGCCGCGTGCAGCTTGGCGATACCGAGCGGGTCATGAATGCCTATCCGTCCGAGCTTTCGGGCGGCATGCGCCAGCGCGTGTTGATCGGGCTTGCGTTGCTGCATCAGCCGAAGCTCCTCATCGCGGATGAGCCCGGCACCGCGCTCGACGTCACCACGCAGGACGAAATTCTCAATCTCATCAACCAGCTGGTTGCCGAAGAAAATATGGCGCTGCTGATGATCACCCATAATCTCGGTGTCGTACGTAAGGTGGCGGATCGGGTCGTGGTTATGCACCATGGCGACATCGTCGAGACCGGTCCCTGCACGCAAATCCTGCACGCTCCCGCTGCGGACTACACGCGTTCGCTGCTGGATGCGGTGCCGCCGCTCTACGGTCCGCGTGTCGCCGATCTGGCGCAGAGCACACGCTCGCCGATCGTTACCATCGAGGGCCTGAACAAGATTTACGGCAGACGCAACGGTTACCACGCCGTGCGCGACGTGAACCTGACGCTGAAGGACGGCGAAATTTTCGGTCTTGCGGGCGAGTCCGGTTCTGGAAAAACCTCGGTCGCCCGGATGATCATGGGACTTTCTCGCCCGACCTCCGGCAATCTTGTCATCGACGCCCCATCTCCCGGGCGTGGCAAGCGGCTGACGCAGATCGTCTATCAAAATCCGGGCACTTCCCTTAATCCGAAGCGCACGGTCAGGCAGACGCTTAACCTGCCGTTGAAATCCATCGGTATGGACGGTGAGGCGCGCGAACGCCGGATGCAGGAACTGATGGGGCTGGTGCGATTGCCGCAATCCTATCTCGGTAAATATCCGCATGAACTTTCCGGCGGACAGAAGCAGCGTGTCGCCATTGCCCGTGCACTCGCGGCTGAACCGAAGATCCTCATCCTCGACGAGCCGACGGCGGCGCTTGATGTCTCCGTGCAGAAGACCGTTATCGACCTTCTGCTGCAGCTGCGGGAAGAGCTTGGCCTGACCTATCTGATGATCTCGCACGACCTCTCGCTGATGCGCAATTTCTGTTCGCGCATCGCTATCATGCTGCGTGGCGAGATCGTCGAGGAAGGGGTGACGTCTGCGGTTTTCGCCGAGCCGAAGCATCCCTACACCCGCGCCCTTATCGCGGCGATCCCCGTCGTCACCGACGAGGAAGAGCGCCTGAAACCCACCGTGACAGAGGAAGAGCGTATGCGCTTCCTCGTAAAAACGACCGATTGATAAAAGAGGAGCCTGACGTGTATCGCGTTGGAATTGACGTCGGCGGCACAAATACCGATGCCGTTGTGTTACAGGAAAAGACTGTTCTGGCGGGGGTGAAAGCCTCCACCACCGAAGATGTGACGTCCGGTGTCATCGAAGCCCTTGAAAAGGTGATCGAGGCGTCGGGCATCGACAGGGCACACATCGGTGCCGTGATGATAGGCACCACGCATTTCACCAATGCGGTGATCGAGCGGCGGCATATGGACGAGGTCGCCGCCATCCGGATCGGCCTGCCGTCCGGCGCCGGCCTGCCGCCGATGGTCGACTGGCCGGATGACCTCCGGGAAATCGTTGGTAACCACGGTTATCAGGTCCGCGGCGGATATGAATTCGACGGTCGCGAAATCTCAGCCCTCGATGAGGACGAAATCTTCCGCATCGCCGCCGATATCCGCGCAAAGGGCCTGAAGGCCGCGGCCGTCACCTGCGTCTTCAGCGGCATCAATGATGCGATGGAAGTGCGGGCGAAGGATATCCTGCAGGAGCGCTGCCCCGGCCTGCCGGTGGTTATGTCCAAGGATATCGGACGGCATGGTCTGCTCGCCCGCGAAAGTGCTGCGATCATGAATGCCAGCCTTCTTTCGCTTGCGGACCGCACCGTTGCCGCTTTCGGCGAGGCGCTGAAGGCAGCGGGCATAACCTGCCCGTTCTACATCACCCAGAACGACGGCACGCTGATGGCGGCGGATGTGGTGCGCGGCTTCCCTGTGCTCACCTTCGCCTCCGGCCCGACGAATTCCATGCGCGGCGCTGCTTTCCTCACCGGCCTCAAGGATGCCGTGGTCGTGGATGTCGGCGGCACCACCTCCGATGTCGGCTCGCTGTCGCACGGCTTTCCGCGCCAGGCGTCCACGACGGTGGATATTGGTGGCGTGCGCACCAATTTCCGCATGCCGGATGTGTTCTCGATCGGTCTCGGTGGCGGCTCGCTGGTGGTCAATGGCGAACATGGCCTCACCGTTGGCCCGAAATCAGTCGGTTACCGCGTCCGCCGTGAGGCGCTCTGCTTCGGCGGCACGACCCTGACTGCAACCGATATCGCTGTCGCCTCCGGCAAGGCGGACGTGGGCGAGAAGGCTCTGGTTTCCACTCTGGACAAGCGGCTGGTGGATGCCGCAGTCAAAAAGATCAACGACATGCTCGAGTCCTGTGTGGAACGCAGCCGCATCTCGTCATCACCGGTGCCGGTGATCGCCGTTGGCGGCGGCTCCATTCTCATGCCTGACCGTATCGGTGATCTGGACGTCATCCGCCCCGAGAATTTCGCGGTGGCGAATGCCGTGGGTGCAGCGATCGCGCAGATTAGCGGCGAGACGGACCGCGTCTTCTCGCTGATCGAGGGGCGCACGCGTGAAAGCGCGCTTGCGGAGGCGGAGGCCGAGGCACGCGAAAAGGCGATTGCGGCTGGTGCAGTGGCCGAAACGCTGGAAGTCATCGAGCGCGAGGATATGCCGCTTGCCTATCTGCCCGGCAATGCCACCCGCATTCATGTGAAAGTCGTTGGAGAAATGGGAGCCAATCATGGCTGAGACGCGCAAGCTGAAATATGACGAAGCGGCATTGCGTACGCTGACGAGGGAAGATCTCGACGCGCTGGAAATCGGTGCGGGCATTCTCGGCACTGGCGGCGGCGGCAATCCCTATCTGGGCAAGCTGCTTGCACTCGAGGCCATGAAGGCCGGTTACGAGATGAAGATCCTTGCGACAGACGCCATCGAGCCGGACGCGCTTTGCATGTCCATCGGCGGCATTGGCGCCCCCGTTGTCGGCGTGGAGCGCATTCGCGAGGGCCGTGAGGGTCTGCGTTGCCTGCGCGCCATGGAAGAGCTGATCCGCACGCCGGTAGACGCCATCGTCTGCGAGGAAATCGGTGGCTCGAACTCCATGAACCCGCTGGTGACGGCGGCGCTTGGTGGCCTGCCGATCCTCGATTGCGACGGCATGGGCCGGGCTTTCCCAGAGATGCAGATGACGACCTTCTCCATCTACGGCCACAGTTCGACGCCATCGGTGATGTGCGACCTGCACGGCAATGCCGTGATCTTCAGCCACGCCGTTTCCGAAGTCTGGCACGAGCGCATGGCCCGTGCCTGCGTCGTTTCTCAGGGCGGCGGCGCAATGCTGGCGACCGCGCCGATGCAGGCGCACTACGTGCACCAGTATGGTATTCCGAAAACCTACACCAAGGCGATCGCGCTCGGCGAGGCGGTGATCCGTGCCCGCAAGCAGCAGGAAGACCCGATTGCGGCAGTCTGCGCGCTTGAAGGCGGACGGCGCATCTTCAACGGCAAGATCACCGATCTGAAACGCCATCTGCGCGGCGGTTTCGCCGTGGGCGATGTCGAGCTTTCCGGCTTCGACGATTGCTCGGGTCAGACGGCGAGCGTGGCGATCCAGAACGAATTCCTGCTGTTCCGCCGTGACGGCAAGGTGGAAGTGACCGTTCCTGATCTGATCGTTTTGCTCGATGTCGATACCGGTTACCCGATCACCACCGAAGTCCTGCGTTACGGCCAGCGCGTGGCCGTGGTCGCGATCCCCTGCCACGATCTGCTGCGCAGCGCCCGCGCGCTCGAAGTCGTTGGACCGGCGGCTTTCGGTTACCCGGACATTCCTTTCTCACCGCTGCCCGTCCCGGTCGGCAAGGCTGCCTAACCATAAGCGGGGCAAATGACCCGCAATAAAGAGGAGAACGACAATGAAAATGCCAGGACTTCCTTCCCGCCTTGCCGTGCTTGCGCTCGGCACGGCAATCGCGTTGCCGCTTGTTTCTTCCGCTGCTTTTGCGGAGGACAAGGTTTCGGTCGCGGTCAACACCATGCAGATATTCAGCTCGCTCGACCCGGCGAAAGTGACTGACTATACCGGCTACATGGCCATCGTGAACATGTATGACGGCCTGACCACGGTGAATGCCAAGGGCGAAATCGTGCCGCATCTGGCAAAGTCCTGGGATATTTCTGAAGACGGCCTGACCTATACCTTCCATCTGCGCGACGATGCGAAGTTCCAGGATGGCACGGCGGTCAAGGCTGCCGATCTCGTCTGGTCGGTGCAGCGCCTGCTCGGCATCAACAAGGGTCCGTCGAACCTCATCGTCGGCGTGCTGAAGCCCGAAAACGTCAGCGCGCCTGATGATGCGACGCTCGTCATGAAGATCGAGCGTCAGTTTTCGCCCTTCATGGCCTCCACGCCGCTGATGATGGCGTTGAACAAGACGTTGATCGAAGCCAATGCCAAGCCCGAAGACAAGTGGGGCGAGTCCTATGTGGGCGAACATTCCGCCGGTTCCGGCCCATACAAGCTCGTCAGCTACAACCGTTCTGCCGATATGGTCATTGCCCGCAATGCGGACTATTTCCTTGGCTGGACCAAGGGCAAGCCGATCGACGAAGTACGCTTCGTCCAGACGAGCGACGACGCTACCGTCAAGGCGCTGGCTGAAAAGGGCGAACTTGGCCTTTCCTCGCACGGCCTTGGCAACGACACCTATGAATCCATCGGCCGGATGAAGGGTTACAAGCTCATCCAGACCCGCACCGCCGGCGGTTTCGTCATCAAGCTCAACACCAAGGTTTACCCGACCGACGACGTTCACGTTCGTCGCGCCATTGCCTATGCGACGGATTACAAGACGATCCAGGAAGTGATCTATCCCGGTTTCGACATGCAGGGGCCGCTATCCGACGCTTTCAAGGACGCGCATAACGGCGATATTCAGCCCGGCGTCTACGATCTGGAAAAGGCGAAGGAAGAACTGGCGAAGTCGAAATATGCCGGCCAGAAAATCACGCTGGTCAACAGCTATGTCGCTTCGCTGGCCTTCGAGGCGGAAGTGGCGCTGCTTTTGCAATCCAGCCTCGAGCAAATCGGTATTACGCTCGATATCAAGCCAGAGCCGTGGAACCGTATCGTTGAGCTTTCCTCCAAGCCTGAAACGACGCCTGCGTCGACGCAGGTGAATATCTCGCCGACCTATCCGTCTCCGGATGCGATGTTCTACAACCAGTATCACTCCAAGGCATCAGGCACATGGATGTCGATGGAATGGCTGCAGAACGCGGAAATCGACGGGTTGGTCGACAAGGTCCGTGCCACGACCGATACCAGCGAACAGAACGCAACCTACAAGGAACTGCAGACCAAGATCGCCGATCTTCAACCGGATGTGTGGGCGGTTGCGCCGAACCGCCGTTATGCGGCGAACAAGTGCCTTCAGGGTTACGAGTTCATTCCCATGCAGAGCTGGGACCTGAACTTCTCCAACTTCCATTGGGACTGCAAGGCGGAGTGATCTCCGTCCCATGAAAAGCGGTCCCGCCGCATGGCGGGGCCGATGAGACTTGGAACGATAAAGGGAAGGAGCATCGCTTGCGCCGGAAAGGCTGCGGCATGCCCGAGGATGACGCATGATCCAGGAATTTTCCGAAGACGACATCGAACCTCTTGCCACCGGCGCCTGGATTCTGGGAACGGGCGGTGGAGGCAATCCCTATATCTCGACGCTCAATCTGCGCCGTCTTTATGCCGAAGGCAGACGGGTGAAGGTCATGGACCCCATGGCGCTTGCTGATGACGACATGGTTGCGGTCGTCTCCAAGATGGGTGCACCGCTTGTTGGTCAGGAACGGCTGGGAGACCCCGTTCATCTTGCCCGCGCGGTCGAGGTCATGGAGGATTATCTCGGCAAGCCTTTCCGGGCGATCATGAGCGTGGAAATCGGCGGTTCGAATGCGTTATCGTCCTTCCTCGCCGCCGCCATGCTCGACCGTCCCGTCGTCAATGCCGATGCCATGGGACGTGCTTATCCCGAAGCGCAGATGACCTCATTCGCCATCGGCAATCTGCCGATGTTTCCATTATCGCTGGTCGATGTACGAGACAATGAGGTGATCGTGACACGCGCTGCATCGTGGAAATGGATGGAGCGCATCTCGCGCAAGGTCTGCACCGAAGTTGGTTCCACCGCCGCCACCTGCAAGGCGCCGCGCACCGGCAAGGAAGTGAAGGAATGGGGCATTCATTACACCGTCACAAAGGCGACCGAACTCGGGCGCGCGGTGATGGAGGCGCGTGCACGCCATGATGACCCGGTTCAGGCGGTTCTCAACCATGAGGGTGGCAAACAGTTGTTCCGCGGCAAGGTGGTGGATGTCGCCCGCGAGACCACCGGTGGCTTTCTGCGCGGCAGTACGACCATTGAAGGCATCGACGCCGATCGCGGCTCACGCATGGAACTTGCCTTCCAGAACGAGTGGGCGGTCGCCTTCCGCGACGGCCAGCCGGTCGCCATGACGCCGGATTTGATCTGCCTTCTCGACACTGTTTCGGGCAGCGCCATCGGCACGGAATCGGTGCGCTATGGCCAGCGTGTCACGGTTATCGCCCTGCGGGCGCCGGAACTCTTGACGACGCCTGCCGGCATTGCTGCCGTTGGCCCGCGTGCCTTCGGTTATGACATTGATTTCAGATCGGTATTCCCATGAAACGCATCGGTATTGACGTTGGCGGCACCAATACGGATGCCGTTCTGATCGATGGAGACGCCATCGTTGCCTCGATCAAGGTTCCGACCACGCAGGATGTCCTGTCCGGCGTGAAGGCGGCCCTCGCTCACATGTCTGGCCATGTCGGCACGGCAGATCGCCCGATCGATGCGGTTATGATCGGCACCACCCATTTCACCAATGCTGTCGTGGAGCGCGCCCGGCTGGAGCGAGTTGCGGCCATCCGCATCGCGTTGCCGACCGGCTCTTCACTGCCGCCCATGTGCGACTGGCCGAAGGATCTCTACGAGGCTGTCGATCCGCTGATCTTCATGGTTCATGGTGGCCATGAATACGATGGCAGTCCGCTGGTGCCGATGATCCCGGATGAAATCCGTGAAGCGGCGATGAAAATCCGCGATGCAGGCATTACCTCGATCGCCATTTCGGCAACCTTTTCGCCGCTGACCACGGAGTGCGAGGTGAGGGCGGCGGAGATTGTCCGTTCGGTGATCCCCGATGCACGCATCACGCTTTCCCATACGCTGGGCCGTATCGGGCTTCTGGAGCGCGAAAACGTTGCACTTCTGAATGCCGCCTTGCAGACCCTTGGCAGGACCACGGTACAGGCATTTTCGGATGCGCTGCGCGAAGCAGGTGTGAAGGCGCCGTTTTATCTTACACAGAATGACGGCACCGTGGCGCTTGCGGATGTGGCTGCCGCAAACCCCGTGCACAGCTTCGCTTCCGGCCCGACCAATTCGATGCGTGGTGCGGCTTTTCTCACCGGGCTTTCCGATGCCATGGTGGTGGATGTCGGCGGCACTACCTCCGATATTGGTTGCCTTGTCGGTGGTTTTCCGCGTGAGGCAAATAATATTGTCCATATTGGCGGGGTCCGCACCCTGTTCCGCATGCCCGATCTTCTACCTGTAGCACTGGGCGGCGGCACCATTGTCGACCCGCAGACAGGCAAGATCGGCCCACGCTCGGTTGGGTATCGCATCCTGACCGAAGCCCGCGTTTTCGGCGGCGAGACACTGACGGCATCGGATATCGCCGTTGCGGCAGGCCTGATCGAGATGGGCGACAGGGATCGTGTGAAGGGCCTCGATCCGGCATTCGTGCAGGCGACGCTCGGCCGTATCCGCGACATGGTGGCCGACAGTTTCGACCAGATGAAGACATCAGCCGAAGACGTGCCGCTGGTTGCGGTCGGCGGCGGCGCATTCCTGATACCGGAGCAGGTGCCGGGCGCATCCGAGGTGCTGCGTGTGGAAAATGCAGGCGTTGCCAATGCGCTCGGCGCAGCGATGGCGCAGGTGTCCGGTGAGGTGGATCAGGTCTTTTCCGGGTTGAGCCGCGACGAGGCCCTTGCGAAAGCCGAGACCGAAGCGCAGAACGCAGCGGTCGCTTCGGGAGCGGAGCGCGCGAGCCTCAAGACGCTTGAGGTGGAGGATATTCCCATCGCCTATTTGCCAGGCGGCGCTCGCAGGGTCCGCGTGCGTGTTATCGGCGATATAGCCTTTCATTGATGGTAAGAGGCCCTGCCTGCGGCGGGGCAACAGTGGAGTGAGGATATGACGAAGATCGCACTGGCCATTCACGGTGGTTGCGGGGTTATGCCGGAAGACAGCATGACTCCGGAGGAATGGGAAGCGGCGCGCCACGATCTGGCGGGGGCACTGCGCGCCGGTTATGGTGTGCTCAAGGCTGGCGGAACTGCGCTGGAAGCGGTTGAGGCGGCAGTCGTCGTTATGGAGGACAGCCCGCATTTCAACGCAGGCCATGGGGCGGCGCTCAACGAGAATGGCATTCACGAACTCGACGCGTCGATCATGGATGGCAAGACCCTTGCGGCAGGCGCAATCAGCGCCTCCCGCGCCATCCGCAACCCGGTGAAGGCGGCCCGGGTGCTAATGGAGGACGAACGCGCAGTCTATCTCACCGGTGAAGCGGCTGACCGGTTTGCGCAGGAGAAGGGGCTTGCCACGGAGCCTCAATCCTACTTCACCACGCAAAAGCGTGTCGAGGCGCTGGCGGCCATGAAGGCCCATGCCACGGCAGGTACGGAAGCGACGGAAAACGAAAAACACGGAACCGTCGGTGCCGTGGCACTCGATGCTGCTGGGCATCTCGCAGCCGCGACATCCACCGGCGGCTACACCAACAAGCCTGACGGCCGGGTGGGTGACAGCCCTGTGATCGGGGCGGGCACCTATGCACGCGACGGCGCCTGCGCCGTTTCCGGCACCGGCAAGGGTGAATTTTTCATCCGTTACGTCGTCGGCCATGAGATCGCGTCCCGTGTCGCCTATCTCGGGCAGGATCTGGAAACCGCCGCCGGCAACCTCGTCCACAAGGATCTGGCGCCCTACGATATCGGTGCGGGTCTTGTCGCCATCGATGCCGAAGGCGGCATTGCCGCACCCTATAATACGCCCGGCATGTTCCGGGGCTGGGTGACTCCAACAGGAGAGGCCCGTGTTGCCACCCACGACAGGGTCTATGACGTGGAATTGTAACCGGCGACCGACCGGGCCGAATGACAATGCTAAAAAAACCGGTGACATGAAGGCCTATCGGCGGCAAAAGGTCTGAACCGAAACCGGCTCGTCTTTTCATCCCATGGTGCTGGCCTCATGAATATCAAGCAGCTCGAAGTCCTTCGCACGCTTCTTTCCACCGGCTCGACCATCGCCACCGCCAAGGCCATGGGGCTAAGCCAGTCCGGTATCAGCCGGCTTCTGGCTCAGCTCGAGGCGGACCTGTCGCTGACGCTGTTTGCCCGTGACAAGGGGCGGCTGATCCCGACGCCGGAGGCAGCGCTTCTCGCGCGTGACGCGGAAAATGTGCTGCTTGCTGTCGATCGCATGTCCGGCCACGCCGAAGATCTGCGCAATGGTGCTGCCGGTCCGGAAATCGTCCGCATCGGCCTGCCGAGCAGCATGTGGGAGAACTTCGCGCCCGCCATGCTGATAGACTATGTCAGGGATTTCCCCGGCGTGCGCATCGAGACTTTTTTTGAAACGACCACCGCCATCAACAGGCTGGTTGGCGAGCGGGTGATCGACCTCGGTTTCCTGCGCATGGAAGGTGAGATTGGACCGGGCATTGATGTCGAGCGTGTCGCCACAGGCAAAAGCGTCTGCGTGGTCCGTCAGGATCACCCTTTAGCCGAGCTTACCGAGATAACGGTGAAGGACCTGCGCAACATTCCGCTCATTCTGATCGGCCGGCAGCGGCCGAACCGCATGGCGCTCGAGCAGGTCTTCAAGAAGGCGGGCGTCAAGCCCATGGTGAAGATCGAGACCCACACCAACAGTTCCGCATGTGCATATGTCGCGCATGGTCTGGGCGTTACGATCATCAGCAGTTTTTATGCTAACCTCTACAGGCACCTCCCCGTCGTGGCGCTGCCCTTCATTCCGCAATCAACGCAGGAGTTCGGTCTTGCCCGGGCATCGGGCGCACCGCTGTCCATCGCGGCGCAGGCACTCAGCGACGCCTTGAAGCAGCAAATCCAGCTTTCGCAAAAAATCGACTGAAAACAGGGTTTTTCACGAGAAATCTCATTGTCCCTGTCAGGATGAAACGTGCCACCATTCTGCATAGGCATATGACGTTTATGCATAATATTGCGCGTTATTTATCAATCCGTCATAGTCATTCGCAACGAAACCGATAGAGGCGGGAGCACGTTCCCGGCCATCAATCGTGGGGAACCGATGATAAGATTCATACTGAGCCGTCTTTTGATGGCGCTGCCGACGATCGCCTTTGTGTCGATCACGGTCTTTGCGCTCATCCGCTTCATTCCGGGTGATCCGGCCGCCCTGATGCTGGGCGACATGGCGCAACCGGAACAGATCGAGGCGATGAGAACAGAGCTTGGTCTCGACAAGTCCATGCCGCAACAGTTCGTCATCTGGGCGGGCAATGTGGTGCAGGGCGATTTCGGCCGGTCCATCGTCAACGACGAGGCAGTATTGCCGCTGGTCGTGTCGCGGTTCCTCGTCAGTGCTGAGATCGTCGTCGTCGCCGTTCTGCTGGCCAGCCTGATTGCGGTTCCGGCGGGTGTGATCGCCGCCTGGAAACAGAACAGCCTGACCGATCTTGCACTGGTTGGAACGGCAACCCTGCTTTTGTCCATACCGACATTCTGGCTCGGGCTTCTGCTTCTGCTGTTCTTCGGCCTAAAGCTCGGCTGGCTGCCGGTGCTGGGATACGTGTCGATCAGCGACAATCTCGTTGGCGGCATGCTCTATCTCGTCCTGCCTGTCATGACGCTGGTGATCCACGAAATGGGTGTTCTGATCCGCATGGCCCGCGCCTCCACGCTTGAAGTGCTGCGGCTGGATTACATTACCCATGCCCGCGCCAAGGGACTTTCGGAGAGCGCCGTCCTCTGGCGGCACGCCTTCAAGAATGCCTTTGGTCCGACATGGACGATGATCGGCCTCATCCTCGGCAATCTTCTCGGCGGCATCGCCGTCATCGAGACGGTCTTTACCATTCCGGGGCTCGGGCGGCTGATGGTCGACAGTATCTTTGCGCGTGACTACCCCGTCATACAGGGCTGCCTGCTGTTCGTTTCCCTGTCCTACGTGCTGGTCAATCTCTTCGTCGACCTTCTTTATCCCCTCTTCGATCCGCGTGTGGTTGCCGAATGAAAAAGTTCACACTCAACGGGCTTATCGGCGGCGTTCTCATCGGCCTCCTGCTCATCACCGCCATTACCGGCCTGTTCTGGACGCCCTATGATCCGATGAAGCTCGGTTTCGCCTCGCGGCTGGCCGCGCCCGGTCCCAGCCATCTTCTCGGCACCGACGAATTCGGGCGCGATGTTCTCAGCCGCCTGATGGTCGGCGCGCGTGCCAGCGTCTGGATCGGCTTCCTGACGGTCAGCTTCGCGACGATCTGCGGCACTCTGATCGGTCTTGTCAGTGGTTATGCGCGCGGCTGGGTTGATGGCGTCATCATGGCCATCAACAATGCGCTTCTCGCTTTTCCCGGCATTCTCCTGGCGCTTGGCCTTCTCGCGGTCTTTGGTGCCAACCAGTACGGCATCATCTTTGCGCTCGGCATCGCCTACACGCCGTCCATGGCCCGCGTGGTGCGTGGCGCGGTATTGTCGCTGCGTGAGCGCGAGTTCATCGAGGCATCGCTGGTGATGGGCAATGGCGAGATCTACACCATGTTCCGCCACATCCTGCCCAATTGCATCGCGCCGATCACGGTGCTTGCCACGTCCATGTTCGGCTGGGCAATCCTCTCGGAAAGCGCACTGTCCTTCCTGGGCCTTGGCGTGCCGCCGCCGGCCCCCACTTGGGGCAACATGCTGGCCGCTGGCCGGCCCTTCATCCAGCAGGCCGTCTGGCTCGGGCTTTTCCCCGGTCTCTGCATCGCGCTGACACTGCTCGGCATCAATCTTCTGGGCGATGCCCTTCGCGACAGGCTTGACCCGCGCATGAGAGGTCTCAAATGACGGACAATACTCTTCTTACCGTGCGCGGCCTTTCGCTGGAGGTCGCGGGAAGCGGCCACCGGGTAGTCAAGGATGTTTCCTTCGATATTGCGCCTGGCGAAATCTTCGGCATCGTCGGCGAAAGCGGATCGGGAAAGACGCTGGCCACCCGCGCGCTCATCTCGCTTCTGCCCCCGGCAATTGCCGTCACCGGCGGATCGGTCATCTACAAGGGAAGGGACGTGATGTCCCTGCCGGCAAGGGAACTTCGCCGCCTGCGCGGCGCGGAAATCGGCGTCGTTTTCCAGGAGCCGATGACCTCCCTCAATCCGTCGATGACGATTGGCCGGCAGCTGGAAGAAGGCCTGATCCTTCACACCAAGTTATTGCCGGAAGAGCGCCGCGAGAAAATTCTCGAGATGCTGAGACGGGTTGGTATCCGCGATCCCGAAGGGGCGCTTGCTGCCTATCCGCATGAGTTTTCCGGCGGCATGCGCCAGCGCATCATGCTGGCCTCGGTCATGCTCCTGAAACCGGCGCTGCTGATCGCCGACGAGCCGACGACGGCGCTCGATGCCGTCATCCAGCGCGACGTCATGGAACTGATGGTCGAACTGACACGGGCGGAGGGAACAGCCGTCCTTCTCATCAGCCATGACCTGCCGATGGTGGCCCGCTATACGAGCCGTATCGTGGTTATGGAGAAGGGCGCGATTGTCGAACAGGGTCGCACCGAAGACCTGCTCGATGCGCCGCAGCATCCCTATACGAAAAAGCTGCTTTCCTCTTTGCCCTTCCGGGGCGAGCCGCGTGTCGTCGACACCAGCAAGGCGCCGATGATTTCAGCCCGAAACATTGTTGTCGATTATGCCGGACGCAAGTCACTGCTGAAGAAAGCCAAGCCGAAGCGGGCGCTGCACGGGGTCAGCATCGATATTCACGAAGGTGAAGTCGTGGCACTGGTCGGTGGCTCCGGCTCCGGCAAGACCACGCTTGGCCGCACCATTGCCGGTCTCGTAAAGGAAAGCGAAGGGCAGATCCAGTTTCAGGGGCGGGAACGCAAAGAGGACTGGAACGACTATCGCCTGAATTGCCAGATGGTGTTTCAGGATCCCTATTCCTCGCTCGATCCGCGAATGACCATTCAGGCGCTGGTGGAGGAGGCGTTGCGTCTCGTCCCCGGCCTGGATCAGGCCGCCAAGCGCAAGCGGGCGCTGGAAACGCTGGAAGAGGTGGGGCTTGGCGCAGACTATGCCAGCCGTTATCCGCACGAGCTTTCCGGCGGCCAACGCCAGCGCGTGGCGATTGCCCGTGCCATTGCCCGCCGTCCGCGGTTCCTGATCGCCGACGAACCGGTTTCCGCCCTTGACGTGACGGTGCGGGCGCAGGTGCTCGATCTCTTTTCCGATCTGCAGAAACGTTACGGTTTTTCCTGCCTGTTCATCAGCCACGATCTCGGCGTGGTCGAACAGGTGGCCGACCGTGTCGTCGTCATGCAGGACGGCCGTATCATCGAAGAGGGCGACCGCGACACGATTTTCGACAGCCCGAGAGAGGCCTACACACGCCGGCTCCTCTCGGCCATTCCCGCCCTCGACCAGAACGACAAGGGCGGTGTGACACTCAAATGGCGTCTGGAAGAAGAAGTTTAACAGGAAGATGACAATGACTGTGGCTGCCCAACTGAATGCTATCTGTGATGCACAGCCTTTTGTGACGCGCTTCATGGTGCGCAATCTCCTGTCCGGCGAAGAGATCGGACGGGGAGAAAACGAGGAGACCCCATCGGGCAGCACCCGCAAGACGTCGATCATGATGGCAGTGCTCAAGGCTGCCAGCGAAGGGCGGCTCGATCTCGACCAGCCGGTCACCTACGAGAAGAGGCTGGCGGAAGAGGTGGCCAGCGGCATGTTCCGCTATCTGACGCCGGGCATCGTCATTTCCCTGCGCGATGCGCTCGCCGGCATGATGGTGCTGAGCGACAATGTCTGCACCAAGATGGTGCTGGAGCGGCTGACGCTTGAGGAGGTGGACAGCTATTGCAAGACGCTCGGCATGGCCAATACCCACCACCGTTTCCTCATTCCGCCGTTGGCGCTGGCGGCAGATCATCCGCTGAAGACCGTCACGACCACCTCGGCGGCGGACCAGGTACTACTGCTTCAGACCATTCTCGATGCCCAGTCCTCGCCAGAGGCGCAGGCAAAGCTCGGCTGCAGCCCGCAATTGTGCGGCTGGGCAATGCAGACGCTGAAAAACCAGATATTGCGCTACGGAATCCGCTCCCGCCTGCCGTTCGAGGCTGTGGTGGCGAGCAAGAGCGGACGCGGCAAGCGCGGGCGTATGGACGCCGGCATCGTCTACAGAAACGGCGCGCCGTCTTTCATCATCACCGCCTATACCGATGAAGTGCCGCAGGTGATGCCTGACGGCACGCCGGGATACACCATCGCGCTAGAAACGATCGGCCGGCTGGCGCAGGCCTGCTGGGACGGCTTTCAACAATGATAATCAACGATAACAAAGAGGGTAGAACAGTGAACAAACTTCTTCTCGCAGGCGCGGCCCTGCTCGTAACAGCCAATATCGCGGCGGCTCGCGACATCACCATCGCGCAGAGCTCCGATCTGCGCAGCAGCAATCCCGGCGTCAATCGTGACGGCAATACGGACGGGGTGATCCTGCACATCGTCGAAGGCCTCGTCGGTTATAACAATGGCGGCGAAGTAAAGCCGCTGCTTGCCGAGAGCTTCGAGGTTTCGCCAGATGGCCTCACCTATACGTTCAAGCTGCGCGCGGATGTAAAATTCCATAACGGCAAGCCGTTCACCGCAGAAGATGTCGTCTGGAACTGGACGCGCTATCTGAAGCCCGAAACCAAATGGGCCTGCCTGAATGATTTCGTGGAAGGCGGTGCCGCGCATGTCACCGGCGTCAAGGCCACGGACGCCTCCACGGTTCAGATTACGCTTGAAAAGCCGTCAGCCGTTTTCCTCGGCCTGATGTCGCGGCCCGAATGCGGTTATACCGGCATGATCTCGCCGGAATCTGTTGCCGCTGACGGCAGCTTCGTCAAGCCCATCGGCACCGGTCCGTTCCAGTGGAACGAATGGAAGAAGGGTGAATATATCCGCCTCGCCAAATTCGCGGATTATGTTTCGCCTGTAAATGACGGCAAGCCGGATGGCATGGTCGGCTCCAAGCGGCCGCTGGCCGACGGCATCAAGTTCATGGTTATTCCTGACGCCTCGACCGTGAAGGCGGGCCTCGAATCCGGCGTGCTCGACACCGCCGAGATTTCTCCCGATCTCATTCCGGAGTTCAAGACGAATGAGAAGATGCAGCTCATTGTTGCCCGCAACAACGGCAAGAACCTTTTCTATATTCAGACCCGCGACAAGGTGCTGAGCAATCCAGGCGTGCGCCGCGCCATGGCGATGGCGCTTGATCTCGATGAACTGGTCGCCGCCGCATCGAACGGTACGGGCGAAGCCAACGGCTCGATGGTTTCGCAGGACTCGGTCTATTTCGATGAGACCCAGAAGAAGCGTCCGGCCTATGACATCGAGGCAGCCAAGAAGGAACTGGAGGCAGCCGGTTACAAGGGCGAGCCGATCTCTATCATCGCCAACAAGCGCGGCAATGTGCCGAGTTTTCCGGCAGCCGTCATGGCGCAGGCCATGATGCAGCAGGCGGGTTTGAACGTACAGATCGAGGTGCTGGACTATGCCACGCAGGTGGATCGTCGCCGTTCTGGCAATTATCAGGTGATCTCGCAGTCTGTCGCGCCGCGTCTCGATCCGGCCCTGATGTATGCATTCTACGTCGGGAACAAGGACAAGAACGCCTCCCTGATGTGGGATGATCCGAAGGCGATCGAGCTGATGAAGGCTGCCTATGTTGAGGCCGACCAGGCGAAGCGCCAGAAGATTTTCGACGAGTTTCACGAACTGATGCTGAAGGAAATGCCCGGCATCTTCCTTTACGACATGGTCGATGTCTGGGGCGCGACCAAGAAGCTCAAGGGTCAGCCGGTCTGGCAGTCGAACGCCCGCCTCTGGGAAGTCTCGGTCGACAACTGATCCAATATTGCCCGCGCCGGAAGCAAAGCCCGGCGCGGGCATTTGCCATCATGACCGTAATGATTTGGCGGCCCCCCCGCCGAAGCGTTTGCGTGCGCCCTTAAAGGGCAGGAATGCGAGGACAAGCCATGAACCGTGAAGCCGTGATGTCGATTGCCGCCGAAATCGAGTCAATGAAGCCACATTTCACCACTTTGAGCGACAGCATCTGGGATTTTGCCGAACTCAAATTCGAGGAGAGGCAATCTGCCGGGGTTCTAGCAAACGCGCTTGAGGAGAACGGCTTTGTGGTCCGCCGCGGTGTAGCTGGCATGGACACGGCCTTCATCGGTGAATTCGGCCACGGCAAGCCGGTTATTGCCTTCCTCGGCGAATTTGATGCGCTTGCTGGCATGAGCCAGATGGCCGGCGTGGCCGAGGCAAAACCGCTTCAACCCGACGCCTCCGGCCATGGCTGCGGCCACAATCTGCTCGGCGTCGGCTCGCTGATGGCCGCTATCGCACTTGCCCGGCATCTGAAAGCCAACAACCTGCCCGGCACGGTGCGTTATTATGGCTGCCCCGGCGAAGAGGGCGGTTCCGGCAAGACTTTCATGGTGCGCGCCGGTCTGTTTGACGATGTCGATGCGGCTTTGACATGGCATCCCGCGCCCTTCAACGGCGTGCGCTCCACCAACAATCTCGCGGTGCTGGAATATTTTTATCGTTTCAAGGGCGTTGCTTCCCATGCCTCCAACGCCGCCCATCTTGGTCGCTCGGCGCTCGATGCCGTTGAACTGATGAATGTCGGCGTCAATTTCCTGCGCGAACACATGCCGCAGGATTGCCGGGTGCATTATGCGATCACCGATGCCGGCGGCAAAGCGGCAAATGTGGTGCAGGCAAAGGCCGAAGTGCTCTATCTGATCCGCGCACCTGAAATGCGCCAGGCGCTCGATCTCGCAGCCCGTGTGGACAAGGTCGCGCGTGGTGCGGCCATGATGACCGAAACAGAGGTGGAGATCGTCTTCGATACCGCCTCCACCAATCTCCTGCCCAACATCACGCTCGAAACGGCGATGCATGAAAACATGGTGGCGCTTGGACCGATAGCCTTCGACGAGGCCGATCAGGCCTTCGCCAAGGTCATTCAGGACACGTTCACGGAAGAGGCGATCAAAAGCAGCATCCGGCTCTACCAGATCAAGGGCGACGTCTTTTCCAACGGGAAGATCGACGGGTCGACGCCGCTGCATCTCGGCCTGCGCGATTTCGAGGGGCAGTCGCATTTTCGTGCCGGCTCGACCGATGTCGGTGATGTCAGTTGGGTGACGCCGACAGCGCAATGCTGGACGCCCGCATGGGCAATCGGGACCAATCCGCATACATGGCAGGTGGTGGCGCAGGGCAAAAGCCCGGCCGCCCACAAAGCCATGGCACACGCCGCCAAGACGCTCGCATCGACAGGTCTTTCGCTGATGACCTCGCCCGAGCTGCTTGAAAGTGTCAAAAAAGAATGGCTGGAGAAAACCGAGGGCAGTGATTATGTCTGCCCCATTCCGGCGGATGTGATGCCCGGTTTTCACGATTAAGACGTGGCGCGTCTTTCGCGCCCGTCCAACTCTTCCACTTGTCCGTGATGTTTTATCGCAGGCAGCCCAGCGACTTCCGCGAAAGTGCTCAGCAAGCGCATGAGCCCCTCCGCCCACGCCAGGGCGGAGGGGCTATCCCCGTTTTCTCTGAAAACTCCTGGCCATCACCGCCTTGTGTGCCGTCTCGCTTCACGGCCACGAAGAAAGCATTGACGTTCGAACCAAAAATGGAATAAATATATCGAACAACAGAAATTCGGTTTCATTATTCCGTTTTCTGGATGTGAGGAGTTAGCGGCGGGCTCTCGGGTCCGTTTCCGGCTGGGAGAGGTGGCGCTGGACACCGAGGAGGAGAAAACAATGAAAAAGCTTATTATCAGTGCGGCTATGTCTGTGCTTTTGGGCACGGCGGCACATGCCGAGACCGTCGGTGTTTCGATGGCCCTGTTCGACGACAACTTCCTGACCGTGCTGCGCAACGGCATGCAGGATTATTCCAAGGAGCTGAAGGGCGTCACCCTGCAAGTTGAGGACGCGCAGAACGACGTTGCCAAGCAGCAGAGCCAGATCCAGAATTTCATCGCCTCCAAGGTCGATGCGATCATCGTCAATCCGGTTGATACGGATGCGACGGCGGCCATGTCGAAACTTGCTGCTGAAGCCAAGATTCCGCTGGTTTACGTCAACCGCCAGCCGGTAAACGTGGATTCCCTGCCAGACGGCCAGGCCTTCGTGGCATCGGAAGAAACCGTGGCCGGCACGCTTGAAACCAAGGAAGTCTGCCGCCTTCTCGGTGGCAAGGGCAAGGCCGTGATCATGATGGGCGAGTTGTCCAATCAGGGCGCGCGCATGCGCACGCAGGCCGTTCAAGATGTTCTGAAAACCGATGAATGCAAGGGCATTTCCGTGGTTGAAGAGCAGACGGCCAATTGGCAGCGCACGCAGGGTTCCGACCTCGTCACCAACTGGCTGTCCGGCGGTATCGAGTTCAATGCCGTCATTGCCAATAACGATGAAATGGCGATCGGCGCTATCCAGGCTCTGAAGGCCGCGGGCAAGGACATGAAGGAATATGTCGTTGCCGGTGTGGATGCCACGCAAGACGCTCTTGCCGCCATGCAGGCAGGCGATCTCGACGTGACGGTCTTCCAGGATGCGGCTGGCCAGGGCAAGGGTGCTCTCGATGCCGCACTGAAGCTCGTCAAGGGCGACAAGGTTGACAAGAAGGTCTACATTCCCTTCCAGCTCGTTACCCCGGAAAACGTCAAGGACTACGTAGCCAAGAACTGACGACCCTTTACCGGCATTTGCGACCGTTTCAAGCAATATCGGAAGCAAATGCCGGTTCTGGACGGCAGTCGGCGTGTCAGACGCCGAGTTGAACCAGGCTAGAATAGTATTTCAGTGAATTCAAAGTGTTACAGCGCTTATGTGTGTCTTGATCGGCACGGCGCTGTAAGCCTCCCCGGAGGATGGGCGCCTTTTGGCGAAACCTCTTCCCCCGGTCATTTTTGTCTATCGTGGAGGATAAGATGGTCGTCAGCCCATCGACAATGGCCGCCGTGCGCGCCAGCGGCGCCGTGCCCAATGCAGAATATCTTCTCGCAGCGGACGGCATACGCAAGGAATTTCCCGGCGTTGTCGCGCTGGATGACGTTTCGTTCCACCTCAAGCGCGGCACCGTGCATGCGCTGATGGGTGAGAATGGCGCCGGTAAATCGACGCTGATGAAGATTCTGGCAGGTATCTACCAGCCGGATGTCGGAGAAATTCGCCTGAAGGGCGCTGCGATACGCCTCGATTCACCGCTTGATGCGCTCGAAAACGGCATTGCGATGATCCATCAAGAACTCAACCTGATGGCCTACATGACGGTAGCGGAAAATATATGGATTCGCCGCGAGCCAAAAAACCGACTGGGCTTTATCGACCATGGCGAAATGTATCGCCGCACCCAGACATTGCTCGAAAGGCTCGGTATCGATCTCGATCCGGAAATGCGTGTCGGCGAACTATCGGTCGCAAGCCGGCAGATGGTCGAAATTGCCAAGGCGGTTTCCTACGATTCCGACGTTCTCATCATGGACGAACCGACGTCAGCGTTGACTGAGCGCGAGGTGGAACATCTGTTCCGCATCATCCGCGACCTCAGGGACCGCGGTATCGGCATCGTCTACATCACTCACAAGATGAATGAGCTTTTCGAGATCGCCGATGAGTTTTCCGTCTTTCGCGACGGCAAATATATCGGCACCCACGCGTCCACCGATGTGACGCGAGACGACATCATCCGCATGATGGTGGGGCGCGAAATTACCCAGATGTTCCCGAAGGAAGAGGTTCCGATCGGCGATGTGGTGCTGTCGGTCAAGAACCTGACGCTGAACGGCGTCTTCCATGACGTGTCATTTGATGTTCGCGCCGGGGAAATTCTAGGTGTCGCCGGCCTTGTCGGTTCTGGCCGCTCGAACGTGGCGGAAACGGTGTTCGGCGTTACGCCGGCGTCTTCTGGCACTGTGGAAATCAACGGCAAGCCTGTGTCGATCGCAAGTCCGACAGAGGCGATCCGTCACCGCATGGCGTTCCTGACGGAAGACCGCAAGGATACCGGCTGCCTGCTGATCCTCAATATTCTCGAGAACATGCAGATCGCGGTTCTACAGGACAAATATGTCACCAACGGCTTCGTGCAGGAAAAGACGCTTTCGGAAGCCTGCGACGACATGTGCCGCAAGCTCCGGGTTAAGACGCCCAATCTTTACGAGCGCATCGAAAACCTGTCGGGCGGCAATCAGCAGAAGGTGCTGATCGGGCGCTGGATGCTGACACAGCCACGCATCCTCATTCTGGATGAGCCGACGCGCGGGATCGATGTCGGGGCAAAAGCCGAAATCCACAAGCTGGTTGGCGAGATGGCGCGCAATGGCGTCGCCGTCATCATGATTTCCTCCGAAATGCCGGAGGTTCTGGGCATGAGCGACCGTATCATGGTCATGCATGAAGGTCGCGTGACGGGCTTCCTTGACAGAAGTGAAGCCACACAGGTGAAGGTGATGGATCTCGCATCGCGGTGAGGCGCGCCGGGATTTCTCGAGGAGGAATGACTATGAATACGAACGCCGCCGCCAACGCAGAGTTGGATGCAAAATCCGGGCGCAAGCCGCACAGGCGCATACCGCCCGAAGCAAATATATTTTTCGTGCTGATTGGCATCGCGCTGGTTTACGAAATTCTTGGCTGGATTTTCATCGGCCAGAGCTTTCTGATGAACCAGCAACGCCTGACGATCATGATCCTGCAGGTGTCGGTCATCGGCATCATCGCCGTCGGCGTCACGCAGGTCATCATCACCGGCGGCATCGATCTGTCCTCCGGTTCGGTCGTCGGTCTGACGGCGATGTTGTCCGCCAGCGTGGGGCAGGCCTCCACATGGCCGCGGGCGCTTTACCCGGGTCTGACCGATCTGCCTTTCTTCATGCCGCTGGCTGTCGGCATTCTGGCTGGCGCTTTGGCCGGTTTCATCAACGGGCAGCTTATAGCACGCACGAAAATCCCGCCCTTCATCGCAACCCTCGGCATGATGGTGACGGCGCGCGGCCTTTCCAAATGGTACACCAAGGGCCAACCGATTTCCGGTCTGACCGACGGTTTTACTTTCATCGGTACAGGTGTCTGGCCGGTCGTGGTTTTCCTCGTCGTCGCGGTTATTTTCCACGTCGCGCTGCGTTACACCCGTTACGGCAAGTTCACCTATGCCATTGGCGCCAACCAGCAGGCCGCCCGCGTTTCCGGTATCAATATTGAGGCGCATCTGATCAAGGTCTATGCCATTGCCGGCATGCTGGCCGGTCTTGCTGGTGTCGTCACCGCTGCCCGTGCACAGACGGCGCAGGCCGGCATGGGTGTGATGTATGAACTCGACGCCATCGCCGCGGCCGTTATCGGCGGCACTTCGCTCGCCGGCGGTGCTGGCCGTATTACCGGCACAGTGATCGGCACCATCATTCTCGGTGTCATGACATCCGGTTTCACGTTCCTCAGGGTCGATGCCTATTACCAGGAGATCGTCAAGGGACTGATCATCGTGGCCGCCGTCGTCGCTGACGTCTACCGCCAGAAGAAACGCGCAAAACGCTAAGCACTCCTCCTCCCGGACTTGGGGCAGGCCTTCAGGCTTGCCCCTTTTTTTGTCCTATCGACAAGGACCTGAATGGCCTTGGAGGGGAGGGGTCGGTTTCAGGTCTTGCTGTTCCGGTACTCGTGAACTGCCTTGCCGAAAGCTTCAAACAAAGCGCGCGAGGGTGCGTCTGTCTCGGCCCAATATTCCGGGTGCCATTGCACACCAACGGCAAAGCCCTTGGCATCAATGACGGAAACGGCCTCGATCGTGCCGTCTGCCGCCGTCGCCTCCACCTGCAGGCGTGGCGCGGTCTCGGCAATTGCCTGCCGGTGCAGCGAATTGATCTGGATTTCTCCCGACATGCCAAGATGCTGTGCAATGCAGGAGCCTTCGCGCACATGCACCGGCTGGCGGATGGCGAAGGCCACGTCGCGGTCCTCATGTTCCGGCTTGCGGTGGTCCCAAATTCCGGGCTGTTCCTGAATTTCGGAAGCAAGCGTGCCGCCCAGCGCGACGTTCAGCTCCTGAATGCCGCGACAGATGGCAAGCATCGGAATGCCGCGTTCCAACGCCCGGCGGATCAGCGGCAGGCTGGTGGCGTCGCGGGCTGGATCGAACGGACCGTCACTCTCCTGTGCCTCTTTTCCGTAAAGAGAAGGGTGAACATTGGTGGCCGAGCCGGAGACGAGCAGGCCATCGACCCGGTCGAGGATGGCATCGACCTCATTGCCGTCCTCAAAGGCCGGAACGATGAAGGACATGACATCAGCCACCTTCAGCGCCGCGGAAAGATACTGGTTCTGCGCGGCGTGCCAGTCGGCTCCGGTGAAATGCCGGATGTCGGCGGGGACGGCGATAATCGGTTTTGGCATGGTGGCTCCGGGGGCGAATCTTCGAAAATTTGTGCGACTGCAAGCGGGCCAAGTCAAGCATGTGTTTCGTCCTCGGAACGCGATATATGCGGCTAAAGTATAAGGCGGCATCGCGATATTTCAGTTGCAAATAAAATAGCGAAGAGGCCACCGAAAAAATCCTGATATGGCTGGTTTTCCGGCAATTAATTCTTGGCGCGGGTGCTTGTCATCTAGGCGGTAACCGTGCTTACTTTGCTGCGATGCCTGAACAGCACGAGGGGAATTCAAGCTGCGGGCAGCGTTGATATCTGGGAGGATATAGATGGATCGCCGTTCCTTTATGAAAAAAGGTGCGCTGGCGGGGGCTGCTGCGACAGCCTTGGCTGCGCCCGCAATTGCACAACAGAATACCAAGATCACCTGGCGACTGACGTCGTCGTTTCCGAAGTCTCTCGATACAATCTATGGCGGCGCCGAGGATATTGCCAAACATGTGGCGGCCGCTACCGACGGCAATTTCACCATCCAGCCCTTTGCGGCTGGCGAAATCGTGCCCGGCCTGCAAGCAGCCGATGCCGTATCATCGGGTACGGTGGAAATGTGCCATACCTGCTCCTATTATTACGTCGGCAAGGATCCGACCTTCGCTATCGGCACGGCGATACCGTTCGGTCTTAATGCCCGCCTGACCAATTCCTGGTTCTACGAAGGCAACGGCAACAAGCTGCTCAACGAGTTTTACGCCAAGCACAATCTCTACGGCATGATATCAGGCAATACCGGCGCCCAGATGGGCGGCTGGTTCCGCAAGGAAATCAACACCGTCGACGATTTCAAGGGTGTGAAGATGCGCATTGCCGGTCTTGCCGGCAAGGTGGTGGAAAAACTCGGCGTGGTCCCGCAGCAGATCGCCGGCGGCGACATCTATCCGGCGCTGGAAAAAGGCACCATTGATGCCGCCGAATGGGTTGGTCCGTATGACGATCACAAGCTCGGTTTCCAGAAGGTGGCGAAATATTATTATTACCCGGCCTTCTGGGAAGGCGGCCCGGTCATCCATTCCTTCGTCAATCTGGACAAGTGGAACAGCCTACCGAAGAATTACCAGACGGTGCTGCAGGATGCCTGCGCTTTCGCCAATACCAGCATGATGGCGAAATACGACGCGAAAAACCCGATCGCCATCAAGCAGCTGGTTTCGGAAGGTGCCGTGCTGCGGCCCTTCAGCCAGGAAATCCTCGAGGCCTGCTATAAGGCGGCGTTGGAAGTCTATGCCAATATTTCAGCAACCAACCCGGACTTCAAGAAGATCTACGAGGATCAGGTCGCCTTCAAGCGCGAGGGTTACCTGTGGATGCAGCTTGCGGAATATACTTTCGATACTTTCATGATGATCCAGCAGCGTAACGGCAAGCTCTGATTATTCGGTGCGGCGGACCGGACAAAAGCCTCGGGGACTTCGGTCTCCGGGGTTTTTGTTGTGCCGTCGCGCCTGCATCCTCCCGCTAGGAAAGGGCGATTGACGATTGGGGCTGTCGGAAGCAAAAGCAGCAGGCTCAGTGACCAGGCGCAGTCTCGGCAAGGATTGGCCACGCTGACCTCGGAAAAACCGGACAGGCTGGTCGATGACTGTCAGGTTCAATTTTCACACAGAGTAAATGGAAGGTAGGGGTGCAACCCTGTCTTCCACTCAGCAATGATCAGTTCTCCGAAAAATCCGTAAAAGACGCCGGTTAAGGCCCGATCTTCGGTGGTTCACCGAGGTTAGGCATGCCTGGCAACCCACCCGGCTGGCCTCCTGGCAGGCCGAAATTGGGCATGGTGTTGCCGCCCTGATTGCCGAAGGCAGGCACTTCGATCTTGATGGAGTTGAGGTCCACCTGGGGTGCTTTGTCCAACCAGTAGGTGACGGATTCCGGCCAGAAGATCACGATTGCGACGAGGATGAGCTGCATGCCGAGCCAAGGAATGGCACCCATGTAGATATCCGAGGTCTTGACCGTGCGCGGCGCGATTGAGCGCAGGTAAAACAGCGCGAAACCGAAGGGCGGGTGCATGAAGCTGGTCTGCATGTTGATGCAGATCAGCACGCCGAACCAGATCAGGTCGATGCCGAGCGCCTGCGCGATGGGTGCGAGCATCGGGATAACGATGAAGGCGATCTCGAAGAAATCGAGGAAGAAGGCGAGGAAGAAGATGAAGATGTTGACGAAGATCAGGAAGCCGATCGGGCCGCCCGGAATGCCCGACAACATGTGCTCGATCCACAGCGAACCGTCCATGCCCTGAAAGACGAGGGAAAAGCAGGTGGCGCCTACCAGAATGAACACCACCATGGACGTGATGTGCATGGTGGAATGCATACCCTGCTTGACGAGATCCCAGGTGAGGCGGCGGTGGGCTGCGGCCAGCGCCATGGCGCCGACGACGCCGAGCGCGCCGGCTTCCGTTGGTGTTGCAAGGCCGAGGAAGATGGTGCCGAGCACGAGGAAGATAAGCACGATGGAGGGCACCATGCCCGCCAGCACGCGAAATACCAGTGCACGGTTGAGTTCGCCCCGCGCTTCTGGCGGCAAAGCAGGCAAATCCTTCGGCCGCACGATCGACATGAACAGGATGAAGAGCATGAAGATGGCGACTTGCAGGATCGACGGGCCGATTGCGCCGAGATACATGTCGCCGACGGATTTACCGAGCTGGTCGGCAAGAACGATCAGCACGAGCGAAGGCGGAATGACCTGCGTGATGGTTCCCGACGCGGCGATGACGCCGGTGGCGAGGCGCGGATTGTAACCGTATTTCAGCATGATCGGCAGCGAGATGACGCCCATGGTGATGACGGAGGCGGCAACCGTGCCTGTGATCGCGCCAAGGATTGCGCCGACGATGATGACGGCATAGGCGAGGCCGCCGGGAATGGCGCCGAACAGCTTGCCCGTGCCTTCAAGCAAATCTTCGGCAAGCCCGCATCGCTCCAGGATCGCGCCCATGAAGGTGAAGAACGGAATGGCGAGCAGCAGGTCGTTCGAGACGATGCCGAAGATGCGCAGCGGCAAGGCCTGAAGGAAGGCCGGCGAAAAATGCTCGGTGAAGATACCGATGACGCCGAAAACCAGACCGACGGTGGCAAGAGAGAAAGCAACCGGAAATCCGTAGAGCATGAAGATGATCATGCCGAGGAACATCAGTGGCGGAAGAATTCCATATTCGAACATGGGAAATATCCTGAAGGTTCAGATCGCGGCGATCATTGCAGGGGTTTTTCGTACTTCGTATCGAGCGCATAAAGCCCGTTGAGGGCGCCGATGCGCTTGATGAGTTCGGAAAATCCCTGAAGAACCAGAAGGGCGAAACCGGCGAAGATGATGAGTTTCACCGGCCAGCGGATGAGCCCGCCGGCATTGGAGGACATTTCGTTCTGATGCCAGGAAAGCATGAACATCGGCCAGGAAAGCCAGGCCAGATAAAAGCAGGCGGGCATGAGAAAAAGTACGATGCCGATGATGTCCACCCACAGGCGCGTGCGAGACGAGATAGCCCCGTAGATGATGTCCACCCGCACATGTTCGTTCATGCGCAGCGTGTAGGAGGCACCCACCAGCACGATGAAGGCAAACATATACCACTGGATTTCGAGCCAGCCGTTTGAACTATAGTTGAAGGTATAACGCACCATGGCGTTTCCGGCGCTGACGAGGCAGCAGACAAGCACCAGATAACCGGCGACCTTGCCCAGAGCTTCGCTGACAAGGTCGATCAGCGCACTTAATTTCAAAAGCGGTTTCATGACTTTCCCCTCTTCCCTTGCCGGGCCCTTTGCGGGTTATGGTGGCAAGCAAGCCGGTCGGCCATCGTGACGGGCACGCCTCCACGCGTATCCGCACAGCCAAATTCCGGCGTTCCTCCCCACAGAATCCCGTGTATGGGCAGGTTGTCCGAAAAGCAACCGAAACCACTATTAAACCGGCCGCATGGCCGCCGTTTTCAACCGTTTACAAAAGAATGTTGCACGACGGCACGCTTTGCACGGCATACCGTTTGCCCCGCTTGTCATCGATGTTCTTTCGTTTGGAACGCATTGCACTTTTCGCCGACTTCATGTTACCTCTGGCTCCGGAGAATCCGGCATGGGCCCGTTATCGTCCGCAGGGCAAATTGTCTTGTGCGGCGGGTATGGCGGATGGAGCAGAAGGGGAAGCGGAATGAGCGAACACCACACGGGTCCAGTCGAAGTTGGCGCCGAGATGAACTACGCCGAGCATGAAAAGACCTACAACGCTTTTCTTGCCATGACGAAGTACGGCACGATGCTGGTCTGCGTGCTGATGCTGGCCATGGTCGCGGGTTTCTTTACGTCCGTGGGTTTCCTTGGCGGCCTTATCGTTTTCCTCGTGCTTTCGGCTGCGGGTTTCATTCTGCTGCGCTGAGCGACGCTGTTCACAAGCGTGTCGCGGCGCGGACGTTGCGATGCCTTGCTACCGGCAAGCCCAAACCCGGAAAGGCGAAGCAATGAAACGCCTGTTTGCCTGGCTGTTATTGCTGGCGGTGATGTCGCATCCCGCTTTGTCGCGCGATCTTTTGCCGTCTGAGCAAGACAAGCTGCAAACACAGATAGAGCGGTTCAGCGCCGCCTTGAATGCGCAGGATTTTGATTTTGTCGGCCGGACGGTGCCGCCGAAAATCTTTGAATTCATTGCAAACGATGCGGGTGTCTCCGTCGGGCAGTTGCGTAGCGCTCTGACCACGCAGATGCAAATGGCGCTTGCAGCGGTCAAGATCACCGAATTCACCATGGACACGGCGGCGATCAGTGTGCAGCAGACGCCTGATGGAACGCCCTATGCGCTCGTTCCGACGAAAACGGTGATGGAAACCGGCGGCCAGACGATCGAAGCGAAATCCCATACCCTGGCGCTTATCGACGGTACGCAATGGTATTTGCTGCGTGTGAGCGATCAGCAGCAGGTGACCATCCTGCGAAAGGTCTATCCATCCTTCGCCACGGTGGAGTTTCCGGAAGATTCCGTACAACAGGTGAAATAGCGCGCAGGCGTCCGCTAAACCGTAGAAACTCTAACCGGCTTGAAACCGGATTTCCGCATTTTCAGGAAAAACGCCCCGGACGGAACGCATCGACCGATATTGCGGTCTCCTCGCCGTTTGCCAGTTGCGTCACGAGGCGGGCGGTAGCTGCCGATTGCGTCAGCCCCAGATGGCCGTGGCCAAAGGCATAGATGACGGAAGGTGTGGTGCGCGCGGTGCCGATGACGGGAAGACAGTCCGGCATCGAAGGGCGGAACCCCATCCATTGCTGGCCGCCTTCAACCTTGAGACCGGGCAGGAAACGCCCGGCTTTCTTGAGCATGGCCTCGGATCGCTTGAAATTCGGCTTCAACTCCAAACCGCCCAACTCGACTGCGCCGCCAACGCGGATGCCAGACGATAGCGGTGTAACGACAAAACCGTGGTCGTTGAAATAAAGCTGGCGCGTGAGGTTGAAGGCGCCGGCGGGCAGGGTGGTGTTATAGCCGCGTTCGGTTTCCAGCGGCACGATGTTGCCAAGTGTTGCGGCAAGCGGCTTGGACCACGCGCCGCAGGCGATCACCACCTTGTCGGCGTCGATCTTGTCGCCGTTTTCCAGGGTCACGATCGTACTTTCGCCGACGGCGTCGATGCGTTCTGCCTCGCCCTTGCGCAGCTTTCCGCCACGGGCGATCACCAGGTCGAAAATGGCACGGGTGAAGTCGTAGGGATCGGAGACCTGCAAGCCATCAGGCGAGAACATGGCGTGGCGGAATTGCGGGGCAAGACCCGGCTGCAATTCGTCTATCTCGTTGCGGGCGACACGCTTGGAAGAGAAGCCTGCCTGTTCCTTTTCATCCCAGTCCTTGCGGGCAGCGTTGAGGCTGGCTTCGCTGTCGTAAAGATCGAGCGTGCCGGTTTTCGCGACAAAGTGCGAGAGCTCCGGCATGGCGGCGACATGGGCCATTTCGGTGGCAGACAGCCGGTTGATCTCGCTGAGCGTTCTCAGGCCGTGGCGAAAGTTGCGCTCAGCGCTGGCGCGCCAGAAACGCCACAGCCACGGCGCGATCTTCGGCGCATAGGCAGGCGGCACACTGAGCGGGCCAAGCGGATCGAAAAGCCAGCGCGGTGCTTTTCTCATGATGCCGGGGGCGGGAATGGGGATGATTTCGGGAAAGGCCAGGATGCCGGCATTACCGGAGCTCGCGCCCCGGGCAACTTCACCGCGCTCCAGAAGAAAGACCTCACGCCCGGCATTTTGCAGGTAAAGCGCCGCCATGGAACCGATAATGCCGGTGCCGATCACCAGCACGTCGCATTTCAGGGTTTTGGTCATCGGCGCTCCTGCAACACAAATCTTTCAAGCCCGCCATAACAATGAATGCCGTACCGATGAAAGCCCGTATCGCTCTGCGGCGGCAGAAATATCAGCACTGTGGCAAATAAGCGGTTCTCATCCGGTGCGGACGGGTTGGTAAAGGCAGCTCGGTCTGAAGTATTCTTGCCAACAGTTTCGGTCATTGGACCAATAGTTATGGGTCATCATTAATTGCTATTTAACGGTGTCCGGCTAGGTTTCGCGTACACGCAGACCGATCCTTTATTTTCATCTCTTTGGCATCGAGGAGGAAAGGTCCGCATACAAGTTATTGTTGGGAGTTCAAAGACATGTCTCAATTTTTCAAACTCGGTACGGACGCATCTGCGGTACTTGATGCCCTAAGCCGCTCGCAAGCCATCATTGAGTTCGATCTGACTGGCAAAATTCTGAAAGCGAACGACAATTTCTGCAAGGCGGTCGGCTATCAGCAATCAGAAATCATCGGACGCCCCCATAGCATGTTCCTGCCTCCCGAAGATGCAGCGTCACCCGAATACAAGGTCTTCTGGGCGAAACTCTCACGCGGCGAATACGATCAGGGCCAATATCGGCGGCGGTCGAAAACCGGCGACGACATCTGGATTGAAGCCTCCTACAATCCGGTTTTTCGTTTCGGCAAACCTTACAAGGTGGTCAAGATCGCTTCCGATATCACGGCGACGAAGCGCCGAAGCACCGAGGATAATGGCAAGCTGGCAGCGCTTTCGCGCGCGCAGGCGATGATCGAGTTCACGCCCGAGGGGAAAGTTCTCTCCGCGAATGAAAACTTCCTGACAGCACTCGGCTACACGGCGGAAGAGATCATCGGCAACCATCATTCGATGTTTTGTGAGCGTGGCTACGTGCAGTCCGAAGAGTACCGCAATTTCTGGAAGGATCTTGGTAAGGGAGAGTTCTCGACCGGTCAGTTCATGCGGCTCGGCAAGAACGAAAAACGCGTCTTCATCCAGGCGTCCTACAACCCGATCATCGACGAGCGGGGAAAAGTCGTCAAGGTGGTGAAATTCGCCTTCGATGTAACGGACCGCGTCCATGCGGTGGAAGAACTGGGCGCTGCGCTTGAGCGTCTTTCCCAGTGCAACATCCGCGTCACGCTCGACAAGCCTTTCGTGGGTGAGTTCGAGGGGCTGAGACGGGATTTCAACAAGTCCATCGCCGAATTCCAGAAAACCCTGGAAAATGTTCTTGGGCAGACCGATGACCTGACCAGAAGCAGCCAGGAAGTCAGCGAAGCCTCTGTTCATCTCGCCGAAAGATCGCGTGAGCAGGCCGTGGCGCTGGAGGAAACCTCGGCGGCGCTGGAAGAAATCACCGCGACCGTACGGGCATCGACGGAAAACACCAAGGAAACCCGAAAACTCGTTCAGAGTGCGCGGACGTCAACGGCGGCTTCCACGGAAGTCGTTGGGCGTACCGTCAACGCCATGCAGCGCATCGAGACGGCATCGCGGGAGATCAGCCAGATTATCGGCGTTATCGACGAAATCGCCTTCCAGACCAACCTTCTTGCCCTGAATGCGGGGGTCGAAGCCGCGCGCGCCGGCGATGCCGGCAAGGGTTTTGCGGTCGTGGCACAGGAGGTGCGCGAACTTGCGCAACGCTCCGCCAGTGCCGCCAAGGAAATCAAGGCGCTCATCAACAATTCCGGCACCGAGGTTATGGAAGGCGTGCGGCTTGTCGGCGAGACGGGTGAGGCGCTGAAGCAGATCGATGCGCTGGTGAAGCACATTGACGGCAATGTCGATATGATCGCCAAGGCCGCCGATGAACAGGCCTTAGGCATCAGCGAAATCAACCGTGCAGTCAACCAGCTCGACCGGATGACGCAGGAAAATGCGGCGATGAGCGCGCGCACGACCGCCATTAGCGCTACCCTTGCCCAGGGTGCGGATGTGCTGGCGCAACTGGTTAGCCTGTTCAAACTGAACCGCCGCGCGACCCAGCGCGACGACGGGGCATCCATTTCATCCAACTCGTCGCGGACGAGTCACAGTGTGAAACTGTCGGGAAGGAAAGCAGCCTGACGGATCGGCGACAGCCTGCTTCCACGTGAGCCTCTTGTCATGCGGATGCCCGTCGCCGGGCATCCGTTTTTTATGCCCGCAGGGCAGGCCTGTTGATGCCGAGATGGTCGCGCAACGTCGAGCCTTCGTATTCCTTGCGGAACAGGCCACGTTCCTGCAAGAGCGGCACGACTTCGCGGTTGAATTCTTCCAACCCACCGGGGAAGAAGGGCGGCATGACGTTGAAGCCGTCTGCCGCGCCGTTCTCGAACCACTCCTGCATGCGATCCGCAACGTCCTTGGCCGTGCCCATGACGATATGGTGGCCACGACCAGCTGCAACGCGCAGCGCCAGTTCCCGGATCGTCAACTTTTCGCGGCGCGCCAGTTCTGTCAAAAGTTCGGCGCGGCTGCGCAACTGGTCGGAAATAGGCAGGTCCGGCAGCGGGCCGTCGAGATCATACTCGGTAAGGCTATGGCCGATGCGTTCCTCAAGCAACGGCATGGCGCTCTTGATGTCGGTCCAGCGGTTCAGCTCCTTCAGCTTTTCGCCGGCCTCTTCGAAGCTCTTGCCGATGATGGGCATGAAACCGGGCATCACGGCAACGCTTGCGGGATCGCGGCCGAATTTCTCCACTCGCGCCTTTAGGCTGGTGTAGAAGGCCTGCGCCTCGGAAATGGCCTGCTGGGCGGTGAAGACGATATCGGCAGTGCGGGCGGCGAGATCCTGCCCCGGGCCGGAGGAGCCGGCCTGAATGAGAACCGGGTGACCCTGCGGCGAACGCGGAATGTTCAGCGGCCCCTTCACCGTGAAATATTTGCCTTCATGATCGAGAATGTGGACCTTCTGCGGATCGACGTAACGGCCGCCTTCCTTGTCCTTGACGAAGGCGTCGTCGTCCCAGCTGTCCCACAGGCCACGCACGACGTTCACATATTCTTCCGCAACGGCATAACGCTCGTCATGCTCGGGATGGCTCTTGGAGAAGTTCGCCGCCGTGCGGGCATAGGAGGTGGTAACGATGTTCCACGCCGCACGCCCGTGGCTGAGATGGTCGATGGAGGCGAAGGCGCGTGCGGTGTGGTAGGGCTCACCATAGGTGGTGGAGGCGGTGGCGGCTAGTCCGATCTTGTTTGTCACCATGGCAAGCGCCGCAAGCAGGGTAAGCGGCTCGAAACGGGCGATCATCGAGGGATGGGCGTCGACGCCGCTTGTGAGGCCATCTGCCAGAAAGACCATGTCGAACTTGGCATCTTCGGCCATTTTCGTGACACGGGTCAACAGGTCGAAATTCTCGCTGCCGGCTTCCGCATCCGGGTGACGCCAACCGGAAACGTGGTGGCCGGCTCCTTGCAGGAACAGGCCAAGATGCATCTGTCTTTTGCGGGTATTCGTGGTCATGGTGATCATGCCTTTATTTCGGTCGTGTTATATTTGCGTTGCCAGAAGCGCTTCTAGCTTCTTGAGGTCGGCTGCGGTTTTCATGGTCCGCACCAGTGCCGGAATTCCGGCGAATTTCTCATTGTCGCCGGTGGCGTCGGCAAATTTTTCCGTGGGGTCATCAATGCCGGGAAGACCGTCAATACGGCGCGACAGCACCGTGCCATCCTTCTTCGTCACGTCGATGACCACGAAACGCGTGGTCGGATCCGGCGAGAGGCGGCGGGCGGTCTCGTCGTGCCGGCGCGAGACTTTTGCGGAAAGTCCAAGCAGGTCGGCGCGTGCAGGGCGTTCGTCGAAATGGCTGATGCCGAGTGCGCCATCCGTCAGTGCGGCGGCGAAGACATATTCGGCGCTGAAACGCGCATCGATGCCCGTGGCGGGTGTGGCCGAACCCACAAGAGCGGCATCGCCTCCCGGGGGAAAGGTGATGACGACAGTTTCGATTTCATCTGGTGCCAGATCATTGGCGCTGCGCAGTGCAAGCGCACCAACGGCAACAGGGTGGCTGGCGGTGCAGCAGGGAAATGCCTTGAGCGTCAATCCGGGAGAGACGATCTGCCAGGGTGCACCCCAGCCGGACAGGAGCCGTTTCGGCTGTTCCGCGCCAAAGGCGAAGGCGGAATAAAAGCCGATAGGGTTTTCCAGAAAATCCGGCGCGCCCTGAAAACCTGATCTTGCCAGCTGCGCGGCGGTGAGGCCAGCGCGTGTCGCAAGCCCGGCATGCAGGGGCTTCGCATCATAACCAAATTGCAGGCGAAGTCCGGCCGACTGCGTGGCGGCAAGGCCGAGTGCGATAGCGGTCGTCTGCGGGGTGAATTTCAGAAGATGGGCAATGGCCGCCGCCGCACCGATGGGGCCGAGGGTCGCGGTGGCGTGGAAGCCATTTTCGTAATGCTTGGTGCCGAGCGACAGGCCAAGCCGCGCCATGGTTTCCAGCCCTACAATATAGGCGGCGATGAATGCATCCGCCGTAGAGCCTTCCTCGACCGCAACAGCCAATAGAGCGGGAACGATGGCGACGGTGGGGTGGCCGCGCACGCTGCCATGGACGTCGTCATAATCCAGCACGTGCCCCGCATGACCATTGATGAGTGCGGCGGTGAATGCATCCGTGCGCAGATCATGGCCGACAATGCCCGCCGTGCCGGATGTGCCTGACGTAAAGCTGTCGATGAGGATTTTCGTGCTTCGGTCGGAAGCGCCACCCAGCATACAGGCAAAAAAGTCGATCAGCGCCGTGCGGGCGATCGTCACAGCCTCTTCGTCGCGGAGCGGATCAGAGGCGGCGATGGCTTCTGCCAGATGAAGGGTGAGTTTTTCATCGGAGGGCATGGCGTCAGATCCCTTCGCCGTCGGCGACCCGTGCCACCTGTCCGCCAAGACCCTTTACGAAGGCGTTGATACGCGGATTGGTCGACTTGTAGAAGATGTGCTCCGGCGTGCCCTGATCAACGATCAGGCCGTTTTCCGTGAAGACGATATTGTCGCTGATTTCCTCGGCGAAGCGCATTTCGTGTGTCACGAGAATGCTGGTCATGCCGTCATTGACGAGATCGCGGATGACGGCGAGCACTTCGCCCACGGTTTCCGGATCAAGTGCGGAGGTAACTTCGTCGAACAGCACCAATTCAGGCCGCATGGCAAGCGCGCGGGCAATGGCCACACGCTGCTGCTGGCCGCCAGACAGCTGACCGGGATAGGCATCCACCTTCTGCGACAGGCGGACTTTTTCCAGCAATTCGCGGGCATGACGCTCGGCTTCCGCCTTCGGCGTGCCGAGGATTTTAATCGGCGCGATTGTGATATTTTCCATGACAGTCAGATGCGGGAAGAGGTTGAACTGCTGGAAGACAATGCCGATGCGCTTGCGCAGCGTTATGCGCTCAGCTTCCGTTTTCAGCTGATCGACGCGGGTGCCCCCCACGGTGATCTTGCCAGATTGCGGAATGAGCAGGCCGTTGATGCAGCGCAGGATCGTGGATTTGCCCGAGCCGGAAGGGCCGATGATGGAGACGGCGTCGCCCTTGTTGACGGTGAGATCAATGCCTTTGAGCACTTGATTGTCGCCGAAGGACAGGTGCACGCCTTCCAGTTCAACAAGAGCTTTGGCGGCGGTTTGGGGGGCGGATGCGGACATGGTGTATTCCAATCAGCGGGAAGCGAAGCGCCGTTCAAGGCGCTGCGTGAAACGGGACACGGGATAGCAGAACAGGAAGAACGCCATCAGGACGGTGAGATAGACCACACGACGGTGAAATCGTTGCGCTGCACGGCGGTGCTGGCATCGGTTGCTGCGTGGAGAAGCTCATGCACGCCGACCAGCGAGGCAAGCGCCGTGCCCATGGTGATGGAGGCGTAAAGGTTCATCCACGGCGGCAGCGAGCGCTTCACGCATTGCGGCAGGATGATCCAGCGCAGCGTCTGGTTGCGCGAAAACCCGAGGCCCTGCGCCGCTTCCCATTGCGCGGTGGGAATGGACTGGATGGCGCCCCGGGTGATTTCGGCGATGTGGGCGCTGGCCGGAATCGCAAGCCCGACCACGGCCTTGATCCAGTCTGGAAACGGAATGTAGTTGCCGAAGGCGACGATCTCGAAGGGGAAGATGTAGGTCGCGGCGAAAATCAGCACCAGATGCGGGGCGTTGCGGAAGATTTGCACGTAGGTGAGCGCCGGCGCGCGCACGAGGCGATAGGGCGCAAGCTCCATGATGCCAAGCACGACGCCGATGATGGTGCCGATGGCAATCGCCAGGATGCTGATCAGCACATTCATGGCAAAACCCTTGCCCAGATAGGGCAGCCATTCCAGCAGCACCTGTCCGAGCGAGGGATCGAGAACCAGCCACAGCACGACGGCAACCAGCACGCCGCACAGAAGAATGGTGCCGAAAGGCAGCTTCTTCGCCGCCTGTGTTGGAGAGACCACCGCGCTCATTGACCGAACCCCGGAACCGCAAGACGCCGCTCAAGCCACAGGCCCGCCCTTGCGACGATGAAATTGATGACACTGAAAAAGATGAGGATCACCAGCATCAGTTCGACCACATTGTCGCGCTGCGTCCAGATCAGGATCGAGGCATAGGTGATTTCACCGACCGCAATCGCCGAGCCGACGGTGGTGAGCTTCACCAGATTGATGAGATTGTTGATGATGGAAGGAAGTGCCGTGCGGATTGCCAGCGGAAATTCCACGTAACGTAAAATCTCGAAAGAGGTGAAACCGATGGCGCGTGCCGCCTCGATGGTGGTAGCCGGCACCGCCTCGATACCGCCGCGCAAGGCTTCCGCATGGAAGGCGGCAACGTGCAGGCCGGTGATGGCGACGACCCAGAAGAACGGGGTGAGCGGATTGTTCTGCGCGCCGCCGAGCGCGTTCGAAATCAACATGTTGAGCACAAGGAAACCACACATCAGCTGCACCAGCGTCGGCGTGTTGCGCGTCAATTCCACATAGGCGCGCACCGGACCGGCGAGCCAGCCTTTGCCTGACGTGAGCATGGCGGCGAAAATGAAGCCGAAAACGAGGCTGAGCGGCAGGGTGACGCCGACGAGGATGAGCGTCATCTTCATGCCGTCGAGCCAGATCTGAACCTCGTAGCCGCTGTTCAGAAAGTCATAGTTGAGGCCTATATGCGCGGCCAACTCTATGAAACGCGCTGTAAATCCATCCTGCATCGGATATCCATGCTCTTGTCGCGGCTGCCGCCCGGCAGGCGGTGCCAGAATGACCTGTCTTGCTATAAAGCAGAAAAGAACGGCGGGCGAAACCGGCCGTTCTCAGTGGTGAGGGAAATCTCCGTGATGGCAGATGCCCCTACGACATGCCGGTCCCCCGGACCAGGTCCGGGGTGACAGAGCAAGCGGGATTGCCCAGCCTTTACTGCGCCGCGGAGAGCTTCGTCTTCTGCTCTTCCATGAAGCCGATGCTCGGCAGGCGGTTGGCCTTGGCGAATTCGATCATTTTGCCGGAAGCGTGCAGCTCCTTGACGATCTTGTCGAGCGCAGCCTGCGTGTCGGCCTCGCCCTTGCGCAGCCAGATGACGGAGTCAGAAGGGATAAGGTCGGTGGGGATCAGGATGCCGTAATCCTTCCACTCATCGGCGCGGTCCTGAAGCATCAGGCTCAGCGTGCCGTTGACGTGCACTGAGACATCGCAATTGCCGCCCTTCAGCGCGAGCAGCGATTCCGGCTGGCTCGGCAACGCCTTTACCTGCGCGCCATATTGCTCGATCAGCGGCTGGGTGTAGTTGGAGCCCTGCGATACGCAGGCAATCTTGCCCTTCAGGTCCGGCCAGTCCTTGATGCCCGAGTCCTTTCGACCGATGGCTGCGCCGCCCTGGCGGTCATAGGGGGTGGGCACGTAATCGAGCGTTTTGGCGCGCTCTTCCGTGTACTGCATGTTGGCGATCAGAATATCGACCTTGCCCTGCTGCAGGAACTGCACGCGGTTGGGCGGGGTCACGGTTTCGGTCACCAGCTCCACACCGAGACCGGCGGCCAGCGCCTTGGCGACGTCGATGTTGAGGCCCTTCTGCTCCTGCGTCTTCGGATCGATGAAGCCGAAAGGCGCGCCGGACAGGATGACGCCGACGGTGAGCTTGCCGCGACCCTTGATACGGTCGAGCGTCGCATCCGCGTGAGCGGCGGTGGCCATCGAAGCGATGACGACGGTTCCGGCGATGAGTTTTGCGGCAAATCTGGAGAAGGAGAGGGCCATGGGTATTTCCTTTTGGTTGTGGGTGGAAACTACATGAGGCGTCCGTCGAGAGCGAGAATTGGCGTTGCGCAAAAAATCGTATAAATAAAATCGTGTTCCAATAAGTTCTCTGGTGAGAAAAAATAACCTAATAATTTGAAATCGTAGAATCTTGTTCTTATGGTGCCGGGGTTCGGCGCTTTGGAATATCCTCGCCACAGGGGCGAGGATATGTTGGCTATGCCTGGGCATTTTGAGCGCCCTTCTCCCGAAGAGCGCTCCCACATCGTTACCGACCGGCGTTATAGGCCGCGATCGCCGCCATATTGACGATGTCGCTGTCCTTGGCACCCATCGAGGTGATCTGCACCGATTTGTCGAGGCCGACGAGAAGCGGGCCGATGACGGTCGCGCCGCCCAGTTCCTGTAGCATCTTGGTGGAGATCGAGGCGGAATGGATGGCGGGCATGACCAACACGTTGGCCGCGCCGGAAAGGCGGGCAAAGGGATACTGGCTCTGCATGCGATGATGGTTCAGCGCCACATCGGCCGACATTTCCCCGTCGACCTCAAAATTGACGTTGCGCTTGTCGAGGATTTTCACCGCTTCGCGCACCTTGTCGGAGCGTTCGCCAACCGGCTGGCCGAAGGTGGAATAGGCGAGCATCGCCACACGCGGTTCGTAGCCGAAACGGCGGGCGAGACCGGCTGCTTCTTCGGCGATATCGGCAAGGTCTTCGGCGGACGGCATGTCGTGCACAGCGGTATCTGCCACGAAGACCGTTCGGTTGCGCGACACGACCAGAGAAACGCCGATGACACGGTGGCCGGGTTTGGTGTTGATGCAGCGGCGGATATCCTCGAGCGCCGTGGAATAGTTGCGGGTAACGCCGGTGACCACGGCGTCCGCATCGCCCATCGCCACCATGCAGGCGGCGAAATGGTTACGGTCGTTGTGGATCAGGCGCTGCACGTCGCGCAGCAGGAAGCCGCCGCGCTGCAAACGCGCATAGAGATAATCGACATAGGCATCGACGCGGCTGGAAAGGCGCGGGCATTGGTGATCTCGATATTGGCGCGGTCGAGATCGATGCCGGCACGCTCCGCATTGGCCTTGATGATGTCGTCACGGCCGAGCAGGATGGCGGTGCCAAGCCCCTGCGCGGTAAACGAGATCGCTGCGCGCATCACCTGTTCTTCTTCCGCTTCGGCGAAAACGACACGCTTCGGAGAGCGGCGCACACGCTCGTAAAGGCGCTGCGTGGTCGACGCCATGGGGTCGCGGCGGGCGGAAAGCTCGCGGGCATAGGCATCGAGATCGGGCAATTCGCGGCGAGCGACGCCGGTTTCGATGGCGGCCTTGGCCACGGCCACCGGAATTGCCGAGATCAGTCGCGGATCGAAGGGAACGGGAATGATATATTGCGATCCGAAGCGCGGGCGGTTGCCCTGATAGGCGGCGGCCACATCATCCGGCACGTCCTCGCGGGCAAGATCGGCCAGCGCCTGTGCAGCGGCAATCTTCATTGCGTCGTTGATCTGGCTTGCACGGACATCGAGCGCGCCGCGGAAGATATAGGGAAAGCCGAGGACGTTGTTGACCTGGTTCGGATAATCCGAACGCCCCGTCGCCATGATGGCGTCATCGCGGATGCGGGCGACTTCTTCCGGGGTGATTTCCGGGTCAGGGTTGGCCATTGCGAAAATGATCGGCTTCGGCGCCATGGAGCGGATCATCTCTTCGGTAAAAGCACCCTTCTGCGACAGGCCGAAGACGACATCCGCGCCCTTCATGGCCTCAGTCAGCGTGCGGCTGTCAGTCTTCACCGCATGGGCGGATTTCCACTGGTTCATGCCTTCGGTGCGTCCCTGGTAGATCACGCCCTTGGTGTCGCAAAGCGTGATGTTTTCGGGGTTGAAACCCATGGCCTTGATGAGGTCCATGCAGGCGATGGCAGCAGCACCTGCGCCGTTACAGACGAGCTTCGTCGTCTTGAAGTCTCGGCCAGTCAGTTCGATGGCGTTGATGAGACCGGCGGCGGCGATGATGGCGGTTCCGTGCTGGTCGTCATGGAAAACGGGAATGTCCATCAGCTCGCGCAGGCGGCTTTCGATGATGAAACATTCCGGCGCCTTGATGTCTTCCAGATTGATGCCGCCGAAAGAGGGGCCAAGGTAGCGCACGCAATTGATGAATTCGTCGGCGTCTTCGGTATCGACCTCGAGATCGATGGAATCCACATCCGCAAAGCGCTTGAACAGAACGGACTTGCCTTCCATGACAGGCTTGGAGGCGAGCGCGCCGAGATTGCCGAGACCGAGGATCGCCGTGCCGTTGGAGATCACTGCCACCATGTTGCCGCGTGTCGTATAATCGTAAGCGGTCGCCGGATTTTCGGCGATGGCTTTCACCGGCACGGCCACTCCCGGCGAATAGGCAAGCGACAGATCCCGCTGAGTCGCCATCGGCTTGGTTGGGGTGATTTCCAGTTTCCCCGGTCTGCCTTGCGCGTGGAAATCCAGTGCTTCCTGATCTGTAACCGATGTTCTGGGGCTGGCGGGCTTCGTCGTGTCGGACATGGGCTGAGTGTGCTTTCGTGTCGATAACAGTGCAAAAATATCCGTCGTTGTTATTGTATTTTTCGCGCGCGTGCCAAGCGTTGAATGTTGTTCAGTGCAGCAAATTTAGCCGTGGCGAAATTTGTGGCCGATTCAATCGATTAAGTGCGTATTGGCGGCATTATAGGTGGGACTGGTAGGCCTGCCGTACCATATTCACGAAGGCCTCCACGTGGAGGGCAAGCGGACCGCGTCTGACGACCAGCACGCTATCTGACCAGGCATCGGCGCTTTCGAGCGGCACACCTGTGATGCCTCTTGTGGAGCGCACGGTGCTTTCCGGCAGAATGGAAATTCCCGCGCCAGCTTCGACGAGAGCAAGGATGGTGTTGACGTTGGCGATGCGCATGCCGATTTCCGGCTCACAGCCTGCATCCTCGAAAAGGGAAAGCGCGCTGCTGCTGAGCCCCAGGCCGATCTCGTCCACCGGCAGCAGCAGTTTTTCCTGCACGATATCGCCAACCGAAACTCTGGGGCGGGAGGCGAGCGGATGGCGCTCCGGCAGGGCGACGCACAGTTTGGAGCGGTCGAAGGGCATGGCCCGCAAGCTCTGCGGCAATTGGGGCAGGGGTGCGCGAATGAAAGCGACGTCTGTCTTGCGCGTCGCCACCTGCTCGATCAATTGTTCCATCGTCATGCCGGGCAGGAGTTCAAGCGTCACCTCCCTGTGGTCGTTGCCATAGCGGGTGATCAGCGCCGGCAATTTTCGTTCCGCCATTACGCTGGTGCCAAAGCCGATGCGCAGCGTGCCGAGCTGGCCGCGCCTGATCTGGTGTGCCTTTTCCAGCGCGCCCTTGGTGCGGGCAAGAATTTCCTCCGCATCGAGCAGCATCGACTGCCCAGCCGGCGTAAGTTCCACACCGCGGTTGACACGGAGGAAAAGCTTGAAGCCCAGATTCTCTTCCAGTTGCCGGATACGCTGCGTTACGGCCGGTTGGGCGATGCCCAGCTGCAAAGCGGCCGCGCGGAAATTTTTGGCCCTTGCGGCTTCCACAAAAATGGCGAGCTGGCGAATATCCATCGGCGGAGAGGTCTTTGTGTTGTAGGTGTTGATATGGTATAAGCGCAGCTTATCAAAAATGCCCGTCTTGCGCATTGTCATCTTGTCGCAGGCGACGTTATACCGCACCGAGGTTTCGGTCGCCCAGTGCCCGCATGCGGGCCTCTGCGATACGAACTTGGGAGGATTTGTTCGAGCACATTGTCCGCCGTCCATTGGGGCCGGCGATAAACTGCAGTGAATGGGTCAAAATGACAGTCACCACGGAAGTCTCCCGCACCATTGTTCCCCATTTCGCCTCATCGCCTTCAGCGCATCTTCGCTCAGCCGTAAGTGCGGCGGACTGTCAGGCCTGGGCCGGGCATTGAAAGATCATCGGGCGTCAGCCTTCGCGGCGGCTCTCCTAACCGGATATTTAATTTCATGAGTAAACCAGCAACCTCAACGTCGCTTGCAGCCAGATTATGGCTCTTCGTGCTCGGCGCCGTCATTGTCGCTGCGGGACTGTTCTTCGCCATTGGCGGCGGGCAGCTCGCAACACTCGGCGGCAGCCTCTATTTCGTCTTGGCGGGTATCGCGCTGATCGTCTCCGGCTTGCTTATTCTCCTGCGCAAGCCCGCCGGCGCGCTCCTGTTCGGCCTTGTCTTCATCGTTAGCGGTGTTTGGGCAGTGTGGGAAGCCGGACTGCACTTCTGGCCGCTCATCTCCCGCCTGCTGGCGTTGGGCGTGGGCGCCACGGTGGTTGCGCTCTCCTATCCGCTGCTGCGGCGCGCGGCTGGCAAGACGCCCGCTTACGGCGCTTCCTTTGCCCTTGCTGGCGTTCTGGCCATTGCGTCCGCTGCCGGTTTTGCCGGCATGTTCGTGCCGCATCCAACCGTCGCCTTCAAGGGTGAGGTTGCTGCACTGACGCCGGTAACGCCGGAAAAAGAGCAGAAGAACTGGGAACATTACGGCAATACGGCGGGCGGCAGCCGCTTTGTTGCGCTTGACGAAATCAACCGCGATAACGTCAAGAACCTTGAGGTGGCATGGACCTATCGGACCGGCGACATCCCGATCAGCCCCGGCGCGAACGGTGCGGAAGATCAGGAAACGCCGCTTCAGGTCGGCGACACCGTGTTTGTGTGCACACCGCACAACAATGTCATCGCGCTCGACGCCGATACCGGCGCGCAGAAGTGGAAGACCGAAATCAACGCCAAATCCACCGTCTGGATGCGTTGCCGTGGTCTCGCCTATTTCGATGCCAAGGCGCCGCTGAAGCAGCCGACCGCTCCGGGCGCAACGCCTGTCACCCCGGCGATCGTAGCCGACGGCGCGCTTTGCCAGCGCCGCATTCTCATGAACACCATCAACGCGGAACTGATCGCGCTCGACGCCGACACCGGCGCGTTTTGCCCGGATTTCGGCACCAATGGCCGCGTCGATCTGAAGATCGGTCTTGGTGATGCGCCGGACCCGCAATATGTGCTGACATCGGCCCCCACACTGGCCGGCACCACCATCGTGGTCGGCGGGCGTATCGCTGACAACGTACAGGTGGATATGCCTGGCGGCGTGATGCGCGGTTTCGACGTGGTGACGGGTGAGCTTCGCTGGGCTTTCGATCCCGGCAACCCTGAAATCACCAAACTGCCGCCCGAGGGCCAGACCTACACCCGTTCCACACCGAACGTCTGGGCATCCATGTCCTACGATCCGGAGCTGAACACGGTCTTCATGCCGGTAGGCAGCCCCTCGGTCGATCTTTATGGCGCGACGCGCACACCGCTCGATCATAAATACGGCGCTTCCATGCTGGCGCTCGATGCCACGACCGGCCGCGAAAAGTGGGTCTACCAGACGGTTCATAACGACCTATGGGACTTCGACGTGCCGATGCAGCCGAGCTTCATCGATTTCCCGAAGGCCGACGGAACGACCGTTCCGGCTCTGGTCTTCGGCACCAAGGCCGGTCAGATCTATGTGCTGGACCGTGCGACTGGCCAGCCGCTGACCAAGGTGGAAGACGTTCCGGTCAAGGCCGGCAACATTCCGAACGAGCCATATGCACCAACGCAGCCGCGTTCGGTGGGCATGCCGCAAATCGGCGCGCAGACGCTGACGGAAGCCGATATGTGGGGTGCCACCCCTTTCGATCAGCTTCTGTGCCGTATCGCTTTCAAGGGCATGCGTTATGAAGGCCTCTATACGGCGCCAGGCACGGACCTCTCCCTCGCCTTCCCGGGTTCGCTCGGTGGCATGAACTGGGGCGGCATCTCGACTGACCCGACGACCAACACAATCTTCATCAACGACATGCGCCTCGGCCTGTGGATTGAGATGAAGGAAGCTGCTCCCACCAAGGCAACGGCAAGCGGCGGCGAAAGCGTCAATACCGGCATGGGCGTCGTTCCCATGAAGGGCACACCCTATGCGGTGAACAAGAACCGTTTCCTGTCTGCTCTCGGCATTCCCTGCCAGGCTCCGCCCTATGGCTCGATGACTGCGATCGACATGAAGACGCAGCAGATCAAGTGGCAGGTTCCTGTAGGCACCGTTGAGGATACCGGTCCGCTTGGCATCAAGATGGGTCTGCCGATCCCGATCGGCATGCCCACGCTCGGCGGAACGCTTGCCACCCAGGGCGGTCTCGTCTTCATCGCCGGCACCCAGGATTATTATCTGCGCGCCTTTGATACAGCGACCGGCAAGGAAGTCTGGAAGGCCCGCCTTCCTGTCGGCAGCCAGGGCGGCCCGATGAGCTACAAGTCTCCGAAAACAGGCAAGCAATATGTCGTCATCTCGGCCGGCGGTGCACGTCAGTCTCCTGACCGTGGCGACTACGTGATCGCTTACGCGCTGCCGAACTGATCCTGACAGGTCATCGCTCTGAAAACGGAAACCCGGGCCATTCGCCCGGGTTTTTCTTTGCGGCCTGTCAAAGCCATTGATCGCCCTTTGCGCGGAACCTCACCCTGTGCGTTGCGTTAGCAAAACGGGTCCGACATTCACCAAGCTTTCACAAGGCGAACTTATGAGCTTGCGCTTATCCGCCCGTGAACCGATGATGGCAGCATTGGTAAATATGTATATTGTCCGGCCCGCCGGAAGTTTTTTAAAGTTGGAAAGGTTTTTATTGTGACGGAACAATCTCGAAAGATCACGCCGGTTCTTCTTGCTGGTGGGGCGGGATCACGGCTTTGGCCGGTATCGCGCGATCAGTTGCCCAAGCAGTTCCAGCCGCTGGTCGGCAATCTTTCGACCTATCAGCAGACACTGACGCGCGTGGCCGACAAGGCGCTTTATGCCGAGCCGCTGGTGATCACCAACGAGGATTTCCGCTTCTTCGCCCGCCGTCAGGCTGAGGAGATCGATCTTCCGGCGACGGTGGTTCTCGAACCCGCCCGCCGCGACAGTGCCGCCGCCATGGCCGCTGCCGCCGTGCTGGCCGAGCGCCGGGAGCCGGGATGCCTCGTGCTGGCGCTCGCCGCCGACCATGTGGTGCTGGATGCCGACAAATTTTCAGAGTCCGTGAGGCTTGGCGCCAAGGCCGCCGATCAGGGCAATATCGTCGTTTTCGGTCTGGTGCCAACCGAGCCGCGCACCTCTTACGGCTACATCAAGCCTGGTGAAGCAATTGATGGTGAGGCTGACTTGAGCATCGTCGAGGCATTCGTGGAAAAGCCGGACGTGAAGACGGCAATCTCCTATCTGGAGAAGGGGTATCTCTGGAACTCCGGCAACTTCCTGTTCCGTTCCGACGTGATGATTGCCGAACTCAAGGCATTCGCGCCGGAAATTCTTGCGGCAGTAACGCAGTCGGTCGAACAATATGAAAGCGACCTTGGCTTCGTGCGCCTGCATCAGGCGAGCTTCGAAGCCTCGCCGAAAAACTCCATCGACTATGCGGTGATCGAGAAGACCAAGCGCATGGCGGTGGTGCATGGCCATTTCCGCTGGTCGGATATCGGCAGCTGGGACGCGATCTGGGAAATCGCCGACAAGCATGGCAACGACAATGCGCTCGAGGGCGACGGCGTCTTCATCGATTCCGAGGGCTGCCTGATCCATTCCACGCAATTGCTGACGACCGTGGTGGGGGCAAAGGATCTGGTGGTGGTGGCTACCAAGGATGCGGTTCTGGTGGTGCCGAAAAACCGGGTTCAGGACGTGAAGGGCCTAGTGGAGACACTGAAGGATGGCGAACACGCGCCGCGGACGCAAGCGCACAGGCGAGTGTATCGTCCATGGGGTTACATCGAACATATGTATGTGGACGAGCGCTACCGCGTGGGCCACATCACGGTTGATCCTGGCCACCGCATCTCGTTCCAGAAACACTATCACCGCTCGGAGCACTGGATCATCGTCAAGGGCACGGCAACCGTAACGATTGGCGACGAAACCCGGCTGCTGACGGAAAACCAGTCCGTCTATATCCCGATTGGCCAACCGCACCGGCTTGCCAATGAGGGGCAGATTCCGCTTGAGTTGGTCGAAATCCAGACCGGCGCCTATCTTGGCGAAGACGACGTCATCCGCATCGAGGATGATTATAAGAGGCATTAGGACTGCTGCCCGCACCGAAGCGGCATTTTATCCCGGCCGGCGAGGCCGGGATGATAAATCCCTGACTTATCTGTCGGCTCGACGGATCAGGAGACAGTTGCATTCACGCAGTGGGCGAAAGCGTGGGAAAGCATCGCTGCTTCCAGCCCGCGACGCCAGAACAGCCACCCGAACATCAGTCCGGGGATAAAATTGCCGAGTATGACACTGACAATCAGCAATGGTTGCGGATGAACGGTAATGGCAAACAGAAAGGGCAGGTGGCCCACGGCAAAAAGGGCCGCTGCGATGACAATGGCAGTCCACAGCATGACCGGCTGGACTTGCCCCTTGCCCACTATTCGCCAGAGCGCCCATGCGAATAACGCCATCAAGCCCCATCGGGTCAGCAGCTCCTCCGTTATGCCGCCATAGAGAAGCCGGGTGACAAGTGGGACTTCAAACGCCGCCATTTTTTCCATGGTTGCCGTATCGGTGAAGGCAGGCAGGATCACAGACGAATAAGCGGTCATCAACAGGCCGACGAGAAGGCCCGCCAGCAAAGCTGATGGGGCTTGCCTGCGCAAGACTGGCCCGAACCCGGTTCCTTTCAGCCAGGCATCGATCAGCGGAGTGCCGAGCCCGAGTTTGCCGGCGAGCGCTTGACCCGTCGCCACCGCAGCAATGATCAGGACTGCCGGCTGGACGAGCATCACAACCCGTATCGTGAAGGAAAGATCCTGTCCCGACGCCAGCCGTTCGAACGGTGCGAGCAAAAGCGATAACACGCCCGCCAGACCGATCATCAAAAGAATGTGCCAACGTTTCACGATCGCTCACCTTATGTTTGCCCGTCCATGCGGGCTTGGCACTCTGTGCGCAGGAACCGACGCCAAAGTCGGAAGACTATGAAGATACTACGTTGCCTGCAGATTACCGGTGCGCAGTCTTTGTCGTGCCATTCGGCATCCTTCCAATTTCCCAATCTTCTTTCTCAACAAAATCTAGCCGTTCGGCACGTTTGTATCTGCTCGAAACAGCGCGGCGAGCTGCGGCGAGATTCATTTTTTAGGCGGTTGCCTAATCAAAAATCTTCGCTTACGTTCCAACTGCAACGTTTCAGTGAGGGAGGAGACTCATGCGAATGCGCTTTATTTCTGCGGCCTTTTTGGCCAGTGTTATGATTCCGGCGGGTGTCGCTGGGGCTACCGATCTTGAAGTTACCCATTGGTGGACATCGGGCGGTGAAGCCGCTGCCGTTGCCGAACTTGCCAAGGCTTTTGATGCCACCGGCAACAAGTGGGTGGACGGCGCTATTGCCGGTTCGGGCGGCACCGCCCGTCCGATCATGATCAGCCGTATCACCGGCGGCGACCCGATGGGTGCCACCCAGTTCAACCATGGCAGACAGGCGGAAGAGCTGGTGCAGGCCGGCCTGATGCGCGACCTGACCGACGTTGCCGAAAAGGGCAATTGGAAAGACGTCATAAAGCCGGCAAGCCTGCTCGACAGTTGCACCATCGACGGCAAGATCTATTGCGCGCCGGTCAACATCCATTCCTGGCAATGGCTGTGGCTTTCCAACGAAGCGTTCAAGAAAGCGGGCGTCGAAGTTCCCAAGAACTGGACTGAATTTGCTGCCGCAGCACCGGCACTGAAAAAAGCCGGCATCCAGCCGCTCGCGCTCGGCGGTCAGGCATGGCAGGCCAACGGTCTGTTCGACACGTTGACGCTTTCGATCGGCGGCAAGGATCTTTATCAGAAGGTCTATGGCGACAAGGATGCCGAAGCAGCGGCCGGTCCCGACATGGCCAAGATTTTTGCGGCCGCCGTCGAGGCCCGTGACATGGCCAAGGGCACCAATGTTCAGGACTGGAACCAGGCCACCAACATGGTCATAACAGGCAAGGCCGGCGGCCAGATCATGGGCGACTGGGCGCAGGGCGAGTTCCAGCTTGCCAACCAGAAGGCGGGTACGGACTACACTTGCCTGCCGGGTCTCGGCCTTAACGACTATCTCACCACCGGCGGCGACGCCTTTTATTTCCCGCTGCTCAAGGATGAAGCAAAATCCAAGGCGCAGGACGTTCTGGCCGCAACCATCGTCGATCCTAAAACGCAGGTGGCTTTCAACCTTAAGAAAGGCTCGCTGCCGATCCGTGGCGACGTCGACCTCAATGCGGCCAATGACTGCATGAAGAAGGGTCTGGAAATTCTGGCCAAGGGCAATGCGCTGACCAGCACAGACCAGCTGATTTCTGCTGATACGCAGAAGCAGAAAGAAGACCTGATGGCAGAGTTTTTTGCCAGCGCGATGACTGCAGAAGATGCACAGAAGCGCTTCGCCGGTATCATCGGTTCCGCTGACTAACCGCAACCTCTTGTGCGGCGGGTGGCATCCATCCGCCGCAAGCTCCCTGCGGGATGCGTAAACGCGCAAGCCCGGAGGATTGGGGCGAGGTCTTTGAGACCTTGCCTGGCTATCAACGGCAACGTTACAGGAGGGTCATCCATGGCGGGTCTAGCGCGCTCCGGCCGCCCCAACCAGCTTTTCCGCAATCTCAATTCGAAGATTGCTTCCATTCCCATGATATTGACCGCCGTCGTGATTTTTCTCGGCGGAACGGTCTGGACGGTGATTTATTCATTCACCAATTCCAAGCTTCTGCCACGTGCAAGCTTCATCGGTTTCGACCAGTATGAGCGGTTGTGGGCCGCGCCGCGCTGGATCATTTCTATCCAGAATCTGGCGATCTACGGCATTCTTTCGCTGATCTTCAGTCTGGTGATCGGCTTCGTGCTGGCGGCGCTGATGGATCAGAAGATCCGTTTCGAGAACACCTTCCGCACCATCTTCCTTTATCCCTTTGCTCTGTCGTTCATCGTAACCGGCCTTGTCTGGCAATGGCTGTTGAACCCGGAATTCGGCATTCAGTCCGTGGTCCGCTCGATGGGGTGGGAAAGCTTCACCTTCGACCCGCTTTATAATTCCGAGATCGTTATCTACGGCATCCTGATTGCTGCGCTCTGGCAGGGCACGGGGCTCGTCATGTGCCTGATGCTGGCCGGTCTTCGCGGCATAGACGAGGATATCTGGAAGGCGACGCGCGTCGACGGCATTCCGATGTGGAAGACCTATATCCTCATCATTATTCCCATGATGCGGCCGGTCTTCATCACCACGCTCGTCATTATCGCGAGCGGCATCGTCAAGGTGTACGATCTGGTGGTGGCGCAGACCAGTGGCGGACCGGGCATCGCATCCGAAGTGCCGGCGAAATATGTCTATGACTACATGTTCCAGGCGCAGAACCTGGGGCAGGGCTTTGCCGCCTCCACCATGATGCTTCTAACCGTCGCCATTATCGTCATTCCATGGGCGTACCTCGAATTCGGAGGCAAGAAACGTGGCTAATATCAGCACATTGAACACGGTCGCCGCCGCAACCGATGCGGTTGCCACGGACCTTTCCGGTCCCCGCGGCAAGAAGCCGAAAAAAACGTTTTCCCGCCGCAACATCATTCTCTATGGCACGCTGTTTGTCGCTGCCGCCTATTACCTGCTGCCGCTTTACGTGATGGTTGTCACCTCTCTGAAGGGTATGCCGGAAATACGGCTCGGCAACATTTTCGCGCCACCGGTGGAAATCACCTTCGAACCCTGGGTGAAAGCCTGGGCGAATGCCTGCACCGGGCTGAACTGCGACGGGCTTTCACGCGGCTTCTGGAACTCGGTACGCATCCTCATACCGTCGGTCGTGATCTCGATCATCGTGGCTTCCGTCAGCGGTTACGCCATCGCGAACTGGAAGTTCAAGGGTTCGGAACTGTTCTTCTCGATCCTCATCATCGGCGCCTTCATCCCCTATCAGGTAATGATCTACCCGATCGTCATCGTGCTGCGCGAATTGGGCATTTATGGCACGCTGACCGGCCTCGTGATCGTGCACACGATTTTCGGCATGCCGATCCTGACGCTGCTCTTCCGCAACTATTTTGCGTCGCTGCCGGAGGAATTGTTCAAGGCGGCACGTATTGATGGCGCCAATTTCTGGCAGATCTATTTTCGCATCATGCTGCCCATGTCGCTGCCGATCTTCGTCGTGGCGATGATCCTGCAGGTCACCGGCATCTGGAACGACTTCCTGTTCGGTGTCGTGTTCACGCGGCCGGAATATTACCCGATGACGGTGCAGCTCAATAATATCGTCAACTCCGTGCAGGGCGTGAAGGAATACAACGTCAACATGGCTGCAACCCTTCTCACCGGGGCCGTGCCTTTGATTGTTTATTTCGTCTCCGGCAGGCTTTTCGTCCGTGGCATCGCCGCAGGCGCAGTAAAAGGTTGAGTTATATGAACAAAAGCGTTTCCATTCGCGATCTTTCCCTGTCCTTCGGTGCCGTTACCGTCCTGAAAGACCTCAATCTCGATATTTACGACGGCGAGTTCCTCGTGCTGCTCGGCTCTTCCGGCTGCGGCAAGTCGACACTTCTCAATTGCATTGCGGGCCTTCTGGAGCCAACCGACGGGCAAATCTTCATCAAGGACCGCAACGTTACCTGGGAAGAGCCGAAGGATCGTGGCATCGGCATGGTGTTCCAGTCCTATGCGCTCTATCCGCAGATGACGGTGGAGAAGAATCTCTCCTTCGGCCTTCAGGTCGCCAAGGTTCCGAAAGAGGAAATCGACCGGCGCGTCAAAAGGGCGGCGGGCATATTGCAGATCGAACCACTCCTGAAGCGCAAGCCCGCCGAGCTTTCCGGCGGCCAGCGCCAGCGCGTGGCGATCGGCCGGGCGCTGGTGCGCGATGTGGATGTGTTCCTGTTCGATGAACCGCTTTCCAACCTCGATGCCAAGCTGCGCTCGGAACTGCGCGTCGAGATCAAACGGCTGCACCAGGCGCTGAAAAACACCATGATCTACGTGACACACGATCAGATCGAGGCGCTGACACTGGCTGATCGTATCGCCATCATGAAAAGCGGCGTCATCCAGCAGCTTGCCGATCCCGTCACCATCTACAACAAGCCAAGGAACCTCTTCGTCGCGGGCTTCATCGGTTCGCCCTCGATGAATTTCCTGCGTGGCGAATTGATCGAGAAGGACGGCAAGGTGGTCTTCACCACCAACGGCGTCACCTTCTCACTGGATGGTTATCAGCCGGAGGCGCCGCTTGTCGCCGGTCGTGCCGTGGTTCTCGGTGTGCGTCCCGAACATGTGCGCGTCGATGCCGACATCGTCAGCGGCGAGGTGCATGAGGCGATCGTTGACATCGAGGAGCCGATGGGCGCCGACAATCTGATCTGGCTCAAACATGCCGGTCATACCTTGTCCGTGCGCGTTGGCGGCCACAGGCGGTTTGCGCCGGGCACCCGGGTTCGCCTCGGCCTAGACCTCACCATGGCCTCGCTGTTCGACGCACAGAGCGAAGAGCGGCTTTAGGAAGGGCCCCGTTTTACCCCCAACACCATCCCAAGCACCCACATCTCTATGGAGGAGATAATGACAGAACTCGGTTTCCAGCTTTACAGCGCCCGCAATTTCCAGCCGTTTTCCAATATTTTGAAGAAGCTTTCGGCGGCTGGTTACAAACAGGTCGAAGGTTACGGCGCCATGTACGCCTCGCTTGATGACGCTGGGTTGAACAGCCTTCGCTCCGAACTCGATGCCAATGGTCTTGCCATGCCGACCGGCCATTTCGGCCTCGACCTTCTCGAGGGTGATCCGAAAAAGGCTCTGAACATCGCCAAGGTTCTGGGCGTGGAAGCGATTTATTGCCCGTACCTGATGCCCGACCAGCGCCCGGCGGACGCGGCTGGTTGGTTCGCCTTCGGCAAGCGCCTGCAGGAAGCGGGTAAACCATTCGTGGATGCCGGGCTGACCTTCGGCTGGCACAACCACGATTTCGAGTTCAAGGTGCTCCCGGACGGCTCCACCCCGCAGGAGCAGATTTTTGCCGGCGGACCGGACCTGAAATGGGAAGCGGATATTGCCTGGATTATCAGAGGCAATGCCGATCCGCTCGCCTGGATCGAAAGCTACGGCAAGCGCATCACCGCCGTGCACGTGAAGGACATCGCACCATCAGGCGAAAATACGGATGAGGACGGCTGGGCGGATGTCGGCCACGGCACGGTGGACTGGAAGGCCCTCGTGGCAGCACTGAGGGCAAAATCCGCCACGAAACATTTCGTGGTCGAACACGACAATCCCAAGGATATCGATCGGCTGATCACTCGCTCCATCGCATCCTTCAAAACCTATTGAGCATCAATCCGGAGTTTCATCATGCAAAGGGAACTGGGCGTCGGCATCATCGGGTGCGGCAACATCTCGTCTGCTTACTTTTCGCTGGCACCGCTCTTCAAGGGCATCAAGGTGCTGGCCTGCGCCGACCTTAACCGCAATGCGGCGGAACTGAGGGCAGAAGAATTTGGTGTCACGGCGCAGTCGATCGAGGAACTCCTCGCCAACAAGGACATCGACGTGGTGGTGAACCTCACTATTCCCGCCGCGCATTTTCCCGTGTCGAAAGCGGCACTCGAGGCGGGTAAACACGTCTATTCGGAAAAGCCGCTGGTGCTTTCGTTGGAGGAAGGCGAGGAGTTGCGGCGCATCGCCCGCGAGAAGAACCTTTCCGTTGGCTGCGCGCCTGATACTTTCCTTGGCGGCGCGCATCAGCTTGCCCGGCAATATATCGACGAGGGCAAGGTCGGGCGCATCACCTCCGGCACCTGCCATGTGATGAGCCCCGGCATGGAGATGTGGCACCCCAATCCGGGCTTCTTCTTCCTAAAGGGGGGCGGGCCGATCCTCGATCTTGGCCCCTATTATGTGGCGAACCTCATCAACCTCATCGGCCCGGTCAAGCGCGTTGGCGCACTGACATCAATGGCCAACCCCACCCGAACGGTGACCAGCCAGCCGCTGAACGGCGAAGTTATCCCGGTAGAAACGCCAACCAACATCCATGCGCTTCTGGAATTCGTGAACGGAGCAACGGTCACACTTTCGGCCAGCTGGGATGTGTGGTCGCATCGCCACGCCAATATGGAACTTTACGGTACGGAAGGATCGATCTACGTGCCGGACCCCAACTTCTTCGGCGGTGTGGTGGAGGCGAGCGGACGCGACAAAAATATCCAGCCGCTGGAAGACTGGGCGCATCCCTTCGGCATTGCCAACCAGGAAAGCCCGAATGGCCCGCGCGCCAATTATCGCACGGCAGGCCTGGCCGATATGGCGATTGCTATCCTTGAAGGCCGCGATGCCCGCTGCTCGCTGGATCGCTCCCTGCACGGTATCGACGTGATGACCTCCATCCTCAAATCCGGGGAAGAAGGCCGCTTCATCGAGATGACCACAACCTGCACGCAGCCGGCAGCACTCGGCATCGAGGAGGCGCAGGCGCTGCTGCGCTAAGCCCGGTTTATCGAAAAAAAGAGCCCGGCGCACTGCCGTTTTGCCGGGCTCCTTCCGCTCCGCCGCATCATGGGCGAGCTTCGTGTCTCAAAAGCCGATGAAAAAACCAAGCCAGCGTGCGACGGTCGTGACCATCCAGATCAGGAAGACGAACGGGGCGATCCCTATCGTGGCGACGAGCGTCGCGGAGGCTATGAAAAGTAAGACTGCAAGATTGCGCCTGAGCCCTGGGCGTCTGTTGCCGAGTGCCTTATCCATGACGCACGGTGGCCATCAGCCCACGAACGGTAAGGGTGACATAAAGCGTGCCTGCCAACGCCATCAAAATGCCGGAGCCGATGGAGCTGAGATCGCTTAGCGAAAAGAGGAACATAGAACCGGCCGCCATCGGCAACATCCTTCAAGAACTGCAACGTTCAGTCCGTTCTAGATCAAGCCGGTTTCCCGCTTATGTCGCGATTGTTTCGTCTTGTTGCTGCGGCGGGGCAATTTCGTGGATTGCGCGGAATTTCCGCTATTTCCGCAAAGCCCTTCACAATCGCTTCGCTTTGGTTTAAAGCCGCCCCCGTAATCCGGTCGCAGCCCACCCGGTCAAAACAAGGGATCCCAACGTATGAAAACCATCGTCATCTGCTCCGGCGGATTGGACTCCGTTTCGCTTGCGCACAAAATCGCGGCGGAACATGAACTTGTCGCTCTTGTCTCCTTCGATTACGGCCAGCGCCACAAGAAGGAGCTGGATTTCGCAGCCGACTGCGCAAAACGTCTCGGCGTGCCGCATCATGTCATAGACATCACAACCATCGGCGCGCACCTCACCGGTTCCGCGCTGACGGACGATATCGACGTGCCGGACGGACATTATGCGGAAGAGACCATGCGCTCCACGGTGGTGCCGAACCGCAACGCCATCATGCTGACCATCGCCTTCGGCCTTGCCGCCGCCCAGCAGGCGGATGCGGTGGCGATCGCCGTGCATGGCGGCGACCATTTTATCTATCCCGATTGCCGGCCGGGCTTCATCGACAGCTTTAATGCCATGCAGGCGCATGCGCTGGAAGGCTACGCAGACGTCACCTTGTTTGCGCCCTATGTCACCGTCTCCAAAGCGGCGATTGTGACTGACGCGGTGAAATACGGCACCCCATTTGGCGAAACCTGGTCCTGTTACAAGGGCGGCTCTCGCCATTGTGGCCGTTGCGGCACCTGCGTGGAGCGGCGCGAGGCCTTCCATCTGGCAGGTGTTACCGATCCGACGGACTATGAGGACCCGGATTTCTGGGTGGCGGCCACCCATGCCTATGCGGCACAGGAGGTGCGTTGATGTTTCGCATCACCAAGGAGTTCCATTTCTCCGCCTCTCACCAGCTGAAAAGCCTGCCCGCCGACCATCAGTGCGCCCGCCTGCACGGGCATAATTACATCGTTGAGGTCGAACTATCAGGCGAAGAGCTGAACGAGCACGGTTTCGTGCGTGATTACCACGAACTCGCGCCGCTGAAGCGCTACATCGACGAACATTTCGATCATCGCCACCTGAACGACGTTCTCGGCCATGACCGGGTGACAGCAGAATGTCTGGCGAAGCACTTTTACGATTGGTGCAAGACGAGCCTGCCGGAAACCAGCGCCGTGCGAGTGAGCGAAACCGCCAAGACCTGGGCGGAATACCGGCCATGACGGCGGCTGCACAGAAAGTTGCAGCGAAGGAAACAGCGATCCGCATCAGCGAAATCTTCGGCCCGACCATTCAGGGCGAGGGTTTGCTGATTGGTCTGCCTACCGTTTTCGTTCGCACTGGCGGCTGCGATTACCGCTGCTCCTGGTGCGATACGCTGCATGCCGTCGACAGCGAGTATCGCGACACATGGAAACCGATGTCCGTCGAGGCGATCTGGCAGGAGGTGCGACGGCTTTCCGGCGGTGTGCCGCTGACGGTGTCGCTTTCGGGCGGCAATCCCGCCATCCAGCCCCTTGGGCAACTAATCGCGAAGGGGCAGGGCGAGGGCTATAGGTTCGCGCTGGAAACGCAGGGCAGCATCGCAAAAGACTGGTTTGGCGATCTCGATCATCTGGTGCTGAGCCCGAAGCCACCATCGAGCGGCATGGAAACCGACTGGCGGGCCTTTGAAGACTGTCTTGCCGCCGCCGGCGATGGACCGCAGGTGGCGCTGAAGATCGTGGTGTTTGACGATGCGGACTATGCTTATGCCAAGGCTGCATCAGCCCGTTTCCCGCATTTGCCGATTTACCTCCAGCCCGGCAACCACACCCCGCCGCCGCCGGATGACGACGACGCGCGTGTGGATATCGATGGAATCATGGATCGCATGTTGTGGTTGGTGGACAAGGTCAGCGAAGACCGTTGGTTTTCTGCCCGGGTGCTACCGCAGTTGCATGTGCTCTTGTGGGGGAATAAGCGAGGCGTTTGAGGTAGTACCTCCGTCATGCAGAGCTAGATTCGGGGTGACGGGAGATAACGGTACACGCTGCAGTATTGGAAGCGGCGGCTTACGCCGCCGCGCCCTTGCAATTCAAGCAGAGACGGCCAGCTCCCGCCGTTCGCGGTCGGCGATGATCGAGAGATCAAGCACCTTCTGCAAATTCGCGGCGTGGCGGAAGTCCGGATCAGCAATGCCACCTTCCATGACGGCCTTGGCGAATTTTTCGTAATTCGTCGGCACCGGGTCGACATCGATTGTCTTCCAGATCGCCTTTTCCACATCGTCGCCGATGCAGGCCCGCAGGCTGGAATAGTCAGGCGTGTGAATCACCTCCAGCGCACCCTTGTCGCCGTGGATGCGCAGGCGCAGTTCGTTGAGATGGCCCGTTGCCCAGCGGCTGGCGTGAATGACGCCCATGGCGCCGTTTTCTAACTCGGCGGTCATGGTGAAGCTGTCATTGGCGTCGAGATCGTAGGCGCCGATCTTGTTGCCTTCATATTTGTCGAAGGTCTTCAGGCGCGTGAAGATCCGCTCCACATCGCTGCCCGCGCCATAGGAGGCGAAGTCGAGAATGTGGATGCCGACATCACCCAGAACACCGTTTGAGCCGTGCTTGGTGGAAAGCCGCCACAGCCACTTGCTCTCCGTCATCCAGTCGCCCCAGGCCTTGGAAACGAGCCAGCTCTGGAGATAGGAGGCTTCCAGATGGCGCACCTTGCCGATCTTGCCAGCCAGCACCATTTCGCGTGCCGCCTGCAAGGGGGCGACATTGCGATAGGTGAGGTTGACCATGGCAACAAGGCCCGCTTTTTCTGCGGCATCGGCCATTTCGGCGGCCTTGGCGTAGTTTTCCGCCAGCGGCTTTTCGCAGAAAACATGTTTGCCCGCCGCCAGAAGCTTGAGGCTGGTCTGGTGGTGGATGGCATCCGGCGTGACGTTTGCCGCCGCGTCGAACTCGCCCCAGGCAATCGCGTCATCCAGCGAGGTAAAGGAGAGTGGAATGTTGTGGCGAAGCGCAAAGCCCCGCACAACCACATCATCCACATCCACCGCAGCCACCAGTTCGACGCCGGGGATTTGCGAGAAATATGTGGCATGGTTGTTAGCCATGCCGCCGGTTCCGAGAATGAGAAGTCTCATGGCTGTTTACCTGTAACCTGCTTCGCCTGCCTTGTGCAGCTTGGGGCCGCGTTCTTCGATAGGCTCCAGCGCCTTGTCGACGGGAACGTTGGGGGCGTCATGAATGCTTTTCAGCGCGCCGACCGGATTATAGGCCCATTTCACCGAATTGCTGATGACCTTCTGTACATTGGCGTCGTGATAGGTCGGATAAGTCTCGTGACCGGGGCGGAAATAGAAGATGTTGCCTGCGCCACGGCGCCAGGTGAGGCCAGATCGGAAGACTTCGCCGCCCTGGAACCAGGAGATGAACACGGTTTCCAGCGGCTCCGGCACGGAGAACTGCTCGCCATACATCTCTTCGTTTTCCAGCTCGAAATGCTCGGGCAGGCCGGCTGCAATCGGGTGGCGCGGATTGATCGTCCACAGGCGTTCGCGTTCGCCCGCCTCACGCCATTTAAGCGCGCAGGGCGTACCCATCAGTCGCTTGAAAGGCTTGGAGAAGTGGCCGGAATGCAGGACGATGAGGCCCATGCCTTCCCAGACACGCTTGGCAACGCGCTCGACGATCTCATCCTGAACCGCACCGTGGTCCTTGTGGCCCCACCAGACCAGAACGTCGGTCTTGTCCAGACGCTCCTGCGAAAGGCCGTGTTCCGGTTCCTGAAGCGTGGCGGTGGTGGCGCTGATCTCAGGGTTGGTATTCAGCGCATCGGCAATGGTGTTGTGCATACCATCAGGGTAGATCGAACGCACCGTCTCGTTGATGTGTTCGTGGATATTTTCGCCCCATACAACGGTGTTGATGGTCATTTTCTTGCTCCTTGGTGAAAGCCGGAAGCTTGGGTGATCCGGCGAAAGTTAATTGTTCAGGCGGCGCCGCGCACGGGATTGCGCGCAAGGGCCTGGCCCTGCGCGTCGAAGCGGTGGATCTGCGCCGCATCCGGCACGAGAACGATTTTTTCTCCCGGCTTGCGGTCGGTCACGCCTTCCTCACGAACGACGATGGGTTCGCCAGCACCAATCTCGACATAGATGTAGCTGTCCGATCCCAGCATTTCCGAATGGATGATTTCGCCGTTCCAGCCGGTCTCACCGGCACCGATCGCAAGGTGTTCGGGGCGGATGCCGATGGTCGCGGCACCTTCGACTTCCGCATATTTGCCGGCAAGGAAGTTCATCTTCGGCGAGCCGATGAAGCCGGCAACGAAGGTGTTGACCGGGCTTTCGTAAAGCTCGAGCGGCGTGCCGATCTGTTCGACGCGGCCATCGCGCAGAACGCAGATGCGGTCGGCGAGCGTCATGGCTTCCACCTGATCATGGGTGACGTAGATCATCGTCGTGTCATGCATCTCCCGGTGCAGCTTGGCGATTTCGAGACGGGTTGCGACGCGCAGCGCCGCATCGAGGTTGGAGAGCGGTTCGTCGAACAGGAACACCTTCGGATCACGCACGATGGCACGGCCGATGGCGACACGCTGGCGCTGGCCGCCGGAAAGCTGCTTCGGCAGACGTTCCAGATAGGGCGTGAGCTGCAGCATTTCCGCTGCCGCCTCTACACGCTTGCGGCGCTGCTCCTTGTCGGCGCCTGAGAGTTTCATGCCGAAGGCCATGTTTTCGAATACGGTCATATGCGGATAAAGCGCATAGGACTGGAAGACCATGGCGACGCCACGCTTGGCGGGTGGCAGGCGGTTGACGGCTTCTCCGTCAAAGGAGAGCGTGCCGCCAGTGATTTCCTCGAGCCCGCAGATGAGGCGTAGCAGCGTGGACTTGCCGCAACCGGAAGGGCCGACGAAAACCATGAACTCGCCGGAGCGGATGTCCATGTCGATGCCCTTGATGACATCGAAGGCGCCGAAGGATTTGCGAAGATTGCGCAGTTGAATGGTGGTCATAAGTTTTCTCCTAGCCTTTGACGCCGCCGGCGGTGAGGCCGGAAATGATGCGTCGCTGGAAGATAAGAACGAGGACGACGAGCGGGGCGGTGACGATGACGGAGGCCGCCATGATCGTTCCCCAGGGGATTTCAAACTGCGAACCGCCCGAAAGAAGTGCGATGGCGACGGGCACCGTGCGCTGTTCGTTCGATGAGGTGAAGGTGAGCGCGAAGAGGAACTCGTTCCACGCCGCAATGAAGGCGAGGAGCCCTGTGGTGACGAGCGCCGGCCACATCAGCGGCATGAAGACCTGGGTGATGATGACCCATGGCGTTGCGCCATCGACGATTGCCGCTTCCTCGATTTCGATCGGCAGGTCGCGCATGAATGTCGTCAGCACCCAGACAGTGAAGGGCAGAGTGAAGATCATGTAGGAAAAGATCAGCGCGAGCGGCGTGTTGAAGATGCCAGCCCAGCGGATGAGTTCGAACAGGCCGGCGAGAACGGCGATCTGTGGAAACATCGAGACCGAGAGGATGGTGAGCAGAAGCAGCGAGCGGCCCCGGAAACGGACACGGGCCAGGGCATAGGACGCCGTTACCGCAAGGAACAGCGACAGTACGACGACTGAAGATGCAACGAACAGCGAATTGCCGAGATTGCGCAGGAACGTGCCGTTGCCGATGACGAAGTTGTAATTGGTCAGCGAGAATTCACGCGGCCAGTAGTTCACCTGGAACAGCGCTGAGCCGGATTTCAGGCTGGTCAGTATCGCGTAATAGAACGGGAATACCGAAATCACCATGATGACGGCGACCAGCGCATAAAAGGCGGTGGTTTTCAGGATGCTTGGCAGGGTCATCGCGAAGCTCCATCTGTGTTGACGCGCCCGAGCCACATATAAACGACTGTTATCGAGGCGATGATGAGGAACAGCATGGTGGAAGCGGCTGCGCCATAGGCGAACTTGTCGAAATCGAACAGGTTCTCACGCGCCAGCACCGACATCGTGCGGGTCTGGGCGTTATTCGGCGTCAGAATGTAGATGAGGTCAAAGACGCGCATCGCATCCAGCATACGGAAGATGACGGCAACCATGAGCGCTGGCCGGATCATGGGCAGGGTGACGCGGAAGAACACCTTGACGGGGTGGATACCGTCCACCTTCGCCGCCTCATACATGTCCTTCGGCACCATTTGCAGGCCGGCGAGAATGAGCAACGCCATGAAGGGCGTCGTCTTCCAGATATCGACAATGAGAACGGCGACCATTGCGGTGTCCGGATTGGCGGTCCATGCGATCTTGTGGGAGATCAGCCCGAGATTGAGGAACAGGTCGTTCAAGATACCGAACTGGTCGTTCAGCATCCACGCCCACATCTGCGCCGAAACGATGGTGGGAATGGCCCATGGAACGAGGATGGCGGCGCGCACCAGGCCGCGTCCCTTGAATTCCGCGTTCAGCACCAGCGCAACGATAAGGCCGAGAACGGTTTCGAAGCTGACCGAAAGGATGGTGAATTTCAGCGTGTTCAGAACCGCGCCCCACCAGGCGGGATCAGCCAACAGGCCGCGATAGATGGTGCGGCCGCTGCTGAGCGTGATCCAGGTGAGGTAGTTCTTGAAGCCAACGAATTGTGCGCCGTCGAGATTGGTCAGCGACGCGTCGGTGAGGCTGAACCAGACGGTGCGCACCAGCGGCCAGCCGGCCACCAGCGCTAGTACCAGAAACGTGGGGGCAAGGAACAGCCATGCGGATTTCAGGCGTTCCGACTGAAGGTCGGAGCCGGTGCCGGATGCCGCGACCGGTCTTTGAAGGGCGGTATCGTTCATGGGGATATCTCGCAGTTGGGGTGTGGGAAACGCTCAGGCGAGACCGCTTCCCACACGGGCCGGATTACCAGCCGTTGCCTTTGAGATCGGTCAGTTCGACTTCAAGGAGCTCAAGGTTTTCCGCCGCCGTGCCGTTGCCGGAGAGCGTGTTGTGCACGGCACCCCAGAATTTGGCCGAAACCTCGTTGTATTTCACCTTCGCCGAGGCAGAGGGGCGTGGAACGGCGGTCTGGAAAATCGGCTTCCATGGCGGCATGAAAGGCTGTGCGTCCGCGACATCCTTGTCGTCGTAAAGCGAGGCGATCGTGGGCATGTTGGAAAGCTGGATCGCACGCATCTTCTGGGTATCCTTTGATGCGAGGAACTTCACAAGTTGGATGGCAGCTTCTTGATCGTCGGAATATTTCGAAACGGCGAGGTTCCAGCCGCCGAGCGTTGAGGCGGGTGCCGCACCCTCTTCACCGGCCGGCAACGGCGTGACGCCGAATTTGCCCTTGATGGCACTGTCGGCACCGTTTCCAAGCGCATAGGCATAGGGCCAGTTGCGCATGAAGACGGAATTGCCGGTCTGCCAGACGCCACGTGCTTCCTCTTCCTTGTAGGCAAGCACGCCCTGCGGCGCGATGGTGCCGACCCAGCCCTTGGCGGCTTCGATCGCGGCTGCGGCTTTCTCGTTGTTGATGGAGATGTCGCCGTTGGTCTCAACGATATGACCCCCACCGGCTGATGCAATCCATTCCAGCGCGTTGCAGGTCAGACCTTCATAGGCGCTGCCCTGGAAGACGAAGCCCCAGAGGTCCTTCTGCCCGCCTTCGCGTTCCTTGTCCTGAATTTCCTTGGCGGTCTCGCCCAGTTCCTTCCAGGTTTTCGGCGGCTGCTTGCCGTATTTTTCCAGAAGGTCCTTGCGGTAGAACAGAGCGGGTGCATCGGTGAACATCGGCATGGCGACAAGCTTGCCGTCCACGGTCTGTGACGCCACGATGGAGGGGAAATGATCGCCAATGACATCCTTCGTCGCTTCGGTCAGATCCACGAATTGGTCGGAGAGCTGCGGCGCCCAGATCACGTCCGTCTGATAGACGTCGACATCCTTGTTGCCCGCGGCAAGCCATAGCCTGTACTGGCTGAACTGCTCACTGGACGATGACGGCATGGTGACAAGATTGACCTTGTGGCCGGTCTCTTTTTCGAAGGCGGCGATCCGCTCCTTGAAAAATGCAATGTTCTTGCCGGTCGAGTTGGCGGCGATGGAAAGTTCGGCCGCCTGCGCGGAAACTGCCGCAGACAGCACGCTGCCACACAGCAACAAAGTCTTCATGGAAATATTCATTGTCAAACTCCTCCGTTGACGCTTCCAATCATCCTCAAAATTGAAAGCGCTTTTGACTGGTGTGAAGTTCGCAAAAGCCGACAAATCTGTCAATACTCTTTCTTATGGCGTGGAAATTGGGCATCTTCGGGTGTTGCCACGGAGGGTTTGCCTTTCGAAACGGCGAACTGTAAGGTTTCAGGTGGGGATAAATTGAAAGCGATTTCAATTTTTGTCCGCTTGAAAAATCTGCGGCGGCGACGCATGCAGGAGCAAATTGGCAGAAAACATGAAGCTCAAGGAATTCGCAGAAAAGGTCGGGCTGTCGCCCACAACCGTCAGCCGTGCGCTTGGCGGCTATCCCGAGGTGCGTGAAGAAACGCGCCAGCGGGTGATGGATGCTGCGCTGAAATACGGCTACCGGCCCAATGTCAACGCGGTCAGGCTGGCAACAGGCAGGGCTGGCGCCATCGGTGTCGTGATGGGCCGTTCGGGCGGCGGGCATTTCTTTTCGGAATTCATGGGCGGCATGGCGACGCGGCTGGAAGGCGAAGAGACCGACATTCTCGTCAGCGTCACCGTCGACAATAACATTGAGGAAGAGCTCGCGATTTTCAGCCGGCTGGCGTCGAGCGGACGGGTGGATGGCATAATCGTGCATTCGCCGCGTCCGGAGGACGAGCGCATCGCGCTGCTCAATCGGCTGGGCGTGCCTTTCATCGTGCATGGCCGCTCGAAGACGGCGTTCGAGCACGCCTGGCTCGATATCGACAATCATGATGTGACGTATCGTCCGACAATCCATTTTCTGGAACGTGGCCACCGTCGCATCGCGATGATAAACGGCCCGACAGGCCGTACATTCGTGCAGGACCGCGAACAGGGTTTTCGTGATGCGCTCGCGACCCATGGCATCACGCCTGATCCGCGCCTCATGATGAGCGAGCATTTCAGCGAAGATGCCGCCTTCCGTTTCGCCCGCTCGCTGCTGGAGCAGACGCCGCGCCCGACCGCCTTCGTCGCCGGTGCGATGATGACGGCGCAGGGCGTCTATCGCGCGGCAACCCAGCTGGGACTGGTGATCGGCAAGGACGTGTCCGTCATCGCCCATGACGACGTGTTTCCTTACCTCACTCCGGAAAGCATGATGCCGCCGCTTTCCACCACCCGCTCGCCCATGCGCATGGCTGGCATGCGGGTTACAGACCTGCTTCTGCAGATCGTTGGCGGCCGTCCCGTCCGCGAGGTTCAGGAATTGTGGCCGGTCGAACTGATCTTGCGGGAATCGGTCGGTCCAGCCTGAGCTCGTCGCCATAGCTCACTGATTCCATTCCATTTTGTGAACGTCAATTGATTGCCGTTCGTCTTTCATCGCCTATACGGCAGCGTCATCTCGTGTATAATCGAAGCTGCACAGGCCTTTTGGAACAGGACCTGGGCCAGCGCGTTGAGGGGACGTGTTGAAGGAGGTGACCGATGTTTGAATTTTTAAAGCCGCAACAACAGACTGTGATCGATGATGTGGAGGCAACCGGTACCTATGCCGATGCGCTGCTCAACGTACCCAGCCCGGAACTGACCCGTTCCACCGCTCGCGAACACGGCCATGAGGCCCACTCCCGCGACTATTGCGAAAACCGCGATATTTCCCGCAGCTCGCTGGGTTTCGCCTGACCACTCGCAAAAGCTTCCCAAAAAAACGGAACTGACCGGCGTTTTCCTGCGTTTGCCCTGTACAATCCGCAGGGCGGCGCAATGAAACCGAAGGGACCTGACCGGCATTTGACCGATGGGCGAATTGGGTGTTGCGCCGCCTGAGGAGGGGCCGCGCGCTCGCGTCGTCCCAGCAGATGAAAGCGCATTTCGATTCCGCATTGGACGAAGCGCTTATATCCAGGAGCTGCAATGCCAACTCTTCCCGTTGAACCCTATCCAGACCCGCCAATGCCGGTGCCGCCACAGCCGGATATACCGCCGGTCAAAGAGCCGGAGCCCGAAAGGCTGCCGGACGAGGCGCCAAACCCCAATCCAGATGAAAACGACGGACCGCCCAAGGTATTGTAGGTTTCAGGCTTGTTCGAATTTCCTGCTGAGGAAGGCCGAGCCTTCAAGTCCGAACCGCCACGGATAATCCTGCGCGCGGCTTATGCCGATGCGTCTGCCGCTGGTAACGGCAGCGGCCTCCTTTGGCAGGCGGAGGAAAAACGGCGGGCGGTCCAGCGCTGCTCCGTCCATTTCTCCGGTAATGGCCAAGGCCTGACAAAGCCTGCCGGGGCCGGAACATAACAGTTTCAGTTTGTCAGTTCCTCGCCGCAGTTTCATCATGTCTATGCCGGTGAGGGGTTCGATGGCGCGCAGAAGCACGGCGGAGCCCGGAGCGCATACGAAGTTTGCGCACCAGTGAATGCCGTAGGAGCGGTAGACATAGAGATGGCCGGCCGGGCCGAACATCGCCTTGGTGCGCGGGGTCTGCCCATTGAAACTATGGGATGCCGGATCATCAGGATGATAGGCTTCGGTTTCCACGATGATGCCGCCGGTATTGCCAACGCGGAATTCCACGCCGATGAGGGCGCGGGCAACGTCAACGGGATCGCGCTGAAAGAAGCGCTCCTGCATTTCCGGGCCCAAGGCCTGATCCATCTGGAACCCCTTCTGCTCTGCCATCGTTGTGAATTCAGGTTTCAGTGTGTTGTCGCATCGGGTTACGCCGATGCTTTTTCAAATCGGAGGGCATGTCATGCAACTTTCTACGACCTATGTAAAACGGGATAACGGAGTGATTTCCGTGGAATTTGTCGGCAGCGACGGCGATCAGGTCTCGGTCCGCCTTGCCGACGGTCTTGATGGCATCGACGATGCGGAGGCCATCAAACGCGCGAGCGCGGTGATGGTTCAGCTGACGGCATTCGGAACGCGTCAAGGCGCCGATGCGCCGTCGCAGTTTTCCGCTCTCGGCACGGCGCAGGATGAAGCCCCGCACGGTCAGGCGAGCGCCCGCACATCGAAGGATCGTGACATTCTTGAAGAGGAACTGGAAGAGGGGCTGGAAGACAGTTTTCCGGCGAGCGACCCCGTCTCGGCAACGGTCACCTCGATCGCGTCGAGAAAAGGAGGGCTGTGACCTTGGCCAATGGTAAAGTCGCCCTCGTCACCGGCGCTGGCTCCGGCATCGGCCGGGCTGCTGCCCTTCATCTGGCTGCGAAAGGCTTTTCCGTAGGCCTTCTCGGCCGTACCGAATCTGAATTGCAGGCAGTGGAAAATGAGATTTCCGCCTTATCTGGCGCTTCTAAGGTCCTCGTCGCCGATGTGGCGGAAGAGGCAGCTATGCGACACTCCGTCGCAGAGCTTGCCGATGCTTTCGGCCGTCTGGATGTCGTAGTGGCCAATGCGGGCGTCAACGGCGTCTGGGCGCCGATTGACGAGCTGACGCCTTCGGAGTGGGACGATACGATCCGCATCAACCTGCGCGGCACCTATCTAACTATCCATGCCAGTGTGCCGCATCTGAAGGCGGCAGGTGGCGGCTCCATCATCATCGTCTCTTCCATCAACGGCACACGCACTTTCAACTCGCCGGGCGCTACCGCCTATTCGGTGACGAAGGCCGGGCAGCTTGCCATGGCCCAGCAACTGGCGCTGGAGCTCGGGCGTCATCGCATCCGTGTCAACGCGGTGTGTCCGGGCGAAATTGAAACGGCGATTGACGAAAATACCGACATACGCGGGCGCGACAGGACCGAAGTGCCAGTCCGTTTCCCGGCGGGTGACATTCCGGTCACCGGCGGGGTTGCAGGGACGAGCGAGGATGTTGCTGCATTGATCGGTTTTCTGGCATCGGACCAGTCGCGCCATATCACCGGAACGCCGGTATGGATCGATGGCGGGCAGGGGCTTCTTCGGTAGCGGCAGTTCCATCACAGGCTTGTGTGCGTATGATTAACGAATGGGTAACGTCTGTTCACGAGACTTTGTCCTTGCGGGAGGTTGCCGCCATATGGCCACCTTCGCTAGTTAAGCCTCTGCCACAAAGGCGGGCAAATCGGGCGGGCAGAACGATCCATGGGTGTGAATGCATTGCTGAACTTCGCAAGTGCGGGGCTGCGGCGCAGGGTAAAAGCGGGAATGAGAATAGCTGCGGTCGTCGCGATCGGCAGCGGTCTCGCCGCGTGCACCTCCATGGGTCTCGACAGCGTCAAAAAGGACCCGCCGAAGCTGTCATCCAAGATGATGGCGCAGATGTCTGCCAAGAGCATGCGCCCGGAAAGCCCGGTTCTCGTTCGCATTTTCAAGCAGGAAAGCGAGCTTGAGGTCTGGAAGATCGACAAGACCGGTAATTATGCGCTGCTCAAGACCTATCCCATGTGCCGCTGGTCCGGAAAACTTGGCCCGAAGACGAAGACGGGCGACCGGCAGGCGCCGGAAGGATTTTATCATGTCTCCGCAGGCATGCTGAACCCCAATTCGCAATATTACGTCTCCTTCAATCTCGGCTATCCCAACCGGCTGGAATCGGCGCTTGGTTACACCGGCGAAGCGTTGATGGTGCATGGTGCCTGTTCTTCGTCGGGCTGTTACGCGATGACCGATCAACAGGTCGGCGAGATTTATGCGGTCGTGGCGCGCGCGCTGCAGGGCGGGCAGGACCGCTTTCAGGTTCAGGCCTATCCCTTCCGCATGAGCGCGCGGAACATGGTGGCGAATCGGGACGATCCCAATATGCCCTTCTGGAAGACGCTCAAGGAAGGCTATGACTATTTCGAGGTGACGCGCCGCCAGCCAAAGGTTTCCGTTTGTGGCCGGCGATACGTTTTTAACAGCGAATTTGCCGGCGGTGAGCCTGCCGATCCGCTGGCGGCCTGCCCACCTGCGATAAACCAGCCGGACCCCTTGGTGGCGTCGAAAATGGCCGAAGAGCAACAGAAATTTGCCGCCGCGATGAACGAGGGAACTTCTGCCCCGGTCAGCGCGTATGTAGACGGCGGCATGCACCCGAGCTTCCGTGCCATCCTGAAATCCAGTGGCGCAAAGGCCATGGCATCGCAGGTCTCCGGCACGAAGTACCCTATAAGCCGCCCCGAGGCGGCGCTGGCAGATCCCTTTGCCAGCGCAAGATGACGCAGATGAGGTTTTTCAATTGAACGACACGACAACGACCCGGCGAGGTTTCCTGCTTGGAGCGGGCGGATTGGCGCTGGCCGGCCTTGCAGGCTGCAACACCACCGCGCGTGAGGCCACACGGCCAACAGCCCCGGCCGACGACCCGATGTATGCCTTGATGTACGGTCCGAAGCCCGACGAGCAGTTTCCGTTGCCGGAAATTCCCTACAAGCGGATCCCGCGCCAGTTCCTGCGTCAAATGGTGGAAAATCCCACCGGTGAGCGTCCCGGCATCATTGTGGTCGATACCGCCAACCATTTCCTTTATCTCACCTACGAGAACAACCAGGCCATGCGTTATGGCGTCGGTCTCGGCCGCGCGGGCTTCGAATGGGCCGGACGCGGCGTTATCCAGTACAAGCGTCAATGGCCGCGCTGGACGCCGCCCGACGAGATGATTGCCCGCCAGCCTGAGCTGGAACCCTATAGCGGCCGCAATGGCGGCATGGAGCCGGGCCTCAAGAACCCGCTCGGTGCGCGTGCACTTTATATCTTCAAGGACGGCAAGGACACGATCTACCGTCTGCACGGCTCGCCGGAATGGTGGACGATCGGCAAGTCGGTTTCCTCCGGCTGCGTGCGTCTGCTGAACCAGGATATTGTCGACCTCTATAACCGTGTGCCTGATGGTACGCCGATTGTGGTGACGGCGCTCGGGCCCGCACAGCAGGGTGTTCCTATCGGGCAGGCAGGCGTGCCCGTGGCGCAGTATGGCGGCGGCGTGGTCGGCGACGGCCTGTCGCAACCAATGCAGACCTATTGATAGACGAAATTTCCAGCCGCCTGAGAGGGCGGCTGGAAATGGCTAATGAATGAAGGCGCAATCACAGCGCTTCGATACTGCGGCTGCCGGCTCGATCTGCGGCAGCGACCTCAGGCAACGCGACGGGTAACGTCGCGGCTACCGGCACTTTCCATTTCCAGACGGAACCGCGATACAAGCGAGCGCAGCTTTGCCGTTTCGGCGGCGAGCATTGCAGAAGCCGCAGTGGATTGTTCCACCATGGCAGCATTTTGCTGGGTGGCGTGATCCATGGAGTTTACCGCCGCGTTGATTTCGGCAAGACCGGTCGATTGTTCGGTCGCCGATGTGGCGATGGCGTTCATATGGCGATCGATGCCCGCGATACGCTCGCCGATCTCCTTCAGCGCCGTGCCGGTGTCGAGAACCAGTTTCACGCCGCTTTCCACTTCCGTCGAGGATTGCCGGATATGATCGCGGATTTCGCTTGCGGCCTTTGCTGCGCGCTGGGCGAGATCGCGCACTTCCTGCGCCACTACCGCAAATCCCTTGCCGGCTTCACCGGCGCGCGCGGCTTCCACGCCTGCATTCAACGCCAGAAGATTTGTCTGGAAGGCGATCTCGTCTATGGCGCCGACGATGCCGGTGATCTGCCGGGACGAGGTTTCGATGCGGCGCATCGCCTCTTCCGCATGGCTGACAACTTCCACAGATTTCAGTGCGCTGTGGTTGGCATCGGTGGCGGCGAGCCGCGCTTCGGCGGCACGCTTGTTGGCGTTTGAAACATTGACCGTGATTTCATCGAGAGCTGCTGCTGTCTGTTCCAGAGACGCTGCCTGATTTTCCGTGCGGCGGGAAAGATCGCCGGCACCTGCGGCGATTTCCCGGCTGCTGCCGTCAATGGTGCTGATGCCATCGGAAATGGCGAACAGCGTTTCGCCGAGTTGACGCACTGAGCTGTTGAAATCGTGACGCAAGGCCTCGAATTGAGGGGCAAAGGCCTGATCGAGCTGAAAGGCCAGATCGCCCGATGCCAGCCGCTTCAGTCCTGTCGCAAGACCGGAAGTGGCGATGCGCAGCCGCTCTGACGCATCGTCCTCCGCTTGCTGTCGCGCCGCCGCCTGATCGGCTTCTGCCTGCAGTCTGGCTGCTGCGGCCTGTTCTTCGAGCGCCCGATTGGCAATCGCCGCCTGCCGGAATATTTCGACCGCGCCGGACATGGAGCCGATCTCATCCTTCCGGTCCATGCCGGAAGGAGGTTGTGACGTGTCGCCGCTGGCAAGGATTTCCATCGTCTTCGACAGGCGCAGGATTGGACCCGTTACCGTTTTGCGGGTGAGGATAAAGAGGCCTACGCAGAAGAGTGTCGCCAGAACCAGCAGCCCTTCTAATACGAGCTCGATTACCGCCTTCGTCTCCTGGCTTTCCGCGACAGTTGCTTCGGAAAGCGCGTCGATCTGTTCGCTCGCCGTTTCCATCGCGGTTTCGAGAGTGGTGAACTGGCGCATGAAGTCCGGAATCATTTTTGTCGCCGCGCCCGGATCGGCGTTGACGAGGCCAACCACCGTTTTGGCGCTTTCAAGATAGGACTGAAGCGGTTTTTCAACGCTCTCAATAACGGCTTTGGCGTTCGTACCTTCGGTAAGCGCCTTGTTTAGCTTCAATGCTTCAAGGAAAGTGGCTTCATGTTCGGCAAGGTCGGCCTTTACCGCGTCGAACGACAGGCCCATCGTATCATTCGTGGAAAGAATGGCTGCCAGCACGTCTGAGCGCAGCGCATCGTGCATCATGTCGGCACGCATATGATTGTGAAGTATCTCGGCGGACCGCGATACATCCGTACTATTGCGATTGAGCGTATTCGTCGCCCAGATACCGACCCCCGCCGCGCTTCCGGTGATGGAAAAGATTGCAATGCTTGCAAATATAATTTTTTTCTGAATCGACGCCATGAGGCCATTCCCGCTCGGTTGGTTATACTACGGGAAATTAATAGAATATGCTTAAGAAATGATCTATTTTTGTTGCGGTCTTGATAAATGCAAAAAAAGGCTGCAATAGAAATTGCAGCCTTTTATTTATTAGAGATTTATACTTTTAATCCGCTCTTTTCAGCGCGTCGCCCAAGATCGAGACGATATCGTCGAAATGGGATTTTTCGGCGATAAGCGGCGGCGAAAGGGCAATGATATCGCCCGTGACGCGAATGAGCAGACCGCGCTCGAAGCAATCCACGAAAACGTCATAGGCGCGTGCGCCGATAGCTCCATCACGCGATTGCAGCTCGATGCCGGCGATGAAGCCGATGGTGCGGATGTCGATGACATTGGGCAGGCCCTTCAGCGAATGGATGGCGTCGTGCCAGACATCCTGCATTTCTGCCGCGCGGGTAAAGAGCCCTTCGTCGCGGTAGATGTTGAGCGTGGCGATGCCGGCGGCGCAGGCAACCGGATGTCCGGAATAGGTATAGCCGTGGAACAGCTCTATCTGGTTGTCAGGCCCATGCATCAACGCATCGTGCACCTTGCGGCTGGTAAAAACCGCACCCATCGGGATTGCGCCGTTGGTCAGCCCCTTGGCGGTGGTAACGATGTCAGGCGTCACGCCGAAGTAGTTGCTGGCAAAGGACGAGCCCATACGGCCGAAACCGGTGATAACCTCATCGAAGATCAACAGAATGCCGTGCTTGTCGCAGATGGCCCGCAGGCGCTCCAGATAACCCTTCGGCGGCACCAGCACGCCGGTGGAGCCGGCAACCGGTTCAACGATACAGGCCGCGATTGTTTCGGCCCCATGCAGAGCAACCAGCCGTTCCAGATCGTCTGCCAGTTCGGCACCATGCTCGGGCTGGCCCTTTACGAAGCTGTTTTTCGCCAAATCGTGGGTATGACGCAGGTGGTCGGCCGGGATTTGCGGAAAAACACGGCGGTTGTTGACAAGGCCGCCAACGGAGATGCCGCCGAAACCGACGCCGTGATAACCGCGCTCACGGCCGATCAGACGGCTGCGGGTGCCCTGACCGATGGCGCGCTGATAGGCGATCGCAATCTTCAGCGCCGTATCGACTGATTCAGAACCCGAGCCGGTGTAGAACACGCGGTCGAGCTTCGCGCCTTCCGGGCCAGGCGCGATTTCCGCCAGCCGCTCGGCGAATTCGAAGGCGACGGGATGGCCCATCTGAAACGAGGGCGCATAATCCATGGTCGAAAGCTGGTGTTTGACGGCGGATGCAATCTGGTGGCGGCCATGGCCGACATTGACGCACCACAGGCCAGCTGTACCGTCGAGAACCTGACGACCGTCATTGCTGGTGTAATACATGCCCTCCGCGCTCGTCAGCAGGCGGGGATTGGCCTTGAACTGCCGGTTGGCGGTAAATGGCATCCAGTAGCTGTCGAGTGAGGTGGAGTTGGATCGGTTGGGGTTGTCCATAACGGTTCTCCTGTTCGGTGCCGGTGATTGAAAGCTATTTTCCGGGCTGAACAAGCCCTTTTCTCGCTGTGGCCAAGCCATTGAAAATGTTATAGGCGGGAAAGGTAGTTTTCGATATTTCGAACAACGGCAACGGGGGATCACGCATGTCGGTGGATATAGGCGGGCGTTTGCGCCATTTGCGGCTGCGTCACAATATTTCCCAGCGTGAACTGGCAAGACGTGCTGGCGTTACCAATTCGACGATTTCGCTGATCGAATCCAACACCTCCAACCCGTCCGTCGGCGCGCTGAAGCGCATTCTCGACGGTATACCGATCGGCCTTGCCGAATTTTTCGCCTACGAGCCGGAGACCAGCCGCAAGGCATTTTACCGCGCGGATGAACTTGTCGAAATCGGCAAAGGACCGATATCCTTCCGGCAGGTGGGCGAAAATGTTTTCGGCCGCAGCCTGCAAATCCTGAAGGAATGTTACCAGCCGGGTGCCGATACTGGCAAGGTGCCACTGGTCCACGATGGAGAAGAGGGGGGTATCATCCTCTCCGGGCGTCTGGAGGTGACGGTCGACGAGGAGCGGCGGGTTCTTGGTCCGGGGGATGCCTATTATTTCGAAAGCCGCAGGCCGCACCGCTTCCGCTGCGTTGGTCCAGTGCCGTGCGAGGTTATCAGCGCCTGCACACCACCCACCTTCTGATTCTATGGCTTTCGGGTAAAGTCACGCCGGAATGGTGGTCGGACCGTTGCAGCCGGAGATAATATGGTCCAGCCGGAGAGATTTTCTACGAGCCGACCGAACTTTGATACGGGTTCCCGCCATTATTTTGCCGCTTTTGCGCCGCTTTTGCAATTTTTCCATCGCTTTTTCTTGGCGAAGTTGGCGTGCCGGCAAAAAAATCCCGGCTAATATGTCAAATTTTATATGCATTGCCACAATCTTGCTGCGCTGCAAAAAAATTTAATATTCTTCCTGACGCATGGCTGTTCTTGGCGTTCCTGTCTCACCTGATTAAGTCACAAGAAACATATAAGAAAAGACTATCTGTTGTCGAAAACGCAATACATGCGGGAGCGGCACCCATGCTCTCAACACATGGCCGCCGGCACATTTGTTGCTTTTTTATGCAACCGTTAATATTGCCCTGACGTTGATCGGCCGCTCTCGCAAGAAATCGCATAGACGGTCAGGGGCAATGTGCCTTACAAAAAATCCATTAGCATCAAATTCAGAACACAGACTTGTTATCTCTTTTAGACGGAAAGACACGCCTCCGGGCACCGACCAATCGCAAAACATAAATGGAGTTCTCTCTATGAAGTCCGCGACCCAATCGGCTGAACAGACACTCAGCAGTTCCGAAGACTTCGATGTCAGTTTCCCTATCGGGGGCATCGCAAAACGCAGCTTCGATATGACATCGGCCCTGCTTGCGCTGCTCATCTTCAGCCCGATTTTTCTGTTGATCGCCGCACTGGTGAAATTGTCCGATCCCGGCCCGATCTTTTATGGGCACCGGCGTGTGGGACATAATGGCCGCTATTTCCATTGCCTGAAATTCAGGACGATGGCGATGAACGGTGATGAAATGTTGCGGCAATATCTTGCCGCCAATCCGGAGGCCGCCGAGGAATGGCGTGCGACCCGCAAACTCAAGAATGATCCGCGCGTAACCGCAGTTGGTGCCGTGCTGCGAAAGCTCAGCCTTGATGAGCTGCCGCAGCTTCTCAACATCATCCGCGGCGAAATGAGCGTCGTTGGCCCGCGCCCCGTCGTCGACGAGGAGCTGAGCTACTACGAAAGCGATGCCGCCTATTACCTCAGCACCCGTCCGGGCCTGACCGGCCTTTGGCAGATCAGCGGCCGCAATGACGTAAGCTACAAGACCCGCGTGGCTTTCGACACGCAATATGTGCAGAACTGGTCGATGCGACAGGACGTCTTCATCATCGTCAAGACCATTCCCGCCGTGTGCCTTTCACGCGGAAGCTACTGAAAACCGATATTGAGTTTGGCTTTATCGATCTTTGTTTTGCCACGCACCCTGACCGGGATCCCAAGTCCGGTCTTTGGGTGCGTCATTGGTGCAAATCATAATGGCCGCTTTTTGCGGCGCTGTGCAGCCGGCACCGTCCGGCTGCTCTATCGCCTGATCGCCCGCGCGGCGATCCGCAAACAGGGAGTTTCCCGATGAACGGTCCTATTGCCGTCGCTAGCCGTCCGCTTGCAAAAAGAACCGCCGGACGCACTTTCTCCGCCCTTCTGCTTGTCGCATCCGTCGCATTTGGAGCGCCGCTTTCCGCAATGGCTGCGGAAGGCGCTCAATACAAGCTTGGCACCGCCGACAAGCTGCGCATCCGCGTTGCCGAATGGCAGCCGGCCGATGGCAGCATCCGCAACTGGGATGTCATCAACGGCGATTATTCCGTCGGCCCATCCGGCGCGCTGTCGCTGCCCTTCATCGGCCAACTGGATGTGGCGGGGAAGACCTCCGCGGAGGTCGGTGAGGCGATTGGAGCCCAGCTTCAGAGCAAGTTCGCCCTTCGCAATCTGCCGTCGGCTTCTGTCGAAATCGCCCAGTTCCGGCCGATCTTCCTCAGCGGAGATGTACAGACGCCAGGCGAATATCCCTATGCTGCCAATCTCACGGTGTTGAAGGCCGTAAGCCTTGCCGGCGGGTTGCGGCGCTCCGATGCCGGGCAGCGTTTTGCCCGCGACTTCATAAATGCCCGCGGCGACGCAGCCGTTTACGACAACCAGCGCGCAAGGCTGCTTGCCCGTCAGGCGCGGTTGATCGCCGAGGTCAAGGGTGACACGGTCATCGCCAAGACGCCGGAGATGGAAAAGATTGCCGAGATCGACGCGCTTCTCGCCAGCGAAAGCGCGCTGATGAAATCGCGCACCGAGCGTTACACTTTGCAGCTCAAGGCGCTGACGGATCTGCATGCGCTTCTGGAAAGCGAAGTCGAATCGCTGAAAAAGAAATCGGAAACGCAAAACCGCCAGCTCGAGCTTGCCAATGAGGACCGAGACCGCGTCAACCGGCTGAACGAGCAGGGCCTTGCACTATCGCAACGGCGTATTTCCGCGGAAGAACGTGCAGCGGAGGTGGAAGCCGCACTGCTTGATATCGACACGCAGTCATTGCGGGCCAAGCAGGATATCAACAAGGCGACCCAGGATGAAATCAACCTGCGCAATGACTGGGTGGCACAGCGCTCCAAGGAATTGCAGGACACGGAAGCGGAACTCGACAAGCTCAATCTGCAACTGGGTACAAGCCGGGAATTGATGTCGGAGGCGCTCGCACAATCGGCTGAGGCGATCCGTTTCGATCCGTCGGGAAAATCCGCGACAATCAGCTACGTCGTGGTGCGTGAGGAAAACGGCAAGCCGAAGGAAGTGAAGGTGGATGAAAACGCCATGCTCCAGCCAGGCGACGTCATCAAGGTCTCGTCCGAAATCCTGATGCAGTGAGGTTTTCATGCGGATCGCCAAATCGGCACTGATCGATCCCGAACGCAATGAAGTCTACGGAATGGCGGCGATTGCGCTGTCATTCTTCGTTTTCGCCTATTCGTCGCGTTTCGGGCAAATCTCGATTCTGGCCTATTATGGCATGTGGCTGCCCCTGGTAGTGGTCAATTACCGGCGCGTGCTGGGTAACTATCCGCGCTATCTGTGGATATTCGCCTTCGGCATCCTGACCGTGCTGTCGAGCTTCTGGTCGGAGGCAGCATCGGTCACCATGCGCGCTTCCATCCAGTATATGACGCATATCGTCTGTGCACTTATCGCCATGCGGGTGGTCTCCATCCGCACGCTGACGCGTGGGGCGTTGATCGGCATCACCGTCATTCTGCTCTATTCGCTGCTGTTCGGTGTCCACCTTTTCGATGCGCTTGATGGAACCTACAGTTTCGTCGGGGCCTTCTCATCGAAGAACCAGCTTGGCTTTTACGCCTCGCTCGGCGTCATTTTCGCCGTCTCATCCGTGCTGATCCTCAAGCAAAGGGGTATCTGGCTGCCGATCGCGGGCATCACCGGGCTCCTATCGGCCTATAGCCTAATTGCTTCGCAATCGGCCACATCCACCATTACCACGGCGGCGGTGGTCGCCCTCATCATCGGTTTCATCCCGATTGGCATGCTTTCACCGGCCAACCGCAAGATGACCTTTTTCGCACTCGGCGGTGTTGGCATATTGCTGGTGGTCGCGTCCCTGCAGTTCGGCTTGCTTGATGCCATTCTCGGCCTTTTCGGCAAGGATTCGACACTGACAGGACGCACCTATCTCTGGCAGCAGGGCATCGAAGCGGCAAAGCAGACACCGATCCTCGGCGTTGGTTACCAAGGGTTCTGGGTGGTGGGTTTTGCCGATGCCGAGCGCCTGTGGAACGACTTCTTCATTACCGGACGCAGCGGCTTCCATTTTCACAACACCTATATCGAGACGGTGGTGGAGAATGGCATCGTCGGCATGGTTCTGCTCGGCATGGTGCTTTACGGAACGCTGCTCGGCCATCTGCGCTCGGTCCTGATGCGCCAGCGCGATCCGCAGGGCGTCATTCTCTTTGCCATCTGCGCGCTGTTCGTCGTCCGCTCCTTCGTGGAGATCGATATCATCTTCCCATTCCAGATCGGTTCGTTCCTGCTGTATTTCGCCGCCGGAAAACTATGCCTGCCGGCGAAAGCCACACAGAATAGCGAAACTCATCCCGCGATTGGCGTGCGGTTACAGACGCGAGCCTGAGCATTCGCTCTGCCCGATCCTAGAGGTAATCCGATGAGACGTGCGGGCTGGCGTGGATGAAACTCCACATGTCCTTGCTGACAGAGACGATGTCGGCGATGGATTTCTCGAGGTGTTCGATTTCTTTCTCGTCCATGCGTTCTACCTTGCCGTAACGGACCTGGGTTTCGTCCTCCACCAGTCGCATGAGCTGGGTGCTGGCAATTTCGCCCTTTTCGTCGAAGGAGTAGATGCAATGATTGTATTTGTTGCGCGTTTTCGATTCTTTCTTGAGCCGCGCCATGATGGAGAGAATGGTCTTGCGATCCGGCGCTGGTGTTGAGGGAAGTTTTGCCAGACGCTCGATGAGATCCATGCGTGCGCGCGTGGTGTTGAGCGTCAGAAACACGACGATGGCCGCTTCCTTCTCCACTTTCAGGAGATGGACGATCAGATAGATCATCAGGCTTTCGGTGTTGGTCCACACGTAATTCAGCCTGCCGACCATCAGCAATATATCCGACATTGCTGCCATGCTGTTCTCCCGCCCCACCAGACATATACTGGCATTCTATGCCGATCTGGACGGGATTGACAGCATAGGTCCTTCTGCGTTCCGCATTTTCCAGACGCAAAACCGCCATCCAACCTTCCTGGAAAAGCGGTATTTCTTCATCTTTCCTTGAATGCTCGGGACATGCTCTCGGAGATAGGCTTGGTCAGATATTCGAAGAAGGTTCGCTCCGAAGTCTGGATCAGGACATCCGCCGGCATGCCGGGAACGGGATGGAAATTATGGACCTTCGCGATCTCCTCGTCTGAAACCTGCACGCGCACGATATAGACGTCCTTAACCTGCAGGCCTGCATTTTCCTCGATGCTGTCGGCGGATACGTAAAAGACCTTACCGTTCAGAACAGGCGTGGTGCGGCGGTTCAGTGCCGAAAGGCGGATCGCTGCCGTCTGGCCCTCATGCAACTGGTCGATGGAGGTTCTCAGAACCTGCGCCTCAAGGATCAGGGGAACGTGGGCGGGCAGGATTTCCATGATCGGCTTGCCGGTGGTGATGACGCCGCCTGCCGTGTGGTAATAGGCGCGCACCACGGTACCGTTGACCGGGGAGCGGATGACGGTGCGTTCTAGCACTTCGGCGGCACCGCGCACCTGCTCGCGCACGCTGTCCAGATCGGCTTCGGCGGTTTCCAGCGCGTCGAGAGCAGCCTGCTTGTTGGCGTTGATGGCAATGACCGCTTCCTGCTTGAACTTGGCGATTTCAGCCTCGCTCTGGTTCATCTCGCCGGTCAGTCGGGCGATATCGCCCATGGCATCGGCAATGGCGCGCTCCAGCGCCAGCATGTCGGTCTTGCGGATGACACCGTCCTTGGCAAGCCTTTCCTTGGAATCACGCTCCTGGGTCAGAAGTGCCAGTTGACGGTCGAAGGACTGCTTCTGCCCCTCATAGCCCGCATAACGAAACTCCAGCGACTTGATGTTCTTTTCGATGAGATTCAGTTGCTCGTCGAGTTTCACGATCTTGCTGTGGAACACGATGTTCTGGCTCTGGATGATGGATTTGATATCAGGATCGCTGGCTTCCTTCATGACGATGTCAGGCACCTTGAAGCTTTTTTGGCCCTGCGCCTCGGCGCGCAGGCGCGTGACGATGGTTTCGAGGCGAAGGCGTCTCAGCTGGAACATGCGCTCGTTGGCGAGCGCCGTCGTCTTGTCGAGCGTCAGAAGCACGTCTCCTTCCTTGACGGTGTCGCCTTCGCTGACCATCATTTCCTTGATGATGCCGCCCTCCAGATGCTGCACGACCTTGTTGTTGCCGGGTGGCGACAAAGCTGCCCTGGGCAATGATGGCGGCGGAGAGCGGTGCAGTGCCGGCCCAGTACCCGAAACCGCCGAAGGAGGCGAGCAGCACGGCAAGACCGATTGAACTGTGGAGGCGAATGGAACGTGGCACTTCGCTGTACCACTCAAGCTGGCCCTGGGGTTTTACCTCTGCGACGGCGACGGCGGTTTTTTTCTTGAACATGACGATCCTCAACCCTCGATCTGCGGAGACTGGCTACTTTGCCGGCCATTGCCGGAAATGGCCTTCAGTACGTCCATCCGTTCGCCGAACATGGCGACCGATCCGTCCTTCAGCACCATTATCTTGTCGACGCACTGAAGAAGTGCGGGTCGCTGGGTGATGGTGACGGTGGTGATGCCCTGTTTCTTGGCGTGCAGAATGGCTTTTGCCAGCGCCTGTTCGCCCTGCGTATCAAGGTTGGAGTTTGGTTCGTCCAGAACCACGAATTTTGGATCACCGAAGAATGCGCGGGCAAGCGCGATGCGCTGCTTCTGGCCGCCCGAAAGCGGTGCGCCATCGGCGGCAACCACGGTTTCGTAACCCTGCGGGAAACCGGCGATCAGCTCGTGTACGTCGGCGAGCACAGCCGCCTCGTAGATCTGCCGGTCTTCGACATCGTCACGCATGCGACAGATATTGGCCTTGATGGTGCCGGGAAACAGCTGCACGTCCTGGGGCAGATAACCGATGCTTTCACCGAATTGCCGCTGGTCCCAGTTGCGCAGGTCCATGAGGTCAAGGCGGACATTGCCGGAAGTGGGAAGGATGGAGCCGACCAGCATCTTGCCAAGCGTCGTCTTGCCGGAACCGGAATTGCCGATGATGGCGAGGGATTCACCTTTCTTCAGCGAAAAGGAAATGCCGTTCAAGATCACCTTCTTCTGCGGCGGCGGCACGAAAAGGATACGTTCCACATCCAGACGCCCTTCCGGATTGGGCAGGCGCAGACGCGGGAAATTGAGCGGTGAGGTGATGAGAAGCTGCTTGATACGGCTATAGGAGGCTGCAGATTTGTTGAACTGATGCCAGCCCTCGATCGCCCCTTCGATCGGTGCCAGCGCGCGGCCGGAAATGATGGATGCTGCGATCACCATGCCGCCGGTCAGTTCGCCTGCGAGAGACAGATGCGCGCCCCAGCCCAGGAGTGCCACCTGCGTGATCATGCGGGCTGCTTTGGAAACACCTGAGAACATGATGTTGCGATCCTGCGCCGCCACATGCGACTTCAGTGATCCGGCTGTTTCACGACCCCACATCTTCACGGCCTCTGGGATCATCGCCATGGCATTGATGATCTGCGAGTTGCGCGACATGGAATCAAGATGGAAATTGGCGCGGCTCAGATAACCGGAGGCTTCCGCGAACTGTCTGGCGGTGAAGCGCTGGTTCAGCCAGGCTATGATGAACAGCACCGCGCAGCAGACCATGATGATGATGCCGAGATGCGGATGTACAAGATAGACCACCACGATGAAGAGGGGCATCAACGGCGCATCGAGAAAGGCGATCAGGGTGCCGGAGGTAATGAAGGAACGCAGCTGCTGCAGGTCCTGTAGGATCTGGTAGTCCTTTCCGCTGCCATGCAGGGAGGCACGGGCCGCTGCCGACAGAATCGGCGCTCCAAGCTGCACTTCAAGCTCGACAGCGGTGCGCATCAGGATGAAGCGCCGGATGGCGTCCATGAAGGCTTGCAACAGAACCGCGCCGAGAACGGCGACCGTCAGCATGACGAGGGTATCCATGGAGCGGCTTGTCAGGACCCGGTCCGAGATTTGAAACAGATAGAGCGGGATGGCAAGCAGCAGAACGTTGATGGCGATGGTGAACAGCATCACGATCGCCATGTTGCGCCGTATCGCGGCGATGCCCTTGGCGAGGCTGGCGGCGAAATTGACGGGTTCACTGCGCTTGTGGAAGCCGCTCTGGCTTCCGCCGCCGCCTCCGCCACCACCGCCATTCTCCGTCGGCTCCTTGCCGTTGCCGCCGCCGCCCGTCATCGGACGGCGCTCGTTTTCACGGATAGGCCCGTCATTATTGTCGATTGTTTTGACGAAGGGCAGGTCGGGTGCGCTTTTCAGCTCGGTATTGTCCACCTTTGCTTCCGGCTCAGGCGGTGAGGCGGGGTGCCGGTCTTGCTGCGGCGGCACTGGCCTTTCCTGCGGAACGTCACGCATTTGCGGTTGTTCGGCGTATGGGGAATGTTGCGGAAGGGGCCGGGGCGGTGTGATCTCAGGGGAGGGCGGGGCTGCTTTCGCGGTCGGTTCCGCGCCGGACAGGTGACGCAGGTTTTCGACGGCCTCGTTTATGGCCAAAATGCAGGCATCAGTCAGCTTGCTGTCTTCCGCATCCTGATCCAGCGGCAAGTCCAGCGAGTGCCCGACGGCAATGGTTTTTCTTGAAATATGATCCATTTTTTTATTAATCCCCTCGGTGATCTCGCGGTTTCTGCGGCTTTGGCGGCGGGCGTTTCTCCCCGCCTGTCAAAACCTATGCAGTGACCGCCTGCATGACGTCGGATGAATGCGCGCTCGACCACGACATGTCGTGACCGGCGTTGATGACGCCATCGGATTCATTCTGAATGGTGGCGGGATCGTCGTGCAGAAACGCGATAACTTCGTTTGCCAGCTGCTGGCCTTGGTGACCCGGTTGCGACGCATCGTTTTCGATGATGCCGCCCTGTATAAGGATAGCATCCGAATAAAGCCCGCCTGCGACGTAGGTGGTGGAACCGAAGCTGTCGTAATCGATAATCTGCGCGAGATTGATGACGGCGTTGCTGCCGGTATCGATATGGATCGTGACGTTCTCGTTGTTTTCGAGAATCTTTGCGGCTGCCTGCGTCACATAGTCGGAATCGCCCAGCACGCTCACCTGTTTGATGATGCTGACGTCATAAAGATTGCCAGTGATGTAAAGGACGTTGATCCCCTGATAGCCCGCAAAATTGGCATCGTGGGCAAGCGCGTCCGGCATGTTCGGATCACGCTCGTTAATCGCTTTCACCGTCTGCGCCATGTAGTCCGGCATGGTTTCGAAACGGTCGTTGCTACCGACATTGTGAATGCTTGCGTCGTTCCACAACAGGTTGTTGCCGGACTGAACGGTGGCGCCCTCAGGCGCGTCGGGGTTGGCGCAGATCCAGTCATTGTCGTAAAGCACGGCGATCTGGCTGATGAGGTTCATGTCCAGCACATTGCCGCCGACGATGACCAGATCGTACTGCATGCCGATGCCGAGGAAATTGGCGATGTTGAGGGCAGCGTTGCCACCGCTCAGCAAGCTGACGCTGGCACCCGAAGAGGTAACCGTCAGTGTGTCGTTGTCGCTGATGAACTGGTACTGCTCGATCCAGTGGACGAAAGACACGTCTCCTTCGAGGACGCTGACACGCCAGGCGGTGGGAAATATTGGCGTTTCACCACTATCGTGGCTGCTGTCGGCGCTTTCCGCCCCCGGATAAACACTGCGTGAGAAGGTCGCAATATTGTAGGCGGCGGTTGCGTCATGGTCTTCGGACTGCGTGAAAACGGAATCGACCTCATCGCGGTCGCTATAGACATAGGCCTGGGTGATTGCGTCGATCTGGTGATAATCGCCCATGACGGTGGTGACGGAGGCCATGACGGCAGTATTGACCAGCGTTGCTATGTTGGCGACGACATTTGCGCCGGCAGCCACATCGAGGCTGTTTCCGGCGGGGCTATCCTCATGCAGCGAAACATCGCTCTTTTCCGGCTCTTCAGCGGGCTTGGCAATGCCACGATCCGGCATGAAGTCGTCGAGCGTTGGCTTTTCGCTTGCCATGGAGCCATTGATGTAGAGGCCGTTGATGTCATTGCCGGCGAGAACGAAATCCTGTTCCGCGCCGGTTCCAAGGGACGTCACGTCATTTTCGCGCGCATGGTCGATATAATCATGTGCTGATTTGGCGAGCGCCTGCAACGCGTCGTAGCTGTCGGTGCGCTGGAAAACGGAAAAGGGCGTGAAGACGGCTGCTTCGTTATAGAACTCGACGGTGCGCTGGGTCACGAAACTGGTGTCGCGCGCCACATTGGGGCCGTCCGTCATGTTCAGATAGTCGTCGTCCTGAAGAATGTTGACCTGCGTGACATGGGCGATAACGGAGCCAGGGCCGGTGTGCACCACCAGTTCGCGTTCTTGCTCAAAGGAGACACTGCCCGGAAAACGGAAATGCGCCGCTGACATATCGACCGGTATCGCATTTGCAAGCTGCTGCATGTCGTGTTCGACCATGCGAGCGAAATGCGGTTGCAGATAGTCGAAGTCGTAATAGCCGGCGCGATATTTAACGCCGGGATCGTAATCCTGAAGCTGCAAGTCGTAGTTCTTGTCTAGCAGTCTTGCCGCGTCATCATCCGACAACCGGTCTTGGTTAGCGTGTGCCGTGCCTTCGGCATAGTTGCTTCTTAGACGCGCTTCCTCGATCACCGTGTCGAACAGGCCGATGAAATGCGCAATCATGTCTGAAATTCTGTCGATTTGCATTGCAGGTCCCTCCCTGATCATCGCGGCAGAGCCTGGGCGGCGGGCGGCACACGTCCAAGAGGCGGTGCTTCGTCTTCGCGCAAACCCGGTCCTTCAACCGCAAACTGCACCGGCGAATGCCGGTGCAGCTTTTTTCATAGAGAGGTACTCGTCAGGAGCCGCTGTCCTCGCCGGTATCGGAAACATGCGAGTTACCGCCTGTGACCGAGACATCAACGGCATTGGAGAGCATGTTGGCGCCCTGCACCAGTTCCAGATGGAAGCCGGAGTTTGCAAGGATAGCCGATGCATCTGCAGTGCTGGTACCCGCAGCGTCGTCGCCAGCCTTGAGGTCCCATCCCTTGCCGTCCATGCCTTCTGCGCCAAAGGCGTCGCCGGCATTCGCGCTCAGGTGGTTCTGGGCACCACCATTGTCCATCCTGACATCCCAGGCCTGATCCTGATCCGCCAGGTGGTTGGCCTGCACAAGGCTGAAGCCCGTGTCGTTGCCTTCGCCGTTGAGCGAGCTGTTGAGGATATTGTCGACATCAAGTGTGAAGGAGAAGTCGTCACCGAGGTTAAAGGTGAGGTCTCCGCCAGCGATGCCGAGATTGCCGACATCCTTGACGCCGGCGATGTTGCCGAAGTCGTCATCCGACTTGTAGAAACTGTCAGCGGAGTTGAAGCTGTCGGAAGTCGTCGTTGTTGTTGTTGTCGTGTCGTCGTCGGAATAGGAGAAGGTCTTGGTGTCCGTATCCGTGACCGTCTTCACGTTGGTGTCGTTGTCGCTGTACGACTTGCTTTCATAGCTCCAGTCGTAATCGGTCTTGATTTCGGTGCTGGTTTCGGTGCTCGTCTTTACGGTCGTATCGTTGTCGCTGTAAGACTTGCTGTCATAGCTCCAGTCATAGTCGTTGTCGCGATTGTCGCCGTTGCCCACTGCAACGTCGATTTTGGCGTCAACATCCACATTGGTGCTGTTGTCGCTGTTGTCGTTGTTGCGGTTTTCACCGTTTGCGGTGCCGACGTTGCTGTCGTCCACCTTTGCGTCATTGGTCGAGGTGTTGGCGAAACCCTCCGAAAGCGCGCCAATCTTGGTGATGTCGTCGCCCGCAGGCTGTGGATTGTAACCCATGTCGATTTCCTCCGAAAAAGCTCGGAGCAGCTTTCGAAATCCCTCTCATCTAAAACGGGATTTTTTCGCGCTTGCTCCGCGTTGCACAAAGATTGATGTTCTGCAGATGCACTCGGTACGTCTCATCTGCGGCTTGGCATCGGCCCGTAACCGGGCTCTTCTCGTTCAGCCCTTGTGCGCTACTCGGTATTAAGGCGCACAAATCCGTTCCTCGCTCCGTTGGGAGCGCGGTGGCTTCGTCTTTTTGCTTTCGTTATGTCTTGAAAAGGAACCGGCGTTTGCAAACACACGTCAAAGGCCGGGGTTGTCTTTCCATCGGTCACTGTTTGCAGCGACGGTCAGACTGTGCAGCAGAAAAATCGCGCTTCCTAGCTATCAATTCGGGCTAAACATATCGGCACCCTTACCACCAATATATATGTCGGAAGGCGGTCGCATGGAGATTTGCAGCCGGTTCAGACGCAAATAATTGCGCTCAGGCCGGGAAAAGCTGCTTTTTCTAAAAATATGGTCAATGGCGGTGAGAAGGGTCCCTATCCCGAAATGGCACATTCCGGAAGCTCGTTTGCCGGGCAGGTATGTAAAGGGATATCAACCAAAAGTTATATTTTTCCGGATTGCAAAACCGGAGCGAAAGCTTTTCCGATGTGTTTGTTTTTACACTGGTTCCGGGCTCAACGATTCATTACGGGCGTAACCAATTTTGTACGTCAATTGCAAGAAATAACCCATTTGGGCCATTTCTTTGCACAGCTTTTCGTATTAGCCTCCTTAATTAACGGGTAATTAATGATAGTTGACATGGCGTGAAGCGGGAGTTGCCCCATTTGTTTCTAGGGGTATCCCGGCGAATGACAGAGCACACAACCAAAAAGAACGTAATGCGTAGCGCTTTAGGGGAGACGTCGATGTTCATGGGAACTTCAGATTATGCGGCAAAACAAAGTGGAGCCGTTGCGCCTATAAATGGAACTTTATTGATCATCGCGGATCCGGACCTGTTTTCCGAGTGCCTCGTGGAGGCGCTGGGCAAAAAGTTCCCTACATTCGCTGTGATGAGCGTTATGTCGTCGGCAACGATCGACGATGACTATGGCGCCGATCTCCGGCTGGTCCTGCCGTACCGCATGTCGGGCGAGCGGCTTCATAGCGTTCTTTCGGCCGTCCGCGAAAAGCATCCGGATGCCCCAATTGCACTTGTCGTCGAAACCATCGACAAGTTTGAGGAGCCGCTGAAGCAACTGGTGGGGATGCGTATCATCGATGGCGTGCTGCCGCTTAATCTGCGGCTCGACGTTTTCATGGCTGCGGTTGATCTCCTCATGAAGGGCGGGGAGCATTTTCCCGCTGCCCTTCTCGGCAAGCTCACCCCCTATTCCCAGGCCGTGAACGGCAAAAGCGTTCAAGGCAACGCCGTGATCGCCAACCGCGCCGACGCTCTTGCCGTCAGCAAGAGTGAAATGGCGGCGCTGACGACGCGCGAGGTACAGATCCTCGACCTGCTTTGCAAGGGAACGCAAAACAAGATCATCGCCGACCGGCTTCACCTGTCCGAGAATACCGTGAAGGTGCACGTTCGCAACATCTACAAGAAGATGAATGTGCGCAACCGAACGGAGGCAGCGTCGCGCTTCTTTCACAAGGACGACGACGCGGCTATCTCCGGCTGGAGAAACTGAACATCTGGCGGCCTGATGCCGCGAGGACGCCAGTTTCAAGCAGAGGTTATGCCTGAGGCTCAGGGCCTCAGGAAACAGCGGGACTTCTGACCAAATCCGCTCGGTGAGCAGATATAGGGAGAAGAACCGGAATAGGAATGCCGCGGCGATATCGTCGGTGTGTCGTAAGTATCGGCAACAAGCGTGACGGCTGCGTTGCCTGTCTTGTCATAGCCGTAGGACGCCTTGGCTGGAGCAACCCGGCTCTTGATCGTCGCCGTATTAGCAGATGCGGTCTTGATCAGAACGGCATCTTCAACGACGGAGCACGAGGCCGTTGCGAAAGTGAACGTCGCAAGTGCGGCGGCAACAAGTGCAAAACGACAGCGGCGGGCCGCTTTGCTGTTATGGGAATAAGGCATTTCATTCATGATGTATGTCCCCTGAAATCGACTAGCTGTCGCATCTCGCCGGGTGGTTTTGCCCCGGTGGACCGAGCCTTACAAAACCAGAATAGTCCCGACTGGTTGAGCGAAGCTTGCGCTAATGCTCAATAAGAAAGGCATAATGGAGGCGTAGTTAAAAAGTATTAAATCGAGTGATTAATACGAGTAATTCGGGGTAATCAATTGTAATATTTCGATAAAATAAAGTTGACCTGTTTTATGACGCGCCTATCATAAAAGTTGAAATATATCGAATCCAAATATTAAAGCCTCCAGAAGAAATAAAAACCGGAGGTGACATTCGAAATATCATGCAATCTGAAGTTTGATCTAGTTCAAGTCGAATCAGCCGGGCTGGTTCCTCATTGGGAGGAGTGTGTAATGCGTAATTTCGTTCCCAACGACCATGACAACGGCGCTACAATCTATTCCGAGTGGCGGCCAGGCCAGCGCGTTCTGGTCAACGGCGGGGCTGGTTTCCTTGGCTCCCATCTTTGCGAACGTCTGTTGGCTTGCGGTCATGAGGTGATCTGTCTCGACGATCTCTCGACTGGACGGACCGTGAATGTTGAGCATTTGCAAGCCAACAAGCGGTTTTTGATGGTCGAGCATGATGTCCGCAAGCCCTATGACATCGACGTCTCGCTGATCTTCAACTTCGCGTCGCCGGCCTCGCCGCCGGACTACCAGCGTGATCCAGTCGGCACCCTGCTTACCAATGTGCTCGGCGCGGTCAACGTTCTCGAAGTCGCTCGCAGATGCGGTGCAACCGTGGTGCAATCCTCGACATCGGAAGTCTATGGCGACCCGCTCGTCAATCCGCAGCCGGAAAGCTATTTCGGCAACGTAAATACAATCGGGCCGCGAGCCTGCTACGATGAGGGCAAGCGCAGCGCCGAAACGCTTTTTTTCGATTATCACCGCTTTTATGGTGTCGATATCAAGGTTGGGCGCATCTTCAACACCTATGGGCCGCGCATGCGCCCCGATGACGGGCGGGTGGTCTCCAACTTCATCGTCCAGGCGCTGAAGGGGTCGGACATCACCATTTATGGCGACGGCAGCCAAACGCGCTCCTTCTGCTACGTCGATGATCTGATCGACGGGTTCCTGCGTTTTTCAGCCAAGCCGAAGGATTGCACCGGACCGATCAATCTCGGCAACCCGAGCGAAATTCCGGTGCGGCAGCTGGCCGATATCGTCATCCGCATGACGAATTCCCGCTCGCGCATCGTGCATCTGCCCGCCGCGATCGATGATCCGCAGCAGCGTCGTCCCGATATTTCGCGTGCCAAGGAAATGCTCAGATGGCAACCGCGCGTACCGCTCGAAACCGGTCTGGAGAAAACCATCGTCTATTTCGATGCGCTGCTGGCCGGCAAGAAGGTTGCGGAGGCCGTATGAGATGTCCCGTACAATCCTCGTCACGGGCGGGGCCGGATTCATAGGCAGCCACATCTGCAAGGCGCTGGCGCATTCCGGCTTCAAGCCCATTGCTTACGATAATCTCTCGACGGGTCACGCGGATTCAGTTCGCTGGGGTCCCTTCATTGACGGTGACATTCTGGATCGTAGTCTCTTGAAGGCCACGCTCAAGGAGTTCTCGCCAGCCTTCGTCATCCATTGCGCCGCAAATGCCTATGTTGGCGAATCCGTCGAGGATCCGCGCAAATATTACCGCAACAATGTCGGCGGCAGTCTGGCGCTTCTGGATGCCTGTCTCGACCAGAATATCGGCGGGCTGGTATTTTCCTCCAGCTGCGCCACCTATGGCGTGCCGCCGCAATTACCGATCCGCGAGGAAACGGCGCAGATGCCGGTCAATCCCTACGGTCGTACGAAGCTGATTTTCGAAATGGCGCTCGATGATTACGCTGCCGCCTATGGCATGCGTTTCGTCGCGCTGCGCTACTTCAATGCGGCGGGTGCCGACCCGGATGGCGAACTTTACGAACGCCACGAGCCGGAAACCCATCTGATCCCCCGGGCACTGATGGCTGCCGCCTCGCGGCTGCCGCAACTTGATGTATTCGGCCAGGATTACGACACCAGCGACGGCACCTGTATCCGCGACTACATCCATGTCAGCGATCTGGCTGATGCCCATGTGGCCGCCGTCAACTATCTTTCCGATGGCGGCGAGACCCTGCGTGTCAATCTCGGCTCCGGCCACGGCACATCGGTCGGGGATATCATCCGCGCGATCCATCGCGTCACGGGACAGGAAGTGCCGGTGCATTTCGGCGCAAGGCGCGCCGGTGATCCGCCCGCCCTGTTCGCTGATATAGAAAGAGCGAGGGCGACCCTCGGCTTTGCGCCGAAGCGCTCCGATATAGACACCATCATCCGCACGGCTGGTCCCGGCTTCGGGCTGGAGGTGCTGTCATGAAAGCCCGCTCTACCCCTTCCGTACCATCATCGCGTCCCGTCGCGGGCCAATTGCCAATGCTGCCCGTCTTCACCGGCTGGAACCGCATGGCCTATCGTCTCGGCATTGGCGGTTGGCTGGTGACGCTTGCCTATTTCTGGATCTGGTGGCTGGACCGGGATCGGGTCATCGACTGGCCGTATTTTACGGTCGTTACGGTAACGCTCGCGTGGATCACGCTTCTGCCGTCCTATTTCATCTTCATCTTCCTGAACGCCAGGGTCGTCGACCGGCGCTCTCCTCTGCCGCAGGGCAGGGTGGCGATGGTTGTAACCAAGGCGCCATCGGAGCCTTTTACCGTAGTACAAAAGACGCTGCAGGCCATGCTGGAGCAGAAGGGCCTGGAATTCGACGTGTGGCTTGCGGATGAGGACCCGGATGCGCAAACGTTGAAATGGTGCGGCGCGCACGGTGTTTTCGTTTCGACGCGGAAGGGTGTCGTCGATTATCACCGCAAGACATGGCCTCGCCGCACCCGTTGCAAGGAAGGCAATCTCGCTTATTTCTACGATCATTACGGGTATGAGCGTTATGATTTCGTCGCGCAATTCGACGCCGATCACGTTCCGGAACCGGACTATCTGAGTGAAATCATCCGTCCTTTCGCCGATCCGGCGGTTGGATATGTCTCCGCACCAAGCATCTGCGATGCCAATGCAAAGGAAAGCTGGGCTGCGCGTGGCAGGCTTTATGCCGAGGCAAGCCTGCACGGCGCCTTGCAACTGGGTTACAACAACAGCTGGGCGCCGCTTTGTATCGGCTCGCATTATGCCGTGCGCACCAAAGCCCTGCGTGAGGTGGGCGGTCTGGGACCCGAGCTTGCCGAGGACCATTCCACCACGCTTTTGATGAACGCGGGCGGCTGGCGCGGCGTCCACGCTGTCAACGCAATCGCGCATGGCGACGGGCCGGTGACTTTTACCGATCTCGTGGTGCAGGAATTCCAGTGGTCACGCAGTCTGATGACCATCCTCTTGCAATATTCGCGGCATTACGTGCCGAAGCTTCCCTTGCGGTTGAAATTCCAGTTCCTGTTTTCACAGCTCTGGTATCCCCTGTTTTCCGGCTTCATGGCACTGATGTTCGTGCTTCCCGCTTTTGCACTGTTGAGCGGCCAGGTACTCGTCAATGCCTCCTATCCAGTGTTTCTGGCGCATTTCCTGCCGATTTCACTCATCATGATCGTGTTCGCCTTTTTCTGGCGGGCCACGGGGGCCTTTCGCCCGCATGATGCGAAACTCTTCGGGTGGGAAGCCATCGTGTTTCTGTTCCTGCGCTGGCCCTGGTCGTTGATGGGTGTGCTTGCGGCGATACGCGATACGATCCGTGGTGATTTCGTCGACTTTCGCATTACACCCAAGGGCACGCAGGCAAAACCGCCGCTGCCGCTGCGCGTAATCGCGCCTTACATGGTTCTGGCGGCACTAAGCCTTCTCGCGATGGTGCTGGCGCCGCGTGAAAACGCTGCGGAAGGTTTCTTCGTCTTCGCCGCGATCAATGTGGCGATCTACGCGGGCCTTTCGGTTTTTCTTCTCGTCCGACACACCATGGAAAACGGCTTGCCACGGCTGCCGGCATTGCGCGGTGGGGCGACGGTTGCCGCCTGTTCGTTGCTGCTTGTGGCAGGTAGTGCCGCGGAACTCAGCTCCCATGCGATTGGTGGGCTGGAGGCCCTGTCGCACGGGCAACCCTATGTCAGCTTCACCGAAACGCGGTTCACCGTGGCCGGTGCTGGCGTGGAGGGAGCGAGATCGGTGCGTCTGAAACTGCGCATCGTACTGCCGGGAATGCCCGGAATTCGAAACATGCAGGCGGAGCCCATGGTGCCGCCGCCGGTCATGACAACCGGAGAAATCATGCTGGCCGACAATAGGGTCGGACAATAGAAGGAGGAGGCTGTGATGAGAACAACAATAAGCAAATGCGGGTTCTCCGCTTTCGTACTCTGCCTTGCGGTGATCGCGCCAAGTGCCGTCCACGCCGCGGGCGGCACGAAGACGCCGAAACCGCTCCGGACCAGCGAAGTCGTAGATATGTATTACGACAAGACCTGGAAATGGGAGACTGGTGGCGGACGCTTCATCGCCGATGGCCGCAAGTTCATCGCCCTGACTGAAGAGAAAGGCAAGAAGGCCGTCGGTGAAGGCCGCTGGACCGTCGATGCCAAAGGTACGCTGTGCATGCGCGCTACCTGGAAAACCGATGCCGGAAACGGCAAGGCCGACACGTGTTTCGACCACGGTCGCATCGGTCAGGTGCTTTACCAGCGCAAGCAGGGCGGGCCCTGGTACGTCTTCCGGCATAATCCGCCACGGCCCGGAGATGAATTCCTGAAACTTGTCCGCAAGGACGACGTCACCCCGCAAATCGCCGCCTATGGCAAGGCGATGACTGCGACGAGGTAGGAGGAAAGTGTCATGCAAATAACAAGAAGAAGACTGCTCTTTGCAAGCGGGGCTGCTGTTGCTGCTTCAGCCAGCATGTACCCCATATTCAAACTGGATGCCCAGGGGGTCGCGCCCATGGGCTCCACGGGCATGAAGACGCTTGCCGACAAACGTCCGACATTGCACGCGGATGGTATACGCTTCGGCGCCTACGATCCGCACGGCGATTTCACCGGCCAGACCGGGGTGGCGACGGAACATCTGTTCCTGCCCTGGGAGGACGTGGATCTCGACAGCCTCGCGCTCGCAGACGCTTACGCTCTGGAGCGCAAGCGTAATGTCCTGATCACGGTCGAACCCTGGTCATGGGACGTCAACTGGCGGCTCACCTCCGACGAGTTGCGCCGCAAGGTGATGGGAGGCGACTACGACAAGAACATGCAGGCGATCGCCGCACGCATGTCCGCAATGAAGAGCCCGCTGATCCTGCGTTGGGGACAGGAAATGGAAGACACATCCGGCCGCTTCTCGTGGTCGGGCTGGAACCCGCAGGACTATATCACGGCCTACAAACGCATGGTGGACATGACCCGCAAGGCGGTCCCCGGCGTCAAGGTGATGTGGTCGCCGAAAGGTCTCGACGGTCTGCGCGCTTACTATCCTGGTGACAATTACGCGGACCTGGTCGGTCTCTCGGTCTTCGGTCTCGAGGACTATGACAAGATCGAATATGGCGGGCCGCAGAAGTTCACCGATCTCCTGCGCAAGGGCTATGGGCTTGTCGAAACCTTCAATAAACCGGTCTGGGTTGCTGAACTGGGTTATGAAGGCGGCGATTCCTACGTCCGTCCATGGATGAACGACGTGACGCTGAAACAGGCGGATTTTCCAAAGCTGGAAGAGGTCGTCTATTTCAACGACAAGGACGTGCATCCATGGCCGCACAATCTCGGCAAGCCCGACTGGCGCGTTGTGCGCCCGGCGCGGCTTAACTGAGGCTGGAGCGGGTAGAGCGGACGCCCGGCCCGCTCGCCCGCCCGGACTCTAATGGCTGGAGGCGAGTACGGCCTCGGCCTCATAGATGGCGCAGACGATGTGGTAGAAAGTGCTGGCCGGTGCCGGTTCGTCCAGCATCGGCTTGTCGGCCGGCCATTTGTCGAACCAAAGTCCTTTGACCGGGGTGTCGAGGAAAGGCTGCAGCGCGCCGATGGCCCTCAGGCCCGAGGCAAGATAACGCTGTCTTTCTTCACCAATGGTCACGCTGGCAAGGCGCAAGGCTGCCTTCAGCCATTCCGTCTGCGGCCAGAGCCGTGCCAGCCCGTCATGTACCGAAAAATCATCGTACAAGCTCATGATCGCGACCTTGCGGCGTGGGCAGATGCCATGCGCTTCGCCGATCTCGAACATGCGCTTGGCCTTGGCGATTGCCTCGCCATTGTTGCGCAGGCTGCCCCAGCGCACCAGAAGCCAGGCCCATTCGAACTGGTGACCGGGCTCCATGATGCGGCCCTTCTCACCTTCAAACGGCATCCAGTCATGGCCGAAGAATTCGCGTAGCCCGCCATTGGTGCCATCGATGAAGCGGGTGAGTGCAAGGCCGGCGATCTCGTCGGCCAGCGCGGTCCATGGACCTTCGGGGTCCTGCACTTCCCAGGCAAGCATCGCCTCGAAAAGATGCATATGCGGATTGGAGCACAGCGGCGTGCGCGGCGGGTTCGCTTCCTCAAAGCCGGCGACGGGGTGTTTGTAGTCGCGATTGAGGACGGCGAGGATCTCGAGCGCCCGGGCACGCATCTCGTCCTTGCGGTCGGGAAGGGCTGCGGCCGTCTGTGCTGCGGCGAAAAGCGCGAAAGCCTGATTGTAGAGATCGAAGGACGGATCGATCAGCTTGCCGGTCTGGTCGGCGAGGTTGCCGTAAAGGCCGTTATCGAGGGCGATAGACCTTTTCGAACCAGCTCAGCCCATGCAGCAACGCATCCTTCCACGGACCCTGCCAGCCGTTCTGGCCGGCGGCAGCGAAACAATAGGCCTGACGAGGCTGCACGCGGGCGCGGCGGTCATCAGAAAAAACCGGTTTCGCATCCTGGCCCAGGCGCTCGTAAAAACCGCCGTCCGGACGGGCGGAGCCCACCTCCCACCACAGCGGTAGCGCGTCCTCTTCAAGCCATTTCCGTAAGGTTCCGATCTCTTCGGCAAGCGCCTGCGAGATACTCGGAAATTGCACAGTCATGCGTCAACTCTCTGTTTTTACAGTTGAATGAAAAAAGTGATCAATAAAAATACGTCATTATAGACGCAAGTAGACCATGGGACATATTGCGCTGCAACCGTAAAAATATCGACCTCACGCCGAGCGAACCCGCACCAGCGCGATTTGGTTCCGTCGTCTCGTCCGGCAAAGAAGGGATCCGAAACGATTCGGAGGCCACAAAGCATCAGAAATTACAATATAAATTTGATATTGCTTATTCGCCTGCCTCCAGTATTTCGTAACAATGGTCTGGTCATTAGTGATTCGGTCTCCTTTTAACCTGTTAGGGCTTGGGGAAATAAAGGGGCACGGGGCAGTGAAATTTTCTGCCTTTACTTCATTGCTATTCTCTATTGCAGTTCTTTCGGGCTGCAATACTCCCTCGGGCGTCAGGTCGTTCGGGGGCGCAAAGATGTTGTCTGCGTCCGAAGCACTGGTTTTCCCACCGCCCGGCGGTCCGGAAATCGTCACCGTAGTCAATCGCACCTACTCCAATGCCGTGGCACAGCAGGTCGTATTGCGCGCCGAAGCCGCTACGCCCGGACAGAACTACATTAAGGCCGAGTTCTTCGGTCCGCAGCAAGCCGGCGACACTGATCGCGATGCTTTGACTTTCTCCGGCTTTAAGGCATCCTCCGTCGCGCGGGAAATCCGCTCGGAGTTTCCGGGTGAGAACATCGTCATGTCGGCGAATTATCTGCAGAACGGTTACGGCGCCTTTTCTTATGCGGCCGGCAAGGGCCGAGGCAGCGATACCTGCCTTTATGGCTGGCAGGACATCCGCTCACCCGAAAGCATGCGGCAGGATTTCCGCAACCTGGGGCGTATCAAGGTGCGACTGCGCCTCTGCCAGTCGGCGGCAAGCGTCGAGCAGCTTCTGACGGTCATGTATAATTACACGATCACCGGCACCTATGCCTCGCAAAGCTGGAACCCCTATGGCACGCCGCAGGCGGTGGATCAGAACCTTGGGCGGCCGGGCCATCCGGTCTATCCCATGAAGACCAATGAGGTGCCGATGCGGCCCGGCAGTGAAGTGACTGCGAGCATACCATTGCAACCCGTGCGCCGTGCTGCCGTACCCGTCACGCCTGTTCAGCCAACGGCGCAGCCCCTACCGCCGGTTGCGGCAGTCAGTATTCCGTCACCCGCATCCGTTGGCGCGCCCGCCCAGCCCGCAAGGCCTGCTGTAGTCGGCAGGCGCGCGGCCAGCGTGCAGGTGGAGAGCCAGCAGCCGACGCAGGTTCCGCAGGTAGCCATTCCGTCGCCCACATGTCTGTCCGGTTCGGCAGCGCCTCCGGGATGCAGGTGATGGCTGGAGCAACAGCAGAAGAGGGCATTGCAAAAGATCCCGGTAAAAATTCCGGGCGGGGAAGAGAGCGGAAAGTTTCGGGATGAACAAGGCCATCACAATCATTGTCTGGTTTCTTGTGTCGCTTTGCGTTCTGGCCATCGTCACGATGCCGGTCAGCCTGCAGACGCACCTGGTCGCCACGGCGATCTCGCTTGTCCTTCTCGCAACAATAAAGAGTTTCAACGGGCAGGGAGCCTGGCGGCTCGTGGCGCTTGGTTTCGGCACGGCCATCGTGCTTCGTTATGTCTATTGGCGCACCACGAGCACGCTGCCGCCCGTCAACCAGCTCGAAAACTTCATTCCCGGCTTTCTGCTTTATCTCGCGGAAATGTATAGCGTCGTGATGCTGGGTCTCAGCCTCGTCATCGTGTCGATGCCGCTGCCTTCCCGCAAGACCCGGCCTGGCTCGCCCGATTACCGGCCGACGGTCGATGTTTTCGTGCCGAGTTACAACGAGGACGCGGAGCTTCTCGCCAATACGCTGGCGGCGGCCAAGAACATGGATTACCCGGCCGACAAGTTCACCGTCTGGCTGTTGGACGACGGCGGCTCGGTGCAGAAGCGCAATGCCAGCAATATCGTCGAGGCGCAGGCGGCACAGCGCCGCCATGAGGAGTTGAAGAAGCTTTGCGAGGACCTCGACGTGCGTTATCTGACGCGCGAGCGCAACGTCCACGCCAAGGCCGGAAATCTCAATAACGGCCTCGCCCACTCGACCGGCGAACTGGTGACGGTGTTTGACGCCGACCATGCGCCGGCGCGCGATTTCCTTCTGGAAACGGTGGGCTATTTCGAGGAAGACCCCCGGCTCTTCCTGGTGCAGACGCCGCACTTCTTCGTCAATCCCGATCCGATCGAGCGCAATCTGCGCACCTTCGAGACGATGCCGAGCGAAAACGAGATGTTTTACGGCATCATCCAGCGCGGTCTCGACAAGTGGAATGGCGCGTTTTTCTGTGGTTCCGCCGCCGTGCTGCGGCGCGAGGCACTGCTGGATACGGAAGGGTTCAGCGGCGTCAGCATCACCGAGGACTGCGAAACGGCGCTCGCGCTGCATTCGCGCGGCTGGAACAGCGTCTATGTCGACAAGCCCCTGATCGCCGGGCTGCAACCGGCCACCTTCGCAAGCTTCATCGGCCAGCGCAGCCGCTGGGCGCAGGGCATGATGCAGATTCTGATCTTTCGCCAGCCTCTGTTCCGCCGTGGTCTCTCCTTCACGCAGCGTCTTTGCTACATGTCGTCGACGCTGTTCTGGCTTTTCCCGTTCCCGCGCACGATCTTCCTGTTTGCGCCGTTGTTCTACCTGTTCTTCGATCTTCAGATTTTCGTGGCTTCCGGCGGCGAGTTTTTGGCTTATACGGCCGCGTATATGCTCGTGAACCTGATGATGCAGAACTATCTCTATGGCAGCTTCCGCTGGCCGTGGATTTCTGAACTCTACGAATATGTGCAGACGGTCCACCTTCTGCCAGCCGTCGTGTCGGTGATCTTCAATCCGGGCAAGCCGACCTTTAAGGTGACGGCGAAGGACGAATCCATCGCCGAGGCGCGGCTTTCGGAAATCAGCCGCCCGTTCTTCGTCATTTTCGCACTTTTGCTGGTTGCGATGGCCTTTGCCATTTGGCGCATCTATGCGGAGCCATACAAGGCGGATGTCACACTCGTCGTCGGCGGGTGGAACCTGCTCAACCTCATTTTCGCGGGATGTGCGCTTGGCGTCGTCTCCGAGCGCGGCGAAAAATCGGCGTCGCGGCGCATCACTGTCAAGCGGCGCTGCGAGGTCAAGCTTGAGGGTAGTGACGCATGGGTGCCGGCCTCCATCGACAACGTGTCGGTGCATGGCCTGCTGATCAATCTTTTCGACAGCACCACCGCTATCGAAAAGAACACGACAGCGATCATTAGGGTGAAGCCGCATAGCGAGGGCGTGCCGGAAACCATGACCATCAATGTGGTCCGCACGGTCCGGAGCGACGGTTTCATTTCCATAGGCTGCACATTCTCGCCGCAGCGCGCCATCGATCATCGCCTGATCGCCGACCTGATCTTCGCCAATTCCGAGCAATGGAGCGAGTTCCAGCGCGTGCGCCGCAAGAACCCCGGCCTCATCAGAGGCACGGCGATCTTTCTGGCGATATCTCTGTTCCAGACGCAGCGCGGCCTGTTCTATCTGGCCAAGGCGCTCCGGCCCGCCTCCAAAACCGTCAAACCTGCCGGAGTTGTAAAATGACCGGCGGTAAAACGATCAGGAGTTCACTGACAGCACTGATGTTGGGTGTCGTCGCAACCGGTGCGATGGCGCAGTCCTCACCTTTCGACATGTCGCCGGAGAAGCCTGCACAGACAGCCCCGGCACCTGTGCCGCCGCCGACACTTCCCCCCGCTGTACCGCGCCAGCCGCAGCCAGCCCAGCAATCGACCCAGCCTGCAGTGGGCCAGCCTCCTGTGGTAATGCAGCCCGCACCTGCGCCGCAACCGCCGCTGCGGCCGCTGACGCCACCCGTATCCATGCCGCCGCAGGGTCAGGCGAGACCCGCACCCGTTCAGGCATCGTCACCCGCGGCGGATAGCCGTCGCCGGTATATCTTGCCGTACGAAAAGCTCAGCCTTTCCGGCGAAATGGATCGGCGGCAGTGGAGCATTTATCTGACGCCCGAGCAGGTGAATGCCGCCGTTTCGCTGAATATTGGTTATCAGAACGCCATCGTGGTCGCGCCGGAAGACTCGAATTTCCAGGTCAGCCTCAACAATGTTCCGCTGGAGACGGCGCGCATTGAGGCGCCCGACGGTGAGGGCAATGTTTCCTTGAAAATTCCACCCGGTGTCCTGCAGGTGGGCGCGAATGTCGTGACGCTTGGCGTGCAGCAGCGCCACAGAACCGATTGCACGATCCAGTCCACTTATGATCTGTGGACCGATGTTAATCCGGCAAATACCTATATCGGCTTTAACGCCGATGTCGCGGGCAACTTCACCAATATCGACGATATCCAGGCAACCGGTCCGGACGCCAAGGCGGCAACGTCGATCGAGATCGTTGCACCTGCACTCGGCAATCCGGCATTTGCAGATTCGCTGCTGCGCCTTTCTCAGGCTCTGGCACTCCGAACCCAGATGCCGAACCAGACGATCCGTTTCGTGGCAGCACCCTCCGCCGAACGCAAGGCGGGAACGCTGGTAGTTCTTGTCGGCACCGCGCGCGAGATTACCGGCTTCACCGGCGCGGTCCCGCCCGAGGCGTCGGCGGGTGCTTTTGCCGGCTTCGATACCACCGCACCGGGTGGCCTCTCGCCACTCTTCGTCAGCGGTCCCACCCCGCAGGCGGTACAGGCGGCGATTGAGACGCTGTTTTCCTCGATCTCGCGCACGCCCGGTGCCCAGAGAACGACCTTTTCCACCCGCAGCTGGCATGCGCCGGATGTGCCGCTCGTCATGTCGGACCGTCGCATCGCGCTTTCCGAGCTTGGGCTTGAGAGCAGCGAATTTGGTGGACGGCGTTTCCGCAACGAATTCTACGTCGGCATGCCCGCCGACTTTTATGCGTCGGCCTATGGCGAGGCGGCCATGCTGCTCGATGCCGCCTATTCCTCGCAGGTGCTGCCCGGTAGCCATATAGACATCTACGTCAATGACGAGATCGCCTCGACCGTGCCGATCTCCAACAATGGTGGCGGCATTTTCCGGCATCTGCCCATCAATGTGACGATGCGCCACTTCAAGCCTGGCCCGAACAAGATCACCATCGAGGCCGTGTTGATGACGGCGCAGGATCAGGTCTGCGCGCCGGGAGCGCCAGCCAGCACGACCCCGCGTTTTGCCCTGTTCGACACATCGGAAATCCATATTCCTGATTACGCGCAGATCGGTCGCAAACCGGATCTCGCCGCGATGTCCGGTGCCGGGCAGCCCTACAGGTTTGCCGCAAATCCCGTCGCGCTGTCGCTTGATCGTTTCGATACCGACACCATGTCGGCGGCGGCGACATTGGTCAGCCGGCTGGCAAGCGCCGCTGGATATCCGATCAATGTCGAGACCGTCGCATCGCCGCTGGTGATCGGGGACCGTGACGCCCTGTTCGTCGGGACGATTTCGCAATTCCCGCAATCGCTGATCAGCCAGTTCAATCTTGTCCCTTCCAGCCAGATATCCTGGAAAATGGGAACGGGCGTTCAGCCGCCTGCGCAGAACAGCGAAACCCTCTTTAATGACTGGCGAGAGCGGGTGGACGGCGGCATCTGGCAAGGCCAGGTTTCCTCCTTTGAGGAGTGGATGAAGCGGAATTTCGATCTGAGTTCCGATACGCTGCGTTTCCTGCCGGCGGCCGAGCAGCCCTATGCGCCGCCCGGCAATGTCTCCTTCATGCTGGTGCAGGGTCTAAGCCCTTCCGGCGAAGGGGTCTGGACGCTGGCTACCGCCCCGACGTCGGCGGAGCTTCGTGACGGCATGTCTTCGATGGTGCGTGAGAACCATTGGCGCGACGTCACGGGGCGGGTCGCAGCTTACGATGCCGGTGCAGAAAAGATCGAAACGGTCGAGGTGGGGCAGCCGTATTTCTATGTCACGCGGGCGTTTTCCCTCTCGAACTGGAGGCTGATCGCTGCTAATTGGCTGTCTTCCAATGTTCTTTCCTATTCGCTGGCATTCATCGGGTTCGTGTCGCTCCTGGGCTTTGCCACCTTCGCGATGCTGCGTATGATGGGGCGACACCGATGAGGCGTGGGATTTTTAGACTTGCCGGCATTTTCTGCGTGTCGCTGATGGCGTTGATCTCAAGCATCTCGATTGCCCGCGCCGCATCTGTCTCGCCTGAGGCCTGGTCGGCTTATAAAAGTGCGTTTCTCGATCCCGGCGGGCGCATCATCGATACCGGCAACGGCAATATTAGCCATAGCGAAGGCCAGGGTTACGGCATGTGGCTTGCCGTTCTTTCAGAGAACATTGCCGACTTCGAGCTGATATGGAGTTTTACCCGCACGGAACTCCTGGTGCGCGACGACGGTCTCTCCGCGTGGAAATGGGATCCGCGAACCAGACCGCATGTGACTGACATCAACAATGCCACGGATGGCGATATTCTGATTGCCTACGCGCTGGCGCTGGCTGCCGCGCAGTGGAACCGGCAGGACTATGCAGAGGCATCGGCGGCCATCGCATCAGCCGTCCTCAAGAAGACTGTCGTTCAGCGCGGCGGGCGAACGCTGCTTTTGCCCGCCGCCAGCGGCTTTGGCGAGGTTGACCGGGGCGACGGCCCGGTGGTCAATCCTTCCTATCTGATTTTCGAAGCATTTCCGGTCCTCAATCTCGTCGCACCATCGCCACTCTGGAAGGCGCTTGCCGACGACGGCGTGGCGCAGATCGCCACATTCGCTTTCAGCGACAGGAAACTGCCCGCCGACTGGGTGTCGATGAAGACGAAACCGCAACCGGCATCGGCGTTTCCACCCGAGTTCGGTTACAATGCGGTGCGGATTCCGCTTTATCTTGCAAGGGCGAAAATGGGCTCGCCGGAGCTGCTTGACCGCCTGAAAAACGGCATGACGCTGGAAAGCGGTGCTGCGGGAACTTTCGATCTCAAGAGCGGCGCGGTCAAGGACGTTCTGTCGGATCCCGGTTATCGCATCATTCCGGCGCTCGCAGCCTGCGCCGGCGGCGGCCCGGCTGTGCCTGCCGAACTGAAAGGCTTTCAGCCAACGCTTTATTATCCTTCTACATTGCATCTTCTGGCATTGTCGTTTCTGGCAAGGAATAACGGGGAGTGCCGATGAACAAACCGCTGTCTACCTCGGCTCTCATCCTGCTTCTGATTGCTCTCGCCGCCTTCCACTGGCGCGACACCATTCTCGGACGTGTATCGGACATTCATACTTCGGCGGTTGGCGACAACCGTGCGGCGCAGCGCGTTTCTCCAGCGGCAGCCAATCCGGCCCAGATCAACGCGTTCCTTAAAAATCGCGAGATGGCGCAGCTAACCCAACCCGTGACGCCAGCGGTAACGGTGCCGGCGACTGATCCGCAACCGCCGGTTACGCAGACACAGACGGGTGGACAGATATCGCAGCCCCAAATGGCGCAGGCGCCCGCACCCCGCCAGACCCAGCCGGCGTCATCAGACATGCTCGAGGTCGATCTCAGCGCGCTGCGCTATTTCGCGGCCAAGGGCGATACCCAGCGCCTTCAGGCCGAAATCGCGAGGCTGCGCACGCTCTATCCGAACTGGACACCGCCTGCCGATCCGCTCGCCATTCCCGTTAACGGCGATCCCCGGCTCGATGCCATGTGGCAGCTTTATAGCGACGGCCGTTACGCCGAGGTCAGAAAGGCGATCGCCGACCGCCAGCAGGCGGAACCCGGCTGGCAGCCTCCCGACAATCTGACCGGCATGCTTTCCCTCGCCGAGGCCCGCCAGCGGCTCGTCAACGCTTCCGATCTCAAGCAATATGCGACAGTGGTGGACGCGGCCGCCAGCAATCCCGGCCTGCTGACCTGTAGCGAGGTGGATGTCCTGTGGCGGGTTGCCGATGCGTTTGCCAATACCGACCGCATGGGACGGGCGCGCGACGCCTATCTCTACATTCTCAACAATTGCACGACGCCAAGCGACAGGCTCGCCACGGTGCAGAAGGCGTCCGCGCTTTTGCCGGCGGAGATGATCGGCGATTTGCTTGCCAAGGAAAAGCCCAACGCAGACGGTCAGCTGGAATTCGAACCGGTCAAGAACGATCTCGCCCGCCAATTCGTGGCGAAGGCAGGGGAGAAGGAGGGAATTTCCGTTCCTTCCGCCTATCTGATGCGGCTTGAAAGGCTTGCCGAGACCGACAAGCTTGCAAGCGATGCCTTGTTGCTCGGCTGGTACAATATCCGCCAGAAGAACATGGCGGAGGCGGAAAAGTGGTTTCGCAAGGCGCGGGAAGAGGAAGACAGCGCGTCTGCATCGCAAGGGTTGGCGCTGGCGCTGATCGACCGCAACGAGCCACGTGAAGCTGAAGAGGTCATGTATAAGTGGCGCACCGCTTCGGACGACGGGCTTGCGACCTATCTTGCCGCGACAGCCAATCTCCTGGCGCTTGAGCCGCCTGTGGTCCTGCCGCCGGATGTGTTGCAGCGCATCGCCGCTGAAACAATAACTCGCAAGGATGCGGCGACCGCGCAGCAGTTCGGCTGGTATTCGCTTGCTTTCCGGCAGACGCCGCTCGCCTTGCAATGGTTCAGCACTGCGCTTGGCTGGAAAGCCGATGACGAACCGTCGGCCTATGGCATGGCAGTCAGCTATCACGATCTGCGCAATCTCGCCGGTCTGCGCAGCATACAGCAGCAATGGGCAAGCCGCTCGCAACGCATCGCTGATGTGGGAACGGCACGTATGGTGGACCAGTCCGCGCAGCAGATAGCGCCCGTCACCGCACCGCCTGTCGCCACAGCTTCCCAGACAACGGCACCCGCGCCCTATGCGCCGCAGCCTGAGACAGTGGTGGCTTATAGCCAGCCGTCTGTCCAGCAGCCGGCTCCGGAACCTTCGCGCAAGCAGGCGCGTCTGCCAGCGCAGACGCAGAGGACCGTAAGTGCCTCGTCACGTCCACGCTCCTGCGCGGTCTATCCCGATCCCCAGCGCCTGCCCGCACAGCAGGCGCTTGATCTCGGCTGGTGCCTGATGGAGACCAACCGGCCGGCGGAAGCCCTGAAGGCTTTCGAATCCGCCATTGCTGGCGGCCAGTCGACTGTTAAAAGCGATGCGGCCTATGGCCAGAGCCTTGCCTATCTGCGCATGGGGCTGACGGACCATGCCGCTGTCTCGGCGACGAAATCGCGCATGGACCGCCCGCGCGCGACTGAGTTGCAGGTTTCAATCCTGGCCGACAGGGCGGTTTCCGCCTTCCAGTCGAAACGTTATGCGGAAACGCTTCTCCTGCTTGATCAGCGGGCGCGGCTTGCCGATGAGCGTACCGATCTCATGGTATTACGCGGTTATTCTTATCTTGCCATGAACCGCTACGCCGATGCTGCGCAGATTTTCGAGAGTCTGACGTCCATTGGCGATAAGGAGGGCATCAGGGGACTGGCAGCGGTCCGTGCCGCCCGGCCGAGCAGAGGGCCCCAGGGCGGCTGATGGCGTTGGGCGGCAATGGGCTGCCGTTGCTTACCCCGCGTCGGTGAGGTTGCGGATGATGCGCATGAAGATGCGTGCGCCGATATCGATCAGCCCATCCGGAAAGTCGTAGTCGGGATTGTGCAGGTTGGGATAGTCCTTGCCTGCGCCCAAAAAGAACATGGCCGATGACGAGACGGCGCGGAACCTTCCGAAATCCTCGGAGGCCCGCATCGGCAAACCTTCCGACCCGTGGGAAATTTTCTCCGCAGTTAGCGCCCGCAGGATATGGTCGACGGCTTCCGGCGCATTTTCGCAATGCAGGAAAATATCATCATAGGCGATATCGAGTGTCAGTTTCTGTTCTTCGGCCACCTTTTTTGCCAGCGCTTCCGCATCCGCGCAGAGTTTTCCCATTCGGTCGTCTGTCAGCGTCCGGAGCGTCGCCCAGATTTCCGCATCTGCCGGAGAGATGCCGAAGGCCGCTTCACCCATCACGGCATGGGTGATTGTCACCATCGAAAAATCGGGTTGCGGTGGAAAGCCGGAACCGAGATCGGTCAAAGCCGGCATCAACTCAGATATCGCCCGCATCGGCGAGACGCCATGCTCCGGTGAGGAGGCGTGCGCGGTCTTGCCGGAGAAGCGGATTTTGATGCCGCGTGATGCGCAGTTGACCGGCCCTTCCACCACGCTGACATGGCCGAATGGCAGGCCTGGAAGATTGTGAAGAGAAAAGGAATAATTCCGGCTTCATCTCGCCAAAGCGCGGATCGGCGATGACGGCGGCCGCGCCCGCACCTGTCTCTTCTGCCGGTTGGTAGAGCAGTACGACGCTGCCGGTTTCCGGGCGCTTTCTGGAAAGTCCGAGTGCAAGCGCCGTTAGAATGGTGGAATGACCGTCATGGCCGCAAAGATGGCCCTTACCATCGGTGCCGGAGCGGTATTCGGCGTCGGTTTTTTCCTGAATGGGCAGAGCGTCGAGTTCCGAGCGGATGAGGACTACCGGACCGCTTTTGCCGCTGTCATAGACCGCTGCCACGCCATGAACACCCAGATCGGTGAACATCCGATCCGGTTTTGCCTGCTCGAGGAAATCGCGAATACGCCGCGCTGTTTCCTTCTCCTCGCCGGAAATTTCCGGATGGCGGTGCAGCTCATGGCGCAGCTCGATGAGGTCAAGCATATCCTTGTTGGTCAGAAACATAAAAAACCCTTGCAAGTCGTCCGGCCGATTTTTTCTGCCGCAACTTACAGGTCATTACGTTCAATGCAAAACCTTTGGCGGACGCCAGCGCTTGCCCGTCGATTTTGGCCTGGCGCTCAGCGTGATGACATCGGCAGGCAGCGGAATCCTGGCCTTTCCCAGTTCCAGCCGGGCAAGGGCTGCGCGCGCCTTTTCGGCATATTCCAGATGCGTAGCGTCGTCAGAATGGTAATGCTGCAATCTGTCGAGGATTTCGGCGCCTTCCATCGTTCTTTCGGCCGCAATCAGCGCCACGGCGCACTTGTAGAGCGCCTCGCGGTGGAAGGGGGCGCGATTGGTCACCTGACGGAATGCTTCGGACGCCTCGTGATATTGCCGTTGCGCCAACCGCGCTTCGCCTATGCGCATCCACAGCAGAGCCGGGTCCTGACCGCTGCCGAGGAGACCGAGGAAAGCGATTTCCGCTTCGCGGAATTCACCGCGGTCGAAGGTCAGATTGGCCAGCCCGAATTGTGCGCCAAGGTGATCGGGCGCGGCTGCCAGCACCTGGGAAAAGGCGATGTTGGCGGCCGCCTTCTTGCCCGTCTTGTAAAGTTTGAGACCCTCTTCGTAGACGAAGCGTATGCTGCGCGGGTGGAGCTTGCCACCGAGATTGTCGCCCGAGCGGGTGCGGAACAGCGTGCAACTGAGCTTGTGCTCCTCCGGGCCGAAGAAATATTTGTACGGCTCGTTGCCTCGCAGGAAATCATAAGTCTTGAAACCCTGTTCGATCGCCCTGCGGATGCAGTGTCCGTGCAGCACGAGGCCGGGTGAGGGGGTCTTCCAGTTCTCGTCACGACCGGTAATGTAGAACAATACCGACTTTTTCTGCCGGTCGATGATGTTGGCAAGCGCGCCGAGCGGCTGGTCGCCGAACCACAGGACCGGCACTTCCAGATCGCCGCGTATATAGACATCCATCAGCATTTGCCGTGTTGCGCCGATCAACAGTTCGGTGCGCTCCTTGCCCTTGTGGGGCGCCCAGCGGATGCGCCAGAAATCGAACAGGATGCCCATGTCCCGCTTGATTGTTTCTCTCGTTGCGAAGGTGATGCGGTATTCGTCACCGCCTTCCACCTTCCTCATGAAGCGGCGGAGCTTTTGCCGGGACTGGCTGCTCATATGGCTATCGAGATAGGAGTCGAACGTGTCCGGCAGGGCCACGACCGGGCAGATGCAATTGTTGATGTTATAGGGGTTGGTCGGCATGTTGTCGCGGAACATGACGAGCGGTCCCTGAAGCGCGCGGATCATCGCGTCGCGCCGCTCCGGTGGGCCGGAAAGATAGTCGAGCTTGAGTTCGGTCCAGTTCTGCTGCCGAATATAGGAACAGAAACCGGCAACCGCGTTATTTTCATATTCCGGCAGGGTAATGAAGCCGGTGTAATCCGCCGCGGCATTGCCAGCCATGACGATGCTGTCGTGGAAGCGGCCGGTTTTCTTGTCCGGTTCGGTGACGATGCGTAGCGGAAAAAATGCCACATAGGGCGAGCCTTCGGGACGTTCCCTGAGCGCCAGGATGAACCAGCGCTTGCGGCGCGGCATATAATCCCGCAGCCAGCCCCAGGACAGGAAGTGTCGGGAATGGGGATCGGCCATGAACACCGTTTCCCAGTTTTGCCGGATCGCCTCGAAGCCGGCGTCGGTGTCGATGATGTCGATACGCATTCGTCCCCCTCCCAATACGGATCACAGATTCGGGAGGTTGCATTTTATGAGCAAATGGCCGGCTTCAAATATTCCCTTCGGGTGAAAGGCCTATATCAAATGGGATTAGCCCGTGACGCGGCTCCCATTCGTGCACCGCGACAAAATAGCCCTTGTCAGCGGGTCGCAGCACTCTAACATGCGGGCTGAATGCGCGACCGGCTCAACGGTTCGCATGGCAAAGGAGTTCTTTCATGGCTGTTCCTTTTATGCTTTTGACTGGTGCGAGCCGCGGAATAGGGCATGCCACCGTCAAGCTGTTTCAGGAAAAAGGCTGGAGAATCCTGACCGTATCGCGACAACCCTTTTCGGAGGAATGCCGCTGGCCATCTGCGCGCGAAAGCCATATCCAGGCCGATCTGGAGGACCTGTCCCGCATCGACGATCTGGCCGACGAGGTGCGCTCGCGCCTGCCGGAAGGAAAGCTGGCCGCACTCGTCAACAATGCCGGAATCTCGCCGAAGGGCGAAGGCGGTAGCCGCCTTGGCGTTGCCGACACAACGGCGGAGATCTGGACGCGGGTGCTAAACGTCAATCTCGTCTCGACGGCGCTTCTTGCCCGTGCGCTTTTGCCGGAACTGGAGGCGGCAAAAGGCTGCATCGTCAACGTTACCTCCATTGTGGGCTCGCGGGTGCACCCTTTCGCGGGCGTCGCCTATGCCGCATCGAAGGCGGGACTTGCGGCGCTGACACGGGAGCTGGCGCATGAATTCGGGCCGCGCGGCGTGCGCGCCAATGCCATAGCGCCCGGCGAAATCAACACCGCCATCCTTTCACCCGGAACCGCTGAACTCGTGGAAGCGCAGGTCCCGCTCGGGCGGCTAGGCACAACGGCGGAGGTGGCGCAGACCATCTACTTCCTCTGCTCGGAGCAGTCGAGCTACATCAACGGCGCAGAAATTCTCATCAATGGCGGCCAGCACGTCTGACGCTTCAGTCCATCCAACCGAAACGGAGCCTTTATCCCATGACCATTCTGCCGAATTCCGTCGAGGCACGCGATATCGCCTACCAGATGCATCCGAACGTCAATCTGCGTAAATTCGAAAAGACCGGTGGTCTGGTCATCGAAAGTGGTGAAGGCATCTATGTGACCGACAGCAGCGGCAAGCGTTATATCGAGGCGATGGCAGGGCTTTGGTCTGTGGCGCTTGGCTTCGGTGAACAGCGACTGGTGGACGCTGCGACAAAGCAGATGCAGAAGCTGCCCTATTACCACACCTTCTCCTACAAGACGCACGGCCCGTCGGTCGATCTTGCCGAGTTGCTGATCGAGCTTGCGCCAGTGCCGATGTCGAAGGTTCATTTCACGTCTTCGGGATCGGAGGCGAACGATCTCGTTGCCAAGATGGTGTGGTATCGCTCCAATGCGCTGGGCAAAAAGGACAAGAAGAAGATCATTGGCCGCATCAAGGGTTATCATGGCGTGACGATTGCCTCTGCCTCGATCACCGGCCTGCCGCGCAACCATGAAAGCTTCGACCTGCCGCTGGACCGCATGCTGCATACGGCCTGCCCCTCCTATGTGCACTTCGGCAAGCAAGGTGAAAGCGAGGCGGATTTTACCGCGCGTATTCTGAAGGAACTCGAAGATCTGATCCTCAGCGAAGGCCCGGAAACCGTTGCCGCCTTCTGGGGCGAGCCGGTGATGGGTGCCGGCGGGGTTCTTCTGCCGCCTGAAGGTTATTGGGAAGGTGTGCAGGCGATCCTGAAGAAATACGACATTCTGCTTGTCGTGGACGAGGTCATCTGCGGGTTCGGCCGCACCGGCAAGATGTTCGCCTGCGAGACCTACGGCATCAAGCCGGATGTGCTTGTTGTTTCCAAGCAGATATCCTCATCCTACATGCCGCTGTCGGCGATCATCATGAATGACGGTTTCTACCAGCCGATCGCCGACGAATCCGACCGGATCGGCTCCTTCGGCCATGGTTATACCGCCTCCGGCCACCCGGTCGCGACGGCCGTCGGTCTCGAAAACCTGAAGATTATTCAGGAGCGCGATCTGGTCGGTAATGTCGCGAGGCTGGAAGGCAAGTTCCTCGATCATCTGAAAGCGCTTTCCGACCATCCGCTGGTGCATTCCTCGCGCGGCGTCGGTCTTCTTGGCGCGCTGGAGATAAAGCCGTGGGAAGGTACGAAGCCGGGCGATGCGACGCTCGCCATTGCCGCCGGCATTGAGGATGAGGGCGTGATCACTCGCCCGATCGGCGAATCGATCTGCTTCTGCCCACCGCTGATCATCACGGCCGAGCAGCTTGATGAGCTGTTCGCCGGCGTTAAGCGGGGACTGGACAAGGTTGCGGCCGCACGCGCCTGATGACTTTGCGAATGTCCTGGCCGGTTCGTCCGGCCGGGCACCGCTGTCAGCTTGCCTTATCCCCGGTATGCCACAAGCACCGCGCCGCAGGCGATTAGCACCACACCCAGCCAGTTTGGCAGCGACAGCCGTTCCCCTAGAAACAGAACCGCGAAGACGGCGACGAACACGACACTGAGCTTGTCGATAGGGGCGACGCGGGCGGCATCGCCGATTTTCAGCGCCCGGAAGTAACATATCCAAGATGCGCCGGTCGCCAGCCCCGAAAGCACGAGAAAGGTCCAGGTACGCGCCGAAATGGTGGAGGGCTGCTGCCAGTTGCCGGTAACATAAACCATCAGGCCAGCGGCAGCGAGAATGACGATGGTGCGTATGAAGGTGGCGAAATCGGAATTGACGTTTTCGATGCCGATTTTCGCAAAAATCGCAGTCAATGCCGCAAAGGCCGCCGATAGCAGCGCCCAGAATTGCCAGGCCAGAAACAGGTTCTTCATAAGGGCCTACTCCGTTTTTCGCATTCGTTCTCGCTCGATCTGGCCTATAACATCCGCACGGCGATAAAAACCGTTTTCGACGGTTGGAAGGGCTTCAAACGATGAAAGGCCGGAGCATCGATCTGATGCGCCGGCCTTCATTCGAGAGCCTGCCCGGACGAACCGGGACAGGCTGGACCTTGGGAGGTCGTGTTATTCGGCGGGCTGAACCGCACCCGGAAGCGAATCCACATCGGCGATGCCGGTGAATTCTTCCTTGCCGCTGAGAACGCGGGCGAGCTGTTCCTGATCCAGTTCACCTTCCCAGCGGGCAACAACGATGGTGGCGACCGCATTGCCGACGAAGTTGGTGAGTGCGCGGCATTCCGACATGAAGCGGTCGATGCCGAGGATGAGCGCCATGCCGGCAACCGGAACCGACGGCACGACGGAGAGCGTTGCGGCCAACGTGATGAAGCCAGCGCCTGTGATGCCAGCAGCACCCTTGGAGGAGAGCATGGCCACGAGCAGCAGAAGGATCTGTTCGCCGAAGGAGAGGTGGATGCCGGTCGCCTGTGCGATGAAGAGGGCAGCCAGCGTCATGTAGATGTTTGTGCCGTCGAGGTTGAAGGAATAACCGGTGGGGATGACGAGACCGACGACGGAGCGCTTGCAGCCCGCCTTTTCCATCTTGCTCATCAGGCCCGGCAGGGCGGCTTCCGAAGACGAGGTGCCGAGAACCAGCAGCAGTTCTTCCTTGATGTAGCGGATAAGCGCGACGATCGAGAAGCCGTTATAGCGGCAGACAGCGCCGAGGACCACGAACACGAACAGTGCTGATGTGACGTAGAAGGTGCCGATCAGCATCGCGAGGTTGGTGACGGACGAGATGCCGTATTTGCCGATGGTGAATGCCATGGCGCCGAAGGCACCGATGGGGGCGGCCTTCATCAGTATCGCGACCAGCTTGAAGATCGGATACATCATGGCATGCATGAAATCGGTGACGGGCTTGCCCTTTTCGCCGACGATACCGAGCGCGATGCCGAACAGCACGGAGAAGAACAGCACCTGTAGGATATCACCGCTGGCAAATGCGCCGACGATGGTGGTCGGGATGATGTTCATCAGGAAGCCGGTGATGGTCTGCTCATGGGCCTTGTCGGCGTAGGTCGCGACGGCCTTGGCATCCAGCGTGGCCGGATCGATGTTCATGCCGGCGCCCGGCTGCACAGTGTTGGCGACGATGAGGCCGACAATGAGCGCGAGGGTGGAGAACACGAGGAAGTAGATCATGGCCTTGCCGGCCACGCGTCCAACCTTCTTCATATCGTTCATGCCGGCGATGCCGGTTGCGACAGTGAGGAAGATGACGGGAGCGATGATCATCTTGACGAGACGGATAAAGCCGTCGCCGAGCGGCTTCAGCTGTTCGCCAAAGGCCGGATAGAAATGGCCAAGTGCGATACCGGCGATAATGGCGACCAGAACCTGGAAATACAGGTGCTTGTAGAATGGCTGCTTGGCGTGGCCTGCCGCCACGGTTGTTGTATCGATCATGTTTTTTCCTCCTCGGCCTCACCCTGCCTTAATTGGCCTCCCGGGATCGCCGTGTCGTTGACGGCTTCGCGCCGATTGAGGAGTCATGTGCAATACGCATGCCAGACTTGCTTATTTGGTGTAACTGGCTGATTTACAAAGTACTTTTTATTGACGCCGTATCAGCTCGCCGGTGTATGTGCGGATATCCGGACAAAACCTCTTGCGGTCTGTGTGTAAATCCGCACAATTGTCGCATGACCCAAGAAGATCAGGCCTCTTATTCCCAGGCACGACGGCGCGCTCAATGGCTGGCGTTGGCGGGCTTGTGGCTGCTCGTCAGCCTGGGAGTTCTGTTGGTTGCCGATGACTTTGCGCGAAACCAGGCAATACGCACCGCCGCGTCCGAGGCCTCCACCGATGCCGAACTCAAGATCGCGCTTCTGAATGTTGCGCTGGAGCGGCCGCGCGCCATTCCGCTGGTTCTGTCCGGCGATCCCGACCTTGCGATTGCGCTGGATGGCGGTGGCGCGCCTGCCATTGACCGGCTGAACCGCAAGCTGGAGGGGCTGATCGAAGGTACGCAGTCCTCTGTCATCTACGTGACCGGACCGACCGGCTTGACAATTGCCTCGAGTAACTGGCGACAGGCCGACAGCTTCGTCGGCTCCAATTATGCCTTCCGCGAGTATTTTCAGGCGGCGATGAATACCGGCATGTCCGAACATTATGCGCTTGGCAATGTCAGCCGCCGGCCGGGCCTTTATATCTCGCGCCGCATCGATGCCGCAGACGGTCGGCCGCTCGGCGTCGTCATCGCCAAGGTGGAGTTCAACCGTCTGGAGGCGGATTGGAACATCGGCGGCAAACCGGTCTATGTGGTTGACAGGAACGGCGTCGTGCTGATGACGAGCGTGCCGGATTGGCGCTTCAAGACCGTAGCGCCGATTGACGAGGCGCGACGCAAAGCCATTTCCGAAAGCCTGCAATTCGGTAACGAGGCGCTTACGACGCTGCCGTTCCGGATGGCGCGACTCTCGAGCGACGGCGTTCCGCTCGTCCGTGTCGATGACCCGGCAAGTGAGCGCGGCGATTATCTGCGGTTGGAAACGCCGGTGCCGACGACCTCATGGACACTGCATTATCTGCAGCCGGTGGCACCGGCGCTGAACGCCGCCATTCGCGAGGGCAGGGTGGTGGCGCTGGCAACGCTGATGCCGCTTATGGCGCTTTCGGCTCTGTGGCTGTGGCGCAGGCACAAGGCGCTGAGGGAAAAGGAAGAGGAGCAGCGCGCCCGCACCGAGCTGGAAATGAAGGTGCAGGAGCGCACCCGTGACCTGACGAGGACCCGCGACCATCTTCAGGCGGAAATTGCCCTGCACGAAAAGACGACAGGTGAATTGCGCAACGTGCAGCACGAGCTGGTGCAGGCCAACCGTCTCTCCATTCTAGGGCAGGTGGCGGCGGGCGTTGCCCACGAAATCAACCAGCCGGTAGCGACGATTCGCGCCTTTGCCGACAATGCCCGCACCCTGCTGAAACGCGACCGCATGGCGGAGGCCAACGAAAATCTCGAAAACATCGCGGCATTGACCGATCGCATCGGCACGATTACCGGCGACCTGAAGATATTGGCGCGCAAGGGCCGCACCGCTGCCGAACCGGTCAGTCTCAAACTGGTCATCGAAGGCGCGGTGATGCTGTTGCGCAGTCGTTTTTCCGGACAGATGGATGCACTTGATATCGTGTTGCCGGATCAGGACCTGAAGGTGCTTGGCAGCCGCATCCGGCTCGAGCAAATTCTCATCAACCTTCTGCAAAACGCACTGGAAGCCACTGAAGCGATTGATGCGGCGCGTGTCGAGGTGCGGGTGCGCGAGGAAGGGGACATGGTCTTGCTTTCGGTCAGCGACAATGGGACCGGCATTCCCGAAGCGATCCGCGCCCAACTTTTTTCGCCCTTTAATACATCCAAGGAAAGCGGCCTAGGCCTTGGTCTCGTCATCTCCAACGATATCGCCTCCGACTATGGCGGGCGGATTGAGGTAACGAGCAGCGAGGCAGGCACGTCTTTTTCCGTATATCTGAAGCGAGCATGACATGATGGCAGGTGGAACCATATTTCTGGTGGATGACGACTCCCAGCTGCGCAAGGCGATGGTGCAGACGTTGGAACTCGACGGATTGCCCGTCACCTCCTTTTCCCGCGCCGAACAGGCACTTGCAGCGCTCAACGAGGATTTCGACGGCGTCGTCATCACCGATGTGCGCATGCCCGGCATGACCGGGCTTGAGTTCTTCGACCATGTCCGCAGGATTGATGCCGATCTGCCGGTTATCCTCATCACTGGCCACGGTGATGTGCCGATGGCGGTCGATGCCCTTCACAACGGCGCCTATGATTTCATCGCCAAACCATTCCCCGCCGAACGCATGGTTGAAAGCGCCCGCCGCGCGCTGGAAAAGCGCCGCCTCGTGCTGGAAAACCGCGCGCTTCGCCGGGCGAGTGCTCAAGCCGAGGACGATTTGCCGCTGATTGGCCAGACGCCCGCCATGGAACGCCTGCGCACCACGCTCCGGCACATTGCTGATACGGATGTAGACGTGCTGGTGGCAGGTGAGACGGGCAGCGGCAAGGAAGTGGTGGCAACGGCGCTGCATCGCTGGAGCAAGAAGCGATCCAGGGGCAATTTTGTGGCGCTGAATTGTGGTGCGCTGCCGGAAACGGTGATCGAAAGCGAGCTTTTCGGCCATGAGCCGGGTGCTTTCACCGGTGCGCAGAAAAAACGCGTTGGTCGCATCGAACATTCAAGCGGCGGCACGCTGTTTCTCGACGAGATCGAAAGCATGCCGCTTGCCGTACAGGTGAAGATGTTGCGCGTTCTGGAAATGCGCGAGGTCTCGCCACTCGGTTCAAATGAGGAGCGACCGGTCGATATTCGCGTGGTGGCGGCGGCGAAGGTGGATCTCGGCGACCCGGCCGAGCGTGGCACGTTTCGCGAGGACCTATATTACCGGCTGAATGTGGTGACGCTGTCGATACCGCCGCTGCGCGAACGCAAGGCGGATATTCCGCTGCTGTTTTCGCACTTCGTCACCAAGGCCGCCAACCGATTCAACATGCCGGTGCCGCAGATCAGCGCCGGCGTTTCCCGCCGCCTTAACGACTACGACTGGCCGGGCAATGTGCGCGAACTCGGGCATTTCGCTGAAAGGGTAGTATTGGGGCTGGAGATGGATGCGGCCACCACGACTGTTTCGCAATCGAGCATTCCGGCTTCCGGCACCCTGCCGGAGCGAATGGATGAAATAGAAGCGCAGATCATTCGCGAAACGCTTGTGCAATCTAATGGCGACGTGGCCGAAACCATTGCGACACTCGGCATTGCCCGCAAGACCTTTTACGACAAGCTGCAACGTCACGGCATCAACCGGGCGGATTATGTGAAAAGCGGCGCTGCTTGAGGTGCCGCAGGATCTGGGGCGACACTTAATGAAAAGCCGCGGACGTTTCCGTCCGCGGCCTGATTATTAACAGCGATAACTGCGCAGACGTTGTCCCAGATCAACCCGCTACGCAGAAATGACGCTGGCCGTCATTGCCGACATAAGTGCCGGAGCGGCCGTTGAAGCTGCGATAACGCTGCGAGCAATAATCGTACCAGGCGTTCGTCCACGGCTCGATGGTGCGGTAGGTACGGCGTTGCTGGTAGTAGCCGGAATTATTGTCATAGACCGGTTGGGCACGGTAAACCGGTGCCGGACGATAGACCGGAGCGGGTCGATAAACGGGCTGCGGCTGTGGCTGATAATAGCGGTAGTCCGGCTCTTCGTACACATAGCTCGGTTCATAGCGACGCGGCGGGTCGATATAGACGCGCTCGTCGTCTACCGGTGCCGGGCGGGAAAGGGCTGAGCCAACGGCGACACCGGCGGCAAGGCCAAGCACGCCACCCAGAATAGCGGCATCGCGACGGTCGCGGCGGCCCCAGTCATCGGCGGATGCGCTGTTGAAGGGCACGATGGTGGCGGCGGCGGCGGCGATAGCCAGAACGGTTTTAGCTGCAAAGGACGACATGATCTTCTTCCATCCGGATGGCAGGGCGCTGCCAGTTGCAAATTCGATGGTTAAAGAAATATAGCGCGCCTGCTGAACGGGCGCTGAATGAATTGTGGCGGCTGGCGACAGCTCGCAATTCCTGTTTGCGCAAGCCGCGCTTCGCGCTAGAACTCAAGTTCAAACAGGACAATTCCATGAGCCTTGCCCATATAACCGTCAATTCCGATTCATCCCACGAAGACCGTGCCCAGGCTATTCGAGATACGCTGCGCGACGCCATTGTCGACCGACGGCTTGCCCCGGGAACGAAGCTGTCGGAATCGGAAGTGGGAACGCTGTTCGATGTCAGCCGCACGGTGGTGCGGGCGGCTCTTCAGATGCTGGCTTACGAAGGACTGGTCAAGGCCGAGCGCAACCGCGGCGCTTTTGTCTCCAATCCCACACCGGACGAAGCGCGGCAGGTCTTTGCGTCGCGCCGGCTGATCGAGCCCGGCGTTCTGGACGCCGCAATCGAAAAGATCACGCCTGCGGCGGTGAAGCAGCTGAGAGAGCATCTGGTTCAGGAAAGCCGCCACCAGCATGAGCGCGGCCCGCACGCCAGGCGCGCGGAAATCAAGGCATCAGGCGATTTCCACCTGATGCTGGCCTCGCTTGCCGGCAATGCCATCCTCGAAAAATTCATGGACGAACTGGTCGCCCGCTCGTCGCTGGTTATCGCGCTCTACGGGCGCTCGGGCGTTTCAAGCTGCGGCCACAACGATCATGCCGACCTGCTCGATGCACTGGAGGCGAAGGATGCGGCAAAGGCCCGTGCCTTGATGCTGCAGCACCTCGATCACATCGAGGCCGATCTCGACCTTCGCATGAAGGAAGGATTGGCGCTGAAGGATGCACTGGCACTTTGAGCGGCCACCATCCCCGCCCTTAAGACGGGGATAAGCGCCATGTCGCACTTCAGGCTGCGTAACGGCTGAGTGCCAGATCGTGCGTGTCTATCTCGGGCTTGTTCCCGCTGATGAGATCGGCAAGCACACGGGCCGAGCCGCAGGACATGGTCCAGCCAAGCGTACCGTGGCCGGTGTTGAGATAAAGATTGCTGTAGCGGGTGGCGCCGATGACAGGCGTACCATCCGGCGTCATCGGGCGCAGGCCGCACCAGAATTTCGCCTTGCTCTGGTCACCTGCGCCGCCGAACAGGTCTTCCACCGAATGGGCCAGAGTTTCCTGTCTTGCTGCGGGCAGATCCTTGCTGAAACCGGCGATTTCCGCCATGCCACCGGCGCGGATCCGCGAGCCGAGCCGGGTGATCGCCACCTTGAACGTTTCGTCCATCACGGTCGAAACGGGCGCGCGTTCCTCCTTCACGATCGGAACCGTGATGGAGTAGCCCTTGACCGGGTAAACCGGCAGGGTAAGGCCGAGCTGGCGGACGAATTGCGGGGAATAGCTGCCCAGCGCGGCGACGAAAATATCGGCTTCCACCAGCCCCTTGGTGGTCTCCACGGCCTTGATACGGCCTGCCTCGACGATGGGGCGCATGATGCCGGTATCGTAGATGAAGGTGACACCCGCCTCTTCAGCCATGCGCGCAAGTTCGGTGGTGAACATGAAGCAGTCGCCGGTTTCATCACCGGGCAGGCGCAGGCCGCCGACGATCTTTTCCCTGGAAGGAGAAAGGCCAGGCTCGATGGCGGCGCAGCCTTCGCGGTCGAGAATTTCGAAAGGTACGCCACCTGCCGTCAGCACGTCCACATCCTTGCCGATGGCATCGAACTGCTTCTGGGTGCGGAAAACCTCCAGAGTGCCCTGCATGCGCTGGTCGTATTCTATCCCGGTTTCGTCGCGCAGCGCCATCAGGCAATCGCGGCTATATTCGGCAATGCGCACCATGCGGCTCTTGTTGATGGCATAACGCGCCGATGTGCAATTGCGCAGCATCTGGCTCATCCAGCGCCACGCCGCCGGATCGGCGGTCGGGCGGATGATGAGCGGGGCATGTTTCATGAACAGCCATTTCATGGCCTTCATCGGAATGCCGGGCGCGGCCCATGGCGAGGAATAGCCGGGGGAAACCTCGCCGGCGTTGGCAAAGCTGGTTTCAAGTGCTGCGGCCGGCTGGCGGTCGATCACCGTCACCTTGTGTCCGGCTTTGGCCAGATACCAGGCGGAGGTCACGCCGACGACGCCGGCTCCGAGGATAGTGACGTTCATGATCGTCTCACTTATGGCTGACAGATGTTGAAGCGACGGCCGGGGTTTCGCCCGGCTGAATATAATTGCGGCGGTAACGGCGTCCGAGGCCGGTCAGGATTTCATAGGCGATCGTGCCCGCGTCCTCGGCAATGTCTTCCAGCGTCTGGTCAGGCCCGATCATCTGCACGAAGCTGCCTTGCGTCAATGTTCCCAAGGGCAGGGCGGATATGTCGAGAATGATGCTGTCCATTGAAACGCGACCAGCAATGGGCAGGCGAACGCCATTGTACCATGCCGCACCGCGATTGCTGAGCGATCGCGGCAGGCCATCGGCATAACCAGCAGCGATCGTCGCAAGCCGCGTCGGCCTGGCCGCTTCGAATGAGCCGCCATAACCGACCAGCGATCCGGCGGGAACGTCGCGGGTCTGAATAACGGCGACATCAAGCCGGACAACCGGTTTCATCGGGTTGGGACGGGTAACGGAGGGCGCGCCGCCATAAAGCGCGATGCCGGGGCGTAGCAGGGAGTTGTGATAGTCGTTGCCCAGAAAGATGCCGCCGGAATTGGAAAAACAGACGGATACATCAGGAAAAGCGACAGCGGCTTTTCGCATCACAGAGAGTTGGGCGGCATTGGAGAGGTGATCCGGCTCGTCGGCGCAGGCGAGGTGGCTCATCACGAAGGCGATGTCGATACCATCAAGCAGTTGCGGCCGGGAGGCGAGGACTTCAAGCTCCTCGGGAGAGAGGCCGAGACGGCACATGCCGGTGTCGATCTGCACTGCGGCGGGTAATGTCTTGCCAAGATTTTTGGCGTGGGCCGCCCATTGGGCGATCTGCTCGAGCGAATTCAGAACCGGTGTGACGGCCATGGCTGCGCAGGAGGTTTCGTTACCGGGCTGAAGCCCGTTGAGGACGAAAATCCGCGCTTCCGCTGAAAGACGCAGCCGGAGCGCCAGCGCTTCATCGATATGGGCGACGAAGAAATTCCGGCAGCCCGCGTCAAACAGCCCCTGCGAGACGATATCCGCGCCGAGGCCGTATGCGTCAGCCTTGACGACCGCTGCCGTCTGCGATGTGGGTGCCATTGCCGCAAGCGCGAGATAATTATCGCGCAATGCGCCAAGATCGATGGTCAGATGGCCGCTTGCACCACCCGCTGCATGCTGGCGGCTGATCTGCATGTCCATGGTCGTTCACCCTCATTTTTATCATATGAGAGTATTGCAACGATTGTCGAATTTCTTGGCTATTGTTCGAATAAGATGCGATAAAAATGCAAACTACGCAACTTTCATTGTCATATTGGAATTTTCTATGTCGTCACTCGACGCGACCGACCGCCACATCATCCGCCTGCTCCGGCTCAATGCCCGCATCAGCAATGCGAAACTTGCTGCGGAAGTCGGCCTTTCGGCCTCTGCCTGCCTTCGCCGGGTCGATATTCTGGAACGGGAGGGTATCATCCGGGGCTATACGGCGCTGACCAGCGGCCTTGCCGGCGGCGAGGTGATCTCGGTCATCGTGCAGATCACGCTCGACCGCCAGACGGAGGATTTTCTCAACAGGTTTGAGAACGCGGTGCGGCGTTATCCAGAAATTCGCGAATGTTACCTGATGACGGGCGGGTCGGATTATTTCCTGCGATGTGAGGCGGAAAGTGCGGGCGATTTCGAGCGCATCCATAAGGAGATTCTGTCGAAGCTGCCGGGTGTTTCGCGGATTCATTCGAGTTTTGCGATCAGGAATGTGCTGGCGACGCCGAAGGCGAGGTGAAGGCGGATGCGCAGAGCGTGGGGCTCACCCCCCTCTGTCCTGCCGGACATCTCCCCCTCAAGGGGGGAGATCGGGTGAGGTTTTCGCCTCGGTACCCATTAACGTCGGTATCGCGATCTCGTCCGCCAACTAAAACGCCCGGGGCAGGCCACTTGTCGATCTCCCCCCTTGAGGGGGAGATGTCCGGCAGGACAGAGGGGGGTAAGCCCTACGCTCCACTCTAACCTTCACCCCCACCACCGATAAAAATGATGCACCGGTCCCCGACCGTTCCCGACGGCAAGCCCCCGACCAGCGTCAAGCGCCCCATTCAGATAGTCCTTCGCAAGACCAACCGCCTCCGCCAGGTTATGCCCCATGGCCAGATGCGCGGTGATCGCCGCCGCCAGCGTGCAGCCGGTCCCATGGTCGTTTTTCGTGTCCACTCGCATAGCGGAAAGCGCCTGCACGGTGCCGTCTGCAAACAGATAATCCGTACTCTGCGGCCCGTCGCCATGGCCGCCCTTGATGAGCACGGCTTTCGCGCCCACCTTCAGGATCATCTCGGCCTGACGGGTGATCTCCGCCTCGGTGTCTGCAATAGGCAAGCCGGTGAGAAGCGCTGCTTCAGGCAGGTTCGGCGTGACGATGGTGGCGAGCGGCAGCAGGTCGCGCCGTAATGTCTCGATCGCATCCGCATGCAACAGACGGTCGCCGGAGGTCGCAACCATCACGGGGTCAAGCACCACCGGCTGGGGCTGCTGCCGAAGCCTTGCAGCTATGGCCGCGATGGTTTCGATCCGCGATACCATGCCGATCTTCACCGCATTGACGGCAAGATCGGAAAAAACCGCATCCATCTGCGCGACGATGGTGGCGACGGAAATATCCTCCACTGCCGTCACACCTTTAGTGTTCTGGGCTGTGATGGCGGTGATGACGCTAGCGGCATAGGCGCCGAGTGCCGAGAAAGTCTTGATGTCGGCCTGAATGCCCGCGCCGCCGCCGCTGTCTGAGCCGGCGATGGTCAATGCGATTGCTGTCATGACTGTCTCGCTTTCAGCGCTGCATCGACTGCCGCGCGGAAGTCCCTGGTTGCGCTGGCAATATCGCCTGCTCGGAAGATTGCAGAAATGACGGCGACACCATCCGCACCGGCGGCGATGACGTTCGGCACGCGTGTAAGATCAATACCGGCGATGGCGCCCACCGGCATGCCCGGCCGCAACTCGCGGAGCAGAGTGCGGAGCGTCGTAAAGCCGTCGAGGCCGACAGGCTTGTCTGGATTGACCTTGGAAACGGTTTCGAACACGCCACCAATGCAGGCGTAATCGGCGGGCATGGAGGCCGCCCGCTCGGCATCGGCGCGGTTCTTGACGGTAAGGCCGATGATCGCCTTATCTCCAAGGATGCGTCTGGCGGTTTTGGCATCCATATCATCGGCGCCGAGATGCACCCCGTCCGCGCCAGAGGCGAGCGCCACATCCACCCGGTCGTTGATGACCAGCGGCACGCCCGTGCCGGCAATGGCTTCGCGAATAGCGAGGGCGTTTTCGATCATCTCCCGCGTGGAGGCGTGTTTGTCGCGATATTGCAGAATGGTCGCGCCGTTGAGTGCGGCCGCCAGAGCAAGCTCGCCCAACGGCGCAACATCGACGAGGCTCGCATCGACCAGCGCATTGAGACGGTAATCAACTTTGTTCATGCTCAATCCTCGCATGGTTTCTTATGTCTTCGCCGGAAATTTCTGAAAGCACATCCAGAAATGCCGGCTCGAATGTGCCGGGACCTTTGGCGTTTTTCGCTGCCAGTTCGGCTGCGACACCCGTGATAGCGAGGGCGGCGGCGGCGGCCGTCAGTGCGTCTTTTTCCACCGCCATGAAGGCGGCGATGACGCCACCCGATAGGCAACCCGTGCCTGTCACCTTCGCCATCCACGGGTGACCGTTGACGATTCTGACACTCCTTGTGGCGTCGCGCAGGTTATCGACAGGTCCGGTCTCTATCCTGATGGCGTTCGGAACAGCACCGATCAGGCTCATCTCAGCGCTGTTGCCGCGCACGATGGTGGGTCCAAGCGAGATCAGGTCACGCGCGAACGCCAGTCGCGATGGCGAATAGTCGCAATGCACGGGGTCCAGAATCCACGGCTTGCCAGCCGCGCGGGCGATCTCGACGGCAAATCGAATGACTTTGCGCCGGTCGGCGTCGAGCGTGCCGAGATTGATCGTCACCGCATCGGCTTTCGTGACGAAAGCACCGATTTCTTCGAGTGAGGTTGTCATCGAGGGGATGCCGCCGACGACGGTAATGCCATCCGCGGTGAATTTCTGTACCACGGTGTTCATCAGGCAATGCACGCGCGGGCGCGTCTGCCTTACCCTTTCGAGGATCTCTGCGGCCTTCGCCGCAGTCGGAAAACTGTTTGCCATGGTTATTGCAACTCCACGGCAATGTCTTCCACCGCCGGCGCCTGCTTGATCAGTTGCATGTCCTGCATGAAGGTGCCGAAGCGTGTGTAGCGGGCGCGATCAAGTGCGGCTGGACGTTTGGCGAAACGCGGCAGCGTATCGAAAAACGCCTGTTTGTTCAGCGCGTCGTCAAGGTTCGGATAGGCCTTGATGAAAAGCTGCCAGGATTCTTGTGGGTGGTTGGTGATGAAAATCGCTGCCTGCTCAACGGCCGAGAGAAAACGCGGCAGGCGGCTATCTTTCACGAGATCACGATGGGTGACGAAGATGAGCTCGTCATAGGCGGGCACGCCGTGTTCCTCGGGGAAGAACGAGCGGCCTTCGTGGCCTTCAAGCTTCATCTGCGTCAGTTCGAAATTACGGAAGCCGCCAAGCGTGGCATCGACCTTGCCCGCGATCAGGGACGGCGAGAGTGAGAAATTGACGTTGACCAGTTCCACATCGTCTTTCGTCAGTCCCTCCTTCTCCAGCATCCGCTTCAGCATCGCATCCTCGAAGCCGGAAACGGAGAAGCCGACCTTCTTGCCCTTCAGGTCCTTCAGGCTCTTGATAGGCCCGTCGGCCAGAACGGTGACGGTGTTCAGCGGCGTTTCGACCAGCGTTCCGAAACGGACGAGCGGCAGCCCTGCATCGTGGTCTAGATAGAGGTTCGGCTGGTAGTGAACGCCGATATCGGCCTGCTTTGCCGAGACCAGACGCGGTACGGCGGATGGGTCTGCGGGCGGGATCAACTCGACCTCCAGCCCTGCATCGGCGAAAAGGCCGCGTTCCTTGGCGATCACCATCGGTGCATGGTCCGGGTTCACGAACCATTCCAGCAATACGGTAAGCTTGTCTGCCGCCTGCGATTGCGCGGGCGAAAGCACGCTTGCTGCCGCAACGATGAGGGAAAGAAGAGTTCGTTTCATGGTGCCGAAAGTCTCCGCAAATGTTTGAAAGGAATGACGTGGTCTGTTTCTTTGGCCCAGGGGGCGAGGTTGGCCGTTGCCCGGTCGACGACAAGCCGCAGCAGCACCGCCATGACGGCGAGAATGGTCATGGCGGCGAACATTGTGTCGGTCTGCATGCGGGCATTTGACTGGATCATGACAAAACCGAGCCCGGCGGAGGCGCCCACCCATTCGCCAATGACCGCGCCGAGCGGGGCGAGCGGAGCTGCGACCCTCAGTCCGGAAATGAGTGAGGGAAGCGCCAGCGGCACACGCAGCCGGGTGAGGATTTGCCAGTGGCTCGCCTCCGTCAGCGAGGCGGCATCGAGGATTGTCCGATCCGTGCGATTGAGGCCGTCGGTGAAGGCTGAAGCGACGGGGAAAAAGATGATGATCGCCGTCATGACAACTTTCGAGGCCATGCCGAAACCGAACCAGAGTACGAGAATGGGGGCCAGCACGAAGACCGGAAATGCCTGCAACACGAGAACCATGGGCCAGACGAGGCGGCCAAAACGCGGGACGGCGGCAATCGTAAAGGCAACGAGAATGCCGGCGGCAATGCCAGCCGCAAGCCCGACAGCCATTTCACCTGATGTCACCATGGCCTGTCCGAACAGGAAGGCTGGCTGGCGCAGGAGTGCTGCGGCAACATCGGCGGGCGAGGGCAGGATGTAGCGGGGCGGTGCAAACAGCCAGATGCCCAGCTGCCAGACAATCAGAATAAGAACGACGCCCTTCAGCGCATGGGAGGCACGCATCGGCCGGGGCTCAGACGCAGCCGTACCGTATACGAAGGGAAGGATGTTTCATCATCATCGTTCGGTCTCCATCTGTGGCGATCACGGAGATCCGGGCAAAGCGGAGAAGAGAAAGGGCAGTAACGCAAACGCGCTACAGTTTCCGTTCCTACGCCGGCATGACCCGGATCAGGTTCAAGGGTCCGGCTCATCGCCATCTCAGCACCGTCAGGTGCTCCCCTCGGAAGAGACTGTTTTGCTAGGAGGGTTTTGAAGTAATGTCAACGTTGAAAGTTAACGAGAATATTGGCGAATTTGCCGCGAACATATTAGTTGTTGATTATATTAAGTTTATCAAAAATTAGTTATTTATTGAAACCGCTTTTCAATTCCGCTGTATTAGCTTCAGCTCCCAGATTGGTTGGGGGCGAACTTGAAAAACTTCTGGCAAGAGAAATCTGGAAATTTTGGCATTCTGACCGCGCTGCTCATGGTGCCTCTGTGCGGGGCTGCCGGTGTGGCGCTCGATATTACGCGCGGCATGTCGGTCAAAGCCGATCTGCAGCAGGCGGCGGATTCCGCGGCTCTGGCGGCAGTCGCCGATATGTCCGCAAGTGTTCAGGCGGCAAAGAAGATGTCGGGGGACGGTGTCATTCCCGTCGGCAATGAAGAAGCCCGGGCATTCTTCGATGGCAATCAGCGCGGCGACGCGGACTACACCATTACCTCTGTCGATGTTTCGGTGATCAAGCACGGCAATGTGGTCGAGTCGTCCGTCAGCTTCAAGGCGTCGGTCAGCACGACCCTCTCAGGGCTTCTGGGGAAGGATTTCGTTTCGGTTGGCGGCACGGCCACGGCCAAATACGAAACGGAAACCTTCAGCGATTTCTATCTTCTGCTTGATAATACGCCCTCCATGGGAGTGGGCGCGACACCCACGGATGTTGCCACCCTGGTTGCGAACACTGGCGATAAATGCGCTTTTGCCTGTCACATCGTGAAGGACGGCGTGGCAGACCCGAACAGCTATTACTTCAAGGCCAAGAAACTCGGGGTTACAACGCGTATCGACGTGGTTGCCAAGGCAACCGCCAGCCTGATGGACACGGCAAAGTCCACGCGCAAAAGCAGCAATCAATATCGCATGGCCGTCTATACCTTTGGGGAACGGGCGGAAGATACCAAGCTGCTTGAGGTCGTTTCGCTAACCTCGGATCTCGACGCAGCAAAGAAAAAAGCTGGTGAAATCAACCTGATGTCAATCCCCTATCAGGGATACAACAACGACCAGCAAACAGATTTCGACCGGGCACTGATCCAGATTGGAGATAAGGTCGGCAGTTCGGGCACGGGCGCAAGCTCGGCAAATCCGGATAAGGTTATTTTCTTTGTTTCAGACGGGGTGGGCGACAGTTACAAGCCGTCCTCCTGTACGAAAAAACTGACAGGAGGCCGCTGTCAGGAGCCGATCGACATCAAAGACTGTACGAAACTGAAGGAAAAGGGTTTTCGTATCGCGGTGCTTTATACCACCTATCTGCCGCTGCCGACGAATGACTGGTATAATAGCTGGATCAAGCCCTTTCAGGCGGAAATCGGCTCACGCATGCAGAGCTGCGCTTCCCCGGGTCTGTACTTCGAAGTCAGCCCGTCCCAGGGCATCAGCGACGCGATGACGGTGCTGTTCAAGAAAGCCATTACATCACCACGCCTGACGGGCTGATGGCCGTCTAGCGAGGCCTGTTAAAGCATCGGTTGAACGCCGCAATATCTGCGGCGTTTTTTGGAAATGGCCGGAAGGTGATGCTTCAAGCGATATTACGAAGCTGTTCAAATAACGTAGTAAAGGGCGTTTCAGCGCGGTAGAACACAGCCGGCTGGCCTATCGGAGCCTCCACGGTGATCTCGTGCCCGCCAAAATACCGCGCGCCACTCCAAAGATGCACCCATTCCCCATCGCCCGGAAGGTAAAGCGTGCGCTGCGTCTCCCCCGCCTTCCACACGGGTGCGACCAGCATGTCGGCCCCGTAGAGATAGCTGTCCTGAATGGCATAGGTCTGCCGGTCGTTCTCGTGATGCAGGAAAAGCGGGCGCTGTACCGGCAGGCCGGTTTTGGCCGCTTCAGTGGAAAGCGATTTCAGATAGGGGGCGAGTGCGACATAGATCGCCGTCATGCGGGCAAAATGGCCAAGAACCGTCTCGTCCTGATCGATCTGGAGATTGTCGCGCGGGCGATTGCCCTCATGGGTGCGCATGACAGGAGTAAAGGCTGCCATCTCCGTCCAGCGCATGATGAGTTCCGGGGTTCTGACATTGCCGAACAGGCTGGTATAACCGCCAATATCGGAATGGTGATAGGCATTGCCGAGAAGACCGGAGGACAGCGCACCGCATATGACGGTGACGAGACCGTCATGGCGGGAGAAATCGACAGACTGGTCGCCGCCCCACAGCAGCGGGCAGTGGGCTTGCACACCGGTAAAGCCCGCCCGCATGAAGAACAGCGCTTCGCCGGTTTTGCCGCGGCTTTCAACGGCCTTGGCGTTGACCTCTGCCCAGAGCGTCGGCCAGGCATTGTGCATCAGCGTGGCGTCGATGCCGTTCGATAGCGTGATGTCGATCGGCAGATATTCGCCGAAATCGGCCATCCAGCCGGAAAGGCCGAAATCAAGCATGTTCTTGCCGATGATCTCTTCGGAAAACCACTCGGCTGCGGCCGGATTGGTGAAATCGACCACGCCACAATCGAACTCGCCGAAATCCACGAGCGCCGTCTTGCCGTCCACGCCGGTGGCGAAATAACCGGCCGCCTCCGCCTCCGGAAAAAGCGGGCCGTCGACGCAGAGATAGGGGTTCACGTATCCCAGAAAACGAATGCCCTGATCGGCAAGCTCGGCGATCTTCTGACGCAAATGCGGATAACGCGCCTCATTGGCCTGCCAGTCCCAGAAGAGCCGGGCGCCGAAGGATGTCTGGCGAAGCCCCACCCAGTCCTCGCACCACAGGCCGGAGACCTTGGTTCCGGCAGCGCGGATTTTTTCCAGCCGGGCGAAGGAGTTGCCGCCATCCTTTAACCCGATGATCGCGCCGCCATAGACCCACTCCGGCAGTTCCGGCTGGCGTCCGAACCGCAGCGAGAGGGCGGAAACGATATCGGTGAAACGATCGCCGGTGAAAAACTCGATCCTCTCGGGGATCGCCCATATCTCGACTTCGTGGAAATCTTCGTCGCGGAAATCGAAGACCGAATAGGCGCTGGTTTCCACATGCAGCGCATATTTGCGCGACGACAGATAGGTCGGCTGCGGGTAATTGGTGTTGTAATAATCGCCACCCGCCTTGCCGCTGACGTCAGCCTTGAAGGTGATTTCAGCGGTCTTGTCGCGGCCGACACCGGGTTCGGAGGTCCAGAGCGGAAAGCGGCGGCCGCGCATGTCGAAATAGGACATCTGTTCGCCACCGCCCCAGACATGTTCGTCTTCATCTGCGATGATCCGCAGCCACAGCCGATTGATGGTTTCATCCAGCGCCGTGACCCTGATGGCATTTCCATCCAGCGCCAGATGAAGGCGTGCGGCCTGCCCGGGTGCGGAAGACAGCGTAACGCTGTCGCCACTGACTTCGGCGTGGCGCAGCGCAGTTCGTTCGATGACATAGTCCTCGATATCGAAATTGCCGCGATACATATCCATCCGCTCCTTGCCCAAACCGGCGAAGAAAGCCGGGTTCTCAGGCGAATGAGAAAGAATGGTGTGGCTGCCAATCGCAAGCGTGAAGCCGTCTCTGGTCTTTTCGAATTGCATGACTGTACCTGTTTAACCCTTGAGACCGCCGGCGGTGAGACCGGAGACGACGCGTTCCTGAAAGATGACGATCAGGATCGCAACCGGGACGATGCCGACCACCAGCGCCGCCGAGATGACGGGCCAGGGGAAAGCGAACTCACCCTGGTAAAGCTGGATGCCGACCGGCAGCGTGCGCAGTGCCGGATTGGAATTGAAGGAAAGCGCCAGCAGGAATTCGTCCCAGGCGTTCACGAAAGCGAGAATACCGGCGGTGAAGACGCCTGGCGCGCATAGCGGCACGACAACCTTGAACAGCGCGCCGATGCGGGTGCAGCCATCAATCATGGCGGCGTTTTCCAGATCGCGCGGGATGCTTTCGAAGAAGGACACCAGCATCAGCGTGCAGACCGGCAGGGAGAGCACGGTGTAAGGCAGTATAAGAGCGGTCCAGCTATTGAGCAGGTTGAGCGCACGCATGATCTCGAACAGAGGCACCAGCAGCGTTACCAGCGGGAATGTGGAAACGGCGATGATGAGCGAGAGGATCAGCGCCCGGTACTTGAGATCGAGCCGCGCCAGCGCATAGGCTGCCAGCACCGAAATCAGAATTGTGAGTGCCGTGGAAAGCAGCGCGACCATGAAGCTGTTGAACAGGAAGAGGTGCAACGGCTGGTCGGAAAAGGCCTGCATGTAATTGGCAAGCGTCGGCGCATGCGGAAACCATGTGATCGGTTTCACCGTCAGTTCCGCTTCGGTTTTCAGCGAGGTGAACAGGATCCATATTGCCGGAAACAGGCCGTTGACCAGCAATATGGAGGCCGCAATGAAGCGCAGCGGCTTGCCGGAGAAGAAGGAGGACAGACCGGAGGAGGTCGCAACGGTGCTCATGGGATCAGTCCTTCGTCCTGATAATGCGGAGATAAACGGCGGTGACGCACATGGAGAGCGCAAACATCATGACCGCCAGTGCCGAACCGTAACCGAGATCGAGGAAGGAAACGGTGTTCTGGTGAATGTACATGGCGAGCGTCGTGGTTGATGTGCCGGGGCCGCCGCCGGTCATCATGTATGGAATATCAAAGGTCTGCAGCGCCGTAATCGTACGGAAGATGAGAGCAACGACGATCGAGGGCTTTAGGAGCGGCAGCGTGATCTCGAAGAACTGCCTGAGCTTGCCGGCGCCATCCACATCGGCGGCTTCATAAAGCGAGCGCGGAATGGTTTGCAGCCCTGCAAGGATCATCAGTGCCATGAAGGAGGAGGTCTTCCAGATGATGGTCAGGCAGATGGCCGCAAAGGCCCAGTTCGGGGAGTTGAACCAGATGATGCCTTCAAAGCCCAGCCGGTTCAGCACATCGTTGACCACGCCGTATTCGTAGTGGAAAAACCACGCGAAGATGAGGCCGGCGAACGACAGAGGCAGCGCCCAGGGGATGAGCAGCGACAGGCGCATCGGCCATTGCATCGAAAACGGCAGGTTTGCGAGGAGCGCAAGGCCCAGGCCCATGAACAGCGCTCCCGGCACCGTTATCAGCGTTATCAGCACCGTATTCCAGGTCGTTTCCCAGAAAATCGGGTCATCGAGCATCGCCGTGTAGTTTTCAAAGCCGATGAATTCCGCCGGCAGGCCCGATGTCAGCGAAAGGCTGAAAAACGAGGTGTAGACGAGACGCGCCACCGGATAAACGATGATAAGCGAAAGAAGAATGGCTGCAGGCGCCAGCAAAAGCACGGCAAGCGACCGGTCACCGAGATCGAGCCACCGCGTCCAGCGCGGCTGCGGTTTCTCGTCCACCCTGACCATTGTTCTCTCCGGCATCGTCACGTCTGCCACTCCCGCAACTGAATTCACGTCATCGTCTCCCGATCAGACCGGTTAAGTCCCGGCCCGTTTATCGCGCCGTTCAGGCGATTTTCACTGGTTCGGCCAAACGGGCCGGCAACGGCATGTCCTGCATGCCGCCCCCGGCCACAGGGCTTAGCGCAATACGCGGCGCAGACGGCTTTCCATCTGCTTTGCGCCGTCTTCCGGCGACATCACGCCCGCAAGCACGCCATTGACGGTGGTGCGGATCGTTTCGCTGACCTCGTTGTAACGCGGTGTGACCGGACGGGCCTTTGCCGTTTCAACAACCGGAAGAGCATCCGCAAACCAAGGGATGGACTTGGTCACATCAGCATCCTTGTAGAGCGAGGCATAGGTGGGCAGCAGCGCGGCATTGATGGCCATGAACTTCGAAACATCCTGGCTGGACAGATATTCCACCAGTTTCTTGGCTTCGTCCTGCTGCTTGGAATAGGCGGAAACGCCGAATTCCCAGCCGCCGAGGCACGTCGTCTGCTCTCCGCCCTTGACGGCCGGCAACCGGGCGACGCCAACCTTGTCGTTCACTTGGGATTCCTTGCCCTGAAAATGGGTCCAGGCGTAGGACCAGTTGACGGCGAAGAGAACCTTGCCCGCCTGGAATTCCTTGCGCGTGTCGTCGGTCGCAACTTCGGAAATGTTCTTCTTGGAAATGCCTTCGTCGACGAAGCTTTTCCAGAGCTTCAGCGAATCCACGGCCGCCTGATTGTCGAAATTCAGCTTGCCGTTTTGAACCAGCGACTTGCCTTCGCTCCAGTAGGGCAGCAGGAACGTGCATACCGCACCTTCGATGGCCTTACCCTGGAAGGAGAGGCCCTGAAGTTCGGGGTTCTTTTCGCCCTCCATCACCTTTTTTGAGGCTTCCTTCAGCTCATCCCAGGTGATCGGCGGCTGGATGCCGTATTTGTCCAGCAAGTCCTTGCGATAGTAGAGGAACATGGAATCGGCGAACGCCGGCAGCGCCACGATCTTGCCGTTCACGGTGTTTGCTTCTGCATAGGTCGGCAGGTAGGCGGACAAGTCCTTGCCGGAGAAATCGCTGGTCCAGCCAGCGGTTGCGAATTGTGCGGGACGGATGACATCGAGCATCAGCACGTCAAGGCTCGAATCCTTGGCAGACATGACGGTGTTGAGATATTGCGCCTGCATTTCGGAGGTGTTACCGCCGGTCTCGATCACGACTTTCACGCCCGGCGTCTTCGCCTCATATTGATCGAGCGCCTTGCGCCACACGTCGGGTTGATGCTGGCTGGAAACGAAGATTTTGAGTTCGGCGTCGGCAAAGGCCTGTCCCGAAAAGCTGAGCATCGTTGCGCAGAGCGCCGCTCCCGTAAGGGCTTTGAATTTCATGTTTTCCTCCCGTTATTGAAATCTTGAAGCCGGGCCGGTGGCGGCCCGATCCTGTCACTGAATGGAGCGTTCCGTCGTCACGTCGAACAGGTGCACCTTCGATGGGTCGAGGCCGATCTTCAGTTCCTCATTCGGAGCCGGTTTCATCTCTGGCGGCATTCTCGCCGTCAGCGACGCATCACCGAGGGTGAAATGCACCAGCGTATCCGACCCCAAAGGCTCCACCACCTGCACCTTGACGGAGAGCTGTGTGTCAAATCCCCCGGCAGGACCGAAATGTTCAGGGCGAATGCCGACGATGACCTCCCGTCCATCGAGCGCCGTTTCACGGGACGGTCTGATTGCTGCCAGTGGAAGAGAGTTGCCGTCCGTAAATGTCAGCCTGTCGCCGGTCACTCTGGCGCGGGCGAAATTCATGGCAGGCGCACCGACGAAACCGCCGACGAACACGCTTTCCGGACGGTTATAGACCTCGTCCGGCGTGCCCACCTGCTCGATATCGCCGCCACGCAGAATGACGATGCGGTCAGCCAGCGTCATCGCCTCCACCTGATCATGCGTCACGTAGATGATGGTGGTGCCGAGCTGCTGGTGCAGGCGCTTGATTTCCGTGCGAACCTGTCCGCGCAGTTTTGCGTCGAGGTTGGAAAGCGGCTCGTCGAACAGGAACACCTGCGGGCGGCGCACGATGGCGCGACCCATGGCCACGCGCTGGCGCTGGCCGCCGGAAAGCTGGCCCGGACGACGGTCCAGCAGATGGCTGATGCCCAGCATATTCGCTGCCTCATCAATGCTGGCATTGGCCTGCGAGGCGCTGACACCACGTACCTTCAGGCTGAAACCCATGTTTTCACGCACCGTCTTGTGCGGGTAAAGTGCGTAGTCCTGAAACACCATGGCGATGTCACGCTCGCGCGGCGGCAGTTTGTTGACAACGCGGTCGCCGATCATCACCTCACCGCCGCTGATGCTTTCCAGCCCGGCGACCATGCGCAACGTCGTGGATTTTCCGCAGCCTGAGGGGCCGACGAAAACCACGAATTCACCATCGTTGATTTCAAGGTCGATACCCTTGACGATGCGCAGGGCACCGTAACTCTTGTCCAGCTTGCGCAGGCTGACTGAAGCCATCTTTTCCTCCTCACGTCCGGGGCGTCCAAAATCCGATGAACGCAAACCCGGCATCAACCTTCAAATCCACGCATCGCTTTTCGAAAAAATCATCCCGATCGTCCGGCGATATCGTGGGACGGCCAAACGCCTGTCTCCCTAGGCCCGTGATATTACCTTTCGTCAAAAGGAAATCAATAGTGTATCAATTTTATTTCTGACAGAAATCAAAAACCGGCAAAGCTTTGATTTGTAGAAATATTTCAACGAAAACCCCTGCGTGGCAGGTCGCGGCTTCCTTGCCTGTGGTCAATTTTCTCTGTCCATGTGGATCACGCGAATTTCGTGCGTTTTCAACGTATGCGTGAAACGTACCGTGCGACGGTGTGGTCGAACCATGTCCATGAGACTTCAGCCACGGCTCCGTCCTGACCCTGGCTCAGGCGAAGGACACGCGGCACCGACGCGCCGGGTTTCTGGCCGAATTGTGCAGGCGCCCATTCTGGCACTTCCCCGAGGTCGATGCGGTCTTCTGCCTTCGATATCCAGAGATTGAGGCGGGTGCGATAATAGAGATAGAGCGATTCCGACAGGTTCTCGATGGTAATCGTGTCGACATAGGAACCGTCTAGCCAGATCTCCTCGATTGCCGCCGGTTTCCCCGCGATACGCCTCAGGCGGCGGATGCGGTGGCCTTCCGGCGATGTGCCAAAGGCGGGTAGGGTGGATGACTTGGCAAGGCGGGCAACATCCAGCACCTCCGCCGTTGGCAGGCCACCGCCCTCGATCATCTCCAGCCGGAAGAAGGCATAAACGCTCTGGGGATCGCTGACCGCGCGGATATAATTGCCGGAACCCTGCACACGCTCCAGCAGTCCACGCTCCTGCAACTCCGCAAGCGCCTTGCGAAGCGTGCCGACAGCAATGCCGAGATCGGCTGCCATATCCCTTTCGGGAGCAAGCTTTTCACCATCTGTCAGACGGCCCGCAGCGACTTCGCGCACCAGCATTTCGGCGATCTGCAAATACATAGGCAGGCTGCCGCCCGTGTGTTTCATGATGCTATCCCCTCCGCAAAACAAAAATTGATACATCATTGATTTACATATTTCTTGATGTTATGCAAGAAAAACGAGAGCGGCCTTGAGGAGGAATTGCATGACCGTCGTACCCGTTACATCCGCTGATCTCGATGCTGCCGAGGTCTCCTGGTTTTCTGCCCTTTGTTCCGATGATTACGCCTATCTGGGCGTGCCGGATGGCAGCCTGCGCTCCAGCTTCGAACATTGCTCGGATATCGTCAAAAAGGCCGAGGAACTCGGTTTTCGCAACATTCTCTGCCCCTCTTCCTATCAGGTCGGCCAGGACACGTTGAGCTTCGTGGCGGGTTGCGCTCCGATCAGTGACCGCATCAATTTCCTTGCTGCAATCCGTTGCGGCGAAATGCAGCCGATCATGCTGGCGCGTACGGTGGCGACGCTCGATCACATGCTGAAGGGCCGCCTGACGCTCAACGTCATCAGCTCCGATTTTCCCGGCGAGGTGGCTGACAGCGCGTTTCGCTACAAACGCAGCCATGAAGTCGTGCAGATTTTGCGCCAGGCCTGGACCCGTGACACGATTGACCATGACGGCGAGATATACCAGTTCAAGGGTGTCTCCACCGAGCCTGCACGTCCGTACCAGCAGAATGGCGGTCCGCTACTCTATTTCGGCGGTTATTCGCCGGATGCGCTTGAGCTGTGCGGCGCGCAATGCGACGTGTATCTGATGTGGCCCGAAACGAAAGACCAGCTCGCAGACCGCATGCGCGCTGCCCATGAGCGTGCCGCAGCCCATGGCCGCACGCTGGATTACGGCCTGCGAGTCCACATGGTCGTGCGCGATACCGAACAGGAAGCGCGTGAATATGCCGAGCATCTGGTCTCGAAGCTCGACGACGAATATGGCCAGCTGATCCGCAACCGCGCCCACGATAGCGGCTCACTCGGTGTATCGCATCAGGCGCGGGCCCGGGAACTGGCCGACAAGTTCGGTTATGTCGAACCCAACCTGTGGACCGGCATCGGCCGGGCGCGCTCCGGCTGTGGTGCAGCGCTCGTCGGCTCCACCGATAAGGTCCTTTCGGCGCTGGAGGAATACCAGAAAATGGGTATTCGCGCCTTCATCCTCTCGGGTTATCCGCATCTCGACGAGGCTGAACACTTCGGAACCAAGGTCCTGCCGCAAATGAAAACCTGCTCCCTGCCGCATGCATACGGCCGGGTGCCTTCTGAAACACCTGCTACGCCGCTGGGCAACGGGGAACGCCACTGATGGAACGTATCGCTCTTTCTGAAAACCTGGAACTTAGCCGCATCGTTTACGGCATGTGGCGCATCGGCGACGATGCTGATACTTCGCCTTCCCATGTACAGGCAAAGATCGAAGCCTGCCTGGCGCAGGGCATCACCACCATGGATCAGGCTGATATATATGGTGGATACACGGCGGAAGCCATTCTGGGTGCCGGCCTCAAGGCAGCTCCATCCCTTCGCGACAAGATCGAGATCGTGACGAAATGCGGCATCGTGGCGCCAGCCGGGCGTCACTCAGCCGCCCGCGTCAAGCATTACGATACCACGGCTGGCCATATCAACGCTTCAGTCGAGGCCTCCTTGCGTGACATGGGCACAGATCGTGTCGATCTGTTGCTGATCCACCGGCCCGATCCGTTGATCGATCCCGAAGAAACCGGCAAGGCGCTCGATGCACTGGTAGCTTCCGGCAAGGTCAAGGCCGTGGGCGTTTCCAATTTCCGCCCGTGGGATTTCGCCCTGCTGCAATCGGCTATGAGCAATAGGCTGGTTACGAACCAGATCGAAATGAGCTTGCTTGCTACCGATAGCTTCACCAATGGCGATCTGGCCTTCCTGCAGGAAAAGCGCGTTTCACCGATGGCATGGTCGCCGCTTGGCGGCGGTTCGCTGTTTTCCGGTGCGCATGGTGGAACCATGGCTGCCCTGCAGCGCATCGGCAACGAGCAGGGCGTCGATGCCACTGCCGTTGCCATCGCCTGGCTGCTGCGGCATCCGGCAAAGATCGTGCCCGTGCTCGGCACCAACAATATTCAGCGCATAAAAACGGCGGCCGATGCCCTGCGCGTCACCATCGACCGCCAGACCTGGTTTGAGCTTTACACACTTGCAATTGGAAGCGAGGTGCCGTGATGACAGTCGCAGAAGCGATCAAAATGCCCAATGAGCATGTATTTGTTCCCGGCGGCGAAAACAGCCGCAGCTTTCGCAATGCGCTCGGCGCTTTCACCACCGGCGTAACGGTGGTGACGGCAACGACGCCCGAAGGGCCGATCGGTATGACGGTCAACAGCTTCGCGTCGGTATCGCTCGATCCGCCGCTGGTGCTGTGGTCGCCTGCCAAAAATTCATCGCGCTATCCGGCCTTCAGCGGCGCAACGCATTTCGCCATCCATGTGCTGAGCGCAGATCAGGACGTGCTGAGCGCCCGCTTCACCCGCAACGGCCGCGCATTTGACGATCTTGACTGGGAAATCAACGACGAGGGCGTTCCGGTCATTCCGGGCACGCTCGCCCGTTTCGAATGCCGGCAGGCGGCAGCCCACGATGCGGGCGATCACACCATCATCGTCGGCGAAGTGCTGCGTGCCGCCCACCGCGATGGCGATCCCCTGTGCTTTTCAGGCGGAGCCTTCGGGCGGTTTTCAAAGCAGTAGGCAGAACGGGATTTTCCCGTTCGATCTCGGTAGAGATTTACTCCAGCCATCTGTTGCTTATTTAACGGAGCGCGCCTGTCGTGCTCCGTTTTTGTTTCGTCTGTCAGTAAAAACCACGCTTTGCGCTGTTCATACTGGAAATCATCTTTCAAACTGGCGTAGTTGATCTGATTCACAAAATGATTCGCTCGATCAAAGGAAGACCGCACGTCGCGCGGGTTAGGGAGACTGAATGTCCGCTTGTTTCTGCCATGTTTCGGAAGGGGAAACCTGTCCGACAGCAGAAATGTGCGCAGCAGCGCCAAGCAGGTTTTTCCCTGGTGGGGCAACGGGGCTTCTTGTCCTCATATCCTCACTTTTCACCGCGCCGGTTGTCGTCGCCGACACCTTGCAGTGGACAGGCTCTGACGGCGAAGACTGGGTTACCGCCTCGAACTGGGGTCCATCGCAACGTGTTCCCAATGCCGGCGATGAGGCGATCATCAATTCTTACGGTCCGATCATCAACATAGGAACAACCGCTGAAGTGCAGCAACTGGCGATAGGCAATGCTGCGGGCGCCGGCACGCTGGTGGTTCAGGGCGGCTTGCAGACGAAATCCGTCATTCTCGGAACGGCCAGCGGAGCGACCGGCTCCGCCACATTCAGCGGCGCAAACTGGGCGAATGAAAGTAACATCATTGTTGGCGGCGACGGCACGGCCACCCTTCTTCTGTCACACGGCACAACGGCATCGTCGGAAAACATCCATGTTGGCAAAAGCGGGACGGGAAGCGGCTCCGTCAAGCTCGACAACGCATCTACACTGAGGATCGCCGATACGGTTCTTGTGGGTTACAGCGATCCGCTATCTTCCGCAACTGGCGGAAACGGCTATCTGGATGTGCTTGGCGCCAGCGCGCTGCAAAGCGCCAAAGGCCTGCTGGCCAAAGATGCCACTACCGCAGGGACGGCCCTGGTGTCGGGTGCGGGCAGCCGCTGGACCATGTCGTCGGACCTCGTTGTTGGTGGTGCGGGCGTTGGCACGCTCACCATCACCGGCGGCGGCACGGTCACCAGCCGGACGACCACGGTCATCGCCGATCTGGCTTCTGCGGACGGAAGTTCCGTGACGGTAAGCCGTCTGGGCTCCGCGCTGCAAAGCGGCGGATCGCTCGTCGTTGGCAATTCGGGAGCTGCAACGCTTCTCGTAGAGGCCGCAGGGACCGTGACCAGTGGCGAGGCCATTGTCGGCCGCCATTCGGCAAGTGAGGCGACTGTCACCGGCGACGGCTCGAACTGGAGGACCGGCGACCTGCAGGTCGGCGGCGATGTCGCCGATCCGGGCGGTGCCGCCGGCAATGGTAAGCTCAACGTTATGGCGGGTGGCTCCGTTGATAGTACGACGGCGCGGCTTGGCGTTGTGGCGGGTGCAACGGGCGCTGCCGCCGTGGATGGGCAGGGCTCGGTCTGGACAGTCAACCGTGGCGATCTCGAGGTGGGTGTGAGTGGCACGGGTTCGCTGGCGGTTACGGGCGGCGGCCTTGTCGATGCAGCGAATATTATCATTGGAGCAAATGCCGGTGGTACCGGTTCCGCCCGGGTATCCGGTGCCGGCAGCAAATTGCAAAGCCGCGCCGATCTCAATGTCGGCCTTGACGGCAACGGTTCCATGACCGTCGAGGCCGGTGGCACGGTGGAAAGCCGCGACGGCTATGTTGCGGCCCATGGCGGTTCCACTTCCACCGTAACGGTGGCGGGCAACGGATCGAGCTGGGCGATGACCGGAACGTTTTTTGTCGGATACGGAGGCGGGACTACAGGAAATGTGTCTGTCAGCGCCGGCGGCGGTATCAAAGCTGCCAAGGTGATGCTCGGTGATCTTGCCGGTTCCTCCGGCACGATGACGATCACAGGATCGGGTTCGAACGTCACCGCTTATATCGACAACGGCGTTGTGAACTCCGGCTCCGTCGATGTGGGTTTTGAAGGTTCCGGAAGCTTGACCGTTACGAACGGCGGATCACTTGATGCCTATGATCTCTATGCGGGCAGTGCGGCGGGATCGAATGGAAACGTTCTGGTAAGCGGTGTGGGATCGCGCGTTGCGGTTGGCAATCTCATGGTCGTCGGCGATGCCGGAAACGGTTCCGTTGAGATAACCGGCGGAGCCTCGCTGGCTGCGCCCACTATTCTCATTGCCGCATCGGCGGGTTCCACAGGCGTGCTCAACATCGGAGCTGCCGCGGGCCAAACCGCCCGCTCAGCCGGTGCGTTAGAAGCGCGCACGATTGCTTTCGGTGCAGGCAACGGCAGCATCGTCTTCAACCATTCCGAGACCGGCTATATACTCTCAGCCGATATTTCAGGTGCGGGCAAAGTCGTTGCCGAAGCTGGCGTCACAACGCTTGGCGGCAATAACAGCTATTCCGGCGGCACCACGATTTCCTCCGGCACGCTGAAAGGCAACTCAAAAAGTTTCGGCTCGGGCGGCATCGCCAATGATGCGCAACTCGTTGTCGATGGTGCCGGCACGCTTTCCAATGCCATCAGCGGTACTGGCACCTTTGAAAAGACGGGCGATGGCAATCTGGTCTTGACCGGAAATAGTACCTATACGGGCACCACTGCGGTTTCCTCTGGAAAGCTCAGCGTCAATGGCTCGCTTGCAAGCGCTGTTTCGGTCGGTACCGGCGCGACACTTGGCGGCTCCGGCACCATCGGCGGCCTGACCGTCGGCTCGGGTGGCACGCTCGCGCCCGGCAATTCGATCGGCACGCTGGCTTCCACGGGCAGCGCAACATTTGCTAGTGGCTCTCGCTATGAGGTTGAAATCGACGCCGCCGGCAATTCCGACAGGCTTGCCGTGACCGGAACCATCACCATCGACAATGATGTCAGTCTTGTCGTTACGTCGCTGGCGAACCAAACTGCCTATAGCCTCAGCACCCGCTACACGATCCTGACGGCAACGGGTGGAATTACCGGTACGTTTTCAAGTGTCGGCGAAAATTTCGCCTATCTGACCGCAATGGTAGCCCGGAGTGCTGACGACGGCAGCACCTATCTTTCCTTCGCCCGGGCATCACCGGATGCCGGCTTTCTGGCCGCTGAAACATCGACGCCCAATGCGCGCGGGGCCGCCAACGCCATAGAGGCGCTTGGGGAAAGCTCGCCGCTCTACGAGGCGGCCGTGTTTCTGCAACAGGGCGAAACCCAATCCGCCTTCGCGCAGCTTGCCGGGGAAATTCATCCCTCGCTTGCCATGGCTTTGATCAACCGCAGCCAACTCACCCGCGATGTCATTCTCAACCGGCTGCGCAGTGCTTTCGAAGGTGTCGATGCGCGCCCGATCCTGCCGGTCGCCTATGCTGAAGGCGGATCAAACCCGTTTGACATTGACGAGGGTTCACTCACGTTCTGGTCCAGTGGTTTCGGCTCTCGCGGCCGCACCGATGGTGATGGAAACGGCGCATCGGCCGACATGAAGGGCGGCGGCGTCCTCTTTGGTATTGACGGAGATTTGGCTGATGGCTGGCGTGCCGGGGTGGCCGCCGGATACGGCCGCGATGTGATCAGCCAGGGTTCTCCTGCGGCATCTGCTGACGTGGACGGCTACTATGTGGCGGGTTATGCGGGCAAAACAATTGGCCCTGCATCCCTGCGTCTTGGTGCAACCCACGCCTTTCAGGATGTCGAAACGCGCCGGGCGGTTTCCTTTTCAACATTGAAGGAGGACCTAACCGCTGGTTACGACGCTTCCACCACGCAGGTCTTTGCCGAAGCCGCCTGGCGGTTCGATTTCGATCTCACCCATATCGAGCCTTACGCCAATATCGCTTACGTGAATACGCGGACGGATGCTTTCCGGGAGATGGGCGGTATCGCCGCCGTCTCTTCGGGTGCCGTCAGCCACGACGAGTTTTATTCGACGCTCGGGGCGCGCATCAGCCGTGACATTGCGTTGGAGGGGATGCTTGGACGCGCGATGCTCGATATCGGGTGGCGTCATGCCTATGGCGATCCGATGATGGAGAGTGCACTGTTCTACGATGGTGGCAGTGCGTTTTCTGTGACAAGTGCTGCCATGGCGCGCGACGTGGCATTGATCAATCTGGGGCTTAGCTACAATCTCAACCCATCCGCGACCTTGACATTCCGTTACGGCGCGGTTTTTGGCGCGGGTCTTCTGGATCAATCTGCTTCAGCCCAACTTGGAGTTCGTTTCTGATGAAGCGCAGTCAAAACACGCTTTGGAAAACGGCTCTCACGGTGTTCCTGTCCGCCGGTTTGGTGGCGGGCGGTGCTCCCGCGCAAGATGCAGAAAAAAAGGCGGACGCGCCGTTGCGTGAGGTTCACGGGAGTTGGCAGCTTGCTTGCGTCGCGCCTGCGAAAAAAGATGATAATGACGCCAGTAAGCCGGTGGCGGAGACGGAAAAACCGCTCTGCGCCATCGCTCAGGTCCAGCTTGAGGAGAAGACACGCAAACTGGTCGTCTCCGTCGAGTTCCGGCTTGATGATGTCGGGACGCCGGGTAAGCTTTCCGGCACCGTGGTCATGCCTTTCGGCCTTGCCGTCACAAAGCTGTTTTCGGTAAAATCCGGAAATGTGCGGTTGCAGGAAGTTCAGGTCAGCACGTGTCTGCCCGTGGGCTGCATCGTTTCCTTCACGCCGTTCGTCGAACTTGTAACCGCGCTGAAGGCCGGACAAACCCTGACAATAGAGGCCCCCGATCTGCAGGGCCGAACGGTTTCGTTCCAGTTGCAGGGACAGGGATTTTCCGAGGCACTGGAGCGCCTCGGAAGCTTGCATTAGAGCATTTCCAGTAGAAACCGCATCGCGGTTTGTGTCCGGAAATGCGTATCTACGATCTATGCCGCGACGGAATCGGGTTCGCTGGCACTTTCCGGCTTTTGCGGTTCCGCGTGTTTTTTAGCCGATGTCTTGCGCGAAAACAGCCCGGTGAGGTAGGTACCCAACCTGTCCATTTCCACGAAGATGACCGGGGTGATGAACAGCGTCAGCAATTGCGAGACGATGAGACCACCGACCACGGCAACACCAAGTGGCTGGCGCAGTTCCGAGCTGGCGCCTGAGCCGAGGGCGATGGGCAGGGCGCCCAGCAGCGCGCAGAAGGTCGTCATCATGATCGGCCGGAAACGGCGCACGCAGGCTTCGTGGATGGCGCTGGTGGGCGGTTCGGCCTTTTCGCGGATCAGTTCCACCGCAACGTCGATCATCATGATCGCGTTTTTCTTGACGATGCCGATCAGCATCAACAGCCCGATCAGCGCAATGATCGAGAAATCCATGCCCATCACCTTCAGCGCCACCAGCGCGCCAAAAGCCGCCGCCGGCAGACCGGAAAGGATGGTCAGCGGGTGGATGAAGCTTTCGTAAAGCACACCCAGCACCACATAGATGGTCAACACCGCCGCAAGAATGAGGATGCCGGTATTGCCCTGGCTCTGCTGGAATATTGCCGCCGTGCCGCCATAGCTGGTGAACACGTCCTGCGGCAGGCCGATGGTGGTTTTGATCTGGTCAATACGGCTCGTCGCATCCGAAAGCGCCACGCCATCCGGCAGGTTGAAAGAGACGGTCGTAGAAACGAGCTGGCCCGTCTGGTTGATGGTCACCGGCGCCTGCGTGCGGGTGAGGGTGGCGAAGTTGGAAAGCGGAACCAGAACACCCGATTTTGCCGAGAGAATGTTGATGTCGCTCAGGAAATCGTCATTCCACTGTTTCGAGCTGTCGAATTCGACGATCACATCATAGCTATCACCGGTCGACTGGATTTGCGCCGCCGTATAACCGCCGAACGACATTTCCAGCGTCTTGCGCAATTGGTCGTTGGTAATGCCGAAGGCGGCTGCCTTTTCCGGGTCGACCGAAATCGTCGCCGCAATTGCGCCGTTCTGAGCGTCGGAATTGACGGCGGCGAATGTGCGGTCGCGGCGCATCGCCTCCATCAGCTTGTTCGACCATTCATTGGTCGCGTCGGCGTTCAGGCCCTGAATGACGAGTTGGTATTGGCTGGCGGAGCTGCGCCCGCCCAAACGTAAGCTTTGCTGGGGATTGATATAGGTGCGGATGCCCGCCACCTTCGATGTCGCCTGGCCAAGTTCCGCCAATACCTGGCTTAGCGGTGCACGCTCTTCCTTCGGCTTCAGCTCCACGAACATCGAGCCGTTATTCAGCGGGTTGCGGGAATTGCCGCCGACTGTAGAGGTCACATGCACCACGGCCGGGTTCTTGCGGATCTGATCGGCCACCTGCGCCTGAAGATCGCGCATCGCGGTATAGGAAATGTCCTCACGCGCCTGCGTCGACACGGAAAGGCGACCGATATCTTCCTGCGGGAAGAAGCTGGAAGGCAAAGTCTCGAACAGATAAAGCGATGCTGCAACCGATGCCAGGAATGCGCCCAGAACCACGCGGCGATGGGAAAGGCACCAGCCGACGGCCTTGCCATAGAGGCGAAGCGTGCGCTCGAAGCCGGCGTCGAACCAACGGATGATGGCCGGCGGTCTGGAGGAATGACCCGAAAGCCTTGAGGCGAGCATGGGCGTGACAGTCAGCGAAACCAGCGCCGACGCCATGATTGCCAGCGTTACCACCATGCCGAATTCGTTAAACAGCCTGCCGATCACTCCGCCCATCAGCAGAATGGGAATGAACACTGCAACCAGTGAGATGGACATGGACAGAATGGTGCCGCTGACTTCCGCGGCGCCCTGAAGGGCCGCCTCGCGCATTGTCAGGCCTTTTTCTTCGTGCAGTCGCAGGATGTTTTCCAGCATGACGATCGCATCGTCCACCACAAGTCCGACCGACAATGTCAGTCCGAGTAGCGAGATATTGTCGATACTGTACCCCAGAACATACATGGCCCCGAAGGCGGTAATCAGTGATAGCGGCACGGCAAGGCCCGGAATAATGGTCGCCGTCAGATGCCCGGTGAAGAGATAGATAACCGCGACCACCAGCCCGATGGTGAGGAGCAGCGTGAACTGTACGTCGGCAATCGCGTCCTTGATCGCGGTCGAGGCGTCATTCATGACGTTGATATTGACCGATGGCGGCAATTGCTGGCGCAGCGCCGGTAACTTGGCCCGGATGGCATCCACCACATCAACGGTGTTGGCGTCCGGCTGGCGCTGCACGGCAAGAACGATCGCCTGTTCGCCATCGAACCAACTGCCGGCATTGGGGTTGTCGATACTGTCGGTGACATTGGCGATATCGCCGAGATGGATGGAAGCACCGTTGCTTGTCGCCACCACCAGCGAGCGGAAGGCCGCCGCATCGGTGCGCTGGGTGTCTGCCTCTATCGTCAGGCGCTGGTTGTCGTTCTGCAACGCGCCCACGGGCACCTGATTGTTCGCCTGCGCGATGGCGGTTGTGACGGTATCGACGCCAAGCCCTCTTGCCTGAAGCTGCGAGGGATCGAGGCCAATGCGCACGGCATAGGTCTGCGCGCCGTAGATACTCACCTGCGCGACACCGGAAATGGTTGAAAGCAGCGGCGAGATGATATTCTCGGCGATTTCATCCACCTTGCTGGTCGGCATCTCCTTGCTGTTGATGGCAAGCAGCAGTACCGGCGCATCGGCCGGGTTGGTCTTGCGGTAACTCGGCGTTGTCGTCATGTTGCTTGGCAACTGCCGCTGTGCGCGCGAGATCGCCGCCTGAACATCTGCTGCCGCTGCGTCGATGTCACGGTTGAGATCGAATTGCAGCACGATGGAGCTGTTGCCCAGAGTGTTGGTGGCGCTGATTTCGCTGACACCCGGAATGGTCTCGAACTGCTTCACCAGCGGCGTGGTGACTGAGGTGGCCATGGTTTGCGGCGAGGCGCCCGACAGCGACGACGAAACGCTGATCGTCGGAAAATCGACTTTCGGCAGCGCAGCGACGGGCAACAGGCGGAAACCGGCAAGCCCGGCGAGCACGAGGCCGATGGCGAGAAGGGTGGTTGCGACGGGTCGGTTGATGCAGAAATTCGGGATCATGGGTTACCCACCTGTTCCTGCTGCGAAATATTGGCGGCCAGATTGGCGGCCGCGCCGCCCTTGTCCGAGAATTGCTCGACCACCTGTTGACCGTCGGCAAGTCCCGACTGGCCTTCGATGATCACATGCTCGCCGCCGGTGAGGCCGCTGGCAATGGCTGTCATATCGCCGTTGGAGCGGGCAACCTCCACGGTCGTCATATGAACACGGTGGTTGTCATCGACGGTGTAGACGAAATTACCCTTCGGCCCCGGCCGCACGGCAACCGTCGGCACGACGATCATCTCCGCGTCGGAGACGAAATGAGCCGTGACGTTGACGGACTGGCCGGGCCACAACAGCCCGCGATCGTTCTTGAATTCCGCTTTGGCAAGTACGGTACCGGACGTTTGGTCTACGACGTTGTCGTAAAAACGCAGCATGCCGCTCATGGGCTCGCCGCCGGTTGCCGCCGGGTCTACATCGACCGCCGTGTCCTTCTGAACGCCTTCGCGCAATTGCGGCAGGTAGCGCTGCGACAGGCGAAAACTGACAGAGATGGGATCGTATTTCGTGATCGTCACAATATTGATGCCAGCGCTGAGATAGGCACCGGGGCTGACGGTAACATCGCCCAGTCGCCCATCGAAGGGCGCACGGATCTCCATATGTTCGAGCGTTACCTGGTCGGAAGCAAGCGTCGCCTTGTCGGCATCGATTTTTGCGGCGGCGCTGTCCCTGGCTGCCCTTGCCTGATCCAGCACCTGCTGGGACTCTGCGCTCTGCTTGACCAGATTGGCGGCGCGCTGGAAGGCGGCTTCCGTCTGTTCCAGCGTTGCCTGATCGGCAGCGATATTGGCCTTGTCCTTGTCGACGGCTGCGCGGGCGATACGGTCATCCATCTTGAGGATCAGATCACCCGCCTTGATATGCTGGCCGTCCTTCGCGGAGATTTCCGTGACGAGACCGGCCTGAAGCGGCGCTATATTGGTGATGTCGGCGGCAACCGCCCATCCCGTCGCCGTAGCGTCCATTGGCAACGTCGCCTTGTTGACGGCGATGGTGCTGACGGTAGGCGGCCCGCCATTGCGCCGCCCGCCACCTTGCCTCTGGCCTGTCTGCTGGCCGGCTTGACCGTTCTGCGACGTCTGGCCCTTCTTGCCGGCAGATCCATCGGCCGTTGCCGTTTCTGCATGTGGCGAAACGCTGGCGAATTGTTTGAGATAGGGAATTCGATCAAGGGGCAGGCGATCTTTAAAATACCACGCGCCGGCGGCTGCGATGGCGAGAACGCTGAGGGCGGTCCAGAAACGTTTCATCTGACGGTTCCGCAAAATGAGAGCAATACATGTTTCCCGAACATGTTCGGTAAGCCCTGGGAGCAGCTTTAGCTCCCACAAGACACCCAATGCGCTGCAAAATCACCTTAAACTTTTGTAATGGCAGCGACGATGTCTGCCGTCATGTTGCCTTGCGAAACAAGGGTTGTGGCGGTTTTGGGCATGTGCCCGTCGCCGGGCTCGATGCACGGAACTTGACCCCAATCGTGACCAAAATAAAAAGCCGCCTCGTTTCCGGGGCGGCTTTGAACAGGAGCGGCGAGTTGCCGAGGGTCAGAACGCCCGGATGGCGTTGCGCGTCGCAAGCACATCCTCGGAGACGTTGCCGGCCGTTGCGGGAACGGAGCCGACGAGGTCCAGGAACTTGTAAAGTTCGGTTGCCTGCGAGTTGGTGACGTAGATGATATCGCGATCCTGCATCGGGAATTTCGTGGTGGCAAAGAAAGTTGAAGGATCGCGCAGGTTGGCGCGGAAGATGACCGGAACTTCCTGTCCCGGGAACTTCGACATGTCGATGCCAAGCTTCACGAGAAGATCGCGTTTGACGGTACGATAGACATAGACCTGCGCAGGGTCTGCGCGGGAGTCAAGCAATCCGCCCGCCTTGCCCAGTGCATCCGAGAGCTTCAGCGCGGCGTCCTCAAATTCGAAACGACCATTGAGGCCGGAGGCGCCGAAAGCGAGATAGGTGCGGCGTTCACGCTCCACCATGACCGTGTCGCCCGGAACCACATAGATGTTCTCGGAAGGCGTGCTGACAAGGTGATTGTAGTTGACGCGCGCGGTCTTGCCGCGACGGATCAGCGTGACATAGGATTCGATATTTGGGGCGCTGAGGCCTTTTGCATAGGAGATGACGTCGAGAACGCGGTCACCCGCTTCTGAAAGCTGGACCTTCGTCGGCTCCTTGACGTCGCCAAGCACCGATGCCTGTGCGGAGCGGCTGGAAATCTTGGTGATGAGGACCTGCGGTTCGATGGCCCGGTTGGCCAGACGCTCCTCGATCTCGCTCTGCACATCCTCGACATTGCGGCCTGTTGCGCGGATCTTGCCGGCATAGGGAACGCTGATATTGCCTTCCCGGTCTACCGTCTGGTTCGGCAGGCTGATGAAGTTGCCGGGACGGCTGCCCGCATCGTTTGGAATGAAAAGTCCGCCCGCCTGGCTTTCGAAGATTGCGACCTGCACCACGTCACCAACGCCCATCGGCAACGCCGGAACACCACCCTTGCCGCCGCCGAAACTGCCGAGCAGGGTAGCGGTGGTGGTATCGCCGACATAGTTCAGGACGGAACTGTTGATATCGATGAGAGCGTAGTCAACGCCCGCAGTTTTCTTTTTGTCCTTGGAACTGAATTTCACTGAAGCGTTGGATTCGATTGTTGCCGCATCGGGGCCTGATGCCGCGGTCACGGTGCACCCCGCAAGTGCTGCGGAGGCAAGCAGAATCGAAACATTCAATAAACGCATTTGGTCCTCAAAATAAATTTCGTCCGAAAAAAGAAACAAACCGGACATCGTATAGTTTTATAAAAATCGGCACTTCATATTTGACACCGGTAAATCAAATCTCAACCGGGCATTACATCCGTTCAGCAGAATCGTGTCACGAAATGTCTACGCTGGCATCAGGCTTATTGCCTAACTTAAGGCGATGCTTCAAGTTAAGTCGTCGCTCGATTGCGCCGGAAAATCCGTAACATTCACAATCTTCACGAACCCGAATGGCGTCAGTATCATCGTTCTTCTATATTCAATCGGACGGCATAATCACTGCGATTACCGCATAGCGCTAGTGCAGTTTTGTCACGCTTGCCCAGTTTCTTTCATGTTTGACTTAAAAACACGATAATTGGTTGTTTTAAAGTATCTTTTCCCCGCATCAGCGGCCGATCCTCAGTCTCCCCGGCTGGCCTGCGGCGCTGGTTTCACGCTTGCGGTGGGCGGAGGCCGGTAGCGCCAGCCACTCTTGGATCCCTAAGCGGATAGCGGCCATCTGTACGATGGCCGGTATGGCAACGCCGATAACGGTCGTGATCGCTAGCAAGCTCGCCATATCCGTGACGTGGAAAAGCTTCACCGCGACAGCTCGGCCAAAGCCTATAGCGATGATGTGCATGACATACACGCCGACGGATAACTGGCCGAGTGTCTTGAGCATCGACGAAATCGCGCTTTCGCGAATAACAAGCGCCTGCGAAATTGCGATAATCAGGAATATGCCGAGAATTGCGGATGGGAAAGGAAGCCGTTCGGGAATTTCGGTTTGCCACGAGAAATAGGTGGAAATCGCAAAGGCGACGAGAAGCGCGAGAAATGAGTGTACCGTGTATCGCCTCTGCCAAAAACCATATTGCTTGGCAACAGTGCCAAGTGTGAAATAGACGAGCCCATATGCGATATCCAACGGAACAGACTGGCTGTGCAGATAAAAAAGCGTGAAGAGGGCAAGCGCAAATGCCATGCGGACAATCGGAGGCACCTGAACGAAAATATATGATGCAAGTTGGCAGAAAAACAATGCGTAGAGAAACCAGAAGGGGCTGATCGGGTTCCACAGGATTTCGAGGACACGGGTGAAATCTATGGTCGTGTTAGTGAGACCAAAACGCCCCATAGCCACCATCAGACTGCCATGCAGAATTGACCAGAACAGATAAGGGTAAGCGATATTCTTTCCGAGTTTGGTAAGAAAATCTGTCGGGTCGACATTTTTTTCGGAGAAAAAAAGTCCAGACACGAAGAAAAAAAACGGCATATGGAAGGTGTAAATCGTATAGTCAATAAAGCCCATAAGGCTGAAGTGCGTCGGCATACCGGAAATACTCAAACCTCTTTCCGTGTGACCAAAGACAACCATAATTATGCCGAGACCCTTGGCTATATCATAGCTGTGATCACGCAACGCCTTATCTTTCATGAAAACACCTAATGTAAATTTTAAAATTATTTATAATTCAGTGAAATATTTAGTTGATGTGGATACAAAATTTATTATGAAATACTAATCGTGTATCGGAAGTATTGAATGAGATTAAAAATCTGCCTATTGTGGCAGCTGTATAAATATGCTTAATATTAAAAACTTGAAGATTCGTATTTGCCGAGTCCCGATCCTGGTGTTGTTATACGCTCCCTGAAGCGTAGCAGAAGTACGGGTAAAATTGCTTCTACCATCTGGACGTCGCGAATGTCCGATATGGTTTTGGCCAGTTCGTTATAAATAAGCGCGGCCTCCGTTATTGTAGACCGTGTAGGCGACTTTTGGCGACACTCCGCGAAGATCGTCTCGACCCGGTCGCTGATTTTTTGCAGCAGGGCAACGTCGTAGGCAAGCGTAGGTGCCGCTGGCGCCGTGTCAAACATGTCGCCCATACCGGCCACGAGCCAACTTATATTGATGCCGAACCGCTCACGATAGAGAGCCAAAACGCCAGCGTCGGGAATACGGTCGCCCCGTTCATAGTAACCAAGCATTGCAACTGTCAGGCCTAGTGCCTCAGCAAATGGCTCACGCTCGTCGAATTTTAGTGCTTCGCGGACCTCGGTCAGCCGTTTTCCCAACGGCGTCTTTGGCTCGACGCGTTTCCTGCTCATAATTCCGCATAAATATCACGATTTGGTATTTACTAGATACCAATTTGTGATATTCCTCTGTTTGTACAAAGACCAAATCACTCATGAGGTAGGCCGGTCAGGGCCGCCTCGCTCACAACGAGGAATCATTATGCACGGCGACTGCATTGCGGACAAGGCGACGGCGAGCCTGCGCTGGATAAGAGAAGGCCGGTGACGCCACTTGCTTTACCTATGGGTGTCTCTGTCGACGTCAACAGAGTATATCCAATATGGATATATTCGACCTTGAAAATTGCATGTCAGGCTCGTTCAGCCAGCGCGAAATTCACGGTATCGGCAAATTCTCGCAGGAAGCGTTCACTTGAAAAGCGGGCGGCGTTGTCGACACAGGCGTTCTTGTCGAAACTGTCGGAGTTATCGACAAACTCCTGCACCGCAGCGCAGATGGCTTCAGGCGTTTGCTCGCGGAAATAAAGACCGGTCGGCTGATTGGAGGCGCCGAGAGGAACAACGGTCTCTAGTACACCGCCTTTTCCATAGGCGATGACGGGTGTTCCCAGCGCTTGCGATTCAACCGGGACGATGCCGAAATCGTCTTCGGCGGCAAATACGAATGCCTTGGCTTCCGCCATGTATTTGTGAAGCTCGTCATTGCCGACGAAACCGAGGATCTCGACATTGGGAGTGGCGATTTCCTTGATGCGTTTCATGTCCGGGCCGTCGCCGATGACGACCAGTCGTCTGTCGGGCATTTTTGCAAAGGCTTCTACGATGAGGTGGACCTTCTTGTAAGGCACCAGCCGCGAAGCCGTGACGAAATAATCGCCTTTCAGGTCGGAAGGGGAGAGATGGGAAGTATCCACGGGCGGATAAATAACCGTAGAGTCGCGTCCGTAGCATTTGCGAACCCGGCTGCGAATGAATTTGGAATTGACCGTCATGAGATCGACGCCATTGGCGGTGCGGATGTCCCACATGCGAATATAGTGAAGAACGGCACGGGCGATCCACGAGGCGAAACCGCGACTAAGCTTCGATTCTTTCAGGTACTGGTGCTGGAGATCCCACGCGTAACGGATGGGGCTGTGAATATAGGAGACGTGAAACTGGCCGGGTCCGGTGATGACGCCCTTGGCGACGGCGTAGCTTGAGGAAATCACCAGATCGTAGCCGCTGAGATCAAATTGTTCGACGGCCAGCGGCATCAGCGGCAGATAGGAGCGATATTTTTTACGAGCGAAAGGCAGTTTCTGGATGAAGGAGGTGTTGACGGGCCTGCCACCGAGAAAGCCCCGGTCTCGATCGCTCATGAAATCGACAAGGCAATAGAGATCCGCGTCAGGATAGATCTCAAGAAGGTTGTGAAGCACTTTTTCGGCCCCACCTCTGTCGGTGAGCCAGTCATGCACGATTGCCGTCTTCATGATTTCCTCAATAATTTCAACGTAATAAAAATTTATAACCCGCCTTGGAATAAAGCTCGGCGGTTTAGAATATCTGGTCTGTCTGCAGCCCTTAAAAACACGGCTGGGAAGGCGAATAACGTAACGATTAATAAGAATGCGAGATTATGTCTGTCGTAATCTGGTCTTGGTCTGATCCTCAATAGCACTTTGTTCGCAAATGCGAAATATCAAAGCCTCTTAATTCCTCCTCTTCGTTTTCCAGTTGAAAGCCAGCCGTAGTTTCCGCAGTTTCGGCTGGCAGCAGCGGTGTTTGCCGCGCGCCGTGGTTCGGGCGAAATAGCCTGTTTTCCATCGACTGATGTTCCGTTTCCGCCTCTTGCGAAGGCCCGTCTTCCATTTCGCCTGTCTTGGAAACCCTTCCTCGCTCCGCATTGTCATTGACAAGGCGTCTTATCGAGTTATTCTGTTATAAAGATTGATATAACATAATAATGGAACTCATAAGGTCGGAACCAAGAGCTGGGAGCTTAACAATGAGACGTAAACTTGCATTTCTCGCCACTGCCGCTTTGATGCTAGCGCCGGGCGTGATGATGGCTGCGGAAAAGGGCGGTGTCATCAATGTCGCCACGATCGGCGAGCCGCCGACACTCGATCCCATGGCCTCGACGGCCGATCTCGTCGGCATTGTCACGCAACATATTTTTGAAACGCTCTACACCTTCGACAAGGGGTGGAAGGTGACGCCGCTTCTGGCGGAAAGCCTGCCTGACATCAGTGCGGACGGCAAAACCTACACGATCAAGCTGCGGAAGGGCATCAAGTTCCATGACGGCAGCGATATGACCTCGGAAGATGTCGTCGCCTCGCTTGGCCGCTGGATGAAGATCGCATCACGCGGAAAACAGGTCGCCGGTTTCATCGACAATATCTCCGCGCCTGATGCCGAGACGGTGACAATCACCCTCAAGCAGCCCTATGCGCCGCTGACCTCGCTGCTTGCTTTCAACAACTCCGCAGCCATCATTCTGCCCGCTGAAAAGCAGGCTGAGCCGATGACAGAATTTGTCGGCACCGGCCCTTATATGTTGAAGGAACGCAAGGCGGACCAATATATCCAGCTCGTCCGTTTCGACGGCTACAAGTCTCGTGACGGTGAAAGTGACGGATATGGCGGTGCGCGCCATCAGTATCTCGATGAAATCCGTTTCGTTCCGGTTCCCGATCCGAATACCCGTGTAGAGGCCGCTGTTTCCGGCCAGTATGACTACGTCGATTCCATTCCGGTGGAATCCTTCGCCAAGGTGAAGTCCTCCTCGGCCTCGCAGCCGTTGATGCTGAAGCCCTTCGGTTATCCGGTCTTTGTATTCAATACCAAGGAAGGTTTGTCTTCCAAGCTGGAGGTCCGCAAGGCGGTGACCGAAGCGTTGAACATGGAGGACATGCTGGCGGCGGCGTTCGGCAGCACGGATTTCTATGCGCTTGATGGCGCCTACTATCCGTCCAATTTCTCCTGGCATTCGGAAGAGGGCGTCGAAGGCAATTATAATGTCGGCAACCCGGAGGCCGCAGCCGAAAAGCTGAAGGCCGCCGGATATAATGGCGAGCCGTTGCGCATCCTCACCAGCCGTCAGTATGAGTTCCACTACAAAATGGCGCAGGTGGCAGCGGAGTATCTGAAGCTTGCCGGTTTCAAGGTGGATATGCAGGTGGTGGACTGGGCGACGCTGACGCAGCGTCGTGCCGACCCGAAGCTCTGGGATATCTACATCAGCCACAGCCCCTTCCTGCCGGAGCCGGCGCTGATTGGCGCGCTTTCCACAGGTTCGCCGGGCTGGTGGGACACGCCGACGCGCAAGGCGGCGGTGGACGCTTTCACCTCGGAGGCTGATCCGGAGAAGCGCGTTGCTCTCTGGGCCAAGGTGCAGAAGACGATCTATGACGAGCTGCCGCTCATCAAGATCGGCGACTTCAACGCCGTGGCGGCGAAGTCCAACAAGCTTGATGGCGTCGATCCGGCTCCCTGGCCCTATTTCTGGAATGCTTCGGTTACGAAGTAAGACCGCTCCGCACTCCGTGACCCCGGACTGAATCCGGGGTCCAGCGCGATCAAGTCTTTGACCGCAAGAGGACGCCTTCACCACGCAGACGCGCGGTGGCTGGATGCCGGATCAGATCCGGCATGACGGAGGCGGGAGTCTTCCAGCCATGAGCGCCGGGTTTACCGGCACTCGTCGACAACTCTGTTCAACCGTCGCCTGAGAGCGGCCCATCACGCGCTTCGGAGCATTCATACGTGATACGGTATATTTTCCAGAGACTTGCCGGAATGATCGTGGTGATGTTTCTCGTCGTCACCATCGTTTTCATCATCCTGCGCGTCACGCCCGGCGATCCGGCGGCGGTGATGCTCGGGCCGGACGCCTCGGCACAGGACATCGCTGAGTTGCGCACCAGACTTGGCCTAGATCAGTCGCTCGGCGTGCAATATGTCTACTATATCGGGCAATTGCTGCGCGGTGATCTCGGCCAGTCGATCTTCCTCAACATGCCGGTTGGATCGGCGCTTCTGGATCGGGCGGAACCGACCTTCTTCCTGACGATCTTTTCGCTGTTGATCGCCAGTGCCATCGCGCTTCCCATCGGCATCTATGCCGCTTACCGGCGCGGTTCCTTCGTGGATCAGGCAGCGACAACCATTGCGATGCTGGCGGCGAGCATTCCGAGCTTCTGGCTTGGCCTGATCCTCATGCAGTTCTTCGCTGTCCGGCTCGATATGTTCCCGGTGTCGGGATATGGCGGTCCGGGCGCAAGCTTCCTCGAGCGCATGTATCACCTGACCTTGCCAGCCATCGCACTCGGCCTCGTTTCTTCCGCCCTCATTCTGCGCTTTACCCGCGCCTCGATGCTGGATGTTCTCGGCGACGACTATGTCCGTACCGCCAGAGCCAAGGGCGTCAAGGAACCCCGGGTGGTGATGAAACACGCGCTGAAGAACGCACTCATCCCCATCCTCACCGTGCTTGGTCTCACCGCCGCCGTGCTGATTTCCGGCGCGGTCGTTACGGAAACCGTGTTTGGCCTGCCGGGCGTCGGCAATCTCGTCGTGTCAGCCGTCTTGAGGCGCGATTATCCGGTCATTCAGGGCGCGCTTCTCGTCATCGCCGGGCTTTACGTGCTCATCAATTTTGCCATCGACATGCTGTATCTGCTGGTCGATCCGAGGGTTCGTTACTGATGGCCGATATCACCTCCACCGCCCAGCCGGCGCGCAACCCGACCATCCTGTTCATTCGGCGTCTGTTGAAGCGCAAGACGGTCGCAGCAGGTCTGATCGTGCTGCTCGTCTTCGTGCTGCTCGCCGTTTTCGCGCCGATGATCGCGCCTTATTCGCCGTCGAAACTGTCGATCGTCAACCGTCTGAAACCGCCGAGCGAACTCTACTGGTTCGGCACCGACGAGTTCGGCCGTGACGTTTTTTCCCGTACCATCTTTGCGGGAAGGCTGTCGCTTCTGGTCGGGGCCGCCGTGGTGGCGCTGTCGGCGTTGATCGGCATCACGCTCGGCCTGCTTGCCGGTTTCTTCCAGAAACTGGATACGCCGATCGCGCGACTGATCGATGCCATGATGGCGTTTCCGGATATTCTGCTGGCCATCGCGCTAGTGGCCGCACTCGGGCCGTCGCTGACGACGGTAATCATTGCGCTTGCCGTCGTTTATTCGCCGCGCCTTGCCCGCATCGTGCGCGCCTCGACGCTGGTGATCCGGGAATTGCCCTATGTGGAGGCGGCCAAGGCGCTTGGCATCTCCACCTTCCACATCATGACGCGGCATGTGCTGCGCAATCTGATCTCGCCGATCCTCGTGCAGTGCACCTTCCTTTTCGCCAGCGCCATGCTGGCCGAGGCCGGCCTTTCATTTCTGGGGCTGGGTGTCAGCCCCGAAATTCCGACCTGGGGAACCATGATCTCCGCAGGCCGCCAATATATCGGCCAGGCGGACTGGATGACCTATTTCCCCGGCTTTGCCATCATTCTTTCCGTGCTCTCGCTGCAAATGGTTGGCGACGGACTGCGGGACATGCTCGACCCAAGACTGCGAAGGGATTTGTAATATGACGTCCGGTGAACAGGCAAAAACGCCTTTTCAAGCTCCCATTCTTCTCTCCAATGTGAAACCCGTCGGCTTCGAAAAGGGGGCGCCACAGGCCCAGACCGATATCCTGATCGGCGGCGATGGCAAGGTCGCGGCGGTTGGGCCTGCCCTTCAGGCGCCGACTGATGCGCAGCGCATCGACGCAAAGGGCGCATTCGTCTCGCCCGGCTGGGTGGATCTGCACGTGCATATCTGGCATGGCGGCACCGATATCTCCATCCGCCCGTCAGAATGCGGGGCCGAGCGCGGCGTGACGACGCTGGTGGATGCCGGTTCGGCGGGGGAAGCAAATTTCCACGGTTTTCGCGAATATATCATCGAACCATCGAAGGAACGCATCAAGGCCTTCCTCAATCTCGGCTCCATCGGGCTTGTCGCCTGCAACCGGGTGCCGGAACTTCGCGATATCAAGGATATCGACCTCGACCGCATCCTTGAATGTTATGCCGAGAACAGCGAGCATATCGTTGGCCTCAAGGTGCGGGCGAGCCATGTCATTACGGGTTCCTGGGGTGTTACGCCGGTCAAACTCGGCAAGAAGATCGCCAAGATCCTGAAAGTGCCGATGATGGTGCATGTGGGTGAACCGCCTGCGCTCTACGATGAGGTGCTGGAAATTCTCGGTCCCGGCGATGTCGTGACCCATTGCTTCAACGGCAAGTCCGGCTCCAGCATCATGGAAGACGAGGACCTGTTCAACCTTGCGGAGCGCTGCGCCGGGGAAGGCATCCGGCTGGATATCGGCCACGGCGGTGCATCCTTCTCCTTCAAGGTGGCGGAAGCGGCGATCGCGCGCGGCCTTTTGCCCTTCTCGATCTCCACGGATTTGCATGGCCATTCGATGAATTTCCCCGTCTGGGATCTAGCGACGACCATGTCGAAGCTGCTTTCGGTCGATATGCCCTTCGAAAATGTCGTCGATGCCGTCACCCGCAATCCGGCCTCCATCATCCGCCTCGACATGGAAAACCGCCTCGATGTTGGCCAGCGTGCGGATTTCACGGTTTTCGATCTTGTCGATTCCGATCTGGAGGCGACCGATTCCAATGGCGATGTTTCGCGTCTCAAGCGGCTGTTCGAGCCGCGCTATGCGGTGATCGGTGCGGAGGCCATTGCCGCCAGCCGTTATGTCCCAAGAGCGCGCAAGCTCGTGCGCCACAGCCATGGCTATTCCTGGCGCTGAACCGACTGGAGCGGCGGGGAGGGATGCTCTCCGTCTTCCGCAAAGAATAGGGATACCCGTCCCGGTATTATGAGGAATTCGCGTGAAACAGTCTTCGCTTGAGGCAGATGGGCGTCATTCGCCCTACGACCGGCTTGCCGCGCTCGGCATCTCGCTGCCGCCGCCACCGCCGCCGATCGCCAATTTCGTCACGCATGTGGTGGAAGGCAACATGCTCTATCTTTCGGGGCAAGGCCCGAGGGAGGAGAACGGACACCTGTACGCCGGCAAGGTCGGAGCCGAGATCGGGCTGGACGAGGCGTACCAGCATGCGCGTTTAACCGGCATCAATCTTCTTGCCGTCATGCATGAGGCGCTTGGGGATCTGTCGCGGGTGAAGAAGGTGGTCAAACTGCTGGGCATGGTCAATGCCGTCAGCGATTTCCGCGATCATCCAACCGTCATCAACGGTTGTTCGGATCTCTTCATCGATGTGTTCGGCGATGCGGGGCAGCACGCCCGCTCCGCCGTGGGGTTCGGTTCGCTGCCGGGCAACATCACCGTCGAGATAGAAGCCATCATCGCCCTTAGGGATTGAGGCCGTTCAATGGTTGCGCCAGCCCATCAGCTTCTCGATCCTTTCGGCCGAAACCCTGACCTGTTCGGTATAGTGGTTTTCGTCCGCCAGCACCTTCTGTTCCGGCAGCACGATGGAGATCGTCGCCACGCATTCTCCATTGGTGTCGCAGATCGGCGAGGCGATGCAGGCAACAGCGTAGTCGGATTCCGCAACCTGTATCGACAGCCGGTCACGGAACGCCGTGCCTGCCGATTGAGAAAGCGCTTCCGGGTGTGATTTCCGCACGGCCGGTGGGCGATGTGCGGGCGCAGCGTTTGAAAAGCTCGACGCGCTCCTCTTCCGGCAGATGGCCAACGAGCAGGCGGCCGGATGCCGTCCAGTTCAATGGAACACGGGTGCCGACGCGCGAGGCAACCTGGAAATGGCTGGGGCCATCCGCCATGGCGAGCACCAGCATATGGTCACCGTCGCGACCGCAAAGCTGCACCGTCTCACCCGCATGGCGGCACAGATCATGCATTTCGTGGGTTGCGACACCCATGAAATCCAGCGAGCGGGCATAGGCAAGGCCGTAGTGATAAAGCCGTGCGCCGAGCCATATGTTACCTTCGGCGTTGCGCGCCAGCATGTTCTTTTCGACCAGATCGTCAACGATCACATAGACGGTGGAAAGTGGCGCCTTGATCGCCTTGGCAATGGCGTAAGCGCCAGCTGGCGATCCGGTTTCGTAAAGGTAATCAATCACCTGAAGAGCGCGATCAATGCCGCTGACACGCGAGCGCTTGGACACCTTCGCGTCCGGGTTTTCCTCGGTCGCGGACAAGGCGTGTGAAGACAATTCGTCCAGTTTATGGGCGTCCAATTTCGGGCTCCTCATGAATTTTGAGAAGCTATTACATTATTATGGCATATATGTCGATGCCTATCGCATCGCAAAGACAGGAGAAAGACATGACCGAGGATATCAGAAGCAGGATCGGCCTTCGCCCGGTCATCAACGTCTCGGGCACCATGACGTCGCTCGGTGCTTCCATCGTCGTTCCAGAGGCGGTTGAGGCCATGGCGGCGATCCTGCCGCAATTCGTAGAGATCAACGATCTGCAGCGCAAGGCAAGCGCGATCATCGCGAGACTGACGGGCGGCGAGGCTGGTTTCGTCACTGCTTCCTGCTCTTCCGGCATCAGCCTTGCTGTTGCCGGCGCCATCACCGGCAACAATCTCCTGGCCATTGAAAAGCTGCCTGATATCGCACCGGAAAAGAACGAAGTGCTGGTGCAGATGGGGCATGTGGTGAGCTACGGCGCGCCGGTGGATCAGGCGATCCGGCTTGGCGGCGGCAAGGTGGTGCTGGTCGGGCAGGCCACATCGACCCATCGCTTCCACATGGAAAACGCCATCACCGAAAAGACGGCGGCGGCGGTCTATGTCATCTCGCACCATGTCGTGAGTTACGGCCTGCTGCATCTTTCCGAATTCGTAGAGATCGCCCATGCCAAGGGTGTTCCGGTTATCGTGGATGCGGCGTCCGAATATGATCTGGAGCTGTTTCTGGCCACCGGCGCAGATATTGTCCTCTATTCCGGCCACAAGTTCCTCGGTGGCCCCACCTCCGGCATCGTGGCCGGAAGTAAGGAACTGGTGCGCAACGCCTTCCTGCAAAATATGGGCATTGGCCGCGGCATGAAGGTCGGCAAGGAAAGCATCTATGGCGTTATGGCGGCACTGGAAGCCTGGGAAAAGCGCGACCATGCCGGCATCCGTGAGCGCGAGACCGGATATCTCAATCTCTGGAAGGAAACGCTGGATGGCCGCCCGGGCGTGACCGCGCTCATCGAGCCGGATCCGACCAATAACCCGCTCGACAGGCTGCGCGTCATCATCGATGCCGAAGAAGCGCATATCACTGCCTGGGACCTGACGACAGCGTTGGCCAGGGGCAATCCTCCCATCATCACCCGCGACCACGAGGTAGAGCATCGCTATTTCTATCTCGACCCATGCAATCTGCATCCCGGACAGGAAACCATCGTGGCGTCTCGTCTGGCCGAGGAACTGGACAAGGCGCGTGCCTCCAACGAGGTGATTGCAACACCTTTCGAAGACCGGAGCCGACACCGCTTCGACGGCATGCTGCGCTGGCCGGACTAGGCTTGACCGCTTGCGCCGCCAAAACCTAACGACAAGAAGGGAACGATCATGACCATGCCGCAGGCCGCACCCGTTGGTGCCGAAGATGCCGTGCTTTCCGTCCGCAATCTCACCACGTCCTTTCACGTGGATGGCGGCTGGAAACCCGTGGTCCGTGATATTTCCTTTGATGTCGGGCCGGGTGAAACGGTCGCGATCGTCGGTGAAAGCGGTTCGGGTAAAAGCGTTACCTCCCTCTCCATCATGCGGCTGCTGGATCGTGAAAGCAGCAGGGTGGAGGGTGAAATCCTGCTTGGAGGGCGCAACCTGCTGTCCCTCTCCGAAGATGCCATGCGGCAGGTGAGGGGAAACGAGGTCGCCATGATCTTTCAGGAGCCGATGACCAGCCTCAATCCGCTGTTCACCATCGGCGACCAGATTTCCGAGGCCTTGTTATGCCACCAGCCGATGTCGAAAACCGACGCGAGGGCGGAGACGGTTCGGCTGCTCGAAAAGGTCCGTATTCCTTCAGCCGCATCGCGTTTCGATGAATATCCGCATCGCTTTTCCGGCGGCATGCGCCAGCGCGTGATGATCGCCATGGCGCTTGCATCCCGGCCGAAGCTGCTGATCGCCGATGAGCCGACGACCGCACTCGACGTGACCATTCAGGGCCAGATCCTTGACCTCATCAAGACGCTTCAGGAGGAGGAAGGCACGTCGGTTCTGTTCATCACCCATGACATGGGCGTGGTGGCTGAGATCGCCGATCGTACCGTTGTCATGTATCGCGGCGAGCAGGTGGAAGTTGGCGCGACCGCTGATATCTTTCATCGCGGCAAGCATCCCTATACCCGCGCGCTTTTGTCCGCCGTTCCGGTTCTGGGTTCCATGACGGGTGAGGAAAGACCGCTCAGGTTTCCCATCGTCAACACCACCACAGGCGAAACGCAGCAGCCGGCGCGGCCGGGCGATACCGTCGATTCGAGTGCCCAGCCGGTGCTCAAGGTAGAAGGGCTGACCAAGCGCTTCGATATTCACTCCGGCCTTTTGGGACGGCTCAGCGGCCGCGTGCATGCGGTGGAGAATGTGTCCTTTGATCTCAGAGCCGGCGAGACATTGTCGTTGGTCGGCGAAAGCGGTTGCGGCAAATCGACCACCGGGCGCGCCATCATGCGGCTGATCGAGCCGGATGCCGGCTCAGTGATGGTCAATGGCGAGAATATTCTCGCCCTCGACAAATCAGGCATGCGCGAGATGCGCAAAACGGTGCAGATGATCTTTCAGGACCCCTATGCCTCGCTCAACCCGCGCATGACGGTGGGTGCGGCGATTGCCGAACCGTTTCTGGAGCACCGCATGGGAAACGCCCGCGAGGCGAAGGATGTTGTGGCCGATATGCTGGCGAAGGTCGGCCTTTCGCCCGATATGGCGGCGCGCTACCCTCATGAATTTTCCGGCGGCCAGCGTCAGCGTATCTGTATCGCCCGCGCGCTTGCGCTCCAGCCGAAGGTGATTGTCGCCGATGAGAGCGTTTCGGCGCTTGATGTTTCGATCAAGGCGCAGGTCATCAACCTGATGCTGGATCTGCAGCAAAGCCTCGATCTCGCCTTCCTGTTCATCAGCCATGACATGGCGGTGGTGGAGCGAGTCAGCCACCGGGTAGCGGTAATGTATCTCGGCGAAATCGTTGAAATCGGCCCACGTGCGGCGGTGTTTGACAATCCGCAGCATGATTACACCCGCAAGCTGATGGCCGCCGTGCCGGTGCCGGACCCGGACCGTAGAAACACCCGGCGAAATGCCGCGAATGACGAGCTGAAAAGCCCGATCCGCGCGATCGATTACGTGGTGAAACCGCGTGAGTACCGTGAGGTCTCGCCCGGTCACCTTGTCGCCTGCTAAAGCGGGTTAAAGACCCGGTACATCGGATGTCGCGAAAGGCACGCGGTAACCGCGCCGGAAGGTTTCGCGCTGTCCGAGCTGGCGATACCATTGCTGTACCGCCGGAAAATCGTCGAGGTCAATTTTATGGCGCGCGAAACGCGAGACCCAAGGCCAGATGGCGATATCGGCTATGGAAAAATCACCGGCGATGAATTCCCGGCCCGTCAGGCGCTGGTTCAGTGTGCGGTAGAGGCGCTCCGTATCCGAGGCGAAACGCGCCTCGGCAAAGGGTGCCTGTCCGGTATTGTAGGTCAGGAAATAATGGGCATAACCGAGTGTCGGGCCAAAATTGGCGGCTTGCCACATCAGCCATTCGGTGACTGCCAGCCGCGCAGCAGGGGAGGCAGGCAGAAGACGCCCGGCCTTTTCGGCGAGATAGATCAGGATCGCGTTCGATTCCGCTAGAACTGTGCCGTTATCGCGGTCGATGATTGCCGGTATTTTCGAGCCGGGATTGACGTGGGTATAGTCGGTTGAGAATTGTTCGCCTTTTTCAATGTCGATGGCGTGGCTGATATAGGGCAGGCCGAGTTCCTCCAGCGCAATCGAGATTTTCAGGCCGTTCGGGGTGATCCAGGTGTAGAGGTCGATCATGCTAATCGAACATCGCCTCATCTAGTGGCAAAGCTCGCCTGCCTTTCTTGCCGGTCACATCAGAAAGATCAGTATAAAGACCGCGCAATGTCGCAACGAGCTGGATGATGCGCGGGTCGGTGACGCGATAAATCACCTGTTTGCCTTCCCGCGAGCCCTCTATCACACCGGCATCGCGCAATTCGGCAAGCTGCTGTGAAAGTGTCGGTTGCTGAATGCCGAGTTCATATTCCAGTGCGGAAACGGAAGCCTCCGTTTTCATGAGATAACAGACGATGGCCAGGCGATTGGCGTTGGCGACAAGCTTTAAAAGCTCGCTCGCCTCCACCACGCTGCGGCAGATGAGATTGGAAACCGGTTTCGTCACGACTACAGGTCCATTTTTCAAACTATAAAAAAGTAAATTGTATTGCGATAAATTTCAATGGTTTGATTAGGCCGAGTTTGACCGCGTCAGGAAATTTTTTAAAATCTACAGGATTTGTAGATTTCTCTTTCGCTTTCCCGCAGAGGATCGCCAAAACGTTCCTCGAAAACATTCTATAAAAAAGTAGATTGATTGAGAAATGAGGTGTCGACATGAAAATCGGGGTTCATCCCAACAATCTGCATTTGCGGCTCGCCCGGCTCTGGCCCGGCGCGTTTGATGAATTCGATCCGGAATTCGTGCCCTACCGCGAGGGGCGCGATACCGCGGCGCTTTTGGAAAAAGGCGAAATTCATTTCGGCGGCACGGGCTCGACGCCGCCAATCGAGGCGGATGCGAGGGGGCTTTCCGCAGCTTATATCGCCGCCTCGGCACCACGCCCCGCAAACGGCGCGATCCTCGTGCGGCGCGACAGCCCCATCCGCTCTGCGGCCGACCTTTCGGGAAAACGCATATCGCTGATTGACGGGTCTTTTCATACCTATCTTCTTGCGCGTAGCCTGGAAGGGGTGGGGCTTGGTCTTGCGGATGTAATACGCATCGAGAGCGGTGACAGCGATAGCCTGCGCGATCTCGTGGAAGGCCGCGTCGATGCCTGGGTGACGATGTCGCCACGGCTCGAAAAAGCTCTGACCCATGACGGGATCAGTCTTCTGGTCCGTTGCGGCTCCACCATTCCCAACCGTTCGCTGTTCTGGACGCTCGCGCGTCACACTGTGGCGCTGGAACAACGCGATGCGATTGCCGCCGAACTGGACCGCGTTGGCCGCGCCGTCATGGCGGATATAGACAGAGCCGCGGCCCTTCTTGCCGCCGAGCCGGGCAGCGAAGGCGATGCGCAGTCCTGGGCAAAGGTGCTGCGCTCACGCGATCTTTCGGTGGTGCCCGCCGCCGAAAATATCCTTGCCGAACAGCAGGAGGAGGCCGATACGCTTTACAGGCACGGCCATTTCTCTCTACCGGTTCTGACCGGGCAGAGACCGGCCCCACAATCAGCCAGCGCGGGAGGCGACAGATGAACGTTTTCTGGTACATGTGCGCGCCCGATGGCGCCTATCCCTGGCAACCGGAAGGATCCCGCAAGGTTGATCTCGGTTATTACAAGCAGCTTGCACTTGCTTATGATCAGCTTGGTTACACAGGCGCCCTGTTTGCCACCGGCGCGCATGATGTCTGGGTTCTGGCTGGCGCGCTGCTTTCCTATACCGAGCGGCTGAAGTTTCTGGTCGCGATTCATCCGGGTCTTGTCGCGCCAACGCTGCTCGCCAAGATGGCGGCGACGCTTCAGGAATTTTCGCGCGGACGCCTGCTGATCAACGTCGTCTCGGGCGATGCCAAGATGCTCGGTGCATATGGCATGACCATGCCGCATGACGAACGCTACGATATGGCGGATGAATATCTGCAGATCTGGCATCGTCTTTTTGCCGGTGAGACGGTCGATTTCAAGGGCCGCCATTTCCAGACCGAAGGCGCAAAGTTGGCACTGCCGGTGGGGCAAGGCATAGAGCCACCACCGCTATGGTTCGGCGGCTCTTCGGACAAGGCGATCGAGGTTGCCGCCAAACATGTCGAGACCTATCTTTCCTGGGGTGAAACGCCCGATCAGATCGGCGCGAAGGTCGATCTCGTCAAGGCGCGGGCGGAGAAACTCGGCCGTGAGCTTGAATACGGCATTCGTCTGTATGTGATTGTCCGCGATACGGATGAAGAGGCATGGGCCGCCGCCGCCGATCTTTACGGGCGCATGGACGAGCGTGCCATTGCAGCCAACCAGCGTTTCGTCGGCAAGACCGATTCCGTCGGCCAGCAGCGCATGACGGCGATGCATGGTGGACAGAAGCCTGAGAACCTGCGTGATCTCGAAATTGCCCCCAATCTCTGGGCCGGCATCGGTCTTGTCCGGCCGGGACCGGGCACCGCAATTGTCGGCTCGCCCGATACGGTGATCCGCACGCTGGAGGCCTATAAAAAGGCGGGCGTGAATACCTTTATTCTGTCCGGCATGCCATTGCTGGAAGAGGCCTTCCGTTTTGGGGAAAAGGTTCTTCCGCGTCTTGATGTATCGCGGGAGGTCTCGTCAGCCAAACAATTCACCTGGTCGACTTTGTTCGACCGCGACCTCTCCGCAAAGGCATCGTAAACATGGCCTTCCGGGAGTGGAGAAAAAAGACATGACGGCTGGTCCGGCAACAACGATTGCACAATGGCGCATCGGCCCTCAGCGTGCGGCGGAGCGGGCGCTTGCCGTTCTGGACAAGGCGCTTGGCGCGGTCGCCGCCGCAATCCTTGCAACTCTTCTCGTGGTGGTGCTGGTCAATGTCACCCTGCGTTATCTGTTTCACACCGGCTTCATCGGTGCGGAAGATCTCGGCATCTGGCTGCATGTGGCGATGATCGCGGTCGGCGCGCCGCTCAGTCTCAAAAGCGCGCTTGCCATGCGGCTCGATGTTTTCGTGCGGTTTTTGCCTGAGCGGTTTCATGCCGCAACCGAAGTTCTGGCGGATGCCTTCTCCTTCATCGCAGCACTGATCCTCGCCTTCGGTGGCGTTGAAATCGCGGCGATGCTGGGCGGTACGTCTCCGACGCTCGGTCTGCCGGAATGGGTGCGTTTTGGCTTTCTGGGTGCAGGTGGCGCGCTGATCCTTCTTTACCTGGCGCTTCAGCGTGTCAGTGAGGGCAAGACATTTGCCGTTCTAGCGTCTCTCACCATTGCAATTGCGGCCTATGTCGGCCTGCCGGAAGTCTTCGTTGATACGAGCCTGCCGCCCAGCCTGTTTCTGGCGCTGACGGCGGCGGTGGGGCTTGTGCTGGCAGCACCGCTCGCCCATGCCTTTCTCGCCGCAGCCTATGTGGCGATCGCCTTCGGCAGTACCTTGCCGGAGCCGGCCATCGTTTCCTCAACGGTAACAGGCATGTCGAAATTCCTGCTGCTCGCCATCCCCTTCTTCCTGCTGGCCGGAAGCCTGCTGACGGAATCGGGCGTTGCCAACCAGCTGGTTCGGTTCGCCGCCTCCATGGTTGGACACCGCCGGGCAGGGCTGGCGCAGACGACGCTGTTGACCAGCGTGCTGTTTTCCGGCGCATCCGGTTCCTCTGTCGCCAACGCCGCCTTCGGCGCTTCAACCTTCCAGCCGGAACTGGTCAAACACGGCTATCCGCCGGCGCAGGCGGGCGCGATCATCGCTGCAACGTCGGTGCTCGACAATGTCATCCCGCCCTCCATTGCCTTTCTCATCCTCGCAACGGCTACCAACCTGTCGGTGGGCTCGTTGCTGGTCGGCGGCTTTTTCGCCGGCGGGCTGATGGCGATCTGCCTTGCGGTGGCTATCCATTGGAGCGTGCGCAGCGTCGATACGCTGCCGCGCGCCACGGGCACGGAGCGCTGGCGCTCGGCTATCGCCGCCATACCCGCCTTCGGTCTCGGCGTCATCGTGGTGGTCGGCATCCGCATCGGTGTCGTCACCACCACGGAGGCGGCCGCACTTGCCGCACTCTACACGCTGCTTCTCGGCTTTGGGTACCGGCTGGGCGCGGGGCGTATCTTCGCAACTTTCCGGCAATCAGCCGGTGAGGCGGCGGCCATCGGTCTCCTTATCGGCACGGCAGGCCCCTTCGCCTTTCTTCTGGCGGTCGATAACGTCTCCGGCCTCGTCACGGATTTCGTGACATTGCTTGGCGGCAGCAAGATCGCGGTGCTTCTGCTTTCCAACCTCATCCTGCTCGTAGTGGGGCTGGTGCTGGATATCGGCGCGGCCATCCTGCTGTTTGGACCGATCCTGTTGCCCGCGGCCGTCGCGGCCGGCATCGATCCCATCCATTTCGGCGTCATTCTCGTGGTCAACCTGATGATCCATGGCCTCACACCACCGCTCGGCATGCTGATCTTCGTCGTCAGCGGTGTCACCCGCATTCCGGCGACAGCGCTATTCCAGGCCGTCGTTCCCTATCTCCTATCCCTTCTCGTTTCCCTCGCCATTCTTTGCGCCTGGGCCATTGTCTTCTAAATCCGGGGTTTTATTCATGACTATTATCGATCGTCGCAATCTCCTGAAACTCTCCGCTGCGGGTGCGGCAGCACTTGCCACGCCCGCCTTCGTCCGCAACGCAAATGCCAGGACCCGTAACATTACGGTCGCCTCCCTGTTCGCGGACGACAAGCCGGAGACGAAAATCTGGGTGAAGATCAGCGAGCTGGTGGAGGCAAAGCTGCCTGGCCGTTTCCGCTTCAACATCGTCAAGAGCGGTGCGCTGGGCGGCGAAAAGGAAGTGGCGGAAAATATCCGTCTCGGATCGGTTCAGGCGAGCCTTTCCACGGTCTCTTCGCTCTCCGGCTGGGTGCCGGAACTGCAAATCCTCGATCTGCCCTTCCTGTTCCGCGATGCAGACCATGTGCGCAAGGTGGTGACGGGCGAGACCGGCAGCGAGCTGAAGACCAAGCTTGGCGCGCAGCAATTCGTGGCCGTAGACTTCATCAATTACGGTGCGCGCCATCTCCTGACCAAGGAGCCGGTAACCCGGCCAGAGCAGCTCAACGGCAAGAAGATCCGCGTCATCCAGAGCCCGCTGCACACCAAGCTGTGGAGCGCCTTCGGCACCACGCCGGTCGGCATTCCCATCACCGAGACCTATAATGCACTGTCAACCGGCGTAGCCGACGCTATGGATCTGACAAAGTCCGCCTATGCCGGGTTCAAGCTTTACGAGGTTGTACCCTACATGACCGAGACCGGCCATATCTGGGCATCGGGCGTGGTTTATTATGGTGCGGCTTTCTGGAACCAGCTCGATGACGAAGAGAAGAAGGCCCTGACCGAAGCATCAAGCGAAGGCGCGCTCTATTTCAACCAGCTGATCGTCGAGGACGAGGCGAAGTCTGTGGAGCTTGCGATTTCGAAGGGCGGCAAGGTGTTGCAGCCGGAAGCCTTGGATGAGTGGCGCAAGGGTGCGCAGGGCGTCTGGCAGGATTTTGCCGGCACTGTCGGCGGCATCGAGAAAATACAGGCGATCCAGTCGGCCTGATACCGATGCACTATTGTGAATGGGGAGGGCGCAGGAGCGCCCTCCCCATTTTTTTTGATCAGCGGATATCCTGCGGCAGAACGTCCGAAGGAATATTCTGGTAGGAAACAGGGCGCGTGAAGCGGCGGATCGACATGGTACCGACCGAGGTCGCGCCGAAGTTCGTGGAAGCCGGGTAGGGGCCGCCGTGAACCATGGCTTCGGAGACTTCAACGCCGGTCGGGAAGCCGTTGGCGAGAACGCGGCCGGCCTTGCGCTCGAGGATCGGCAGCAGCTTGCGGCCGAGTTCGGCGTCACCTGCGTCAAGATGCATGGTCGCTGTCAGCTGACCTTCGAAGCTCTTTGCCACTTCGATCATTTCTTCAGCGCTGTCGACCGTCACGATCAGGCCGAGCGGTCCGAAGACTTCTTCGGCGAGCGCGTGGTTGGCAACCCAGTCCTTGCCCGAAACGCGGAACAGGTAAGGCGTTGCGTTACGCAGATCGCAGGTGGTGGTCAAAACGTCGCGCACGCCGTTGCCAGCTGCGATGCGGTCGCGACCGTCACGATAGGCAGCGGCGATACCGTCGGTCAGCATGACCTGCGGGCCGACTTCGGAAAGGGCCGCCCGTGCGGTTTCCGACACAGCATCCGCCTGCGAGGCAAGCACCACGGCAATGCCGGGATTGGTGCAGAACTGGCCAGCACCCATGGTGAGCGAACCTGCCCAGCCCTTGGCGATGGCTTCACCGCGCGCGGAAACGGCTTCCGGCAGCAGGAACATCGGGTTGACGGAACCGAGTTCGCCGAAGAACGGGATCGGTTCCGGACGCTGGGCGCAGAGATCGAACAGTGCGCGGCCACCGGCGAGCGAGCCGGTGAAGCCGACTGCCTTGATGCGCGGATGCTGGACGAGCGCGGAACCGACATCGCGGCGGCCGCCCTGGATCAGCGAGAAGACGCCGGGATGCAGATTGTGCTTCTTGACGGCGGCGAGAACGGCCTCGGCAACGATTTCACCGGTGCCGGGATGGGCGGAATGGCCCTTGACCACAACCGGGCAGCCGGCTGCGAGAGCGGCGGCGGTATCACCACCGGCGGTCGAGAAGGCGAGCGGGAAGTTGGACGCACCGAAGACCGCAACGGGGCCGATCGGACGCTGCATCAGACGGATATCCGGGCGCGGCAGCGGCTGGCGATCCGGAAGCGCTTCGTCGTGGCGGCGGTCGAGATAGTCGCCCTTGCGGATATGCGATGCGAAAAGGCGAAGCTGTCCCGTGGTGCGGCCGCGTTCACCCTGCAGGCGTCCTGCGGGCAAGCCGGTCTCGGACGTGCCGATTTCAGTGATGGCGTCGGCGCGGGCCTCGATCTCATCGGCGATGGTGTCGAGGAATGCGGCGCGCTCTTCGCGGGTCGTGTAGCCGTAGCTCCAGAAAGCCTCTTCGGCTGCTTCTGCGGCCGCATTCACCAGATCGACGGTGCCGACCGAAAAATCAAAAGCTTCGCCATGTGCAGGCTCGCTGCGGAATTTCGCTTCCGTGGCGACCCATTCTCCTGCAACCAGATGTTTGCCGTGCGGCTTGAAACTCATTGTGCTCTTCCCTGAAAATCTGATCCTGTGTGGAAAATCCACCCGATACCGTAAAACCGGACCGAAGGGCGACAGCCTGAAAGGCCATCAGCCGCGATCCTTGTCCGGTTGCTCTCTGCCTTAGCCCGAGTAAGGCTTCAGCGAAAGCCGGTTTGTGCAGTATCTGTCCAAAAAGTGTGATTTATTGGGCGGTGGAAGAAAAAGACGATCTTCCGTTTATGCGCGCAGCGCTCTATTGTGACGCCATGATGACAAATAGACTTCCGAAATACATCGCCTGGTCGGTTCTGCTGCTGATCGTGATCGTTACAGTTTGCCCGATCGGGCTTCGGCCGCATACGCTGACGACCGTCGGCATCGACCGCGCCGCCGCCTTTGCCTTCTGTTCGGCTGCCTTCGTGCTGGCCTATCCGCGTTACTGGCTTGCCATCATTGTCGCGGGTGTCGTGGCGGCTTTCGGCATCGAGGCGCTGCAATTTCTGTCGCCCACACGGCATCCGCATATGACAGATGCAGTTGTGAAAGCCGTTGGCGCCATTGCCGGTGGGCTTGCCGCCTTTTCGTATCTTCAATTCAGGACGCGATTGACCGCAAGCTAAGAGGCTGCCGGCGGCCAATCGTGACGGCTTAATTAGCCTGCTTCGCCAATCCGAAACGGCCATGCGACAGCGTGCGCTCGATGCCGCGAAGCTCTGCCAGCCCCTTCAATCGGCCGATGGCGGGATAACCCGGCTGCGCCCCGCGCGTCAGGTCATCAAGGATTTCCTGGCCATGGTCGGGCCGCATCGGAATGGTGTGGTCTGCACGGCCCTCCGCGCGACGGCGGGATTCTTCCGACAGAAGTGCTGCGATAACGGCGACCATATCCGTTCCACCTTCCAGATGCTCGTCCTCGAAGAAGGAGCAGGGCACGGTGTCCGTGTCGCGCGTGACGTTGCGCAGATGCACGAAATGGATGCGGTCTGCAAAACGGCTGGCGATGAAGGGCAGGTCGTTATCCGCCCGCGCGCCGAGCGAGCCGGTGCAGAGCGTAACGCCATTGGCCCGGCTGTCGACTTGCGAGAGCATATGGGCGTAGTCGGACTCCGTTGAAAGAATACGCGGCAGGCCGAGCAGCGGCCATGGGGGATCGTCGCCGTGGGCGCAGATGTTGATGCCGACCTCTTCCGCGACCGGCGTCACTTCTGACAGAAAATCGATCAGGTTCTGCTGCAGTTTTTCGCGGTTTATGCCGTGATATGAGCGCAGCTTTTCGAGAAGCTGGCTGAGCGTGTAACCATCCGCCGAACCCGGCAGGCCCGCGCCGATATTACGTCCGAGTGCGGCGATCTTCGTATCCGGCATGTCGGCGAAACGTTTTGCCGCTTCCTCGATCAGCCACTCCGGATAATCGGCCTTTGCGTCGGGGCGTTTGAGAATGTGAATGTCGAAGGCGGCGAAATCGGAAAGGTCAAAACGCATGGCTTTTGCGCCGTGCTTCGTTTCCCAGCGCAGATCGGTGCGGGTCCAGTCCAGCACCGGCATGAAATTGTAGCAGACGGTGCGAATGCCCGTGGCGGAGAGGCGGCGCAGCGTCTCCTGCCAGTTGGCGATATGGTTTTTCCAGTCGCCCGTCTGGGTTTTGATCTCCTCGGAGACCGGCACGCTTTCCACCACGTCCCAATACAGCCCACCGGCCTTGATCGCCTCATGCCGTTTGGCGATCTCGTCCACCGGCCAGCCATCGCCGGTGGCGATGTGGTGCAGCGCGCTTACGATGCCTTCCGCCCCTGCCTGAGCCGCATCCTGAACCGTGACCTTGTCCACCGGGCCGAACCAGCGCCATGTATGTCTCATTTTTTATCCTCAAATATCATTCTGCGGAAAATGTCAGCTGCACCTTGCAGGCGGCGGAGCGGTCTCCAGCCTGCTCGAATGCGGATTTCGCCTCTTCAAGCGGGAAGCTGTGGGAAATGATCGGCCGCACATCGATCCCGCGCGTGGAGATCAGGCGGGCGGCAATGGCGAATTCGTCGTGGAAACGCTGCGAGCCGCGCCAGAGGATTTCCTTGCCCACCAGCGCATTGAGCGGAATGGTTATGTCACCGGTGACGCCCACCTGCACGACAGTGCCGCGCGGACGTACACAGGCGAAGGCGGCGCGAAGCGCAGGTGCCGCGGCGGAGCAATCGAAAACGACGTCGAAATACCCCTTATTGTCCTGATAGGGTAAAAGTGCTTCTGCGTTTTTCGCGACATTGATGGTGCGGTCCGCCCCCATGGCGGGCGCGCGCTCCAGCGCCGCATCGGTCAGGTCGGTGGCGAGAATGATGCCGGCACCGGCATGGCGGGCGGCGGCAATCGTCAAGAGGCCGATCGGCCCGGCGCCCGTTACCAGCACCTTGGCGCCGGTCAGATCGCCCGCTTGTGCGACGGCATGCAGGCAGACCGCAAGCGGTTCGGTGCAGGCGGCTTCGGCGGGCGAAGTGGTGTCTGAAAATGTCGCGCATTGTTTTGCGGGAACCACGAGCCGATCGCGGAACATGCCCTGTTCGTGCGGCAGGCGCATGGCGCTGCCCATGAAGCGCATATCGAGGCAATGGATCGGTTGGCCCTTCAGGCAGAAATGGCAATGGCCGCAAGGCTGCGAGGGATTGACGGCGACGAGCTGGCCGAGTGCGAGCCCGCTGACGCCTTCGCCCAGCGCCTGCACCCGCCCCGATGCCTCATGGCCGCAGATGATCGGCTCGCGCACCCGCACAGGCCCGAAGCCGCCGTCCTGATAATAATGTAGATCGGAACCACAAATGCCGCCCGCCGCCATGGTCAGCAGCACTTCACCGGGGCCGGGGGCCTGCATGTCCTGCGTTTCGACGCGGATATCTTCACGGCCGTATAGACGTGCCACGCGTGTCTGCATGACGATGCCTCTCATCTTATGTGGATTGGATGAATGAAACCCGCGCGGCGAGCCGCGCGGGCAGGGGATGTCCTGGTCAGCGGATCAGACCCATTTCCGTCGGAAGCCATAGCGTGATCGCCGGAATGAAGGTTATCAGCAACAACGCCACGAACAGCGGCACCAGCCACGGCAGAATGGCGACGGTCGTGCGCTCGACGGAGAGTTTCGCCACGCGTGAGAGCACGAACAACACCATGCCGAGCGGCGGATGCAGCAGCCCTATCATCAGGTTGAGGGTGATGATGAGGCCGAAATGCACCGGATCGATATTGAACTGCAGCACCAGCGGCAGCAGGATCGGCACGAGGATGGTGATTGCCGCGATCGTGTCTAGGAAGCAGCCGACGAACAGCATCAGCAGGTTGACCAGTAGGAGGAAAATCCACTTGCTGTCGGTGATCGTCAGGATCGCCGCCGATAGCAGCTGTGCTGCCTGGCTCACCGTCAGAAGCCATGCGAAGATTGATGCCGCCGCAACGATGAAGAGAACCGATGCCGTGGTCTCTATCGTGTCGAAGGTCGATTTTGCCAGCGACTTGAACGTCATCGTCCGGTAACGGACAAGCCCGAGGAACAGAGACCACAACACGGCCGCGACAGCCGCCTCCGTCGGCGTGAACCAGCCCATCGTCATGCCGCCGATCAGGATCACCGGCGTCATCAGGGCCATCACGGCAGAGAAGTCGAAATACCAGTCGCAGGCAAGCAAGACCACCAGCACGATCAGGATCGACAGGTTGAGCGACAGGCCAAACAGCGTCAGGAGATAGATGCCGAGCGGTACCATCATGACGACGAGCACTTCAAGCGAAGCGCCGAAGATGGTTCTGAGGTTGAACGGCGTATCGGAACCCCAACCCTTGACGTAGGCGAAAACGGCAACGGTGATCATCATCAAAAGCGTCATGACGACGCCCGGAACGATGCCGGCCATGAACAGTGCGCCGATCGAGACGTTTGCCATCATGCCGTAGATGACGAAGGGCAACGATGGCGGAAAGATCGGCCCGAGCGTTGCGGAAGCGGCGGTGACGCCGACGGCCGCTTCGACCGGATAACCATGATCCTTCATTGCCTTGATTTCGATGGTGCCGATGCCGGCGGCGTCGGCGAGGGCCGTGCCGGACATGCCGGAAAAGATTACCGAGCCGATGATGTTGACCTGTGCCAGACCACCTTTCATCCAGCCGACCAACGCCACGGCAAAGGAATAGATGCGTCCCGTCACCCCCGCCGTGTTCATGAGATTGCCGGCAAGGATGAAGAAGGGAACGGCGAGAAGCGGGAAGCTTTCCACGCCCGCAATCAGACGCTGCGCCGCGATGATATCTGGCGCGACATTATACGAGACGATGTAGAGAAGCGATGCCGTGGCCATTGAAATGGCGACCGGCAGGCCGATCAGCATCAACAGAAGAAACGAGCCGATAAGAATAAGCATATGTTCAATCCCCCGCGCTCTGGAATTCTTCCGGCCGTTCCAGAACGGAATAGCCACGCTGCATATTGGCGATGAAGACCTGCACCGAACGGAAGAACATCAGGACGAAAGCGGCCAGAACCGTATAGAAAACGATGTTGCGCGGCAGGGCGACGGTGACCATTTCCTCGTCCGCGACGATTTCCAGATACCGCCACATCAGCCACGAGGTGTAGGCGAAGAACACGATGCGCAGCACGTCGACAAGGATCGACATGACGCGGGCAACCTGCGGCGGAACGTAGTGATAAAGCACATCCACCTGGATGTGGCGTGACATGCGCACGCACATGACCGAACCTAGAAACACCACGCCAATCAGGCAGTTGACGGCGATTTCTTCCGTCCAGGCATAGCTGTCGTTAAGCACGTAACGGGTAAAGAATTGAAGGAACACGCAACCTGTCATCAGCCAGAAAAGGCCAAGCGTAACCCAGTCCTCGAAGGCGTAGACCTTCAGGTCGACTTCGGGCGGCGCCTCGTCAAACGTGTGGGCGAGTTCTTCAGGCGTGACCTGAGTATGAATTTCCTGCGACATTGAGATATCCCGTCTGGAGAGAAAGGGCGGTGCGGCAACGGAGGCCGCACCGGATCTTGGCTCACTTGACGGCGCGAATGGCTTCCCAGTCGGCCTTGTCGTAACCGAAGTCCTCGAACTTCACCTTCTCCATGACGTTCTTCTCAAAGTCCGCCTTGTCCACCTCTGCGACGTTCAGGCCGCGCTTTTTGAACTCTTCCACGAGGCTTTTTTCGCGTCCTTCGATTGTCTTCGTGGTCCGCACGGCGGCTTCCTGCATGACGTCCGTGAAGATTTTCTTGTCTTCATCGGAAAGCTTGGACCACAGGTTCTTCGAGATCACCGTGTTGAGGTGGTCGACGATGTGGCCGGTCAGCACGATGTTCTTCTGCACTTCGAAGAACTTCTTTGCCTCAATGGTGGTCAGCGGGTTTTCCTGTGCATCGACCGTGCCGTTCTGAAGCGCCAGATAGACTTCTGCGAATGCGATCGGCGTCGTGTTGGCGCCGCAGGCGCGTGGCATGGCGAGATAGGCCGGAACGTCGGGAACACGCATCTTCAGCCCCGCCATGTCGGCGCAGTTGGCAATCGGCTTGTTCGACGTGGTGTGGCGCGTGCCGTAATAGCTGACGGCGGCGATGTGGTTGCCGGTCTTGTCCTCGTAACCCTTGGCAAGACGCTTGAAGATATCACTCTTGGTATAGGCGATCAGATGGCTCGGGTCGCGGAAGATATATGGAAAATAGGTGACGCCGATCGGCTTGAAGTCACGTGCGGCAAAACTGGAGCCGGAGATGATGATATCCACCGTGCCGATCTTCAGGCCCTGGTTGATATCCGCTTCCTTGCCGAGCTGCGAGGCGGGGAATACATCCACCTTGTAGCGGCCGTCGGTGCGCTTGGCGATTTCTTCCGCAGCCCAGACCGAATCCGTGTGAAACGGTTCGGAGGTCTCGTAGACATGCGCCCATTTCAGCGTTGTTTGCGCCTGTGCCGCCAAAGCCGAAAGCAAAATGGCAGCGGTTGCGCCCATCAAAGTCGACAATCTGATTTTCATTCTTAACTCCTCCCGAATTAAAGCCAGATTTCTGTTTTTCCCGTCGCCGGTTTCGGCGCGGTCACTCTTCTCCGATCGTTTCCTCCCCGAAACTCTCGGAAAATCTCTTTTGCGACAGCGTCAGATGCTGGCGCATCGCCTCGCGTGCGCCTTCCGGATCGTTCGCCGCGATCGCGTCGCGGATCACCCGGTGTTCCTGAACGGCAAGAATCCATGTGTGAGGACCCTCGAAATAGCTGGCGAGCTTTTCGAAATAGGGCGAAAGGCTGCGCTCGTCATAGATCAGGCCGGTAAAGCGGTTCAGCGCCGAGTTGCCGATGATGTCGGCAATGGCGGTGTGGAAGGCGCGGTCCAGGTTGAGGGCCTGCGGCGAATTGTCGAGCGCCCCGGCCATGCGTTCGATGATGTCGTCCAGCCTGGCGATGCATTCAGACGTGGCAAGCCGCGCGGCCTCCTCGGCAATAGCGCTTTCAATGATGCAGCGCGCCTGCAGGATTTCGAATGGGCCGTGCGCGTCCGGCACGGGTGACTTTGCCTTGTTAGCCGTTCGCGACGTGTTCACATACACGCCCGAACCCATGCGGATATGGATATGGCCTTCCACTTCCAGAACGATCAGTGCTTCCCGCACCGTCGGGCGGGACACGCCAAAACGTTCCGCCAGATCGCGCTCCGCCGGCAGGCGCTGACCGTCCGTCAGTTCCCCGCTCTCGATAAGCAAGCGAATTTGTTCCGCGACCAGCCTGTAGAGGCGGCGCGGCTCCAGAGCCACAAACATGATGTCCTCCCAGCGCGAAAGTCTCCCCCCTTCGCGCAAGCGGTAAGATGGTCTTACCAATTTTATTAGGTAGGATTTATGCGGTGCTGTCAATTGGCCGCTAGAGGAAAACTACACGGCGAAAGACTGGGGACCGGTGCAGCAGGCTCGGCGCAATGGATTGGATTTTACGAAACGTGATTGATCCTCGGGGCAGACCCGAGGATGACACCGCATGTTTGGGTTGGCTTTTCAGCCCTTGTTACTTGTGAGCTTCAAGCCGCCGCCGTCGCCGATAGTGACGTCCAGCTCACCGTACCCACCGATCGAAAGTGGTGCGGCGTTTCGATGGGATGCGAATGAGTGGCGTTAATGACTACGACCGTTGCGCCCATGCTTTCCCCCGCCAGAATGCCGGCGGGCGCATCTTCGAAGACGACGCAGTCTTCAGGTGCGACGCCGAGCTTCGCAGCAGCCTTTCTGTAACCCTCCGGGTCAGGCTTGCCGTTCACAACGTCCTCGGCGCAGATCATCACTGGAGGCGGTGTGAGGCCTGCCGCAGCCAACCGGAGTTCGGCAAGGGCGCGGGCGGCGGAGGTGACGATGGCCCATTTTCCGGCCGGCAGTTTCCCAAGAAATGCGGCTGCCTGCGGAATCTGGAGGATGCCGTCAACATCGTCCATTTCCTTTTGCAAAAGCATATCCGCCTGTTCCTGGATATCGAGGCCGGGAACTGCCTCGCGACGCACAACCTCGGATGCGCGCATGCCATGGATGCGCTGCAGGAAAGCCTCCGGCTCTATGCCGTTGTCTACGGCCCATTCGCGCCAGACCCGCTCCACCACCGCAATGGAATTCAGCAGCGTTCCATCCATGTCGAACAGGAAGGCGCCATATTCGCGCGAGGAGATCTGGGCGGTCGCCGGGACTTTGCTGTGCATCGCATTCTTCCGTTGGATGTGTCGGGTTGGCCTCGTGTCTATAGCATCGGCAGGCATAACGGAATCGTTTTTCCGCTCATCAAGCAAATGGCGACCCATCCGCCAGTGGCAGACATCGTGCCGGAATCGGGCAGTTTGCACGGACTGCGACTCGGGGCATGGTCAGGCAGGGGAGGCGGCGTCCGCATACGGTCATGCGGGCGTCAGGTTGCAGCAAGGATCAACTGCTATTGTGAGTTTTCGAAAGAAGTCAAAGTTCGCAAAATCAAAAGCTAAACGGAGCTTATGAATGTTGTGCATGAGATTTTTCGCAGCGGAATTCTCTTAACGAAACCGTCGTTTAAGGGGCGTTGTTAACCATTTGTTAACCATATTCGAGGTACCTAATTGTCAACGATTTGTTTACCAAGATGACCAAAGTGCTAACAGACCAGCGTTCGATCCGTATCAAAGGCCGCTCCTTCCTCGCGGTCGTTCTGTCCCCTGAAGCTCCGCTCGATCAATGGCTGGAACGGCTGGATGATCTTGCTGCACGTTCAGCCGGGTTCTTCCTGTCGCGTCCGGTGGTTCTGGATGCGTCTGAGCTGTCGCTGGACAAGGCAGGGCTGAAGGCTCTGCTGGCAGCGCTGACGGAACGTAATGTCGGCATCATGGGGATCGAAGGTGTTCGCCCCTCGATGATCGAGCCGGGCATGCCGCCGTCGCTGAAGGGCGGAAAGCCCGCTTCAGATGTCGAGGTCGAGCCCGTCGCCATTGCCGCCGAATTGCCCGAAGAAAAGCCGCGCGCTTCGGGCGAGGTTCGGGCCGTGGTCCAGTCGCTGGTCATCAACGAGCCGGTGCGCTCCGGCCAGTCGATCATGTTCCCCGAAGGCGATGTGACCGTCATCGGTTCGGTCGCCTCGGGTGCGGAAATCATCGCGGGCGGGTCGGTGCATATTTACGGGGCGTTGCGCGGTCGCGCCATGGCCGGTTCGCTTGGCAATGTTTCGGCGCGCATCTTCTGCCGCAAGCTGGAAGCGGAGCTACTGGCAATCGACGGCGTCTACAAGGTTGCCGAGGACATTGACGACAAGCTGCGCGGCCAGCCCGTTCAGCTGTGGCTGGAAAACGATACGATAAAGGCCGAAAAACTTGGCTGACGACATAGAGAAAACAACACAGGAACAGGAGAGCCGTATGGGGAAGGTAGTCGTTGTTACTTCCGGCAAGGGCGGGGTTGGCAAGACCACCTCGACCGCAGCGCTTGGCGCCGCATTGGCGCAGAACAAGCAGAAGGTCGTGGTTGTCGATTTTGACGTCGGACTGCGTAACCTCGATCTCGTCATGGGTGCTGAACGCCGGGTGGTCTACGATCTCGTCAACGTCATCCAGGGCGATGCCAAGCTGACGCAGGCGCTGATCCGCGACAAGCGCCTCGAGACGCTGTTCCTGCTGCCCGCCTCGCAGACACGCGACAAGGACAATCTGACGCCGGAAGGCGTGGAATGGGTAATCGCCGAGTTGAAGAAACATTTCGACTGGGTCATCTGCGACAGCCCGGCCGGTATCGAACGCGGAGCGACGTTGGCCATGCGCCATGCGGATGTGGCCGTCGTGGTCACCAATCCGGAAGTCTCCTCGGTGCGTGACAGTGACCGCATCATCGGCCTGCTCGATTCCAAGACGCTGAAGGCCGAACGCGGCGAGCGCATGGAAAAGCACCTGCTTCTGACGCGCTACGATTCGGCCCGTGCCGAGCGCGGCGACATGCTGAAGGTCGACGACGTTCTGGAAATCCTCTCCATTCCGCTGCTCGGTATCATTCCCGAAAGCACGGATGTGCTGCGTGCTTCCAACGTCGGTGCACCGGTTACGCTCGCGGATGCCCGTTGTGCACCTGCCATGGCTTACTTCGACGCTGCCCGCCGCCTGTCAGGCGAGGACATTCCGGTGGTCATTCCGGGCGAAAAGCGGGGTATCTTCTCCAAGATCTTTGCTAGGAGGGCTGCATGAGCATTTTCGGCCTATTCCGTAAACAAAAGTCGGCACCGCTTGCGCGCGAGCGACTGCAGGTGCTGCTTGCCCACGAAAGGGCGTCGTCGGGAACCGATCTCGTCGCCGTCCTCCGGGAAGAAATTCTCGCCGTCATCGCCAAGCATGTGCAGATCGATAACGATCGGGTGCATGTGAAGATGGATCGTGACGAGCACGTCTCCATACTGGAGATCGATGTCGAGATACCGTTGAGCGCCGACCTGCGCGCCGCGTGATGTTTTCTCCGAATACCGCCGCCCCTTGCAGGGCGGCGTTTTTCTTTACTCGGCCGTCGTATCGACCGGCATTCTAAATGCCTCGGCCAGATCGTCGGGAAGCGGGCGCTTGAGGTTAATGCCGTTCGGCGGGATCGGCGCGTTGAACCACTTGTCGTAGATCGCGTTGATTTCGCCGCTTGCATAAATTTTCCCAAGGGCTTCGTTGACGGCGTTCTTGAAGGCGGTGTCGCCCCGTCGGAGCATCAGGCCATAGGGTTGTGGTGGGGCGAGATATTCGTTCGAGATGGAATAGTCTTCTGGCTTGCCCGTTTCAGCGACGAAGGACCTCAGAAGAATATCGTCCATGACGAAGGCCGAGGCTCGATCTTCCGTCACCATGTCGAAACTGCCTTCCGTACTGTCATTTTGCAGGACGGCGATGTTCAGTCCCAGTTTGCGGTTAAGCACATTCAGCTGACTGATATTGATCGTTCCCGTCGTCACCACCACGGTTCGTCCGGCAAGATCGCTGACGCTTGTCATGTTGCTTGATTTCAGCGCGACATAACGCGTGCCGGTGATGAAGTGGCTGTAGGAAAACCACACTGCCTTGCGTCTTTCCTCCGTATTCGTGCTCGCCACGCATTCCATGTCGATTGTGCCGTCATTGAGAAGCGTGATGCGGTTGCTGGGGGTGCGCTTGACGAAATCGATTTTCAATTCCGGCAGGCCCAACTTCTTCTTGATGGAATCCGCCACCTTCAGGCACAGTTCGATGCTGTAACCGATCGGCTCCGGACCAATTCCCATATAGGAAAAGGGAAGATTTCTGTCGGCAAAGCCGAGCCGGATGGTGCCGGTTCTGGCAATGGTTTCGAGTGTAGGCGGTTGGGTCTCGTCGGCGGCTGCAATGGTGGGTAAAAGACTAAAAACCCCAAGCATGAGCCACAATGTCGATCTCTGCATCGCGCATCTCCAGCCAAAATTATCTGTCAAAACATTTTCATAAAATAGAGGTGGGGTTTTTACTCCCTCAGTCCCGGTATTCGCTCGGATGGTCATAGGCTTGTTTTAACGAGGCGGTCATCGGCAGGTTCAGGTTCATGCCATTGGGCGGAATGGGTTTGGTGAACCATTTTTCGTAAAGGCCGTGAATGGTGGGACCGGTGAAGATCTGCCGCAGGCTTTCGTTGACCGCCGCCTTGAAGGCCGGGTCGTTGCGCCGAAACACCAGGCCGTACGGTTCGGGTGCGCTCAGCGTTTCGTCCGAGAGCGCGTAGAGGTCGGGATTCTCCGATGTTGCCGCCAGCGCCGCCAGCAATATGCCATCCATGACGAAAGCAGAGGCCTTGCCGGCAACGACGAGTTCGAAGGCTTCCTCATTGGTTTTTGTGGGCATCACCGAGATATTTAGGTTCTTTTCGCGGTTCACCGCATTCAGCTGCTCGATGTTGACCGTGCCGGAGGCGGATGTGACGGAGCGTCCGGCCAGATCGGCAAGGCTCTTCAGATTGTCCTGTTTACGGGAGAGAAATTGCGTAGCGGTCATGAAATTCGGATAGGAGAAATCTACCATTTTCCGGCGTTCGCTGTTGTTGGTCGTCGCCGCGCATTCAATATCGATCTTGCCGCTACGGACGAGAATGAACCGGGTTGCGGGCGTGGCCTTTACATATTCAATGTCGAGTTTGTCCAGCTTCAGTTGCGTGCGGATGTCCTCGCTGATCGCGCGGCAAAGATCAGTCGAGAAGCCGGTCACTTCTCCATCCGGCAGCTGATAGGAAAACGGCGGTTCGGCCTCACGATAACCGATGCGGATTTTCGCGGTCTTGGCAATCTGCCGAAGCGTATCGCCTTCGCCGGCGGCCTGCACCGGAGTTGTGGGGATAAAGCATGTGAGGAAAAGGCAAAATACTGAAATGCGCATTTTATGTCCTTTTGGCTGTCAGCCGCGTTCTCAAATCGCTTTTTGTGGCGGGTAATAGGTTTCCTGCATCGGTCGCCCGACGTCGCTATATTCGTCGTTTCCGGTTTGGGCGATGACGGCACGGTTCTTGAGTATCCGGGCAAGCGGCGCCGGCTCGGCAAAATAATAGCCCTGTGCCTCGTCGCATCCGGAAAGCTTGAGGGCCTCGACCTGTTTCTTGTCTTCCACGCCCTCGGCGGTGACTTTCAGGCCGATCTGTTCTGCCATGTCGATGATGGTGTTGACGATGGCCGAGCACATTGGATTTTCCGGCAGGCCGGAAACGAATTCGCGGTCGATCTTGATCTTGTCGAAGGCAACATGCGTCAGCGTGCTCAACCCGGCATAACCGGTGCCGAAATCATCAAGCACGAGGCGGACGCCCATTTCCTTCAGCAGCTTTAAAGCCCTGGCGCTGTTGTCGCGCTCCAGCATTGCCGTTTCCGTCACTTCAAGCTCGAGCCGCTCGGCCGGGAAGCCGGAGGCTTTCAGCGCGCCGTCAACGATCGGGACAATATCGTCATTGCAAAGCTGCACGGCGGAAAGATTGACGGCAAGTCGGATATCCCTGGGCCAGGTCATGGCGTCCATGCAGGCCTGCGCCAAAACCCATTCGCCCAGAGGTTTGATGAAATTGTTTTCTTCGGCAAGCGTTATGAAGCGATCCGGCGTGATGATGCCAAGCTTGCTGTGCCGCCATCTGGCAAGGGCCTCGTAGGCGACAATGCGGCCGCTCTCCAGATTGACCACGGGCTGGTAATACAGCTCGAATTCGTGGTTTTCGAGCGCGGATTTCATGTCTATTTCGAGCGCGTGCTTGTGCTGCGCCGCCATGTCCATGCCAGGCTCGTAAAAGACAAAAAAGCCGCATCCCATGGATTTCGCCCGGTAGAGACCAAGGTCCGCATGTTGCAGAAGCTGGGTGGCGGAGTTGCCGTGATCGGGCGCGCAGGCGATGCCGATGCTGGTATCGACGCTTATATGGCTACCTTCGAGGCTGAAGCTGCGCGAGACCGCATGGACCACGCGCTTTGCCAGCGCGCCCGCATCCTCGCGACAATTATCGCTCACCGCTTGTATGATCGCAAATTCGTCGCCGCCGAGCCTGCTCACCATGTCGCTTTCACCGAGCACGGAGGAAATCCGCGAGGCCACGGCCACCAGCAGGGCGTCGCCTGCCGCGTGTCCCAACGTATCGTTGACGGCCTTGAAGCGGTCGAGATCGAGCAGCATGACGTTGAACGGCTGGCCTGACGTGGAAAGATGTTCGAGACGGTTCTCCAGCGTCTTCATCAAGAGCACGCGGTTGGGAAGCCCCGTCAGCGCATCGTGATGGGCCATATGTTCCAGTTGCTGCGCCATGTCGCGGATCTGCCTGAGCCGTCCACGTTCCAGAACGGCCTCCCGCAGGGTTTCGATGGCGGTGGCCATGTCGCCGATCTCGTCCCGTCGATCCTGAAACGGCGTGACGACATCGGTTTCCTCACGGGCGATCCTGAGTGTCGCCTGCACCAGCGCCGGAACGGGTTTCAGAAAATGCCTGGCAATCAGCGTCACGAGAACGCCGGTGACGGTCAGAACAACGATCAGGGCGACGAGCGAATTGTAGATGAGCTTGCGCTGCGCGCCATAAAGCGCGTCCGAACCGCCGATGCTGACGGCGACCGCGCCAATCGGCTTTTTCGTTTCCGTGCTGATGATCGGCAACAGGCCGATATAATGGCTGGAATCGCCAATCGTCGCAAAGCCGGTGGCAAAACGCGCGGCGACCGCATCTCTGGAGAAGATGGGATCGGTGGCAATCGGTTTTTCGGCGTCGTCGGTGGCGTTGTCGAAGGCCGCCGCGATTTGACGGAATCCGGAATCGGCCTCATCGTAGCGGAAAAGCCAGACGGCATTCTTGGTCTGCGCACCGATGAGGGCGAGAACGTCGCTGGGGTTGAAGCCGGTAACGAGGATGGAAGCGTCGTCGCCAATCGGCTTGTCGGTCAAGATGCCGTTCACCTGTCCGTCCGTGTCGGCGGTGACGCTGACATAGGTATAGATGCTGCGCAGGGTGGCGCTGGCAATCTGTGAATTGACGCGGGCCTGGTTGAGCCATTGCTCGCTGGCGGCGGCAACGAACATGTACCAGCCGACGAGCGCCCCGATGCTGTAGGAAAAGATCACGCCGCCGAGAAATATCAGGGTTATCTTGCTGGCGAGCGAACGCCGCCGCGAAAAGCGGCCCGGCACCGGCTGCGTCGTTGAGCGAAGCGTGTCACCGGTTTCAGTCTGTCTATCTATCCCCCGATAGGCAGTCTCTTCCATTCGCGATATTCCCCCGCGATGTCGCGTTATGATTGTTTTATGGAATTTTTATAGGGCATGTATTTCAATGGTGTCTGCTAAATAATTCAACAAAGTTTAGATGCGATTAAGAATTAATCCGTCTTTTTATAGTCGCCGCTTATATAAGGCGCCGAAAATATGTACCTCAGGTTGAAATATTCGATGGCTTGTGATGGGACATCGGCGCCAAATACGACGATGCATTGGGGCCTCTTTTCGCGCTCATCAACCGGGCTTTATGGTTGCAAGGGTACCGCGATTGACCTTGCCAAGCTGCCGATAAACGGCATGTTGTGCGTAACATGCCGGTTTCAGGGAACATATCATGGCTCACAAGAGCAAAAACATCGCGCAGCTTTCCATTCTCATCCAGAGCGGCCATCTTGATCCGCGCGCCTTGGCGGAAGAGACCCTTGATGCAATCGGGAAATCGGAAGACCGGGCGATCTTTGTCGGCTTGACGGCGGAGCGGGCCATGGCGGAGGCGGAAGGCGCCTTGAAACGCATTCGCGAGGGTCGATCCTGCGGCGTGCTCGACGGTATTCCGGTCGCCTGGAAGGACCTTTTCGATCTCGAAGGCACTGTGACCACGGCTGGATCGACGGTGCTTTCGAATGATGCGCCTGCGTCCCGTGACGCGGATGTGGTGAGCGCGCTGAAGGAGGCCGGGATGGTCTGCATCGGCCGTACCAATATGAGCGAGTTCGCGTTTTCCGGCCTTGGCATCAACCCGCATTACGGAACGCCGCGCAATCCCGCTTCCACGGATGGCCACCGGCTGCCAGGCGGCTCTTCTTCCGGCGCGGGTGTCGCGGTTGCGGCCGGTCTGGTGCCGGTGGCAATCGGTACGGATACCGGCGGATCGGTGCGCATTCCCGCCGCCTTCAACGGTGTGGTGGGGTACAAGGCGAGCCGCGGCCGTTACTCGATGCGCGGCGTCTATCCGCTGGCTAAAAGTCTCGATTCGCTCGGCCCGCTCACTCGCACTGTGCAGGACGCCGTGTGGGTAGATGCCGCCATGCGTGGCAAGGCGGCTGTTGATGCGGCGCGCACGCCTCTGTCCGGCTTGTCACTCGTCGTGCCGGAAACAGTGTTTTTCGATGGCATCGAGGAGGGCGTCGCGGTCGCTTTCGAGCAGGCAGTGGAACGGCTTTCCCGGGCCGGCGCTTCTGTACGGCGGCAGGCATTCCCGGTCTTTTCGCAATTATTCGATCTTATCAAGGAAAAGGGTGCGCTGGTAACGGCGGAAGCCTTCGCCCTGCACAAGGCGCGGCTGGAAGGTGCTGATGCGGCTCGCATGGACCCGCGCGTGGTTGCGCGAGCAAGACTGGGCGCAAATATCTCCCTGCCGGATTACATCGCCATTATCGAGGCGCGCGAACGCATGACGGCGGCTTTTTCGGGCATGATTGGCAAGAATGAGCTGCTGATATCGCCGACATTGCCTCATGTCGCGGCCAAGGTCGCACCGCTTGTGGAGAATGATGAGACCTTCTTTGCAATGAATGCCAAGACCCTGCGCAACACCCAGATCGGCAACTTCTTCGATCTCTGCGGCGTTTCCATTCCCTGCGGCACGGGTGAGGCGGGCATGCCCGTTGGCCTGCTGCTATCAGGCCTGCACGGCACGGATGACCACGTTCTGGGTGTGGCGATGGCTGCGGAAGAGATTATTCGGGGCTGATGATAAAGAAAAAGGCGGCCTTGTTTGGCCGCCTCTCAATGCACGCTTTAACGTGCCGCCCAGTTGGCGCCGCGGCGGAACATGGTTTTCATCTGCGGCACGGAAAACTCCTTGGCCTGATGGCCGAGCGCCGAATAGAAGACGCGGCCCTTGCCGTATTTGCGTTTCCAGACCACCGGCATCACTACACCGTCGATCCACCAAGCGTGGTCGCCGGTGAATTTTGTCGTCGCCAGCACCTCGTTGGAGGGATCGACATGCATGTAGTATTGCTCCGATGTGTAGGGGAAATCGGAAATCCCCTCCATCAACGGGTCGTCGGGGCGGGTGATGTTGACGTGATAGTCGATGATATTACCGGGATGGGCGACCCATTGGCCGCCGATCATGAACTGGTATTCGACGCAGTCGCGGAAACTGTCGCCTGCACCGCCATGAAAGCCGGCAATGCCGACGCCGTTTTCGACGGCGGCGGTGAGGTTCTTGATCTCTTCCTTCTCGATCTTCGACATTGTCACGATCGGCACGACAAGGCTCAGGTCATGCACGGACGGATCGGCAAAAGCCTCCGTGCTGTGCTCGACATAGACCTTGAAACCATCCTCTTCGAGAATGTCCTTAACGATGGTGGCGCATTCCTGCGGCTCGTGGCCGCTCCAGCCGCCCCAGACGATGAGTGCTTCGCGCATTTATTTCCTCCTCGGGATTATTTGCCGAGCTGGCCGTCGACCAGCGAAGTTTCGAGAGGAGCAGGGCGCTCCACCTCGGTGGTGATGGAAACGGTGGTGCCGCTGTCCGATGCCGTCTGGAAGGCCTCCATGACCTCCAGCACGTGCAAGGCAAGATCGCCATTGGCGCGGTGCGGGCGGTTTTCGCGGATCGCATGGGCCATGTCGGCCACGCCGATCGAGCGGTAGTTGCCGTCAGCATAGGGCGAAGACAGTGCCTGCGGCTCGAACTGGCCGCCCTTTTTCAGCAATTGCACCTCACCGCCGAAATGATTGGGGTCGGGCACGATCAATGTGCCTTCCGTTCCGTAGATTTCCAGCGGTACATGTTTGTGGCCCGCCACATCGAAGCTCATGCCCACCTGCACCACCGCGCCGTTCTTGAATGCCAGCACGCCGGAAACATGGGTGGCGACATGGACTGGGATTTTCTCGCCATTCTTAGGTTCGCTGGTGATGAGGCGTTCGTTGCGCGGCGCGATGGCGAAACCTGCCACCTTGGCGACCGGGCCGAACAGGTTGACGAGATCGGTGATGTAATAGGGTCCCATATCCAGCATCGGCCCGCCGCCGACTTCGTAATAAAAGGCGGGGTTGGGATGCCAGCGCTCATGGCCGGGGCACATGAAGGTAGCCGTTCCGCCAACCGGCTGGCCGAGCACGCCTTCGTCTATCAGGCGGCGCGCGGTCTGGTGCCCGCCGCCGAGGAAAGTGTCCGGTGCCGAACCGATGCGCAGGCCCTTTGCCTTTGCCGCGTCCGCAAGCCGTTTACCCTCCGCGAAATTGATGCCGAGCGGCTTTTCCGAATAGGCATGTTTTCCCGCCTCAAGTGCGCGCAGGCCCACCTCCACATGCGCCTTGGGAATCGTCAGGTTGACGATGATTTCCACGGAGGGGTCAGACAGAAGTTCGTCGATACTTCTTGCCTGAAAGCCGAACTCGTCTGCCCGCGCTTTTGCTGCGTCCTCGTTCATATCCGCCAGTCCGCGAATGTCGAGAATGGGAAACGACGCCATCGCCTTGAGATAGGCGCTGGAGATGTTGCCGCAGCCGATGATGCCGATACCGACCTTGTTCATGTGATTTCCTCCCGTAAATCAGAAATGCCTAAGCCCACTCTCAACCTTGCCGGCTAGAGCGCCGGCCCTGTCGTGTTCCATGGCGATTCGTAAAGCTCGTAAAGTGCGACGGCTGCCGCCCCCTGCGCCCACAGTTCGTCGCTTGCAACGTCGAAAACCAGCTCTGCGACGCCTGCCAGCGATGGCGGCACGGCGGCGTTGTAACTGTCGCGGATGCTGGTAATGAAGGGCTCGCCGAGCTCGAGACTGGAGCCGGTGATGATGACCCGTGGCGGCGCAAACAGCGTGACGATATTGGCAAGCGTCAGGCCAAGAGCTGCACCGGCGCGCAAGGCTGCCGCTATAAGATCGTTGTCTTCCGCCGCAATCAGCGCATGGGCATGCTGCATGCCGCGACCAAGCCTGATAGCTTCTGCAAAACGCCCGTCCACCGGGCGGGAACCGAGAATGGCGTTCTCGCCCGCCTGGCTCGCCAGCCGCACGGTTCCTTCACTGGCAAGGCCGATCACGAGGTCGCCGAGATTGTGGCTGAGGCCGCCTGCACCACGAAACAGCTGGTTTTGATGCATCACGCCAAGCCCAAGTGTCTGCTCGAGCGAGATCAGCACCATGTCCTCCAGATCGCGCGCATGTCCGAACCAGTGATGGGCAAGCGTGATGGCGTGGGCGTCGCTTTCGATGATGGTGGGGGAATTCAGCCGTGAGGTCATTTCCTCGGCAAAATCGACGTTTACTTCCCGCAGGATAGGGCTGCTGCGGATCCTGCCGGTGCGATGTTCGATGACGCCTGGCAGGCCAAGGCAGACCATGTCCACATCTTCCAGCGACAGTCCGGCATCGACCACGCAACGCCGCACCCCGTCTTCCACCAGATCGGCAATGACGCCGATCGGTTGGCGGTCTACACGGATCGGCAGGGCGAGGGTGGACAGCACGTTGCCGCAAAAATCGGTGACGACGAAGACCATGCGGCTTGCCGCAATCTTGGCGCCCACCACGCGGGCCGCATCCGGGTTCAGCTCCAGCATCACCCGCGGCCTGCCGCGGGCGCCCTCCGTGCGGATATCGCCGATATGGCGGGTAAGGATAAGCCCGTCATCGAGCAGCGATGCGGTGATCGCGGATACGGTGGTGGTGGAAAGCTGCGTTCTTTCGCTGATTTCCACCCGGGAGATCGGTCCGTGGCGGCGGATGCTGTCCAGCACGCTTAGCCGGTTGATCGCGCGCATCAGTTCTGGGTCTGCGGTCTTCATGGGGTCCTGCTGCGATCAATGCCGGTTCGAAAACCAATTTATGTCGGATTGCGGATTAAATAACGGTGTGAGGGAGGGGTGTGTCAAGCCGTTCGCTCAAAAAATCAGCATGGCGCCTTGACAATAAGCGAATGCTAAGGTGAATTAATCCGCATTGGGGAATAAATGAGGAAATCCCCGAGGGAGGATCACGATCATGACGATTAGGCACGCAGGCGCAAGCCTGAGCGGCAGGCTGATAGGCTTTGCCACAACGACAAGCATTGCTCTCATGCTCGGCGCCGCAAGCGCCTCGGCCGCAACTGTCGTTAAATGGATGCATGTGGAGCTGGACCCGAAATCCGTGGCCGTCTGGGAGGAGATTGCCAAGGACTATGAGGCCAAACATCCTGACGTGGACGTGCAACTGCAGTTTCTGGAAAACGAGGCGTTCAAGGCAAAATTGCCTACCCTGCTGCAGTCCAACGACGTTCCCGATTTCTTTTATAGCTGGGGTGGCGGTGTTCTTGAAGAACAGTCCAAAACCGGTGCGCTGAAGGACCTGACGGAAGTTTTCGACGCCGATGGTGGCAAGCTGCGCCAAGCCTATAGCGCGGCCGCAATCGATGGTCTGTCGTTTGACGGCAAGGTCTGGGCCGTGCCTTACCGCGTCAGCCTCGTCAGTTTCTTTTATAACAAGGAGCTGTTTGCCAAGGCGGGCGTAAAGGCGGAAGACATCAAGACCTGGGACGATCTCGGCGCCACCGTCAAGAAAATCAAGGCAGCGGGCATCGTTCCGATTGCCGGTGGTGGCGGTGAAAAATGGCCGATCCATTTCTACTGGAGCTATCTCGTCATGCGCAATGGCGGACAGACCGTGTTCGACGCCGCCCGCAAGGGCGAGGGTGAAGGCTTCATGGTTCCCTCCATCATCAAGGCGGGCGAGCAACTGGCCGAGTTCGGCAAGCTCGAACCCTTCCAGCCCGGCTATCTCGGCTCTACCTGGCCCCAGGCGCTCGGCGTCTTCGGTGATGGCAAGGCCGCGATGATCCTCGGCTTTGACAATACTGAAGCCAACCAGCGCAAGAATGCCGGTGACGGCAAAGGCCTTGCGGCAGACAATATCGGTCGCTTCGCCTTTCCCGCCGTCGAAGGTGGTGCTGGCAAAGTCACTGACACGCTGGGCGGTCTGAATGGTTGGGCAGTTACGAAAAACGCTTCCAAGGAAGCGATCGATTTCGCGGCCTTCCTGACCAGCAAGGAAAGTGAAGAAAAGATGGCGGCTGCGGGCATGATCCTGCCGGTTGCGACGGGTGCGGATGGAGCGGTCAAGAACCCGCTGCTGGCGGATTCGGCCAAGCAGCTTGCAAGCTCTACCTGGCACCAGAACTTCTTCGACCAGACACTGGGCGCTGCCGTTGGCCGCGTGGTCAACGATGTCTCCGTCGAAATCGTTTCCGGCCAGATGAGCGCCGAAGAAGGCGCCAAGCAAATTCAGGATGCTTTCGAGCTTCGCTGATTTCGGTTCCATGACGGCGCCGCGCGGGACGCGGCGCCGCAGTATCTGCCTGAATGAAAGCGGATAGAGATGACGGATATTTCCATGACTTCTGCGTCCATACCGGCGCGCGGCGCGTCGAAGACGAAGCGCAAGCAAAGCTCGGTCGCGCATGACCGTGCGCTGACCCTGCTGGTCTTCCTTCCGCCCGCATTGCTGCTCTTTACCCTGTTTGTCATCCTGCCCATGGGCGAGGCAGCATGGTACAGCCTTTACCGCTGGAACGGTTACGGCACGCCGACCGATTTCGTGGGCTTGAAGAATTTCCAGGTCCTGTTCGGCAATGCCGCCTTTTCGCAGGCTCTGCTCAATAACGGCCTCATCATCCTGATTTCCGTGCTGATCCAGATCCCGCTGGCGATCTGGCTTGCCATGATGCTGGCGCACCGCCTTCCGGGCGTCGTTGCCTTTCGGCTGGTTTTCTTCCTGCCCTATGTCCTTGCGGATGTCGCGGCCGGCCTGATCTGGCGCTTCGTTTATGATGGCGATTACGGCCTTTTCGCTGCCATCTCCAATTTCTTCGGCTTCGCCAATCCTTACGTGCTGGCCGACAAGGATGTGGCGATCTACGCCGTGCTTGGCGTCATCGTCTGGAAGTATTTCGGTTTCCACATGATGTTGTTCATCGCCGGCCTTCAATCCGTCGACAAAAACGTGCTGGAAGCTGCCGAAATCGACGGCGCCTCCGGCTGGCAGAAGTTCCGATACGTCACCTTGCCGATGCTCGGCTCAACGGTGCGCCTGTCCGTCTTTTTTGCGGTGATCGGCTCGCTACAGCTGTTCGACATGATCATGCCGCTCACCGGCGGCGGTCCGTCCAACTCCACGCAAACCATGGTCACCTTTCTCTACACCTACGGCGTCATGCGCATGCAGGTGGGGCTTGGCAGCGCGGTGGGTGTCGTTCTCTTCGTTATCTGCGTGACGCTCGCCTTCGGTTACAAAAGGATTTTCATGCGCCATGACTGAACCATCCACTTCCGTCCGCATGCCGCTGCAAACAAAGCTCTATCTTTATATATCGCTGAGCCTGATCGCGGCCATCGTGCTCATCCCGCTTCTGACGACGGCGCTTGGCGGCTTCAAGACGCTGGGGGATCTGCGCGTCAACCCGTTCGGCTTGCCAGCCGAGTGGCAATGGGCCAATTACGGCGATATCCTCTTTGGCAAACGCTACTGGCTGCAGATATTCAATTCGCTGGTGATTGCGCTGTTGACGGTCTTTTTGACGCTGACCGTCTCTGCCATGGCCGCCTTCACCTTTGCGCATGTGAAGTTCTTCGGCTCGTCTTTCCTGCTGAATTACTTCCTGCTGGGACTGATGTTCCCGGCGGCGACCGCCATCCTGCCGCTGTTCATCCGCATCCGCGATCTCGGTCTGCTCGATACCTATTGGGGCGTGGTTCTGCCGCAGGTGGCTTTCGGGCTCGGCATGAGCATCCTTCTGTTTCGCAATTACTTCCGCAATCTGCCGGAAGAGTTGTTTCAGGCCGCTTTTGTGGATGGTTGCGGCTATCTGCGCTTCTTCTGGCACATTTCGATGCCGCTCTCACGACCCATCGTGGCGACGGTGGGGATCGTTTCCTTCGTCGGCAGCTGGAACAGCTACATTCTGCCGCTGATCATGCTGAACTCGGAATCGAAATATCCCTGGCCACTCGGCATCATGGTCTATCGCGGCGAATTCGGCACGGAATGGCAGCTCGTGCTCGCCTTCATCACGCTGACGATCCTGCCGACCGTCATCGTCTTCTTCCTCGCACAGAAACACATCATCGCGGGCCTGACGGCCGGTGCCGTCAAATCGTGACTTGAAAGGAGCAAAACATGGCTTCCGTCGAACTTAGGGATATCCGCAAGTCCTATGCCTCGCTCGATGTCATTCACGGCATCTCGCTCGATATAACCGATGGCGAATTCATTGCGCTGGTCGGGCCTTCGGGCTGCGGCAAATCTACCCTGCTGCGCATGATCGCCGGGCTGGAGGAAATCACCGATGGGGATATCCTCATTGGCGGCACCGTCGTCAATTCCATGACGCCGCGCGAGCGCAATATCGCCATGGTATTCCAGTCCTATGCGCTTTATCCGCATATGACGGTCGCCGAAAACATGGGCTTCAACCTGAAGCTTGCCGGGCAGCCGAAAAACGTCATCGATGAGCGCGTGGCGGAAGCCGCACGCATGCTCGATCTCGGCAAGCTTCTGGACCGCAAGCCCTCGCAGCTTTCTGGTGGCCAGCGCCAGCGCGTCGCCATGGGCCGCGCCGTGGTGCGCAACCCGGCCGTCTTCCTGTTCGATGAGCCGCTGTCCAATCTGGATGCCAAGCTGCGCGTGCAGATGCGTAGCGAAATCAAGGCTCTGCATCAGAAAGTAGGTACGACCTCCATCTACGTCACCCATGATCAGATCGAGGCAATGACGCTGGCCGACCGGGTGGTGGTGCTCAATCACGGCCGTATAGAGCAGCAGGGCACGCCGCTCGAACTTTACAAGACACCTGCCAATCTCTTCGTTGCCGCCTTCATCGGCTCGCCGGCCATGAACCTCATCGAAGGCGTGGTCGACGGCGAGGGCGATCAACCTGCCGCCCGGCTGAAGGACGGGACGGCGATCCGCATTGCCGCCTCAAGAAATGTCAAGCGCGGCCAGTCGGTGACGATTGGGTTGAGACCGGAACATATCGGTTCGACCGTCGGCGGCGATATTTCGCTGTCCGGCAGGACGGTGTTGGTCGAGCCGACAGGCGCGCAGACGCATGTGGTCTTCGAACTGGCGGGCGATCAGGTTACGGCGGTGGTGGATGGCGAGCAACTGGTCAAGGTCAACACCCCCTTTGCCGCCACCGTGCATCACGAGCGTGTGCATGTATTCGACAGGGCAAGCGGTCTGGCGCTTTAGACGTGTTTCGTTTTTTAGTGGAATAACGAAATTCTCTCGCTCCCCGGCATTTGGGGCTTGTCTGAAAATTATGAGCGGTTAGCTTGGCAAATTGGGAGCCAAAGCGGTTTTACCGCTAAACTGTATCGATACAGGAGGAGATTTTTATGAAAACGATCAAGGGACCGGGTCTTTTTCTCGGTCAGTTTGCCGGTGATGCTGCGCCTTTCAATACATGGGACGGCATTACCAAATGGGCGGCAGAAAAGGGTTATGCCGGCGTGCAGGTTCCCACCTGGGCCGGGCAGTTGATCGATCTGAAAAAGGCCGCCGAATCCAAGGATTATTGCGATGAATTTGCGGGTGTCGCCCGCCAGAACGGCGTCGAGGTAACCGAGCTTTCCACCCATTTGCAGGGCCAGCTGGTTGCCGTTCACCCCGCCTATGACGAAGCCTTCGATGGTTTTGCAGCACCTGAAGTGCGCGGCAATCCGAAGGCTCGCCAGCAATGGGCGGTGGAACAGGTGAAGCTTGCCCTGAAGGCTTCGAGAAATCTCGGCATCAACGCACATGCGACCTTTTCGGGCGCTCTTGCCTGGCCCTTCATCTATCCGTGGCCGCAGCGCCCGGCCGGTCTGGTGGAAACCGCCTTTGACGAGCTGGCAAGACGCTGGACGCCGATCCTTGATTATGCCGATGAACAGGGCGTGGATGTCTGCTACGAAATCCATCCCGGCGAAGATCTGCATGATGGCGTGACTTTCGAGATGTTCCTGGAGCGTGTGAAGAACCACAAGCGCGCCAACATGCTCTACGACCCGTCGCATTATGTGCTGCAATGCCTTGATTATCTTGACAATATCGACATCTACAAAGACCGTATCAAGATGTTCCACGTCAAGGACGCTGAGTTCAATCCGACCGGCCGCCAGGGCGTGTATGGCGGTTATCAGGGTTGGGTCAACCGTGCGGGCCGCTTCCGCTCGCTGGGTGACGGGCAGGTGGATTTCGGTGCGGTATTCTCGAAAATGGCTGCCAATGATTTCGACGGATGGGCAGTGGTTGAATGGGAATGCGCGCTGAAACATCCTGAAGACGGTGCCCGGGAAGGGGCCGAGTTCGTCAAGCACCATATCATCCGCGTCACGGAAAAAGCCTTTGATGATTTCGCATCTGCCGGCACCGATGATGCGGCCAACCGGCGCATGCTTGGGCTTTAAAAGCATTTCCAGGAAAAGTGTGAAGCCGTTTTCCGTGTGGGAATGCGCTTAGAAAATGCCGAGGAGACATTATGGCTATTGAAGGAAAGACAACCGACAAGGCGAACACGCGGATTCGCCTGGGCATGGTGGGTGGCGGTTCGGGTGCATTTATCGGCGGCGTTCACCGCATGGCCGCGCGGCTCGACAACCGCTTCGATCTCGTGGCCGGGGCCTTGTCCTCGACACCGGAAAAATCCCTCGCCTCCGGCCGCGAACTCGGGCTTGCTCCAGAGCGTTGCTATGGGTCATTCGAAGAAATGGCAGAGAAGGAAGCGCTTCGCGAGGATGGTATCGAGGCGGTAGCGATCGTCACGCCCAACCACGTACATTATCCTGCGGCGAAGGCGTTTCTGGAACGCGGCATCCATGTCATCTGCGACAAGCCGCTGACCTCCAATCTGGAAGATGCCAAAAAGCTGAAGGACGTGGCGGACAAGGCGGACGCACTATTCATCCTCACCCATAACTACACCGGTTATCCTATGGTGCGGCATGCGCGTGAACTGGTGGAAACCGGTGCGCTCGGGAACATCCGTCTGGTGCAGATGGAATATCCGCAGGATTGGCTGGCTGAGCCGTTGGAGCAGACCGGTGCGAAACAGGCCGTCTGGCGCACCGATCCGGCGCAATCCGGTGTCGGCGGCTCCACAGGGGATATCGGCACCCATGCCTATAATCTCGGCTGCTTCATTTCCGGTCTGGAAGCCGATGAACTGGCAGCGGATGTACATACCTTCGTGGAAGGTCGCCGTCTGGACGACAATGCGCATGTGATGCTGCGCTTCAAGCCAAAGGACGGCAAGCAACCAGCCAAGGGCCTGCTTTGGTGCAGCCAGGTGGCTGTCGGGCATGAAAACGGGCTGAAGGTCCGCGTTTACGGCGACAAGGCAGGCATCGAGTGGACGCAGGCTGATCCGAACTATCTCTGGTTCACGAAGCTTGGCGAGCCGAAACAGCTCATCACCCGCGGCGGTGCTGGCGCCGGTGCCGCGGCCGCGCGTGTCACGCGCATTCCCTCGGGCCATCCGGAAGGATATCTCGAAGCCTTCGCGACCATCTATACCGAAGCGGCACACGCCATCGAAGCCCGCCGCACCGGTTCGGAGCTCGACAAGGCGGTCACCTATCCGACCGTCGATGACGGTGTCAAAGGCGTTGCTTTTGTCACCGCCTGCATCGAATCCGGTAAAAAGAATGGCGGCTGGGTGAAGCTGTAAGATCGACATGGCGTCGCGGCGCATTTCTTCTCCCTTGGGGGGAGAAGGGCCGGATGAGGGGGCAAGCTCTCGGCATATCTCTGCCTGCTTCCCCTCACGACCCACCTGAAGACGTGATCAATTTGCGCGTGTCATCTGCTGCTGCATTCGTTCAGTCACGGGGCAACCGTCCTGTATTCTCGTCCAGGATGAGACGTTGAGTTTCATTTCGCAGCGCGCGAGATAGGAGCCGCCATCGACCCTCAGGCAGGATGTCTGGCCGAGTTCGAACATGACACCGCGATTTCGGCATTTGCAATTGTGGGCATCCGCCAAGGTGGGGATCAGGGCCAGGGCTAGACCAATTACGAGCACTCCAAAACGCATGGCTGAGGCTCCAAAAGACAGGCCACCAGATTATACCTGTCCGACGGTATAGTCAAAACAGCCACCTTCAACGATGCGCACCGCAAGGCCATAACAGGCTCGAACTCTCCTGCTTTCACCCGATCAAAATCGCCCTGATATCATTCACATTCGTCAGCGTCGGACCGGTAACGACAAGGTCGCCAACCGCCTTGAAGGCGGTGTAGCTGTCGTGTCCCACCAGCGACTGGCGCGGATCGGCACCGGCGTTGCGCATACGCGCAAGCGTATCGGGCGTCACCAGTGCGCCTGCCGCATCCTCAACGCCGTCTATGCCGTCGCTATCGCCGGCAATGGCCCAGATACCGTCTGCACCCTTCAGCGTCAGTGCAAGGCTCAGCAGAAATTCCGTGTTGCGCCCACCCTTGCCGGCCAGCCCTTTGCCGATCGTCACCGTGGTTTCTCCGCCGGAAAGCAGCACGGCCGGGCCTTTGACTGGCAGGCCCTTGCGGCTGGCGGAGAGGGCGATACCCGCCATCACCGCGCCGACATCCTTTGACTCGCCCTCCAGCGAATCCCCGAGGATGAGCGGCGTAAGGCCAAGCCTCACCGCCTCGTCCGCCGCCGCCTGTAGGGCGAGCGAGGGTGTCGCGATCAGCCTGATGTCCTCTTCTATATCGCCTGTCTTCGGCGTTTCCTCGCCCTTTTCCAGCACTTTGCGCACATTCTCGGGAAGATCGAGCGCATAACGGGAGACGATTTCCCGCACATTGTTGATATCGCTCGGATCGGCAACCGTGGGGCCGGAAGCGATTTCGGAGGGATCGTCGCCCGGTACGTCTGAAATCAACAGCGAAACCACTCTGGCCGGTTTGGCGGCCAGCGCCAGTCGTCCGCCCTTTATGCGGGAGAGGTGCTTGCGCACGGCATTCATCTCGGAAATCGTCGCACCGCTGGCGAGAAGCGCGCGGTTGACGGCCATCTTGTCCGCAAGCGTCATGCCTTCGGCAGGTGCGACCATCAGTGCCGAACCGCCGCCGGAAATTAGCGCGATCACCATGTCGTCTGCGGTCAGCCCTTCAACGGCGGCAAGAATGCGTCTTGCCGCTTCCGCACTCATGTCGTCGGGCACGGGATGGGAGGCCTCGATGATTTCGATGCGCCCGGCCGGAACGGCATGACCGTAACGTGTTACGACGATACCGGAGAGGTTCACATCCGCCCAGGCCTTATCAAGCGCTGCGGCCATGGCAGCCGAGGCCTTGCCCGCGCCGACCACCACACACCTGCCCTTGGGCGGGTAAGGAAGATGATGTTGCAGCACCTTTGCGGGATCTGCACTCGCCACTGCCGCCATAAATATGCGGTTGAGGGCGTCTTTTGCGCGGAGATCGTTCCATGCGGTCATTGGTTCATACTCCGATCCAGAGGAAGCCGAGCGCAAACAATGCCGGCAAAGCCTGAATGAACAGGATTTTCATATTGGCGGTAATGGCGCCGAAAATGCCGGCTACCAGGACACAGGTGAGGAAGAAGACCTTGAAACTCAGTCCTTCATCGCCCTGCGTGAGCCCATAGATCAATCCGGCTGCCAGAAAACCATTGTAAAGCCCCTGATTGGCGGCAAGCACCTTCGTCTGTCGCGCAAAATCCGCAGAGAGGCCGAAGGCCTTGCGGCCGGCCGGCTTTTCCCACAGCAGCATTTCCAGAATGGTGATGTAAACATGGATGGCCGCAACCACGGCAATCAGAATGCTGGCGATCATCGGCGGTTTCCTCCAAACCCTGATGTCCGGCGCGTCAATTATCCGCAAAAAGGGAGAGGCCGACCGGATAATCCGTTTTAACGGTGGTACACATGGCCGCAAGGCCATAATCCCTCTCTTCCCGCGCAAACCTGTTGAAGAGCCGCACAGCATTGCTTGACTCTTTGCTGAAATAAGAACAAAACAGGAACAATAGAACTGAAAAACCGGAATTGAAACCTGTCATGCCATGCAAAAGCGCGCGGAACAGTTGCTCGTTGTCGAAGAGCTGCGTGAAAGGCTGGAAAGGATCGGTGGCGGTCCTCACCGCCTGCACGAGGCCTTGCCTTTTGGCGTGGATGCCATCGATCACCATTTGCCTGGAGGCGGGCTGAAGCTCGGTTGCCTGCATGAGGTGAGCGGCGGCGGCAATGGCGCCGCCGATGGTGCGGCAGCGGCGCTTTTTGCGGCCGGTGTGGCAGCAAGGCTGTCCGGCAAGGTCTTATGGTGTGTCACCCGCAGGGATCTGTTCATGCCGGGATTGACGCAGGCGGGCCTGTCGCAGAACCGGGTCATCATCGTCGAATGCCGCGATGAGAAAGGCGTGCTCGACTGTTTCGAGGAAGGCTTGCGCTGCAACGGTTTTGGCGCCGTGATGGGCGAGCTTGCGAAGTTGCCGATGAATGCCTCGCGACGGTTGCAACTGGCGGCGGAAACCTCTGGTGTCACCGGCATCGCCATCCGCCGCTTCCGGCGCCCGGCCGATGCGGCGTTGTTTGGCGAGCCGACGGCCGCTGTCACCCGCTGGCGTGTCTCTGTCCGGCCATCTTCGCCCCTGCCGGTGCCGGGGGTGGGCAGGCCACGCTGGTTTCTGGAACTTTTGCGATGTCGCGGCGGCGAAAGCGCTGCATTTGAAGTGGAAGCCTGTGATGCAAAGGGTGGTCTCGCTTTACCTGCCGACATGGCCGACGGATCGCTACCGGCGTCTTTCGGGGCAGAACGCGCCGCCGGTTGAAAAGCCGCTGGTCATGATCGGCCGTCAGGGAAGCCGCCGCCTCGTGCTGGCACTGGACAAGGCAGCAAAGGCGGTGGGCATCCGGCCCGGTACACCCGTCAGCAAGGCGCAGGCTTTGGTGCCGGGTCTCGTTGTCGAGGATCTGGATGCGGCGGCGGATGCCCGCGCCCTGCAACAGCTCGCTTTTCATTTCCTGCGTATCTATGCCCCGATCGTCGCCGCAGATCCGCCTGATGGGCTGGTGCTGGATACGGCAGGTGCGGACCATCTGCACGGCAATGAGACGCTGATGTTGAGCGGCATGGTGAACCGCCTGCATGCCGCAGGCTTCGCCGCCCGCGCTGCTATTGCCGATAGCTGGGGGGCGGCCCATGCGCTTGCCCGGTTTGGCCGTAAGGAGATCAGCATCGTATCGCCGGGCGGGCAGCGGGCGGCGATCAGCGGGCTGCCTATGGCGGCGCTCAGGCTGGAGGAGCGTATCGTTTCCGGATTGAAGGTGCTCGGTTTTCGCACCATAGGCGAACTTGCCGAGGCTCCACGGGCGCCGTTGACCCTGCGTTTCGGCCCGGAAGTGGTCAGGCGGCTCACTCAGGCTTTTGGCGAGACTGGCGAACCTATCGAGCCGGTGCGCATTGCCGAACTGGTGGAGGTGCGCCGCGCCTTTCCCGAGCCGATCGCGGCGGCGGAGACAATTGCCCGCTATGTGCAAAAGCTGGTTGCTGAGCTTTGCGTCTCGCTGGAAAAGCGTGGCCTTGGCGCACGTCGCGTCGATCTTGTGCTGCACCGGGTGGATAGCGGCTTGCAGGCCGTGCGGGCCGGCACCTCCAGACCGGTGCGTGATGTCAAACAGCTTGTCCGGCTTCTGACCGACCGGATCGACACCATCGATCCCGGTTTCGGCATCGAGATGATGGTGCTGACCGCCACCCATGCCGAGCCGCTTGTCGCCGCGCAGGCCCGGTCCTCGCTTCTGGAGGAAGGGCGTGCGGAAATCGCCGATACGGTCGATGTCATCCTCAATCGCGGCCACAGGGTCTATCGTTATGCGGCGGTGGCAAGCGACGTGCCGGAACGTTCTCTTGCCAGCGTTTCGGCGCTGGCACCTGAGGATACCCTCGGCTGGCCTTGCCACTGGCCGCGCCCGGTCAGGCTTTTTGCAAGGCCGGAACCCATCGAAACTCTGGCGCTGCTTCCGGATCATCCGCCGCGTTATTTCATCTGGAAAGGCGTGCGCCATAATGTGCGGCGCGCTGATGGGCCGGAACGGGTGTTTGGCGAATGGTGGAAACGCGACCGCGAAAAGGCCGCCGTGCGCGATTATTTCACTGTCGAAAACGAAAGCGGCGAGCGCTTCTGGATTTTCCGCTCCGGTGATGGCGAACATACCGAGACGGGCTCGCAGGGCTGGTTCATCCATGGGGTCTTCGCATGAGCACGCTGCACTATGCCGAGCTTCAGGTGACCACGCATTTCTCCTTCCTGCGCGGTGCAAGTTCCTGTGATGAACTGTTCGAACAGGCAAAAAATCTCGGTATCGAGGCACTCGGCATCGTCGATCGCAATAGCCTTGCGGCCATTCCCCGCGCTTATGAAGCGGCCGATAATCATGGCATCCGGCTCGTCATCGGCTGCCGGCTCGATCTGGATGACGATCTTTCCGTGCTTGTCTATCCCATGGATCGCCCGGCTTACGGGCGGTTTTGCCGGCTGCTTTCCGTCGGCAAGAAGAGGGGTGGCAAGGGTAAGTGTCGGCTCACATGGGACGATCTCGTAGCTTATGGCGAAGGCCTTATCGTGGTGCTGCTCGCCGATCTGGCTGACGATCTCTGCGCGCTTCGCCTGCGCCGGTTGAAAGCCGCTTTTGCTGACCGGGCCTATATGGCGCTGAGCCTGCGAAGACGACCCAACGACCAGATGCGGCTTTTCGAATTGTCGAATATGGCTGCAGCCGCTGATGTGCCGACTGTTGTTACCAATGACGTGCTGTTTCATGTGCCCGAGCGTCGCATGCTGCAGGATGTCGTTACCTGCATCCGGCACAATTGCACCATTGACGAGGCGGGTTTCCGGCGCGAGCGGCATGCCGACCGCTATATGAAGCCGCCTCAGGAAATGCACCGGCTGTTTGCCCGCTACCCGGAAGCACTGGCCCGCAGCCTCGAAATCGCGAAGCGTTGCACCTTTTCGCTGAAGGAGCTGGTCTATCAATATCCTGAAGAGCGCAGCCTGCCGGGGCTGACGGCGCAACAGGCGTTGGAAAAGCTCGTCTGGGAAGCGGCGCCGGGGCGTTATCCGGATGGTCTGCCGGAGAAGGTCGAAAAGGCACTGCATCATGAGTTGGGGCTTATCGGCAGGCTGGAATATGCACCCTATTTTCTGACAGTAAATGCCATCGTCCAATTTGCACGGGGGGAAAATATTCTCTGTCAGGGGCGCGGCTCAGCCGCCAATTCGGTGGTATGTTATGTGCTCGGTATCACCGCCATCGATCCTCTCAAGGTTGATCTCCTGTTCGAACGTTTCGTTTCGGAAGAACGGCGCGAGCCGCCAGATATCGACGTGGATTTTGAGCATCAAAGGCGCGAGGAGGTCATCCAGTGGGTTTATAACACTTATGGTCGCGACAAGGCCGCGCTGTGCTCGGTCGTCACCCGTTATCGCGGGCGCGGGGCGCTGCGCGATGTCGGCAAGGTTCTGGGCCTGCCGGAAGATTTGACCAAACTTCTGTCCTCGCAGGTCTGGCGCTGGAGCGAAGGGGTGGGCGAAAAACAGGTGCAGGAACTGAACCTCAATATGGAGGACCGCCGCCTGAAGCTCGCCTTCGAGCTGGCCAACCAGCTTGTCGGCACACCGCGCCATCACAGCCAGCATCCGGGCGGCTTCGTTCTGACCCATGACCGGCTGGACGAGTTGGTGCCGATCGAACCCGCCGCCATGGACGACCGGCAGATCATCGAATGGGACAAAGATGACATAGATATCGTCAAATTCATGAAGATGGATTGCCTGGCGCTCGGCATGCTCTCCTGCATGAGACGCGGTTTCAACATGCTGGAGGAGCGCACGGGCGTTAAATACGATCTCGCCACTGTCCCACAGGATGATGACCCTACCTATGCCATGATCCAGAAAGCCGACACGCTGGGTACCTTCCAGATTGAAAGCCGGGCGCAGATGTCCATGCTGCCGCGGTTGAAGCCAAAGATATTTTACGATCTCGTCATTCAGGTCGCCATCGTTCGTCCCGGTCCCATTCAGGGCGATATGGTGCACCCCTATCTTCGTCGCCGTGACAAAAAAGAAGAAGAACATTATCCCAAAGAGGAGCTGAGAGGCGTGCTGGGCAAAACGCTGGGTGTACCGCTGTTTCAGGAGCAGGCGATGCGCGTCGCCATCGAATGCGCCGGTTTTTCACCCGGTAAGGCGGATCAGTTGCGTCGCGCCATGGCGACCTTCAAGAATGTCGGCACCATCTCCAAATTCCGTCAGGATATGATCGATGGCATGGTGGATCGTGGTTATGAGCAAGAATTCGCCGAACGCATCTTCAAGCAGCTGGAAGGATTCGGCAGTTATGGTTTTCCAGAAAGCCATGCGGCCTCCTTCGCGCTGATCGCCTATGCCTCCTCATGGCTGAAATGCCATCATCCCGATATTTTCTGTACGGCGCTTCTCAATTCGCAGCCAATGGGGTTTTACGCCCCGGCGCAGATTGTGCGTGATGCGCGCGATCATGGCGTGGAGGTGCGCCCGGTTTGCGTGAACAACAGCCGGTTTGATTGCACGCTGGAGCCCACGGGCAAGAAGAATGCGAATGGTAAAGAGCGCTACGCCGTGCGGCTTGGCCTGCGCATGGTAAAGGGGCTTTCCAACGATCATGCAGCAAAAATCGTCGCCTGCCGTCAGGATCGCGATTTCGTTTCCGTGGACGATCTCTGGCGGAGGGCAGGTGTTCCCGCCGCTGCCCTAGTCTGTCTCGCCGAAGCCGATGCCTTTCTGCCGTCGCTTTCGCTTTCCAGACGCGAGGCGCTGTGGGCCATCAAGGCGTTGCGGGATGAGCCGTTGCCGCTTTTTGCTGCCGCTGCCAGCCGGGAAAACGCTGTGGTGGATGAGCTTTCCGAACCCTCCGTCGCGCTGCGGCCCATGACTGATGGCGGCGAGGTGGTACAGGATTATGGCCATGTGGGGCTGACCCTGCGCGAACACCCCATGTCCTTCCTGCGGCGCGATCTTTCCCGCCGGCGCATCGTCAGCTGCGCGGAGGCGGTGCGCGTCCGTGATGGAACGTGGCTGGAAACCGCGGGGCTGGTTCTGGTGCGCCAGCGCCCAGGCTCGGCAAAGGGAGTGATCTTCATGACTCTGGAGGATGAGACGGGTATTGCCAATGCGGTTCTGTGGGTAAAGACCTTCGAAAAATACCGGCGCGTGGTGCTTTCCGCCGGCATGGTCGGTATTTACGGCAAGATCCAACGGGAAGGCGAGGTGGTGCATCTGGTCGCCCACCGGCTGACCGATCTGTCAGAGGCGCTGGCAAGCGTGGGTGAGCGCAACCACCCCTTTCCTCTGCCGCATGGGCGCGGCGACGAGTTCCACCACGGTATTCCGCCGGACGATCATCGCAACATCAGGAAACGTCCACCGCCTGCGACCCAGGATGGAGATGAGGTGGAGCGGATAAAGGTCATTTCCCGCAATTTCCATTAGAGCATTTCCAGTAAAAGTGCGTAGCGGTTTTACGTCCGGAAAATGCGTAAAAACAAAGAGATAGAGCGCGTCAAAAGTTTCCGTTTAAACCGGACGTGCTCTAAGATGCGCTCTATGCCGCATCTTCCAGACCAGATGTGTCCTTCCTGCGGAACTGGCTGGGCGGCGCGCCGATCACGCGTTTGAAGGCGCGGCTGAAGGATGCCTCGGAATCGTAGCCGAGCTTTTCCGCCGCCAACGTGACACGCATACCCTCGCGCAGCCACAGTCGCGCCTGATGCATGCGTACGCGAACGACATAACGGGCTGGGCTTTCACCCACCACACGGGTGAAGCGTTCTGCAAAACTCGAGCGGGATGCACCCATCAGGGAGGCAAGCTCTTCCACGCTCCAGTCTTTCTCGGGGGTAAGGTGGATCGCTGCAAGCACCCGTCCGAGTTCGGGATTGCGCACGGCGGCAAGCCAACCGCTGGAATCGCCGCAACCATATTCTACCCATGTGCGGATCAGTGTTGCCGTCAAGACATCGGCAAGCCGCGCCAGAATGCCACCGGCACCAACGCGGTTCAGTTCCACTTCGCGCGCCATGGCTTCCAGGAGATGCGGAATGGCCGGATCGCTTTTGGCGAGATCGCTGGTCAGCATCACATCCGGCATCAGTTGCAAAAGCGGATGCAGATTATCCATGTTGAAACGCATCGAGGCGGTAAAGGCTACCGTGTCGCCGCCGGCACCGGCACATTCCATGTCGAAAATGCCCTGACACACTTCCTTTTTACCGAACCGGTCGAAGAGGGCAGGCGTTACATCCTCGCCGCTGCCCAGCACATGGGCGTGGCCACGGGGAAGAAGCACTGCATCGCCGCACGTAAGCGTCAGCCATTCTCCGGAAGGTTTGCGTAATTTTGCCTGGCCCACGCCGATAAAATGAAACCGCGCCGCCTCCTGCTCGGGAAAGGCCGTCGCCCAGGGCGTTGCCATGCGGCAGCGGCCATATTCCACGCCGTCAAGCCGCAGACCACGCAGCATTTCCGTCAATGCATCATTCATGGCAACTCACAAATTCGGACGTTTGGTTAAGGAATGCGGATTTTTTAGCATGGAAACGCCGAGCTGTCACGCGTAGCTTACGACCATCGATTTGTGAGGCGACGCACCGGGCTCCCACCGGCTTCATCGTTTTGCCATTCCGTTTCAGGGCTCGTTCCCAGAATGCGCATCAGGAGATTTTCATGAATAACCGAACAATCAACGAACTTGAATATGCGCCACACAGACAAGAGCCGGATGCGAAGTGGGCGGCGGTGGTTTCGCTTTCGCTCGGTGTCTTCGGGCTGGTAACGGCGGAATTCCTGCCGGTCAGCCTTCTGACGCCACTGTCGACCGATCTCTCCATCAGCTCCGGCATTGCCGGCCAATCCATCACCGTCACGGCACTGGTCGCAGCGGTTGCCGGTCCCGGCGTCGTCATCGGCACGCGCAGCATTGATCGCCGGTGGACCCTGCTTGGCCTCACGACGTTGCTGATCATTTCCAGCACATTGGCCGCTTTTGCCAACGGTCTTTTCATGCTGTTTACATCGCGCGTTTTGCTCGGCATCGGCCTCGGCGGCTTTTGGGCCATGTCGGCGGCGCTGGCGCTAAGGCTTGTTCCGCTGGATAAGATGCCGCGCGCCATGGCCATCATCCTAACCGGCGTTTCGGTTGCCACCGTTTGCGCAGCCCCTGTCGGAGCGTGGATCGGCGCGACGCTTGGCTGGCGTGCGGCCTTTGCCGTCGCCGGCGTGCTGGGTGTCATCGCACTTGTCGTGCAGTTGCTCACCGTTCCCTCGCTGCCGCCGGCCGGTGCGCCCGGCCTGTCCACCATGTTCCGGCTATTGCAGCGCCCGCAGGTCAGGATCGGCCTTCTGACGACGCTATTCATCGTCGCGGGCCACTTCGCCGGCTTCACCTATGTTCGCCCCTTCCTCGAAGACGTGCCGCAGCTTGGCGTCGAAGCAATCTCGCTCGTTCTTCTGGCTTACGGCGTGGGCGGTTTTTTCGGTAATCTCTTCGGCGGCTTCCTCGCTGAGAAGAACACGGCATGGGCCGTGACGTTTGCCGCCACCCTGATTGCCGCATCCGCTTCCGTGCTGGTGATTGCCGGTGCATCTCCCGTTGTCGCTGGCTTTGCCATTGCCTCCTGGGGTTTCGCCTTCGGTGCGCTTCCTGTCAGCGTGCAGAGCTTCATCACCCGCGTCGCCTCAGACGAGGCCGAAAGTGCAGGCGCGTTGCTGCTCACCACCTTCCAGATCGCCATTTCCAGCGGCGCTGTTCTGGGCGGACTGCTGATCGACCTTCAGGGTGCGACGATGGTCTTCGTTTTCGTCAGCATTGCAGCACTCCTCGGCGCATCGCTCATGGCATCGCGCCGTGGCGTGGTGCCGCAGATTGAAGCGTCGCAGGGGTAGGATACTTGCCGGAAGAAAAAGGGCCCGCATCCGTGCGGGTCCGAATTTTATGATGAAAAGCCACCCCCTCCGTCATGCCGGCATCAGGCCCGGGGTGACAGAAGGGATGTCGATAGGCTTTTCGCCTTCAAGGCGTCTTGATTGCCTTTCGCGTCCGGTCCTTGCCGACCTCGATTACATGGCGCATGGCTTTCACGGCGGCGTCCGCATCACGGGCGGCGATGGCGTGCACGATCCGCAGATGGTTTGCGGCGATCTCGGCGATGGTTCCGGGCGACGAGGCCGGGGATGAAAGCTGGAATGAGATCGCAAGGGCGGCCTCGATCAGCCCGCTTGCCGAACGCATGAACGGATTGCCTGACATGTGCGCCACGGCGAGGTGGAATTCGAGATCGACCTTGGCGATGGTTTCCGGGGTATGCTGCGGATTGTCGAATTTGGCGGCAATCACATAAAGGGAAACGATATCGTCATTCGATGCCTGAAGCGCGGCAGCTGCCGCCGCCGCCGGTTCGAGCGCGAGGCGGATTTCCGCCAGATGTGTAACGAATTCCTGGTCTATCCCGGCTTCGCAGCGCCAGCCCAGCACATCCGGGTCAAAGAAGTTCCAGCTCGAACGGTCGAGAACGCGGGTGCCGACCTTTGCCTTGGGTTCGACCAGCCGCTTGGCCGCCAGCGTCTTCATCGTCTCGCGCAACACGGTGCGCGAGACCCCGAAACGGAGCGACAGTTCGGCATCGTTAGGCAGCAGGGATCCTTCCGCAATCCTGCCCGAGACGATGGCGCTGCCGAGTTCGGAGACCACATGCGCGTGGCTGTTCCGGCGTTTTCGCCCGCTTATCGTCGTTTCGAGCAGCCCCAATAAAGCCTCCGTGTTGGTTATGCCGGATGTGGTCCGGCCAGTCTCCTGTTTGAATACCAGATGATTGCGCGCTGCAACACGATGAAGACAAAAAGCAGCACGCCAATAACGATTTTGGTCCACCAGGATGACAGGGTTCCGTCAAAAACGATGTAGGTCTGGATCAACCCCTGGATCAGCAGTCCGACGAAGGTGCCCGCCACCAGCCCCATTCCACCCGTCAGAAGCGTTCCGCCAATGACAACAGCTGCAATAGCGTCCAGCTCCACGCCCACGGTCGCCAAGGAATAACCCGATGAGGTGTAGAGCGTGTAGACGATGCCGGCGAGGCCGGACAGGAACCCGGAAAGTGCGTAGATGCCGATTGTCGTTGTACCGATCGGCACACCCATCAGTTCGGCCGATTGCGGGTTACCGCCAAGTGCATAGACATTGGCGCCGAAGCGGGTGCGGCTGGCAATCAGCATGCCGGCGGCAAAGACGAGAAGCATGACAATAGCAAGTGCTGTCAGCCTGCCGCCGCCGGGAAAGCGGAAATAAAATCCCTGTATCGCATCGATGAAGGGATGCGAGATCGGTACGGATTGCGTCGAGATCAGATAGGCCGCGCCACGCGCCAGGAACATGCCCGCCAATGTCACCACGAATGGCGGGATCGACAGGAAGCGTATCATCGCCCCCATCATGCAGCCGAACAGCGTCGAGATCACGAGCACGATGGCGAAGGCCAGCAGCGGGTGAATATTATAGGTGCCGACCATGACAGCTACGAAAACGCTGGTGAAGGCGATGACGGAGCCGATGGACAGATCAATGCCACCCGACAGGATCACGAAAGTCATGCCAACGGCAGCGATGCCGAGAAAGGCATTGTCGGTCAATAGATTGCCGATCACCCGTGTCGACAGGATCGCCGGATATTGCAGCACGCAGAGAAGATAGGCGATGAGGAAGATCGTCAGTGTGGTGAGGAACGGAAGATTGCGGCTGTGGATCATCGCGCGGTACCTTCCTTGGTCATTCCGTTGGCGGTGGCCGGTTTTGCGTGTGGCTTTGGCGTTTTGACAAAGCCCAGAACCGCCATGATTGCCGGCGATTGCAGTGTCAGTACCACCATGATGATACCAGCCTTGATGATGAGGTTGAATTCCGGCGGGAAACCGGAGACCAGAATGCCGGTATTGATGGTCTGGATGATGAGCGCGCCGATCAGCGATGCGGTGATGGAGAAGCGGCCGCCATTCAGCGATGTACCACCGATCACCACCGCCAATATGGCGTCCAGTTCCAGCCACAGCCCGGCATTGTTGGCATCCGCGCCGCGAATGTCGGCGGTCACGATCATGCCGGCGATGGCCGCGCAGAGACCGGAAACGGCGTAGACGAAAAACAGCAGGAAGCGTGCCCGCACACCGGCAAGTGCCGCCGCGCGGCGATTGATGCCGGTTGCCTCAATCAGAAAGCCGAGCGCGCTCTTGCGCACCAGAAGGCCGATTACCAGCGCCGCCGCCAACCAGATGATGACGGGCAGGGGAATGCCGGCGAAGGAGCCGGAGCCGATGGCGGAAAAGCTGTCGTCGTTGAAGGTGAGAATGACACCTTCGGTGATGAGCTGGGCGATGCCGCGCCCCGCCACCATCAGGATCAGCGTGGCGATGATCGGCTGGATGTCGAGAAGGGCGACCAGCACCCCGTTCCACAGGCCGCAGGCAATGCCAACAGCAAGCGAGATGGCGATGACGGTTGGGATGGAATGGCCGTTGCTGATGAGTGTTGCCGCCACCGCGCCACAAATGGCGATAACAGCACCGATCGACAGATCGATGCCTTTGGTGGCGATCACCAGCGTCATGCCAATCGTCAGGAGCGCCACGGGTGCGGCACGCACGAGAATATCCATCAGACTGCCGTAAAGCCTGCCGTTCTGGAACGAAACATGCAGAAAGCCCGGCGAAACGATTGTAATCGCTGCCAGAATGACGAAGAGGGCGATCAGTTGGGGAGCAAGCCTTTTCAGGCGCCTTGTCACAGCCACCATCATGCCGCCTCCGTTCTGGCCGCATCCGCAATTGCCCGCATGATGTTGTCGGCCGTCACCTCGCCGCCCTTCAATTCGCTGACATGCCGGCGGTCGGACAGCACGACGACCCGGTGGGCAACGGCGGTCAGTTCTTCCAGTTCGGACGAGATGACGACGAGCGACATGCCCTCGGTGCAGAGTTTTTCGATCATTTTGAGGATTTCCGCATGGGCGCCGATATCGATACCACGGGTCGGCTCATCGAGGATCAGAAGCCGGGGATGGGTTGCAAGCCAGCGCGCCAGAATGGCTTTCTGCTGGTTGCCGCCGGACAGGAATTTTATCGGCCGGTCAGGATCGGCCGGGCGGATGTCCAGCGATTTGATGAAGCTTTCGGCCAGTTCCACCTTCTGCCGGCGCGAAAGCGGCCGCGCCCATCCCTGGCGGGCCTGGAGAGCCAGAGCAATATTGTCGGTCACGGAAAAGTCGCCGATGATACCGTCAGTCTTGCGCTCCTCCGGGCAGAAACCGAACCCGGCCGTGATTGCGGCTTCAGGCGAAGAAAGAGCGATGGTCTTTCCGTCTATCGTGGCCTTGCCGGTATCGGGCTTGTCGATGCCGAACAGCAGGAAAGCCGTTTCCGTTCGTCCCGACCCCAAAAGACCGGCGACGCCGACGATCTCTCCCGGACGAATGCCGAGGTCGAAGGGGGCGATGCTGCCGCGTTTGCCGTACCCCTCGAAACGGATCGGCGGTTCGCCCTCGGCAACGGTGTCGTCAGTGGCCTGATGCTCGTGGGTGATGTGCTGAAGCTCGCGACCAAGCATCATCGCAATGAGTTCGGACCTCGGCAGGTTGCCGATGTCGCGCGTGCCAACGAGGCGGCCGTTGCGCAGAACCGTCACCCGGTCGGCGATATCGTAGACCTGGTTTAGGAAGTGGGTGATTATGACGATGCCGATACCCCGCGCGCGCAAGTTCCGCAGCACACCGAACAGCATCTCGACCTCATGGGCATCGAGGCTGGCGGTCGGCTCGTCCAGCACCAGCACCTTGCCGGAAAGATCGACGGCGCGGGCAATGGCGATGATCTGGCGGATAGCCACGGAATAGCTGGAAAGCAGGGCGTTGACGTCGATCGAAAGCCCGTATTGGGACAGCAGCGCCTGCGATTGTCTCTGCATCGAGGCTCTGTCAATGAGCCCGAAGCGATGCGGTTGGCGGCCGAGAAAGAGGTTTTCGGCAACGGTCAGATTTTCGAGAAGGTTTACTTCCTGATAGACGGTGCCGATACCGAGGGCCTGCGCTTCGCCGACATTGGTGGGCGATATCTCGCTACCTTCCAGAAAGATGGAGCCGCTGTCGCGGTGGTAAACGCCGGTCAGTATCTTGATGAGTGTTGATTTCCCCGCGCCGTTTTCGCCGAGAAGCGCGTGAATTTCACCGCGCCCGAGCGAAAAATCGACGCCGTCCAGCGCCGTTATCCCGAGAAAGGATTTACCGATGGCGCGTGCTTCCAGAAGTGGTGCCGTTTCGGACATTGCGCAGGCCCTGCATGAAAGAAGCTGTGACGGAGCGGCACGCATGACATGCCGCTCCTTCCGAAGATAAGGGGTCTATTAGTAACCCAGACCCTTCTTCGCCTCGTAGACCTTCATCGGGTCGTCAGACGCTGTGTAGAGCTTGGATTCGGTCTGAATCCACTTCGCCGGTGCCTTTTTGTCTTTCAGATAGGCTTCGAGAGCGTCGAAGGCAGGACCGGCCATGTCAGGTGTCAGTTCCACCGTCGCATTGGCTTCACCGGCGGCCATGGCCTTGAAGATGTCAGGTACGGCATCGATGGACACGACCTTGATGTCGGATCCCGGCTTCAGGCCGGCTTCCTTGATCGCCTGGATCGCGCCGACGGCCATGTCGTCATTGTGAGCGTACACGGCACAGATATCCTTGCCGCCGCCTTCGGCCTTGATGAAGCTTTCCATCACTTCCTTGCCCTTGGTACGGGTGAAGTCACCCGTCTGTGAGCGCACGATCTTGATGTTCTTGTGCGAAGCGATGGCTTCTTCGAAGCCCTTTTTACGGTTGATGGCGGGCGAAGAGCCGGTCGTGCCCTGCAATTCGACAACCTTGCAGTCCTTCGCGCCGACATCCTTGACGAGCCAGTCGCCGGCAACCTTGCCTTCGTGAACCTGATCCGAGGTGACCGCGGTCAGGTAAAGATCATCCGGCGCTTCGATCTGGCGATCGAGCAGGATGACAGGAATTTTTTCTTCCTTTGCTTCCTTCAGCACGGCGTCCCAGCCGGTTGCGACGACAGGTGCGATCAGGATTGCATCGACGCCCTGCGCGATGAAGCCGCGAACGGCCTTGATCTGGTTTTCCTGCTTCTGCTGTGCGTCGGCGAATTTCAGCGTAACGCCGCGCTTTTCGGCCTGCTGCTTGGTGACAGTGGTTTCAGCGGCGCGCCATCCGGATTCGGAGCCGATCTGCGAGAAGCCGACGGTCAGCGATTGTGCGGAAACACTGGATGCAAGGCATGCGGAAACGGCGACAGTTATTGCCGCAAGAGCTTTTCTCATCTTATCCTCCCAGAAATGATGTCAGCGTGACGACGTCACTATGAGCATATAGTAATACTCTTGAAAAGGGGTTTTTTAGCGGATTTCCAATTCACGTCATGCCGATTTTATGGAGTTGCAGCATTAAACAGTTATAAATCAATGGCTTATTGTGTATATTCTAATTTCTGCGCCGCGCAAAACTCGCCCGTAATATCGTCTGATCCGGCTTGACAGGCCGCGCCGCTATCTAATAGTAATACAAATAAGCAAGTCAGGTCGTGACGGAATGTGGGGCCTCGGGGTCAGTTACAATCCGGCAAGGCAGGGAGGGAAGAGGCCATTGCGCAACGTCGGTATGGTCGTAAACACCGAAAAATATTCGGCTAAAGCTGAAGAACGGCTCCAGGTCACTCGTCTGGCGCTCGTCTGTCGGTTATGCGTGCTTCCGAGAAGCTGATTCCATTTTCCTTGCGCACAACATAAGCTTGTCGCATTTCGTAATATTTTACCGTTGGCCACTTCCCGGCTGGAGACCGCATCATGACCAAATCCGACAATCTGCCCGCAACCCAAGGCAAGCTTCGTTCGCGCGCGTGGTTCGATAACCCCGCAAACGCTGATATGACCGCGCTTTATCTCGAGCGTTACATGAACTTCGGTCTCAGCCAGGCCGAGCTTCAGTCCGATCGCCCTATCATCGGCATCGCGCAGACCGGCTCGGACCTTTCGCCCTGCAATCGCCACCATCTGGAGCTGGCGCATCGCCTGCGCGAAGGCATTCGTGAAGCGGGCGGCATTGCCATTGAATTTCCGGTGCATCCGATCCAGGAAACCGGCAAGCGCCCGACGGCGGGTCTCGATCGCAACCTCGCCTATCTCGGCCTCGTGGAAGTGCTTTACGGCTATCCGCTCGACGGCGTTGTTCTGACCATCGGCTGCGACAAGACCACGCCTGCCTGTCTTATGGCGGCGGCCACCGTCAACATTCCGGCCATCGCTCTTTCCGTCGGCCCCATGCTGAACGGCTGGTTCCGTGGCGAGCGCACCGGTTCCGGCACCATCGTCTGGAAAGCGCGTGAACTGCTGGCCAAGGGCGAAATCGATTATCAGGGCTTCGTCAAGCTCGTCGCTTCTTCCGCACCTTCCACCGGCTATTGCAACACCATGGGCACGGCGACGACGATGAACTCGCTTGCCGAAGCACTCGGCATGCAGCTGCCCGGCTCGGCCGCCATTCCGGCGCCTTACCGCGACCGTCAGGAAATCTCCTATCTCACCGGCCTTCGCATCGTCGAAATGGTCAAGGAAGACCTTAAGCCTTCCGACATCATGACCAAGGATGCCTTCATCAACGCCATCCGCGTCAACTCGGCCATCGGTGGCTCCACCAACGCGCCGATCCATCTGAACGGCCTAGCACGCCATGTCGGCGTTGAACTGACGGTCGATGACTGGCAGACCTACGGTGAAGACGTGCCGCTGCTCGTCAACCTGCAGCCGGCCGGTGAATATCTCGGCGAGGATTATTACCATGCCGGCGGCGTTCCGGCTGTCGTCAACCAGCTGATGACCCAGGGGCTCATCATGGAAGACGCCATGACCGTGAATGGCAAAACCATCGGCGACAATTGCCGTGGTGCCATCATCGAAGACGAAAAGGTCATCCGTCCCTATGACCAGCCGCTCAAGGAGCGCGCCGGTTTCCGTGTTCTGCGCGGCAACCTGTTCTCCTCTGCCATCATGAAGACGAGCGTGATCTCGGAAGAATTCCGCAAGCGTTATCTCTCGAACCCGAACGACCCGGAAGCCTTCGAAGGCCGTGCCGTGGTGTTCGACGGTCCGGAAGATTACCATCACCGCATCGACGATCCGTCGCTGAAGATCGACGCCAACACCGTTCTCTTCATGCGCGGTGCCGGTCCGATCGGTTATCCGGGTGCGGCAGAAGTGGTGAACATGCGTGCGCCTGACTATCTCTTGAAGGAAGGCGTCAATTCGCTGCCCTGCATCGGTGACGGCCGCCAGTCCGGCACGTCTGGCAGCCCGTCCATCCTCAACGCTTCTCCGGAAGCAGCGGCAGGCGGTGGTCTGGCCATCTTGCAGACGGGTGACCGCGTTCGTATCGATGTGGGTCGTGGTAAGGCCGACATCCTGATTTCCGGCGAGGAACTGGCCAAGCGTTACGAAACGCTCTCCGCCGAGGGCGGCTTCAAGTACCCCGATCACCAGACGCCATGGCAGGAAATCCAGCGCGGCATCGTCAGCCAAATGGAAACCGGCGCGGTTCTGGAACCGGCCGTGAAGTATCAGCGCATTGCGCAAACCAAGGGTCTGCCGCGCGACAACCACTAAGGCAGGGCCGTTTACGGCTCTTTGATGGAAAGGGCTTTGCCCTTTCCATCGTCATGCCCGGGCTTTGTCCAGAGCATCTGCAAATATTTGATTGTTCGAGATTTTGTAAATCCTCGGGTCAAGCCCGAGGATGACGTTGCATGTTTAAAGTGTACGTCACGGATCGACTGTTTCACCGTGTTTAAGGCTACGCTGAACACATTTCGGCTCAAGGCCGCAGGACGGGAAAACGACGTTTCAACCGCCCCGTCAGCCTGCGCTTAAAAAATCAAATCACAGGATAAAGCGACCAGAAGAACAGTTCGTATTCCTGATCACGGTCGTCATCGTTGGACTGGTCGTCCGGTCTGCGTGGCGTCCTGTCCTGCAAATCCTTCTCGACCCGCTCGTTTATGGCGGGCGTTCTTCGGCCGATGCCAAAGAGGTCAAAGGAGAGCATGTTGAACCCTGCTACCATGGCCATTTCCCTTCTTCACGCGAGTTAACAGTGCGTTAAGTTTCGCGTGTTGCCATGATTTCGTCAAGATTGACCAAGGAATTTGTCTACCATTTTTAACAACAATGGCGTGACTGACGTTCCGCCAGCACCCGATTTCGCGCAACGAACGTTTATCGGCGCTGTCAGAGACCCTTCGAGGAGGTGCCGGAATAGCTTTTTTCGGCCGCTTCCAGCGCGGAATCGGTATCTGCGGCATGGCCGAGGCTTCTCAGGGCGCTTGAAACAGCGGTGATATTGGCTTGCACCGAATCCTGGTTGGCGCGCCGGCCGGTGTGATTGAGCCTTATCAGCCGTTCCGCACCGGGACCGACACCGCCCGAGACATCCGCACCTTGCTCCCTGGACGCAGCCGCCAGAAATGCGCCGGCATCCACCGTGTCCGGCAAGATCGCTGTCGAAACCAGAGCAGACGCGTCAGTCTCCTCCACCCACGTCGACATGCCAAGGGCCCTGATGCCGTTACGAGTAGCTGTCGCCGCTCGTTCGTGGCGTTCATTGGCGGATGCCAGACCCTCTGCCTCTATCCGGTCGAGCGCCGCCTCCAGCGCATAGAATTCCAGCGGCGCAGGTGTTCCCGGGAGCGCGCCGCGGCCGGTATCGAGCCAGAGTTTCTTCTGGTCGAGAAGTGAAAGCATGGAGTTCTCAGGTGCATTGCCATGTGAAAGAAGTTTCCAGGCACTTTCGCTGACGGAGATGGCGGATAAGCCCGCCGGGCCTGCCAGCGCCTTTTGCGGGCCGATGACCGCAATATCTATGCCGAGCTGGTCAACCTCGAAGGCATGGCCGCCGATGGAAGCGACGGCATCGACGACCGTGACGACGCCTCTGTCTTTGGCGAGCGCGGCAATGGCGGGCAGGGGGTTGAGAATGCCGCTTGCGGATTCCGCGTGCACGATAGCGAGAAGATCAAAACCTGGCCCTTCGTCCAGCGCTCTCTCGACCTCGTGAAGTGATATCGGCTTTGCCGGAGCGGTGGTCAGGTTGCGAACCGTTGCGCCGCCACGCTCCAGCCAGCCCCCAAACCACGCGCCATAGGGACTAGTGACGATATTGAGCGTTCTCAGACCAGGCCGCGCGAGGCTGGTGGCCGCAGCTTCAAGCGCAAGCACTGCTTCCGCCTGTACCAGAAGCACATCGTTATTCGTGCCCATCAGCGCCGCCAGCCGGTCGGCGAGAGCGGCGTAACGGTCTGCTGGAAAGGCGGGCGGGTCGAGCAGCAATGCGTAATCCGGGGCGGGCATGTCTTATCCTTGCGTGGTGATGGTCAGGCGCGGCGCAGCCTCGATCAGGGTTCTGGCGGTCGAGGATTGCGGCGTGGAAACGATGTTTGCTGTCCTGCCGATCTCGACGATCCGACCCGCCTCCATGATGGCGACGCGGTGGCAGACGGCGCGGATGACCGCGAGGTCGTGGGAAACGAAAACACAGGCGACGGCCGTCTCTCGCTGTATTTCGACCAGCAGTTCGAGAATTTGCCTGCGTACGGAGACATCGAGCGCTGAAACGGCCTCGTCCAGAATGAGAAGGGGTGGTCTGAGTGCGATGGCTCTGGCAATTGCGACGCGCTGCCGCTGGCCGCCGGAAAGCTCGAACACCGAGCGGCCGGCATAGCTGGCGGGCAGCCCGACTCGCTCGAGAAGGCGGCGGATTTCCGCCGGGCGTTCGCGTCGTTCGACGATGCGATGAATACGCAGCGGTTCGCCTATGGCATCCTCGACGCTGGCGCGCGGGTTGAACGCGCCATGCGTATCCTGAAACACCATCTGCATATGCCGCCGCGCCGCGCGCAGTTCACCGCCATCAAGCGCCAGCCAGTCGCGAGTTTCAAAACGGACCGTGCCTTCGTCGGCCGGGATCAGCCGCATCAGGATGCGTGCCAGTGTGGATTTTCCGCAGCCGGAGGGGCCGGCAAGCCCAAGCGTCTCGCCGGGCTGAAGCGAAAAGGATATATCGGACAGTGCTTCCACCGTACGTGCGCCGGTCCGGTAGGTTTTCGAGAGGTTCTCTACGCTCAGAAGGGCTTCATTCATGATGCTGCCTCATTGATCAGAGGCGGTGTCGAAAGGTCGAGATAGTCGGAGAGCAGTGCGCGCGTATAGTCGTGCGCAGGCGCGGATAACACCCGCCTGGTGGTGCCGTGCTCCACCAGCCGTCCGGCATGCAGAACGGCGATCTCGTCGGCAAGGCCGGAAGCAAGACCAATATCATGGGTGATGAAGACCAGCGTTCTTTCTTCTTCACGCACCAGCCCATCCAGCAGTGCGGCAATCGCGGCCTGGCTTACCGTGTCCAGCGCGCTTGTCGCCTCGTCGGCGATCAGGATTGCGGGGTGCGCGGCAATGGCGGCTGCAATCGCCACACGCTGTCTTTGCCCGCCGGAAAGCTGGTGCGGATAGGCGCCGATGAGATGGGTGGGATGCGGCAACCGCACCCGTTCCAGAAGATCGCGGGCAAGATCTCGTGCCTGCTTCCATGAAAGGCCAAGATGCCGGACAGCGCCTTCCGCCACCTGTTCACCGATGGTGAGAACCGGGTTCAGCGTCGCACCGGTATCCTGGAAAATATAGCCGATATCGCGACCCGGCTGCGGCCTGTCTGTGAAAAGACCGCTGTCGCGGCTCCAGGAAATATCGCCGGAAACCCGTGCGCTCACAGGCAGAAGCCCGGCAATTGCCTTGGCGAGCGTCGATTTGCCCGAACCGCTTTCGCCGATGATCGCCAACCTTTGTCCCTGCCGGATCGTCAGCGAAATATCCTGCAGCGCCGGTCCGTCGCCGGCCGCATAGCGGACGCTGAGATCGTCGATCCTGCAGAGTGCATTGCCGCTCATGGCGTTTCTTTCCTCGTCGCCATCGCTTTGTTGATTCCCTCCGCGAGAAGATAGACGCCGAGAACCGTGACCAGAAGACCGGTGCCGGGGATGACAGAGAGAAACGCCGCCGAGCGCAGGACGTTGCGTCCTTCCGCGATCATCGAACCCCAGGTGACGATATTCGGATCGCCGAGGCCGAGGAAGGACAATGCCGCCTCGGTTAAGATAGCGGCAGCGACGATGATGGCGGCGAGCGCCAGAACCGGCGGCAGCGCATTGGGAAGTATTTGCCGAAACGCGATCTCCAGCGGATACATGCCGATGGCGCGGGCGGACTGCACGTAATCCCGCTCGCGGATACTCAACACCTGCGCCCGCATCAGTCGTGCTGGATCCGCCCAGGCGCCAAGCGCAATCGCAAGGATGACGATGGGCATGGATGGGCCGATGGTGCTGACGAAGGCGAGCGCCAGAAGGAAATTCGGCACGATCTGGAAGGCGTCGGTAACACGCATCAGCGCCTCATCTACGAGGCCACCGGCAAATCCGGCAATTGTGCCGACGACGGTGCCGATCATGAGGGCGGCAGCGGCAGCGCCGATGCCGACGAGCAGGGATGCCTGCGCACCGTGGGAAAGTCCCGCCAGTACATCGCGGCCCAACCGGTCGGTGCCGAGGGGGAAGGCGGCGTCGGAGAAGGGCGCGATGAGCGGCTCACCGACGATCGACAGCGGGTCACCGGGAAACAGAAGGGGAGCGGCGAGCGCTGTCACAGCTAGCAGTGTCAGGATGATGGCGCCTGCTGCACCTTCGAAACTGCGCAGGAGCCGGAGGGTGAAACTCATGTCTGTTGCTCCCCGCTGCCGATGCGCGGATCGAACACGGCATAGAGAATATCAACGACGAGATTGATCAGGATAACGAAAACGGCGCTTGTCAGAATAATGCCCATCAAGAGCGGTGTGTCGCGGCCGCTGACGGCTTCCTGCGCAAGCCGGCCAAAACCGGGAATCGCAAAAACGCTCTCGATCACCACGCTGCCGCCGAGCATGGTTGCCGCTTGCAGGCCAAGCAGGGTGACGAGGGGCAGTGCGGCGTTGCGTGCGACATGGCGCAGCACGATCCGCCGTCTCGAAAGCCCTTTGGCCTTGGCGAAGAGTACGAAATCCAGCGGCCAGACCGCCGCCATGGCAGTACGCATGACACGCAGGAAAAGCGCCAGATAGATCAGGCCGAGACTGGCGACCGGCAGGACAAGATGGCGGGCAATATCGAGCGCCCTTGCAAATCCCTGTTTTCCGGATGCGATGGTTTCGATGCCGGATGTTGGCAGCCACCTCAGTTGCACGGCAAAGACGATGGCGAGCACAAGGCCGAGCCAGAACCCCGGCGTGGCGTAGAGCGCCAGCGACAGGGCCGAGAGTACCCGGTCGGTCAACCCGCCGGGATGGGCGCCCGCCAGGATGCCGAGCGCGGTGCCGGTGATGAAAGCAAGTGCGGTGGCACTGCCCATCAGGAGCAGCGTGTTCGGCAGCCGTTCGAGTATCAGCCCCAGCACCGGTCGGTCAAACGCAAGCGACCAGCCGAAATCGAGTCGCAGCACCGAGCTGGCGTAAAGCCAGAAGCGGGCCAACACCGAACCGTTCAGACCATATTGCTCGCGCAGGGCATCCCGCAGTCCGGCGTCGCCGCCACCGATGGAGACGAGATAGGCGTCAACCGCGTCACCGGATGCGTTTTCAAGCAGCACGAAGGTAAAGACTAGAACGATCAGCAGCACTGGAATGGCGCTGATCACCCTTCGCCGTAGCAATGTCGCCGCGCGCCTCACGGCGCTTCCTCAGGTGCCGACCACCGTATCCGCCCAGTTGGAAACGGCCCAGCGTGGATTGCTGGCGACGTGTTTGACAGTATCGCGCGCAACCGTGATGAAACCCCATTCGGCGACATTGATCAGCGGCAGATCGGCGGCGACCTGCTTCTGGAAATCCTTGTAGAGTACCGTGCGGGCTGCCGTGTCCACGGTTTCCGCCGCCTTGTCGATCAGTGCATCGAGCGCCTTGTTCTCATAGCCGCCCTGATTGGAGAAGCCGACGCCGGCAGGAATGCCGGAGCGAACGAGAATGGTGGTGGAGATCGCCGGATCGCCACGGAAGACCGGGGGCGCGATGGCGAGATCGAAGGCATGGTCGGTATAGACGGCCTTCTGGTGCGCGGCGGCATCATTGTTGACCAGCTCAGCATCGATGCCGATTTCCTGTAGCGCCTGGCGAAGATAGGAACCGAATTGCTTGGTTTCATTGAAGTAAGGGGCCGGCAAAAGCTTCAGTGAAAATCGCGTTCCGTTCGCTCCGCGTGCATAACCCGCCTCGTCCAGCAGGGCGTTCGCCTTGGCGACGTCGAAATCGTATGTCTCGACGTCCCCCGTGTAAAACTGGGGTGCATTTTTCGGTACGGGGCCGGTCGATGCAGTGGCGTAACCGAGGAAGACCTTGTCGATGACGAATTTCTTGTCGATGGCGTGGGCGATCGCCTTCCTGACCTTGAGGTCGGCCAGCTCCTTGCGGCGGTGGTTGATTTCCACGACGAGCTGATAGGTGAGGGCTTCGTAACCCTCCGGGATGACCTTGATGCCCGGCTCCTTCGCGATGCGGGCAAGATCGGCAAGCGGCACGGCGGAAAAGGCCGCGAGGTGGATTTCTTCGGCTTCAAGCGCAGAAGCGGCGCCCGCCCGGTCGGGCAGAACGCGATAGATGATCTCATCGAGTTGCGGCTGGTTCTTGCCCCAGTAATTGGGATTGCGGGTCAGGCGGTAATATTCGCCGGGCTTATATTCCGCAAAAACGAAAGGTCCGGTGCCGACTGGTTTCGTATTGGCCGGATTGGTGGCGATATCGCTGCCTTCATAAAGGTGTTTCGGCACGACGCTGGTAACAACCGGCAAAGCGTTGCGGATGAGCTGGAAGGGTGTCGGCTTGGAGAAGCGGAAAATGGCCGTGTGGTCATCAGGCGTATCCACTTTTTCAAGATTGGCAAAGACCAGCCGCCCAAGGTTTTGCAGCGGCTTCCAAACCGAAAGTGCGGAAAAGGCCACATCTGCGGAGGTGAAGGGTTTGCCGTCATGCCAGGTCACGCCTTCGCGCAGCTTGAACGTGGCACTCAAACCGTCCTCCGATCCATGCCATTCCGTCGCAAGCCTTGGTTCCAGCCCGTCCCTGCCATTGAAGGAGGCTTCCGCCAGCGGCTCAACGATCTTGCTCGAGATATAGAACACGCCGTTGGAGGCAACGATGGCCGGGTTGAGGTTCTTCGGCTCCGAATCGGCCGCAACGATCAACCGCCCACCGGGCTTTGACTGCTGCGCGGCGGCAATGCCCGCAAGTCCGGTGGTTGCGGCAAGAAGGAGCGAGGTCTTTAGAAGCGAGCGGCGGGACAGGTGGACAGGCGACATGAGGTTCACTCCGGAATGAGGGCGGGCGGGCCTTTCCGCTGGGCCGCGGCCTGCCCGATCTTAAGACTGCAACCGCAGCAGTGTCCACGTTAATTCACGGGCTTTACAGCAATGATTTTACGTTGCGCGACCGCTTGCGGAAACAATATGCTTCAAGGCGCCACTCCCCTTTTCTTAAGCCGCGCCCGTTGCCGTAAAACGGCGATGAAAAACTGATTTAACGCAATAAATATAGAGGCTTGGAGTGCCGATTCCTTGCTGGTGCATGTCACGTCTCACCTGTGGCTAAAGCGAAATTCTGCCTGCGTGACCCGGTTTGGAAAGGGGTAATTAACCTTTATTTTCTATTTCAGGGAGACCGAAATATGTACGTTTATGATGAGTGTGCACGCTGCCATGAGCTTCTCCCGATCCAGATTCCAGAATTCGTCCAATAGCGTAGGGGAGGGGAGCGATAAGGCTCGTCATGCCGGCGGCAAGGCCGTTGCCGGTCAGGAGCAGGCCGCGGCAATGAAGGCGGGTGTTGTGCCCCGGCCGAATGCCGATGTCAGCGCTGCGGACGCCATCGAAGGCCGCGCTGAAATGCCGGGCTGGCAGAATGCTTTCGTGCTTGGCCCGAATGTGCGTTTCACCCGCACGCCGGAAAGCGCCTTTAGCCGGCGCATGCCGGTCGAGACGCCGCATCTTGCGGAAGAGGAGGCACCCACCGACATCCTGTCTGAAACTGCCGAGCCTGAGATGGTCGTGCAGCCGGAGGCTACTGTACAGGAGCCTGCACTTGCGACGGTCGTAAAGTCGCCGGAGCCGCGCATTCAGCCACCACGCATGCCGTTTCTGCCGCAGCCGCCGGATGCGCGGGGCGCAAGGGCGCTGACCTACAAATTACGACTGGAGCTTGCGCGCAAACAGGCGGAAGAAGCCGCTGCAGCAGCGCTGATGCCGCCTCAGCCGGTTGACGCAGCCGCCGTCTTCGAAGCGCCGGTACCGGGAAACGATTCACCTGTTCAGCCGCTGCCCGCCGCGTCGGTTGCATCTGTTGAACAGGTTGCAACGCCGCAGGCATCCATTCCCGCCTTTGCCGCCCATCTGCCGGATGAGCTTTTCTGGGAAGTGATGACGCTCGATCTGCCGGATGACGCCGGCGAAGGCCTTCCCGCATCTGCGCGCACCGTTCTCGCAAACCCGTTGCTGAGAGCGCCTGCGATTGCCCCGACGCTGGCATCCGCATCTCCGGTCGCACCGGCAATCCGGCTTTCGGCCGTACCGCCCGTCATCAGGATTCCGGGTGGTTCAGCGATCAGGCTTTACCGCGAAATCGGCGTGCATCATCCTGCAATTCCAGCCCCAACTCAGGTCGTTGAACCAGAGGTCGCTCCGCAGCCGGTCGTGGAGACGGTCGCAGTTGCTGAGCCGCAGAGGCCTGTTGAGCAGGTTCAGCTGGCGGAAAGAGTCGTTGCCGAGCCACGTTTCACGCCCCGCGCGCCCATCCAGGCCTCGCAGCCTATGTTCCGGGAAGCGCCGGTCTTTGCAGACGGCGAATATGAATACCCCTCCATCGATCTTCTGCAGCAGGCTCGCGTCCAGCAGACCACGACCATGACGCCGGAGGCGCTAGAGCAAAGCGCCGGCCTGCTGGAAAGCGTGCTGGAGGATTTCGGCATCAAGGGCGAGATCATCGATGTGCGCCCCGGCCCAGTTGTGACGCTTTACGAATTCGAGCCCGCCCCCGGCGTGAAGTCCTCGCGCGTTATCGGCCTGTCGGACGATATCGCCCGCTCGATGTCGGCGCTCTCGGCGCGTGTCGCCGTCGTGCCCGGCCGCAATGTCATCGGTATCGAGCTTCCCAATCCGGTGCGCGAGACGGTCTATCTGCGCGAGCTTATCGAAGCGACCGATTACAGCGAGACCCGCCAGAAGCTAGCCCTTTGCCTTGGCAAGACCATTGGTGGCGAACCTGTCATCGCCGAACTGGCGAAGATGCCGCATCTGCTCGTTGCCGGTACCACCGGTTCGGGCAAGTCGGTCGCCATCAACACCATGATCCTGTCGCTGCTCTACCGGTTGAAGCCGGAGGAATGCCGGCTGATCATGGTCGATCCCAAGATGCTCGAGCTTTCGGTTTATGACGGCATTCCGCATCTTCTGACCCCTGTCGTCACCGATCCGAAGAAGGCGGTCATGGCACTGAAATGGGCCGTACGCGAAATGGAAGACCGCTATCGCAAGATGTCGCGTCTCGGTGTGCGCAATATCGACGGTTACAACGCAAGGGCCGCTGCCGCCCGCGCCAAAGGGGAGACGGTGTTCTGCAACGTGCAGACCGGCTTCGACCGCGCAACCGGCGAAGCTGTCTACGAGCAGGAGGAAATGGACCTCACCGCCATGCCCTATATCGTCGTCATCGTCGACGAGATGGCCGACCTGATGATGGTCGCAGGCAAGGAGATCGAAGGCGCGATCCAGCGCTTGGCGCAGATGGCGCGCGCTGCCGGTATCCATCTCATCATGGCCACCCAACGCCCCTCGGTCGATGTCATCACCGGCACGATCAAGGCCAACTTCCCCACCCGCATTTCCTTCCAGGTGACCTCGAAGATCGACAGCCGCACCATCCTTGGCGAACAGGGTGCCGAACACCTGCTCGGCCAGGGCGACATGCTGCACATGATGGGTGGCGGCCGCATCTCCCGTGTCCACGGTCCGTTCGTGTCGGACGAGGAAGTGGAAAAGGTCGTGGCGCATCTGAAGACCCAAGGTCGGCCTGAATATCTCGGCACCGTTACGGAAGACGCCGACGAGGCTGACGACGAGGCGGAAGAGGAAACGGCGGTCTTCGACAAGACATCGATGGGCGACGACGATAGCGACGATCTCTATGAAAAGGCCGTTAAGGTGGTGATGCGCGACAAGAAATGCTCCACCTCCTATATCCAGCGCCGCCTGTCGATCGGATACAATCGTGCCGCCTCCCTGGTCGAGCGCATGGAGCAGGAAGGCATTGTCGGTCCCGCCAACCATGTCGGCAAGCGCGCCATCATCGCCGGTGAGCGCGACACCTACGAGGCGATTGGCGGCGACGACTGATTGATCCATTCGGGGCGCGATATTCGATTGCAAAAACGCGCCCCGTGACTAGCTTGTGCGGCATGGATTCTGGAATCGGGAGGTTCCCCTGATGTCGCACAGCAATGAAAATGTCACTGTCCTCGCAAGGCTGGATGAACTGGAGCGGTTTTGCCGTTCCGTTTTCCTGGCTGTCGGCACCGATGATGAAACCGCCGATGCGGCGACCCGCGCCATGATGCATGGCACACGGCTGGGCGTAGACAGCCACGGCGTTCGGCTTCTTGCTCACTACGTCGCAGGACTTGAAGGCGGGCGTCTCAATCCGCGGCCGCAGATCAGCCGCGTGTCCGGCTTCGGCGCAGTGGAGACGATCGATGCCGACCATGCCCATGGCGCCCGCGCTACCTATGCGGCCATGGACAGCGCCATGGCGCTTGCTGGGAAATTCGGCATCGGCGCCGTTGCGATCAGGAATTCCTCGCATTTCGGCCCCGCTGGCGCTTACGTGCTGGAGGCGGCGCGGCAGGGGTATATCGGCATTGCCTTTTGCAACTCCGACAGTTTCGTGCGCCTGCATGACGGCGCGATGCGTTTCCACGGCACCAACCCCATTGCAGTCGGCGTGCCGGCAGCCGATGACATGCCCTGGCTTCTGGACATGGCCACCAGCGCCGTGCCCTATAACCGGGTTCTGCTTTACCGCAGCCTGGAACAGCAATTGCCGGAAGGAGTTGCGTCTGATGGCGACGGTATCGACACGCAGAACCCCAATGCCGTTGAAATGCTGGCTCCTTTGGGCGGTGCCTTCGGTTTCAAGGGAGCGGCGCTTGCGGGAATGGTGGAAATCTTTAGCGCCGTTCTCAGCGGCATGAAGCTCAGTTTCGATATCGCCCCAATGTCGGGGCCTGATTTTTCCAAGCCGCGCGGGCTTGGGGCCTTCGTTCTGGCGTTGAAGCCGGAAGCCTTCCTTGAACGCGAAGTGTTCGACGAGGGCATGAAACGCTATCTCGAGGTACTGCGGGGATCGCCAGCGCGGGAGGACTGCAAGGTCATGGCGCCGGGCGATCGTGAATGGGCGGTAGCGGCAAAGCGGGAGAGGGAGGGCGCACCTGTCGATCCCGTCACGCGTGCTGCGTTTTCGGAACTTGCAGCAAAATTCTCGATCATTCCGCCCGCATATCACTAAGACGGGGCCTGTCGGTGACGGTGGCTTGCCGCCGCCATCGCATCGTCAGGCGGGGCGCTGTAGCATTTTGGGCTGCGGGTAGGGGGTAGTCGCCACGTTCAGCCTTTCGGCGACGACCGGGCGTCCGATATAATAACCCTGCGCATAATCGATCTCTAGCTGGCGCACGAGCCTCAGCTGCTCTTCCGTCTCCACGCCTTCGATCAGGATCTTGTGGCCGCGATTGCGGATGAGACGGATCATGTCCTGCAACATCGCCCGGCCACGGGGTGTCTTGCTGTCATGCAGGAAGGAGCGGTCAATCTTTACGGTATCGAAATCCGTCATTCGCAGCCAGGAAAGGCCCGCAAATCCGGTTCCGAAATCATCCAGCCATATATTGATGCCGAGCGTCTTCAGATCGTTCAGACAGCGCAATACATCCGAATGCATCTCCATATCCAGACCCTCGGTGATCTCGAAGGCCAGCCTGCCGCCGGCAATCCCCGCCTCAACGAGGATCGCTGCGACCGAAGTGGCAAAACCAGGGTTCTTCAGCTGCATCGGCGATACGTTGACGCTGACCACCGATACCTTGTCATCGGCCAGTATCTGCCGGCAGGCGGTCTTTATGGTCCAGAGACCGAGCTCCATTATCGTGCCGGTGCGTTCGGCAATCGGGATAAAGGTGCCGGGCGAAACGGAGCCACCGTCGAGCAGGCGAAGCCGCATCAACGCTTCGGCTCCTGCCGTCTCGTTGGTCGATATGTTGAGGATCGGCTGATAGACGAGAGAAACGAGGTTTTCCGCGACAGCGATTTTCAGAAGTGCGGCGATATTTTCGGTTTCGTCGCTGGTCTGCGGATCGTCCGGATCGAACAGCTTCATGCAATTGCGGCCATTGGCCTTGGCAATATAAAGCGCCCGGTCGGCCTCGTTGATGATCTTTTCGAGCTTGCCATCCGGATTGGGACGGGTGAAAGACGCGCCAATGCTGACGGTGACGATGAAGGTTCCGTCCCGGCGCTGATCGTGCGAAAGCGACAGGTCTTCGACGGTGTGGCGGATGGTTTCGGCAAGCTCACCCACCTGCTGTCTGGACTTGAACGGAGCGAGTACGATGAACTCCTCACCGCCATAACGGCCGATGGAGGCGCCATGGTCGATGATCGCGTCCTGCAGGGCGTTGCCCACTGTCACGAGGCACTTGTCGCCTTCCTGGTGGCCGTAGCGATCATTGTATTTCTTGAAGAAATCCACGTCGATCAGAAAGACGGCGAAACCTTCCCCCTTCTTGCTCCAATTGTCCCACAACAGGCGCAGATGCTGGTCGATGGCGCGGCGGTTCTGCAGGCCTGTCAGGGAATCGGTATTTGAAAGCCGCAACAGCGCCTGCCCGCGCTCGTCCGCCGCTTTCTGCTGGGCCTTGGCTTCCAGTGCGTTGAGAAAGACGTGGTAGCGTTCCCGGTTCAGGTTCCAGTTCACGTAAGAGGTGAAGACGAAGCAGGAGATATAGAAGGTGCCGAAAGCGAGCTTGTAGAACGCATCTTCGGGAAACTGCGTCGCCGCCAGAAAGTAGGTGACGAGAATGATGCCCGATGACACGAGCGAAAGATGGAAGCGGAAGGTGAAAAACAGATTGGCGCCCATCATGAAGATCGCCCCGAAAACCATGTAATAGGACATGTTTTCGAGATTGTCGGTCAAGAGCGAGGGCACAAGCCAGCCAATATAGCCCATGACGAGCGCAGTGGCGCAGGTGAGGTCAAGTGCGGCGGTGCTCGCGCCCATGCGCAATTGAATTTCGAGTGTGAGCAGGGACGTCAGGACGACGATAACTCTTGCGATTATGGTGTAAAATGCGACGTCGGGCACCAGAATGATGTCGGTAATGGCAAATAGCAGATAGATGAAAACAGCCGTCCACAGGCCCCGCCTGATCGAACCCCGGCGGCTACGCTCACCTTCCTGCTGGTAAAGGGCAAGAAGTTCATCAGAAAACCGGGCGTCCGGCCGCCGATATTCTTGCTGTCCACTCACCTCGCCTAACGTGTGCTTCATGCACTTTCCCATAGTGTTGCGTATACTTTATCAAGTAACTGCTTATTCGACCTTTGCGTGTACTTTCACGATAAGCGCGATTTCCTGCCGATTTCTCTCCATGCGGGCGGAAACATGAAAAGCAAGAGCGCATCATACGCTCGCAACATTAAGTTTCACTAAATCGCGTATCCGCTTTCTCCTCCGGTCCACGAGTGTGACCAAAAAAATACGCTAATAAACTAATGTATCCCTACACTGCTCAAAAATCGAAAGCGAGTGGCCTTCCGTCTCCCAGAAACGTATAGTTAACAATGTGTTAATACTGGAGGCTGAAGTGAGGCAGGTAAAGAAAAGAAATCTGGACGGGGCAAGTCTGATCACTCCTGATACTGTCGCAAAAGAGATTTTTGCACGGAAAACGGAAGCGTTCGATGAGCATTTCGCAGTTGCGAAAGCAGAGATCGCGATCATTCTCGAATTGGCACAACAGCAGTTCGAAAATGGTGTTTCAGCACATGAGATAATACATCGAACGGCAGGCGCACTGCATGGCCTGCGCGAAAAGCTCCACTCAAGCGTGTGGGCTGAACTAATTCCTCTGGTGCAGAATCACTCCGTGTCGGACTATTTTCTGGAAGATCCCTTCACGCGCTGGTCGTTCGAAAAGCCGCGGGGCTATTCGGGCGATGCGCAGCTTCTCGACTTCATCTACGGTCACGACAGCGTTGCCGATAAGGTGAAGAACGCAACGCCGCTTGGCGCGGCTCTCTACAATTATACGAAGGACGCCAGTTCCTCGGTCGCTGTCCGCGAGCGGCGGGATTTGCTGACCCGGTTTGTTGACGAGGCTGCGGCCCGGCATGGAAGCGAAACGGAAATCCTCACCATTGCTTCGGGACATCTGCGCGAGGCGGATGCATCCGTGGCCTTGAAAGAGGGCAAGATCCGGCGCTGGGTGGCGCTCGATCAAGATCCCCTGAGTGTCGGTTCCGTTGCCCGCGATTTCAACGGCAGCTGCATCGAGGCGATTGACGGTTCGGTGCGTGACATTGTCCTGCGTTCGCACGAGCTCGGCAAATTCGATCTGGTATATGCCGCCGGTCTTTACGATTACCTGAATGACAAGGTGGCGATCAAGCTCACGCGGCGCTGCATGGAGATGCTGAAGCCCGGTGGAATGTTCCTCTTCGCCAACTTCTCCGAAGACATTGTGGTCGATGGCTACATGGAGACGTTCATGAACTGGGCGCTGCTGTTGCGTTCGAAGGCGGATATGTGGCGGATCGTCAACGCCAGCGCCGATCCCGCAAGTATCGAGGCGGAGGTATTTTTCGGCGAAAACCACAATATCGTCTATGCCACGATGCGCAAAAAGGCCTGAGCCCAACCTCGTTTCGCATGTCCGCGCGAAATAGGCCGCCCGCATTTTACCATGCGGGCGGCAAGGCCTGTGCACGCCAATAATTATTTGATTAAACGTCGCTACAGGCCTAAGAATTCGCGCGAAATGCGTTGCAGAATGGAATGGCTGAAATGAAGAAATATTATTCGGATATGGGCGGTCTGCCGGGTCAGACGGAACTGCTGTCGAGCAAGGCTGTTTTCAAGACTGCCTATGCGGTCATCCCCAAAACCGTCATGTCCGATATCGTGACGAGCGTGCTCCCGCACTGGACAGGGACCCGGGCCTGGATCATCGCCCGACCGATGACCGGTTTTTCCGAGACTTTTGCGCAATATATCGTTGAAGTCCAGCCTGGCGGCGGCAGTGAGCGGCCGGAGCCGGACGCAAGCGCGCAAGCGGCGATCTTTGTCGTTGATGGTGAAATGACCGTGGAATTTGAGGGTGTGCAGCATGCATTGCGGACCGGCTCCTTCGCCTTCCTGCCCGCCGGCTCGCGCTGGCAGCTGCGCAATTCCGGCACGGCACCAGTCAAGTTCCACTGGGTCCGCAAGGCGTTTCAGGCGGTGGACGGGCTGGAGCCGCCGCCGGCGATCTTCACGCATGAAGATGAGCGCGCTCTGTCGGCGATGCCCGATACGGACGGCAAATGGGCGACCACCCGGTTTATCGATCCCGACGACGTGCGTTACGACATGCACCTCAACATCGTCAGCCTGGAGCCGGGCGCTACCATTCCTTTCATGGAAACCCATGTCATGGAGCACGGTCTTTACGTGCTGGAAGGCAAGGCGGTTTACCGGCTGAACGAGGATTGGGTGGAAGTGCAGGCGGGTGATTTCATGTGGCTGCGCGCTTTTTGCCCGCAGGCTTGCTATGCGGGCGGGCCGGGCCGTTTCCGCTACCTGCTCTACAAGGATGTGAACCGCCACGTGAAGCTCTGGTAACGGGCGGAATCTTGGCGAAACCGAGATTTATCGCGCAATCCGTTGGCTTGCGCGATAAAGGCTTGCGTTGGATCGAATATCCCTAATAAATCCAGATATGCGGTCAGTCATCGCTGTCTCGCACGATTTCGGCATTCGGCATCCGCCCTTATTATCCTGAAGAAGACTGCCCGTATGATTGAAACGATCGATACCAATATCTTCAATCTTGCCCCTGTGGCGATGTGGATCGAGGATTTCAGCGAGGTGAAAAGCCAGTTCGATATCTGGCGGGCGCAGGGCGTCGAGGACATCCGGGCGTTTTTGCTGGAAGATCTATCGCGGGTGGCGGCGTGCTCGCAGAAAATCCGCGTTGTGCAGGTTAATGCCAAGACACTTGAACTGTTCGAAGCGCGGGACAAGGCGCATCTGATCGACAATCTGCACCGGATTTTCCGTGATGACATGCTTGAAAGCCATGTGAACGAGCTTTCCGAGCTTTGGGCTGGAAAAACCGAATTCATCAGCAACGCCGTCAATTACTCGATTGGCGGAAAGCGGCTGGATATCCAGCTGCGCGGTGCGGTCATACCCGGCTACGAACAGACACTCGGGCGGTTGCTGCTGACCACAGAGGATGTGACGGAACGTGAGGAGGCTCGCCGCAAGGAGCTTTTCAACCGCCGTTATGCTGAAGGCATGTTCCAACATTCGCCCGTTTCCCTGTGGGTGGAGGATTTCAGCCGGGTTCGGCGTCTGATCGAGGAGGTCAGGGAACGCGGCATCATCGACTTCCGGGTGTTCATGGATGTGCATCCCGAATTCGTGCGCCAATGCATGAGCGAAATCCGCGTGATCGACGTCAACCGGGCGACACTGGACCTGTTTTGTGCGCCGGACCGCCAGGTTCTGTTGCAGCGGCTTGGCGATATTTTCCGGGGTGAAATGGAAAAGCCCTTCCGCGAACAGCTGATGGAGCTGTGGAACGGCAATCTTAACCATCATCGCGAAGTGGTGAACTACGCGCTGGATGGTTCAGAGCGGCACGTGCTGCTGCATTTCTCCGTTTTTCCGGGCCACGAACGCGACTGGTCACTGGTGCAGGTCGCGCTGACTGATATTACGGCGCGGAAAAAGGCGGAAGCCTATCTCGAATATCTCGGCAAGCACGATGTGCTGACCAAGCTGCACAATCGCGCCTTCTATTCGGACGAAATGAACAGGCTGGAACGCAGCACGATCCGGCCCGTTTCGGCCATCGTCATCGATCTCAATGGCCTCAAGGACGCCAATGACAAGCTCGGGCACGACGCAGGCGACGCGCTGTTGCGGCGCCTTGGCGAAGTCCTGAACGGTGTCGTTACTGCGCCAAACCATGCTGCGCGCATTGGCGGTGATGAATTTGCGATCCTTTTGCCTGGCGCAGACAAGCAGATCGCCGCGGCGATGGTGGATACCATTTACGAACTGCTGAAGATCAACAACCAGTTCTACTCCAATGCGCCGCTTAGTCTTTCGCTGGGCGTGGCAACCAGCGAGGCCGGAGAGACAATGGAATCGCTGGTGCGCCGTGCAGACATGCATATGTACGAGCAGAAAAACGCCTATTACGCCGCGATGCGCAACAGGTCTGCCGACAACAGCGATACAACGAAGGCCTCCCCGCAACCGGAAGCCAGCTCCCTGAAGCGCCTTCTCTAGCCACAGGCATCCCATGGGTGCCTTGCCTCACTGAGGATTTTCAACGCTCTGCGGGACCATGGCCGCCTATTTTTTAGCCCTTAGGCACCATCGTCCTGGTCAAATTTGAGTGTATTCTAAAAGACCAGCGAAATTTGCTTTACGTACCTCAAAACGGACGTTAGCTTCTTCCCAAGAGCTTTGGGAGGAGTTCGTGCATGATGATTTCAAGTAAAATCGAGGGGCAAGATCCGTTCATTCGCACCGGGTACCGGTGACGACACATGGCTTTTGCTGAGGAATCTCCAGATCAGGTCCTTATACGGACTGTCGGGTTGTCCAAGTCTTTCGGTCCCGTCCAGGTTCTGAAGGATATAGAGGTTGCCGTGCGCGCCGGTGAAGTTCACGCCATCATTGGCGAGAACGGGGCTGGTAAATCGACGTTGATGAAACTGCTTGCGGGCAATGAGAAGCCTTCAAGTGGGGAAATCAGGATCGATGGCGAGGCAGTTACGCTGAGCGGACCTGTCGACGCCGAAAATCGCGGCATCGTTCTCGTGCATCAGGAAATATTGCTGGCCCCGGATCTGACGGTGGCTCAGAACATCTATCTGGGCCGCGAATTGTGCAAAGGCCCGATGATGGACGACCGCGCCATGCGTGCCGGCGCCCTGAGGGCTATCGCCGATCTCGGCGGTACGATCGATCCCGATGCCGTCGTCGGCAGCCTGTCGATTGCCCAGCGCCAGCTGGTGCAGATAGCCCGCGTTCTGCTCGTGCCGCATCGCGTCGTCATTTTCGACGAGCCGACCGCAAGCCTCACGCCCATTGAAACCGATGCGCTGTTGAACGTTATCAGGGACATAAGGGCAAAGGGCGTGGCCGTGCTCTATATTTCGCACCGCCTGCCGGAGGTGAAGGAGATTGCCGACCGTGTGACCGTTCTGCGCGATGGCAGGTTGGTCGGCTCCCACCCAATATCGGCGCTTGAGCCCGCCGATATGGCGCGGTTGATGGTGGGACGCGATGTCGCCAAGCTCTATCCGGACAGGAACGCCGGCGGCGAGCACGAGCCTGTCTTACAGGTGGAGCATTTCACCGTTCCCGGCTATGCGCAGGATGCCGGTTTCAGCCTGCGAAAGGGCGAAATCCTCGGTTTTGCTGGTCTCGTCGGCGCGGGCAGAACGGAGCTTATGGAGGGCGTGCTTGGCCTGCGTCCAGGGCGGGGGACGATCCGCCATCTCGGAAAGCCTGTGCATTTTGCAAAGGCGGAAGACAGTCTGAAGGCCGGTATCGTTTATCTGAGCGAGGATCGGAAGGGCAAGGGATTGCTGCTGACGAAGGACTTGCGGGTCAATCTCACACTCGCCTCGCTGAGGAAATTCAGCCGCCTGTTCCAGATCGATATCCGTCGAGAGAAGGCAGCGCTCGATGATGCGGTGCGTGATTTCGATATTCGCACGGGAAGCAAGGACTTGCTCGCGGGCCAGCTGTCCGGCGGTAACCAGCAAAAGCTGCTGCTCGCCAAGATGATGCTGCTCGATCCATCGATCGTCATCATCGACGAGCCAACACGGGGTATCGATATCGGCACCAAGGAACAGATCTACCGTTTCATAGCAAAGCTTGCAGACGAGGGCAGGTCGATCATCGTTGTGTCCTCGGAGATGCCGGAACTGATCGGCATCTGCGACCGCGTCCTTGTAATGCGCTCCGGCAGGATCGTCGGCGAGGTGACGGGGGAACGCATGACCGAAAACGATATCGTGGCACTCGCGACTGGCGTGCACACGCAGGAGTTCGCCTGAGGGCTGATGTCCCGGCAGATTGGCCTGAAGAAAAGACAATTGAGGGGAAATATGACTGAGGCCGCACTTGATAACGGCAAAACGCCGAAGACCTCGAAAGACTGGGACCTGCGCGCCGTTGCGCCCTTTGTGGCGCTGGCTTTGCTGCTGGTTCTCGGCGCCGTCGCAAATCCGAATTTCATCGGCATCGACAATCTGCTGAACGTGGTTACCCGCAGCGCCTTCATCGCCATCATTGCGCTCGGCGCCACATATGTCATCACATCCGGCGGACTTGATCTCTCCGTCGGCGCGATGGTGGCTTTCGTTGCCAGCCTGATGATCCTGTTCATGAACAGTGGCGTTATTGCCAATCCGCTGGTGATGCTACTGGCCGCCATGGCGCTGGCTATCGCCATCGGCGCCGCTTGCGGGCTTGCAAACGGCCTCATCACCACCATCGGCCGCATCGAGCCCTTCATCGCCACGCTTGGCACCATGGGCATTTATCGTGGGCTGACCACCTGGCTGTCGCAGGGTGGCGCGATCACGCTGCGCAACCCGGAAATCCAGACGCTTTATCGCCCGGTCTATTTCGGCAATGTGATCGGTGTGCCGGTGCCGGTCATTGTCATCTTCGTCACTGCCGCCATCGCCGCTTTCGTGCTTTATCGTACCCGTTACGGCAGGCATCTGACGGCGGTGGGTTCCAGCGAGGATGTGGCGCGTTACTCCGGTATCTCGGTCGTTCGCGTCCGCACGATTGCCTATGTGGTTCAGGGGCTTTGCGTCGCCGTTGCCGTCCTGCTTTACGTGCCGCGTCTTGCCTCCACTTCGGCCACTACAGGCATGTTGTGGGAGTTGCAGGCCATCACCGCCGTCGTCGTCGGCGGCACGGCGCTACGGGGTGGTGTGGGCCGCATCTGGGGTACGATTTGCGGCGCCTTCATTCTGGAAATCGTGGGCAACATCATGATCCTGTCGAACTTCGTCAGCGAATATCTGATCGGTGCCATTCAGGGCGCGATCATCATCATCGCCATGCTGGTGCAGCGTTCGCTCAGCCGCAGATAGCCGGACGATCGATGAGACATCTGGCCGCGCAATCTGGGGCATGCGCGGTTTAAACAGGAGGAACGCCCCGGTCTTGGGAGGAAATAGACTATGCGTAGAAAATTCATCGGCGTGGCATTTGTCGCGCTGGCTGCCGTTCTTGCGGGTTCTGCCCATGCGCAGGAGAAGAAGGTAACGATCGGGGTATCCATTCCGGCGGCCGACCACGGCTGGACGGCGGGCGTCGTTTACCATGCCGAACGGGTGGCAAAGCTTCTGATGAAGGAGCATCCGGGTCTGAACGTCATCGTCAAGACCTCGCCGGATGCCGCCAACCAGGCAAACGCGCTTCAGGATCTTGCCGTGCAGGGGCTGGACGCATTGGTCGTGCTGCCGTCTGATCCCGATCCGCTCGTCAACGCCATCAAGGAGATCAAGGACAAGGGCACCTTTGTCGCGCTCGTCGACCGCGCGCCGAGCGTCAACGACAATTCGATCCGCGATCTCTACGTTGCGGGTAACAATCCGGCACTCGGACAAGTGGCAGGCGAATACATCAAGAAAACCACGCCTGATGCGGAAGTGGTGGTCATTCGCGGTCTGCCGATTCCGATCGACCAGCAGCGCCAGGATGGTTTCGACAAGGGTATTGCCGGCTCCAGCGTCAAGGTTCTCGACCGCCAGTACGGCAACTGGAACCGCGACGACGCCTTCCGCGTGATGCAGGACTACCTGACCAAATACAAGAAGATCGACGTGGTCTGGTGTCAGGACGACGACATGGCGGTTGGCGTGCTGGAGGCAATCCAGCAGGCGAAACGCACCGATATCAAGTATATCGTTGCTGGCGCCGGTTCCAAGGACATGATCAAGCGCGTAATGGACGGCGACAAGCTAATTCCGGTCGACGTGCTCTATCCGCCGGCGATGGTGGCGACCGCCATGCAGCTTACGGCAGGTCATTTTTACGATCAGGTGCCTGTTGCTGGCGAGTATATTCTCGACGCTACGCTCATCACCAAGGACAATGCCAAGCAGTTCTACTTCCCGGATTCGCCGTTCTGATAAGCCGTTTCCGGCTAAGCAACGCCCGCTGAAAGGCAGGCGTTGCATCCGCACTCCTGCACCCCGGACCAGATTCGGGGTGCAGCGCGATCAGGTCGTTGATCGCGATAGAGTCCTTCATAGCGCGGGCGCGCCGCGGCTCGATGCCGGATTAAATACGGCATGACGAGGGGAAGGTCGGCGGAAACTATACCGCTCCCCCGCTCTTCATCCATTTTTCCTGAACCACGCCGAGAGATAATCCACGAAGCTGCGCACTTTGGCGGGAAGGTAACGGCGGTGGGGGTAGACGGCATATATGCCGCGGTCTTTGGAAATATAGTCGTCGAACAGGGTCACAAGCTCGCCGGACTGGATGAAGGGTCTTGCAATGAAGTCCGGCACCATGGCGATGCCAAGCCCTGCGCGGGCGGCCCGGAGTGTCGCCTGCGGGCTGTTCACCTCGATCGGTCCACTGATGGTAACGGAGTTCGAGCCGCCATCCGCTTCGAGATAACGCACGGTGTTGTGGAAGCGGGTGTTGGTGTCGATGATGAAGGGCACGCGGGAAAAGTCCTGCGGACCATTGAGCGGGCCGTGTCTGGCGACAAAATCCGCCGTCGCCACTGCATAGACCCGGAAATCGGAGATCTTGCGGGCGATGAGGCCTGAATCTTCCAGACGCGTTATGCGAATCGCAAGGTCGAACCCTTCCTCGATCAGATCGACGAATCGGTCATCGGCGACGATTTCCAGAGACAGTTCCGGATTTTCCTTGGCGAAATCGATGAGGCTCTGGCCAACATCGGCGTCGATGAAGGTGCGCGGAACGGATATTCTGAGCTTGCCCTTCAGATCGGCATTCTTCTCGCGCACCAGATCGGCGAGGTTGTCGATCTCCTTCAAAATGTCGGAGGCGGTGCGATAATACGTATGGCCGGCCTCCGTCAGCGAGAATTGCCGGGTGGTGCGGTTGAGAAGCAGTGCACCGAGATCATCTTCCAGTTCCCGGACATATTTGGACAAAAGCGCTTTGGAACGCCCTGTCTTGCGGGCAGCGGCGGAAAAACCCTCCGCTTCGACAACGTCGATAAAGGCGCGGATGCGGGTGAGCGTGTCCATGAAAATCCTCCGGTTCGTTCTATATAATTGAACGCTGAGCCGTGACTGTTCAACCCGTAAAATGGTTGCCGAAAAAATCCGCTATATGGTGAAAAAATCCTCTTGATTATGACGGCGAATATTCTTATCTCCCGTGCTGCCCAAAGTCGCACGTGCCCATGTGTGTCCGCCGAGTCCTCGATGTGGTGAGGAGTTCGGTAAGGTACCTGGAACTAACCCCTCCAGTCGCTATTCCGGCCAACCGGGAAATGCGAGGACATATGAAGCAACGACGGTGCGGGCCTTTCTGGTTCTCTGCCGGCTTTCCATCAGCCGGGGTACTGAAGAGGCACACCATCATTGCCTGAAGTGCGGTCGGGTCATTCCCTCCAATCGATGGCAGACAAAGCCGAATGATGCTCTGGCAGGGCGTCATTCATATTTGCGCCTTGAGCGTATGCTATCGATTCTGCGCCTCCACCGGCTGATTCGTATGCATATCTCGAGCGTCCTTTGTCCTCCGGATTTTCCGGAGCCGGTTTTATAGGGAATATATCGATGACGACTGCACGCATTCTCGATTTCATCAAGACCCGACGTCCCGAAGGCCCTTGCCTCGTCGTCGACCTCGACGTCGTGCGCGACAATTTCAACGCGTTCCGGCATTCCCTGCCGAACAGCGCGATCTACTATGCGGTCAAGGCAAACCCGGCTCCCGAAATCCTGAAGCTGCTTGCTTCGCTCGGCTCGAACTTCGATTGCGCCTCCGTGGCTGAAATCCAGATGGCGCTTGATGCAGGTGCAACGTCCGACCGGATCTCGTTCGGCAACACCATCAAGAAGGAACGCGATGTCGCCCGCGCTTACGCGCTCGGCATCGATCTCTTCGCCGTCGACAGCCATGAGGAAGTCGAGAAGGTTGCCCGTGCCGCTCCTGGCGCGCGCGTGTTCTGCCGCGTGCTGACGGACGGTGAAGGTGCCGAATGGCCGCTGTCGCGCAAGTTCGGCTGCGTACCGCAGATGGCTGTTGATGTTCTGGTCTACGCACATCAGCTGGGCCTCGAATCCTACGGCGTTTCCTTCCATGTCGGTTCGCAGATGATGAATCTCGACGCATGGGATGCAGCGCTGGGCGATGCCAAGCGCGTTTTCGCTTCGTTGTCCAAGCAGGGTATTCACCTGCAGATGGTCAATATGGGCGGTGGTTTCCCGACCAAGTACCTGCGCGACGTTCCTGCTGCCGAAGAATACGGCCAGGCTATCGACACGGCGCTGCGCAAGCACTTCGGCAACCAGATCCCGAAGACGATCATCGAGCCGGGCCGTGGCATGGTGGGTAACGCTGGCGTCATCAAGGCGGAAGTTGTTCTCGTGTCGCGCAAGTCCGACAACGACAACCATCGCTGGGTGTTCCTCGACATCGGCAAGTTCGGCGGTCTCGCCGAGACGATGGATGAGGCTATCCGCTACCCGATCCGCACCGAGCGCGATCAGGACGAGATGGAGCCTTGCGTTCTGGCCGGTCCGACCTGCGACAGCGCCGACGTGCTGTACGAAAAGAACATGTACCCGTTGCCGGTCTCTCTGACCATCGGCGACGAGGTTCTGATCGAAGGCGCAGGTGCCTATACGACGACCTATTCGGCGGTTGCCTTCAACGGTTTCGAGCCGCTGAAAGCCTACGTCATCTGATCCGAACGCCGCCCGCTGAGTAAGGCGGCGTCTCGAACAAGCTTCCGTTCCGGCTTTGCCGATTGTGCTGTTGCGCAAATCCCTGCTTGCTGCTCCTCTTCCAGCCGAGGAAAGCGTGTCGGCGGGCCGGAACGGCTCCACCATTTTTGATCAAGGGCCGCGTGTGGGCGGTTGTGTGATGGAGGGCCGAGAGATGGCCGCTCTTCTGAATTCGGTACGTGCATTTTTCACCCCGCAGACATTTCATGTCGATCAGGAAAATCCGGGCGATGTCGTTGCCCGTGAAAACCTGCTCGACCGCGCCATGGGCGCTGGCCGCCGCCGCAAGTCTTCCGAAAAGCTGCGCGCCGGCCGCGTGCCAGCGGAAGGTCTGGCGCTCGTTGCCCGTGACGAGGACGGCCATGTCATCGGCACGGTGCGCCTGTGGAATGTCGAAGCTGGCATTTCGCGCGAAGGCCGCGCTGTCGAAGCGCTGCTGCTTGGCCCGCTTGCGGTTGATGCTGCCCATGAGGGCAAGGGCATCGGTTCGGCGCTGATGCGTGCGGCAATCTCCGAGGCAACCAAACGTGGCCATGGCGGCATTCTTCTGGTCGGCGACGCCGCCTATTATGAGCGCTTCGGCTTTTTTGCCGATAAGGCCCAGCACCTGATCATGCCTGGCCCGTTCGAGCGCAGCCGTTTTCTGGCGCTTGAACTCAAAGCCGGCTGGCTGGAAGGTGCGGCTGGTATGCTGGTCGCAAGCGGCCGCAGGCTCTCTGCCTGAGACGAGCCCTGTCACTGATATGAAACCCCGGCTTATTGCCGGGGTTTTTCTTTCTACCCTGTGGCCTGGCGGACGGCCTTTGATTGCCGATAATTTCCGAACATCTCTTGCGCAGTAGAATTTGCGGGTATATACCCGAGACAAATGCCAAACGATAGTTGTCACTGCATCCTGCTGCGCAAAGCATCCCGTAAGGTCTCGTCCTATTACGATGAGGCGCTGGCGCCGCTTGGCGTCAATATCGGCCAGTTCAGCCTATTGCGGAACATCAACCGCATGGCGCCGGTGTCGCTCACCGATCTCGCCGCGCGGGTAGAACTGGACCGCTCTACCGTTGGCCGTAATACCAAGGTGCTGGCCCGGATGGGGCTGGTGGCCATCGGCCATGGCGAGGATCAGCGCGAAGCGATGCTGACTGTGACGGAGCAAGGGCAGGAGATACTGAAAGCAGGCGCGCCCCTCTGGGACGGAGTACAGGACGAAATCGAGGCCCGGCTCGGCCCGGAAAAAACCGCTCAATTGCAGGAACTACTCGCAGCCCTGTAATTTTTTTTGATGATAAAACGGGTATCTGCCCGCAATATAGGGTATATACCCGTAAAATTTCGGCCGCTGGCCGCTGGAAAGGGATTTCGAACATGCTCTCCACACGCCTTGCCAGCTGGATGGCCGACAGAAACATACATTATGGCTGGCTTGTTGCTGCAACCACCTTTTTGACGATGCTGGCAACCGCCGGCGCGATGGGATCGGCCGGGGTGATGATCCAGCCGCTGCATCAGGAGTTCGGCTGGGATATTGCCGATATTTCATCTGCCATGGCGGTCAGGCTGGTGCTCTTCGGCCTGCTTGGGCCCTTTGCCGCTGCCTTCATGAACCATTTCGGTATTCGCCAGGTCGTGTCGACGGCCCTTGCGCTGATCATGGGCGGCATCGTCGCCTCGTTCTTCATGACTGAGGTGTGGCAGCTGTTGCTGTTATGGGGCGTGGTGATCGGTGTTGGCACCGGCATGACGGCACTGGTGCTGGGCGCGACCGTGGCATCGCGCTGGTTTTCAAAGCGCCGGGGACTGGTGATCGGCCTGATGACGGCCAGCAACGCCACCGGCCAGCTGGTTTTTCTGCCTTTGCTCGCGGCGCTGACGGAGGCTTATGGCTGGCGCACCGCGCTGACGCTATCCGTTGCGGTGATTGCGATCGCCATGATTCTCGTGCTGCTCTTGATGCGTGACCATCCCGCCGATGTCGGCCTGCCAGCCTATGGCGAGACGGTGGTGGTAAAACCGCCGAAGCAGGACCACAAGTTTCTTGCAACACTGGCATCCCCGATACTGACGTTGAAGAGCGTGTCCGGAAACCCGGTTTTCTGGGTGCTTTTCGGTACGTTCTTCGTCTGTGGACTTTCTACCAACGGCCTTATCCAGACACACTGGATTTCCATCTGCGGTGATTTCGGGATGGCGGCGGTCACGGCGGCCGGCACGCTGGCTGTGATCGGCATTTTCGATTTCTTCGGCACCATCTTCGCCGGCTGGCTTTCCGACCGTTTCGACAACCGCTTCCTGCTCTTCTGGTTTTACGGTCTGCGCGGGCTGTCCCTGATCTATCTCTCCTTCTCGGGCTTCAGCTTCGTGGAGCTTTCGGTCTTCGCCGTGTTTTACGGGCTGGACTGGGTGGCAACCGTGCCGCCAACGGTGAAGCTTGCCGCTGAGAGTTTCGGCCGCGAAAAAGCGGGCCTGGTTTTCGGCTGGGTGTTTGCGGGGCATCAGTTGGGGGCCGCCACCGCTGCCTTTGGCGCAGGTTTCTTCAAGAGCGACTTCGACACATACATGCCCGCACTGCAGATTGCCGGCGTGATGTGCATGATCGCTGCTGTCTCGGTACTGCTTCTCAAAAAGCCGGGTTCCGCGACTTTGGCACCGCAGGCCGCCTGAGATTGCAAAGGAGAAGGCTTGTGAAAGCAGGCCGACTTCCGACTGCCGGGTCCGCTATTTTGACCGTTGTCATGGCTATCCGTTGCGTATTTGTCACACCAAGCACCGGGTAGCTGCCCTGGCTTATCGTTCGCCTTTCGGTTTGATCCATCTCAATCCGCTCACCTCTCCCTTGGAGATAGTGGCCGTAGCGGCTGCGGCAAGCGAGGATTCGCGAAGGCCCGCCGCCATCAGCCGGTTTCCCGGGCTTGCCCGGCTGCGGCGCGCGATAGGAGAGATGGAATGACGAACAGGAAGAAAAAAACCGCCTTGCTTGCCAGTGTGACGGTGAGTGTCGCGGCGATGCTGATGTCGGCCAACGCGATGGCGGCAGATCTGGCCCCGCCGGCACCAGCCCCCACCGCTGAAGAGGCGATTGCGGCGGCGAGCCCATGGATGCTGCGCGTGCGTGGTCTCGGGGTCATCACCCATGACAGCGGCAGCGTTGACGGTGTGCCGGGTGCGGGTCTCTCATATTCGGATACGGTTATTCCTGAACTCGACATCAGCTATTTCTTCACCCCGAATATCGCTGCCGAACTCATCCTTGGCACCACATACGCCAAAATCAACGGCGAGGGTGTGCTGGCCGGCACGCCGGTGGGCAAGACATGGTTGCTGCCGCCGACGCTGACCCTGCAATATCACTTTACTGATTTCGGCGCCTTCAAGCCCTATATCGGCGCGGGCGTGAACTATTCGATGTTCTACAACCAGTCCGAAAAACCCGGCTTCAGCAATCTTGATGTCAAGAACAAGTTCGGCGCGGCCGTGCAGGTAGGTTTCGACTATATGTTGGACGAACATTGGGGCGTGAACTTCGACGTGAAGAAGATTTTCCTGAAGACCGACTGGACCGCAGAACTTGGCGGCACGCCAATCAGTGGCAAAGCGAAACTCGATCCCTGGTTGATCGGTGCGGGTATCACCTATCGCTTCTGACCCCTTGGCCTCGCGCCGTCGCTGCCTTTGACGGGCGGCGCTTTCTGAGCTATATGGACGGCCACGGGCAGAAGAGCCCCGGCCGTCCGCAGGCGTTTACGCCCTTGGTGAAGCTCTTTTTGGAATAACGGTCATCCCCATGTTTTGCATGTCGTCGATGGCAACGCGGACCCCTTCGGAAAAATACGGCATGCGCATGTTGGAGAACCGTTATGAACGTGTCCAAACCGCTTCCCGCGCTTGAGGGATTGAAAGAGCAGGCAAAACGGCTGCGCGCTGACCTTGAAGGGCAGGGGCAGGCAATCACCCATTCAAAGGCGCTTGAACTCATCGCCGCGCAATATGGCTTCCGCGACTGGAACACCCTGCATGCCACGGCGGGAAACCGTCCCGCATTCAATCCCTATCTTCTTGGTTCCCGGGTGGAAGGCCTCTATCTAGGCCAGCCCTTCGTAGCATCCGTTCTGGGCGTGCAAACGCTAGGCGGCGACCCGGAACGCTACCGGCTGACCCTGCATCTCGACGATCCCGTGGATGTGGTGACCTTCGAAAGCTTCTCGGCTTTCCGGCAGCGTATCCACTGCAATATCGATACGTCCGGACGCACGGTGGAGAAAACCTCCAACGGTAGGCCACAGGTTGAGCTGGTCTGGTAGTCCGAGCACCCGCCGAGAGGCGGGTGTCTCCTTGTCCTTCGTAAGACCCTAAATCCGCTTCCCCGCCGCATCGAACAGATGGAAGTCCTTCGTCTGGGCGGCAATCCGCAGGTTCTCGCCGATGCCAAGCTGCGAACGGCCAGGAACGCGGAAGACGATGGTGGTGCCGTCGGTGAAGGAGCCATGCACGTAGCTTTCCGCGCCCACCAATTCCACGGCGTCCACCCGCACGGTGCCAGTGAAAGCGGCATCGGGAACTTCTGTTTCCGCGAGCGTAATGTCTTCCGGACGGATGCCCAGTGTTGCGGTGGTTTGCGGCAGCGCGCCTGATCCATTCACCGACCACCCGGATGCGCCGTTAGCCGATGGGGGGCCGTAGGGCAGGAGGTTCATGGAGGGCGAACCGATGAAGGTGGCGACGAAGGTGGTGGCCGGTTTTTCGTAAAGCTCGATCGGAGTGCCGATCTGCTCGATGCGGCCGGCATTTAGCACCACCAGGCGGTCGGCCAGCGTCATGGCTTCCATCTGATCATGGGTTACGTAGACGCTGGTGGTGGCGAGAGAGCGTTGCAGGCGGCGGATTTCGACGCGCATCTGCACGCGCAGCTTGGCATCGAGGTTGGACAGCGGCTCATCGAACAGGAATGCGGCGGGCTTGCGCACGATGGCACGGCCCATCGCCACGCGCTGGCGCTGGCCACCCGAGAGCTGGCGCGGCCTGCGCTCCAGATATTGTTCGATTTCCAGCGCCTTGGCTGCCTCGGTGATACGCCGGTCGATCTCGTCCTTCGGCGTGTTGCGGTTCTTGAGGCCATAGGCGAGGTTCTGCCGCACTGTCATATGCGGGTATAGCGCGTAGTTCTGGAACACCATGGCAATATCACGGTCTGACGGTTCGAGATCGTTGACGACGCGGTCGCCGATGACGATCTCACCGCCCGATATGCTTTCCAGCCCGGCGATCATGCGCAGCAATGTCGATTTTCCGCAGCCAGAGGGGCCGACCAATACGATCATCTCGCCATCGGCTATATCCATCGATACGCCCTTGATGGCGTCGACATTGCCGCCGTAAACCTTGCGGACGTCTTTCAGCGCAATTTTTGCCATTACTTCTCGGTCTCCACCAAACCTTTGACGAACCAGCGCTGCATCAGCACCACAACGATAATCGGGGGGATGATGGCGAGGATCGCCGTCACCATCACATAATTCCAGGGCGTCGAAGCGTCGGTGAAATCCACCATGCGCTTGAGGCCGATGATGATCGTGTTCATCTTGGCGTCGTTGGTCACGAGCAGCGGCCAGAGATACTGGGTCCAGCCATAGATGAACAGGATCACGAAGAGAGCGGCGATATTGGTTTTCGACAGCGGCAGCAGAATATCGCGCATGAAGCGGAACGGCCCTGCATTGTCGATACGAGCCGCCTCGACCATTTCGCCGGGAATGGTCAGGAAAAACTGCCGGAACAGGAACGTCGCCGTCGCGGACGCCATCAGCGGAAGCGTCAGTCCCGCATAGGTATCGATAAGCCCGAGGTCGACGATGACCTTGTAGGTGGGCAGGATACGCACCTCGACCGGCAGCATGAGCGTGATGAAGATCATCCAGAAGAAGCCCATGCGGAAGGGAAAACGGAAAAACACGATTGCGAAAGCCGACAGGAAAGAAATGACGATCTTGCCGATGGCAATGGCGAGCGCCACCACGAAGCTGTTGAACAGCAGCCGTTCAAGGCTGACGCCGACCACTCTTTCGACGCCGCCGACCATGGCGTCTGTATAGTTTTCACCAAGATGGTCGCCGGGCAGCAGCGACATCGGTGGGCGAATGATGTCATTCGACGTCATGGATGACGCGATGAAGGTGTAGTAGATCGGGAAGGCCACGATGATGATGCCGAGAACCAGCATCAGATGGGCGATCACGCGGGCGACCGGGCGATTTTCAATCATCAGGAAATCCTCAGCCGTAGTGCACGCGCTTCTCGACGAAGCGGAACTGGAAGGCGGTCAACGCAATGACGATCACCATCAGGATGACGGATTGCGCGGCGGAAGAGCCGAGGTTCAGGTTAACGAAGCCATCATTGTAGACCTTGTAGACCAGTGTTTCCGTCGCCTTGGCAGGGCCGCCGCCAGTAACTGCGTGGATGATGCCGAACGTATCGAAGAAGGCATAGACGGTGTTGACGACCAGCAGGAAGAAGGTTGTCGGCGCCAGCAGCGGGAAAACGATAGTCCAGAAGCGCCGCGAACCACGTGCGCCGTCAATGGAGGCCGCCTCCAGCAATGATTTCGGAATTGCCTGCAAGCCTGCGACAAAAAACAGGAAATTGTAGCTGATCTGCTTCCATGCGGCGGCTGCGACCACGAGCAGCATGGCCTGATTGCCGTTGAGCAGCGGGTCCCACATGATGCCGTTGCGGCGCAGGATATAGGAGAAGGTTCCCATGGCCGGATTGAACATGAACAGCCACAGCATGCCAGCGACGGCGGGTGCCACAGCATAGGGCATGATCATCATGGTGCGGTAAAAACCCTTGCCGCGCACCACGCGGTCTGCCGCCGTTGCCAGAAGTAATGCCAGCCCCATCGAGACAAGTGCGGTCAGGACGCTGAAAATGACCGTGACGTGCAGCGCGTTCAGATAGCTTTCATCCGAAAGTACGGCGGAAAAATTGGCCAGCCCGACGAAATTGCTGTTCAGCCCGAAGGCATCCTCGCGCATGGTCGACTGGTAGAGCGCCTGACTTGCGGGCCAGAAGAAAAAGATCACCGTCAGGATGATCTGTGGCGCGACCAGCAGATAGGGCAGGATCTTGTTGGGGAATACGACGCTTTGCACGGCGATCTCCTGATGAAATGGGAATACCGCCCGCACCGGGTAAGGATGCGGGCGGGGGCAGGGATCGTTTAGTTGCCGGTTGCCTGCTTGATGGCCGCATCACCGCGCGTGACAATCTTGTCGAGTGCGGATTTCGCGTCCTGCTTGCCGGCCAGCATCGCCTCGAACTCTTCGTTCATGATGTCGCGGACCTGCGGCAGGTTCACGAGGCGCACGCCCTTGGAGTTTTCTGTTGGTGGCTTGCCCATCATCTGCAGAAGCGGCGTTTCGCGGCCGGGATTCTTGTCATAGAAGCCGGATTTCTTGGTTTCCTCATAGGCCGCGATCGTTACCGGCATGTATCCGGAGACCTGATGCAGACGAGACTGGATCTTGGTCTGGGAAAGGAAATGGAAGAACTCGGCCACACCTTTATATTCGGCATCGCTCTTGCCGCCGAAGACCCAGAGGCTCGCGCCGCCGGGAATGGTGTTCTGCGGACCATGACCCTCGTAATAGGGAAGCTGGCCGATACCGTAATTCATGCCGGTCTTGATGATATCGCCAAGGCCGCCGGAGGATTCGGTAAGGATGCCGCATTCGCCGGACATGAACAGCTGCTTGGCTTCCGAAGTGCGCCCGCCGTAACGGAAGGTGCCGTCTTTCGCAAGGTCGGCAATGGCCTGGAAGTGTTCGACGAAGAGCGGCGCGTTGACGGCAAGCTTCACATCGGTGCCGCCCAGCCCGTTTTCATTGCTGCCATAGGAGACGTTGTTCCATGCGGCAAAGTTTTCGGTCTGGATCCAGGTTAACCATGTTGAGGTGAAGCCGCATTGGGCAGCACCGCTTGTCTTGATCTTCTTGGCAGCTTCGAAAACCTCCGGCCAGGTCTTCGGCGGATTTGCCGGGTCAAGGCCTGCCTTCTGGAAGGTGTCCTTGTTGTAATAGAGGATCGGCGAGGACGAATTATAGGGGAAGGACAGCATGGTGCCGTCAGGCTTGGAATAATAGGCGACGATGCCGGCCAGATATTCCTCCTTGTTGAAGGTGTAGCCGCCCTCCTTCAGTACTTCCGCCACCGGTTTGATTGCGCCGGCAGCACCCATCATCACGCCGGAACCGGCGTCGAAGACCTGAATGATCGCCGGCGGCTGCTTGGCGCGGAAGGCCGCAATGCCTGCATTCAGGGTTTCCGGATAGGTGCCCTTGAAGACGGGCATGATCTTGTAGTTTGTCTGGCTATCGTTGAACTCTTTCGCGAGCGCGTCCACGACCTCGTTATTGGCGCCGGTCATGGCATGCCACCACTGAATTTCCGTCGCGGCGAACGCGTTCGATGTGACAAAAAACGAAAGCGCAGATGCCGCAGCAAGACGGTAGCTGAGTTTTTTCAAGGCGATTCCTCCCATTTTAAAAACAGTAAAAGATACAGCCCCTTATTGCAGCCTATCCTCCTCGATATAGCTGCGGGCGAGCTTTTCTGTATTAGCGGCCTGATTTAAAGCGAACTCTAATGAAAATGCAATAGATGGTGGAACGAAAAAAACGAAAGTGAACGAAACGGTTTTATTATTCCATTTTGGGTCCGCTTTGGTTTTTTCGTGTGCTTGTGGGCATGGCTAGGGACGGGATACCGGAAGCAGTCTGCCGAGGCCATGTTCAAGAGGAACTTCTAACAAAGGGTATTGATATGTTATTACATTACGTATTAAGTCTCTCCAAGATTTGCTGCTTGAAGGTGCGGATGTGTTCGGAATGAAGCGGAAGAAGGCGGTTGCACCAGAATGACGTCTCGTCCGTCACCCCATCCACCGGAACGGTGCCTGTCACACTGCTTACCGGCTTTCTGGGGGCGGGAAAGACCACGCTTCTGAACGAGCTTTTGAGCGAACCGGAAATGCGTGGTGCCGCCGTCATCGTCAACGAATTCGGTTCGGTGCCCATCGATCACGGCCTGGTCCGCACCGGTTCGGAGCGTTATTTCAGGACCACGACCGGCTGCATCTGCTGCACCGCCACCAGCGATATCCGCACCTCGCTTTACGAGTTGCATCAGGCCTTTCTGGAAGGGGTGGTGCCGGAAATATCGCGTGTCGTCATCGAAACCACTGGCCTTGCCGATCCTGCGCCGATCATCAACAGCCTGATTCCCGGCGGTACGCCTGCCGCCGGCCTGCGCGACCATATCGTCGCCCGCCACTTTAATCTCTCCGGTGTCGTTACTGTTTTCGACATTACCTCCGGCCAGGCGATGGTCGACAGTTTCATCGAGGGCTGGAAACAGCTTGCCTTTGCCGATCACATTGTTTTGACCAAAACCGATCTCACTGACGGGGCGGAGATGGGCTGTGAGAGCCTCTCCGATCTCAATCCTGCCGCGCGTCTGCATGACCGCAACGCGCGCGACTTCAATCTGATGTCGCTGTTTGCGCCGGCGGATTATTCGTTGCGTAACAAGCCGGAAGACGTGACGGGCTGGCTTGCCGTCGACAGGCTGAGCCTGCATGCCGCGCACGGGCACGATATCAACCGTCATGGTGCGGGGGTAGAGGCATTCGATTTGACGTTCGACGGGGCTTTCGATCCGCAGGCGATCGTTACCTTTCTCGAACTCGTCACCAGCAATGTGCATTCCGGTCTGCTGCGGCTCAAGGGAATTTTCGGTGCGACGGATGATCCGGACCGTCCAGTGGTCGCCCATGCCGTGCAGCACCGGCTTTATCCGCTGAGCCGTCTTGAAAGCTGGCCGGATGGCAACCGTGCAACCCGTGTTGTCCTCATCGGCATGGATATGCCGCAGCAGCCGATCCGCGATCTTTTCGAGGCATTGGCCTCGCAGGCGGCAAGAAGGGTTTCCCGATGACGGCAAGAGCAAATCCGCTTGCACGCAGCGGCTCTGCGATAGTCTCTAAGGCCCGTCTTATGAAACACTGGACGCGGGAGCTGCTTGCCCTCCGCGAGGACGAGATCGTTTCCGTCAACGAGATTGCCTGCGTACAGCCGGACTGCCCACCGAAGGAAACGGTAATCCTCGTTTTGTCCGCATCCGGCAAAACCCGGCAATTCTCAATTCACCAGGCGCTGCTGGATATAGAGCGTGATGACATCGTCAGAGCCGTCGCCGCCAATCCGCCGTAAGGCCATCTGTATCGAACGCCATGGCGCTTGACGACAGGTGTCGTCATCCGGCACTTCAGGAGCAGCGGGATTCGCTAAAGGTGAAGGGTACGGAATGGCCGATCTGGCGGTATATGCGGGTTTGTTTCTGACGGCTTTTGTCGCGGCAACCATCCTGCCCATGCAGTCGGAGGCCGCACTTGCCGGCCTGATCCTTTTGAAGTCCCAGCCGGTCTGGCTGCTGGTTACTGTTGCCAGCGCCGGCAATGTCGCCGGATCCCTCGCCAACTGGCTGTTCGGCCGTGGCATCGAACGCTTCCGGCATCGGCGGTGGTTTCCTGTGGGGGAAGCCGCGCTGCAACGTGCCCAGAACTGGTACAGGCGTTACGGCAAGTGGTCGCTGCTGCTCAGCTGGGCGCCGCTGATCGGCGATCCGCTGACGGTCGCGGCCGGCATCATGAAGGAGCCGCTGCCGGTCTTTCTTTTGCTTGTTACCATTGCGAAGGTTGGGCGTTATCTTGTGCTGACGCTGGTGACGCTGAATTTTCTTTGAATTGCGTTGCCGAGACCTTCTCCCCTGTGGGGAGAAGGCGAAAGAGGAATGCGCTGGTCAAAAAGGTCGGAGTTGAGAACCAATCAAGCCGCCTGCCGGTCCCAGCTGGCGAAGGGGTCGGGCAGGTGTCGCCATGCGTCCGGGGTGAAGGCATCTGTGTCGATCAGGCACGCATCGAGCTGCGCGCGGATGCGCGCTTCGCTCATGGGATCGGAACCGATGAAGACGATTTCCTGCCGGCGGTCGCCAAAGACCGGGTCGAGATAGGGCTTCATCATGTCGAGGAACTGCTGCTCGCGCGGCCATTGCTCGCTCGGCACGGCGGACCACCAAAGGCCCATCTTGCCGGTGCGCACCAGTGCGCCGGCCTGGCTTATCTCGCCGACATAAGCTGGCCGCGTGGCCAGCCAGAAGAAGCCTTTGGCGCGCACCACACCGGGCCAGGCGCGGTCGATAAAACGTTGGAACAGCACGGGATCGAACGGCTTCCTGGCGCGGTAAACGAAGGAGCGGATGCCATATTCCTCGGTCTCGGGAATGTGGTCCTTGAAACCGTGCAACTCCTTGAACCACAGCGGGTGTTCTTCGGCCTTGGCGAAATCGAAGCGGCCGGTGCCCAGCACCTCCTTCAGTTCCACCTTGCCGAAATCGGCCTCAATGAGTTTCGCATCCGGGTTCAGCCCGACGATGATCTTGCGGGCTGCGTCCCGCTCATCCGGCGTGGCAGTGCCGATCTTGTTGAGGACGACGACATCGGCAAATTCGATCTGCTCGACCAGGAGGTCTACGATGGTGCGGTTGTCGCCTTCGCCTGCCGTATCACCACGGTCGGCAAGAAAGTCAGAGGAACCGTAGTCGTTGAGAAGATTGGCGGCATCCACCACCGTCACCATCGTGTCCAGATGCGCGACATCGGAAAGGCTGCGACCGTTTTCATCGCGAAAATCGAAAGTGGCGGCCACTGGCAGCGGCTCGGCGATGCCGGTGGATTCGATCAGCAGATAATCAAACCGGCCCTGCTCGGCGAGCGCGCGTACCTCATTCAGAAGGTCGTCGCGCAACGTGCAACAGATGCAGCCATTGGTCATTTCCACAAGCTGTTCCTCGGTGCGCGAAAGATTGGCGCCGCCATCTCGCACAAGTGCCGCATCGATATTGATCTCGCTCATGTCGTTGACGATCAACGCGACCCGCAGACCGTCGCGGTTGGCGAGAATATGGTTGAGAAGCGTTGTCTTTCCTGCACCAAGAAAGCCGGAGAGGACAGTGACGGGAAGTTTTTTCGACATGCGGGCCTCGTTTTATTAGCGGTGGTAGCGTGGGAGTCATCGTCGTCACGGCTTGCGGTTTGAGAACGACGGAGCTGGTAGCCACATTGCTTGTTGGCTGTAACGTAATAACATTACATAAGCGCGGCGTGTCAACTGGCTTTAAAAAAATTGCTTGCCGGGTGCTCCTCTGGTTTGTCCCGGGAATCCAGAACTCGGCATGATCACACCCCCCGAGGCGATCCCGCGGTTGTCGTCCAATGTGAGATGGAACCTACCTTTCCGATAGTTAATGTTATTTCATTACATATTTGTTTGACGAATGTAATAACATTACATATGAGGGGGTCATCAAATGACATCATGCCCCGGAGGGATCGATGAACGATCCGTGCCTTGCCTTTAAAAATCTGACACTCGGATATGCCGGCCGCGCGGCGGTGCATCATCTGGATGGCGATATTGCCAAAGGGTCGCTCACGGCGGTGGTCGGCGCCAATGGGTCGGGAAAGTCGACGCTGATGAAGGGCATCGCCGGCATTTTGAAGCCACTTGGCGGTGAATGCCGGGTTACTCCAGGCGTTTCCGTCGCCTATCTACCGCAGCAGTCTGAACTCGACCGTTCCTTTCCGGCACAGGTGCGCGATCTGGTCGCGCTTGGTCTCTGGCCCAAACGCGGCCTGCTCGCTCGCCATCGCCAGTCGGACCGGGCGGCCATGGCTCATGTGCTGGAAGCGGTCGGACTTTCTGGCTTTGAAAAACGCAATATCGATTCACTCTCCGGCGGCCAGATGCAGCGCGCCCTTTTTGCCCGCGCCATGTTGCAGGATGCGCAGCTGATTTTGCTGGACGAGCCCTTCAACGCTGTCGATGAGCGCACCGTCGCCGATCTCATGGTGCTGATCAAAGCATGGGTTGCCGAGGGGCGCACGGTTCTGGCCGTTCTTCATGACTACGAGCTGGTGCGTCAGCATTTTCCGCAAACGCTTCTGCTTGCCAGACGGTTGGTGGGCTTTGGCCCGACACGGGAGGTTTTAAGGCCCGAAATGATGCAGCAGGCACGACGGTTTCACGAGGCATGGGACGGCGACGCCCCATGGTGCGAACCCGCAGCAGCGACGGTGAACGCCGACCTGGCGGAAAAGCCCCAGGATTTCCCCAAATACTCGCAGGCGCATTCGCATATCCATGTCTGATTTCTTCATCGAGCCATTCATCCAGTATGTCTTCATGCAGCGTGCGCTTGCCGGTGCCTTGATCCTTGCTGTCAGTTGCGGGCCGGTCGGGGTGTTTCTGATGCTGCGCCGCATGAGCCTGACGGGTGATGCCATGTCGCACGCCATTTTGCCGGGGGCGGCGGTGGGCTTTCTGTTTTACGGGTTGGAGATTTTGCCGATGACCATCGGCGGGCTGGTCGTCGGTCTTCTGGTGGCACTGGGTGCCGGTGCGGTGTCGCGCTTGACCATCCAGAAAGAGGATGCCTCGCTTGCAGCCTTTTACCTCATCTCTCTGGCGCTCGGCGTGCTGCTCGTCTCCTGGCGCGGCTCCAGTGTCGATCTCATGCATGTGCTTTTCGGCACGGTGCTGGCACTGAACAATGAAGCGCTCGGCCTGATCGGCGGTATTTGTGTCGTCACACTGGTGGTGATGATGGTTTTCTGGCGCGCGCTGCTGGCGGAATGCCTCGATCCCCTGTTTCTGCGCTCGGTCAGCAACTGGGGGAGCCCCGTGCACTTCCTCTTCCTCGCCATCGTCGTCCTCAATCTGGTCGGCGGGTTTCAGGCGCTCGGAACCCTGCTTTCGGTTGGCCTGATGATGCTGCCCGCTGCCGCCAGCCGCTTCTGGTCCAATCGCGTCGCGCCAATGTGCTTCATCTCGATCGGCATCGGCATGGTCTCGTGTTTTGCAGGCCTGCTTCTGTCCTATCACGCGTCGCTGCCATCAGGTCCAGCGATCATCCTGTCCGCAGGCGTCATCTATGTCCTGTCCATCGTCGTCGGCACACGCGGTGTGCTTCGCGATCTTCTCGGTTCCGGTCGTCACAGAACGGCCTGAAAACAGCGTTTGAAAAAAGGAGAACCCTTCATGTTCCAAACCCTACGTCTTGCTACCTGCGTAAGCCTTCTCTCCCTTTCCCCAGTCCTGATGGCGCAGGCTTCTGCGGCTGAACTCAAGGTCGTGGCCAGCTTCTCGATCATTGCCGACTTCGCGAAGAATGTCGGCGGCAACCGCGTCGAAATCACCACGATCGTCGGACCTGACGGCGACGCGCATGTCTACGAGCCGCGCCCGGCCGATGCCGTTGCCGTCAGCAAGGCGGATGTTGTGCTGGTGAACGGCCTTGCATTCGAGGGCTTCCTGAAGCGGCTGATCGATACCAGCGGCACAAAGGCGCCGGTGGTGGAGCTGACCAAGGGCGTGAAACCCCTCAGGATTTCCGACGAGCCAGCCGGTCACGCACATCCGGAAGCCGAGGAAGAGGCGGGTCACGACCACAAGGCAGAGGAAGCGCATGACCATGAGGGACACAATCACGGTGAATTCGATCCGCATGCCTGGCAGTCAATCAAGAATGCGGAAATATACGTGAAGAACATCGCCGGCGCATTTTGCGAGGTCGACAAGGCCGGTTGCGCAACTTACACCGCCAATTCACAGGCCTATATCGCCAAGCTCGCGGCTTTGAACGAGAAGGTGAAGACCGAGATCGCCGCCATTCCGCCGGAAAAACGCAACATCATCACCTCACATGATGCCTTCGGTTATTTCGAGCATGCCTATGGTCTCGAATTCCTGGCGCCGGAAGGTATCTCGACGGATTCCGAAGCGTCTGCCGCCGACGTCGCCAAGCTGGTGGATCAGATCAAGCACGACAAGGCCTCGGCGATCTTCGTCGAAAACATCACCGACAAGCGGTTGATGGACCAGATTGCCAAGGAAACCGGCCTGAAAGTTGGTGGAACGCTTTATTCCGACGCGCTCTCCACAGCCGACGGCCCGGCCGCAACCTATATTGATATGGTCAACCACAACATCGATACCATCAAGGCGGCCGTGCTTAGCCAGTAAGAAGACAAAACGGGCGAGGGTGGCACCAGCCACCCTCAGACACCTGACTAACGTATCCCCACACTCGATGTCATCCTCAGGCCCGTTCCGAGGATCCAGTCACGTATCGTAAAATCAATAGCTGGCAGATGCTCGCGATAGGCCCGAGCACGACGGAGGAGAAGTTTTTTCCTTCTGTCCTAGGCCCTACGGTCGATTGTGCCGTCTCGCAAATTTTGCCCAGCCGGTAAGCCTTCTCCAGCGTTACCAACGCCCAAATCTCTAATTTCCTTCTATTTTTCCCCGAATACGCGGTTCAACAGGGATGTGATCTCCCTGTTTAGGCTGCTTGCGTTCCCCGTTGACAATCGACCGACCGTTTGAAATGGTAAGATGTCAGACCAATTCAAAGGGTAAGTCTTGGATAGATCCAGCCGCGAACTGATGCAGCCTATTCCACCCAGCGACCGCGTGCGCCAGGTCGAGGCGGCCCTTTCCGATTACGTCGAGAGGGCGGGACTGAAGGCTGGAGATCGGTTGCCGGCCGAGCGAGAGCTGATGGTGGCGCTGGGTGTCGGCCGTTCCACCATTCGCGAGGTCATCCGTAAGTTTCAGGCGCTGGGCGTTATCGACAGCCGCAAGGGCAGCGGCAATTATCTGCTTAAGCCGATTTCCGCCGCAACCGTGCATATGCCTATCTCCATCGATGCCGAAAGCCTGCGCGATGCGTTGTTGATGACGTTGGAAGTCCGGCGTGGCATCGAGGTTGAGGCCTCGATGGCTGCGGCGCGCCGGCGCACGGTGGAGGATATCGCCACGATGGAAGCGCGGCTCGATGAGATGGAGCGGGTGCATCTGGCTGAAGGCACGTCCGGCAAGGCCGACCTTGCCTTCCACCTCTCCATCTATGACGCCACGCATAATTCGCTGTTCAAGCAGCTGCTCGAGCAGATGCGCGAAGGTTTCGAACGTTTCTGGCTGAAGCCTTTCGACCGGCCGGACTTTGCAAGCCGCTCCTTCCCCTTTCACCGCACGCTGTTCAACGCCATCGCCGCCGGCGATGCGGAGACCGCCCGTGAAGAAACACTGAAAATCCTCGCTGTCGTCGAGGAGGATATCAAGGACATGTCGAAATGAACCAAGGCAACGATCTCTTCGATCCCGCCTCCCTGATCGTCGCCCATGACGAGACCCACGCTTTCGAAGCTGTGGTGCCGCCCCTTGTGCAGACTTCGCTTTTCACCTTTTCCAGCTACGACGAAATGGTTTCCACCTATCGCGGCGAAAAGGTGCGGCCGGTCTATACGCGAGGGCTCAACCCGACCGTCAGGATGTTTGAGGAAATGCTGGCAAAGCTTGAGGGCGCGGAAGATGCGCTTGGCTTCGCCAGCGGCATGTCGGCCATTTCCTCCACCGTTCTCTCCTTCGTTTCGCCGGGTGACCGCATCGTCGCGGTGCGCCATGTCTATCCCGATGCGTTTCGCCTGTTTGGCACCTTCATGAAGCGCATGAATGTCGAGGTGGTCTATGTCGACGGCCGCGACGAGGCGGCGGTTGAAAAGGCTATGCCCGGCGCGAAGCTCTTCTACATGGAAAGCCCGACCAGCTGGGTGATGGAGGCCCATGATGTCGGTGCGCTCGCCGCGATCGGCAAGCGCCATGGCGCCGTCACCGTCATCGATAATTCCTGGGCAAGCCCTGTCTTCCAGCAGCCGATCTCGCTCGGTGTCGATCTCGTCGTGCATTCGGCGTCGAAATATCTCGGCGGGCACAGCGATGTGGTCTCCGGCGTGGTTGCCGGTTCAAAGGCAATGATCGACCGCATTCGTGCAGAGACCTATCCCTATCTCGGTGGCAAGATGTCGCCCTTCGATGCGTGGTTGCTGATCCGCGGCTTGCGCACCCTGCCGCTGCGCATGAGGGCGCATCAGGCGTCGGCGTTGGATATTGCCAGCCGCCTGCAGGCGCTCGATGTGGTGGAAAAGGTTTGCCATCCGGGATTGGCGAACCGCCTGCCGCCCGGCCTCAACGGTACGTCTGGCCTGTTTTCCTTCATTTTCAAGGAAGGGGTGGATGTGCGCGCTTTTGCCGACCGCCTCAAGCTTTTCAAACTGGGTGTTTCCTGGGGTGGGCATGAAAGCTTGATCGTCCCGGGTGAAGTGGTGCTTGAACAGAAGGCGCAGCCAAACTCCGCCCACACGTTCGGCATCAGCGCGCGTTCCGTGCGCCTGCATGTCGGACTGGAGGGCACAGAAGCGCTCTGGAACGATCTCGAACCCGCGATCAAGGCGGCCTCGGCCGTCTGACGCGTCTTAAAACTGACGACAAAAAGGGGAGAACGACATGAAAAAACTGGTAGCAGCAGCAATCTTTACCGCCCTGATGACCGGAACGGCGCTGGCGGATACGACCTTGAAACTGGTCGAGGTCATTACAAGTCCCGAACGGACGGAAACGCTGAAGGGCATCGTCTCGAAGTTCGAAAGCGCCAATCCCGGCACCAAGGTGGAGATCATCTCGCTGCCCTGGAGCGAGGCCTTCCAGAAATTCGCCACGATGGTCTCCGCCGGCGATGTGCCTGATGTCATGGAAATGCCCGACACCTGGCTTTCGCTTTATGCCAATAACGGCATGCTCGAAAGTCTCGAACCCTACCTCGCCAAATGGGAATACACCAAGGGTCTGAGTGAACGCACGCTGGAACTGGGCCGTGATGTGAAGAACACGGCCTATATGCTTCCCTACGGCTTTTATCTCCGGGCCATGTTCTACAACAAGAAACTGCTGGAACAGGCTGGAGTGAAGGAGCCGCCGAAGACGCTCGACGAATTCGCCGATGCCTCCAAGAAGGTTGCAGCACTTCCCGGCAAATACGGTTATTGCCTGCGTGGCGGGCCGGGCGGACTTAACGGCTGGGTCATGTTCGGCGCGTCCATGGCGGGATCGAACGAGTTCTTCACCAAGGACGGCACCTCCACCTTCGACAGCCCTGGCTGGGTGAAAGGCCTGACCTATGTGATCGATCTCTACAAGAACGGGTTGGCACCGAAAGACAGCGTCAACTGGGGCTTCAACGAGATCGTCGCGGGCTTTTATTCCGGCACCTGCGCCTTCCTCGATCAGGATCCGGACGCCCTTATCGCAATTGCCCAGCGCATGAAGCCGGAAGATTTCGGCGTCATGACCATGCCGAAGGGACCTGACGGCAAGACCTTCCCGACCATCGGTTTCGCCGGCTGGTCGATCATGTCGGCATCCGCCAACAAGGACCTCTCCTGGAAACTGGTCGAGACGCTGGAAGGGCCGGAAGGCAATATCGAGTGGAACAAGAAGACGGGTGCGCTGCCGGTGCACAAGTCGGCGGAGAAGGACCCCTTCTACGCCAGCGAGCAGTTCAAGGGCTGGTTCGACGAACTGGCGGACAAGAACGCCGTGCCGACGAAGATGCCGACCTATCTTGAGGAATTCGCATTCTTCAAGGATTCACTGGTTATCAAGACATCGCAGGAAGCGCTTCTTGGCGATATCTCACCGGAAGACCTCGCCAAGCAATGGGCTGACTATATGACGAAGGCGCAGCAGAAGTTCCTCGCCTCCAAATAAACCACACGGTTGGCCGCGCGAGGTTTGAACCCGCGCGGCCGTTCTTGCGGGCTGTCACCAACGGCAGGCCCCATTTCAAAACGTGCGGACCGGCTGGCCAGAAGCGTTAGAAAAACCTGTCCGCCCCGCCGTCCGATCAGGAGCGATCAATCATGTCCTATGCCCATGGCGCCGGACCCGTGGCCGCGCGCAACCGCGCCGGCAAGCCGGCAATGCAGCGTTTTGCCGACTGGGCCGAACCCTGGCTCTATAGTGCGCCGGTTCTCGTGCTCATTGTTGCCGTCATGCTGGTGCCGCTGGTGCTCGGCCTGTCCTATGCGTTTCGCGACGTGCAGCTGCTCAATCCTTTTTCCGGCGGTTTCGTTGGCTTGAAACATCTGGAGGCACTGTCGCAGGATGCGGCCTTTTACCGGGCGCTGAAAAATACGCTGTGGTGGACGGGGGCTTCGGTATTCCTGCAGTTTTTCTTTGGTCTCATTCTGGCGCTGCTGCTGGACAAGCCGTTCGCGGGCAGGGGGCTGGCCCAGGCGCTGGTGTTTCTTCCATGGGCCGTGCCAACCTTTCTTGCCGGTCTCAACTGGGCGTGGCTGTTCAACCCGGTCATAGGACCGCTGCCGCACTGGATGGTCTCGCTCGGGCTTCTCTCCGCGCCCAACAATATTCTTGCCGATCCGCAGCTTGCCATGTGGGGGCCGATCATCGCCAATGTCTGGTGGGGCATTCCTTTCTTCGCCATCACATTGCTTGCCGCACTTCAGGCGATCCCGCGTGATCTTTACGAGGCCGCTTCCATCGATGGGGCAAACCCGTTGCAGCGCTTTACTTCTATCACCCTCCCATTTCTCGCACCCACCATCGCCATCACCGTTTTGCTGCGCACCGTCTGGATCGCCAATTTTGCCGATCTCATCATCGTCATGACCAATGGCGGACCGGCAGACCGCACCCAGATCGTTGCGAGCTACATCTTTACGCAGGCCTTCCGGCGGCTCGATTTCGGTTATGCCTCGGCCATCGCGCTGGTACTTCTGGTGCTGCTTCTGGCCTATTCCATGCTCATCGTGCTCCTGCGCCAACGCCTTATCGAGAAGGACTGACCGATGACATCAAGGATATTCCTCACCCTTGCCCATCGCCTGGCGATCCTCGCCTATATCGTCTTTGCGCTGTTTCCGCTGTTCTGGCTGCTCAAGGTCTCGGTCACGCCGAATGACCTGCTTTATAGCGAAGGCGTGCGAATGTGGCCGTCGCACGCGACGCTCGATCATTATCGATATGTCATAGAAAACAGTGCCTTCCCGACATTTTTTAAGAACAGCGTCATCGTTGCCGGCTCCACGGCACTTGCCGTTACGGTACTCTCGTCACTGTCCGGTTATGCGCTGTCGAGGTTCCGCTTCAAGGGCAAATACTGGATCGTCGCGCTGATGCTGATTACCCAGATGTTTCCGCTGGTCATGCTGGTCGCGCCGATCTTCAAGATGCTGTCGCCGCTCGGCCTCACCAACAGCCTGACGGGTCTCGTCATCGTCTACACCGCCTTCAACGTGCCGTTTGCCACTTTCCTCATGCAGTCATTCTTCGACGGTATTCCGAAGGATCTGGAAGAGGCGGCGATGATCGACGGGGCAAGCCGCTTCACGGCATTCCGCCAGATCATCCTGCCGCTGACATTGCCGGGCATCGCTGCGACGCTGGGCTTCGTCTTCACCGCCGCGTGGAGCGAGTTGCTGTTTGCGCTGATGCTGATTTCGGGCAACCAGAGCGCCACATTCCCGGTCGGGCTGTTGACCTTCGTTTCAAAGTTTTCCGTCGATTTCGGGCAGATGATGGCGGCGGGTGTTCTGGCGCTCATTCCGGCCTGTCTCTTCTTCCTGCTCATTCAACGTTATCTCGTGCAGGGCCTGACGGCCGGCGCGGTGAAAGGATAATCCCATGGCTTCCATCGAGCTGAAGAATGTCGGCAAGACCTATGGCGACCTTGCGGTCCTGCACGGGGTCGATCTGAAGATCGAGGACGGAGAATTCATCGTCCTCGTCGGCCCATCCGGCTGCGGAAAATCCACACTGCTGCGAATGATCGCCGGTCTGGAGGAGATTTCAGCAGGCGAATTGACCATCGACGGTGAGCGCGTCAACGACCGCAAGCCGAAGGACCGGGATATCGCCATGGTGTTCCAGTCCTATGCGCTTTATCCGCATATGAGCGTCGCCGACAATATGAGCTACAGCCTGCGCCTGCGCCGCAGCACCAAGGAAACAATCGCGGCGGCCGTGGCCGGTGCTTCGGCGAAACTCGGTCTCGATCCCTATCTGGCACGCCGTCCGAAGGCGCTTTCCGGCGGCCAGCGCCAACGCGTCGCCATGGGCCGGGCCATCGTGCGCCAGCCTAAGGCCTTTCTGTTCGATGAGCCACTCTCCAACCTCGATGCACGGCTTCGCGAGCAGATGCGGGCCGAAATCAAGCGCATGCATGCTGATCTTGGCGCTACCTCGGTTTATGTCACCCATGACCAGATCGAGGCGATGACGCTTGCATCCCGTATCGTCGCGATGAATGCCGGCCATGTGCAGCAGATCGGCGCACCGCTCGATCTCTACGATCGCCCAGCCAATCTGTTCGTCGCTGGTTTTATCGGTTCGCCGGGCATGAATTTTCTGGAAGGACGGCTCGGGCGGGAGAATGGCGGTAGTTTCGTCGTGCTCGGCGATGGCACACGCCTCGAACTCGGCCGCGACGTGAAGCTTGCCGATGGTGAGCCGGTCACACTCGGTATCCGGCCGGAACATGTCACCGTCTCGCCTGCGGATGGTGCTGTCGAGGCGACCGTCGATCTCGTCGAGCCGACGGGTCTCGGCATCATCCTGCACCTGACCGTGCATGGATTGCCCTTCAAGCTGTTTTCGTCTGATCGGGCGCTGTTGCAGCCGGGCAAGTCCATGCGGGTCGGTTTCCCGCAGGAACGGCTTCATGTTTTTGACCGAAACGGTGTCAGGATCGACGAGGCCTGAACTTGAGGCGTCATATCGCGATGCCCTTGTCATCGAACCTGTGGATTTTGGCATCATCTGGTGTGATGAAGACGGTATCGCCGTGTTTGCATTCGAATTCACCGTCGGTTCTGGCGGTGATGGGGCCGATGCCGGGGACGTCGAGGTGGAGGAAGGTGTCGGAGCCGAGATGTTCGGCGACCGTGACCTTGCCCTGCCACAGGCCGGTTTCTTTCGACAGCGTCAGGTGCTCGGGCCGCACGCCGGCGGTGGTCGCACCCTTTTGCCGGGCGTAGTCGCCGGTCACCAGGTTCATGCGCGGCGAGCCGATGAAGCCGGCGACGAAGAGGTTGGCGGGCGAGCGGTAAAGCTCCATCGGCGAGCCGACCTGCTCGATATTGCCGCGGTTGAGGACCACGATCTTGTCGGCCATGGTCATGGCTTCCACCTGGTCGTGGGTGACGTAGATCATCGTCGTCTTCAGCGTGTTGTGCAGCTCGGAGATTTCCAGCCGCATGGTACCGCGCAGCGCCGCATCGAGGTTGGAGAGCGGTTCGTCAAACAGGAACGCCTTCGGTTCGCGCACGATGGCGCGGCCGATGGCGACGCGCTGGCGCTGGCCGCCGGACAGTTGCGAGGGCCGGCGTTCGAGATAATCGGTGAGGTTGAGGATACGGGCGGCATCGTCGACCTTCTTGTCGATGACGGCCTTGTCGAGCTTGGCCATCTTCAGCGGGAAGGCGATGTTGTTCCTGACGCTCATATGCGGATAAAGCGCATAGGACTGGAACACCATGGCAAGGCCGCGCTCGGCCGGGGCCTTTTCGGTGGCGTCGTTGCCGTCGATGACTATTCTGCCGCCGGAGACGTCTTCCAGCCCGGCAATCAGGCGCAGCAGCGTTGACTTGCCGCAGCCGGAGGGGCCGACGAAGACGACGAACTCGCCGTCATGGATATCGAGATCGATCGACGGGATGACTTTTGCCTCGCCGAAGAGCTTGGACACGTTCTGAAGGGAAATGCTGCCCATTATTGTCGTTCCTTATTTCACGGCGCCAAAGGTGAGGCCACGCACGAGTTGTTTCTGCGAGAACCAGCCGATGACGAGAATGGGGGCGATCGCCATCATCGAGGCGGCCGAGAGCTTGGCCCAGAACAGCCCCTGCGGTGAGGAGAAGGAGGCGATGAAGGCCGTCAGCGGTGCCGCATTGGTGGTCGTCAGCCGGATGGTCCAGAAGGATTCGTTCCAGGCAAGAATGACGTTCAGGAGCAGCGTCGAGGCAATGCCCGGAACCGCCATTGGGGTCAGTACATGCACGATCTCGTTCCAGAGCGAGGCACCATCCATGCGGGCTGCTTCAAGGATCTCGCCGGGGATTTCGCGGAAGTAGGTATAAAGCATCCACACCACGATCGGCAGGTTGATGAAGGTGAGCATGACGGTCAGCCCAATGCGGGTATCGAGCAGGCCGGCATTGCGGAAGATCAGGTAGATCGGCACCAGCACCGCCACCCCCGGCATCATCTTGGTGGAGAGCATCCACATCAAAATGTCCTTGGTGCGTTTGGTCGGCGAGAATGCCATGGCCCAGGCGGCGGGAATGGCGATCATGAGCGCGATGATCGTCGAGCCGAGCGACAGCACGACCGAGTTCATGAACGGCTTGAAGTAATCGCGCTGGGTCTGCACGGTGATGTAGTTTTCGAGCGTGCCCGAGGGAATGAGGCTGAAGCCTGCAATCGCCTCCGGCTCGGTCTTGATCGAGGTGAGGAAGGCGTAAAGGATCGGGAAGAACAGCAGCAACGCCACGGCCCATGCCGCGATGGTGAAGCCGATCTTTGCGCGTGTCGTTGTCTTGCGGGCCATGATCGCTTCTCCTTAACGGTCGAGGTTCTTGCCGACGGCGCGCATCAGGAAGATGGCGACGATATTGGCGAGCACGACGGCGATGATGCCACCGGCCGATGCGCCGCCGACGTCGTAGCCCAGAAGCGCCGTGCGATAGATGAGGAAGGCAAGGTTGGTCGAGGCATAACCCGGGCCGCCATTGGTGGTGACGAGGATTTCCGCGTAAACGCCGAGCAGGAAGATCGTCTGGATGAGGATGACGACGGTGATGGCGCGGGCAAGATGCGGCAGCGTCAGGTAGATGAAGCGGTTGATGAAGTTGGCGCCATCCATCTCGGCCGCTTCCTTCTGCTCGCCATCGAGCGACTGGAGGGCGGTGAGCAGGATCAGCGTGGCAAAGGGCAGCCATTGCCAGGCGACGATGATGATGATGGAGAGCAGCGGAAACTGCGCGAACCAGTCGACCGGCTGCAGGCCGAAGAAGCGCGACAGATCGGCAAGCACGCCGTAACCGGGATGCATGATCATGTTCTTCCACACCAGCGCCGCAACAGGCGGCATGACGAAGAAGGGCGAGATGATCATGATGCGCACGATGCCCTGACCGAAGATGTCCTGGTCAAGCAGAAGCGCAATCGCAATACCGCCGATGACGGTGATCAGAAGCACGCCGCCGACGATGGCAAGCGTGTTGAAGATCGACTGGAAGAAGGCCGGATCGGTATAGAAATACTGGTAATTGAACAGGCCCGCGAAGCTGACATTGGCAGGGTTGAGGAGATTGTAGTTCTGGAACGAAAACCACAGCGTCATCGCCAGGGGCACGATCATCCACACCAGCAAAAGCAGCACCGAAGGCGCAAGCATAACCCGCGCCAGACCGCTCGTGTTTCGTGTTGCCATTGGTAGTCCCCTCCATGACCGATACCCGCAACGTCTCCGCCGGGGCATCCGAATTTAACTTGACGATTGTCTTAGCCGCGACCTTCGCCCGTCGCCGCATGGTAGGTTGCCAGCACCTGATCCACCGCGGCGATCAGAACCTCCTCCATATCCTTGCCTGCAACCGTGGCGAGCGGCAGCTCGCCGAGGTATTGGCGCAGCAGGGTTTCGGGAATTGTCTTCCCGTCAAGCGCCTTATGCAAGGCGGAAACGGCTGCGAGCGCCTCGGGCCTTGTCCAGTAATAGCGAATGCGGTCGCTGTAGCTGTAGTGACGCTGCAATCTGAGCGTGATGTCATCACCATGGTAATGACCCTGCCAGTCGCCGGGCGCGCCGAGCATCAGCTGTTCCATGGTCCGCGCCAGCGGCCGGTCGCCATAGTCGCCGACCATCTCGGATGCGATCATATCGAGAGCGTAGAGTGCTTCGCGGTAAGCGAAGGTCAGCCCCGGACCGACTTTCAGGATCGGATATCCGTCGCGCACAAGGGCGCCAAGCGCTGCTCTCGTTTGATAATCCGTCGAGTGTGCCTCAAAGACCAGTTGCGGTTCGCCGTCGAGTACGGCGCTGAGCGCCGTGGCCGCATCCGGATTGTAAGCGACGACATTGTCGCTGCCGAATTCCACGCCGGGCTGCACGACAAAGGCGATGACCCGTTCGAACGCATCGGAAAGACCGTGCTGCGCGAATATCTCACGGTGCAGGTCAATGGTCGTGCGCGCCGCCTGCGGCTCGGTGGGTGCCACCGTGTCGAGCACGTGATCGGCGCCGCCCGGCACCGGCACTTCGGTGCCGAGAATGTAAAGCGGTTTTGGCAGGCCCGCCTCGGCGGCTGCCTTTTCGGCGACAGCCGCGAGTTTTGCCGCGCGATTGGCAATGATCACGTCATCCAGTGCGGCCGGCTCACCGGCGCAGCCCATCGACGCATCCAGATGAATCTTGCGAAAACCGGCTGTGACATAGGCTTCGACCATGGTGGCTGCTTTTGTCAGCGCGTCCTCGGCTTTTTCCTTGCGCCAGGGATTGGGACCGAGATGATCACCGCCGAAAATCAGGAGCTCGCCGGGCAGTCCTTCTTCCTGCGCAATGCTGTTGACGAAGGTAACGAAGTCGCGCGGCGTCATGCCGGTATAACCGCCGAGATGATTGACCTGGTTGCAGGTGGCCTCGATCAGCACGGCTGTTTGACCGGCAGCGGCGCGGCGGATTGCGGCGCGCAGGACAACGGGGTGGGCAGAGCAGACCGAAGTGATACCTGCCGGCTTGCCGGCACGGCGCGCGGCGGCGAGATTTTCCAGAATGGCGGTCATAGGACTTCCTCCGACAATAGCGCGGTCATGAAGGCGTCAAGTTCGGCAAGGCTGGCAGCGCCCTCCATGGGACCGCGCTTTATGACGTTGTGCGCGCCGGATGCATTGGCATAGGCGAGCGCTCTTTCGGGATGCATGCCGAGGCGGCGGCAGGTGAGGTATGTTGCGCCGAAACAGTCGCCGGCGCCGGTCGGATCAATTTCGGAGACCGTCAGTCCGGGGGCGTCGATGCGGCCATAGGCGCGGCTGAAGTGGCTGGCGCCTTGCGCGCCGCGCTTCAGCACGATCTCGCCGATACCTGAGGCAAGGAGCTTTTCTATCGCTGCGTCCTCGTCATCCAGACCGGAGGCAGCTTGAAGTTCTTCGCCGGAAGGCAGCAGAAGGTCGGTGACATCAAGGAGATCGTCGATCAGCTTGCGGCCCTCGTTACCCTGCACCAGTTCCTTGCGGATGTTCGGATCGAAAGACACCGAGCCGCCGCGCGCCTTGACGCTTTTGATCGCCTCCAGAATGATCTCGCCGATACCGGCAATCGCAAACGCCGATCCCATGACGTGCACATGGCCGGCCTGTTCGATGAGGGCCTGCGCCTTATCAGTCATGTGCGTTTCGCGCGCTGCGGAATGGGCGATGTTGAAAACGAAATCCCGTGCACCGTTTTCCCTATAGCGGACAAAAGCGCTTCCGGTCGGCCGGTCCGCAACGGTGGCGATGGCCGATATGTCCACGCCGTCACGGCGCAGCCGCTCGATGTTGAGGCGGCCGAAATCGTCATCGCCAACCGCCGCGATAATGCCGGCGCTGCCGCCGCAACGCGCGACCTGATCGATGAAAATGGCGGGCGCGCCGCTTGGAAAGGGGCCGATCAGCGTTTGCGGCTCGAGAAAGCCGTCGCCCACTGTCGTCGCCATGATTTCCACGAGGATTTCACCCGCCGTAATGGTCGGGCCTTTCGCGTGCGGCGCCAGTGCGGATACCTGCCTCATCGTCTCCTCCATATGCATTCGGCTCCACCTTTCCGATGGGTGCAAACCCCGACGTTCCGGCTCTGTTATTTTTCGGATATCAGTTAAAATTTACGCGCGTCAAGATATTTTTTGATGATATTTTTGTTGCGATGCAGCAAGTAAAGCGGATCATGTAATTATTTTTGATGACATTATCGACTTTAAAACAGCTAGTTATAGCAATATATCCAAGAGTGCTCACGTCACAGTCTATTTTTGGATGTTGACAAATGGCGCGATTTTGCGAGATAAAAATTTACGCATGTATTGTTATGCGTGGACATCCGTAAAGGAGGAGCGGGTCTCATGAGCAAATTCATTGGAATTCTGTCGTCGTCTGTGGTTGGAGCGGGCCTTTTGGCCGGACTTGCGCAGGCGGAAGAAATCAACATCGCCACCGTCAACAATGGCGACATGATCATCATGCAGAAGCTTTCCAGCGCCTGGGAGAAGGAAACAGGAAACAAGATCAACTGGATCGTGCTGGAAGAGAATGTTCTGCGCGAACGCGTCACCACCGATATCGCCACCAATGGCGGCCAGTTCGACATCATGACCATCGGCGGTTACGAAGCGCCGATCTGGGGCAAGCAGGGCTGGCTGGCTCCGGTCGATGATCTCGGCGACGATTACGATTACGCCGATCTGCTCGATCCGATCAAAAAAGGCCTGACGGTGGACGGCAAGCTCTATGCCGTGCCGTTTTATACCGAAAGCTCGTTCACCCTTTACCGCAAGGACCTGTTCGACGCGGCCGGCCTGAAAATGCCCGATAATCCGAGCTACGACCAGATCAAGGACTTCGCGGCCAAGCTGACGGACAAGTCGAAACAGCAATATGGCATTTGCCTGCGCGGCAAGCCGGGCTGGGGCGAGAACATGGCTTTCCTCGGTACCATGATCAATACCTATGGTGGACGCTGGTTCGACATGGACTGGAAGCCGCAGCTGACGAGCGAGCCGTGGAAAAAGGCGATCTCGGATTATGTTGCGCTGATGACCTCCTACGGCCCGCCCGGTGCAGCGACCAACGGCTTTAACGAGAACCAGACGCTGTTCGCATCAGGCCATTGCGCCATGTGGATCGACGCCACCTCGGCTGCGGGACGTATCTACGATCCCAAACAGAGCCAGGTTGCCGACAAGACCGCTTTCACGCGTGCTCCGGTAGAGGCAACGCCGAACGGATCGAGCTGGTCGTGGTCATGGAACCTTGCAATTCCGAACACCACGAAGAAGCTCGAAACCGCCAAGTCATTCGTTAAATGGGCGACCTCGAAGAACTATGTGAAGACGGTCGGTGAAAGCGAAGGCTGGGTCGCCGTGCCGCCCGGTACGCGCAAATCCACCTATGAGCTGCCAGAATACAAGAAGGCCGCACCCTTTGCGGATACGGTGCTGAAAGCCATCATGTCCGCCGATCCGTCGAAGCCGACAAAGGATCCGGTCCCCTATACTGGCGTGCAGTTCGTCGCCATACCGGAATTCCAGTCGATCGGCACGGTTGTCGGCCAGCAGATTGCGGCAGCACTCTCCGGCCAGCAGACCGTCGATACGGCGCTCGAAGGCGCCCAGAAACAGGTCGAGCGTGACATGACCCGCGCGGGCTACATCAAGTAGCCGCGTCCTCCCGGCGTGCCGCCCGTTCGTCACTTTGGCGGCGGGCGGCATGGGTGGGGCTGGCGCACCCGCCGCCCTCATTCGTGTGCTTGTCACAGGAATCCAGTCAGCCCAAGTCCTTGGGCTGAAAAGGACTCTCTCGCCACGCAGACGCGCGTCAGCTGGATTCCTGTGACAGGCACAGGAATGAGGGGAGTGAGAAAATCGCATCTAACACAAACGCGCATGGCCGAGGTCACCCATTACCCGCCATGCATCACGGAGATCGACATGAGATTGAAGAACAAGGTCGCGCTGATTACCGGCGCCGCCCGCGGCATCGGCCTTGGTTTTGCACAGGCTTTCGCCGATGAGGGTGCAAAGGTCATCATCGCCGATATCGATATTGCCAGGGCGACCGCTTCTGCAGCCGCTATAGGCCCATCCGCCAAGGCCATCCGTCTGGACGTGACTGACCTTGGTCAGATCGATGCGGTTGTAAAGGCGGTCGATGAGGAATTCGGCGGCATCGATATTCTCGTCAACAATGCCGCGATCTTCGATATGGCGCCGATCAACGGCATTACCGAAGAGAGCTATGAGCGGGTTTTCGACATCAATCTCAAGGGGCCGCTTTTCATGATGAAGGCCGTCTCCAATGTCATGATCGCGCGTTCGCGCGGCGGCAAGATCATCAATATGGCGAGCCAGGCCGGTCGGCGCGGTGAGGCGCTCGTGACGCTTTATTGCGCTTCCAAAGCGGCGATCATTTCCGCCACGCAGTCGGCGGCGCTGGCGCTCGTCAAACACGGCATCAACGTCAATGCGATTGCGCCGGGTGTCGTGGATGGCGAGCACTGGGAAGTGGTCGATGCGCATTTCGCCAAATGGGAAGGCTTGAAGCCGGGTGAGAAGAAGGCGGCGGTGGCCAAATCCGTGCCGATCGGCCGTTTCGCCACGCCGGATGACATCAAGGGCCTTGCAGTTTTCCTCGCCTCTTCCGACAGCGACTATATTCTCGCCCAGACATATAATGTCGACGGCGGCAACTGGATGAGCTGAAAAGCCGGAGATGACCATGCATGCGATTCAATTCGTCGAGAAGGGACGAGCCGTGCTTACGGACGTGCCCGTCGCCGATCTGCCGCCGGGGCATGCCCTTGTCCGGGTCAAGGCTTCGGGGCTGTGCCATACCGATATCGACGTGCTACATGCGCGTTACGGTGACGGTGCCTTTCCCGTCATTCCCGGCCATGAATATGCTGGCGAAGTTGCGGCGGTGGCGGCAGATGTCACTGGTATCAAGGTCGGCGACAGGGTTGTCGTCGATCCCAATCTGCCCTGCGGCACCTGCCCCAGTTGCAGGAAAGGGCTTACCAACCTCTGCAACACGCTGAAGGCCTATGGCGTTTCCCACAATGGCGGTTTTGCGGAATTCAGCGTGGTGCGCGCCGACCAACTGCATGGCATAGGTTCCATGCCCTATCACGTGGCAGCACTTGCCGAACCGCTCGCCTGCGTCGTCAACGGCATGCAGAGCGCGGGTATTGGCGAGATTGGGTCGGTGCCGGGCAATGCGCTTGTTTTTGGCGCCGGCCCCATCGGCCTGCTGCTCGCCCTGTCGCTGAAATCACGAGGCATTGCCACGGTGACGATTGCGGACATCAACGAAAGCAGGCTGGACTTCGCTGAAAGTCTTGGACTTCAGACGGCTGTTTCCGGGTCTGAGGCGCTGCTGCGGCAACAGAAGGCGTTCGATTTCGTGGCGGATGCGACCGGCATCGCAGCTGTTGCGGAAGCAATGATCCCGCTGGTCGCGGATGGCGGCACGGCGCTGTTTTTCGGTGTCTGCGCGCCGGATGCCCGTATCTCGGTTGCGCCTTTCGAAATCTTCCGGCGGCAGCTGAAGCTTGTCGGCTCACATTCGCTGAACCGCAATATACCGCAGGCGCTTGCCATTCTGGAAACGGATGGTGATGTCATGGCGCGGCTGGTGTCGCACCGGCTGCCGCTTTCGGATATGCTGCCGTTCTTTATGAAAAAGCCGTCCGATCCGGCCACGATGAAAGTGCAATTTGCAGCCGAATGATCGTTTGGCCGTTGATAACCGTATTCGACCGGCTTTTCGTGCGAAGGCCGGTCGATATAGAGTACCACATGTAATATTTCATGGGGGCAAGCACTTTGGCCAAATCTATCAGGACGATGGAAGAGTTCTCGGAATTCGTCGGCCTTTCCCGCCCGACTGTTTCGAAATACTTCAATGATCCGGCCTCGGTCCGCAAGAAGACGCGGGATGCCATCGAGAATGCGCTGAAGAAATCGGGCTTCCGACCGAATATCTTCGCCGTCAACCTCAACCGCCGCCGCTCCAATATCATCGGCATCATCATTCCCAACTCAACCGACCCGTTCTACATGGCGCTGACGAGCCGTATCGAACTCATCGCCAACGAGGCTGGGTTCCTTGCCTTCGTGCTGTCGTCCGACGGCAAGGCGGAAATCGAGGATCGGGCCATCCGCACCTTCAAGTCGATGAATGTCGCGGGCGCCATCATCGCTCCGCTCGGCGTCAAGTCCCATCGCGCCACGCTAGAGCAGCTGGCGGCCAGCATACCGATCGTCTATGTCGATTCTCCACTCGACGAGACCTCGGCCTTTGTCGGCACCGACAACCGCCAGAGCGTCGGGCTGATGGTGGATTATCTCTGCCGTTCGGGCGAGCCGCCCTGTTTCTTCGACATGCCGCAGGTCAATACCAACGCCGCAACGCGCCGCACGGCCTATGAGGAGGCGATGCGGCGTCTTGGTTTCGAGCCGCATGTCATCGGTGTTCCCGGCACCGTAACCTGGGATTTCGAGCGTTTCGCCTTTGATGAAGCGACTCGGTTGCTGGATGGGGCAGGGCATTTGCCCTCGCGCACTATTTTATGCGCCAATGACCGTATCGCCTTCGGCGTCATCGCCGCCGCCTTCCAGAAGGGCATCAGGGTCGGCCATGGCACGGATTACGATCTCAGGGTAGCCGGCCATGACGATCATCCGCTTTCACGTTATGCCTGCCCGCCGATTACCACGGTGGCGCAGAATTACAACGAGATCGGCAGGCTATCGATCGAACTTCTGCTGCAGAAGTTGAATGAGGAGGCGGATGATACGACACGGATGCGCGAGCGCATTCTCCTCAGTGCCGATCTGATGCTGCGCAAATCGGCTTGATAGTTTGTTAGAAAAATTAAAAGAAAAATCTGTTTTTCTAAATAGAACTAATATTTGAACGCTCCTACTCTGTTCCCAGGGTTGCTTTGGGAGGCGACCGCGGGAGCCGGCGCAAGTGTGTGCCGGGATCCGGGAGGAACGCAGAAACGTCATGTCTTCGGTGCCGCGAGGGTTAACCCTTCGTAGCCTCGGTATCGCATGGCCTTTGCCGGGCTGACTGGGCACTCTCGCCAGCAATTTCCCCAGCGAAGGATGTCAAAACATGAATCTCTATTCTCTTCTGTCGCAGCGCGCAGCCGGCGGCAAGCCCGTCAGGGTGGGTCTCATCGGTGCCGGCAAGTTCGGTTCCATGGTTCTGGCGCAGGCGCAGCGCATCGCCGGTTTCCACATGGTCGCCGTCGCTGATCTCAATGTCGGCAAGGCGCGGGAATCGTTTGACCGCGTCGGCTGGCCGAAGGAGCGTTATGACGCGACGAGCTGCGCCGATGCGCTGGAGAGCGGCAAGACCTATGTGACTGACGATGTGAATGAACTGTTCGCCTGCGGCGAGATTGAATGCGTGATCGAGGCGACTGGCCATCCGCTGGCTGGCGCGCGCCATGCGCTCGGAGCCATCGACCACAACAAACATGTCGTCATGGTCAATGTGGAAGCCGATGTGATGGTCGGGCCCATCCTGGCCGAAAAGGCGCGGGCCAAGGGTCTTATCTACTCCATGGCTTACGGTGACCAGCCGGCCCTGATCTGCGAATTGGTCGATTGGGCACGCGCCACCGGCTTCGAGGTCGTTTCCGCCGGCAAGGGGATGAATTTCGAGCCGCGTTACCGGTATTCGACGCCTGATACGGTCTGGAGCTACTTCGGCTGGACTGACGAGGAAGTGGCCAAGGGCGACTTCAATCCGAAAATGTACAATTCATTTACCGACGGCACCAAGGCGGCCATCGAAATGGCGGCGGTCGCAAACGGCACAGGGCTGGATTGCCCGGATGACGGTCTGGCCTTCCCGCCCGCAGGCCTGCACGATCTCGCCCGCGTCTTTCGCCCTGCTGCCGATGGCGGTCGCATGTCGCGCTCCGGTCTCGTGGATATTGCCGCAAGCCAGGAGCCGGATGGTCGCGAGGTGTTTAATAACATCCGTTACGGCGTTTTCGTCACCTTTAAGGCACATAATGAATATGCCCGCGCCTGCTTCAAGCAATATGGACTGCTGACCGATCCTTCGGGCTGGTACGCCTCCATGTGGCGTCCGTTCCACATCATCGGTCTCGAAACTTCGATAAGCGTGCTTTCGGCCGTACTGCGCAATGAGGCCACCGGTTGCTCGAAGGAGTTCCGCGGCGATGCGGTTGCGACGGCCAAGAAGGACATGCAGCCCGGCGAAATGCTTGATGGCGAGGGCGGTTACGCGGTCTGGGCCAATGCCATCCCTGCCACCCGCAGCCTCGACATCAAGGCGCTGCCGATCGGTCTTGCCCATAATGTCAAGCTGAAGCGCGCCATCAAGAAGGATCAGATCGTCAGCTTCGATGATGTGGAACTGGTGAGCGACTTGGATGTGGTGAAGCTTCGCCAGGACATGGAAAACCAGTTCCGTCCGCAAAAAGACGCTGCGGCGTGATGGACGGAGAACGGGACATGCCGAATGGAGCTTTCGTGGTAATCGCGGAATTCCGGGTCAAGCCTGACGCGATGGATGCCTTTCTTAACGCAGCGCAAGATGATGCCACCCATTCGGTTCAGGATGAACCGGGTTGCCGGCAATTCGATGTGGTGCGGCCGGAATCCGGAAACAACGTGGTGTTCTATGAGGTCTATGACAGCCGCGAAGCTTTCGACGACCATCTGAAAACACCCCATCTCGACCGGTTTCGCGAGGCGTTTCCCGCCCTCATCGAAGAAGAGTTGCCGGTTCGTTTCCTCAACCGGCAATGGCTTTGAAGGGTGGAAAAAATGCAGGACATCCGCGAAATCGCTGTCATCGGAACGGGCATCATGGGTGCACCCATGGCGGCGCGTCTGGCGGAGGCCGGTTTTTCCGTCAAGGCCTGGAACCGCAGTGCTGAAAAAGCTGCGGTTCTGGCGGCAAAGGGCGTGCAGCCGACGGCCACGGCTGCCGAAGCTGTAGCCGAAGCCGATGTCGTGCTCTGTATGCTGAGTTCCGGGCCGGTCTGCGACGAGGTTCTGCTCGGCGCCTCGGGTGTCGTTTCCACCATGAAGCCTGGTGCATTTCTGCTGGTGATGAGTTCGATTCCGGTCGACAGCGCACGGGAACAGGCGGAGGCGGCAAAGGCTCATGGCGTCGCTTATGTCGACGCACCGGTTTCCGGCGGCGAAAAAGGGGCGACTGAGGGAACGCTCGCCATCATGGCCGGCGGTGAGCAGCGGGATGTGGACGCATTGCGGCCACTCCTCAATTGCCTCGGCCGCGTCACCCATGTCGGTCCGGTGGGCTGCGGTTCATTGGCCAAGCTGGCCAACCAGCTGATCGTGGCTTCAACGATCTGCGCCGTAGCGGAAGCTTTGACGCTGGTTGAAGCGGGGGGAGCCGACCCGGCGCAGGTGCGCCAGGCTTTGCTTGGCGGTTTTGCCGAGTCCACCGTCTTCCGCCAGCACGGCAAACGCATGGTGGAAGGCGATTTCCGCCCCGGCGGGCCGGCGAAATATCAGCTGAAGGATACGTCCACGGCGCTGGCTTTCGCCAAGAGCCGTGGCCTGAAATTACCGGTCGGCGAGGAGGTTGACCGGCTGTTCCGCTCCATGGTCGAGCATGGCGCGGGCGAGCTTGATCACAGCGGTGTGATCCTTGAAGTTAAACGCATGAACGCGTTCGGAGGAACGCTCGAAACTGTTTAGAGACAACAACGGGAGGAACACATGAAAATTTCAAAACTTTACGGGCTGGCTCTTGCCGCCACCATGCTTGTTGCATCGATCGCGCAGGCGGAAACGCTCACGCTTTCGACGCCGGATTCCGATACGTCGGAAATCACGCTCGCGGCCAACAAGTTCGCCGAGATTGTTTCGAAAAAGACTGACGGCAAACTCAAGATCAAAGTGTTTCCGAACGGCACGCTTTATGGCGGCGATCCTTCGGCGGGCGTTAAGCAGCTGGCCGGCGGTTCGCTCGACATGCTCTTGAACTCGACATCGCTTTACGCGACGTTCAATCCGAAATTCACGGCCATCGCCATTCCCTATCAGTTCCGCGATATTGACCAGCTGCGCGTCTATCTTGACAGCGATCTTGGCAAGGAGCTTTCCGGCGATCTGAGCAAGATCGGCATTCTCGGGCTCGATCTCTGGTCTCGGCCGTTGCGCCAAATCACCAACTCCAAGGCGCCGATCAAATCGCCTGCCGATCTCAAGGGCATGAAGCTGCGTGTGCCGAACAATCCGCTCTGGGTCGAATTCTTCGGCGCCATGGGTGCTGCCCCGACGCCGATGGCCTTTGCGGAAGTCTATAACGCGCTCCAGCTGAAAGTCGTCGACGGGCAGGAAAATCCGGTCAACGTGCCTGTCAGCGCCAAGCTTTATGAAGTGCAGAAATACCTGACGATCAGCAACCACATCGCTGACGCCTGGGTGCTGGGCATGAACCCGGCCCGTTTCGAAGGCCTCGACGAAGGCTTCAAAACGGCGTTGAGGGACGCGGCCACGGAAACCGAGCTGTGGAAAGCCGAGAACGATGCTGCCGATATCGACAAGTCGCTCGCAACGCTGAAGAAGAACGGCATGGAGGTCAACACGCTGACCGACGACGAGCGCAAGGCTTTCGTGGCTGTCGCGACTGGTCTTTCGGCAAAATTCTCCGCCCTCGTGAAAGATCAGGCGTTTTTCGACAAGACGCAGGCTTTCCTCAAGACGAACTGACGCCGCCAGTGAAAGGAGGGTCGGGCTTGCACCGATTAGCAACCCGGCCGCTCCCATCGTCAGCAAGGGTTGCCTTGCCGTAGCGGCAGGGTGGCATTCGTTTTACCGGATATCCGGTTTCAGCAGTGGAAGGGTATTGTCATGCGCGATACGAAACCGTCGGTGCTCGGCACCATCGTCAAGGTCATCGCTGATGTCGCCGCCGGGGCGGCCTGTTTCGGTATTCTTGTCGTCGTTCTTCTCCAGGTCATTGGCCGCCTCATCGGCAGCCCTCTTCCCTGGACCGAGGAGGCGACGCGCTTTCTCTTCATCTGGATGGTGTTCCTTGGCCTTGCCGCCGGTTTCCGCACTGTTGAAAGCGCGCGGGTCGTGGTGTTTCTGGTGCTGTTCCACCGCCTGTTCAGGCGGTTGGCGGTGCCGATCTATGTCGGTTCTTCGGTGTTCTTCTTCGGCATGATGGGCTGGACGGGCTTCACCCTGGTGCGCCAGCAGATCATGATGAACGAGACCGCCGCGACCTTGCCCATCCCCATGTGGACCATCGGCATGGTTCTGCCTGTCTCGGCCGTCATCGCCGTGCTGGCCATCATCGAATCTCTGCGCAGCAGGCGGGACCTGATCGCGCTACCCGAGATCGGTATCCCCGCGGACGAGATCGCCCACGCCGATATCTCTATTTCAGCAGGACATTGAGCCATGTCGGTCTTTCTTCTCATCGCTTTTTTCGGTCTCAGCATGCTGGGTGTGCCGCTCGCCATCGCTTTGGCGCTCGCCAGTGTCGGCACGCTGTGGCTCTTCACCTCCATGCCCATGGACCTTCTGTCGCAGACGATGTTCTCGTCGATGAACTCTTTCCTTCTCGTCGCCGTGCCACTCTTTATTTTGGTCGGTACGGTGATGGAGCGCGGCCGTGTGGCGGAGCGCATCTTCGATTTCGCCGAGGCGATGGTCGGCTGGCTTCCCGGTGGACTTGGCCACGTCAACGTCATTTCGTCGGTCATCTTTTCCGGCGTCTCCGGCTCCTCAGTCGCCGATATCGCCTCTGTGGGCGCAATCGAAATCAAGGCCATGGAGCGACACGGATTTCCAAAGGGTTATGCCGTCGGCATGACGCTCTGCACCTCCACGCTCTCTTCCATCATCCCGCCGTCGATCCTGATCGTGATTGCCGGTTCCATCGCCAATGTGTCGATCGGCACGCTGCTCATTGCGGGTCTGGTGCCTGGCCTCTTCATCGCCTTCGCTTTTCTTGTCTTTAACCACTTCTATTCGGTGCATTACGGCTACAATCCGCCGACGCCCTTCAATTTCCGTCTGGTTATCGTCACCGGCCTTCGCGCAATCCTGCCGATGCTCACGCCGCTGATCCTCATCATCGGTATCGCCAGCGGCCTGTTCACGCCGACGGAAGCCGCGGCCATCGCGGTTGTTTATGTGGCCGTATTGGGTGTGCTGGTCTATCGCACGCTGCCGGTTCGCGAATTGCCGGAAATACTGATATCCACGGCGCGCATTTCCGGCACCATCCTCTTCATCGCCGCCACCTCGCAGCTTGCCGCCTGGGTCTTCACCTTCGACGGCCTGCCGGAACAGGTGGCCGAGCTTTTGAAGGCGATGAACCTTGGGCCGATGTCGGGCATGCTGGTGATCTTCGTTTTCCTGCTGATCATCGGCATCTTCATGGAGGCTATCCCCGCCATGTTCATCCTCATTCCGGTGCTGATGCCGCCGGTGGAGGCGCTGGGCATCGATCCGATCCACTTCCTGATCGTGACTGTCATGACGCTGACACTTGGCCTTGTGACGCCGCCGGTCGGGGTCTGCCTGTTCGCGGCAGCACAGGTGGCGAACATGAAGATCGAGGACGTCATTCGTGGTTCGCTGGCGCCAATGACGGTGCTGACACTCGCCATATTCGCACTCGTGCTTTTCCCGGTGCTGACGCTCGGGCCGATACGGTTGATGGGTCTTTATTGAGACTGAAACAGGGAGCCTGAAGCATCAGACAACGCGACGGGCACGCCACTCGTCGCGTTGTTTTCGCATCCACTCCAGAAACAGCGTCACTTTTCTCTGACGCAGGTGGGAATGCGGGCAAACGATCCATTGCGTGACGAGCTTGATGCGGGGCGCATCGGCCACGGCCGGGATCAGCATTCCGCGTTGCAGTTCCCGCTCCATCATCAACGTGCTTTCCAGCGCCACGCCGATGCCCAGAACGGCGGCGTCGATGGCCATGTGGCTGCGATCGAACAGAACGCGACGCCAGCGCTTTTCAGCCGTCACGCCGGAAAGCGGGAACCAGTGGTTCCATTGCGCCTGCGCCTTGACCGAGTGGATAAGCCGTTGGTTCTGCAAATCTTCGGGCAGGAATGTACCGGCACCGGGCATGTCCGGTGAACAGACCGGCAGGAACTCCTCCTCCACGAGTCCTTCCACAAACAGGCCCGGCCAGCGGCCATCGCCATGGCGCAGCTCTATGTCGACAAGCTCCTGCGAAAAATCGGTCGGCTCGTTGGTGCCGTCAAGGCGCACTTCCAGTTCGGGATGCTCCTCCAGAAAGGAGCCGAGACGCGGCAGCAGCCATTTGTTGGAAATGGTCGGGGTTGCCCTGATTGTCAGCGTGGTCACCGAGCGGAAGCCGCGAATACTGTCGGTGGCATCGCTGATCTGCTCGATCTGTGCGGTGATCATCGAGAAGTACCGCTCGCCCGCCTCCGTCAGCGTCACCTTGCGGCCGGTCCGCGCCATCAGCGTCGTGCCAAGCTGGCCTTCGAGCAACTGGATCTGCTGGGAAACGGCTGAAGGCGTAACGCTCAGCTCTTCCGCCGCCCGCGAAATGCTGCCCGCCCTTGCCGCAGCATGAAAGACGAGGATCGATTTTATCGGTATCTGCATGTGGCTGGTCTTCGCTCAACGAATTACGGCAGTCACCGTGATTATCACAGGTGACTGCCGTGACGAAACGCTTGAGAGCGAAGGGTCTTTACCGGTGGCTCGGCAACTTTGGCAAAAGCACGGTCAACAGGCCGAGCAGCGGCAGGTAGGAGCAGATGCGATAGACGAACTCGATGCCTTCCTTGTCCGCATAGATCCCGAGAACCGCGGCCCCGATGCCACCGAAGCCAAAGGCGAAACCGAAGAACATGCCGGCGATGAGACCAACGCGCCCGGGTACCAGTTCCTGCGCGAACACGACGATTGCCGAGAAGGCGGAAGAGAAGACGAAGCCGATGACGACGACTAGAACGGTCGTCCAGAACAGGTTCGCATAGGGCAGCATCAGCGCGAAGGGAATGACGCCGAGGATCGAGAACCAGATGACGACGCGCGAGCCGAAGCGGTCGCCGATCGGACCACCGAAGAAAACGCCCGCCGCAGAAGCGCCAAGGAAGAGGAACAGCAGAACCTGCGCATCCTGCACGCCCAGCCCGAACTTCTCAATGGTGTAGAAGGTGAAATAGCTGGAAAGGCTAGCGAGATAGGCGTTCTTGGTGGCGGTCAAAACCACCAGCACGGCAAGCGTCATCATCACGGTGCCGCGTGCCAGCGGAAGTGCGCGGCTGGCCGGAGCCTTGCCGACATTCGCGCGACGGTGGCGGGTATACCAGACGCCGACCCAGGACAAGACGGCAAAGCCCATCAGCGCGATCAGTGAGAACCAGCTGAGGCTGGCTTGACCGAACGGGATGACGATGAAGGCGGCCAGCAGCGGGCCGATGGCCGTGCCTGTATTACCACCAACCTGGAAGAAGGACTGTGCCAGACCGTGGCGACCACCGGATGCCAGACGGGCAACGCGTGACGCCTCCGGATGGAAGATCGCCGAGCCGACACCGATCAGGCAGGCGCCGATCACGAGCACCTCGAAGCTGTGAGCGAATGCGAGCGTGATGAGGCCAGCACAGGTGGAGAGCATGGCGACTGGCAGGGAGAAAGGCATGGGCCAGCGATCGGTCACCATGCCGACGACCGGCTGCAACAGCGATGCCGTGACCTGAAAGGCGAAGGTGAGCAGCCCGATCTGCATGAAGTCGAGCGCATAATTGGCCTTCAGCAGCGGATAAAGCGACGTCAGTAGCGATTGCATGATGTCGTTGAGCATGTGGCAGAAGCTGGCTGCTGCAATGATTGAAAACGCCGTGCGTTGCGGGCTGAACCCGGTGCTGGTGACGGTGGCCATGATGTATCCTCTCCAGATTCCCCGCGAGAGACGGGAAACGTGTCTTTATTTCTTCCCGCTTTTATTCATATTGTTTCTGGCCTGCTTTCGTGTTCTGGACGAGTTTCTTTGTGAATGGGCCAAATGGCAAAAATCAAATCGCTAAAACCCGCCCGTCTGGCGGATGACGACCATGAGCGCAGCCTGAAATTGATCGACGGCACCAACGAGCCGGTGCTGGCGCTTCACCGTGCCTATCCGACAGGACACCATACCCCTGTCCACAGCCATGGCCGGGTGCAGATATGGTGCGCACGCCAGGGCGTCGTGCTGGTCAGCACCGCCGCCGGGCGCTGGATGATACCGCCCGGTCACGGGCTTATCATTCCAGCCGGGCTGAAACACGAGGCTGAGATCATCTCAACGGTGGAGATGCATTCGATCTACGTTCACCCCGATCTGTTTCAAGCCGAGGCCCCAAGGGTGGTGGAAATTACCGCCCTTGCCTCCAGCCTGATTTTGGAATTGCTGGGCGAGGAGTTGCAACCTGCCGCTTTTCATCGGCAGGGACTGGTGCGGGCGCTTCTGCTTGATGAGGTAAACCGTCTGCCGGAACGCCCGCTGGGATTACCCTTTCCCGATAATCAGCGTCTTGCCGGTCTTTGCCGCGAGTTCCTGAAAAAGCCTGTGGCCAGAGTGGAAATCGATGACTGGGCCGCCGCCATGGGCATGAGCCGGCGCTCCTTTACGCGGTTATTTCGTAAAGAGTTGGGGGTGAGTTTTGTCACCTGGCGTCAGCAGGCCTGCATTTTTGCGTCTTTGCCGAGGCTTGCCGCGGGCGAGGCGGTGACCAATGTGGCGCTGGATGCCGGTTATGAAAATATTCCGGCTTTCACCACCATGTTCCGGCGAATGCTCGGCAATTCGCCCCGCGCCTATCGCAAGGCGGCCGGCCAGCGCAGTGCCGGCTACTCCGATTTTGAAGAGGCGGAAAATTAAGCCGCCGTCGCGCGCATATCGCGGCGGAAATCGGAAGGCGACATGCCGGCGATTTGACGAAACGCCTTGTTGAAGGCGCTGACGGAGCCGAAGCCGCTTTCCATGGCAATCTGCAAAATATTGTCCTTGCCGTTCATCAGCATCGCCTGGGCGCGGGAAAGCCTGAGCAAGGTCAGATATTTGATCAGCGTCATGCCGGTGGATTTGCGAAACAGGTTCATCGCGTATTTCGGATGAAGCGAGGCGGCGCGGGCAATTTCGGTCGCGTCGATGTCGTCTAGAAAATTGGCGGCAATGAAATCGCACATGCGCACCACGCCGATTGAGGGCGCCATGCTCTCGTCGTTCTCTTCCCGTTTGCCGCTGACGGCGGAGGATATGACGGTATAGGGCTCGAGGAACATGCGCTCCACCCGCAGCAGCAATTCCTCCACCGCGTGCTGCGCCTTGGCCGGATCACCCGACGTGACGTAACGGAACCAGCGGCCGAAATTTTCCTCGTCGGCCCGGTCCGTCTGCGCACTCACCATCGTTGCGCCGCCCATCAGCAGGCTGGAAACCGCAGCCGGCAGCCGCATGCGGAAAAAATGGACGAGCGGCAGATGCGCGCCCGCATAAATCGAATCATCGGAGGAACGGTCCATCTGGTGCGGCTGGCCGCCCCAGAAAATGCACATCTGGCCGGCATCGAGCGAAAGGTCGTGGTCGCCCATCCGGTAATGTACGGATCCCGACATCACATAGTTCACCTCCACCTGCGCATGCCAGTGCGGCCTGAGCATGATGGGCGGGTGGTTGTAAAAAAGCTGGAGCGTGGTCGGCATGCCTTCGATGCTGCTTGCACCCGGCTGGTAGAAGGCTCTTTCCGCAATCTTACTTTCCGCCAAATCGATGTTCCCTTTGTACGAGACAGATTTCCTGCCGCCGGTAATGTGCCCATGTTCGCTAAAGAACGGCAATTGAAAAAAGGGAGGTTTTCAATGTGCTTTAAATTTCTTGGCGCGTCGACGGCTCTGGTGCTCCTTGCGGCACCGGTAATGGCGCAATCCGAGACCTTAACCATCTGGAGCTGGAATGTCGCCGCATCGGCGCTTAAATCCACTGTCGAAGGGTTCAACAAGCAAAATCCTGACATCAAGATTGTTGTTGAAGACCTTGGAAACGATCAGGTTTTCGACAAGACGCTGGCGGCTTGCGCAGCGGGTGGCGACGGCCTCCCGGATATTGTAACGGTCGAAAATTTCGAGGCGGAACTGTTCTGGAGCCGGTTCCCGGATTGTTTCACGGATTTGACTGCACTTGGCTATACGCCTGAAAAACAGGCGCTTTTTCCTGACTTTAAGCGCACGGAACTGGAGGTCGATGGCGTAGCTTATGCGGTGCCTTGGGATTCGGGTCCGGTGGCCGTTTTTTACCGGCGCGATTTCTACGAAAAGGCCGCTGTCGATCCGGCCACCATCAAAAGCTGGGATGATTTCATCGCGGCTGGCAAGAAGGTCATGGCCGCCAATCCCGGCACCGTGATGGCGCAGGCCGATTTCAACGGCGACAGCGAGTGGTTCCGCATGATCGCCAACGAGCAGGGATGCGGTTACTTTTCGACCGACGGCCAGAACATCACCATCAACAAACCTGCCTGTGTCGCGACGCTTGAAAAGATCAAGCAGATGAAGGATGCCGGCATCATCACGGCTGCGATCTGGGATGAGAAGATCCAGGCCAATACTGCCGGCAAGGCCGCGAGCCAGATGTATGGCGCCTGGTATGAAGGCACGGTTCGCTCCGGCTCTCCCGGTCTTTCGGGCAAGTGGGGTGTCTATATGATGCCGAGCCTTACGCCTGACGGTCCGCATGCAGCCAATCTCGGTGGCTCTTCGCTGGCGATAAGTTCGGCGTCCAAGCACAAGGAAGCCGCCTGGAAGTACATCGACTACGCGCTGACCACCAATGAGGGGCAGGTGACGATGCTGAAGTCCTTCGGCCTCGTTCCCTCGCTTCTCTCCGCCATCGATGATCCTTTCGTCAAGGAAAAGCAGCCCTATTGGGGTGGGCAGGCGGTCTGGACCGATATTCTGGCGACCCTGCCGAAAATCGTGCCCAGCCGTGGCACCGCGTTCCAGTCGGATGCAGATGCGATCTACAAGGCGACGCAGACCAAATATTTCGCGGGTGGTTATCCCGATGCGAAAGCAGCTCTTGACGATGCCGCAAAGCAGATCGAAACGGCCACGGGGCTGCCGGTCGCGGAATGAAGCTCTCGGATGGCCGGCCTTGCGGTTTAGCAGGACCGGCCTCTCCAAGCTTTCCAACCATCGCATCTGGAGGTCGTCATGCCGTCAAGGAACAGGATCGCTTATGCGTTCCTTGCGCCCTATCTTCTGATTTTCGCGACGTTCTGGGTCTGGCCGATCGTTAGCTCGTTCATGCTGTCGTTTCAGAACACCCGCATCAATCCCTGGCGGTTTGCGCCCTCCATGAACTGGGGCAGGCTGGTCTCCGATCCGGCGTTTTATAATGCGCTCTACAATACGCTGATCATTCTGGTCATTCAGGTGCCTGTCATGATCGCGCTTGCGACCGTCATGGCGGTACTTCTGAACTCGCCACTGTTGAAGGTGCACCCGCTTTACCGTTTTGCCTTCTTTGCACCCGTCGTCGTCGGAGAAGTCGCTTATGCGGCAGTCTTCCGGCTGATGTTCAGTGCCGATTTCGGCATCATCAACAAGCTCATCACTTCCGTTGGCCTTTCGCCCATCTCGTGGTTCGACAATGCCAATGCGGCCATGGCGCTGGTCATCATCGCCGTCACATGGCGCTGGGCGGGGTATAACGCCATCATCATTCTGGCCGGCCTGCAATCCATCCCCAGCGATGTCTATGAGGCGGCGACACTGGACAAGGTGAACAAGCGGCAGCAGTTCTTCCACATCACACTGCCGCTTTTGAAACCCATCATCCTTTTCTGCGTGGTCCTGTCCGTCATCGGCACCATGCAGCTTTTTGCCGAGCCTTTCCTCATCACCAACAGGGGTGGGCCGGGCGGCGGTACGGAAACGCTGGGGTTGTTCCTTTACCGGCAGGGCTTCACTTCGCTCAATTTCGGCTACGCCTCGGCCATCGCCTACACCATGGCGGCGCTCGCCATCGCCATTTCGCTTCTTAATCTCTGGGTCGGGAGGGAGCCGAAATGAGATCGAAATCCAGATCGCTTCTCTGGCAGAAGATCGCGCTGCATGCGACGCTGACGCCGCTTGCCCTCATCTGGCTATTTCCGCTGTGGATGATGTTCGTGTTCTCGACAATGCCTGATTTTGGCATTTTCAGCCCCGACATCGTGCTCGTCCCGTCCACCAATTTCATCGAGAACTTCAAAAACCTTCAGGCGGATACCAACTTCCTGCGGGCGATGTTCATATCGATCACCGTTGCGGTCATCTATACGGTTCTCTCGGTGTTTCTGACCTCCATGGCGGGCTGGGCGCTGGCGCGCTATCGTTTTGCCGGACGCTCGGTGGTGATCGCCATCATTCTCGGCACCATCACCTTGCCTTTTGCAGTTGTCGTCATTCCCCAATTCATCATGGTGGCGCGCGAATTCAAGCTCGCCAACACCTGGGTGGCACTTATCGTGCCGCCACTGTTTAACTCGCTCGGCGTGCTGTTCATGCGGCAATCCTTTTCCATGATGCCAACGGAGCTTTTCGATGCCGCAAGGGTCGAGGGCGTCAAGGAATGGCAGATATTCCTGCGCATTGCCCTGCCATTGGCGCGCCCCACCATGGCGGCGCTGTCCATCATCCTCTTCCTCGCTTCCTGGAATAATTATCTCTGGCCGCTGCTGATCAACTCCCGTCCGGAAATGATGACCGCACCCGTGGCACTTGGCACCCTCATCGGGCTCACCAAAGTGTCATGGGGCGGCATCATGGCCGGTGCAGTTCTGCTCACCGCACCCATTCTCATCGTTTTCGTGGCTTTGCAGCGCCACTTCATCGCCGGCATTTCCGCCGGGGCAGTCAAGTAAGGGGAGAGACCGCATGGCGGAACTTTCGCTCAAGAATGTCGTCAAGCGCTACGGTGCGCTGAAAGTCATCCATGGTGCAGATCTCGATATTGCCGATGGCGAGTTCGTGGTCTTCGTCGGCCCGTCCGGCTGTGGCAAATCAACGCTTCTGCGTATGATCGCGGGGCTGGAGGATATATCGGACGGCGATATCAGTATCGGCGGCAGAACGGTCAACGATGCCGATCCGGCCGATCGCGGCATCGCCATGGTGTTTCAATCCTATGCGCTTTATCCGCACATGACGGTTGCCGAAAACCTGTCCTTCGGCCTGAGGATGAACGGTAATCCCAGGGCCGACACGGAAAAGCGTGTCAGCCGCGCCGCCGAAATCCTGCAGATCAATGAGTTGATGGAACGCCGGCCAAAGCAGCTTTCCGGCGGGCAGCGGCAGCGTGTCGCCATCGGCCGCGCCATCGTGCGCGAACCGCAGGTCTTTCTGTTCGACGAGCCCTTGTCGAACCTCGATGCGGAACTTCGGGTGCAGATGCGGGTGGAAATCTCGCGGCTGCACAAGCAGCTTGGCACCACGATGATCTATGTCACCCACGACCAGACCGAGGCGATGACGCTGGCCGACAAGATCGTGGTTTTGAGGGCGGGAAATATCGAACAGGTCGGTGCCCCGCTCGATCTTTATGACGACCCCGCCAACCGTTTCGTTGCCGGTTTCGTCGGTTCGCCGAAGATGAATTTTCTGGAGGCGACCGTCATCGGTACAGGTGGACAAAGCGTTACGCTGTCGCTCGACAGCGATCCTGCCGTGCGGCTGACCCTGCCGATCAAGGACCGGCTCGATGAGGGAAGCAAGGTTTCGCTCGGCATCCGACCCGAACATTTTGCCGATATCGGGCAGGGCGATGCCGATCTCACCGTCCACGTCGATGTCGCCGAGCACCTCGGCAATACCAGCTATGTCTATGCCCGTACGGAAGGCGGTGAGCAACTCGTCATCGAGCGGCCGGAATCGCGAGACGTCGCCAATCGTGACCGGCTGACGGTCGGTCTTTCCGCCCGCAAGGCATTTCTTTTCGACAGTCAGGGCAATCGCCTGCGCTGAACCCTTTCCGAAGCACGCAAGTCAAGACGAGGATTTCATGACGACCGACCAACCGATCCGCTGGGGCATTATCGGCCCGGGCACCATCGCCAAGACCTTTGCGGACGGCATTGCCCATTCCCGCACGGGTAAGCTCGAGGCTATCGCCACCCGCAATCCGGACAAGCCCGGCCTTGCTGACGCCTTTCCCGGCGCGCGCATCATCCACGGTTACGATGCGCTGCTTTCCGATCCCCATATCGACGCCGTCTATATCGCCACGCCCCATACCGGCCATGCGGAATGGGCGATCAAGGCGATCCGTGCGGGCAAAAACGTGCTGGTGGAAAAGCCCATCGCGCTTTCCGCCTATGACGCCGACGCCATTTTCCACGAAGCGAAAAAAGCTGATGTCTTTGCGGGCGAGGCCTATATGTACCGCCTGCATCCGCAGACGGCAAAACTGGTAGAGTTGATCAGGAGCCGCGCCGTTGGCGATATCCGCATCATCCGCTCCAGTTTCGGTTTCAACATGGGGTCTTTCCGTGCCGATCATCGTCTGTTTTCCAATGAGACGGCAGGCGGCGGCATTCTCGATGTCGGCGGTTATCCCGTATCCATGGTGCGGCTGATTGCCGGTGCAGTCGATGAAAAACCCTTTGCTGAACCCGAAAAGATTGTAGGTGCGGCCCATCTCGGCCAGTCGGGCGTCGATGAATGGGCTTCGGCCGTTCTGAAATTTTCGAACGGTATCGTTGCCGAAGTCTCCTGCTCGATCATGGCAGGCCAGGACAATGTGCTGCGCATTATCGGTTCGGAAGGCCGTATCGAAGTCAAGGATTTCTGGTTCGCCGCCGGCCACAAGGGTGGCACCGGCCGGATCGATGTTTTCAGGGGCGACAAGGTCGAAACCATCGAATTGCCGGAAGACCGTTGGCTCTATTCCTTCGAAGTCGATGCGGCAGGTGAGGCGATAAGGCAGGGCAAGCAGGAATTCGTCGCGCCCGGCATGGGCTGGGCCGACAGTCTCGGCAATCTACGTGTCATGGACCAGTGGCGTGCCGCCGTTGGCTTGGAATACAGCGTCGAAAAAGCAACCTCTCGCATCACGAATATTGCCGGTGGCAAGGTCGTGGCAGGCAATGCGGTTCCGAAGCGGCAGATACCCGGCCTCACCAAACCCGCTTCGGTGGTTGCGCTCGGTTTCGAGTTCTTCCCCAATTTCGCCTCCGCGTCCCTGACGCTCGATGCCTTTTATGAGGCGGGCGGCAATCTGTTCGATACAGCTTATGTCTATGGCGGCGGCAAGACGGAAGCCATATTCGGTGACTGGCACACCAGCCGCAACGTGCCGCGCGAAGAAATCGTGCTGATCGGCAAAGGCGCGCATTCGCCCCTCTGCTATCCGGACATGATCGCCAAGCAGCTCAACCAGTCGCTGGAGCGTCTGAAGACGGATTATGTCGATGTCTATTTCATGCATCGTGACAATCCCGACGTGCCGGTCGGCGAATTTGTCGATGCTATGGATGCCGAAGTCCGGCGTGGTCGCATTCGGGGCATTTTCGGGGGATCGAACTGGACGCGCGAGCGTATGGACGAGGCCACCGCCTATGCGCAAGAGAACGGCAAACAGGCGCCGGGCGCACTTTCCAACAATTTCTCGCTTGCCGAGATGCTCGATCCCATCTGGGCGGGGTGTGTGGCGGCATCGGATGATGAGTGGAAGGCATGGCTCCAATCCCGCCAGATCCCGAATTTCGCCTGGTCGAGCCAGGGGCGCGGCTTCTTCACCGACCGGGCGGGGCGGGACAAGCGAGATGACGAGGAAATCGTCCGCGTCTGGTATTCCGACCGCAACTTCGACCGCCGCGACCGGGCGATCGAGCTTGCCCGGAAACTCGGCCGCCATCCGATCCACATCGCGCTCGCTTATGTCATCGCCCAGCCTTTCCCGGTCATTCCGCTGATCGGGCCGCGCACCATTGCCGAACTGGAGGACAGCCTTTCTTCGCTGGATATCAAGCTGACGGCCGAGCAGGTTAAGTGGCTGGAGGCGTGACGCGACACGAGGCGGCGGGTTTTCCGCGGTCTCCGGATGGATGATAAAGTCGGCTACCTCTCCTGCGTCATGCCGGGCTTGACCCGGCATCCAGCCACGGTGTGTCAGCGCCGTGGCCGGAGCCTTTTGCAATCAAGGAATTGACCGTGCTGGACCCCCGACCTCGTCAGGGTGACGGAATGCGGATGCTGTGGTGGTGCTAAAGCACTGTTTTATAGGACGACTATCCCCAACCTCCTACCTTATCTTGTTTTCCTGCTTCTTTCTCTCAGCAGCCGCTGATAAATCGGGATCTTGATATTATTGCGCCCGCCTGAAAACACGGCGGGTGAAACAATCTACCGAGGTTCTTATGGGCGATATCGATCGAGGCCGTGCGCAGCAGTTGATGGGTGAGGCGGGCATGGATGCGCTGGTGCTTTTCCAGCCCGAAGCCTTCCGTTATGCGGTTGGAGCAAATGCCGGTGTTGCGACGATGTGGGGCAGGGCGGGGTCGGCGATTGCGCTTGTCCCAGCCGATGCTGCGTCCGGGCTTGCCGCCGTCGTCAGCGATCACGCCGCACCTCTTGTCGAGAAGGCCGCGCCTGATGTCGATCTGCGCCGGCATCGCATCTGGATCGATATGGTCGATATGTCGGGTGTCGAAAACGTCTCGCAGGTAGACGGTGCCTATCGCCGAAACAATTCCGGCGGACAGAGGCCGGAGACATTCGATCGCGCCGCCTGCTTTGTTTTGCTGGCCGACCTTCTGGAGGAACGCGGGCTGTCTGCGGCGCGTATCGGTGCCGATCTCGAATTCATGCCCGCCGCCGATTTTTCGGCTCTTCGTGAGGCGACGCCCGCTGTGACCTGGGTTGATGGTTCGACAGTGCTGAAACGTCTGCGTGCGGTGAAATCCGTGCGCGAGATTGAACTTCTCAGGCGGGCCGCAGCGGCCGCTGAGGCCGGGCTGGTCGAGATGGCGGCGGCCGTGCGGCCGGGCGTGGCGCTCAGCCAGCTTTCCAACGCGTGGAAAGCCGGCGCTCAGTCGCATGCCTTGAAGTCGGGTTTTTCGCTGAGCGGCCATTGGGACTATATATCGGTTGGTCCGGCCCTGTCGGATATGACGGCGGTCGTCGCGCCCGGTGCCCTGATCAAGGCCGATGTTGGCACGCTGGTCGATGGTTATTCGTCGGATGGCGCGCGGACGTTTTCATGGGGTCCGGTCTCCCCGCTCGCGGCCAATATTTTCAAGGCGCTGGAGGCAGCTTTTACCAGCGGGCTGGAAGCGATTCGTCCCGGCAATACATTCGGTGCGGTGCACGCCGCCATGCTGGCTTCGATGCGCAAAGACGGATTCAGCGAATATTATCGCGGTCACTTCGGCCATTCCGTCGGCGGCGGCGTAGGCATCGAGGAATGGCCGTTCTTTTCCCATGACAATGAGGAGGTCATTCTTCCCGGCATGGTCGTGGCACTTGAAGCGCCGTTTTACGGCGAAGGTCTGGGTGCGCTGATGATCGAGGACCAGTTCCTCATTACTACAGCAGGGGCAGAGTGCATGAACAGCCTGCCACGCACCCTGCGGGATTTGTCCGGGGCCTGAGGCCGGCCAGATTCAAAGAAAGTCGTCGCGGCGAGGGGTGAAGCAGTCGATCAGCTCGCCCTCTTCCAGGCAGAGGCAGCCGTGCTCGACATGGCCGGGAATGATGAGGCTGTCGCCTTTCTGCAGGTCGTAAGCTTCGCCATCGCGATAAAAGCGGAAGCTGCCGCTGGCGACATAGGTGGATTGCACATGCGGATGGTTGTGCAGCTTGCCTTCGGCGCCGGTCTTGAAGCGGAACGAAACCACCATCAGCTCCGGCGCTTCGGAAAGCACGGTGCGTTCAACACCATCGTCGGGTGAAACGGTGGGGAATGTCGGAAGCTGCTGCATGTCTTTCTCCTCGGTCATGCGATGTCGTTCAAGCTTGAAATTCAGCGCGGCGCGCGCAGCATGGCGCGGTAACGCGTCTGGCTGCTTTTCAGGTGATGGCGCATGGCGCTTCTTGCCGCCTCTTCGTCGCCGTCCTGTATCGCAATCAGGATCGCTTCGTGCTCACCGACAAGCCGGTTGAGGTCAGCGGGTGAAAGCACGGTTTCCTTGCCGTTTTCGGCAACGGCGCGGCGCGGAATGAGCGTGGGGCCAAGCACCTGTAAAAACTCGCTGAAGCGCGGATTGTTGGTTGCGTCGGCAACAGCCAGGTGAAAAGCGAAGTCGGCCTCTGCTGTCGGAATGCCCTTGGCGGCACTGGCGCGGAAGGCATCGAAGGCTTCGATGATTTTTTCCTCCTGCGCCGGGGAGCGGCGAACGGCCGCAAGACCGGCGGCATCACCTTCCACGGCGGTGCGCAGTTCGAGCATTTCGATCAGGGACGACACGCGGGCAAGATCGACATTATGGAACGGCCGTCGCTCGACAGGCGGTGGCTCCAGCACGAAGACGCCCGCACCCTGACGCGGCTCGACCAGCCCGTCGGACCTCAGTGAGGCGATGGCCTCGCGCACCACGGTGCGGCTTACGCCGAATTCCTGCGTCATCTGCGCTTCGGAAGGCAGGCGCTCGCCTGTCTTATAACGGCCCTTGGCGATCTGGCTGCGGAGCTCCTCGGAAACCTTCACCACAAGCGTCTTGGCTTGCGGAGCTGCCGGTTCGGAGGTTATCGCTTTTGTCATTGTCATCGCCGTTCTAAAAAAGGGTGCAGGTTAGCGTCCGGTATTCCTCGATACGTCATTCGCGGTCCGGCTTGCAATCCCGCTGCACGCGCAGGAAAGACCGGTTATCATGCCTGTCGGTCCCGAATGGCATTTCACGTCGCCTTGAAGATCGGATTGTCGATGAAAACGCCGCCCTGAAAACGCGCCACCGCATCTCTAGGGTCTGGTTGCGGTGTTGTCTCGGCAATGTGCTGCCGGAAAGTCTCGGCGTTGTCCTTCGGTTTCCAGCCAAGCCAGCCGAGGTGGGAATTGTCCCACCAGCCCGCGTCATTGGCCGATGCGCCCCAGATGACCGGGCAGCCGAGCACCGGCGCGCGGAAAACCGCCTCGATCAGCGATACGAAATCATCCTGCGAAAACCAGGTCGACAACATGCGGTGATTTTGCGGTTCCGGCGTGCAGGAGCCGATACGGACCAGCGCCGTTTCCTGGCCGAATTTTTCGAAATACATGCGGGCGAGGCTTTCGCCGAAACATTTGGACACGCCGTAAAGACCGTCCGGCCGGAAGGGAACGTTGGGGCCAAGCCGCTCTGTCTGGGAATAATAACCGATCGTGTGATTGGAGCTGGCGAAGACGATTCGCGGCTGCCCATGGGCGCGGGCCGCCTCATAGAGGTTATAAAGCCCGATGATATTACCGTGAAGAATCTGCTCGAAAGGCCGCTCCACCGATATGCCGCCAAGATGGACGATGCCGTCACAATCGGCGACCATCGCATCGACGGCGCTGGCGTCGGCCAGATCGCATTGCACGCATTCCTCGTTCGGCCCGGCAGGATCGAGCGGCGAAAGATCGGCAAGACGCAATATCTCGGCCATAGGTGCGAGGCGCTTGCGCATGACGCGGCCGAGCTGGCCAGCCGCACCGGTAACAAGAAGCCGTTTCATTGCAATTCTCCCTAAACGAATGGACTGCGGATCATCGAGGCTGCGGGAAACCCCATTCAACGTCTCCTGCGTGGTCGAGATATCCAGGTTCCTCTTGACCTTGTCATACAGATCGTACAAAAAGCGGATAACATATATTATGTCCTATACGCAACAATCATGAAGGATGAGTTTGATGCTGACCGTCGAAACAAGGCAGGCCGTCAACCCGGAATATGCAAAAACGCTCGATACCGATGGGCTTCGCAAGCATTTCCTCGCCAACGACATGTTCCGTTCCGGCGAAATCAGGCTGATCTATACCCATTACGACCGTTTCGTCATGGGCGGCGCGGTGCCTGATGGTGCCCCGCTGATGCTGGACAAGGTCGAGGAAACCAAGACGCCGTCTTTCCTTGACAGGCGCGAGATGGGCATCGTCAATATCGGCGACACCGGCACGGTCAACGCTGGTGGCGAGACGTATACGCTCAATCGTGGCGACGTTCTGTATCTCGGTGCGGGAAGCGGTGCGGTGACCTTCGATGGCGCGGGCCGGTTCTACATCACTTCATGCCCGGCGCATCGCAGCCTGCCGGCAAAGCTCGTCAGCCTTGCCGACAGCAAGGAGGTCAAGCTTGGTGCGACCGAGACCTCCAACAAGCGCACAATCAACCAGTTCATCCACCCACTCGTCATGGAAAGCTGCCAGCTGGTGCTCGGCTATACGACGCTGGAGGACGGCTCCGTCTGGAACACCATTCCGTCGCATATTCATGATCGCCGCATGGAGGCCTATCTCTATTTCGGCATGGATGAAAAGTCGCGCGTTCTGCACCTGATGGGTGAGCCGCAGGAAACGCGGCATCTCTTCATTTCCAACGAAGAGGGTGCCATTTCTCCACCCTGGTCGATCCATTCCGGCGCTGGCATCGGCTCTTACACGTTCATCTGGGCCATGGCTGGGGACAATGTCGATTATACCGACATGGACTTCATCCAGCCGGGGGATCTGAAATGAAAAATCCCTTTTCGCTTCAAGGGCGTAAGGCGCTGGTGACGGGTGCCAATACGGGGCTTGGTCAAGCAATCGCCGTCGGCCTCGCCGCGGCCGGCGCGGAAGTTGTCTGCGCCGCCCGCCGCGCGCCGGACGAGACGCTGGACATGATCGCGAAGAACGGCGGCAAGGCCGCCGCATTGTCGATTGATTTTGCCGATCCACTCGCCGCCAGGGACAGCTTTGCCGACGCCGGTTTCGATATTCTCGTCAATAATGCCGGCATCATTCGCCGCGCCGATTCCGTGGAGTTTTCAGAGCTCGACTGGGATGAGGTGATGGACGTCAATCTCAAGGCGCTGTTTTTCACCACGCAGGCCTTCGCCAAGGAATTGCTGGCGAAAGGTCGTCCGGGCAAGGTAGTCAATATCGCCTCGCTACTGTCGTTTCAGGGCGGCATCCGCGTGCCGGCTTATACGGCGGCGAAGCATGGCGTTGCGGGTCTGACCAAGCTTCTGGCAAATGAGTGGGCCGCGAAGGGCATCAACGTCAATGCCATTGCGCCCGGTTACATCGAAACCAACAATACCGAGGCGTTGCGGGCGGATGCTGCCCGCAACAAGGCCATTCTCGAGCGTATCCCGGCAGGCCGCTGGGGGCATTCTGAAGACATCGCCGGGGCGGCGGTTTTCCTCGCCTCGCCGGCGGCCGACTATGTGCATGGCGCCATCCTCAATGTCGATGGTGGCTGGCTGGCGCGCTAATGCGCGCCGGTTTTCAAAATTCATCATATAACTTGTATGATGACTTGTTGACAAATATGCGGCAAGCGGTTTAGGTGGCTTCCAGTCAGTGAACTTGCAGAGGAATACGGATTATGAACCCTGAACAAATCAAGGCGGCGCTTGGCTCCGGCCTGCTCTCCTTCCCGGTAACGCATTTTGATTCCGAGGGTCGTTTTGCGGCCGATAGCTACAGGGCGCATGTCGAATGGCTTGCCGGTTACAAGGCGCCGGTGCTGTTTGCCGCCGGCGGTACGGGCGAGTTCTTCTCGCTGAAGCCGGATGAAATCCCTGCTATCGTTTCGGCTGCCAAGGAAGTGGCCGGTGAAACGGCAATCGTTTCCGGCTGCGGCTACGGCACCGAGGTTGCGGTTGATATTGCACGCTCGGTGGAAAAAGTCGGTGCTGATGGCATCCTGCTTCTGCCGCATTACCTCATCGATGCGCCGCAGGAAGGCCTTTACGCGCACATCAAGAAAATATGCCAGTCGGTCGGCATCGGCGTCATGGTTTATAACCGCGACAATTCGGTGCTTCAGGCGGATACGCTGGCGCGTCTCTGCGATGAGTGCCCGAACCTCGTCGGCTTCAAGGACGGCACCGGTGATATCGGTCTCGTTCGCCAGATCACCGCCAAGATGGGTGACCGCCTGATGTATCTCGGCGGCATGCCGACGGCGGAACTGTTTGCCGAAGCCTATCTCGGCGCCGGTTTCACGACCTATTCCTCGGCCGTCTTCAACTTCGTGCCGGGCCTTGCCAACGAGTTCTATGCGGCGCTGCGGGCCGGCGAGCGCGCCACCTGCGAACGCATCCTGACGGAATTCTTCTATCCGTTCATGGCGATCCGCAATCGCGCCAAGGGTTACGCTGTCTCCGCCATCAAGGCTGGCGTTCGCCTGCAGGGCTTTGATGCGGGTCCGGTGCGCGCGCCGCTGAAGGATCTGACGAATGAGGAAATCGGCATGCTCGATGCCCTGATCGGCACGCACAAGCGCAAGGTGTGATCAAGGTATAACGGGAGGGGAACGATGAAGATCACAGCGGTGCGCACGCATCTGCTCGAACATCGGCTGGCCACGCCGTTTGAAAGCGCATCCATGCGCTTTGACCGGCGTGCCCACGTTCTGGTCGAAATCGAATGCGATGACGGGACCGTCGGCTGGGGCGAATGCCTCGGTCCGGCGCGACCGAACGCCGCCGTGGTTCAGGCCTATTCCGGTTGGCTTATTGGCCAGGATCCCCGCCAGACCGAAAAGATCTGGGCTGTGCTTTACAATGCCCTGCGCGACCAGGGCCAGCGCGGCCTCAGCATTACAGCCCTGTCCGGCATCGATATCGCGCTGTGGGATATCAAGGGAAAGCATTACGGCACCTCCATCTCCATGCTGCTCGGCGGGCGCTGGCGCGAAAGCGTGCGCGCCTACGCCACCGGCAGCTTCAAGCGTGATGGGGTCGACCGCATCTCCGACAATGCCAATGAGATGGCTGAGCGCCGTGCAGAGGGTTTTCACGCCTGCAAGATCAAGATCGGTTTCGGCATCGAGGAGGATCTTGCGGTCATTGCCGCCGTGCGCGAAGCGATCGGGCCGGATATGCGGCTGATGATCGACGCCAATCACGGCTATACCGTTACCGAAGCCATCGCGCTCGGCAATCGTGCGGCTGAATACGGCATCGACTGGTTCGAGGAGCCGGTGGTTCCCGAGCAGCTCGATGCCTATGCGCGCGTGCGGGCAGGCCAACCAATCCCGGTTGCGGGAGGCGAGACCTGGCACGGGCGTTACGGCATGTGGCAGGCGCTTTCCGCCGGTGCCGTGGATATTCTCCAACCAGACCTCTGCGGTTGCGGCGGCTTTTCCGAAACGCAGAAGATTGCCACGCTTGCCACGCTGCACGGCGTGCGCATTGTGCCGCATGTGTGGGGCACGGGCGTGCAGATCGCCGCTGCCCTGCAGTTCATGGCCGCGATGGTGCCCGATCCGGTGCGGGTAAACCCCGTCGAGCCGATCATGGAATTCGATCGGACGCATAATCCGTTCCGTCAGGCCGTGCTGCAACAGCCGGTAGAGGCGGTGAACGGTGTCGTCGCCATTCCCGATGGTCCCGGTCTCGGCATCGAGATCAACCGCGACGCACTCGTTGAATTCAGGATGCCACAGCCATGAGCGAACTTGTCAGAAAACTAAGCGGGACACCGCCGCAGCCAGCGTTTCCGAAAGGGGCGGTCGATACTCAGATGCATATGTATCTGCCCGGATATCCAGCCTTGCCGGGTGGGCCGGGCCTGCCTCCGGGTGCGCTGCCGGGGCCTGAGGATTATCGCCAGCTCATGCAATGGCTCGGCATCGACCGCGTCATCATCACCCAGGGCAACGCCCAACAGCGAGATAACGGCAACACGCTGGCCTGCGTGGCAGAAATGGGCGAGGCAGCCCGCGCGGTGGTGATTATCGATGAGAAGACGACTGAAAAGGACATGGAACGACTTGCCGCTGCCGGTGCCGTGGGCGCCCGTATCATGGATTTGCCTGGCGGCGCGGTGAACCTATCGGAACTGGAAGCGGTGGATCAGCGTGCCCATGCGGCCGACTGGATGGTGGCGGTTCAGTTCGACGGCAATGGGCTTCTCGATCATTTGCCGCGCCTTGAAAAAATCCGTTCGCGCTGGGTCTTCGACCACCATGGAAAATTCTTCAGGGGTATCGACACGGATGGCCCGGAAATGGCGGCACTTTTGAAGCTCATCGATCGCGGCAATCTCTGGTTCAAGTTTGCCGGTGTTTATGAAAGTTCGCGCGACGCCTGGCCCTATGAAGATGTTGCAGCCTTTTCGCGCCGTATCGCTGCCCATGCTCCGGAGCGGATCGTCTGGGGGACGAACTGGCCGCACAATTCGGTCCGTGAGACGGCTGCCTATCCGGATGATGCCCGCCTTGCGGAGCTCACACTCGGCTGGCTGCCGGACGATGCGGCCCGTCACCGAGCGCTGGTGGAAAATCCAGAAGCCCTGTTCAAGCTGCCGCCACTCAAGGCGGTGTAGTTTCAATTCGGGATAGTTGGGGAAAGGGAGGTCCCCATCATCCTTTGCAGATGAAAGGTCTTTGCATGCCGGCCCGGATGGGCGTGAAAAATTCGGTCCGTTAGCCTTGGAGGGGTGGGGCCGTTGTTACAACGGAGGAGGAAGAAATGAAAAAGATTGCAAGCATGATGTGCATCGCGATGGGGATCGCGCTGTCAGGCGTTTCCGCCAAGGCGCAGGAAATCACCCTGCGCTCGGCCGATATTCATCCCGACGGTTATCCGACGGTTGAAGCCGTGAAATATATGGGCGAACTTCTGTCGGAACGCTCCAATGGCCGCATCAAGGTGCAGGTCATGAACAATTCGGTTCTCGGCGGTGAGAAGGATACCATCGAGCAGACCCGCTTCGGCGTCATCGACATGAACCGCGTCAACGCTGCGCCTTTCAACAATCTCGTCAAGGAAACCACCGTTCTCGGCCTGCCTTTCCTGTTCCGTTCGACGGAACACATGCACAATACCGTAGACGGCCCGATCGGCGATGAGGTTCTGGCAGCTTTCGAACCGCACGGCCTGATCGGTCTTGCCTTTTACGATTCCGGTGCGCGTTCCTTCTACACAACCAAGAAGCCCATCGAAAAACTGGCGGACCTGAAGGGCCTCAAAATCCGCGTGCAGCAATCGGATCTGTGGATTTCGATGATGCAGGCGTTTGGCGCCAACCCTACGCCGATGCCGATGGGCGAGGTTTACTCCTCGCTTGAAACAGGCGTTGTCGATGGTGCGGAAAACAACTGGCCGTCCTACGAATCCGCCCGTCACTATGAAGTGGCGAAGAACTATTCGCTGACGGAACATTCCCTCAATCCGGAAATCCTCGTCATCTCCAAGATTTCCTATGACAAGCTGTCGCCGGAAGATCAGAAGCTGCTGCGTCAGGCAGCCAAGGATTCCGTTGGCAAGATGCGTGAATTGTGGAGTGCGCGCGAAAAGGCCTCGGAAGAAAAAGTACGCGCCGGTGGCGCCAACGTCATCAAGGTCAACAAGGAAGAGTTCGCCGCCGCGATGGGGCCGGTCTACGACAAGTTCGTCACCGATCCGAAAATGAAAGACCTTCTTGAGCGGGTAAAAGCCGTCAAGTGACATAGGGAAAACCGGCTCTGGCAACAGGGCCGGTTTTCTTTTGTCGTCATTGGTCTGAGGTTGGAGGAGGAAGGCAAATGCGAAACTTCATGCGGGCGATCCGCCCATTTCTCGGCGCGCTAAGCCGTGCGTCACTTTACATCGCCGGCGTCGGCATGGTCGCCATGACCCTTATCGTCGGCTGGCAGGTGTTTGCCCGTTATATCCTGAATGATTCACCAAGTTGGTCCGAGCCGATGTCGCTTCACCTTATGTCATGGTTCATCATGCTGGGGGCGGCGGTGGGCGTGCGTGAAAGCGTGCATCTGGGGCTGGATATTCTGCGCTATATGATGCCGCCGCGCATACAGGCGGCGATGGACCTGACCAGTCTGGCACTGATCTTCTTTTTCGGGGTTGGCATGTGCTGGTACGGAACCGTCCTCTCTGCCGGAACATGGACGGCGACGATCCCTGTTCTTGGATGGCCGGGCGGCATGGATTTCTTCCCGCTGATCGGTGGCGGTTTTCTGATCGCGCTGTTTGCAGCCGAACGCTTTATCGATCTTGCCATCGGCGAGGAAATCGCGGCGGATGTCTTTGTGCAGGAGGCCGCGTAAATGGCTTACACAATCCTCTTCGGTGTCTTCACCCTTCTGATGCTGATCGGTACGCCGATTGCGTTCTGCCTCGGCATTGCCTCCTTCGCCACCGTTCTTTATCTCGGCCTGCCGCCCATCGTGGTCTTCCAGCAGATGAACTCCGGCATGAACGTGTTTGCGATGATGGCGATCCCGTTCTTCATCTTCGCGGGTGACCTCATGGTCCGCGGCGGTATAGCCCATCGTCTGATCCGTTTTGCGGCCGGTCTTGTCGGTCATCTGCGCGGCGGTCTGGGGCAGGTCAACATCGTCGCTTCGACATTGTTCGGCGGCATTTCCGGCTCGGCTGTCGCCGACGCTTCGGCCGTTGGTGGCCTGATGATCCCGCAAATGGCCAAGCGCGGTTATGACCGGGATTACGCCGTCAACGTCACTGTCAACGCCGCCATCATCGCGCTGATGATCCCGCCTTCGCACAATATGATCCTTTATTCGATCGCGGCGGGTGGCAATGTTTCGGTGGCCGATCTCTTCACCGCCGGCATCATTCCAGGCCTGCTGCTTGCTGCGGCCCTGATGGTCACCGCCTATATCGTCGCGCGGCGCAAGGGTTACCCGTCCGAGCCGTTTCCCGGCTTTTCGAAGCTGATGTATTATCTTCTGGCGTCCTTTCCCGGCATTCTGTTGATCGGCATCATCTTCGGCGGCGTTCGTTCGGGTATCTTCACCGCGACGGAGAGTTCCTGCATTGCCGTTCTCTATGCCTTCCTTGTCGCCATGCTTGTCTATCGTGAGCTGGACTGGAGCGGTTTCGTGGAGGCGGTGATGGGGGCGGTTCGCACGACAGCGATGGTTCTGCTCGTCATCGGCACGGCTGCGTCGTTCGGCTGGTTGATGGCGTTTCTGCAGGTACAGACACTGATGATCGCGACAATCAGCGCGATTTCGGACAATCCGATTATCGTGCTTCTGGTCATCAACGTCATTCTGCTCTTGCTCGGCACTTTCATGGATATGGCACCGATGGTCATCATTTCCACGCCGGTGCTTCTGCCTGTCGTGAAGGCCTTCGGCATCGATCCCGTGCATTTCGGCGTCGTGATGATCCTGAACGCCGGTATCGGTCTCAATACGCCGCCGGTCGGAACGGTGCTCTTCGTGGGATGTGCGGTTGGCGGCATAACGATACGGGAAGCGATGCGAACGATCTGGCCGTTCTTCGGCGCCAGCATAGCCGTGCTGCTCGCCGTCACCTACATTCCGTCGCTTTCACTTTGGTTGCCGTCACTTTTCCGGTAGTTCCAAAGCTTTATCGCAAGAAGGCCCCGCTATGCCGGGGCCTTTTGCATTTCGGTGGCAAGCAGCCTCTGCTGTTCGTGCTCGTCAAACGCCATCAGATTGCCGTGCCGGCTGCGGCGTATCCTGTTCATGTGGTCGCGCGGGCTCAACCCCAATGTGCGCTTGAACATCCGTGAAAAATAATAGGGATCTCCATAACCTACTTCTGCCGCCGCAGCCGCAACTGAAAGCCCGGCTTCAAGAAAATGCATGGCACGTTCCATGCGTTTGAATTCCTGATATTTCCTCGGCGTGCGCCCCACCCGTTTCTGGAACTCACGCAGGAAATAGTCGCGATTATAGGGGGCTGCGTCGGTCGCCCTTGCGGCGATTTCAGGGTCGAGCGGATTGGCGGAAATCATCGTGATCGCTTTCATGACAGCCAGATCCAGGGCTTCGGCACCTTCCGGCTGGAAACTTGGACGGTCGACCCATCCGAGAAATGCATCATCGATAAATGCGATCAGCAACACCATGAACAGGTGATGCTGGCCAAGCGTGACAGAGGAGGGCGGAGCGCTCTGCCGATAGTGGCGCACCAGCGGCTCCAGCAGCGGCCAGCGGCTCAGCGAAAGTTTCGGCTTGAGGTCCATCTGCGCGACAAGGTTGTGGCGACCGTAAATATCCAGCGTGAAATGCTGTGCCACTCCCCGATAGGTGACGGCCTGTTCATTCCAGCCGATAAAATGCTGCCCCCTGAAAATCAGCATGGCGTCGCCAGGCTCCAGCACCCGTGCTTCACCGTCCACGAGATAATGCCCGCGACCCTCCAGGCAGATAATGAGATCGTCCACCTGATTGGATTTGTCGATCTGCCAGGTGCGGGAGTGCTCCATCTTGATCGTGGCGCGCGTGAGATTAAGCGTGAGCGCCGCAGGCGGAACGGACGAGAGAATGCCACCTTCGATTTCGTCCATCTTTTTCCTCGTCTTTGTTAATTCACCTTGGCTCGGAAATTTGGTTTTGTCACCTCACAAACTGCTAATGCGCGCCGTATCAATGAGGGAGGAGATCGGCTTCGGCGAGAAATTGCGCCATCATGCGCCCGCCGTCAGCCGTTCCGGGAGAATCACTTGCACGAAATTGTATTCTGTTATCCGCGCCTTTCCGGGGTGGGGGAGGAGCGTCATGAAATCTAATCGCTTCCTCGGGCTGGGATATCTGACGCCCTACATCATCGGACTTCTGGTTTTCACGGCGATCCCGTTTCTGGGTTCCCTGTATCTCAGCTTCACCCGCTACGACCTGATGAGTGACCCCACATGGGCGGGACTGGCCAATTACGAGCGGCTCTTCACCCGTGATCGCACGTTCATGAAATCCCTGAACGTCACCCTGTTTTATGTGTTTCTGACGGTGCCGTTGAAACTTGCCTTCGCGCTGTTCATCGCAGCGATACTCAATTACAAGCTGCAATTCATCAATTTTTTCCGCACGGCCTTTTACGTTCCATCCATCCTCGGCGGTTCGATCGCGATTGCGGTGCTGTGGCGATACATCTTCGCCAGCGAAGGGCTCGCCAACATGGCGCTGGCGGCAATCGGCCTGTCGCCGGTGGACTGGTTTGGCGATCCCGCCAATGCGCTTTTTACAATTACGCTGCTGCGCTGCTGGCAGTTCGGTTCGGCCATGGTGATCTTTCTCGCCGCGCTGCAATCCATCGACAAGTCGCTTTATGAGGCAGCGGCAATCGACGGTGCAGGCAAGGTAAAGACGTTCTTTTTCATCACCCTGCCGCTTCTGACGCCGGTCATCTTTTTCAACCTGATCATGCAGATGGTGCAGGCATTCCAGGAGTTTAACGGGCCTTACATCATCACCCAGGGCGGCCCGTTGAAGTCTACCTATCTGCTGCCTCTCTATATTTACGATGAGGCTTTCAAGAAGTTCAACATGGGCTATGCCTCCGCCATCGCCTGGGTTCTTTTCACCATCATCACCGTGCTGACCCTCGTGGCCTTCTGGTCCTCGAAAAAGTGGGTCTATTACGCCGGCGACAAGCGGAATTGATGCCATGACCGATATCGCAACCTTAAACGACATGCAGGCCGCCCGCCGGGCAAGGCTCCGGCTGTTATCGACCTCTGTCCGGTACACGCTGCTGTTCGCGGTCGGCTTCATCATGCTCTATCCGCTGATCTGGCTGGTCGGCGCAAGCTTCAAGACCAATTCCGAGATCTTTTCCGGTGCAGGTTTCATTCCTGAGACGCCAACGCTGGACGGTTACATCCGCGGCTGGGAGACCTCCACGCCCTACACCTTCGGCCGGTTTTTCTGGAATTCGTTCCTGATCATCCTGCCGAAGGTCATCGGAACGGCGATTTCCTGCACCATGGCGGCCTATGCCTTTGCGCGCTTCGATTTTCCGCTGAAGAAAATCCTGTTTGGCTCTGTCATCGCCATCCTGCTTTTGCCCAATGTCGTAACCCGCATTCCGCAATATATCCTGTTCCGTGACCTCGGCTGGCTGGATAGTTTCCTGCCGCTATGGGTTCCCTCGGCACTAGCCGGTGATGCCTTCTTCGTCTTCATGCTTGTGCAGTTCCTGCGCTCGCTGCCCTCGGATATGGAGGAAGCCGCCCGTGTGGATGGCGCCAACAGTCTGCAGACGCTGGTTTACATCGTCGTGCCGATGCTGGCGCCGGCGCTGATCTCGGTCTGCCTTTTCCAGTTCATGTGGACGATGAACGACTTTCTGGGACCGCTGATCTACCTGTCCTCGGTCGATAAATATCCGGTGAGCCTGGCGCTCAAACTCTCCATCGACACCACCGAAGCCTTCGAATGGAACCGCATCCTGGCGATGTCGGTGCTGACGATCGCGCCTGCGCTCGTCGTGTTTTTCGCGGCGCAACGGTATTTCATTGAAGGGATCTCGTCTGGCGGGGTCAAGGGCTGAAAATGGCAAGCGTTCAACTTAAAAATCTTGAAAAAGTCTATGGCGGCAGCTTCAAGGCCGTGCACGGCATCAATCTCGAAATCGAGGACGGCGAGTTCATGGTCTTCGTCGGCCCGTCCGGCTGCGCAAAATCCACCACGCTGCGCATGGTGGCGGGGCTGGAGGAAATCACCGGCGGTGAAATCCTCATCGGAGATCAGCGCGTCAACGACCTACCGCCCGGCAAGCGCTCCATTGCCATGGTGTTCCAGAACTATGCGCTCTATCCGCATATGAAGGTGCGCGGCAATCTTGCTTTCGGCCTCAAGATTGCCGGTGTTGCCAAGCCCGAGATCGAGAAGGCAATCGACAATGTCGCGCGCATTCTCGAAATCGAGCCCTTGCTGGATCGTCTGCCGAAACAGCTTTCCGGCGGGCAGGCGCAACGTGTTGCTCTGGGCCGTGCCCTCATCAAGAAACCGGGCGTGTTCCTGTTCGATGAGCCCCTTTCGAATCTCGATGCGAAGCTGCGCGCCTCCATGCGTGTGCGCATTACCGATCTGCATCGCCAGCTGAAGGCGGAGGGCCTGTCTTCGACCGTCGTCTACGTGACGCACGATCAGACGGAAGCCATGACCATGGGCGACCGTATCTGCGTCATGCAGGCCGGGCGCATCATGCAGGTCGCCACGCCGAAGGAACTCTACGACCGGCCCGCCAATCTGTTCGTCGCCGGTTTCATTGGCATGCCGGAAATGAACCTTGTGGATGTGGCGATCGACGGGGCGGAGTTCGTCATCGGCGGGCAACGTCTTCCGATAGGCGACCATCTGGAAAAGCTGCTTTCAGCCAGACCGGCGGACGCCGTCATCGGCATCCGTCCGCAGCATCTTTCGTTAGCCGGTGAGGCCGATGGGCCGGCGCTGCAGGCGAAACTGACCAACGCCGAATTCATGGGGCACGAGGTCTATCTGCATGCCGATCTGGGCGGACAGAAGCTCGTGAGCGTGGTGGGAGCAGCCGAATTCGAGGCGCTTGCGCGCGACGGCATTCTGCGACTGAAGCCGGACCCCGAGAAGCTGCATATTTTCGACAAGGCCGATGGCCGCAATGTCTCGCTGTGAGGAGGGGACGAGCGTGCCTGATTTTTCGAGGAGGAGAAGAACAATGAAGATGACGAGAACAATGGCGATGCTGGCCGGTGCTGCCTATCTGGCCACGGTGGCTGCGCCTGCGGCGGGTGCCGCGGAACTGCGTATGTCGTGGTGGGGCGGCGAAAGCCGTCATGTCGCCACTCAGAAGGCGATTGCCGCCTGCGGTGAAAAATACAGCCACACGGTCAAAGGTGAGTTTACCGGCTTCGACGGATATCTGGAAAAACTGACCACGCAAATGGCAGGCAAGACGGAGGCTGATATCGTTCAGGTGAACTGGCCATGGCTGCCGCTGTTTTCCAAGAATGGTGAAGGTTTTGCTGATCTGCGTCAGCTGAAACCTCTCGATCTTACGCAATGGGCCGAGACGGATCTGGAAGCAGGTTCTATGAACGGGGTGCTTCAGGGCCTTTCAGTCTCCACCACCGGCCGCGTGTTTTTTTTCAACGCCACCACCTTCGAGAAGGCTGGTGTTGAAATCCCCAAGACATGGGATGAATTCTTCGCGGCAACAAAAACCATCAAGGAAAAGCTCGGCAAGGATCATTACACCTTCAATGCCGTAAAGGAGACTGCCCAGCTTCTCGTGACACTCGCCGTGGTGCAGAAAACCGGCAAGGATCTGGTCGACCCCAAGACCAACCGTGTCGCCTGGACGCCGGAGGAACTGGCTGAAGGTATCTCGTTCGTCGGCAAGCTGGTGGAAACCGGCTCCATTCGCTCCCAGAAAGAGGAAGCGGCCGATGGCAACGTCAATCTTTATGAAAAGCCGTCCTGGTCCGAAGGCCGTATCGCTGGTTCCTATGAATGGGATTCCACCTATTCGAAATATGCCGATCCCCTGAAGGATGGGCAGGTGCTGAAACCCGTGCCGATGCTGAAGCTCGCCGATGCCGTAACGGAAGGCGTTTATCGCAAGCCTTCCATGGTCTTTTCTATCTCGAAAAACTCGAAGAACCCTGAAGCGGCAGCGCAAATCCTGAACTGCCTGCTGAACGAGCCTGAGGGCATCGATGCGCTTGGGACGTCTCGCGGCCTGCCTGCTTCCAAAGCTGCGGCGCAGCGTCTGGGCGACAAGGGTGAGCCGGAAGTGCGTGCCGCCAATGCCATCGTCATGGCGGCATCGGGACCGGTAGTTTCGCCCTTCAACGAACATCCGGAAATCCGCTCCGGCTTCATCGATACGCTCGAGGAATATGCCTATGGCCAGCTGACGGCGGAAGAGGCGGCTGAGCAGATCATCGATACCACCAACGACGTTCTGGCCAAATTCGATTGACGACAATGGCCCGCCGCCCCTGTGGCGGCGGGCTCTTTATCCGGTTGCCGGGTGACATGGGCATTCCCGCCGATTGTTTTGGCGGGGCATGCACGAACAACGAGAAACGAGCATGAACGAACCTTCTATTGTCGCGCTTTCGGCGCGAACGGCGGCGCTTTGCCTCGCCGCTCCCGGTGCGCGATATCACCTGCCGCTGACGGCATGGCGGCTGACTTCGCAAGATGGTGATCTACGAACCGGAAAAACCGCCACCGTGGTGACGCTGCTGCATGATCTGCGTCCGGATACACGGTATCTGTTCGAAGCGGATGGGTTCGCAAGCCTGGAGTTCAGGACAGCGTCTTGCGCGGGGCTTGTCGAGGCGACGGCATTTTCGCTGACGCCGGATATTGCGCTTGACGACGAAGCCGGCGCACGCGCCAACGCCCGCGCTCTGGAAGAGGCAGTTGCCGCCGTGCCTGCGGGCGGCACGTTGCGATTTGCTGCCGGCCTCTGGACAGCGTTTCCCGTGCGGTTGAAAAGCGACATGACGTTTCATCTTGCGGAAGGGGCCGTGCTGCGCGCACCCTCCACCCGTAATGGCTGGCCGATCCTGCCTGCCCGCGATGAGACGGGCCGCATGCTCGGCAGTTGGGAAGGGCTACCGGATGCCTGTTTCGCCGCGCCGGTCCATGCCATCGGCGCAGACAATCTCGTGATCGAAGGCACAGGCGTCCTCGATGGTTCCGGCGACAGAGGCGACTGGTGGAGCTGGCCGAAAGAAACCCGTGACGGCGCGCGCCGACCGCGCGGCCTGCATCTCGTCTCCTGCCGCAATGTCGGGCTTTTCGGTTTCACCATTCGCAATGCACCGTCCTGGACGGTCCATCCACAGGGGTGCGAGACCCTGAAAGCGGCGGGTCTCACAATCAGCGCTCCGCATAACAGCCCCAATACCGATGGTTTCAACCCGGAAAGCTGCCACAACGTGACGATATCAGGCGTGCGCTTTTCAGTCGGCGACGATTGCATTGCTGTGAAGGCAGGCAAACGCGGGCCGAACGGCGAGGACGACCATCTGGCGGAAACACGCGGCGTCAGCGTGCGCCATTGCCTGATGGAGCGCGGCCATGGCGGGCTGGTGATCGGCTCGGAAATGTCGGGTGGCGTGCATGACGTAACGGTAGAGGACTGCGACATGGTTGGCACGGATCGCGGCCTGCGTCTCAAGACGCGGCGGGGTCGTGGCGGTTCAGTCAGCAATGTCACCATGCGCCGCGTGTTGCTGGATGGCGTGCAGACCGCGCTTTCCGCCAATGCCCATTACCATTGCGATGCCGATGGGCATGACGGCTGGGTGCAGTCGCGAGACCCTGCACCTGTCGACGACGGGACCCCGTTTATCGACGGAATTACTGTCGAAGATGTGGAAATCCGCCATCTGGCCCATGCCGCCGGCGTCTTTCTCGGTTTAGCGGAGGCCCCAATCCGCAATATCGCCATTCGCAATCTCACCATCGTCTCGCATGATCCTGCAGCCGTGGCCACACCGCCGATCATGGCCGATGGGGTGCGCCCCATGCTGCATGAGGGGATCGTTTTCGAACAGGCTGAAATCATTTGCGACGATCCTGCGCTGCTGAGCGCCTCTGCCGTTTCCCACTAACAGATTTCAATCGAGAAAACCCATGAAAGCCACTGATTATTTTGATCAATTCGCCAGCCGCTATAGGCACTACAAGGGCGGGAGCTGGTGTTATGAGGATGGCTGTGTCTATCGGGGTTTGCAGCACCTGTTCGAAGCGACCGGCGACCGGCGCTGGAACGAACATCTGCATCGTCTGGCTGACACCCAGATAGCGGCAGACGGAGTGCTCGCCGGTTACGATCCGCAGGAATACAATATCGATCACATCCTTGCCGGTCGCATTCTGTTTCCTCTGGCAGCGGAAACGGGCGATCCGCGTTATCTCGCTGCGGCGGAACATCTTGCGGGCCAGCTCCGCAGCCATCCGCGTACGGGCTCCGGTAATTACTGGCACAAGAAGCGTTATCCGCATCAGGTCTGGCTGGATGGCCTTTATATGGGACTTCCTTTCCAGATCGAATATGCGCAGGCGACTGGTGACGCCGAACTGATCGACGATGCGCTACAGCAATTCTCAACCGCACTCACGCTGACGGGGGATGCCGGTGGGCTCTATGTCCATGGTTATGACGAAAGCCGCAACCAGCGCTGGGCCGATCCCGTGAGCGGCCAATCCCCGGCCGTATGGGCCCGCGCCGTCGGCTGGCTCGCCATGGCGCTGGTCGATGCGTTGGTGATGTTGCCGGCTGATGGCGCAACGATCGAACTTCGGGAACGCGCGGGTCTGCTTCTGGCCGGTATCGTTGCCCGGCAGACTAAAACCGGTCTCTGGATGCAGGTGCTGGACAAACAGGATCTTGCCGGAAACTACGAGGAAACCTCCGCTTCGGCGATGTTCGCCTATGCCTTACTGCGGGCTGCGCGGCTGGGGCTTTTGAAGGGCGAGGAGGCAAATGCGGCTCTTTCGGCGGGCCGGTCCGCGCTTGAGGCCCTGCTTGAGAGACAGCTCAAGGTGGACGAAGAGGGTATCGTCCGTCTCACCGGCATTGTGCATGTCGCGGGCCTCGGCGGCTTCGAGGGCAATTATCGCGATGGGTCTCCGGATTACTATCTGACCGAGCCGGTTGTATCCGATGACGCCAAAGGCGTCGGGCCGCTGATGATGGCCTATGCCGAAAGCCTGCTTTTGGGATGACGGCGCGGTCATCTTAACGGGCACAGGGTGTTTTGGTGGCATGAGATCATGCCACTTTTGCCAAAATCACCGTCTGGATCAGGCCCTGTTTCTTGTGGTTCGCGATGGTGATCGTGCCACCGAAGCGCTCGATGATTTCCCTGGCGATGGCAAGACCCAACCCCACACCAGGGATTGACTTTCGCCGCCCGAGATCGACCCGAAAGAAGGGCTCGAAAACCCGGCCGATCAGTTCCTGCGGAATGCCAGGGCCTTCATCGCGGATTGTAACGACGACCTCGCTTTCGTCCTCGGTTAGATCGATCCGTGCCGTTTTGCCATGGGTGACGGCATTGAGGATGAGGTTGCGCAAGGCTCTTTTAAGCGCAAGTGGAGCGGCCTTGATGATCATGGCGGCTTCCGGTTTCATAAAGTCGAGGGCATCAGCGTAACCGAGATCAGAAAGTTCGCTGACGATTTCGCCGAGAAGCCTGCCGATATCGATCATCTTGACGGTATCCTGGCTCACTTCCTCGCGCACAAGCAGAATGGCGCTATCCGCGATGGCGTTCAGTTCCTCGAGGTCCGCCAGCCATTTGCCCCGCTCTTCGTCGTTTTCGATGAATTCTGCCCGCAGGCGCATGCGGGTCATTGGGGTTCTCAAGTCATGGCCAGCGGCTGCGACGAGACGCATTCGGCTTTCCATTGCCGCCTTCAGGCGGCGGGCGAGTTCGTTCAAGGCTCGCGCCGTGGCGCGGATTTCACCCGGACCTGTTTCCGACAAATGGGGTAGCGAACCATCGGGTCCGATGCTTGCAGCGGCGTTTTCCAGCATGTCGAGGGGGCGGGTGATTTTTCTGGCGGCAAAAATGGAAACAGCAGCACTGCCAAGAATGATCAGCCCGATCCACATGCCGAAAATCTTCCAGCCGCCCGGGGGAGGGCCCATATGCGGAATTTCCGCGACCAGCCACCCGCTTTTTTCCAGCGCTATAGCCGCCACCGGGGCATTACTTCCCGGCGCGCGGATCACAATTGCGGTGCGCGGCTCGCCAACCTGTGCAAGGGCCTTTTCTAGAAACTCCGAAAGCATTCCGTCGAGATCACCTTCAGGCGGCTTCTGTTCGATGCGGAAATAGCCGGGTTGTTGCAGCGAGGGATCGCGTTCGGCCATGGTCACGGCAAAGGCAAGGCTGCGGGCAACGGGCTCGATGGTGGCATCTGGCGGCGGCGGCTGCAATGTCTGATCGGCCACCACAGTTGCAAGCGCGATGACCGCGATGATGGAGACGATCAATAGTGCGGCGATACGGTTTCTGAGCGAGCTCATCGATGCACCGGCAGGGTTCTGACCTGAACCGTCATCTGGTAACCGCCATTGCGAACGGTCTTGAAGATCGGAGCCCGGGCATCGGTTTCGAGCTTCTTGCGCAACCGGCTCATCAACACGTCGACGGAGCGGTCGAACGGTCCCCGGTCCTTGCCCTGCGTAAGATCGAGCAGCTGATCGCGGGAAAGAAGCCGGCCGGGCCTGTCGAGGAAGACTTTCAGCAGATCGAACTCCGCCCCCGTCAGCTCGATCCTCTCACCGCCGGCGTGGATGACGGAGCGCTGTTCCGGATCGGCGGTGAAGTCCGCAAAACCATAAGCGGTGGATGAGCCGCGAGGTACTTCCTGAGGTAATGCGCGGCGCAGCACGGCCTTGATCCGCGCCGTTAGTTCTCGCGGATTGAAAGGTTTGCCAAGATAGTCGTCGGCGCCGATTTCCAGCCCGACGATCCGGTCGACATCCTCCTTGAGCGCTGTCAGGAGAATGACGGGCGTGCGCGGCCGGCGGCCTTGCAGATCACGGCAGATATCGAGGCCGGAACCATCCGGCAGCATCACGTCGAGCACGATGAGATCCGGATCGGAGCAGGCGAACTGTTCTTCGAACTCACGCCTGTCGGCTGCCATCGAAACGCGAAACCCCTGCGAGCCGAGATATTTCGCTAGCAATGTGCGTATCTCCGGATCGTCATCCACGATCAAAATATGTGTCACCGAAACTGTCGCCATATCGTCCAACCTTTTGATGCCACTATACATAAGCGGCGCAAAGAAACGGCGGATTTTTGCAACGAAAGCTTGCTGCGGCCGCTCTGGCAACATTCGGTTACAAATAGGCCGCGCGTGGAACAAGACCCGCAACATTCGGACCAAAGCCGGAAACGCTTAGCTCCTATCGTCTTCTCAGGTTGGAAAACGAAAAGGAAGGTAAGATGAGAAACGCTCTAATCGCCACCGCCGTCGTCGTGACAACTGCTCTTGGCGCTTCGGCCACCTCCCGGGCTGCGGAGCAGGGTGAACCAGTGCCGCAGGCATCGGAACAGGCCGTGCCGCCGCTGGCCAGTCCTGACTTCGGTTCGAATAGTGGTCCGGAGCAAAGGCTGCCGCATGGCCGCAAGATGGCCGGGCCTGAGATGCTACGCCCGGATATGATGGGGCCGGATATATTGGGGTTGGCGACGAAACTTTCGGCAGCGGAAATCTATCTCGGCGTCACACCTGAACAGCTTGGTCCGTGGCGCGCCTATGCCACTGCGCTGATCGATCTTGTTTTGCCCACTTCGGAACTCAAGCCATTGCCGCCGAAGGGACCGGGTGCGACGGGGCTAGAGCCGCGTCTTGCCGGTGAGGAACTGGCCGGCATCACAATGAAAAAGGCAGAACAGGCTAAAGCACTTCAGGACGCAGCGGCTACGCTGAAACCGAAACTTTCGCCGCAGCAGGTGCAGAAGCTTGCTCAACTCGAACGCGCATTGATGCCGCCTCCGCCTCCCGTCCCGCATTATGGCCGTGGACGAGACGGTCGTATCGAGCCTCCGCATGGCGACATGATGCCGCCGCTGCCTCAGGCAGAGCGGGGCTGACGCCACTCTTCAAAGTTTCCTCCTTTAATAGCCCCCCAGCAAAGGAGGAAATCAGCCGGAAACGGCTGAAGCCGGGGGATCGCTCGCCTGCGATCCCCCGCGTGATTTTCAAGCGAGAAGATGATGATGAGATATTTCTACCTGATGCTGGCGACGGTTTTTGGTTTGAGCTTCGTCTGGTCGGTCGCTGCGGCCAGTGACAGGCCGGTGCGAGATCCGGCGGCGAAATTCCGGCAGGACGAACAGTGGCACCAACCCGTCTGTGCCAAGGAACGGCGCGAAAATGCACACGGCAAGCGTCGTCACAACACCTGCCGCAAGGCATCCGCCAGAAAGTCTGTTGCCGCCTATGAATGGATCGAAGCAGACAACGGCTTCATCCTTGTGAAACACGGCATGAGGTCGGTTTCTTCTTTTGAGTAGACCGGCCGGACAGGACAGGACGATGAAAATGGCTCGCAAAGCAGGTGTGGCGCTGACGGTTGTCGCGCTCGCCCTGGGTGGCTACTGGTTTTCGTCACAATATACGCGGGCCGCAACGCCCGGTTATATCACCTCGTCTGTGAAGCGCGGTGATATCGAGCAGACTGTTCTGGCGACTGGAACGCTCAAACCCGTTCGTCTGGTCGCCGTCGGCGCGCAGGCCTCCGGTCGCATCACCGCCGTCAAGGTCGCACTTGGAGATACGGTCAAGGCGGGCGATCTCATTGCCGAGGTCGATTCCGTTACCCAGAATAACAGCCTGCGCACGGCGCTGGCAGCGCTTGCCAACGTGAAGGCGCAGCGGGTGGAAAAGCAGGCGACACTTGTTCTCAACCGCCAGAGCCTTGTCCGCCAACAGGAAATGGTGTCGAAAAATGCCGCCTCCCGTGCGGATTTCGAAAGCGCCACTGCAGCGCTCGCAGTCACCCAGGCGCAGATCGAAGCGATCGACGCCCAGATCGAGGAGGCGCAGGTCGCTGTCGAAACGGCAAAGGCCAATCTCGGCTATACGAGGATCACCGCGCCCATCGAAGGCACTGTTCTGTCTATCGTCAGTCAGGAAGGGCAGACCGTCAACGCCACGCAGTCCGCGCCGACAATCGTGATCCTAGGCCAGCTCGACCGGATGACGGTGCGCACGGAAATTTCCGAAGCAGATGTGACGCGCGTAAAAGCCAGTTTGCCAGTTTACTTCACGGTGCTGGGTGAGCCGCAACAGCGTTACGACGCGACGCTTACGTCCATTGAACCGGCGCCTGAATCAGTGCGCAGCGACTCCAGCTTCAGCTCCTCGACGTCTTCCTCGACCACATCGTCCTCTTCCAGCACCTCGTCGTCGGAGGCGATCTATTATAATGGCGTGTTCGAAGTGCCGAACCCGGACGGCAAGTTGCGCACCTATATGACGGCGGAGGTCCATATCGTCCTTGGTGAAGCCAAGGACGTGCTAACCGTTCCGGCGGCGGCCCTTGGTAGCAAAGGCGCCAACGATGACTATGCCGTGCGTGTGGTAGACACCGATGGCAGAATTTCCGAACGCAGGGTCCAAATCGGTCTGAACGACAAGGTAACGGCGGAAGTGCGTTCCGGCCTTGCCGAGAACGAGCGCGTGGTGACCGGCGAACTTTCCATCGACACCACCAAAAACGCCGTGCCGGGGCCTGGTGGCCCGCCGATGGGTTTTTGAACAATGGCTGATCCTCTGATTTGCCTTAAATCCGTGCGGCGGGATTATCCGTCCGGTGAAGGTACGATTACCGTACTCAAGAATATCGACCTCATCATCGAGGCCGGCGAGATGGTGGCGGTCGTCGGCGCTTCCGGATCGGGCAAGTCGACGCTGATGAATATTCTCGGTTGCCTCGACCGGCCGACCTCAGGGAGCTACAGCATCAGGGGGCGGGAGACGGGCAATCTCGATGCAGACCAGCTTTCGGAATTGCGGCGAGAAAACCTCGGTTTTATTTTCCAGCGTTACCATCTGCTTGTCGAACTGACAGCGCTCGGCAATGTCGAAATTCCGGCGATCTACGCCGGAAAGTCACAAAGCGATCGCAGGAGCGATGCCGCCAGGTTGCTCGGTCGCCTTGGCATGGCGGACCGCCTCGATCATCGTCCGGGCCAGCTTTCCGGCGGCCAGCAGCAACGCGTTTCCATCGCGCGCGCCCTTATGAACGATGCCGAAATCATTCTTGCCGACGAGCCGACCGGTGCGCTCGACAGCGCGAGCGGCGACGAGGTGTTGCGCATCCTCGACGAGCTGCATGCCGAAGGGCGCACTGTCATTATCGTCACGCACGATATGTCAATTGCACGACGTGCCGAACGGATCGTCGAAATCAGCGACGGCGCCATCATTTCCGACCGCAGGGCGGATGCCGCGCCGGTTCGGAAGGATGACGCCAAACCCTCTATGGTTTCCGGCGGGGCCTCCAGTCTCGCTGGTCTCGTATCCTCGCTGCGGGAGGCATTGCGCATGGCGCTCCTGTCGATGCAGGCGCACAAGCTGCGCAGCTTTCTCACCATGCTCGGTATCATCATCGGCATCGCATCGGTCATCAGCGTCGTGGCGCTGGGGCAGGGGTCACAGCAGCGCGTGCTGCAGAATATCTCAAGCCTCGGCACCAACACGCTGGAAATCTTCGCGGGCAAGGATTTTGGCGACATAAGGTCGGGCAAGATCACCACGCTGGTCGTCTCCGACGCCGAGGCACTTGCCAAACAATCCTATGTCGCGGCTGTGACGCCCACGGTCTCGACCTCCAGTACGGTGCGTTTCGGCGCGAAGGAGGCGAATGCGCTTGTGAATGGTGTCAGCGAGCGGTATTTCGTCGCCAAGGGCACGAAGCTGTCACAAGGGCGCTTTTTCGATGCCGCAAGCGTCGCGCAGAAAGCCCAGGAGGTGGTGATTGATGAGAACACCCGCAAATCGTTGTTTGCGGATTTCGACGGCAGCCCCATCGGTCAGGTCATCCTCATCGGCAAGGTGCCGGCCCGCATCGTCGGCATCACGCAGGCGCAGCAGGGCGGTTTCGGTTCAAGCCAGAACCTTTCACTTTATCTGCCCTATACTGCCGTCCAGTCACGCTTTCTCGGCAGCCTGTCGCTGCGCAGCATCACGGTGCAGGTGAGTGACGATATTGACGCCGCAATTGCCGAACAGGCGGTGACGGTTCTTCTCACCCAGCGGCATGGAACGCGGGATTTCTACATTCTCAACACTGACGATATTCGCCAGACCATCACCAGTACAACGCAGACCATGACGCTGCTGGTTGCGGCGATCGCGGTGATTTCGCTTCTGGTCGGCGGCATAGGGGTGATGAACATCATGCTCGTTTCCGTTTCCGAACGTGTATCGGAAATCGGCGTGCGCATGGCAGTCGGCGCACGGCGCAGTGACATACTGCGCCAGTTCCTGATCGAGGCAGTGCTCGTCTGCATCATCGGCGGAACGCTGGGAATTTTGGGCAGCTTCGGCTTCGGGGCGCTTTTCTCCGCCTTCAGCAGCAATTTCGCCATGGTCTATTCCACGGTGTCGATCATTGCTGCCTTCGTCTGCTCGACACTGATAGGCGTCGTTTTCGGCTATCTGCCGGCCCGCAACGCATCGAACCTCGATCCTGTTGCGGCCCTGTCGGCGGGTTGATATCCCGCCGCTGCCGGTCAAGCCTTGTTTTTTTCGATGAAGCGGATGGCGTCGCCAACGGTCAGGATTGTGCTTGCGGCCGAATCGGGGATTTCCACTCCGAATTCTTCCTCGATTTCCATGACAACCTGAACCACTTCGAGGGAATCGGCACCGAGATCGTCGACAAAATTGGCGTCATCGACAACCGTGCCGGGATCTGCGCCAAGCTGGTCAACGATGATTTTTTTAATACGGTCGGCGATGGTGGACATGGTGGGACTCCGCGAAAGTTGTTTGCCGCCGAACAACCCGTTTGAATTTGCGCCCAGGACACTTGCTAAAATCGAAACCGGTTTTTGCGAGGCGTGGTACACAGAGTCAGAAGGTCAAAGCATCGATGGCATTCGGACGTAGCATGCCTTTGACGGCTGCGAAAGAGCGTGGCTCATGGGGAAGTGCCCATAAGAATTCGAGGTATGTTTGACGTTGAACAGTTTTTGACTGGATGCGATGAACCGCTGCGCTGTAAACCTCGTTTTCGTGAAGTAATTATAATCCAGTCCTGTCGAGCATCAACGCCCATGGTCCAGTCTTCCCCGGAACGCTTCATATTGCTCGATGGCATAAGGGGCGTAGCTGCGCTCTTCATCGTGCATCGCCATGCCGAACAGTTTTTCGGGAGAGACGACGCTTCGAGCTATCTCGCCGTCGATTTGTTCTTCGCCTTGAGCGGTTTTGTGCTGGCGCATGCCTACAGCATGAAACTGCGCGAAGGGGCGATTACGCCAGGCTTCTTCATGAAGGCGCGCCTCGCGCGACTTTATCCACTGTATGGGCTGGGGCTGGCGTTGATGGCGTCCTATTTCATTTGCCTCTACCTGTTGGGCCTGCCGACGCCGATCGATGATCTTCATCGCCACATCAATCCCGGCGAACTGGCGATCGCGTTGTTGACCGGGCTTCTTTTTGTTCCGGCACCCTTCACGCTTACATTGAACGGCGCATTGTTTCTGGTGAGCCCGGCATGGTCGCTTTTCAACGAGCTGGTGGTGAATGCGGTTTATGGCCGGTGGGGTGTGCGGGCGACTACGAAACAGACAATCGTGGTGCTGGCTGTCAGCGCCTGCGTCCTTGTCGTGGCGGCTGCTGAGTTTGGGAAGTTGCATGCGGGGTTTCGATGGCACGAAATGTATGCCGGCATGGGAAGGGTGTTTTTCTCGTTTTTCGCAGGCGTGCTGGTTTACCGCTTCCGCAATCGCATAACCGAGCTGAAGCCCATCCAGGCGGCCCTCTGTCTTATGCTGGTCTGCGTCATCCTCGCCGTGCCAATTTCGCGTGAGCTTCGGCCCTTCTTTGATCTCGCGGTGGTTCTGCTCGTCTGGCCGACGGTATTGTTCGTAGCCAGCAGGATAGTGCCGGGTCGCAGGGTGAGAATCTTGTCGACGTTTCTCGGCACAGCTTCCTACGCCGTCTATGTGCTGCATATTCCGCTGCTGGCCTGGACGGATTTTCTGATGCCTGCCGTTGATAGGGAAAACATCGCTTTGCCGGTCGGTGTCGCTTTCCTGATAGGGACGACGTGTCTGTCATGGTACCTGACGGTCCATTTTGATCAGCCAGTGCAGACATGGCTCAAAGGTCGCCTGAGAAAGCGGGCAGGGGTCGGGCAACCGGTGTGATCGCGTCTTGTCGCTGCAGGCTTCAGTAATGCGCGAAGATTGGAGCCGTGATAACAAAGGCCGCGACGAGACTGATGATCGTCAGTTTCGCGGCACGCATGCGGCGCATTCTGCGGCCGCTCCAGTCATACGTCATACTCACCCTCCACGCAGACGCAAACTCTCGGACTGATGTCCGACTAAGTCAGTTTCTCCTGATATATCTCATTTGCCAAGTCATTATTGTTACCAGTGATTTTGGCGAACACCGTCCGCTTCGGGAGGCGCTTCAGGGGAAAAGCCGGATAAGTTGATTGTCTTTGAGTTTCAGGCGGCTTGCCTCATCGGAAGAAATGCAATGCTCTATGTTCTTTCGCAAGTCGTCGGGAACTATCGGCCCGCCTGCCTTCAAAAGCTTTTCGGTCATCGAAAAAAGAATGCCGAACTGGGTCTCGCATTCGGCCGATGTCAGCAGCAGCGGTAGTGACGGAACGGTGTTCGCCGTAAAGACGCTATCTGCCGTATCGTACATGGTGACGAGGTACCAGGTCAGAAATAGCCCCAGCCACAGGCCGGTGCTGACCATGATATATTCGCGCATCTGCTCTCTCCCCTCAATGGCGGTGGTAAAGCAGTGGCAGGCCCTGGATTGCATATCGGGGGAGCGGCTTCCACGGCTTGATGCGGTCGTGTTTCTGCACGCCGAACAGGAATCGCATTTCGTCGGTGAGGTCTGCCGGATCGGTCAAACCATCCTGATATAATTCAATGACCTTGCGGGCGGCTCTGTTATGGAGCTTTTTGTCATCATCGTCGGAAAGGTGATTAAAACCGATGTTCTCGAGGACCAATTGAAGCATTTCGAGATCTTGAGAGGAGATCAGGCAGTTACGGGGCGCAGAAGACATGATGGCCTCTTTTCTTACTGGTTCAGAAAGCCGAAGCCTCGCGCGCGCCCTTAAAAGGCTGCACGGGACGCTCCAACGCTTTGAAACGATACGCCGGTGCGGTCGATGACCGTTGCCGGTTTTCGGGGGCATGTGCCTCAACGCGCCCTGGGAAATTCCGCACGGGGCGCTATAGACGGGAGGCATGTGCAAATGGGCTTGAGACGGCAAGGATGCCTGACGGCGGTAACGCCCTTTAAGTACCGATAGGGAAGGGTGCGCTCTTTGCGCGCAATAGGCAAGTTAATTCCATAGCCCTTGACGAGTATGTGACCGGTGCGGCGACATTCTTTATCTCACCAGGGCAGACAACAAAAAAGGCCGGGGCAATATTGCACCGACCTTCCTCATATCGCCATTAACACCAGTGCCAGTACATCCGTGGTCAAAAGTCTAAAGCGACGGAAACAACTGCGAACGACATATTTTGCGCTCACCAGCAGTTGCTGTATGAACTTTCTAGAAGAGCAATGTGGCCAAAACAAGTCCGCATTTCCATTACATGTTTTATTTGTCGCGACCCTTAGCGTATCGGGTCGCGGTTTGGCAATTCGTGCCGGTGCGTCGCGCTGTTATGAGAGGGCTGTCCGGAACAATCCTACTTCTTCTTGCCATCCGCAGTTGTGGAATTTGCGAACTTGACCTGCGTGCCGGCAGCTGGTGCCGCAGCCGGAGCTTTCGTCTTGTCCTTCTTCGGTTTGCGGACTTCTTTGTTGCTGCGTACTTGACCCTTGGCCATGGTGTCCTCCTGGTATTGAACAGATATTGGATATTGTGTGGTCCGGGGCATGATCGCGCGCCGCAGGCAGGCTGCGGGGCGGTTTCATCGTCAGGGGAAAGGCAGTCCGTTAAGCGGAAGTTTCCCGAAGGGAAGGGTCGGTTTGGAGAGGCGGATACGCCCTGCGTAGAAGGTTCTCCGCACCATGTCGGGCTGGAGGCCAAAATCAGGAAACGCCGCAAAGCCGGAGGATGCGCCGCGATCCTGATCTAGGCGCATGGCTGTTTCTTCGGCGGCACTGAGAAGCAGGCGAAGCGATGCGTTTTCCCGGTAACCCAAACCGCCGGTGCGGACGAGGTTCCGTGAAAGGCTTGATGAATAAAACTCGGAAGACATCTCGTCCTCCTTTCGTTTGGGGGCGAGGACACTCTGCCCTCAAACACCAGCACTCTTCAGCGGATTGCTGACAGGCGAAGCGTGCGCCTGTTGCGTATCAGGTTCAAGAAGTTTTTCGGAAAGGCGACGTCAAAAAGTGCAACCGGGTTATTTCTTGCCGGATGACTTTTTGGTGCGGGTGGGTGGAGGGGCGGCGATTGCCGCCTCCTGAGCTTCGCGAAGTTGGCGAAGTCGTTCCGTCTTCTTGGCGCGCTGGTCGGATTCGGCGGTTATGATCTGTTTCGCCGCCTTGTCCGTTATGGATGCCTTGTCCTGCGAGGACAGCTTTCCGGGTTTGAAAACAGCCTCTTTAGTCGCGGTCATGGCATTCTCCTTTGCGGAGCGAATTGACAGTTATCGAGCGCGGGCAACCTTTTTGGGAGCAGGAAGCAATCCCTCGCGCTGCAATTTTTTCTTCGCCATCTTGCGGTGGCGGCGCACAGCTTCGGCTTCTTCGCGGATACGCTTTTCCGACGGCTTTTCGTAAGATTCCCGTGCGCGCATCTCACGGAAGATACCCTCGCGCTGCATCCTCTTTTTCAAGACGCGGAGGGCTTGCTCTACATTGTTATCCCTGACGAGTACCTGCAACTTATCTCCTTAACGCAGCCATCGCTGCTATTTTTTGATTCTGATCGTATTCGAATTGATCCAGCTCGATCCCGCAACGCGCGAAGACGAGCCTTCGATTTCCACGGGCCGCGATGAAGACGCAGCCACATCGATTTCATCGAGCGCTATATTACGTTCGAAGTTCTCGTGCTGGAAACGCACCCTGTAGCGAACCGCACCTTGTTGTGTCTCTGGCAGAGCCGTTACGACCCGGCCTGGACCTTTGGGCTGGTTGGCCCCAAGTACGCCCGCCTTCAGAAAGATAGCATCGCCGGAACGATAAGGATTTTTGCGCATGAGAGCCTCCCCATGGCCAAAAAAACAAAAGGCCGGGATTTAACCCGACCTCTCACAATCACTCAGCGCCACTGCTGGTACATGCGTAGCCAGCGGGGCCGATGACAAATCAAGCTGCGCGAAGGTTGTCAGCGGAGCTCTTGCCGGACTTGCGGTCCTGCACGATGTCGTAGGTGATCTTCTGGCCGTCGTTCAGCGAACGCAGACCTGCGCGCTCAACAGCCGAAATGTGAACGAAAACGTCCGTGCCGCCGTTGTCAGGCTGAATGAAGCCGAAGCCCTTGGTGGCGTTGAACCACTTTACAGTACCAGTGTTCATAACGATTTCCTTTCGTAGTAATCGTTGTTGGTTTCCGCGATACCTTGCGGAATTAGATCGATTATTTGAGAGGAAATCCGACGGGAACGTAGAGTCCCAGGAGCGACGTCACAAGCAATTGTCGATTTGCCGAATATAGCCTCAATTTTTGATTTTGCAATGGGCCGATGCGGAAAAATGCGCCATCTGGCGATTGCACTTGTCGGTTCCGATGTCTCTTCCTGCGTCAGCGGCGCGATTTCGGTTTTTTCTCTTCCCTGTTCATATCACGCCCCACCCATTTGAAAAAAAGGATCAGGCTGGTGCCGATGATGATGAGCGGAATGAAGGATTCGAAACTGGACATGATTAACTCTTTCTTCCCCCGATCGTCGTTTTACCGGTATGGAGGAAGCGCGTAATCTGCAGAATGTTATCCGTTCTTTTTTGGCAATTGCGGCCTGCGGACCGACGTTGAAAGCACCGCAGGCCGAAAATATCTAGATGGGCAGGGATTTCACCGCCGCTGCACCACCCTCGCGGGCGCTTTTCAATGCGGCTACGCCGCAGAGCACGGATATGGCGCCGGCGCGCGAACCCGCCCGCTGCCGCAGCCGGTCGTTCGAACCGGGCTTGAAGATCATGTCGCGCATGCGATTGTCGCCGCCATAATGGCCGCCCGGCTCATGCGGCACCCAGATACGCTCGACACCGCCACCGAAACTTTTCACCAGCAGGATTTCGTCGGCGGGGGGCTCAGTCCACGGCTGCTTTTCATATTGGCGCATCTCGATGCGTCCTTTATGGCCGTTAAACGCGATGTGGTGTCCCTCGATCGGCATATAGGTATTGAGCGAATAGGAGACCTGCACGCCGTTCGCATAGCGAATCGAGGCACTCATCGTGTCAGGAATGTCGATCTCCTCGCGAAAGACGCAGGCGTCACGCATATAGCCATCCAAAGTCGACGGGTCCTCGTAAAGCGCGTCCAGGAACGGGTCGGCCCCGAGATCCATGAAATAGTCGCATTCGCCCTTGTGCGGACAGGTACGACAGCGCGTTCCCCGGAACGGTCCGTTCTTACCATAATGCAGCAATTGCCCAAAGCCCTTCACTTCCACCGGGTCGGAATCGAGATACCAGTTCAGAAGATCGAAGTGGTGCGTCGCCTTGTGGACGAACAGGCTGCCTGAATGTTCGGTGAAAGCGTGCCACCGGCGGAAATAATCCGCACCGTGCTGGTTATCGAGATACCAGTGGAAATCTACCGAGGTAACGGTGCCGATCGCGCCGTCGTCGATCAGCTCCTTGATGCGCGCCGCCGTCGGTGAAAAGCGATAATTGAAGGAAACGTCGACACGGCGGCCGCTTTTGGCCTCCGCCGCGCGGATGCGGTCAATCTTTTCCGGGGTGGTGGTCATGGGTTTTTCGCTGATGACATCGGCACCGCCCTCGAGCGCGCGGATAATGATGTCGTCATGAGTATCGTCGGGCGTGCAGACGATTACCAGTTCCGGGCGTTGCTCGGCCATCATCCGGTCGAAGTCGTCATAAAGCGGAGCCGCCGACCCCATCATGGCGCGGGCCCGTTCTGCGCGCATCAGGTTCAGGTCGCAAATGCCGACCAGTTCGACATAGTCGCTCCACCCGGCCAGAAGTTCGCGCCCCCACATGGTGGTGCCACGATTGCCGGTGCCGACCAGTGCATAACGTTTGCGTTTCACCCTTTCAGGCATTTCCTTACTCCCGAACCCAATCAACAAACGGTTTTAAAACGCTCGACGACGGTGGACAGAACCTCGTCCACCGGGCGTGCCTGCCAACGATGCGAAAAAATCTCGACTTCCTGCGGACCGGAAAAGCCGGCGGCCTCGATCATGGCGCGAAATGCCTTCAGGTCAATCACGCCATCGCCCATCATGCCGCGATCGTTGAGCGGATCGGTGGTCGGCACCAGCCAGTCGCAGATATGGTTTGCCAGTATCTGCCCGTTTCGCCCGGCGCGCGCCACCTGTTCCTCCAGCTCCGGGTCCCACCAGACGTGATAGACGTCGATGGCCACACCGGTTCCGGCACCCAGCCGGTCGCAGAGGTCGAGCGACTGTTTCAGAGTGTTGAAGCAGGCGCGGTCGGCGGCATAAAAGGGGTGCAACGGTTCAATGGCGAGCGGCACGCCGGCTGCCCTCGCATAGGGAAGAAGTTCGGCCATGCCGTCCTCCACCATTTGTCGTGCACCCTTCAAGTCTCGAGAACCGGCGGGCAGGCCGCCCACGACAAGCACTAGGCAATCTGCCTTCATGGCGGCGGCTTCGTCCACGGCGCGTTTATTGTCCTCAATGGCGCGGCTGCGGCCTTCTGCATCGGGGGCGGGGAAAAAGCCGCCCCGGCAATGGCCGCTGAGACGAAGGCCGTTCTGCTCGACAATGCGTGCTGCTTCAGCAAGGCCTGCAGCGTGAACCTGCTCGCGCCAAGGAGAGATGGTGGTGATGCCATGCGCAAGGCATGCATCCACGATTGCCCCGAAGGAACGTCCCTGCCGCACGGTGGCAAAATTTATTGAAAGGCCCTCAACGCCCATAACGGTACTCCTCCCTTTTGCGAAGGCCTCCAGCCACCTTCGCTCTCGCGCTTAACCAATGCCTCTGACAGCCAGAAACTGCTTCATGCGATGCGTCGCCACATCCGGTTCGGCAAGCACGTTGGCCTTGTCCGCCAACCGGAAAAGCTCGGCGAAATGCCGCGTGGAGCGGGCGCTTTCCTGCCCGCCAACCATGGTGAAATGGTCCTGCAAGCCGTTGAGATAGGCGAGAAACACCACGCCGGTTTTGTAAAAGCGGGTCGGCGCCTTGAAGATATGGCGTGAAAGCGCCACCGTTGGCTCCAGAATGTCGAAGAATTCATTATCCGCACCGCGCTTCAGGCTGGCGAGCGCCTTGGATGCCGCCGGAGCAATGGCATCGAAAATGCCGAGCAACGCGTCCGAATGACCTTTTTCGTCACCGGCGATCAGTTCGGCATAATTAAAGTCGTCGCCGGTATACATGCGAACACCAGCGGGCAGGCGGCGGCGCATGACGATTTCCTTTTCCTTGGATAGAAGCGAAATCTTGATGCCGTCGATCTTGTCTGCATTCTCCTCGATCATGGCAAGGCAGGTGTCCATCGCCGCCATATGGTCGCGGGCACCCCAGTAGCCCTCAAGCGCAGGATCGAACATTTCTCCCAGCCAGTGGATAACCACCTTGTTCTCGGCACGGGAAAGAACCTTGGCATAGGCCTCGAGATAATCGTCCGGGGAGCGGGCGGCAGCGGTGAGCGCCCGGCTTGCCATCAGGATCACGCGCCCGCCTTCTCCCTGAACAAAATCAAGCTGTTCCAGGTAGGAGTCGATAATTTGCTTCAGGTCATATCCGCCGCCGTCAAGATGATCCGTGCCGACGCCGCAGGCGATCAGCGCATCCTTGCGGGTGGCCGCTTCCTTCAGCGAACGGGAGATCAGTTCCTGCGCCTGCGGCCACGCCAGTCCCATGCCGCGCTGGGCCGTATCCATGGCCTCCGCAACACCCAGGCCGAGGTCCCAAAGGCGGTGACGGAAGCGCAGGGTAGCGTCCCAGTCGATGGCGGGCGTCAACCATGGATCGTTGTCAGCGAGGGGATCGGCCACCACATGGGCGGCAGCGAAGGCGACTCGATTGAAATCCTCCGCACTTCGTTTCTCGATGGCGACCGGCGCGCCTGATAGCCTGTAGACCTCGATGCTGCGGTCGTCCTTTGGAAGCTTGAGTTCGCTCACTGTCGCCTCCTCAGGAAAGTGCGGGAACGTCGAGCCAGCGGCGTTCCTTCCATGATCTCAGCCCCAGTTCGGCCAATTGCACGCCCTTCACGCCCTCCATCAGCCCATAGGGCCATGGGTCGTTGTCGACGAGGTGACGCACGAACATTTCCCACTGCGCCTTGAAACCGTTGTCATAAGTGACGTTGTCAGGCACTTCCTGCCAGGTCTTGTAGAAATCGATGGTCTGGGGCTGGTCAGGGTTCCACACCGGTTTCGGCGTATTGGTGCGGTGCTGGGTCCAGCATTTAGTGAGACCCGCCACGGCCGAACCATGCGTGCCATCAACCTGAAACGTGACGAGATCGTCGCGGCGCACACGCACCGCCCAGGAAGAGTTGATATGGGCGATGGCGCCGCCTTCCAACTCGAAGGTGGCGTAGGCGGCATCGTCGGCATCCGCTGCATAGGCGTGGCCCTGTTCGTCGAAACGCTCGGGGATATGGGTGGCGCCGAGGCAACTTACGGATTTCACCGGTCCGAATAGATTATCGAGCACATAACGCCAGTGGCACAGCATATCGAGGATGATACCGCCGCCATCCTTCAGGCGGTAATTCCACGAAGGACGCTGCGCCGGCTGCCAATCGCCTTCGAAAACCCAATAGCCGAACTCGCCGCGCACCGAGAGGATCTTGCCGAAAAAGCCGCTGTCACGCAGCATCGCCAGCTTGCGAAGGCCGGGCAGGAACAGCTTGTCCTGCACCACGCCGTGTTTGATACCGGCGCTTTCGGCCAGTCTGGCAATTGCCAGCGCCTCTGCCACGCTGTCGGAAATCGGCTTTTCGCAATAGACGTTCTTGCCCGCCTTGATGGCTTTTTCGAGCAGGCTGCCACGCATCTGCGTCGTGCCGGCGTCGAAGAAAAGCGTGTCATCCGGGTTCGCAAGGGCGGCGTCGATGTCGGTCGTCCACCGCGCGACATTGTGCTTTTTAGCGATTTCCTCGATTTTCGCACCGTTTCGGCCGACCAGAATGGGGTCGAGCATGACCTTTTCGCCGCTCTTCAAAACCACGCCGCCCTGATCGCGAATGGCGAGAACGGAGCGCACGAGGTGCTGGTTGTAACCCATGCGGCCGGTGATGCCGTGCATGATGACGCCGATACGTTTCATGAATTTCCTCCCAAGGCGGCCTTTTCCCGAAAGCCGCTTCCGTCAAACATGGCAATTTGTAACCATTTGGTTATTTGTGGTCGTGAAGGATGCGATCTGTCAAGGTGTTTTTGGCAGGAAATTCACATGCACTTGCGGCGACAGAAATCACGGGTTTGTGCCGCGCCGCAAAAGGAAAAGACGCGCTTCGCGGATGCGAATGGCGCGTCGTCGCTGTTGTTAAAGGGAAATTCGGTTTTTACGGCTCAGACCGGCCGCACCGCAGCAAGCAGGGTATCGACGATATGCTGGCCCCAGCGTTCAAGTTCGGCGGGGTCGGTCAGGTCGCGCTGGAAGATCGTCGACAGCGTGAATCGGTTCGAAAGATAAAAGGCGCCGAGCGAGGCGATCGTCAGATAGACGTCGATCGGATCGAGACCGTCACGGAATTCGCCAGTATCGCGGCCGCGCCGCAGCACGTCCTCAAGCTCGGAAATGAAGTTCGAATGCATCGCCGCAATCGTAGCGGATTGCCTGAGATATCGGGCTTTATTGAGGTTTTCTGTTGCGAGAATGCTCAGAAATTCCGGGTGATCCAGAAAATAATGCCAGGTGAAAAGCGCAAGTTCCCGCAAGCCTTCCGAAGGCGCCTTGCGGGTCAGGTCCAGCCGCCGTTCGGTGTGGCGGATGTGGCGATAGGCGTCCTCCAGAACGGCGAGATAAAGCGCGTCCTTGTCGCCAAAATAATGGTAGATCATCCGCTTGTTGGTGCCGGCACGCCGCGCCACGACATCGATTCTCGCGCCCGCCAGGCCCTTTGCGGCCACCTCGCGGCGGGCGGCTTCAAGAATGGCGGCGCGTGTTCTCTCCGGGTTTCGCACCTGTGCCGCCCCGCGTTTGCGCTTGGGGGCAGGCGTTTCCTCGACGGCCGGATCGGGCAGCTGGTTTTTCGTCGTTTCGTCCATCTTAGCACCCGCTTGACAATGTTGGCGATCGGTGTTCCCATGTAACCAATTAGTTATAAAACGGCAATAGTCGTTTACCCCCATCATCAATTTGGCAGTCAATTAGGGAGGAGTTGCCAATGCCCGTGATGCTTCACAGGAGAAGTGTGCTTTCAGCAGGGCTTGCGGCCCTTTCACTCGCAACATTGGGAGGTGGTTCGGCGCAGGCTCAGGCCGCGCGGCTGCGTATGTTGTGGTGGGGATCGCAGGAGCGTGCGGATCGCACCAATAAGGCGATCGCCGCATATAAGCAAATCAAGCCGGATCTCGATATTGCCGGGGAATTTGCCGGCTGGAGCGACTACTGGCCGCGCCTTGCCACGCAGGTGGCAGGCCGCAACGCGCCTGATCTGATCCAGATGGATTATCGCTACATCTTCGAATATGGCCGGCGCGGCGCCCTTGCTCCCCTTGATGACTATATTGGCAAGGGCCTGAAGATAGAAGATTTCGGCAAGATGAACATCGACTCCGGTCGGGTCGACGGCAAGCTTTACGGGGTTAATCTTGGCGTGAATTCCAGCGCTGTCTTCTTCGACAAGGCGGCCTGGGAAAAATCCGGCGCGACCCCGCCAGCGATCGGGCAGACCTGGGAAGAGTTTGCCGAAAACGCCGCCAAGCTCAGCAAGAACAAGCCCAAGCCCGGCTATTACGCCACGGCCGATGCCAGCGGCGTCGAGCCGAGCTTCGAGAACTGGCTGCGTCAGAACGGCAAATCACTCTACACACAGGATGGCGGTATCGGTTTTGATCCGACCGACGCGACCAAATGGTTCACCATGTGGGCGGATTTGCGCAAGAGCGGTGCATGCGTGCCGGCCGATATTCAGGCGCTCGACCAGTTGAATATTGAAACCAACGCGCTGACGACGGGCAAGGCGGCAACGGCATTTGCCCATTCCAACCAGTTTGTCGGTTATCAGGCACTCAACAAAGCCAAGCTGGCGATGACCTCCTATCCGAAAAGCAAGAAGGATGGCCCTTCCGGTCACTACCTGAAACCATCCATGCTCATCAGCGTCGCCAATGGCAGTGCCGGCATCGAGCAGGCGGTCGGTTTCATCAACTTTCTCGTTGCCGAACCACAGGGCGTCGATGTTCTGGGTGTGGAGCGCGGCGTTCCGGCATCGGAATCGATGCGTAACGCGCTGACCGCCAAGCTCGATGCCGTCAGCAAGAGCATGGTGGAATATATTGCCGAGATTACCCCCGGCGTTGGCGATCTGCCGCCGGCACCCCCTCCGGGTGCAGGCGAATTCGCCTTCGTCCTGAAACGTACAGCGGAAGAGATCGGCTTCGGCAAGATTTCGGCGGCTGAGGGTGGTGACCGGCTCGTCAAGGAATCCGAAACCGTCATTAAACGGAAGTGATGGCAGATGGCCTTTCGATCTGAAACTCTCGTGGAGGAGAGCCGTGGCGCGGCTCTCCCGAAGCGGGCAGGCGTGAAGCGGCTTTTGGACCGCAACGTTCACGCATACCTGTTTCTCCTGCCGTGGCTGATCGGTTTCTTCGGTCTCACCCTCGGGCCTGCGCTGGTGTCGCTTTATCTGTCCTTCACTAATTATGACCTGCTTCAATCCCCGGACTGGGTGGGGGCGGCCAATTATGTGCGCATCGCCACTGCCGACCCTAAATTCGCCGCCGCCATGCAGGTCACCTTTACCTATGTGCTGCTTTCGGTGCCGTTGAAGCTGATCTTTGCACTGCTGGTGGCGCTCGCCTTCAATCGCGGCATAAAGGGGCTCACGCTTTACCGGGCGATCTTCTATCTGCCGTCGCTGCTCGGTTCCAGCGTGGCGATCGCTGTTCTCTGGCGGCAGCTTTTCGCGTCAGATGGCCTCGTCAACATGGTCTTGTGGCAGGTTTTCGGTTATGAGGGGCCGAGTTGGATTTCCAATCCGGACTACTCGCTCTACACGCTGGTGATCCTGTCCGTCTGGCAGTTCGGCTCGCCAATGATCATCTTCCTCGCAGGGCTCCGGCAAATCCCGCAGGATATGTACGAGGCCGCCGATATCGACGGCGCAAGCAAGATGCGGCAGTTCTTCCGCATTACGCTGCCGCTTTTGACGCCGGTGATCTTCTTCAACGCCGTGATCCAGACGATCGATGCCTTCAAGGCCTTCACGCCGGCCTTCATCATTTCCGAAGGCACGGGCGGGCCGATCAACTCGACGCTGTTCTATACGCTCTATCTCTATCAGGAAGCCTTCGGTTTCTTCCGCATGGGATATGCCTCGGCGCTTGCCTGGATTCTTGTGATCATCATCGCGCTGTTCACGGCCTTCTCGTTCCTCAGCGCGAAATACTGGGTGCATTACGATGACTGACGCTGTTACCGCTCCCCGGCCGGGACAAGGCCCGCAACGCTCACCGCTAATGTCGGTTTTGCTGCATGCGGTGCTGATCCTTGCCTCCTTTGCGATGCTTTATCCGATCCTGTGGATGATTTCGGGTTCGTTCCGCCCGCAGGACGAGCTGTTCGGTTCCTCCTCGCTCATTCCTTCGTCGGTTGATTTCGGCGGCTATATTCGTGGCTGGACCGGGCTTCAGGTCAGTTTCGGGCAATTCTTCTGGAACTCGTTCTTCATCTCGGTGCTTGCCACCATCGGCAACGTCGTTGGCTGCTCACTTGCCGCCTTCGCTTTCGCCCGCCTGCGGTTCGGTGGGCGCAATTTCTGGTTTGCGCTGATGCTTGGCACCTTGATGCTGCCCTATCACGTTGTGCTCATCCCGCAATATATCCTGTTTCTGGAAATGGGCTGGGTGAATACGTCGCTGCCGCTGATTGTGCCGAAATATCTGGCAACCGACGCCTTCTTCATCTTCCTGATGGTGCAGTTCTTCCGGGGTATTCCGCGTGAGCTGGATGAGGCAGCGGTGATGGACGGTTGCTCGCCCTTCCGCATTTACTGGAAGATCATGCTGCCCCTCTCTCTGCCGGTTCTGGCAACGGCCGCGATCTTTTCCTTTATCTGGACCTGGGACGATTTCTTCGGTCCGTTGATCTATCTGAACGACATCAACACCTACACCGTGCAGCTCGGCCTCAGATCCTTCGTGGATTCCACCGGCAGCTCGGATTGGACGTCGCTTTTCGCCATGTCCAACCTGTCGCTGGTACCGGTCTTCCTGTTCTTCCTGTTCTTCCAGCGGCTGCTGATTGAAGGCATCGCTACCACCGGAATGAAACGCTGAACGGACGAAACGGGACCGAAAACGAATTGCAGAACATCAACACCGTCGCGGCTGCCTTGTCTGCAGCGCGACGGTCGGGAGAAACAGCATGGCAAGCAGCATTACTCTGGAAAAAATCGTCAAGCGGTTCGGCGCTTTTCCGGTCGTCCACGGCATCGATCTCAAGATCGAGCCGGGCGAGTTCACCGTTTTCGTCGGCCCCTCGGGCTGCGGCAAATCCACGCTTCTGCGCATGATCGCCGGTCTGGAGGAAATCTCCGAGGGTGATCTTCGCATCGATGGCGAAAGGGTCAACGAAACAGCCGCTTCCAAGCGCGGTATCGCCATGGTGTTCCAGTCCTATGCGCTTTATCCGCATATGAGCGTTTACAAGAACCTCGCTTTCGGGCTGGAGACGGCGGGTTACAAGAAACCGGAAGTCGAGGCGCGGGTGCAGAAAGCTGCCGATATCCTGCAGATCGGTCCGTTGTTACAGCGCAAGCCGAAGGCGCTTTCTGGCGGCCAGCGCCAGCGTGTCGCCATCGGTCGGGCTATCGTCCGCGAGCCGAAAATCTTTCTGTTCGATGAACCCCTGTCCAACCTCGATGCGGAACTGCGCGTGCAGATGCGTGTCGAAATTGCCAAGCTGCACCAGACGCTCGGCAGCACCATGATCTATGTGACGCATGACCAGGTGGAGGCCATGACGATGGCCGACAAGATCGTGGTCCTGCGTGACGGCCGCATCATGCAGGTCGGCCGCCCGCTTGATCTCTACAACAATCCGGCCAACCAGTTTGTGGCGGGTTTCATCGGTTCGCCAAAGATGAACTTCCTTTCCGCGAAAGTGGCTTCAGGCGACAGCTCCAACCGTACCATCGAGGTCGCCGGCCAGCGCATTCTGCTCGAAAAGCCGGTCGCGGCTGAGGAAGGCGAGCCACTCACTTTCGGCATTCGTCCCGAACACGTAAACCCACAGGCGCAATCGGCCTCGCTTGGCGATGCGTCCATCCAGCTCGTTGAACATCTCGGCGGCTCGACGGTGGTTTATACCAGCACCCCAGATGGCCAGCCCGCCACCCTGCTGCTGGACGGCCAGCGCCATATCCGCATCGGCGAGACCATTCCCTTTGCGTTTGATCTGGCGAAGACGCATCTGTTCGGGGCGGATGGGCGGCGAATATAAGAGGAAAAACCGGGGGAGGAACAGACCTTCCCTTACTCCTGTGCTTGTCACAGGAGTCCAGCTGACGCGTCTGCGCGGCGAGGAAATCAATCAGCCCAAAGACTTGGGCTGGCTGGTTCCCTATAGGGGGTACAGGGATGAGGGCAGTGGGCGGTTGTGATGGATAGCGAATTTTAGTCCGCCGCGTCGGTTTTCGATAAAAAACAAGCGGTTCTAAGAGCGGGCGAGAATCTCGCTCAGCACCGCCGCATCTTCCGAGAACTGGGCGACGTTGTCACCTTTGACGAACTCCAGCATCGCATAAGCCGGTTTAGTCCAGTCGCTTGCTGGCAAGGCATCAACGCAAGACCGCCAATAGTCCGCGCGCTCGCCGAGCGGCAGGCGGCTGGCATCGGTGAGCCACGCGAAGACGTGCAGGTGGCAGATGCGCGAGCCGAGCGCGGATATTTCCGCAAGGGCGTCATCCAGCGGTAGACCTGGGGCTGGCTGCCAGTAAAAGAACAGGTTAGGCATCGGCAAATCCTGCATGAGCTGCAAGGCCGAGGTCAGCGTGTCGGTCAGCGAATTGGGGTGGTATTCGAGGCCGATTGTCATTCCGTAGTCGTCTGCCCGCCGGGCAAGTGCCGCCAACGCGTCGGTCGCCGCACGGCGTTCCTCTGGTGAATAATCCGCGGATGGGCGTTTGCGGATGCCGGGCCAGATGCGGATATGGCCGGTGCCGAGCGCTTTCGCGGTTTCCAGAACTGCGGTCACATCCTCCGGCGCAAAATCCGGTGCGAAAATGTAGGATCCGTAGGAAGAGACGGTAAGACCGGCTTTCACCGTACGCGACGCCACATCCCTTGCATTTTCTAAGTCGCCAGGTGGCACATGGATATCGGCACCCCATTCTATCGCCTTGATGCCATTTGCAACGGCAAGGTCAATCACGGCCTGCGGCGTCATGGACCTGAAGGTGACAGAGCAGAGGCCCGGCTCGAAAATTCTCATGCGATCAGTTCCAGATGTTCCGGACGTACCTGCTGTTGCAATGGTTCTGCGCGGCAGAAGCGTTCGATCTCGGCAATCGCCATGTCGCCGAGCCGGGCGCGTTCAAGGCCGACGGCGCCGGCGATATGCGGCGTCAGGAACACGTTCGGAAGGCTGTAAAAGGGCGAATCCGGTGGCGGCACTTCCGGATCGGTCACGTCGATGACGGCCTCTATGCGTCCGGTTTTCAGTTCCGCCAGCAGGGCGTCTTCGTCCACCAGCGCGCCGCGGGCCGTGTTGATCAAGGTCGCTCCGTCCTTCATCAGGGCAAGCGCGTCGGCGCCGATCATGTGCCGGGTTTGCGGCAGGGATGGCGCGTGCAGGGAAATGACGTCGCTTACCGCCATGAGCTCATGGAGGGATATGAGACGCACACCGAGCTTTTGTGCCTCCACCGCGCTTAAAAACGGGTCGAAAAGGATGAGATCGAGATCGAAGGGCTGCAGCAGATTGATGACCCGACGCCCGATGCGTGACGCCCCGACAATGCCGACGGTCAGGCCGAGATTGCCGATGACCTGCGACTGCAGGCGGTCGACGTTTCGCCGTGCGCGATCCTCTCCGTAGATGCGCCGGAAACCGAAGGTACGCTTGCCGGACAGCAGGATCATTGCCAGCGTAAACTCCGCGACCGGCTGCGCATTCGCCTCGGCCGCGCTGCACACCGTAACGTTTCGTTCGAAAACTGCCTGGGACAGGAAGTATTTCACCGTCCCGGCGGCATGCGAAATCAACCGAAGGTTCGGCATCATTGCCAGTTCCCGCATGTCGATCTCGGGACAACCCCAGCCAGTCAGAAGAATATCTGTTCTCTCCAACTGGGCAGTCACAGCTGGGTCGTGAAAATCGCAGACCGGCCGGGTGTCGAGGATGTCGACGCTCTGTGACAGCGTCTCAAGCGCGTGTGACGTCAGCACATGCTGCGTCCGCTCCGGGTCCATGGCAAGGCTGAGACGCGGACGCGGGCTCATCATTGCGGTTCTCCCGCCGCCGCCATACTGCTTACGGGAACACCGCGCTCAACAAACAGGCGGTCAATCGCCTCCATGTCCGGAAGTGCGGGAACTGTCGCCAAAGCTGTATCGCTTTCAGGTCCCGCCAGTCCCACAAAGACGGCGCAGGCGAGCAGGGTTTTGCCCGCTGGAATGTCGCCCCGCAATTGCGGCACCGTGGTTTTGGCATTGATGAGATTGGTATTGGGCAGCGCCTTCAACGCCACGCCCTGGCGGGATGCGCTGGAGCCGAGATCGATGACGGCGGATATGTCGGTGCCGCAATCGGCCGTTGCCCGGCCGCTGTCTTCGGTCACTGCATCGCGGTCGCCATCGTTGCGGTTTATCGCAAAGCCGCCTTCGGTGACCAAAAGTGGCCGCGCGGAAGTAATCCGGTGCAACCGGATATGCCACTCTCCCGCGGCAACCAGCGTCGTTTCGACCTCGACATCGGGGAATGGGTTCCAAGTCGCTCGAAGATTGGTGCCAGCCAAGAGCACAGTGCGGTTGGTTTCGCGCACCCGGTAGTGGCGGCCATCTTCGGAAAAGGCCAGCATATTGTCGAAACCATTGGTCTTGAAACCGCGCTCGTCCACTTCCACGCCGAAAGCGTAACGCGAGGAATAGGCGAATTTGGCGTATTTCTCCGGCCCGCCACGCATGGATAGGTTTTCCTGCCCACTCGTCAGCGCCGTGACGTTGCTCTTACTGCGCATCATCACCATGCCGGGATGAACGAGCGGCCGTGGTTTTGTGGATGTGTCTGGCAGCTTTTCCTCCGCCTGCCAGAAGGGGTGGCTTTCCGGCAAGGCGAGCGGCAGGAAAGCCTTGAAGGCCCAATATGGCGAACCCGCCGAATTATAGCTTTCCGACATGGTCAGTTGCGGATAGGCGTAACCGATGGAAAGCACGCCGTCGCGGTCGGCAATCGGCTTTCCCGCCCACCAGCGCAGATGTTTCAGATAAAGCCCCTTGATCTCCCCCCAAGGCATCGCTTCCTCATCCGCGAAGGCGAGGGCACCCCAGAAGCCGCCGCAGGCGAAACGGTAGGTCATGGAGCGGCCAAAGGCCAGCGCGCCACCATCCTCATCGAACCAGCTTGCGAAATCCCCGGCAAACAGGCGGGCACGTTCCCGGTAACGTTCGGCGTATGCATCATCCGGTTTGCTGATTTTCGCGTAGATCAGCCCGTAAAAATGCATGGCGAAGGCGATGTAGTGGTCGATGCGGCGATAGTTGCCGTCGCGATACCAGCCGTCGGCGATGTAAAATCCGTCCAGCTCTTTCAGATATGTTTCGGTGAGGCTCCGGTCGAATTCGATACCGAGATGATCTAGCGCCGCATCGACCATCACCCGGAAAAACTTCCAGTTATTGTCGGCATAGATGCGCTCGCGCGCCGCCAGAAGATAATGGCGCACATTCGCCTTTTGCTCTTCGGACAAGGGTTCCCACAGATGTTGCGGCGCAAGCCGAAGCGCAAAGCCGAGGGCGGCCAGTTCCACCAGCCGCTGATCCTTCTGCCGCACGTCCCCCCAGTAATCGGCATGGGCGGGATCGGTGCCATTGGCGATTCCTCTGGCCAGAAGCGGCCAATGGGCGAAGGCATCGCCGCTGAGCGCAAGCGGCGCGATGCCCCACAGTGGTCGCGCAAATCCTTCCAGATCGGCCGCTGCCCGGTCGAAATGCGCGGCGGTGCCGCTTAACGTCACTCTTGCGCCGCTCTCTGAGAAATAGGGAAGCAGCGGTGCGAAACTGTCGTCCAATGCCCGTCTGACGTCGGCGCGGGTCTTGAGTGGATTGCCGTAAAGCGGATTGAAGCGGGTCATTGGATCATGGTTTGCTGGCTTATGCATCGCGCGCCGCCTTTCCCGTCTTTTTTGCTCGACCGGCGGTCTGTCCTTCCACAAGCTGTACACCCAGCTGAACCTGCCGGGCATTGGCCGATGGCTCCGCCAGCCGGCGGCGCATCAGCTCTACCGCCTCGCGGGCAATCTCGCGGCGGTCTACCCGGATTGTGCTGAGCCGGGGAGTGGAAAGTTCGGCGAAGGGCAGGTCGTCGAAGCCGATGATGGAAAGATCGTCCGGTACCCCGAGGCCAAGCTCTTGTGCTGCTCCCAGCGCGCCGAGCGCGATCGCATCGTTCATGCAGAAAATGCCAGTCAGATCGGGGTTTTTGGCCAGCAGCTGACGAACCGCATCACCGGCCTGCCCGAAGCCGCTATCCGCTGTGGAAAGCAGAAACTCCTCATAGGTGGCACCCTCTTCCTCGATGATAACCTGCCGAAAGCCCCGCATGCGCTCTCTTATAGTGTGACGGTGTTGCGGACCGATATAGGCGACCTTGCGGTGCCCCAGTTCCAGCAGCCGCCGCGCCGCCATCGCCCCGCCGTAAAAATTGGAGGGCGAGACGCAATCCAGCATCATCGAGGGATCGGCGCTATTGACGAGAACCGGTTGCAGCACACCCTGCGTGATGCGGTGGATGATCTCCTCTTCGGGGTCAAGACCAATGGCGAGAAGGCCATCGACCTCGCAGACCCGCTGCGTAAGGGCGTCGTCGATCTGCCTCTGGTGCAGCAGCCGGATATCGAGTTCGAAACCCTCTGTCTGGGCAAGGCTGCGCAGCATGTCGAAAATATCGTGATAAAAGGCGCCGATATCGCCGGTCGCTCGTTCGGCGGACATGAGGGCGAGGATTTTCTTGCCCTCCAGCGAGATGCCGCCGGTCTGGCTGGTGACTGGCCGCAGCGGATAACCGAGTTCCGCCGCCACGCCAAGAACCTTGGTCTGGATCGATGCGCTGATGCCTTTTTCCCCGGCGAGAACCCGTGAGACCGTGCTGATGGAAACCCCTGCACGCTGGGCGATATCCGACTGGCGCGGGCGGCTGATGTCGGGCGTATCGTTCATGTCTTCTCCTGCGCTTGCAAAAAATTCTATTATGATGCAAATATTGCAAATAATGAAAATTTGCAAGAATTTAAGTGATGAATGAGAAATTTGCAAAACGCGGGAGGAGCATATGCAAACTATCGATAGACGTGGATTTTTGGTGACGGCGGCACTGGCAGGTCTTGGCGCGGCGGCGGGCGGTTTCCGCGCGATGGCGGCCGAAACCCGGCTTCGTTGCGTATGGTGGGGTTCGGCTGACCGCAACAAGCGCACCAATGATGTGATTGCCCTCTACCAGAAGGCAGATCCACAAACGGTAATCAGCGGCGAGATGATCGCCGGTTCCGACTATTGGACCAAGCTTGCGACGTCCATGGCGGGACGTAACGTCGCCGATATCTTTCAGCTCGAGCCTTCCACCATTGCCGATTATTCCGGCCGTGGGGCCTGCATGGAACTTGACCAGTTTGTCGGCTCGTCGCTTGATCTTTCCAATTTCGGCAAAAGCGAAGTCGATCTTTGCCGCATCGACGGCAAGCTTTACGGCGTCGGTCTCGGGCTGAATTCGTTCTGCATGATGTATGATGCAGAGACGCTGAAGGAGGCCGGCGTCTCCGTGCCGAAGGAGCAGATCACCTGGAAGGCGCTGGCGGAACTGGCGCGCGATTTCAAGAAGAACGCTCCGGCGCGTCGTAATTATTGGGCGGTGCCCTATGGCGCTCGTTATCACTACGTCTTCGATGTCTGGCTGCGCCAGCGCGGCAAGCTCCTGTTCCAGGACGGCACCATCGGTTTCAACAAGGAAGATGCCAAGGAATGGTTCGCCTATTGGGAGGATCTGCGCGAGAACAAGCTTTGCGTCTCTGCCGATATCCAGACGCGCGATGACAATACCATCGAATCCAACGCGCTGACCCTTGGCAATTCCGCAATCGGCTTTGCCTATTCCAACCAGCTTGTCGGTTACCAGGCGCTCAACAAGAAGACGCTGTCCATTGGCATGCTGCCGGGTGAGGGGCCGGGAAAACCGACCGGGCATTATTACCGGCCGGGGCTTATCTGGTGCATTTCGTCCACCTCCACCACTCCGGAAGCTGCGGCGAAGTTCATCAACTTCTTTGTCAACGATCTGGAAGCGGGCAAGGTTCTTGGCGTCGAACGCGGCGTGCCGCCGGCGAAGAAGGTGCGCGAAGCTGTGTTGCCAAGCCTCAACGAGACCGAACGCAAGACGGTGGATTACATCGAGAGCCTCTCCGGCAAGCTCGATACCTATCCGGAGCCTGCCCCCATCGGCGCCAATGAGTTCGACCGTGGGGTAATGCGTCCCATTGCCGACTCGCTCGCCTTTGGCCGAGCCACTGTGGATGAGGCAGCGCAGAATCTTGTCGATACCGGCACCCGCACGTTGCGCAAGCGCGGGTAAGGAAAAGGAGGCAGCGCATGCGGTATCGAAACCGCCTGCGCTGCCTCCATTCGCAATCATTCCTTGCGTGTCTGACTTTGAATATATCGACCCGACAAACAATGCTGGACAGCATAAAATATTTAAGCCAGAAATTCTGATCTAGATCGCTAAATCTGAAGATTAGACAATGGCTCCCAATTTCCTACTTATTGACGCTGAAAAAGAATTCGATGTTTTGAAGGCGGCGGCGTCGCTGATCCGTGTGCAGATATTGAAGCTGCTGCACGAGGCCAACGGTCTCAATGTCAACGAGATCGCGCAGAGGCTGGATCTTCCCCAGTCCACCGTGTCGGCCGGTGTGACCGTTCTTGAAGAGGCGGGGCTGCTGCGAACCGAAACGCGCAAGGCGCGCAAGGGCAGCCAGAAAATCTGTTTTGCGACCTGCGACGAGCTTATCGTTTCGTTTCGAAGCCCCGAGACGCCGGCTGTATCCAACTACATTGCCGTCGCCATGCCGCTCGGCCTCTATACCCAGAGTTCGGTGACCGCGCCTTGCGGCATCTGTTCGCCGGAGGGCATTATCGGACTTCTGGATGTCCCTGATACCTTCATGGATCCTGACCGCATGAAGACTGCACTTTTGTGGTTCACATCGGGTCATGTCGAGTATCAATTCCCAAATAATGCCAAGATTCAGGGGCGAAACGTCGAGGAAGTCGAGTTTTCGATGGAGGTCAGTTCCGAGGTGCCAGGAACGCACAGCAACTGGCCGTCAGACATTACCCTCTCCGTCAACGGGAAGGAGATCGGGGTCTGGACCTCGCCCGGCGATTTCGGCGACAAGCGGGGTACGTTTACGCCCGACTGGTGGAAACTGTCCGGCTCGCAGTATGGAATGCTCAAAACCTGGCGCATTACTGCCCAGGGAACCTATGTCGATGGTACGCGCATTTCCGATGTGACGCTTGCGGACATCGATCTGTCCAGCCACCGCTCAATCCGTCTGCGGATCGAGGTAAAGGCGGATGCAAAGCATCCAGGCGGGCTCAACATCTTCGGCCGGGGTTTTGGGAATTACGATCAGGACATCGTATTGCGTCTGCGCACCGCAGACTGATCGGGCCAATTTCATAAAGTATGATTTTCGCGGTTGACAGGCGCGGCTTCCATTGGCAACTATATTATGAAATATGGTTTATATCATATTTTACGATATAAATGCGCATGGGAGGAGAGCCTATGAAAGCGCGGGTTTCAGTCCACCGGGACTTCCGGATTGGGCGTATCGACGATCGCCTATATTCCGCCTTCATCGAACATATGGGGCGGGCGATCTATGGCGGGATCTACGAGCCCGGCCATCCGCAGGCGGATGAAAACGGTTTTCGCAATGATGTGCTGAAATTCGTCCAGGATCTGAAAATTCCGGCGATCCGCTATCCCGGCGGCAACTTCGTTTCGGCCTATCGCTGGGAAGACGGCATCGGCCCCCGTGACAAACGGCCCGTGCGGCTTGATCTTGCATGGCGCTCCAAGGAAACCAACCAGATCGGCGTCAACGAGTTCGCAGACTGGGCGTCGATGGCGGGCATCGAGATGATGCTCGCCGTCAACCTCGGTTCCCGTGGTCTGGATGATGCCCGCAACTTTCTCGAATACGTGAATTTCCCCGGCGGCACCGAGCTTAGCGACCTTCGCCGCAGCCACGGCGCCGAAAAGCCGCATGGCGTGAAGATGTGGTGCCTCGGCAACGAGATGGACGGCCCCTGGCAGATTGGCCACAAGACCGCGGTGGAGTACGGCCGGCTGGCCAACGAAACCGCGAAAGCCTTCAAGGGTTTCGACCCGACCATCGAGGCAATCGTCTGCGGAAGTTCCAACGACGGCATGCCGACCTATCCCGAATGGGAGCGCGAGGTGCTGGAAGAATGCTACGAGAATGTGGACCACATCTCGCTGCATAAATATTTCGGCAATAACAGCCGCGACACGCTGAATTACTTCGGCAAGATCGAAGAAACAGGGCGTTATATTCAGACTATCGCCGGTGTCATCGATTACGTGAAAGCCAAGAAGCGCGCCAAGAACGATGTCTCCATCTGCTTCGACGAGTGGAATGTCTGGTACCATATCCGCGAAGACGACGGTAAACGCATCAAGAGCTGGGACTGGCCGGAAGCGCCTGCACTTCTGGAGGAGACCTACAATTTCGAGGATGCTCTCTTCGTGGCCGGGTTGCTCAACGAGTTCATCCGTCGCTCGGACAGGGTGCGCATCGCCTGCATTGCCCAGCTCGTCAATGTCATCGCCCCCATCCGCGCTGAAAAGAACGGACCGGCATGGCGCCAGACCATCTATTATCCTTATCAGTTCGCCTCGCTTTATGGTCGCGGCGTTGCACTGAACATTGCCGTCGATTGCCCGACCTACGACTGCAACGCGGCCGATGACGTCAAATATCTCGATGTCGCCGGCGTGTTTGATGAGGACGAGGGCGTGGTGACGCTGTTTGTCCTCAATCGTCATCTGACCGAAGCAGCAGAGCTCAATGTCGGTCTCACCGGCTTTTCGCCTGTGTCACTCAGCCTGCATCTTTCCATGGCGGGATATGATCTGAGGACCGGCAACGGTCCGGATCAACCCGACCGCGTCGTGCCGGTGCCGGGCAGCGGCATTGGTGTCGAGGATGGGGCACTCAAAGGCTCCGTGCCGGCGCTGTCCTATCATGTTCTGCGCGTGAAGGTTCAGTGAGGCGGTGATGGGTGTCCGTCTCAGCAATATCGCCAAGTCCTTCGGCTCTTTTGCAGCCATCCGGGACGTTTCGATGGAGATTCCGACGGGCAGCTTCGCGGTTTTCGTGGGGCCATCCGGTTGCGGAAAATCCACCCTGTTGCGCATGATCGCCGGTCTTGAGGAAACCAGCGGCGGTCACATCGCCATCGACGAGCGCGACGTCACCGCTGTCGAGCCGGCGGATCGTGGCGTTGCCATGGTCTTCCAGAATTATGCGCTTTACCCGCATCTGACGGTGTTCGAGAACATGGCTTTCAGCCTGCGTCTCGCCCGCCGGCCGAAAGCGGAGGTGAATGAGAGGGTGGGGGAAGCTGCCCGCATCCTCCAGCTCGAGGACAATCTGCACAAGAAGCCATCGCAGCTTTCCGGCGGCCAGAGGCAGCGCGTGGCCATAGGCCGCGCGATCGTGCGACAGCCGAAGGTGTTTCTCTTCGATGAACCCCTGTCGAACCTGGATGCGGAACTGCGCGTGCAGATGCGGCTGGAACTGACCCGGCTTCACCGCAAGCTCGGCGCCACGATGATCTACGTCACGCATGACCAGGTAGAGGCCATGACGCTTGCGGACAAGATTTTCGTGCTGAAGGGCGGCATCGTGCAACAGGCCGGCGCGCCGCTCACCCTTTACGACGATCCGGACAATCGTTTCGTCGCTGGCTTCATCGGATCGCCCGCGATGAATTTCCTTGCTGCCGACATCGTCGGGCAGCGGGACGGCATCGTTATGCTCGCGCCTGAAGGTGGTGAAAAGCACCTTGAAGCCCGGCTTTCGCATCCGGTTTCCCCCGGTCAGCGGGTCGAAATCGGCATAAGGCCCGAGCATCTGGTGATCACGCAAGAGGGTGCTTTGCCTGTCAATGTCGAGGTGGCGGAGGAGCTTGGCGACCTTTCCTATCTCTATACCCGAACGCGTGCCGGGAAAGAACTTGTCGTGCAGCGGCAGGGCTCACGCGAGCGGCTGGATGGCTGGTCCGTCTCACTGAGTGCTTCGCCCGATCACATCATGGTTTTCGGCAGCGACGGCAAAAGGTTGCGATAGGCGCGAGGAGGCGCCTTTCGATGCAGTAGCAGACCGCCCCTTGAACGGGGTGTTTCCAACAAACGGGAGGAGTGAACGATGCGACTGATCAAGACATTGCTTGTTGGTACGGTTCTGGGCCTGAGCGCCCTGCCGGCACTGGCGAAGCAGGATATCGTCTGGTGGGACTTTCTGTCGGGCGGCGACGGCGTGCGCATGAAAGCCCTGATTGCTGCCTTCAACAAGGAGCACCCTGACATTCAGATCAAGGGAACGACGCTAGAGTGGGGCGTTCCGTTCTATACCAAGGTACGCACGGCGTCCGCCGTGGGTGAGGGGCCTGATGTCATGACCTATCACCTGTCGCGCGCGCCGCTCGGTCTTGATGAAAAAGTATTGAGCGAAATTACCACAAAAGACCTTGATGATGCCGGGTTGAAGACCAGCGACTTTTTCAGCGCACCCGTCGAGGCAGCAACCCATGACGGCAAGCTTTATGCGGTGCCGTTCGATATCCATGCCCTTATTCTCTATTACAACGCCGATCTTCTGAAAGGGTCTCCCTATCTCGATGCCGAGGGTAAGTTGACCGGTATCAAGACGATGGAGGATTTCGAAAAGGCGCTGGCCTGGGCGAAGGACAAGGGCGTTCAGACGCCGGTTACCTATCAGTCGGGTGGCGAAGCCGGTGTCTGGCGTGTCTTTTATACACTGTTCTCACAACAGGGCGGCGAACTGGTCACCAATAACGAGGTGCTTGCCGGCGACAATGCGGAAAAGGCTGCCAAGGCGATCGATACCATGTCGAAATGGCGGGAAAACGGATGGGCACCCGAGCAGGCGGAATATCCGGCGTCCGTTGCACTCTTCTCCGCTGGCAAATCCGCCTTCCAGCTTAATGGCGTCTGGGAAGTTCCGACCTACAAGGATCTGGAAAAGAACGGCAAGCTCGGCTTCAAATGGAGCGCTGTGGAAGTTCCGCCTTTCATAGGCAAGCGCGCCACCTGGGCGGATTCGCACGCCTTTGCGATCCCTAACCAGGGTGACAAGACCGTTTCCGGCGAGAAACGCGCCGCTGTCATGACGGTTATTGGCTGGATGGAAAAACACGCCATCAGCTGGGCCGATGCGGGGCATATTCCGGCCTATAAATCGATCACCGAAAGCAGCGAATACAAGGCGATGCAGCCGAATGCCACATATGCCTCGCTGGCGGAGGCGGCAGTGTTCGATCCGAAGACCACGATTACCGGAGTTGCCTCACCCGCTTACGATGCGGCGCTTAATATCATCGCTCCGGCCATCCAGGGCTACATGAGCGGCGCGGATGCGGTCGAGCAGATCAAGTCCGAGCTTCAGGGCAAGCTCAAGTAATCCGTGACTGCCCTCTGGCTGTCAGCCGGAGGGCAGCGTGCAATGCGGGAGGTCCCGGAGGCATTCCATGGCTATGATTGAAAACCGGCGCAAGAAGTCGCTGATCGCACTGTCGATGGTGACGCCATTCATCGTGGTCTTCGCCACGTTCTTTCTTTACCCCCTGATCGAGATGATACGCATCAGCTTCACGGATGCGCCGCTTATCGGCGACGGCAACTGGGTCGGCCTGCAGAACTACATAAAATTGCTGAGCGACCGCCTGTTCGTCACCTCGCTCAAGAATAACGGCTATTTTGTGCTGCTGACGGTGGTGCCAACAACGGTCATCGCCCTGTTGATTGCGCTTGCGGTCAGCCGATTGTCCGGCATCAAGCAGACAATCGCCATGAGCCTGTTTTTCCTGCCTTATGTCCTGCCGGTTTCGGTTGTCACTGAGATCTGGGCCTGGATGCTCGACCTGCAGTTCGGCATTCTCCAACCGGTCATTTCGTTGCTGGCGGGCAAACCCGTCGCGGTTTTCAAGAACCCCAATTGGGTCATGCCGATGGTCGCCGTCGTCACCGTATGGTGGACGAACGGTTTTAACGTTCTGCTCTTCATTGCCGGCTTGCGAAACATTCCGACCGAGCTTTATGAGGCCGCAGCTCTTGATGGCGCAACGACATGGCAAAAGTTCCGGCGCGTCACATGGCCGCTTCTGTGGCCGGTGACCGCGCTGATCCTGACGCTGCAATTGATCCTGCAACTGAAGATATTCGACCAGATCTACCTCTTGAGCGGCGGCGGACCCTTCAATTCCAGTTTCGTGCTTCTCCTTAAGGTCTACCGGGAAGCCTTCCAGATGAACAATGGCGGTTATGCATCGGCCGTGGCGACCGTGCTCTTCCTGTTGATCGTCATCGTATCCGTTCTCCAGTTCCAGTTGCTACGCATCCGGAGGAATTCATGAGCCTGACCAAAAGACTTGAGAACGTCATCCTGACCCTGCTGACATTTTCGGCAGCACTGGTATGGATTTTCCCGCTTTACTGGGGGTTCGTGACGTCGTTGCGCTCGGACGAGAATGTCGCGGGCAACACGTCGCTACTGCCTGATGAGTTCCAGCTTGGTGCCTATGTGAATGCCATCTTCAATACGCGGCTGTTGACCTGGTACGTGAATTCCATTGGCACCGCCGCGATCGTCACGGTCTCTGTGCTCATCATTTCGATGTTATGCGCCTATGCGCTATCGCAGATCCGCTTTCCGGGACGGCGACTGCTTTATGGCATCGTGCTCGCGAGTTTCATGGTGCCCGCGCAGACGCTTGTCGTGACACAGTTCATCCTGATGAAGAACCTCAACCTCATCAATACCTGGGCGGGCATCATCCTGCCGCAGCTGATCACGCCAATCGTCATCATCGTCTACAAGCAGTTCTTCGACAGCGTGCCCAAAGAGATGCGGGAGGCGGTGGTTCTGGATGGTGGCGGCGAATACACGATCCTGTTCAAGGTGTTTCTGCCGCTGAACTGGGGCATTACGACCGCCATGGCGATCGTGACCTTCATTACGGTGTGGAACGCCTTCTTCTGGCCTTTCCTCGTCATCACGTCCGAAAACATGATGACGATCCCCGTCGGCATCACGCAGGTCAACGACACCTTCGGCATCGTTTATGCACGCCTGATGGCGATTGCCATGCTGGCGGCTCTGCCGGTCATCGTCGCCTACGTCATCTTCCAGCGGCGCGTGACGGAAGCCATCATGATTTCGTCCGGCGTGAAAGGGTGAGGGCGGCGAAAGATGCCGATGCCAGTCAGATGACGTGGGCGTTGTGCAGGGCAGTCAGCACCTCGTTCTTGAGGGTGGCGAGTTGCGGCGACCTTCTGTCGCGCGGGCGCGGCTCGTCCACTTCTATCCGCTGCTGGATACGGCCGTCATGGGCACCCATCATGTAAATGCGGTCACCGAGATAAAGCGCCTCGTCAATATCGTGGGTGACGAGCAGGAAGGAAATGCCGCGCTGTTCGACGAGTTTCAGGACAAGGTCCTGCAATTTCATCCGCGTGAAAGCATCGACCGCGCTGAAGGGTTCGTCGAGCAGCAAGATGCGCGGCCGGGTATAGAGCGCTCTTGCTATGGCGACACGCTGCGCCATGCCGCCTGAAAGGGCTTTCGGTAGCGCGTCGCCATGGCCGCTCAAGCCCACATCGTTGATCAGTCCTTCTACCCGCTCGACATCATATTTCTTGCCGGCCGCATAACCGATGTTTTCGGCAACTGTCAGCCACGGCATCAGGCGGGGTTCCTGAAAGACAAAGGCGATGGGCGGTGAGTCCGATGCCTGAACTTCCTTTGCCTGCTGAACCTTCACAGCGCCTGAGAAATGCCGGTCGAGGCCGGCGGCGATGCGCAGCAAGGTGCTTTTCCCGCACCCACTTGGTCCGAGAAGAACCGCCGCTTCACCATCGCCGAGCGTCAGGTGAATATCCTGAAGGACAACCGTGTCTCCGAAGGCTTTTTCGCGAACATCGACATTGAGCAAACTCATCGCAGGCGCCCTCCTTGCTGAAGGGGGTAAGTGTCGCGCCATCTGAGGCAACGTTCCTCGACTATCTTGAAGAGGCTGTCGGAAATCTTGCCGAGGACGGCAAGGCAGATAATCGCTATCATCACCAGATCGGGTCGGGAGAGTTCCCGCCCATCGGATAGCATGTAGCCGATGCCCTCGGAAGCCGCCAGAAGTTCCGCGGCGACAACGCTCAGCCAGGCCAGCGACAGGCCGTAACGCAAGCCCGTGAACAGATGTGGCAAAGAAGCGGGAATGAAAATCCGCCAAACCAGCACTGGCAGCGGCTGGCGATACATCTCGCCCACTTCCACCAACTTGCGGTCGACATTCCTGATGCCGGAGAAGAGGTTGAGATAAACAGGGAAAAACGCGCTTTTGGCGATCAGTACGATTTTCGAGGTTTCGCCAATGCCGAACCAGATCATCAGCAGCGGCACCCAGGCGAGGCTCGGAACCGCGCGTAGCGCCTGAAACGTCGGTTCAAGGTAACGCTCGGCGGCAACGACCAGCCCGACCAGCGAACCGACGAGGATTGCAAGAAGGGAGCCAATGACGAAGCCGACAAAGACACGGGCGGTACTGGCTGCGACATTCGTCCACAAAGGACCCTCGGCGAGCCTTAGAAACGTGTCATAAAGCTCGGAGGGCGGCGGCAGCACGTAGGGGCTTACCCAGCCCACGCGCACAAAGAATTCCAGCAGCAACAATGAGCCGACCGGCACGATCGCGCCGCGCAGGTCGAACCGCCCAAAGAAATTTCCCACTCTTTGCACGAACGGCAGTCGGGAGGGGAGTTGTTTCGTAGTCTGCTTCACGCGCTGAAATTCGCGCGGATGAGAATTCATGCTCCCAGCGCCTTTTTCGCCGGTGCCGGATCGATCAGCGACGAAAGGACGCTGTCGACATTGACGCCAGGACGCAGCACATCGTCGCCAAGCAACGGGGTCACGATACGAATCGAGTTCAGCAGTTCCTCGCCTGGAACAGGATCCTTCCAGTCGCGCTTTTCGATCGTCAGCTTGGTGATCTGGGGATCGTTGCCGGTGACCTTCGTGACGAAATCGATGAATTCGCCGTTGTTTTCACGGATCCATCTTTGTGTCTCGACCCAGACACCGAGGAGGCGTTCGACCGCTTTCGGGTATTTCGCCAGAAACTCCTCGGAAACGCTGAAGACGCTGCCGTCGCGCCAGCTACGCTCATCGAAAATCGCCCTGTCACCGGCAAGTTCTGCCTGGGATGTGTGTGGATCGATGCCGACCCATGCATCAACCTGTCCCTGCTCAAGCGCGTTGAATCCTTCCGGATGCTGCAGGTTCACGACCTTGAGGTCATCGATCGAAAGCTTGTTTTGGGCAAGGGCGCGCAGGAGGGTGAAATAGGGCGCGGTACCCTTGGTGACCGCAATGGTTTTGCCCTTGAGATCGGCGACGGTCTTGACCGGCGAATCCGGGCGAACCTGTATGATGGAAGAACCGCCCCAGCTTGCCACATAGATCACCTTCAGCGGCACACCATTGGCGCGGGCCAGAAACGCGGAAAGTGCTGCCGAACCGGCAAAATCCGTCGAGCCGACCTTCAGGAATTCAAGCGAATTGTTGCTTCCGCGGGATTGTACCCAGGTGATCTTCGTGCCGACATCCTTGAATGCTTCCTCAAGCCAGCCTTTGTTCTTTATCAGCAGCGTGTGTGAGGAGTAAAATCCCCAATCCAGCTTCAGCTCAGCAGGAAACTCCTGTGAGCTCTGGGCCAGCGCGCTGCCCGTGGCAAAGGGTGCTGCGAGAGCCCCGGCAATGCTGAGTTTCAGGATCTGGCGGCGAGAATGTTTAGCCTTCATAATAGTGTACCTAATTTATGTAATTTGTGTATTTAAATGGTATGGGCCGGCGTTTATGAGGTCAATCCAGCCTTCTGGAACCTCATCCCAAACTTCAGGGCGGGCGTGGAAAATCTCCCTACCGCTGGCCGGATCGGCGCGACGGCGCGTTATTCAGGGAAACAACGATTGGCCGGACGTTGCAAACCGAGATGATCGCGCAATGTCGTTCCCTCATAGTCCTTTCGGAACAGGCCGCGCCTTTGCAGTTCGGGCACAAGCAGGGTCGTGAAATCGTCAAGTCCGGCAGGCAGGAACGGGAAGGTGACGTTGAAGCCATCCGACCCCTCTTCGTATAGCCATTGTTCCATCTCGTCAGCGATGGTTTTTGCCGTGCCGACAAATGCGAGACCCCCATAGCCACCCAGCCGCTGCGCCAGCTGGCGCACCGTCAGCCCCTCGCTCCTTGCAAGTTCGATCACCCTCTCGCGGCTGGATTTGCTTGCATTGGTTTCGGGAATGTCAGGCAAGGGGCCATCGGGATCGAAACTCGAAGCATCGTGGCCGAGCGCAATCGAAAGCGAGGCTATCGCGCTTTCATAATGGACGAGGCTGTCGAGCCTGGCGCGTTTGGCCTTGGCTTCTTCCACGCTATCGCCGACCAGAACGAAAGCGCCCGGCAGGATGACAATGCCGTCGCGGGAACGGCCTGCCGCAACGGTTCTGTCCTTGACGTCCCTGTAGAACGCTTTTCCCGCCGCAAGCGTGGGTGTTGCCGCAAAAACGACCTCGGCAGTTTCGGCTGCAAGCTGGCGCCCCGGCTCTGAAGCCCCGGCCTGAACGATGACGGGCCAGCCCTGCACCGGACGCGCTATATTGAGCGGACCGCGCACGGAAAATTCCGGTCCCTTGTGATTAAGCACATGCATTTTTTCAGGGTCAAAGAACAACCCGCTATCGACATCCCGGAGAAAGGCATCATCGGAAAAGGAATCCCACAGCCCGGTAACGACGTCGTAAAATTCCCGCGCTCTTCCATAACGCTCCGTGTGGTCAGGCTGTTCGTCCCGGCCGAAATTAAGCGCCGCATCCGGATTCGCTGTGGTGACGATGTTCCAGCCGGCGCGACCATTACTGAGGTGATCGAGTGAGGCGAAACGCCGCGCTACGTGGTAGGGCTCATCGAATGTTGTGGAGGCGGTGGCAACCAGCCCGATGCGGGAGGTGACGGCGGCGAGCGCCGAAAGCAGGGTGAAGGGTTCGAAAGACGTGACGGTATGGCTGCGGCGCAGTGCTTCCGTCGGCATGTTCAGCACCGCCAGATGATCGGCCATGAAAAATGCATCGAATTTCGCGGCTTCAAGCTGTTGCGCAAATCGCGCCAGATGGCCGAAATTGAAGTTCGCGTCCGGGAAGGATCCGGGATAACGCCACGCACCGGTGTGAAGACTGACGGGCCGCATGAAGGCGCCGAGGTGCAGTTTGCGATCGTTTGCCATTGGGCTTCACTCTTTCGTTGAAGTTTTGACCCGAGCGTTTTCTCTGTCGGCCGCCAAGGATCGAAGACCGGCTCGGTCCTCATCGCGACGATAGCCTTGCTGGCGGCTCGGTGCGGCAAAGACTATTGCGATTATGATTTCCAAACAGAAAGATTTTTCCTGAAATCATTCATTTCGCAAGATCGCTTTGCCTGCAACGGGTTTGCCTCATCGTGTTGACGTAATATCCGGCAGGCGATGTGCTTCACGTGGTGATCGCCAAGCAAATTTCGACGTATTTTGCGCAATGATTCTAATGAGAAAATGGCGTAGATTCAAAATATTGGTCGATATAGCTAATGTACTGGATTATTTCGAAATCGCAGTTCGAGATCGAAAACGTCGTTTGGAGATCCGGCGTGGTTGGGACACCCCCAAACCGCGCCGGACTGATCCGTGCTCAAACGTCCGCCATCAAACTGCCAGCAGCTTTTCGTTGCCGATGCGGGTTGTCTCGATGGCACCCTCCGTTTCGATGCGCTTGCCGGTGGCCGGATCGAAAAAGTGGAGGTGGGCCGGGGGCAGTTCGAAGTGGATGCGCTGGCCGGGTTTGACCAACAGATCTTCGCCGATGGCTGCGGAGAAAGTTTCGCCGGCGATTTCCGCATGTACGATGCGGCCGGAACCCAGCTCTTCTACAAAGTCCACGGTTGCGGGCACGCCCGCACCCTCGATGCTGACCAGGCATTGTTCAGGGCGAATGCCGACTGTCACGTCGCGCCCGCGCAGCTCCAGCGCGGTCTCGGGGAAGAGTTTCACCGGCTGGCCGCCCAGCATGACGGATGGAGATTCGACCTCCACCCGCGTGTTGAACAGGTTCATCGCCGGTGAGCCGATGAAGGAGGCTACGAAGGTGCTGGCGGGGCGGTGATAGATATCGAGCGGATGACCGACCTGCTCCACATTGCCCTTGTTCATCACCACCAGCCGGTCGGCCAGCGTCATGGCTTCCACCTGATCATGGGTGACGAAGACGGAGGTGGCCGACAGGCGCTGGTGCAGTTTGCGGATTTCGGCGCGCATCGTCACACGCAGCTTTGCATCGAGGTTGGAGAGCGGTTCATCGAACAGGAATACCTGCGGTTCGCGGATGATTGCGCGGGCCATGGCCACGCGCTGGCGCTGGCCACCGGAAAGGGCGGCAGGCTTGCGTTCGAGATAGTCGGAAAGGCCAACGATCTTGGCCGTTTCCTCGATGCGGCGCAGGCGTTCAGCCTTGGGAACGCCTGCGACCTTCAGCGCATAACCGATATTGCCTGATACCGTCATATGCGGATAAAGCGCGTAGTTCTGGAACACCATGGCGCAACCGCGCTCGCGCGGCTCCAGCGTGTTGACGACGCGCCCGCCAATGGCGATTTCACCTGACGTGATATCCTCCAGCCCGGCGATCATTCGCAGAAGTGTGGACTTGCCGCAGCCCGAGGGGCCGAGGATGACGACGAATTCGCCGGTTTCGAAAGTGAGATCCACGCCGTGCAGGGTCGGGGTCTTGCCATAGGATTTGCGGACCTGCCGAATATCGATCTGAGCCATGATATTAAGAACCTTGTTGTTGAGAGCCACGCGTCGCGTCGTCACTTGTCGGATGACACGAGACCGCGCACGAACCAGCGTTGCAGGAACGCCACGACGAGAAGCGGCGGCATGATGATGATGAGGGAACCGGCAAGCGTGACGTTCCAGTCCGGCGTGCCGTCCTCCGAAGGCAAAAGGGCACGCAACGACATCATCACCGTCTTGTAGGAGGGGTCGGTGACCATCAGCAGCGGCCACAGATACTGGTTCCACGAGGAGACGAAGAGAATGGTGGTGAGGGCCAGCATGTTGGTGCGCGAGAGCGGCAGCAGCACGTCGAAAAAGAAACGCACGGGGCCGGAGCCATCCATGCGCGCCGCCTCCGCAAGTTCATCAGGCAGGGTCATGAAAAACTGCCGGTAGAGAAAGGTGCCGGTGGCCGTGGCGACAAGCGGCAGCGACAGGCCCGCATAGGAATTGAGCAGGTTCCATTCGATGTTGACTTCGACACCGATCACCAGCGCTATAAGGTAACGGAACGGCTGGAACACATCCGCTGCCACGGCATAGGTCGGAACGGCGCGAATTTCGAGCGGCAGCATTAGCGTGATGAAGACGGACCAGAAAAACAGGTGTTTCAGCGGCGAGCGGAAAAACACGATGGCGAAGGCGGTCAGAGCGGAAAGGGCTACCTTGCCCGCAGTGACGAGCGAGGCCATCACCAGGCTGTTGAACATGGCGTTGCCCAGATTGGCGCGGTTCCAGGCGGTGCTGAGATTTTTGAAAAGCTCGCCCTGCGGCATGAAGCTGAAGGGCGTGTGGTTCACCTGCTGCACCGTCTGGCTGGCGCCTGCCAATACCACGATGAAGGGGCCGATAAGAAGCAGAAGTCCCGCGACCATGACCACGTAGGTAAAGGCGTCGGCATAGGGCGTGCGCTGTATCATCTCTCAGGCCTCACTTGTAATGGACGCGCCGCTCGATGAAGCGGAACTGGATGAAGGTGAAGACCATGATGAGGCCGATGAGGACGATGGTTTGTGCCGAGGCACCGGAATAGTTCAGCCCTTCGAAGGCCTCGGTGACGATGCGGTAAACCATCACATCGGTGGCGCGGTTGGGGCCGCCCGCCGTCAGCGAATGCACGATGCCGAACGTGTCCTGGCCGACGAAACCCTCGGTCATCATCGTCACCATCAGGAAGAACAGCGTGGGTGCGAGCAACGGCACCTGAATGTCTATGGCGCGGCGGATCGGGCCGGAGCCATCCATCGCCGCAGCTTCCGTCAGCGAACGGGGCACGGATTGCAGGCCGGCAAACAGGAAGATGAAAGTGTAGCCCGCCCATTTCCAGATAAAGATGGCGATGACGAGCGCCAGTGCATGTTCGCCGTATTTCGCCGGGTTCCAGATATCTGGCCAGGCGGCGTTGAGTGAAGCGGCCAACCCGCGTTCCGGCGACAGGATGAAGCGGAAGGCCATGCCTGCGGCGGGACCTGCGATGGCGAAGGGCAGGATATACAGAACCCGGAAAAATCCAGAGCCGGGAAGCTGGCGGTCGACGGAGAGCGCCAGGGTGAGGCCGATGAGGATGGCGACGAAGGGGCCGACGGTCGCGAAGATCAGGCTGACGGTAACGGAATGCCAGTAGAATGGATCAGAGAAGACTTCCTGGAAATTGGCGAAACCAACGAATTCCGCCGCGCCGCCGAAGGGCGGCTGGAGGGTGAAGGCCCAGTTGATCACCGCCGCCACGGGCCAGTAGAAGAACAGGAGGATCAGTGCCAGCTGCGGCAATGCGAACAGCAGCGGCAACCATGTGCTTTTGAAAACGGCGCGCTTTTCCATGAAATATCCGAAACAGAAAATGGCATTAAGGGTTTGCCCGCGCGGAGACGGGCAAACCCAGGCGAAAAGGACCGCTTAGTTCAGCTTGGCGCCGGCATAGGTCTTTTCGAAGCGGCGTAGGCCGGCATTCGAGCGCTCGACAGCCTTGTCGAGTTCGGTCTGAATATCGGCGTTCTGCATGAAGATGGCTTCGAGCGAGGTCGAGACTTCCTTGCGGATCTGCGTGAAGCCGCCGAGGCGGATGCCGCGGGTATATTCGGAAGGCGGCGTAAACGTGAGGCTTTCGATTGCCTTTTCACGGCCCTTATAAGGCGCCTTGTCGTAGAAGCCGTTGGCCTTCATGGCGTCGAAGCCGGTCTTGGTGACCGGGATGTAGCCGGTAACGGTCGACCACCACTCAACCATATCAGGCTGCGCGATAAAGTTCAGGAATGCGGCCGCACCCTTGTATTCAGCTTCCGGACGACCAGCCATGACCCAGAGCGAAGCGCCGCCAACCAGCGAGTTGTGGCGCTCGGTGCCCTTCCAGATCGGCAGCATGGCGACGTCCCACTTCACGCCCTCAGGCATGGTCTTGCCGACGGTCCCGTGGCCCGCAATCGAGGACATGAACATCTGGCAGGTCTGCGAGGTGAAAGCGGGCAGGATGTCCATGCCGAGCTGCTTGGTCTTGACGACGAACAGCTTCTCGTCCTGCATCTTCTTGAAGAATTTGACCTGATCAACGAACTTCGTCTTGTTGATCGTCAGTTCGGCGTCGAGGCCCTGATAACCGTTGCCCTTGGTGGCGATTGGCTGGTTGTGGATGGCAGAGAACTGTTCCATCAGCATCCAGGTGTCGAAATTAAAGGCCAGCGGGCATTCGAAACCGGCCGTCTTGAGCTTCCGGGCGGCTTCTTCAACCTGTTCCCATGTGTCGGGCTTGAAGGTGATGCCGGCTTTTTCGAAAGCGGTGACATTGTAATAGAAGACCGCGGTGGACGAATTATAGGGGAAGGAGTTCAGCTCGCCGTCAGCCGTTGCATAATAATTGGCAATGCCGGGGAAATAGTTGTTCCAGTCGATCTTGTAGCCGTTGTCTGCCATCAGCTTCTTGGCGGGAACGAAAGCCTTGGACAACATCATGTCCAGCGTGCCGGCATCGTAGATCTGGGTAATGGCGGGCTGCTTCTTGGCGCGGTAGGCGGCAATGGTGTTCTGCAGCGTGGCGTCGTAGTCGTTCTGCGACGTGCAGACGATTTCGAATTCAGCCTGGGAGTCGTTGAACTTCTTGCAGGTTTCTTGAACGCGGTCGCCGAGATCGCCGGAAAGGCCGTGCCAGAATTCGAATTTGGTCTTTTCTGCTTGGGCAGCCGTGGCGCCGAAGGCGGCGGCAATGGCAACGCCTGCCACGAAAGAGGTCAGAGCGGAAGATTTCATAAGTTGAGCCCCGTTGATGGAGTAATGGCATGACCGGCGAGGACGTCACGTCCCCAACACGAAGCCACGGGCTCTGCTAGCAGCCGTCTTTGACGGATCGCTTACACTTTGTTGAACGTTTTGTGATGAGTGAAGGTACACGCGCGCATAGGCGTCCAGGGAAAATCAGATAAACGGGTTTTATCTGATTTCCCGTTGCTTTTCAGTTCTTTACTTGAAATGTCTTTCTTCGCTACTTTTCGCTGAGTGACTTGTTAGTATCAACCCCGACGTGCCGCCTCGATGGTGGCGACGTCGATTTTCTTCATATCCATCATTGCCGCGAAGGCACGTTTGGCCTCGGCGCCGCCGGCGGACATTGCTTCCATCAGCACCCGCGGGGTGATCTGCCAGGAGATGCCCCATCGGTCCTTGCACCAGCCGCAGGCACTTTCTTCTCCGCCGTTGCCGACGATGGCATTCCAGTATCGGTCCGTCTCTTCCTGATCTTCAGTCGAAATCTGGAACGAGAAAGCCTCGGTGTGCTTGAATGTCGGCCCACCGTTGAGGCCGATACAAGAGACGCCTGCCACCGTGAATTCCACCATCAGCACGTCCCCCTCCTTGCCGGAGGGGTAATCGCCCGGCGCCCGATAGACGGAATTGACGGTACTGTCGGGAAAGGTCTCGGCATAAAATCTGGCTGCGGCCTCGGCATCCCTATCGTACCAGATGCAGATCATGTTCTTCTTCACGGCGTGTTCCTCCCAAAAGAAAGCCCCATTCGGTAAACAATGTCGCCATGCGCCGATCGTTCCGAAAGGAGGCGGGAAGGTGCAGTTTTGCAAAGGAATAAGGGTTGTGCGTCATGACGGCGCCGGCGCGATGATCAAACGCGACGCGCATGGATATTTAAATCCAGCGTCTCACCTTTCGGCGATAGGCATCATATGCCGGGCCCAGCCGCGCCCGTTCTGAAGAATAAATATGAAACTATGTCTCTTTGTGACGTGAAGCGCGTGCTTGATCTAATGTGCAGATTTTTGCGGCAGGAAGACGCGTATTGCCCAAATTTCGCCCGTACCATCAACTCGCGTGATCAACGTCAAGATTATCCTTAAATATTATTTAATAATGTAATCATATTGTTGGTGAACGATTTTCAGTAGAAACCGTCCAGCTGCCATCGGAGGATCGCGCGTGAGTTTTCTTGATCGTGGTGCCAATGCTTTCGCGGTTCTTGCCGCGCTCTCCAAATCTCAAGCCATCATCGAATTTGATATGGCCGGAAAGATTCTCGCCGCCAACGAGAATTTCTGTCGTGCGCTCGGTTACGAGCTGGCGGAAATAGTCGGCAGACATCACAGCATGTTCGTTGAACCTGAAGTCGTGTCATCGCAGGACTACAAGGCCTTCTGGTCAAAGCTTTCGGCCGGCCAGTTCGATCAGCGGCAGTACAAGCGCATTGGCAAGGGTGGCAGGGAAGTCTGGATCGAGGCCTCCTATAATCCGGTGTATCGTCGCGGCAAGCCGGTGAAAGTGGTCAAGATCGCCACGGATATTACCGAGCGCAAGCTGAAGGCGGCGGAAGATGCGGGCAAGATCGACGCCCTGTCGCGGGCGCAGGCCATCATCGAGTTCTCTCCGAACGGCGAGGTCCTGACGGCCAACGAGAATTTTCTGGCGGCGCTCGGCTATTCGCTCGCCGAGGTGCAGGGAAGGCATCATTCGATGTTCTGCGAACCCGCCTACACGCAGTCCCCACAATATGCGCAATTCTGGAAAAGGCTTGCTGGCGGCGATCTGGTGGCGGATGAATTCATGCGGCTTGGCAAGGGCGGTCGCAAGGTTTTCATTCAGGCCTCCTATAATCCGATCTTCGATTTGTCCGGCAAGGTGTTCAAGGTCGTCAAATTTGCCACCGACGTGACCGGACGTGTTGAAAATGTCGAAAAGCTCGCGCAGTCCCTGACCAATCTGGCTGACGGTGATCTTTCGCAGAGCATCGACAAACCCTTTATCCCCTCGCTTGAAAGATTGCGGTCCGACTTCAACGCAGCCTCGAAAAAGCTCAAGAAGGCCATGACGCTGGTCTCTGAAAATGCCGGCGCCATTTCTTCGGGGTCGAATGAAATAAGATCCGCGGCCGACGATCTCGCCAGACGTACGGAACAGCAGGCTGCCTCTATCGAGGAGACGGCTGCAGCCCTCGAGGAAATCACCACCACCGTCAATGATTCAAGCCGCCGTGCGGAAGAGGCTGGAAAAATCGTTGGCCGTGCCCGCGACCATGCCGAACATTCAGGTCAGGTTGTGCGCGATGCGATCAGTGCCATGGACCAGATCGAAAAATCGTCGCGTGAGATTTCGAATATTATCGGCGTTATCGACGAGATTGCCTTTCAGACCAATCTGCTTGCGCTGAATGCAGGCGTGGAAGCTGCCCGCGCAGGCGAAGCAGGCAAGGGTTTTGCCGTGGTTGCGCAGGAAGTTCGCGAACTTGCGCAACGCTCGGCGACTGCCGCAAAGGAAATCAAGAGTTTGATCAACGCGTCTGGCACGCAGGTTGAAAACGGCGTTGGCCTTGTTACCAAAGCGGGCTCTGCCTTGCAGGAAATCGCGGAACAGGTGCGCGACATCAACACCAATGTCGTAGCGATCGTCGATGCCGCGCGCGAACAGTCGACCGCGCTCGCCGAGATAAATCAGGCGGTCAACACCGTTGACCAGGGAACGCAGCAGAATGCCGCGATGGTTGAGGAGCAGACGGCTGCCAGCCACAGCCTTGCACGGGAAGCGGCAGCGTTGTTTGAGCTTTTAGGGCAATTCCGGTTCGATGACGCATCGCACTCGACATCGTCGTCGCGGAGCGGCTTCGAGCAGCAGGCTACCTTTGCCACTCCGCGTCGCCCGGCATCCCGCCCGCTTGCGGTGCGCGGTTCCGCTGCAGTCGCCGTCGAACATGAGGATTGGCAGGACTTCTAAGCACACAAGATGGCCTTGCCGACGCGGAAATGCGACCTTTATTCTGGACGCATGGAAGCCTCGGCAAGGCCCAAACCGAAGCTTCCATTGAAGAAGAGCCGTAGGTCTGGGCATATCTTGCAGAATGCCTGATAATCGGCGTATCGGGCGTGGGATTTGCGGGGAGTTTTGCTTGGCGGGGATATCGACACGCTGCGTGAGTCTTGCTCTGTGGTTGCTGGCGCTTGCCAGTGGCACGACCGGGGCCGAGGAGAAGGCCGATGGCAAAGTCTCCTGCACCTACACCCATGATGTCGCGCCGGAATTGTGCATCCGTGTCGAAAGCTACAATAATGACCTGTGTCACGCCATCGAGGTTCTGGCCGGGCGCCACGCCGTTCCGCCGGATTATTTCGCCCGGCTCATCTGGCGGGAAAGCCTGTTCCGGGCCAATGCGGTCAGCCCGAAGGGCGCGGAAGGCATAGCACAGTTCATGCCTGGAACCGCAAAGCTGCGTGGTCTCAAAGACAGCTTCAACATAATCGCCGCACTCGAGGCCTCTTCCCGGTATCTGTCCGAGTTGAATACGCAGTTTGGCAATTTCGGTCTCGCCGCCGCAGCTTATAATGCGGGCGAGGCGGGATTGCGGAATTTTATCGCGACCGGTCGGCTGCCGACGGAAACCCGGGATTATGTGTTTGCGATAACGGGATATCCGGTTGAGAAATGGAAGGACAACCCGCCGGAAAAGGCGGCCCCGGCATTGGATGAGACCCGCTCTTTCATCGATGCCTGTCTGCGTCTGGCCGATACGCGAACGATGAACGATCCTGTCCTCATCTCGTCGGCCGACTGGGCGCCCTGGGGCGTGCAGCTTGCCGCGCATTATAATCCGGCGGTGGCGAACCGGCTTTTTACCCGCGCCATTGGCCAACTATCCGGGCCGCTTAATGCCGAGCGGGCTTTGATCGTGCGGCAGCGAGGCGGCAATTTCGGTTCGCGCCCGCGTTATGCCGCCCGCATCGGCCGCGATACACGCGCCCAGGCCAACGAGCTTTGCGGCGAAATCCGCCAGGCCGGCATTCCCTGCACCGTGTTCCGCAACAGATGAGAACACCTGTATGACCCTGTCGATCATAACAAGTTGATCAGCATCTGGGTCGCACCTCCTTTCAGAGCGAAATTATCGAGCCTAGATTGCAACGCTGACGACGGAACGTGTCGGCTGATGGTATTCTGTGAGGGAAGAAAACTGAAAATGAGATGGCTTGAAACGGGATGTCTGGTCGGCGTGCTGGCCGCTATTTCTGGGTGCGCCACGACCGGGCAGACGGACGCATCGCAAACGGTGGCGAGCCTCGTGGGCCAGCCCCTGGATGCGGCTATCGCCAGACTCGGCCGCCCTAACAAGGTGATCATCGACAAGGGTGCGACGGAATCCTATTGGCTGAAGGTGGATGTTGAGACCTATGCCGGCCTCTCCAACAAGCGGGAAATCCGCACCTTGAACGGGCAGGTGCGGATATCGGAAACGGAAGGCATGAAGATCAAGGAGCATCGCCGCGACTGCATCATCAAGATCACCGCGGATCCCGCTTCCACCATCAAGACCAGCGAAATCATCGGCAATCCGGCCAATTGCGAGAACATTATCAATCGCCCAAACACCTGAGGCGGTCGCATTCGAGACTGTTACATCGCTTCGAACGACCGAACCACCGTAAGAGGTGGATTGTGGGCGATCTCCTAATATGCGACCATCCGTGCCGGAGGATGCGTGCATGGTATCGACGCTGTCGCATATACGGGAGATCGAACGTGTCGGCATGGGCGCGGTCAGCCCGCGTGATACGCCGGTCATCCAGTCCTGGCTGCGCTGCCTCAATGACTACAAGCTCGACCCAACGATTGCGCAGGAAGCCTATATCGTGCCCGAGCTGAAGCTTCGGGAGCATCGCGAGCAGGCCGAGGAGCTCATCCGTATCGGCCGCTCCGGTCTCGAAGCCCTGTTCAACCAGATTGCCGAGCAGAATTACGTCCTGCTGCTGTCGGATGCGCGCGGCGTTACCGTCGATTTCATGGGCGACCCGACCTTCGACAACCAGTTGCGGCGGGCGGGGCTTTACCTTGGCTCGGAATGGTCGGAAAACCGGGCCGGCACCTGCGCTGTTGGCGCCTGCCTCGTTTCCGGCGAGCCGGTGATCATCCATCAGGATGACCATTTCGATACCAGCCATATCGGGCTGACCTGCACTGCGGCGCCCGTCTTCGATACGCTCGGCGATCTCACCGCCGTGCTCGACATTTCCCAGCTGCGCTCGCCGACGGCCAAGGCCAGCCAGCAACTGGCGCTGCATCTCGTTGCCTCCACCGCGCGGCGCATCGAGCTTGCCAATCTCATGACCCGCACCCGCAATGACTGGGTGTTGCGTCTTGCACGTTCACCTGAGTTTCTTGACGTCGATCCCGATGCGGCGATCGCCCTTGATGGCAGCGGACGTATCACCGGCATGACCCATGGTGGCTTCGGGGCGCTGGCGCGCTCCATGAACATGCACGGCCTTGCCACCCGCGATTTTCTCGGCCAGCCGATTTCCTCGGTCTTCGATATCGATGTGGACGACCTGCCGCGCTTTATGCGCGGGCGGCCGAATGGCGAGCGGCTTTTGCGCGCCCGCAACGGTCTGGTGCTTTTTGCCAGCGCGATCGCGCCCGCCGTCAGCATTCGCGCTCCTGTCACGCCAGAGCCACGCTTGCCGCGAGCGCTGAGGGACATGAGCAACGGCGATCCGGCGATGGAAAAGGTGCAGGCGCGGGCAGCAAAGCTTGCCGCCCGCGATATTCCCATCCTCATTCAGGGTGAGACGGGCAGCGGCAAGGAATATCTGGCACGGGCGATCCATGACAGCTGCAACAGCGACGGCAATTTCGTCGCCGTCAATTGTGCGGCAATCCCGGAGCATCTGATCGAATCCGAATTGTTCGGCTATACGCCCGGTGCCTTCACCGGCGCCAGCCAGAAGGGCAAGCGCGGTCTCATCGAGGAGGCAAGTGGCGGCACTTTGTTCCTGGATGAGATTGGCGACATGCCGCTTTCCCTTCAAAGCCGCCTGCTGCGCGTGCTTTCGGAAAACGAGGTGCAGCCGGTTGGCGCATTGAAAGCCAAGCCGGTGCGTCTGAGAGTACTGTCCGCATCGCACCGCGATCTTGCCGAACTGGTGAAGGAAGGCCGTTTCCGGCAGGACCTCTATTATCGCCTGAACGCCGCAACGGTGACGCTGCCGGCGCTGCGGGAGCGCGAGGATCTCGGCTGGCTGATCGATCAGTTTCTCCGCCGCATCGAGAAGGAAAACGGCGAGACCTACAGGATCGATAAGGCGGCACGGGCAATTCTGCTTAACCATGACTGGCCGGGCAATCTGCGCGAACTCTTCAATGCACTGCGGGTTGCAGCCGCGCTTTCCGATGGCGGCAAGATCGATCCGGGTTGCCTGCCTGAACACCTCTTTGCCGAAGTCTCCACCGATGATGCTTTGCGCGATGACGACGATCTGCGCCGGGCGCTGAAGGACTGCGGCAACAACGTCTCGGCGCTGGCGAGAAGCCTCGGCGTCAACCGCTCCACCATTCACCGCCGTCTCAAACGCCTGAATTGACTGCGTCCGAACCGGTGCGACCATTGCAACACCTGTTGCACGGAACCTGTTGCATTCTGCCGGCGAGCCTCAGAGCTGAATTTGTAACCAATTGAAAATACGTCAAGATATGGCGCAAGCCATTCTGGCATGCCGCTTGCTGATCCTTCTGTGCAAGAACTACAGGAGGAAATGCAATGAAAGCACTGCGCTTTCACGCCGCCAAGGACCTACGCATCGAGGATGTGGATATGCCACCCGAGCCCGGTCCGGGTGAGGTGCTCGTCGAAAACAAGTTCTGCGGCATCTGCGGCACGGACCTGCACGAATATGCCTATGGCCCGATCTTCGTGCCGAAGGAGCCGCATCCTTTCACCGGCGCGCACGGGCCGCAAATTCTCGGTCATGAATTCGGCGGTGTCGTAAAGGCCGTAGGCGAGGGCGTTAGCCATGTAAAGCCCGGCGACCGGGTATCGATCCAGCCGCTCATCATGCCGCGTCATGGCGACTATTATGCTGATCGCGGTCTTTATCACCTGAGTAAAAATCTCGCTCTCGCCGGTCTGTCCTGGCATTCCGGCGGCATGGCGCAGGCCGCTCTTCTCAACGACTATAACGTCCAGCCGATACCCGATGCGCTTTCCGATCAGGAAGCGGCCCTCATCGAGCCGACGGCAGTCGCGGTTTATGCCTGCGACCGTGGCGGTGTCACGGCCGGCAGCAGCGTGCTTGTGACCGGTGCCGGGCCGATCGGCATTCTCGTCGCCATGGCGGCCAGGGCGGCCGGTGCCTCGCAGATATTTCTTTCCGATCTCAACGACACGCGTCTGGCGCTGGCGCGGGCGGCGCTTGGCGAGGTGCGCACGATCAATCCCAAGACGGAAAAGGTGGGCGATGTCATCCGCGCCGAGACCGAAGGCAATGTTGGCTGCGATGTCGCCATCGAATGCGTCGGCAATGAATATGCGCTGAAGAACTGCGCCGACGCCGTGCGCAAGCAGGGCGTTGTGGTGCAGACCGGCCTCCACCCCGGCGAAAACCCGCTGAACTGGTTCGACGTGACTTTCAAGGACATCGATATCCGCGGCTCCTGGGCCTATCCGACTCACTACTGGCCGCGTGTTGCCCGGCTGATTGCCAGCGGCCAGATCCCGGCGAGCCGGATCGTTACCAAAAACGTCTCACTCAGCGAGGCGGTCACGGAAGGGTTCGACCAGCTGCTCGACCCGGCCGGCAAGCATCTGAAGATCCTGATCGACCTGTCGCGATAGGCCGATTTGAAGTGCGGGGCGGTTGAGGAGCCGTCCCGTTTCCACATTGAGCAGGAGGAGGAATACATGCTCGACAAGACCCCCACCACCCGCCTTCAGGCGCTTCTCGATACGTTCGGGGCAGCACTCGAAGCTGGCCGCATCGATGATGCCGTTAATCTGTTTGCCGAGGATTGCTACTGGCGCGACCTCGTTGCCTTTACCTGGAACATCAAGACCGTTGAAGGTCGCGATCAGGTGCGCGACATGCTGCAGGCGCAGCTTTCGACGGCCAGACCCACAAACTGGCGCATCGCTACCGGCGAGGAGGCGACGGAGGCGGATGGTGTGCTTGAAAGCTGGATCACCTTCGAGACGGCGACAGGGCGCGGCTACGGCCTCGTGCGCTTCAGGAACGGGCAGATATGGACGCTGCTGACGGCGCTTTCCGAACTGAAGGGCCATGAGGAAAAATCGGGCTTCACCCGGCCGCTCGGCGCAAGGCACGGCCAGAACCTTGGTGCCAAAACCTGGATGGAGGAGCGCGAGGAGGAAGCGCGCACGCTCGGTTATGACAAGCAGCCCTATACCGTCATCATCGGCGGTGGACAGGGCGGCATCGCGCTCGGCGCCCGGTTGCGCCAACTCGGCGTGCCGACGATCATACTCGAAAAGAACGAGCGGCCGGGTGACAGCTGGCGCAAGCGCTACAAGTCGCTCTGCCTGCATGACCCGGTCTGGTACGACCATCTGCCTTACATCGATTTTCCGAAGAACTGGCCGGTCTTTGCCCCCAAAGACAAGATCGGTGACTGGCTCGAATTCTACACCAAGGTGATGGAACTGAACTACTGGACCCGCTCCACTGCCAAATCCGCCAAGTGGGACGAGGCGGCGAAGGAATGGTCGATCGTCGTCGATCGCGATGGCGAGGAAGTCGTGCTCCGGCCAAAGCAACTGGTCTTTGCCACCGGCATGTCCGGCAAGGCTAATATTCCGGATTTCAAGGGGCGCGAGCGCTTCAACGGCGATCAGCACCATTCCTCGCAGCATCCGGGGCCGGATGGGTACAAGGGCAAGAAGGTCGCCGTGATCGGTTCCAACAATTCGGCCCATGATATCTGCGCCGCACTCCACGAAGCGGGTGTCGATGTGACCATGATCCAGCGCTCGACGACCCATATCGTCAAATCCGATACGCTGATGGATATAGGGCTCGGTGCGCTCTATTCCGAACAGGCGTTGGCGAATGGGGTGACGACGGCAAAGGCCGATCTCATCTTCGCGTCGCTGCCCTACCGGATCATGCATGAGTTCCAGATCCCGCTTTACGACAAGATGAGGGAGCGCGACGCCGATTTTTACGCCGCACTGGAAAAAGCCGGGTTCCAGCTAGACTGGGGTGCGGATGGCTCGGGCCTCTTCATGAAGTACCTGCGGCGCGGCTCCGGTTATTATATTGATATCGGCGCCTCGCAGCTGATCATCGATGGCAAGGTGAAGCTTGCCGCCGGTCAGGTGGACGAGATCACCGAAAACTCGATCAAACTCTCTGACGGCAAGGAGATTCCTGCTGACGTCATTGTCTATGCGACGGGATATGGTTCGATGAATGGCTGGGTCGCTGATCTCATCGATCAGGAAACGGCAGACAGGGTCGGCAAGGTCTGGGGTCTCGGTTCGGATACGCCGAAAGACCCGGGGCCGTGGGAAGGCGAGCAGCGCAACATGTGGAAGCCGACGCAGCAGGAGGCGCTGTGGTTCCACGGCGGCAACCTGCACCAGTCGCGGCATTATTCGCAATATCTCGCCTTGCAGTTGAAAGCGCGCATGGAGGGGCTTCCTACACCTGTCTATGCATTGCAAGCGGTTCACCACACACGCTGACCACGGGTATTTCGATCGATAACGGTAATGCAGAAAGGGGGCGGAACATTCCGCCCCCTTTCTGAATCCGATGCAGGCAATGCCAAACGGACGCCGCCCGGTTTCTGTGGATCACGGCAACCGCTGTTGTTAGTGTGAGCCTCTGCGCATATGTTGGAAAACTCAATATCGATTTCCGGCCAAAGCGGACAGAATAACAATGACCTCCCAGTTGGATTTTTTCGCTTCCGCGACTGCGCGGCTTCCTCAGGCTGAGCGCGGGCGAAAAGCGGATGGTCGTGAAACGACGCTGAAATCGGTTCATGACGATGAGGCTCTGGCCGCACATCTCGAATCCACAGGCAATTACCGCGTCCTGCGCAAGTTGCAGCCGCGCGCGATCTGCGAGCAGCCCCGACCGGGGTTTCCACGTCAGGGCGTGATCCTCGACACCGAGACCACGGGCCTCAACCACCGAACCGATGAGATCATCGAAATCGGCGTCATTACCTTCACATTCGACGATCAGGGCACGATTGGGGATGTCACCGGGGTCTATGGCGGTCTGCGACAGCCGGGCACTTCCATCCCGGAAGAAATCACGCGCCTGACGGGTATCACCGATGAAATGGTTGCCGGACAGACGATAGACATCGACCGGCTGACCTCCCTTGTTGACGGTGCTGATCTGATCATTGCCCACAATGCCGGCTTCGATCGTCCGTTTTGCGAGGCCTTCTCGCCGATCTTCCGCAATAAGGCCTGGGCCTGCTCCGTTTCTGAGATTGACTGGAGTGGTCGGGGTTTTGAGGGCAGCAAGCTCGCCTACCTCATCGGGCAATCCGGCTATTTCCATGACGGCCACCGAGCAGTCGACGATTGTTTCGCTCTGCTGGAGGTGCTGGAACAGGTACGCGCCGGCCAAAGCGGGACGCCCTTCATGGAACTCCATGAAGCCAGCCAGCACTCCCGGGTTCGCATTTACGCGGAGAACAGCCCGTTCGACATGAAGGATCATCTGAAAAAGCGGGGCTATCGCTGGTCTGATGGTTCCGATGGCCGGCCCAAATCCTGGTGGGTGGAACTGGCGGAGGAAAAGCTCGAGGAAGAGCTGCATTTCCTCCGAACCGAAATTTACCGCTGGGACGCCGATCCCACGGTCAAGTATCTGACGGCATTCGACCGGTTCAAAGCCGGATAGAAAGAAACCGCGACGGCCGTACCGTCAAGTTTGCACAGCTCTGCGTTTTTTTTGATGTTTGTCGATTTTCTTGCTCAAAATTTGAGCGGGTAGGCGCGAGCTTTTTCGCTGCATTTTGATTTTAAAACAATATCCGTTCTGGCACGGGCCTTGCTTTCAGTCTTGTATGCAAGATTTACATACCAAGCAGGACCGTCAGATAAACATCGAAGAAGCCATCGTTTCCGGCATTCTTTCGGCGCGCATCCGGCCGGGCACGCGGCTCAGCGAAAATCAGCTGGCTGGACTCTTCTCCGTTTCACGTACGCGGGTACGGGAGGCGATGATGCGGCTGGAAACACGTGGCATCGTCCATGTCAGCGCGCGGCGAGGGTGGTTCGTCGTCGAGCCCTCCGCCGAGGAGGCGATGACCATCTATGAGGCGCGGCGGATTATCGAATCCGGATTGCTTCGCAGCATGCGGATGCTGTCGGAGGAGGGGCGCAAGGTCCTCGTCGCGCATCTTGAGGAAGAGAAAGTCGCAATAGCCGCAGGTGACCGCCAGCGCCTTACCTGCCTCATGGGCGATTTTCATATCCGCATCGCCGAGCTTTGCGGCAATGCCGTGCTCATCGAGCTGCTACGCGATCTGACCGCCCGGACAATTCTGATCTCCATGCTCTACCAGTCGGAGTTTCATGCCCTCCAGTCCCATGAGGGGCATTGCCGTATCTTCGACGCGATGGCTGCGGGCGATTTCGTGAGGGCGGCGGAGCTTTCCATCGAGCATCTGGACGAGGTGGAAACCGGCCTCGACCTCACACGACGCCCCGATCCTCTCGCCGGCCTTCGCCGGTCGCTCGCCCTACCGGAAATGAATGGCGGCGATCCGGATAAAATTCACATGCAACACAATCAACACAAGGAGAATGACATATGATCTTCAGACGGACCCTCATCGCTGCCGCCGCCATGGCTGCCGCCTTTGGTCTTTCCGCGCCCGCCAAGGCGGATGCCCTTGCCGACATCACCGCACGCGGCACGCTGCGTGTGGCCGTACCGCAGGATTTCCCGCCCTTCGGCAGCGTTGCTGCTGATATGACCCCGCAGGGCTATGACATCGACATGGCCAAGATGATCGCCGACAAGCTGGGCGTGAAGGTGGAACTCGTCCCGGTCACCAGTGCCAACCGTGTTCCCTATCTCCAGACCAACAAGGTCGATCTCGTTATCTCCAGCCTCGGCAAGAATGCAGATCGTGAAAAAGTTATTGATTTCTCTGATGCTTACGCGCCTTTCTTCAACGGCGTTTTCGGCCCGGCCGACGTCGCGATCTCCAAGGCCGAAGACCTTAAGGGCAAGACCATCGCCGTCACGCGCGGTGCCGTCGAGGACCTGGAACTGACGAAGGTCGCGCCTTCGGACGCCACCATCAAGCGTTACGAGGACAATAACGGCACCATCTCGGCCTTCCTTTCGGGCCAGGTGGAAGTTGTTGCGACCGGCAACGTGGTTGCAGCCGCCATCCTCGCCAAGAACCCGCCGAAGCGTCCGGAATTGAAGTTCCTCATCAAGAACTCTCCCTGCTACATCGGCCTCAACAAGAACGAGCCGGCCTTACTGGAAAAGGTCAACGCCACCGTAGCTGCGGCCAAGGCCGACGGCTCGCTGAATGCGATCGCCACCAAGTGGCTTGGCCAGGATCTGCCGAAAGACCTTTGATCATCGTTTGCCATGGTCATCCCGGATCCGCCGGGATGACGCCTTTCTCCACCGGCGCAAGGGGACTGTTTCTTGAGCTATCAATTTGATTTCCTGTGGCTTGGCGAATATTGGCCGCAAATTGCCAAAGGCATCGCCATTACCAGCCAACTCACGCTGGTCGGCGGCGTGGTCGGCGTTTCACTTGGCATCGCCTGCGCCTGGGCCCGGGCGCTCGGACCTTCATGGTTGAAGCCCATAGTCGGCACCTATGTGGAGCTCATCCGCAATACGCCTTTTCTGATCCAGTTGTTTTTCATCTTCTTTGGCCTGCCTTCACTTGGTTTCAAGCTTACAGAGCTGACCGCGGCCAATCTGGCGATGATCGTCAATCTGGGCGCCTATAGTTGCGAGATCATCCGTGCCGGTATTCAGGCGACGCCGAAGGGCCAGTTCGAGGCGGGCGCGAGCCTTGCCATGACGCGCTTCGAAACGTTTCGCCATGTGGTGCTTACACCTTCGCTGCAACGCATCTGGCCGGCGCTTTCCTCGCAAGTGGTGATCGTCATGCTCGGCTCGGCCGTCGTTTCGCAGATTGCGGTGGAAGACCTGACCTTTGCGGCGAACTTCATCCAGTCGCGCACGTTCCGCGCCTTCGAAGCCTACATCCTGTCAACTGTCATCTACCTGCTGCTCGCCATCCTGTTGCGGCAGGGCATGCTGGCGCTCGGCAGCTTTCTTTTCCCGAGGAGGGCGGCACGATGACTGAATTCACCTTTTGGGACATTCTGCGCAACCTGCTGCTCTCCACCCGCTGGACGCTGTTGCTATCGCTCGTTTCCTTCATCGGCGGCGGTATGGTGGGCATCGTGCTTCTGTGGTTGCGCATCAGCCCGCGCCGGGCTTTGAACCGTGCTGCCCGCATCTATATCGAAGTCTTTCAGGGCACCCCGCTGCTGATGCAGCTTTTCATCGCTTTTTTCGGCCTCGGTCTCCTCGGGGTCGATGTTCCGGCCTGGCTTGCGGCTGGCGTGGCGCTTATCCTCTGGACCGCTGCCTTCCTTGCGGAAATCTGGCGCGGCTGCGTTGAGGCGATTGCGAAGGGCCAGTGGGAGGCGTCCGCCAGCCTTGCCATGGGCCGCCTGCAACAGATGCGTTACGTCATCCTGCCGCAGGCGCTGAAGATCGCCATTCCGCCAACGGTCGGTTTTTCCGTGCAGGTCGTCAAGGGCACAGCACTCACCTCCATCATCGGTTTCGTTGAACTGTCCAAGGCCGGCACGATCGTCACCAATGCCACCTTCCAGCCCTTCACCGTCTATGGGCTGGTTGCTCTCATCTATTTCGCCCTCTGCTGGCCGCTGTCGAAATCCAGCCAGTTCCTAGAAAGGAAGCTCAATGTCGCTCATCGAAATCACTGAAGTCCACAAGAGCTTTGGCGACAATGAGGTGCTGAAGGGCATAAATCTGGATGTCGAACCCGGCGAGGTGATCGCCATCATCGGCAAAAGCGGCTCTGGAAAATCGACGCTGCTTCGCTGCATCAACGGACTGGAGACGATCAGCGCCGGCTCGATCCAGGTGGCGGGTGCGCAGTTGCTGGACGATGAGCTGCATCTGAAGGCATTGCGGCTGAAGGTCGGCATGATCTTCCAGCAATTCAACCTCTTTCCGCATCTGACGGCCGGCGGCAATGTCATGCTTTCGCAGATGGTGGTGAAAAAGGTCACCAAGCCGGAGGCCGAGGTGACGGCGCGCAGGATGCTGGAGCGTGTCGGGCTGGCGCACAAGTTCGATGCCTATCCGGATGAACTGTCCGGAGGCCAGCAGCAGCGCGTGGCGATTGCCCGCGCCCTTGCCATGCAGCCTATCGCCCTTCTCTGTGACGAGATTACCTCGGCGCTCGACCCCGAACTCGTGTCTGAGGTGCTAGCCGTCGTGCGCGAACTGGCAAAGGAAGGCATGACCCTGTTGATGGTGACGCATGAAATGAAGTTTGCCCGCGACGTCTGCTCGCGCGTCGTCTTCATGCATCAGGGCCGCGTGCACGAGATCGGCCCGCCGGAAGATGTTTTTGCCAATCCCCAGACGCCGGAACTCAAGCAGTTCCTTGGCATGATCTAAGCACAGTACCGACGCACGCGACCGGAGCGGTGCGTGCGTCGGCAGTAGCCTTTGTGTTGTGTTTGCCGGGAAAATGTCCGCCATTCCAGTGGTGTCAGCCAGTTCGTTTCGATGGCACTCTTTTCCCGATTTCATGTTTCGCTGTCGGTCGCTCAGATCGCATACAATTTCCGCAGCAAATCGAAAACAATCGATGTAAATTTGAGCAGGCCGGTGACGGGACCGGTGGGCACATCGAAATTCCCTTTTTATATCAATGGCAAAGCCGATTGGCACGGCTCCTGCATGACAAAGACGTCGCAGGAGAGTGTTCATGAGCAAAGCCGCAGCAATCGACATCGCTTCCGTTTCCAAGATTTATGGCAACACCACCGCGGTGCATGCCATAAGCCTCAAGATACCGGCAGGAAGTTACTGCTGCCTGCTCGGTCCTTCGGGCTGCGGCAAGACCTCGACACTGCGAATGATCGCCGGCCACGAAAGCATTTCAAGCGGCGATGTCAGGCTTGGTAATGTGGTCGTCACCGATCTGCCGCCCGCCAAACGCGGCACGGCAATGATGTTCCAGTCCTATGCGCTGTTTCCGCATCTCGATCTCGTCGACAACGTTGCCTTCAGCCTCAAGATGAAGGGGGTGGACAAGGAAGCGCGCCGCGCCAAGGCGCTGGAGATGCTGCGGCTGATGCAGCTCGAACCCTATGCCACCCGGCGCCCGGCCCAGCTTTCCGGCGGGCAGCAGCAGCGCGTGGCGTTGGCTCGCGCGCTTATCACCGACCCCGAGGCGTTGCTGCTGGATGAGCCGCTTTCGGCACTCGATCCTTTCCTCAAGATCCGTATGCGGGCCGAGCTGAAGAAGCTGCAAACCTCGCTCGGCCATCACCTTTGTTCACGTCACACACAGTCAGGAAGAGGCAATGGCGCTGGCCGACGTCATCGTCGTCATGAATGATGGCCGCATCGAGCAGGCAGCGACGCCGCGCGAGCTGTTTGAGCGCCCGGCCACCGCTTTCGTCGCCCGCTTCATGGGCGATCACAATGTCATTTCCGGCCGGTTCAAGGAAAAGAACGGCGATCTCGTCACGCTGGAGGTTGCAGGCGGCGGAACCTTCACGGCAGGCGGCGTTGCCCCGGATGACGGCGCGGTCGATATCGCCGTTCGTACCGACCGTGTGCGCGTCGGCGAGGCGGATCAACCCGGTTTCGGTTTTACCGGTATCGTCTCGAATGTCGAATATCGCGGTGCAAGCGTGAAGATCGCCGTGACCGGCGCGGGCATTGAGGATTTCAACGCCATCCTCAGCGACGTCGCCTTCTTCGAAAAGCCGGTGAAGACCGGCGACGCCATACCGCTTTCATGGAATGCGGCCGATGCCATCGTGCTCGGCCGGGTAGAGAAGTGACCCCAAAAATAACCAGAGGAGAACTTTGAAATGACCGACACCTCCAACAGCAACAAGGGCCTGTCCCGCCGCGGCCTTCTAAAGGCAGGTGCCGCCGCAACAGGCGCGGCCATCGGCTCCGGCCTTGTCACCGGTTTCCCGACCATATGGGCGCAGAACCCGATCACGATCCGCCAGTTCGGCACGGGTGTTTCGAACCTCAATGCGATTGCCGAAAAGTGCAAGGCTGATCTCGGTATCACACTGGAGATGACGGCGACGGATTCGGATGCGGCCGCGCAGCGCGCCGTGACCCAGCCGAACTCCTACGATATCGCCGATATCGAATACTGGATCCTGAAGAAGGTCTACCCGGCGGGTGTCATTCAGCCGATGGAAATCAAGAAGCTGAAATATTACGACAAGATCGTTCCGCTGTTTAAAAACGGCAAGCTGACGCCCGATAGCGTTGTGGCCCAGGGTACCGCCCCGCACACGGTCGGTTTCGTCGAAAAGCCCGGCGACAAGAAGTTTGCGAAAAGCGAAACCGATTATTTCACCATGGTTCCGACCATCTACAATGCCGATACGCTCGGCATTCGCCCCGATCTCGTCGGCCGCGATATCACCAGCTGGGCCGATATCATGGACCCCAAGTTCAAGGGCAAGGCCTCTATCCTCAACATCCCCTCCATCGGCATCATGGATGCGGCGATGATCATGGAAGCCATGGGCAACATCAAATATGCCGACAAGGGCAACATGACGAAGGAGGAGATCGACAAGACCATCGACTTCCTCATCAAGGCCAAGAAGGACGGCCAGTTCCGTGCCTTCTGGAAGAGCTTCGATGAAAGCGTCAACCTCATGGCGTCGGGTGAAGTCGTGATCCAGTCCATGTGGTCGCCCGCCGTCGCCGCCGTTCGCTCCAAGGGCATCGCCTGCAAATACCAGCCGCTCAAGGAAGGTTATCGCTCGTGGGGCGGCGGCCTTGGCCTTGCCAAGCACCTCTCCGGCGCAAAGCTGGATGCGGCTTACGAGTATATCAACTGGTACACCTCCGGCTGGGTTGGCGCCTACCTCAACCGTCAGGGCTATTACTCCGCCGCCATGGATACGGCCAAGGAACATATGTCGGCCGACGAGTGGGGTTACTGGGTCGAAGGCAAGCCCGCGCAGGGCGATATCATCGCGCCTGATGGCAAGGTCATGGAAAAGGCCGGTGCAGTGCGCGACGGCGGTTCGTTCCAGGAGCGCATGGGCAAGGTCGCCTGCTGGAACTCCGTCATGGACGAGGACCGCTACATGGTTCGTCGCTGGAACGAGTTCATCGCGGCCTGATCTTCTCGCCTTTCACAGACATGAGGCCGCGCCGACGCGGCCTCTCTTTCACAGGCAGCCAGCAGGAGAAAAGCCTTGGTGACAGTCAGATTCATCGGCGTGAGCGAAAAAAAGGACAAGCCGTCCCGCAGCTTCGCCCTGCCGCAGAAGCTTGTGTCCTATATTCAGGCCACACCGCTTTTCCTGATCCTCGGCTTTTTCCTGCTTTTACCGATCGTCATGATCGCCGTCGTCAGTTTCTGGGATTATGATTTTGCCCAGATGTATCCGGGTTTCGTGACCTTCAACTATACCGAGACGCTTGGTTCCTGGGTCACGTGGCAAACCTATATCAACACGCTGAAATTCGCCGCCATCGTCTGGGCGATCACGCTGTTCTGCGGTTTTTGGGTCGCTTATTTCCTCGCTTTTCATATCCGCACCACCACCATGCAGATGGTTCTGTTCCTCGTCTGCACCGTGCCTTTCCTGACGTCGAACATCATCCGCATGATTTCCTGGATTCCCGTTCTCGGGCGCAACGGGCTGGTCAACAGCGCGCTGGTCAGCGCCGGCATCGTACCTGCGCCAATCGAATGGCTGCTCTATTCGGATTTTGCCGTGGTGCTGGCCATGGTGCATCTTTATACGCTGTTCATGGTCACACCCATCTTCAACACGCTGATGCGCATCGATAAATCGCTGATCGAAGCGGCGCGCGATGCCGGGGCGACTGGCTGGCAGACCCTCTGGAACGTTATCATTCCGCTTGCCAAACCCGGCATGGCGATCGGCAGCATCTTTGTCGTGACGCTTGTCATGGCCGATTTCTCCACGGTTCAGGTGATGTCCGGCGGGCAGAGCGCATCGGTGGCACTGATGATGAAGAACCAGATGTCGCTGCTGCAATATCCCGCGGCGGCCGCAAATGCCGTCATCCTGCTCATCCTCGTTCTTCTGATGGTCGCGGGCATCCTGCGCATCGTCGATATCCGCAAGGAGCTGTGACCCATGCATTCGGAAAAACGCGGACGTGAATTCTATGTCCTCGCCTTCTTTTTTCTGCTCTTCGTGCTGTTCCTCTACGGCCCGCTGTCGGCAATCCTCATCCTGGCCTTTCAGGGGCCGAATGGCGGACTGACCTTTCCACTCAACGGCGTTTCGCTGCACTGGTTCGGCAATCTTTTCGAACAGCAGGCGGTCGGCGATTTTGGCGGCTCGTTCCGCCGTTCCTTCGGGCTTGGCGTCATGGTCATGGTCGTCACGGTGCTCGTCTCGCTTTTGGCGGGTCTCGCTTTCCGGCGCAAATTCATCGGCGCGACGCCGCTATTCTATCTTTCCGTCGCAAGCCTCGTGGTGCCATCGATCATCATATCACTCGGTATCGGCGTTCTTTTCCAACAGCTTGGGCTGGAACCTTCATGGTCTACATCAGCATTTGGCGCGCATCTGACCTGGACGCTGCCATTCGGCGTGCTCATCATGCTGGCGGTTTTCAACCGCTTTTCTCCATCCTATGAAGAAGCCGCCCGCGATCTCGGGGCATCCGCCTGGCAGACCTTTGCCCATGTGGTGCTGCCGATGATTGCACCGAGCCTGATAGGCGTCGGCCTGTTCGGCTTTACGCTTTCCTATGACGAATTTGCCCGTACGCTGATGACGTCAGGCACCTACAACACCCTGCCGCTGGAAATCTACGGCATGACCACCAACGTCACGACGCCAGTGCTTTACGCGCTCGGAGCCGTCACGACCCTTTTCTCCTTCCTGGTTATTGCGGCCACGCTTGGCCTGATCGTCACTCTGAACCGTCGCCATTCGCGTTGATGAAAAAACAGAACATGCGCATCCTCGTCATTAATCCGAATACGACGCAATCCATGACAGCGACGATCGCCGACGCGGCGACGCGGGCGGCGAGTTGCGATACGGAAATCCTGGCAGTGACCTCTTCCATGGGGCCTGTCTCCATCGAAGGATATTACGATGAGGTTTTCGCGGTACCCGGCCTGCTGCTCGAGCTTGCCAAGGCGCCGACGCTTGGTGCCAGGGCAGCCGTCATCGCCTGTTTCGACGACACCGGACTCGATGCGGCCCGCGCGCTCGCCGACATACCCGTAATTGGGATTTGCGAAGCGGCGGTTTCAGCCACGGCATTCATCGCGCAGAGGTTTACGATCGTTACGACGATGGAGCGTTCGCGGCTGCCGCTCGAACATCTCGTTCACCGTTATGGCATGTCTGCCCGCTGCAATGTGCGTGCCGCCGATATTCCCGTCCTGTCGCTGGAAGATCCGGCATCAAATGCCAGGGACAGGCTGCGGGAAGAGATTTCACTGGCCCTGCGTCAAGATCGCGCCGAAGCGATCGTGCTTGGCTGTGCAGGTATGGCGGATCTGACCGCCGAGCTGCGCAGCGAATTCGGCGTGCCTGTTATCGATGGAGTCGCTGCGGCGGTGAAACAGGCGGAATCGCTGGTATCGATGGGGCTTTCGACCGCCAAGCGCGGCGCCTATGCCACGCCACTCGCCAAGCCCTATCGCGGATTGCTTGAAGCGTTCGGGCCGGACAGGCTTTCCGGGGTGTCTGTGGACGGTTGAAACAGCCGTTCCAATGTGTTCGGGCGGTGACGCGGTCTGCCGTAAAATGCACGCGAATATTTCCCAGAAATCGGCGACGGATTTTGCGCGGGTCTGCGTTAAAGTGGCAAGGTGCGGGACATCCTCACTGAAGCCGCCGTCATTCCGCATGGATTTCGCCCGTGTCCGACAGGACAGTACGGAGACAAAGCCCGATACATGGTAAGCGATCCGGATGCAGATTTGGTGGCGGATGTCGCTGCGGGAGATGTCCGAGCGATGCAGGCTCTGGTGACGGCCAAACTGCCGAGGATCATGGCGCTTGCCACGCGTATGCTGGGTGATCCGGCAGAGGCGGAAGACATCGCGCAGGAGACCTTCCTGCGCATATGGAAACATGCAGGCACGTGGCGGCAGGGGCGTGCGAAATTCGACACATGGATCCACCGGGTGGCGCTGAACCTCTGTTACGACCGGTTGCGAAAGCGCCGGGAAATATCGGTTGCTGAGCCGCCCGAACAGATTGACGGCAGTGTGCTGCCCGATGCCGCCCTGCCATATGATGGTGACGAGAGCGGTGCCGTGGCGCGCGCCTTGCAGGCCATGCCCGCGCGACAAAGGGAGGCGATCGTTCTGGTCTATTATCAGGAGATGTCGAACCGCGAGGCGGCTGACGTCATGCATGTCAGTGTGGACGCACTGGAAAGCCTTCTGGCGCGTGGCCGCCGGGCACTCCATGCGATTTTGAATGAGGGCGACCAATGAACGGGGCGAAGAAGACGCTCATGGATAACAAGGTTTTTTCCGATCTTGTGGCGGCCTATGGTGCCGATCCACAACGCTGGCCGGAAGACCGGCGGCTGGAGGCCATGGCTTATGCGGAGACGGCAGATGGCAGGCGCCTGATTGCGCAGGCGGCACCTCTCGATTTTACGCTGTCGGCATATCGTCTTCGCGACCCTTCGGCCATGCTCAACGCGAAGATCATGGCGCAGGCAAAGGCGCAGACCACCAGACGCAGATGGATCGTCCGGTACGGGCTGGGTGCGGGCATGATCGGCATCAGCCTTGCGGGCGCGCTGACGGGAGCGGTTGCCGTCATCAACCTCACGCCACCGCCCGCCCTGACATTGGGCGATACGTTGACCGCGTTCGGAAACCTGCAAACCGAAAACGAAATGACCGAGGAGACGAAATGAGCGATCAGAATTTCCGCTGGATAGTCGTTGTCCTTCTCGTGGCGAATACATTTCTTGTCTGCGCGCTTGCCGGCGCAGGGTTCGTTTATCTGCGGAACGACCCGGCCGCTGCCGCTGCCCGCATGCCGCTTGCGGGCGAACAATTGCCAAAGACCGAAAGGGAGGCCTTCCGGCGCAGCCTTAGCGATGCACGCAGGACCATGCGGGAAACCTCCGCCGAGGCGCGCCAGGCGCGTATCGAGGCGGCGTCCCTGATGGGGGCAGAAACGCTTGACCCGGAGGCATTGTCCGCAGCGCTTGAGCGTGCCCGCAAGGCGGAATATGAGGTCCGCGCCGCAACCGAGATGCAGGCCGTGGAGTTCGCCCGCACATTGTCGCTAGAGGCGCGGCGCCGGCTGGCGGAAGGCTTGCTTGCCCGTGAGGCGCCGAAACCGGCCACGAAATAATCACATTTCAACAGCGACGGATTTTGGCCCTGGCGCCCGTTGAATGGTCGATAACGAAACGGAGTTCGTATCGGCCATGTCAAATTCCAGGGAATTGGATGCAGCACTCTGTCTGTGGCGTTTCGGCCTCGGCGCGCGTGAAGGCGATATCCAGGCGATCAAAGACGACCCGCGCGATCTGTTGCGGCTGGAAATTACCGAACGCGCCACACCAATTCCTGTCGGCGCACAGCTTCATTCCAGCGCCGATCTTCTGATATCGCTGATGGCGTATAACAAGGAGATCAAGGCCGAGCGTGAAAAACCTGCTGTCCTTGCCGTCGCGGCCACCACCGGCGCCGCGGGTGCGACCGCAGGGGCCATGAGCCCACCATCGCCGGCAATGGCAATTGCCGCAAACGCTATGGACAATGCGGGCATGGTGCCGCCTGCCAGTGCTTCACAGGACAAGAAGCCGGACGTGCCCGCCACCAAGCGCCCCTATTTTCCCCAGCAGATACTGCTTGCGGAGGCGGACGCCCGCTTCAACGGCACGATACGCCAGCCGCTGATCGGTTTTGGCGAGCGGTTGGCAATGTTCTGGGCCAACCACTTCGCGGTTGCCACCGGCAAGGGCGGTGATGTGCACATTCTCGCCGGCGCTTTCGAGCGTGAGGCGATCCGTCCGCATGTCTTCGGCAATTTCGAGGATATGCTGGTCGCAGTCGAGACCCATCCCGCCATGCTGTATTTTCTCGACAATCAGCAATCGATCGGACCGAATTCGCAGGCCAACAGGAATGGCAAGCGCGGGCTCAACGAAAACCTCGCGCGCGAAATCATGGAACTGCATACGCTCGGGGTGGATGGCGGCTATAGTCAGGCTGATGTTACAGCACTTGCCCGCATCATCACCGGCTGGAGCGTCTATCGCGACGAGAAGCGTCCGGGTCCGCTTGGCCGATTTTCCTTCAACGCCAACAACCATGAACCCGGCGACCATGCCGTGATGGGCATCACCTATGGTGAAGCGGGGGTAGAGCAGGGGCGGCGGGCGCTGCGAGATCTCGCGCATCATCCGGCGACGGCCAGCCATCTCGCTTACAAGCTGGTACGGCATTTCGTCAGCGACCATCCACCACCGGAACTGGTGGCGAAACTTGCTGCCGCCTACACCAAGAGCCACGGCGATCTTTCCGCCACCTATATGGCGCTTATCGAGGCTGAACAGTCGTGGAGCCCGACCCTGACCAAGCTCAGACCCCCGTTAGATTTCGTGACGACCGTCATCAGGGCGAGTGGAATAGTGCCAAAACCCGAGCAGGTAATTTCCGTGCTCAACGCATTGGGTCAGCCGCTGTGGAACCCCTCCGGCCCGAACGGTTTTGCCGATGTCACCGATAGCTGGGGTTCTTCCGAGGGGCTGGCGACGCGTATCGATGCCGCCAGTCTGTTCGCCCATCAGGTTGCGGGTTCAACCGATCCGCGCGACTTCGTCGCAGACCGGCTGGGGCCGCTTTTGTCCGAGGAGACGAAAAAGGCCGTGCAGCGGGCTGAGAGCAAACCGCAGGGACTGACGATTGCTTTCCTTTCCCCCGAATTCCAGAGGCGTTGACCATGCTGTGTGAACATCTTTCCCCAACCCGCCGCGCTCTTCTTGGCACAGGCGGCGCGCTTTTTGCCTGGGCCTTCATGCCGCGCTTTGCTTTTGCTGCCGGCGGGCGCGACCCACGTTTCGTCACCATCATCCTGCGCGGCGCGCTCGACGGGCTGACCGCCGTGCCGCCCGTCGGCGACCCCGACTATGAGGCGCTAAGGCAACAGATCGCCATGCGCACTGAAGGCGACAATCCATCCCTCGCGCTGGATGGTTTCTTTGCGCTCCATCCATCCCTTCGCAATTTCCAGCGGCTGTACCGGAAGGGCGAGGCAGCGGTGGTCCACGCCAGCGCCACCGGTTATCGTGACCGTTCGCATTTTGATGGCCAGGATGTGCTGGAATCTGGTTTTCCGACCCCCGGCCATGTCGAGACGGGTTGGCTGAACCGTCTGCTCGAACAGTTGCCGGCGGGTGAAACCATCAATCCAGCTGCGGCCGGGCAGCGGGTGAGCGGCCTTGCCATTGGCGCCAGCGCTCCGCTTGTCATTCGCGGCAAGGCACCGATATTGGGATGGGCGCCATCCGTTCTCAAACCCGCCGATGGCGATCTCGCTCCGCGCCTTGCCGATCTCTACGGCCAGACGGACCCGATGCTGGCGGCATTGCTTGCCGAGGGCATCGAAACCGGCAGGATCGCCTCCGGCGTCGATATCAAGGCGCGCGGTGGTCCGGGTGATCCTGTTGGCATGGAGCAGATGGCGCGGGGTGCCGCACGGCTGATTGCGCACCCAGAAGGGCCGCGCGTTGCGGCGCTGGCTTTCGAGGGTTGGGACACCCATGCCCATGAGGTCGAGCGTCTTTCAAAATTGTTGAGCGGGCTGGACAATGCGCTTGCCGCCTTCGAGCAGGAGCTGGGGCCGGTCTGGAAGGATACGGCCATATTGGTCGCCACGGAATTTGGCCGTACCGCCCGTATCAACGGTACGGAAGGAACTGACCACGGAACGGCAACAACGGCCTTTCTCGCCGGCGGCAGCATCCGTGGCGGGCGTGTCATCGCCGATTGGCCCGGCCTCAAGCTCGCGCAGTTGCGAGATGGGCGGGACCTTGCGCCCACGACGGATATTCGCGCGATCATCAAGGGTCTCGCGGTCGATCATCTCGGCGCAAGCGCTGCCATGCTCGACAAGGCGGTCTTTCCCGGTTCGGAGGCCATCCGGCCCATGAAGGGACTGATCGTCTGAGGCTCGAAAAGGCGTGAAACGAAGATATGGCGCGCGTCGAACGATCCCTTTCATCGAGGACGCGCTCCAGCCTCTTCATATCCCTGTCATAATAGTGTCTGATATCGATATCGTTTTTGATACGGACATTGTGTAGACGAACAGCCGTTGCACGCTCAGGGAGCTTTTTCGTGAAGTCGTCAACGCAAACCATCCGCACTGAAGCGGCCACCCCTCGAAGCGGCACGCCCGGCGAGGTATTTATGGCGTTCCTGAAGCTCGGGGTCACCTCCTTCGGCGGTCCCATCGCCCATCTCGGTTACTTTCGCGATGAGCTGGTCGTGCGGCGCAAATGGATCGACGAGGCGGGTTATGCCGATCTCGTGGCGCTCTGCCAGTTCTTGCCGGGGCCGGCCTCCAGCCAGGTCGGTTTTGCCCTTGGGTTGCTGCGGGCAGGGCCGCTCGGTGCGCTGGCGGCCTGGATGGCCTTCACCCTGCCATCCGCTATCCTCCTGCTTCTCTTCGCCATGGTCGCCGCGTCGATAGAAGGGCCGGTCGGCAACGGCCTGTTGCATGGCCTCAAGATCGTTGCGGTCGCCGTGGTGGCGCAGGCCGTCTGGGGCATGGCAAAGAGCCTTGCTCCAGATAGACAGCGTGCCAGCATCGCGCTCGTCGGCATCATCTGCGTCGTGTTTGTCGCGGGCGCTTTTGGCCAGATTCTGGCGCTTGCCTTGGGTGCCATTGCGGGGCTTTTCTTCTGCCGCAGCGAGGCCGCGCGTCAGGCTTCCCATCTCGCATTCCGGGTGCCGAAAAGTGTCGGATACATTGCGCTTGCCACTTTCGCGCTCCTGTTGGCCTTCCTGCCGGTCTTCGCGGCGATGGCCGGCTCGCAAGGCCTCTCATTGTTCGATGCGTTCTATCGTGCCGGCGCCCTTGTCTTTGGTGGCGGCCATGTGGTGCTGCCATTGCTGCAATCGGCAGTGGTTTCCACGGGCTGGGTGACGGAAGATGCGTTTATCGCCGGTTACGGTGCAACCCAGGCCGTTCCCGGCCCGCTGTTCACCTTCGCGGCCTACCTCGGCGCTGTGGCGGGGCCGCAGCCGAACGGTATTGCGGGAGCAGTCATTGCGCTTGTCGCGATCTTTCTGCCGGGCATGCTATTGCTCGTCGGTGCGCTGCCCTTCTGGGAGGAGTTTCGCAAGCACCTTCTGGCGCAGGCTGCCATGCGCGGCGCAAATGCCGCCGTCGTTGGCATTCTCGGGGCCGCGCTTTATGATCCGGTGTGGACAAGCGCTATCTTCATGCCGAAGGATTTTGCACTTGCGCTGACGGGTTTCATCCTGTTGACGGTGTGGAAGACGCCGCCATGGATCGTGGTGGTCATCTGCGCGATTGGTGGCGTTCTGCTCGCCCTGTCATAGGCCGTCTTGCGCAGGACCGATATTGGTAAACATCCAGTCCGAGAAGGCCTGCATGGCTGGTGTCGGCGGCTTTGATTGCAGCCTCGTCAGCCAGTAGCTGCCGAGCGATATGGTGACGGGGAAGGGCTGGACGATAGCCCCGGATGCCAGATGCCGGGAGAACATCGATGGCGGGGCGAGCGCCACGCCGAGCCCTTGCAATGCGGCCTCCATCATGCCGAGCGAGGTATCGAAAACGATGCCGGCATTCACCTGCGCCACCGGTGTTACGCCAGCCGCTGCAAACCACGTGGCCCATTCGTCAGACCTGTAGCTGCGCAACAGCGTGGCGTCCGCGAGATCAGCGGGGGATTTCAGTGTCTCCGCCAGTTTCGGCGTACAGAGAGGCGAAAGGGGCGCCTCGAAAAGCCGGAATGCATCCGTGCCATGCCAGGAGCCCTGGCCAAATCGAATGGCGAAATCCAGGCCTTCGGCGGCCATGTCCACGCGGTTGTTGTTGGTGGAAACGCGCACGTCGATGAACGGGTGCCGCTTTTGAAATTCCCTCAGCCGCGGCAGCAGCCAGCCCACGGCAAAGGTTCCCACGACGCCCAGAAACAGCAGTTCGCGCACCTGACCGGCTTCGATCCTGTCGAGCGTGATCGCCATCTGATCGAAAGAGCTGGTGACCGTCGGTAGCAGGGCTTCGCCTTCCGCGGTGATTTTCAGGCCTCTTGGAAGCCGTTGAAAAAGGGAAACCCCCAGTCGTTTTTCGAGGCCCTTCACCTGTTGGCTCACAGCCGCCTGCGTCACGCAGAGTTCTATGGCCGCGCGGGTGAAACTGAGGTGCCGCGCTGATGCCTCAAATGCCCTCAAGCCGTTCAGTGGAAGAAATTGCCGAACCATTCAAGACCTAGATTTTGTTATGCCTCGTCCGAGATATCATGATTTGTTCGTGCAATGTAGGGCGGTTAAACGTCTTTCGCTGGGGACGGCGCAGGCGCCGAAAATCCACTTGAGGTTTTGGAGAACACGAAAGATGAAACTTAATCGCAGACATATTGCGTTGGCCACATTGATCTCGACGAGCCTGTTCACGCAGACTTTTGCCGCTGATGATGCCAGGCTGAAAGCGATAACGGATGCAGCGATCAAGCCGGTGATGGAGAAGAACGGTATTCCGGGTCTGGCCGTTGGCATCAGTGTCGATGGCGAAAATCACGTCTTCACCTACGGTGTCATGTCCAAAACTACGGGCCAGCCGGTTACCCCGCAGACGCTTTTCGAGCTGGGTTCCATCAGCAAGACATTCACGGTCACGCTCAGTACCTATGCGGAGACGCAGGGGAAACTGTCACTATCAGGCAAGGTCGAAGACTATCTTCCCTCCATGAAGGGCAAGCCGTTTGGCGATGTCACGCTGATGCATCTTGGCACCCACACCGCCGGCGGCTTTCCGTTGCAGGTACCGGACAGTGTCAAGACGGAGCCGCAGCTTTTGGCCTATTTCAAGGCCTGGAAGCCCGCATACAAGGCGGGAACGCACAGAACCTACGCCAATCCCAGCATCGGAATGCTCGGATACGTCACCGCAAAGGCCATGGGCCAAAGCTATGACAGCGCAATGCAGGACGTACTGTTTCCGGCGCTTGGATTGAAGAGCACCTTCACCGTGGTGCCCAAGGCAAAGATGGCCGATTATGCGCAGGGTTATAAGAGAACCGGCGAACCGGCCCGCATGACGCCAGCCATTCTCTCATCGGAGGCTTACGGGGTCAGATCGACGGCGACCGACATGATCCGTTTCGTCAATGCGAATATGGGGCTGGAAAAGCTGGACGGAAAACTCCAGCAGGCGATCGCCAACACTCATACGGGATATTTCAGCGTTGGCGCGATGACGCAGGATATGATCTGGGAGCAATATGCCTACCCAGCCGCGCTGAAAACACTGATCGAAACGAACTCCGGCGCCTTGCTCAAGACGGTGCCGGTATCGGAAATTTCGCCGCCGATAAAGCCGCGTGGCGATGTCTTCATCAACAAGACCGGCTCCACCAACGGTTTCGGCGCCTATGTGGCGTTCATACCGGAGCAAAAACTCGGTATCGTCATTCTGGCCAATAAAAACTATCCCAATGAGGATCGTGTTGCCGTGGCCTACGAGATTTTGAACGGACTCAAAAGCTCCGAATGATGTCAATGCTGGCGTAAACGCGTACAGGACAAGGGTGGCATTTCGGTCGTAATTCATTTGCTCGCCGACATTGTCTTCCTTGCCCTGAAAGCATGCATTTCCGTCCCTGAAAATCGGCGTATGCCCATATTTTGAGCGCTTGTAATCAAGGCTCAAAAATGGGCTTGACGTCTGCCGAAATTTCTCACCAAATGAACCAATGTTCGATTGGTTCACACAAATGGTGCGGCTTGGCGACAAACCCTAACGACAATTCAAACTACGCTCTGGCGAAGCTTCGCGAGTATATTCAGACGAAGAATCTCGCGAATGACGGCCGCCTGCCGACGGAGCGGGCATTTGCCGAGACCTTCAATGTCGGCCGCCGGTCAATCCGCCGTGCTCTGGAGGTTTTGGAGGCCGAGGGTCTTATATGGCGTCGCCAGGGGGCCGGAACCTTTGTGGGTGAAAAGCCGGACGATTGGTCCACCCAGGTGACCGAAATGGTCGCCAGCACCGATATCATGGAAATCATGGAAGTCCGCCTGCGCATCGAACCGCAACTGGCGCAGCTTGCAGCCATGCGCGCCAAGCCCGCCGAGGTGGAGCGCATGCGCGCGCTCGTCAAGAAGACCGGCGAAAGCACGGATGCCGATGCCAAGGAATTGTGGGACGGCTCGCTCCACCGCCAGATAGCCCAGAGTGCTGGCAACAAGCTGTTCCTGTCGATCTTCGATGTCGTGAACCGTATTCGTCAGGACGATGCCTGGCAGTCGATACGCGAACTCGCCCGGCGCAGTGGCACGAATGGCAAGGCGTCTTTCGAACAGCATGTCGCCATCGTCGATGCCATTGCCGATCGCGATCCGGCGCGTGCCGGAGAGGCGATGCGCCAGCACCTTCTCATGCATCAGGAACGATTGATCCGCGCCACTTCGCTCGGGTTTCAGGAGGAGACGGCTGCGGAAGACCGTGCGGCGAAGAGCATCAACGAAGCCGACAATCCGCTTACTCCGGCCTCATAGGCCGCGGACGAAGACCCGCCGGTCCTTCGGGGCTGGCCAATGACAAAAGTCAAAGAAAACCAGACCAGAGGATCGAACATGAAGAAAATCTACACACTGACTGCGGCGCTATTGGCAAGCGCGTTTCTGACCGCACCAGCCATGTCTTCCGAATTGCGCATCGGCCTCAACGATGACGCGGACGTGCTTGATCCCGCGCAATCGCGCACCTTCGTCGGCCGTATCGTCTACACCTCCATGTGCGACAAGCTGGTGGATATCTCGCAGGACATGAAGATCGTTCCCCAGCTTGCCACCGAATGGGGCTGGTCCGAGGGTGGCAAGGTGCTGACGATGAAAATTCGCGACGGCGTGAAGTTCCACGACGGCGAGACGCTGGATGCGGCCGCCGTCGTTGCCACCATCGAGCGCAACATGACCCTTCCGGAATCCCGCCGTAAGAGCGAGTTGTCCTCGGTTGAAAAGGTTGAGGCCACCGGGCCGCTGGAAGTCAAGTTCACGCTGAAGACGCCCGATGTCACGCTGCTTGCCCAGCTTTCAGATCGCGCGGGCATGATCGTCGCGCCGAAAGCCGCCAAGGAACTGGGCGCGAATTTCGGCTCCAAGCCGGTTTGCGCCGGACCGTTCAAATTCGTCGAGCGCATTCAGCAGGACCGTATCGTCCTCGAAAAATTCGCGGATTATTGGGACAAGGACAAGATCAAGGTCGACAAGATCGTCTACCTGCCAATTCCCGATACAACTGTGAAGCTTGCAAACCTCCGCTCTGGCGATCTCGACATTGCCGAACGTATCTCGGCGTCCGATGCGGAATCCGTCAAGAATGACCCCAAATTGACCTATGCGGACGTGATCGGTCCGGGCTACATGGCCATGTATGTCAATATCAACAACGGCGCGCGCGCTGACAATCCGCTCGGCAAGGACAAGCGCCTGCGTCAGGCCTTCTCCTATGCGATTGACCGCGAAGCGATCGGCCAGATCGTGTTTGAGGGTACGTCCAAGGCCGGCAATCAGTCATTCCCGCCGACAAGCCCATGGTTCAACCAGAACCTGCCGGTGCCGCCCCGCGACATCGACAAAGCCAAGCAGCTGATGAAGGAGGCTGGCTACGAGAAGCTCGATATCGAACTTCAGCACGCCAACAACACCACGCAGACGCAGATGATGCAGGTGATCCAGTCGATGGTGGCGGAGGCTGGCTTCAACGTGACGCTGAAGGCCACCGAATTTGCGACGCTTCTTTCCGAACAGACCGCCGGCAACTATCAGCTCAGCCGTTCCGACTGGTCTGGTCGTATCGATCCCGATGGAAATCTTCACCAGTTCGTCACCTGCAAGGGCGGCATCAACGATGTGAAATATTGTAATCCTGAAGTCGACAAGCTGCTGAACGAAGCACGCGCCTCGACTGAAGATGCGGTCCGCAAGGAGAAATACGATGCGGCAAGCGTCATCCTAAACGACGACATGCCGATCATCTATCTCGGCCACCAGCCCTATGCCTATGCCATTTCCAAGAAGGTCAAGGGCTGGGAGCCTTCGCCTGATGGCATGATCCGCCTTCTCGGCGTCAGCAAGGACTAAGCGCTTCAAATCCGCCGCACGGCTTGCCGTGCGGCCCTCCAGAACGTGCACGAACGGGGGCAATGCCATGCCTGTCTATATCGGCAAGCGACTGCTGGTCGCGATCCCGACGCTTTTGATCATCTCCATCTTCGTCTTCTCGCTGCAGAAACTGTTGCCGGGTGATCCGGTTCTCGCCATGGCGGGTGAGGAGCGTGATCCGGCGACGATTGAATTCCTGCGGGAGAAGTATCGCCTGAACGACCCGGTACCGCTCCAGTACATCAACTGGCTGGGCGGCGTGGTGACCGGCGATTTCGGTATTTCGCTGAGGACCAACCAGCCGGTGCTGGAACTGATCGGCCAGAAGCTGCCGGTCACCATCCAGCTGGCTGTGATGGCGATGTTCTTTGCGATGGTCATCGGTATTCCGATCGGCATTCTGGCCGCCGTCAAGAAAAACACATGGATCGACTACACCGCCAATATCGTGGCGCTTTCCGGCCTGTCGATCCCGAATTTCTGGCTCGGCATCATGCTGATCCTGCTGGTTTCAGTGAAGCTCGGCTGGCTGCCGGCATCCGGATATGAATCGATATTCGTCGACCCCGTTCGCTCCATCGAGACGATGATCATGCCCGCCTTCGTGCTCGGCAATGCGCTTGCGGCAACGTTGATGCGCCACACGCGTTCGGCAATGGTCGCGGTTTTGAGTTCAGACTATATCCGCACCGCCCGCGCCAAGGGGCTTTCGCCGCGCGAGATCATCCTGTCGCACAGTTTTCGCAACGCGCTTCTACCCGTCATCACGCTGTTGGCACTGCTTTTCGGTGAGTTGCTGGCCGGTGCGGTTCTGACGGAGCAGATATTCACCATTCCCGGCTTCGGCAAGATGACCGTCGATGCGGTCTTCACCCGCGATTACGCCGTCGTCCAGGGCATCGTGCTCTGCACCGCGGTCGGCTTCATCCTCATGAACCTGCTGGCGGACATTGCCTATGTCCTGCTTAACCCTCGCCTCAGGGCGACGATCTGAGGCCTGATATTATGACCGCTCTCGATCAAAACCTGTCCGTACCGGTGCCGCGGCAAGAAAGCCGCGCCTGGAAGAAAATGAAGCGCAACAAATCGGCGCTGGCCGGTCTGATTATCGTGCTTTTCTTCACGGTACTTGCCGTTGCAGCACCGATCCTGCCGATTGCTGACCCTATTGCGACCAGCTGGTCGGCCATCCGCAAGGCGCCGTCCGCCGCCCACTGGCTCGGCACCGACGATCTTGGCCGTGATATCCTTTCGCGCATGATTTATGGCGCGCGGGCCTCGCTGATGGCCGGTGTTGTCTCCGTCATGATCGCGGTGGTGATCGGCGTGCCCTTCGGGTTGATCGCCGGTTATTTCGGTGGCTGGGTGGATATGGTCATCTCGCGCATCACCGAAGCGCTGCTGGCTATGCCGTTCCTCATCATGGCTATTGCCCTTGCGGCCTTCCTCGGCCCGAGCCTTACCAACGCGATGATCGCCATCGGGCTTTCCGCCATGCCGATTTTCGTTCGGTTGACCCGTGGTCAGGTGCTGGCGGTCAAGATGGAAGATTATGTCGAGGGGGCAAGGTCGATTGGCCTCAACCACTTCGACATCATGACACGATACATCCTGCCAAATGTCTTTGCTCCCATCATCGTGCAGGCGACCTTGACGGTTGCGACGGCCATCATTGCGGAAGCGAGCCTGTCCTTCCTCGGCCTTGGCCAGCAGGCACCGGCGCCGTCGTGGGGTTCCATGCTGAACACCGCGAAGAACTTTCTGAGCCAGGCACCGTGGATGACGATGTGGCCCGGCATTGCAATTTTCCTCGTCGTCATAGGCTTCAATCTCCTGGGCGATGGCCTGCGTGATGCGCTCGATCCGCGCGAAGCATGATTTCTCATAAGGAACTGACTGAATGACCGAATTTACCACACGCCCCGAGATCCTTGGCACATTCGGCGTCGTCACCTCGACGCACTGGATCGCATCGGCCGTGGGCATGGCAATCCTCGAAAAGGGAGGTAACGCCTTCGACGCAGCGGTTGCCACCGGCTTCGTGCTGCAGATCGTCGAACCGCATCTCTGTGGCCCCGGCGGCGACATGCCTGCCGTCTTTTATTCAAAGAAGAAGGACAAGGTCGAAGTCATCTGCGCGCAGGGGCCTGCTCCGAGTGGCGCCACCATCGAGCACTATACCTCGGAGGGGCTTAAGCTGATCCCCGGCGATGGTCTGCTTGCAACCGTCATTCCCGGAGCCTTCGATGGCTGGATGCTGATGCTGCGCGACTATGGCACGATGAGCGTGCGCGAGGTGCTGGAACCAGCCATCTATTATGCCGAATACGGACATCCGACCCTGCCGCGCGTTTCCGCCACCATCAAGGGGCTGGCGGAATTCTTCGAGAAGGAATGGCCGACATCCTACGAGACCTGGCTGCCGGGTGGTGCCGCACCCGAGCCCCACGCCCTTTTCAGGAATCCTGTACTTGCGGAAACCTACAAGCGGATCGTCACTGAATCCGAAGCGCGTTCGGGTCGCGAAAACCAGATTGAGGCCGCACGCGACGCTTTCTATCGGGGTTTCGTAGCGGAAGCGATCGACACTTACGTCAAGACCGCTGAAGTCATGGATGCAAGCGGCACCAAGCACAAGGGCGTGCTGACGGCGCAGGATATGGCGGACTGGAGCGCGACCATCGAAGCTCCGCAGACGCTTGATTATCATGACTGGACGATTGCAAAGACGCCTGCCTGGGGGCAGGGACCGGTTTTGTTGCAGTCGCTCGCCCTGTTGAAAGGCTTCGATCTTGCGGCCATGGACCCGTCCGGCCCCGATTTCATCCACACCATCGTTGAGGCCATGAAGCTCGCCTTTGCCGACCGTGAGGTCTATTACGGCGATCCTGATTTCGGCCAGATTCCGACGGAATATCTTCTCTCTGAAAGCTACAATGCCGGGCGTCGTAAACTTATCGGCAGCGAGGCATCGCTCGATCTGCGTCCCGGCATCGTGCCGGGTTACGAGAAGCAGGTGGACGCCACCATGGCCATGCTCGCCGAAATGAGCGGCAAGGGCACCGTCTACGAGCCCACCATGTCGCATCTTACCGAAAAACGCGGCGATACCGTGCATATCGATGTCATAGACCGCTGGGGCAACATGGTCTCAACCACGCCGTCCGGCGGCTGGCTGCAATCATCGCCAATTGTTCCGGGATTGGGCTTTGCGCTCAATTCCCGCGCCCAAATGTTCTGGTTGAAGGAAGGCCTGCCGACCTCGCTTGCACCTGGAAAACGCCCGCGCACCACGTTGACACCCTCGCTCGCGCTGCATCAGGGACGCCCTTCCATGGTGTTCGGTACTCCGGGCGGCGATCAGCAGGATCAGTGGCAGCTGCCCTTCTTCCTGCGTTATGCACATCACGGCAAGAACCTGCAGGCGGCCATCGACATGCCGCTGTTCCATACCTCGCATTTTCCGGGCTCGTTTTATCCGCGCACCAGTTCGCCGGGCGAGATCATGGTGGAAAGCACCGTGGGTGATATCACGCTGCAGGAGCTTCGCCGCCGCGGACACAAGGTCACCGTTGCCGATGCGTGGTCGGTGGGCCGCCTGACTGCCGCAAAGCGGGATGCCGATGGCCTGCTGCGGGCCGCCGCAACCCCGCGACTGATGCAGGCCTATGCTGTGGGACGATGACATCATGAATACGACACCTGTTCTCTCCGTTAGAAACCTGACCACTTCTTTTCTAGTCGATGATGCTTGGAAGAGCGTCGTCCGTAACGTCTCCTTCGATGTTGCTCCGGGCGAAACCGTCGCGATTGTCGGCGAGTCCGGTTCGGGAAAGTCCGTCACCTCGCTGTCCATCATGCGCCTGCTTAGCCCCGCTTTCAGCCGGATTGAGGGTGAAGTTCTCTTGAACGGGCGCAATCTTCTGGCGCTTTCCGAGAAGGAAATGCGGGGCGTGCGGGGCAACGACGTCTCGATGATATTTCAGGAGCCTATGACGTCGCTCAATCCGATCTTCACGATCGGCCGCCAGATTTCCGAGGTCCTCGTCCGGCACAAGGGCTTTTCGAAGCAGCAGGCAAGGGCGGAGACGGTCCGGCTTCTCGAAAAGGTTCGTATTCCCAACGCGGCCGGTCGCTTTGACGAGTATCCGCATCAGTTTTCCGGTGGCATGCGCCAGCGCGTGATGATCGCAATGGCGCTCGCTTCCCGGCCGAAACTGCTGATCGCCGATGAACCGACGACCGCGCTCGACGTCACCATTCAGGGCCAGATTCTCGATCTGATCAAACTGCTTCAGGAAGAGGAGGGCATGTCGGTCCTCTTCATTACTCATGATATGGGCGTCGTGGCGGAGATCGCCGACCGCACCATTGTGATGTTCCGGGGCGATGAGGTCGAGACCGGACCTACCGGGGATATATTCCAGCGCGGCAAGCATCCCTATACGCGGGCGCTGCTTTCGGCGGTGCCGAAGCTCGGCTCGATGCGCGACCGGCAGTGGCCGACGCGCTTTCCGGTCCTCGACATGAAAACCGGCCTGTCGACCGAGCCGGTAGAAGTGGCCGAAACGGTTGCGAGCGGACAGACACCTGTCCTGTCGGTCAAGAACCTCGTGACGCGGTTTCCCATCCGCTCCGGCCTTTTGGCCCGGCAGACGGGTGCGGTTCACGCGGTCGAAAACGTCTCCTTCGATCTGTTTCAGGGGGAGACGCTTGCACTGGTCGGCGAGTCCGGTTGCGGAAAGTCGACGACCGGCCGCTCGATCATGCGTCTTGTCGAACCGACGGCCGGCGAGGTTTCGCTCGATGGTTACGATGTGATGCGGCTCGATACAGTCGGCCTGCGCAATATGCGTAAGTCCGTACAGATGATCTTTCAGGATCCGTTTTCGTCGCTCAATCCGCGCATGACGGTGGGTACGGCGATTTCCGAACCCTTCATCAAGCACAAACTGGGCACCACGAAGCAGGCGAAGGAAAAGACTGCCGATCTCCTCGAAAAGGTTGGTCTAACCGCCGACATGGCGAGCCGCTATCCTCACGAATTTTCCGGCGGCCAGCGCCAGCGCATCGCGATTGCCCGTGCGCTTGCCCTCGATCCGAAGGTCATTGTTGCCGACGAAAGCGTGTCGGCTCTCGATGTTTCGATCAAGGCGCAGGTCTGCAACCTGCTCCTCGACCTGCAACAGAGCCTCAATCTCGCCTTCCTCTTCATCTCCCACGATATGGCGGTGGTGGAGCGTGTCAGCCATCGCGTCGCGGTGATGTATCTCGGTGAGATTGTGGAGATCGGTCCGCGCGCTGCTGTTTTCGACAATCCGCAACATGCCTACACGAAGAAACTCATGGCGGCAGTGCCGGTACCCGATCCGGCGCGACGCGGAATAAAGCGCGGCATATCCAACGATGAACTGAAAAGCCCGATACGGCCGATGGGATTTCAAACGCCGACGCGAAACTATAAAACCGTTTCCCCGGGCCATCTGGTTCAGGTTGTTTAAGGCAATTCTGGCATTCCGGATTGAAAAACCGTGAAGTTTCGCACAGCTATCCGCTTTTCTGAGCGGAATATTTTTTACAGCCTTGCTCAACGCGCGTCGTCAAAAGTGGTTCCCATATGAATCGAAAATAAAACGTTCGATTCAATGCGCCGCATATTCTAGTTTGCGCGCGAATGAGGTGCATGCCGGGAATTTACAACTGTGATTAGTTTCTCGCCTTTTGCTCAGCGAAGCCTGTTTATGCTCGCTGTGGGTGTTGCAATATTGACCGGAATGGTCGCCACTTCGCTGTGGCTGGTGCAGGTGAACAACCGGTACTCGCAAGAAACAGCCGAGTTACGCCGTGTGCGGGCAGCCATTCTCGATATCCTGACGTCGATGCAGGACATTGAAACGGGGCAGAGGGGTTATCTGCTGACCAACAACATCGAGTATCTGGGCCCTTATCAGGAGGCCTTGAGCCTGTTGCCGCAGAGGCAGTCCAGACTTCTCGAAGTGCTGAAGGACCAGAAGCAATACGAGCGGGATCTGACGGATCTCGGTAATGCCGTCGCCAACAAGCTGGCTGAAACCCAGGAAACCATCGATCTGCAAAAGGCAGGACGCATCACCGAGGCAGTCGAAGTCGTCCGTGAGAATGACGGCAAACGGTTCATGAACGAAATCAGGGCGATCTTGTCGAAGCTGCAATCGCAGACCGACGATCGGCTCCGCATCATCGTCGTAGACCAACTTGGCGCCGCCAATACATTGCAATGGGTAACGCTCGGCGGCACGCTGGCGATCCTGCTTGTCGTCGGCGGTTCAATCTTTCTGGTCTTCACATATATCCGTGCGTTGAACCGGTCTCGGGAAGATGTTGACGAGCTAAATCGCCATCTGGAGGAGCGGGTTGAGGAAAGAACCCGTGATCTTCGCAGCGCCAATCAGGAAATTCAGCGCTTCGCCTATATCGTCACGCATGATTTGCGTGCGCCGCTCGTCAATATCATGGGGTTCCTTTCCGAATTCGATACGTCCCTGAAGCCGGTCACCGCCTATGTGCTCGCAGACGGCAAAATGCCTTCCGACGACGTGGTTCGGGATGCCAGACTGGCTGTCGAGGAAGATCTTCCCGAGGCGATCAGTTTCATCCGCTCTTCGACACGCAAGATGGACCAGCTGATCAATGCGATCTTGAAGATATCTCGCGATGGTCAGCGAAAGCTGCAACCGGAAAAAGTCGACATAGAGACATTGCTGTCATCGCTCTCCGAGACGGTTCGTCACCAGATCAATGCTAATGGCGGCGAGATCAGTGTCGAGACATCAAAGCTGACAGTCGTGACGGATCGTATCTCTCTCGACCAAATCCTTGGCAATCTTTTCGACAATGCGGTGAAATACCAGATGCCGGGACGACCGCTGCGATTGACTGCCCGTGCTTATCCGTCCGGGCGGGGTGCCATCAGCATCGAAGTCAGCGACAACGGGCGTGGCATTGGCGAGCATGATCTGGAACGGGTGTTCGAACTCTTTCGCCGCGCCGGTGATCAGGATCAACCGGGGGAAGGCATCGGCCTTGCCCATGTTCGGTCGCTAATAAGAAGTTTAGGAGGAGACATTAAGGTGAGTTCCGAACTTGGCAAAGGTAGTACATTTACGTTGCTGCTGCCGAGCGATCTCAGAAAAGTGACGAAAGAAGGCGAAAAATGAAGGCAACCGGTCAAGAGGTAACGATCATTATGATCGAGGATGACGAAGGTCATGCTCGGCTGATCGAGAAGAACGTACGTCGCGCAGGTGTGAATAACGAGATCATGCCCTTTACGCTCGGTGCAAAGGCACTCGACTACATCCTCGGTGAAAACCGCGATGGCGTTGTCAGCAAAGATCGATATCTTCTCGTTTTGCTCGATCTTAACCTCCCTGATATGTCGGGTATCCGAATTCTCGAGGAGATCAAGAGTAACGAATATACGCGCCGTTTGCCGGTGGTCGTTTTGACGACGACGGATGACGAAACCGAGATTCAGAAATGTTATGACCTTGGTGCAAATGTCTATATAACCAAGCCGGTCGACTACGAAGGCTTTGCGAGTGCGATAAAGAACCTCGGCCTGTTCTTCTCCGTAATTCAAGTACCTTGAAGGCATGATGGCATTGCGCGTTTTGTATGTTGATGATGATCCGGCTCTGGCGCGGCTTTCCAGCCGGATCCTCGGTCGTCACGGAATGGAGGTGGTCCATGCCGCATCCGTGGCGTCCGGGCTCAAGATGTTTCAAGACGAGCAGTTCGATATCGTCGTTCTGGACCATTACTTCCAGACATCGACGGGAATGGAGTTCCTTGCCGCGATTCAGTCCTTGCCGGGGCGGGTTCCCGTTCTTTATGTAACGGGATCGAACGAAGCCCAGATCGCGATCGACGCCCTCAAGGCGGGTGCCGCCGACTACGTCATAAAGAATGTCGGTGACGACTTTTTCCCGCTGTTGCTTACTGCTATCGATCAGTCGCTGGAAAACCATCGTCTGCGTCAGACGAAGGAGGAATCCGACCGGTTGCTGGTGAAGGCCAAGGAACATGCGGAAATGATGGTGAAGGAGATGAACCATCGGGTGGCCAACAGCCTCTCGCTGGTATCCGCCATGATTCGCCTGCAGATAAACACCATCAAGTCTGAGGAAGCCGAAGTCGCCTTGCTGGAAACCCAAAGCAGGATTTCGGCGATCGCCGGCGTTCACCGCAGCCTTTACAATACCGACAATATAGGTCTGGTATCGCTCAATTCGTACCTGACGTCGATCATCGATGGGTTGTTTCAGGCGGTTCCCGGATCTTCGTCCATTACCGTCGAAACATCGCTTTGTGACATCAGCCTCAAGGCAGACCATGCCGTAGCTCTGGGTGTCATCATCACCGAGCTGCTGACCAACGCGCTGAAATACGCTTATCCGGATCAATCTGGCACGGTTCGCGTCGGACTTTCGGAAGAAAATCGGCAATTTGTTCTCGTTGTCGAAGACGATGGTGTCGGTTCAAAGCCCGACGCATCTCCGCGTGGTACTGGCCTCGGAACAAAGCTGATTATGGCAATGGCTCAGAACATTGGTGCTCGCGTCGAGCAAACGCATACGCACCCGGAACAGGCCAAGGGAACGCGTTACACGATGACCTGGAGCGAGACGTAAACGCCGATAGCTTCGGTTTTTAAATATAATTCTAATTTAGTGATTTAATATAACTGGCGCCGCGCTTGGGCAGCTGGAACGTAAGCTTGCCTGGGAGTTGACAGGCATGCAACAGCTCAAGGCCCGGCGTCTGTATATACCGGGATGGTCAGGAAGCCGTCTGATGCGAATTGGCTTCAGGCACCTGTTCTGACGATGCCGTCAAAACCATCATCGTGCACGGGCGCGCTTGGCAAGAAGAGCGGATGTCGCAGAAATGCGATCAGACTGTTCCTTTGCAAGACGTGCTTCCCGCAGCCGCAAGGTCTTGGCGTCGCGGGATTGCGTGATCGAATCAAGCTCGTCGAGCGCTTTGTCTTTTGCGAAGAACGGCGTCTGGATGTTGCTGAAGGCAACCTCGGCCTTCTGGCGCGAGATACTGTATTTTTCTGTCATGGGTGTTCCGGTGGTAAGGCTCGACATGCGAGCGGAAAACAAAAGGCCAGGCAATTTGCCTGGCCTTGATTGGTTCGGGGTGCTTCCGGCAGTGCCAGTACATCCGTGGTCAAAGGGAAGCAAAACCCGTTAGGCAGCCTGCAGATTGCAGGCCGACATTTTGCCGGACTTGTTGTCGCGTTCCAGGTCGAAGCCGATCTTCTGGCCTTCGACGAGTTCGCGCATACCAGCCCGCTCAACGGCGGAGATATGAACGAAGGCATCTGTGCCGCCGTTGTCAGGCTGAATGAAGCCGAAGCCTTTAGTGGAATTAAACCATTTAACTGTGCCAGTGGTCATGATGAACCCTTTCATAGCGATAGAGGACCCACAGCACTAAAAAGCGCTGCGGACATTGATAGCGATTTTGAAAGGAAAGGTTCGTTCAGAACGCGGTGCCAATCGCGCAACAAGCAAAGCTAAGCAAGCAAATTCGATGTTTCGTTATAGCGCGCTTGCACGGTCGCGTCAACTATTAGTTTTTCTAATTTTTGCGTCTCGACAAAAAGTTGTGCTTGGCCATCCCTTTTACTCGCTCTGCATTGTTTTTGGCGGGAAGGTCTTCACGCAGTATCGCCGTGTGGGCGGATCCCGCACAGGCATTTTACCAGACTTTTTTATTGGGGCTCATGCCGCGGTTCAAGGTCTCCCGCTTCTGACACGAGACGTAGGCCGATATCGATCCTGTTTCCCAACCGTGACATTGATCGCTCCTGAACAGGAAAGCTGACAGGTACGGTATCGAGACAATGGTATGTTGTAGGCCCCCGCAAATAGCTGCAAGGGCCATGCGACATCAGATGAGGTCGCGTTTGTAGCGCTCATCCCACTTCCGGGTTTTGACGAGGCTGCCATTTTCGAGTGCCGAAAGTTCTCCGGTCAGGTAGAAATTTTGTCTGTCGGAGCGCATCTCGGTGCGGCTCTCGATCTTGATGCGCCACCCATCCCGGCCAATTTCATATGTCTGGGTAAGGACGTATTTCGCGGAGAGGGGATCTCCGTCGCGAATGGTCAATTCACGCCGCAGACTATGGCTGAGCTCGGTGTCGATGTCGTCAAACCGCAACACGCCCTCGCCGAACAAGCCGCCCACGCCTTCCGTGACATAGGTGTTGATACCCGTCTCATGGTCCTGTTCGGTCCAGCGGCGGACCGTGCCGGGATCGACCTGCGTCATGGGTGTCGATGGGCCGTGGGCAGGGGCCTCGAAACGCACAGGCTTGTCGTCACCGGTGGTACGCACGGGCAGGTCAAGCGCGCTTTCTGCAACGGAAACGCTGATCGTCGCATCGTAAGGCGATGTCCATACCATCGGCCAGTAGGCCGTGGCGATGGCGAGTTGCAGCCGGTGCCCTTTGGCAAAACGATAACCGCAATCATTGAGCTTGATTGCGACATCGTAAAATTTGCCGGGTTCCAATGCTTCCGGATTTTCGTGGCTATCGCGGTGGGTCAGGTTGAAAACCTGATAACTGACACGTGTGACACGGCCATCCGGCAGGACGTCGTTGAGGCGCAGTGAAATCTGCGCGACAGGGCAATCTGCGGCAATACGCAGACGCGCTACCGGCGCACCGAGAATATCGAAATCCTCTTCCATCAAGGCGGTTTCGAAAACGAGCGCGCCACCGTTGTCGAGCCGCTGATCGGTTGAATGTTCGCCGGGGCATCCGGTCGCCATCCATTCCCCGCCCGCCTTGCCGTGGCTTTGCGGCGAACGAATGCTGAGAATTGCCGGTTCGCTTGCCGTATCGCGCAGTTCCTTCGCTGCACCGGGGTAAAGTGAGCGGGTTGCAATTTCAGGCGAAGGCCATGTTGCTTCACCCACCCAGCGGCCTTGCGTCGTCGTGCGCGTACCGGTCGGTTCGATCGTGTCGCTGACGAAGGCGCGCAGCACAGGCTCGTCCATGACGCCGGTGTCCTTGCCTTTCAGCCAATGGTCCCACCAGCGCGTTGCTTCCTGCAGGAAGCCAATTGCGGGACCGGGAACACCATCTTGGGGGTAGATATGGCCCCACGGACCGATGATGCCGCGACGCGGGACCTGAAGGTTCTCCAGAAGCCGCGGGACGGCATTCGTATAGCTGTCCGCCCATGCGCCGATGGCAAGGACTGGGCATTCAATGGCGCTCCAGTCTTCGCAGACCGAGCCGTGTTTCCAGTAATCGTCGTAACGTTGGTGTTCCAGCCAGAGTGCGGGAAAGAAGGGGAGCTTCTCCAGGCGCTCGATCCAGCTGTCGCGCCACGTGTCGCCAACGATCTCCGGATCGAGCGGACGGCTCTGATAAGCAAGCATGATGGTGCCCCACCACAGATTGTCGTTCAGCAGCAGGCCGCCCATGTAGTGAATGTCGTCGGTATAACGGTTGTCGGTCGAATAGGCGGTGATGACGGCTTTCAGTGCCGGCGGACGGCGGGCGGCCACCTGCAGGCCGTTGAAGCCGCCCCAGCTCTTGCCCATCATGCCGACATTGCCGCTGCACCACGGCTGGCGGGCAATCCAGTCGATCACCTCGAGTGCGTCGTCCTGTTCCTGCTTCAGATATTCGTCTGCCATGTGGCCATCGGATTCGCCGGTGCCACGCATGTCCACGCGAATTGCGGCATATCCCTGGCTGGCAAAATAGCCGTGCATCGGCTCGTCGCGCCCGCGGGTTCCGTCTCGCTTGCGATAGGGAATATACTCGAGAATGGCGGGAACCGGCGATTGTTCCGCGCCCTCCGGCAGCCAAAGGCGAGCACCAAGGCGTACGCCATCGCTCATGGGAATCCAGATATGTTCTTCAACACGTATTGTCATTTGGGGTATTCCAGTCGGGTCATTTGAAGCGGGCATCGCTTTGCCGGGAGACAACAATGAAAGAATGCGAGGCGGCTCCCATCAAAGAGTGAACCGCCCCGTAGATCATGCGGCGGGGAGGCCACGTTTTGCCAGCACGCCATCCAGCCAGTCGCGCCGCAGTTCGGGGACCGAGGTGATGAGCTGTTCGGTATAGGGTTGGTAAGGAGGTGCAAAAACCTCCTTGGTCGTGCCGGTTTCGACAATGCGGCCATGCTGCATCACCATCGTCCTGTCGGCGAGCCGGCGAACGACGCCGAGGTCATGGGTGATGAACAGATAGGAGACGCCCAGTTCATCCTGCAACGAGCGCAACAGTCTGAGAATTTCTTCCGCCACGAGAGGGTCAAGTGCCGATGTCACCTCGTCGCAGATGATAAGATCGGGTCTTGCGGCAAGTGCGCGTGCGATACACACGCGCTGCTTCTGCCCCCCGGAAAGCGCTTTTGGCAGGCGCTCTGCAAACTCCCGGGGCAGACCGATCAGGTCCAACAACCGGTTCACCTCGGAGGCGCGCTCATCTTCATTCATTCCGAAATAGAACGACATGGGACGGCCGATGATCTCGCCGACGGTGTGGCGTGGATTGAGCGCCACATCCGGAAGCTGGTAGACGAGCTGGATACGGCGAAGATCTTCGCGCGAACGCCTGGAGTACTTGTCCGCAAGCCGGTGTCCGGCCAGCGAAACGACACCGGAAGATTGCGGCGGCAACCCGGCGATAACCCTGGCCAAAGTGGATTTTCCCGAACCGGATTCACCCACGACTGCCAGTGTTTCGCCCTTTCGGATTTCGCAGTGAACGTTGTCCAGCACCTTCTTGCGACCGTAGTAGGCGGTGACGCCACGCGCTTCCAGCAGGATTTCACCACCCCTGTTCTGGACGGATTCGCCGGACATGCTGGCTTGGCGTTCGGAAACAAGACGGCGCGTATAGTCTTCCTGCGGGTGCTCGAGGATATCCTCGGCAGAACCGGCCTCTACCTTCTTGCCATGGCGCAAGACCATGATGCTGTCAGCAATCTGCGCGACGACGGCAAGGTCATGCGTGATGTAGAGGGCGGCGGTATTGTAGCGCTGGATGAGACTGCGGAGCAGGGCCAGAACCTCTATCTGCGTGGTGACATCGAGTGCTGTTGTGGGTTCGTCCAGCACGAGTATGTCAGGGCGGCATGACATCGCCATGGCCACCATCGCGCGCTGTAACTGCCCACCGGAGACCTGATGCGGGTAACGGTCGCCGAAATTCTGATAATCGGGAAGTTGCAGCGCTTGCAGCAGTTCCAGCATCCAGGCTTCGGCTTCCCGCCGGTTCATGACGCCGTGGTAAAGCGGCCCCTCGATAATCTGTTCGCCAATCTTCATGGCAGGGTTGAAGGCCGCAGCTGCACTTTGCGCCACATAGGCGATGCGCGCACCGCGCGCCGCCTCACGACCGGCGCGATCGACCGTCATCAGCGAAACGCCATTCACGACGATTTCTCCACCAACGATTCGGCAACCGTTTCGGCCATATCCCATGGCGGCAAGCCCGATGGTGGATTTACCGGCGCCGGATTCACCGATCAGCCCTTTGACCTCACCGCGCTTGAGATCCAGATCGATACCATCAACCAGAATTGCTCCATTCGGTGCAGCAACTTTCAGGCCGCGAATTTGCAAGACCTCATTGTTACTCATCGGTCTGCTCCCTGAATTGCGCTGCGGCCAGCCAGCAGCCAGTCCACGACGAGATTGACGCCGATGGTGAGAACGGCGATGGCAGCGGCCGGATATAGCGGTGCGTAGAGGCCGTAAAGAATGGCCTGCTGGTTGTCCTTCACCATGCCGCCCCAGTCTGCGAAAGGCGGCTGAACGCCAAGCCCGAGAAAGGACAGACCGGCCACGAACAGAAAGGTGAAGCAGAAACGCAAGCCGAATTCCGCAATGAGCGGCGGCAGGGCATTGGGCAGTATCTCCCTGAACACCAGCCAGATCAGGCCTTCTCCGCGCAGGCGCGCGGTCTCGGCATATTCCAGCACATTCACGCCCTGGGCGACAATGCGCGCCAGACGGAAGACGCGGGTGGAATCCAGAAGCGCAATGGTCACTATCAGCACGGGGATGGACGAGCCTAGCGCCTGCAGCACGACAAGAGCCGAGATCAGCACTGGAATACACATGACAGTGTCGACGATGCGCGAGAGAACCATATCGAGCCAGCCGCCAAAGATGGCCGCGATGAAACCAAGCGTGATGCCGATTGTGAAGGAGAGCAGGGACGCTGCCAGCGAAACGCCGATGGAGATTTGCGCACCGGCCAAAAGGCGCGACAGCATATCGCGTCCGTTCTGATCAAGGCCAAACCAGTGCATTGCCGAAGGCGGATCGAAAGGCGAACCGACGATCTCCTCCTGCCCGAAAGGCGCGATATGCGGACCGGCTGCGAACAGGACGATGTTGACCGAAATGATGAAAAGACCGACCCATGCGGTTGGGGTGATGGTGCGGAGCATTTTCATCGTGGATGCCTCAGGCGCGGGTTAAGCGCAATTGCCGACACATCGGCAATGATGTTTAGAATGACATAGGTTGCGCCGAAAACGAGGGCTGCCGCTTGTACCAACGGAAGGTCCCGCTTCGAAACGGCATCGACCATGAAACGGCCAAGGCCGTTATAGTTGAACACGGCCTCTACCAGCACCACACCGGTGATGAGATAGGCGATGTTGAACGATACGACGTTGACGATCGGGGCCGCGGCGTTGGGAAGCGCGTGGCGGAGAACCACGCGTTTGGTCCGCAATCCCTTGAGATAGGCTGTTTCGACATAGGCCTGATCCATCACCGCAAGAACGGCGGTACGGGTCATGCGCAGCATCTGCGCCACAGTAACCAGAACCAGCGTCAGAGCAGGAAGCGTGGTGGCTTTCAGCCAATCCGCAAAGCCCATGCCCGGATAAGTGTCAGCAAGGCTGGGCAAAAGATTGTACTGCACGGACACGAAAAGGATCAGCAACAGGCCCAGAAAATATTCCGGAAGGGAAACAAAGCCCAGCGCAACGATGTTGACAGCCCGATCGAACAGGCTGCCGCGCCAGATGGCACTGAACAGACCCAGAAGTACGGCAACCGGAACGGACACGACGGCGGCATACAGCGCCAGCGCCATGGTGTTCCAGAACCGCGGCCATAGGAGAGCTGCGACAGGCTGGTGGTTTGCCAGCGAATTTCCAAGGTCGCCGGTTACGAAACCGCCGAGCCAGGAAAGATAACGTTGCAGAAGGGGCTGCTCCAGACCGAGATCGGCGCGCAGCACGGCGAGAGATTCAGGCGTCGCATTCTGTCCGAGTATTGCCGACGCCACATCTCCGGGAAGAAGCTGAGTGCCGGCGAAAATAAGCGCCGACACCAGCAGAAGCGTCAAAATACCCAAAGCAATGCGCTTCAGGATAAGCTTAGTCATTATGCGTCCAACCAGACCTTTTCAGCGAGACGGGCACCCATGAAGTTGAACATCGGATGCGTGGTCACGCCCTTCAGTTTCTTGGATGTCGCATCCAGATAATCTCCGAACATCGGGATCATGGCGCCGCCCTCATTGGAGATGAGCGCCTGAAGCTCGGCATAGATTTCCTTGCGCTTCGCATCATCGAGAAGTGCACGCGCCTCGATGAGTTTCCTGTCGAAGTTTTCGTTCTTCCAGTGCGTATCATTTTGCGCCGAGGTGGACTGGTAAGCGATGGTCAGCATCTGGTCTGCTGTCGGGCGTCCGCCCCAGTATGACATGCAGAATGGAGCTTTCATCCAGACGTTGTCCCAGTAGCCATCGGCGGGTTCGCGCTTGATAGAAACATCGATGCCGCCCTTGGCCGCACTCGTGCGGAAAATCGCCGCTGCATCCACAGCGCCGGAGAAGGCGGCGTCGGAAGCGGAAATCTCTACCTTGAGGGTATCGAGGCCAGCCTGCTTCAGATAAAACTTCGCCTTCTCGGGGTCGTAGGGACGCTGCGCCAGATCCGCGGCATAAAAGCGGTCAGAACTCGGGATCGGATGATCGTTCCCGATGCGGCCGTAGCCACGCAGCGCGGTTTTCAAAAGCTGCTCGCGGTCGATGGCGTGCTTGATGGCAAGGCGGATATTGTTGTCCTTGTATGGCGCCTGCGTGCAATCCATCAGGAATGTGAAGTGCTGGCCGCCAGCCGATTGGACGATGTTGAGGTTGGGGTTACGGCGCAGCAGGTCTACTGTCTTGAAGTCGAGCTGGTTGATCGCATGGACCTGACCCGACATCATGGCATTGGTGCGTGCGGCGATATCGTTGATGACGATGACTTCCACGGCGTCAACGTGAGCGGCATTCGGCTTCCAGTAATTCGGATTACGGGTAAAGCGCGAACGAACGCCCGGATCGTAGCTTTCGAACACGAATGGCCCGGTGCCGACAGGTTTGCTGAAATCGGTCCAGCCTTCGGGCACAACGAGGAAATGGTAGTCGGACAGGATGTAAGGAAGGTCGGCATTGCCGCTTTCGAGGACGATCTTGACCTCGGTGTCGGAAAGCTTGTCGACGCTCTTGAGGGCAGACGCAACCGAGCGTGCCGCAGAGGTGGTTTTGCCACGGTGCAGGTTGATAGAGTAGATGACGTCTTCCACCGTCAGGGTCTTGCCGTTGTGGAAGGTGACACCCTGACGCAGCTTGAAGACCCACTCCACGGCGCCGGGCTGCGCTTCCCAGCTTTCGAACAATTCAGGCACAGCGTGATTGCTGGCATCGATCTCGACAAGGCCGTTCATGATCATGAAGGCCTGATTGACCGGCACCCAGTCTTTCAGGATGCGGGGATCGAGGTTATCCGTGGTGCTGCCGCCGCCGATACCCAATTTCAAAACGCCACCCTTCTTCGGTGTGTCCGCGCCTTGCGCACTGGCGTCTGTGATGAAACCGGCAGAAAGCGCCGCGAGGCTGGCCGCGCCGGCAAGAAAATGCCGCCGGTCGAGCGAGAAGGAAAAGGGGGAGGATGTCATGTTTGGGTTCCCTGTTTTTTATCGGGGCCGGACGAGGCGCGGCTGGCAGTGGCGTATCGTACTCGACGGTTCGGCACTAGATACCGATGCGCGCAGGGGGGTATGATTTTTGCGCATGGGGTCATGAAATCTGAGCGCATCCGGTTATCTGCGAAGCGGAGTAAAGGGATGCGCCGGAGCGGGTCCGGTGTAGCAGGCGCTCGCCGGGCGGGCGTGTTTATGGAGTGGATACAAATGGGGCTAGCGGATCTTGTCGGCCTTGCAGGAGCGTTTTTTTATCTCTTCGCCTATGCCCTGTTGCAGCTGCGACTTCTAACGATAGAAGACTGGCGCTACACTCTCTTAAACGTTCTGGGTGGCGTATTTCTGATCTACTCGCTGATATGGAATTTCAACCTCGGCTCGCTGATTTCACAGGTCGCCTGGCTGCTGTTCACCATCATCGGCTACGCGCGGTTCCTCCTGGACCGGCGCCGCAAGACACCTCCTGCGCAGGCATGACGGGTTTCAGCGCGCGGTTTTATGGTTGTCTGCAATCAGCCAATCGGAAACCTCGCGCACAATTTTTCGCTGGTGGCGATCTGCCGGTCGCATCAGGTAAAATTTGCCTTCCGAGCGCATGGCATGGGAATGCACAGGAACGAGCGCTCCGCTGTCCAGTTGGTCGCGGATGAGCCAGGTCCACCCAAGCGTTGCACCAAGCCCCTGCGATGCCGCCGCGACGCAGAGGCCATAGTCTCCGAGTTTCCACTGGATTGCATCCTGTGGCGGCAACAGGTGTGACGAGCGCCACCAGTCGCTCCAATCCTGCCATTCCCGCATCGAATCTTCGATGGAGATCAAAACCGGTGCCCTCTGCTCCATAAGATTGGTCATGCCGCGGGCAGAAACGGGGACGACCTCCTCCTGGCCGAGTTCCGATAGCCAGACGCCAATCGGTCTTTCCTTGCGATAGAAAATAGCCAGGTCGAATTCATCCAGACGCAGATGTGCCACATCGTCAGTTACCCGCACCCGCAATTCGATGCCGGGAATATCGCGTTTCAGTTTCTGCAGGCGAGGCATGAACCATTGATCCGCAATCCCGCGAGAGCAGGCGATGGTGATTTGGCTGGCGCCGGTCCACGAGCGGACGCCGTCCGTGACACTTGCGATATCGAGGATCAGCCGCGATATATCGATCGAGTAGTTTTCGCCGATGGTCGTCAGTCGCACGCCTGTCGGCACGCGCTCGAAAAGCTTGGAGCCAATGAACGCTTCCAGCTTGCCGATCTGCCGGCTGACGGCGCTCTGCGTCAGGCCCAGCTCGTTGCCCGCGCGGGAGAAGCTGCCCAAACGGGACGCTGCCTCAAAAACAACAAGCGCCTCCAGCGGCGGCAATCTAAAAGACGGTTGCATTCAGGTTCCCAAAAACAGAGTTTGCGATCCGATACACCGCCGCCGCAAACTCTTCAATTTTTTTGGGATTCCATGCTGCGCTCTGGCTTTGCCACTAGCGCCTTTCTGTTACCCAAGACTAGGGCTGACGGTCCGGCATTATCAGCCAGAACAATTGCACGAGGTCGCGCCAGGTTCGAGCCAAATCCTCGGCCGTCGATGTCAGCTCCCTGTAAATATAGATGCCCGCAAGCGCGAGAACGGCTGCAAGCGTTAGAACGGCCAACAGCACCCAAGGCCAGATGAGGCGTTTGCTCTTTGGCTTTGGTTCGGGCTTTGTGTCCAGATTGGGGTTCAATCACCATCTCCTCATTCGCTTGAGGACTATGACGAAAACCGCGGGACTGCAACCGGAGGGCATACATCGCGCCCCTTCAACCCACTGGCACATAAAAGAATAACAGGTCTGCATTGACTGGGGCGGGGCAGTGAGCCGCGCCGCCTTGACGCCGCTTCACTCTTTCGCAGTGATCGAAACGCGAAGCCGGCATCTGCCACAATTGTGGAGTTTTTGCCACGAAAACATCAAGATTCATTCAGCCACAGTTCACCGGCAAGGGCGCTAAATCCCTCCATCCCGGAAGGAGGGAGATGAAATGCGTAAGATGATTTTAAGCGCTGGAATAATTCTCGGTGCCCTGTTCGGCAGTGGCGCGAACGCTATGCCTGTCGGTCAACCGGCCGCACCCCTGGCATCCAACGTTCAAAGTGTGGACTATGCTTGCGGACGCGGCTTTCATCTATCGCCGCGCGGATATTGCCGGCCCAATGGACCGCCGAGATATGAGCGCGGCTGGGACAGACGTGATCGCTGGGAAGCCCGCAGGGAGTGGCGTGAACGTCAGGCCCGCAGAGAATGGCGCGAGCGCAGAGATTGGCGCGAACATCGCGAATGGCGAGACCGTCGCGACTATCGATGGTAATGAAAACAGGCCCTCTCCGAACCGGGAGGGCCTTTTCCATCTGGGTGCGTCTTGAGTTTTTAGCGACGATCGTCAACGCATAGATTGATCGGTTTGCGCCGATTGCCGTCATCAATCATTTGGGCCGAACTCTTCCCAAATGATCCAAGGTTTTGACGCGTTTGCCGGGAGTGCCACAGAACTGGTCGGTGGAAGTTCGACCTTTACTATCTTCCATGATAATGGGGGCAATGGACCAAGAAGGTGCGGTCATTCCATAGCCCGTTATTCTAGTTTCCCGGTGCTGCGGCTGATCCTGCAAGAATGCCGCCATCGATGTTCAGTTCGGCCCCAGTCATATAAGTTGCCTCGTCAGATGCGAGCAGGACTGCGAGTGCGGCTACCTCCTCGGCCCTGCCAAAGCGTTGCATGGGCGTTTCTTTGACCAGCGCGGCTTCACGATCTTTGCGATCCGGGCCATTTCCCAACATCGGCTCCCACATCGGTGTCATCACGGCCGCAGGGTGAATTGAGTTGCACCGGATGTTCAGGCCCTGACCGGCGCAGTATAGGGCCACGCTCTTGGTGTGGTTGCGGACGGCGGCCTTGGATGAGGCGTAGGCCGCTGCCATTGGAATTCCGACAAGCCCTGAGCGTGAGGAAATGTTGATAATCGACCCCGCACCATTTGCTCGCATGGCGCGGATTGCATAACGGCAGCCCAGAAAGGTGCCATCCAGGTTGACCGCATGGACCTTGTTCCAATCAGCAAGTTGGGCATTTTCTGGATCATGGGCTGGCGGGGCCCCTTCGAATGGTCCTTCAAAGCCTGTTATTCCCGCATTGTTGACGACGACGTCCATCTTGGGAAATTGACTGGCAATTTTCGCCCAGTCTGCCTCGCATGCGACGTCGAGACGGACAAACCTCCCGCCGATTGAGCCTGCGGTCAACAAGCCGCCATCCACGTCTATATCGGTAACGATGACCTGTGCCCCCTCGTCAGCAAACGCTTGGGCGATAGCCGCACCAATTCCGCGCGCCGCGCCGGTCACGAGTGCGGTCTTTCCAGAAAGTCTGGGCATGAATGTTCCTTTGATGCAAATGCTGAGCCAGCCAACGCGTCGTTTTGAAAAGACTGCGCTGTCATCGACGTAAGTCCGGATTATCGGCGATCTTTGTCCATGGTCATAAACTCCTCATCAGCATCCTTTATTTACCCACCACCGTCTTATCGGTCAAGAAATGCACCGTACAAGTCCGCCGATGGCTTCAATGGACGAACTCCACCGGCGCGCATAAGCCCGCCAGCATCTGTCATGCGCAGATACTCCAGTCAGTTTTCGACAAAGAGCTTTTCGATCGCAAAATCGATGAAGGCGCGCAGCCGCGGCGCCATGAAGCGGGCTGATGGCCAGACAATTGAAAACTGGCCTGGTGCGGCGAGATGTTCGTTCAGGACCGTCTCGAGCAGGCCATCCCTGATGGCGTCCGTCGCCAGAAATTCAGGCATGTAAGCGAGCCCCATCCCGTCAATCGCCGCCGCCCTTATCGCCTCCATATTACCGCAGGTGAGGGCGATACGCATGCTCGACAGGGGGTTGTCGCCGTTTTCCAGCAGCCATTCCTGAAACCTGCCGGAGGTCGGAAAGCGGAAGCGCAATGCTTCATGCTCTGGCAATTGGCTGGGGTGCCGGGGCGTGCCCATTCGTTGAAAATAGTCCGGCGACGCGCATAAAATGAAGCGGAATGGACCAAGACGCCGCGCTATCAGGCTGGAATCATCAAGCTCGCCACTGCGGATTGCAGCATCGAAGCCGCCCTCGATCAGATCGACGCGCCTGTCGTTAAAGTCGAGTTCCAGATCGATATCGGGATAACGCCGGCGAAATTCAGGCACGATCGGCAGCAGAAAGCGGTATCCGATTGTCGGAAGCGTCACGCGCAGACTGCCGCGGGGCAGGGCCAGATTGTCCGTTACTGCTTCATGTGCGTCGCGCAGATCGGTCAGGATGGACCGATACCGCTCAAACAGCATTGCCCCTTCATTGGTCAGGGAGACCTGCCGGGTGGTGCGATTGAACAGCCGTACGCCCAGAGATGCCTCCAGTCGGGCAACGCTTTTTCCGACAGCAGAAGGTGACAGCCCCAGGCTCTGCCCGGCCTTGGCAAAATTCAGCCTTTCGGCAACCCGGACGAAGGCATCGATCTCGCTCAACTTATCCATTGTCACTGATTAGAGAATTTTAATCCGCAATGAAAGGCCCGTGAGGCCGATTGTCGGATTCATGTCGTCTGATGAGAATTGATGCCGATACGCGGCCTTGGTGTCGCGATCCCATTTCATGATTGGAGTTCGCATGAACGACGCCCCTCATAGAGCCTCAGCCAGCCGGAATTCGGTATTGGTGGCGGTGTGTCTTGCCGCCTTGACCCTTCCTTTGAACTTCTCCGCCGGTGCGGTTGCCACGCCGGCGATCGGGCAGGACCTCGGGGGATCGCCTGCATCCCTCACCTGGATCACCAATGCCTTCATGCTGGCTTTCGGAAGTCTTCTGATGGCGGCAGGCGCGCTGGCAGATCGATATGGCAGAAGGCGGGTGTTCTTGATCGGCCTTGCGCTGTTTACCGGCTTCTCCTTTGCGCTTGGATTTGCGCCTTCGGTGTGGATCATCGATCTGCTACGTGCCGGTCAAGGCGTGGGCGCCGCCGCTGCCCTGGCCGGAGGGACGGCCGCACTTGCGCAGGAATTCGACGGCCACGCTAGGACGCGCGCCTTTGGGTTGCTTGGAACGACCTTCGGCGTCGGTCTTGCATCTGGTCCGCTGCTGACGGGATTGATGATCGAAACGGTCGGATGGCGGGCAATATTCCTTGCCGGCGGCCTGATCGGCCTCCTTGCCCTGATCCTCGGCCCGCCACGGATGCGTGAAACGAGGGATCCCAATGCGGCGGAACTCGACTGGCTGGGCGCTGCAAGCTTTACCCTCACACTCACCCTCTTCACCGTTGCGATGATCGAACTGCCTGTTCTCGGGTCTAACGGTATCATCGCTTTCAGCACAGGATTTGCGTTTTCGCTTGCAGCCTTCGTCTTGATCGAAATGCGGGCGGCGCGACCGATGCTGGACTTATCGCTGTTCCGTTATCCGCGGTTCGTGGGGGTGCAGCTATTGCCAATCGCCACCTGCGCCTGTTTCGTTGTTCTTCTTGTTATCATCCCGTTGCGCCTCATCGGTATCGAGCAACAAGGAGCAATCGGGGCGGGGTTCATCATGTTGGGACTGTCGGCTCCGATGCTGGTGGTGCCTATAGTCGCGACGAAGTTGGCGCGTCATGTTTCGCCGGGCATGCTCTGCGGCATCGGCCTGCTGATCTCCGCCTCTGGCCTCGTCTGGCTTGCCGGCTTCACCGCAGAGGATGGAGCCATGATCGTTCTGCCCATGCTCGTCATCGGGGTGGGCGCCGGCCTGCCATGGGGCCTGATGGATGGCTTGTCCGTTGGCGTCGTGCCGGTGGAGCGTGCGGGAATGGCGACCGGCATATTCAGTACCGTGCGGGTTGCCGGTGAGGGCATCGCGCTTGCAGTCGTCAGCGCCGCCCTGTCGGCATTGACCTCGGCATCCCTCGGACGGCTGGCGCCTTTGTCTACGCCCCTCTTGAATCAGACAGGTCAGCGTCTGGCAGTGGGCGACCTGGCGGGTGCAGCGGCAATATCGTCCCAAATCGGGGACGACCTGTTGCGGGATGCCTATCAGACTGCGTTTTCGACACTTTGCTGGTGGCTTGCCGCGGTGACGACGCTATGCGCCATCGCAGTCCTTTTCCTGCTGCCCAATAGTGCTGCGGTCGCCGACAAAGTGACGGCTCCGTAGATTATCGGGAACGAACACGGTGTTCCCGGTTGGGCGTGGAGGAGGGGAGGCCAGTGATGCGGGCCGAAGGACATTTGCGGGCATATCCTTTGATATGCTTCGCCGGCCCGCCTTCAGGGCGATCTCCTACTCATGTGCCGTTGTTCAATGGACTACACTACGGGAGCAGGTAAGATCGCCTCTTTCACAGCCAGTTCTGCCATGGCGAGGGCGGCATCGCGGGTTTTGGCGGCGGCAATAAACCGGCCGTTGTGGCAGAAACTCGCGCCTTCAATGCCACAAACGGCTTCCAGATCGCCATTTGTAAGGCCAGCCCATGCGGCAGGCAGGTCTGCCCGCAGTTCAAAGCCTTCATCTGCGCGACGGATACCGGTCAGACACCAGTCCTTGTCACGCGGGTGAACGACAAACAGCAGATTGTCTGCGCCCGCCTTCACAATGGCGGGCCGAAACGGCATACCCATCGGCAATTCCAGAATATGACCTTCACCGGTATCGACGATAGCCTGCATTACAAGCGCCTCGGCGCGCAGTTTCGCAGCGCTTTTGGCTATTTTCGCCTCGACGAAGCTGCGGGCAATGACGAGCGCCGCGTGGAAACTGCGATCATCGGCTTCGGGGTCGGTCTCGTCAAAAACAGGTTTCAGAGTTTCCAGCAGGACAGGAAGCGTCAGCGCAACCAGCGGCCCGGCGACGGAGGGGCTGACCGCACCATTGTCGACCAGATCGACCGGCAGCACAAAGCTGCCATCGAAAGAGGTATGGACGGTTTCGACATGTTCATCGGGGATGCCGAAGGCGGCAAGATAGTCCCGGCCGAAATGCTTCCAGATCAGTCCGAATGAACTATATGGCTGACCGTCATCCCTCAGCGGCGCGCCGCGCTGATGGTGATCGAATATCCTGCTTGTCGCGTCATAGGCGCCGCCGACATCGTAGATGATGCGGTCCACGCCGGGGGTGATCCATTCCGGCGCCCGGCTGCGGACGATGCGGGCCTGCGGGAAAAGTCGGGTCAGGATGACGCTGGACAGCAGTTCGTCGGCATGGAAGCCACCGGAATGGGTGACGAGAAAATCCGGGATCATGTCAGGATAAGCCTTGTTGCTTGCGGGAGGTCCGCCTGGAATTGAGGCACCTGATACCCTTTGCCCGACGCCATCTCAACCCGTCATTCGCCGCTTCTGTATCATATTGCCGGTTCGGGACTGGCTCCACTCGTAGCGGAAGGTAACGCCGCTCCCCTTATCGCCTTCCTGCACTACGTTGGTTTCCGTGTTTCGTATGTACTGAAAAACCCATAGGTATTGCAGTCGGGGAGGAGCGGCATTTGCCTCTTCATCAGGCGGCATCCAGAGAGAGTGTCAGGTCGGCGACCAGATCGTCGGGATGTTCGATGCCGATTGACAGCCGGATCGTGGAATCAAGCACACCAATGCGCTGGCGGACGTCGGCCGGAACACCCGAATGCGTCATCGTTGCAGGATGGGAGGCGAGAGATTCCGTACCGCCAAGGCTGACCGCGAGTTTGAATATCGTGAGAGCGTTGAGGAATTTGAAAGACGCTGCCTGCCCGCCCGCAATGTCAAACGAGAAGGTCGATCCCGCACCGGTGCATTGATCTGCAAACACCTTGCCAACCGGGGACGCCGGATCGTGAAACGGCAGATAATGGATTTTCTCGACCTTGGGATGCGCCTTCAGGAACTCGGCCACCACCTTGGCATTGCTGTTTGCCCGCTCCATGCGGATTTGTAGCGTCTCAAGCGAGCGCCCGAGCATCCAGCACGAATGCGGGTCGAGCTGGGTGCCGATCGCTCCGCGTAATGCCTTCACCTGCTTCATGACATCCTTGCGACCGAGCGCTGCTCCGGCAATGAGGTCGGAGTGCCCGCCAACGTATTTTGTCAGTGAATAGAGCGAGATATCGGCACCGTGCTCGATTGGCCGCTGGAAAACCGGACCGAGGAGTGTGTTGTCGCATGCGATGATTGGCCTGTGTCCCTGCTTCTGGCCGATCACGTCGGCAACGCGGCTGATCATAGCGATATCGACAATACTGTTTGTCGGGTTGGCGGGGGTCTCGATGAGGATGACGGACACCCTGCCTTTCGCCATCGCAGCCTCTGCGGCGGATATCACCGAGGCCTCGCTGACACCATCGGCGAAACCCACCGCCGAAACGCCGAAATTGTGGAAGGTCTTTGCCAGCAGCGTCTCAGTGCCGCCGTACAAAGGCTGGGAATGGAGTACGGTGTCGCCGGGCCGGACGAAAGCGAAAAGCGTCGTCGAAATGGCGGACATGCCGGACGAGAAGAGCGCACAACTCTCGGTGCGTTCGTAAACGGCAAGGCGGTCCTCGACGATCTCGCTATTGGGATGGTTGAAACGCGAATAGACGAGGCCTGCACCTCTGCCTGCGGGCGGCTCCTTGCGGCCGGAGACATAGTCGAAGAAGTCGCGACCGTCTTCCGCCGACTTGAAGACGAAGGTTGAGGTCAGAAACACAGGCGGCTTCACCGCTCCTTCCGACAATTCCGGATCGTAGCCGTAATTGAGCATCTGGGTTTCAGGATGGAGAGCGTGGTTGCCGATATGGGTTTTAGACGGATGCGGTGCGGTCATTTGCGGAAGGTCCTCCTCAACAGACGTTGAACTGTCCGCAGCTTACATCCAATCAAGCCAAAATACCTTGCATTCTGAAGCGTGGATATGTCTGATGAAGCAATATATTGCGGAGAATTGTGCTTTATGTCGCAAAAAATTGCAGATCCAATCGACCGGCGGATAGTCAAGGAGCTGTCTGCCGACGCAAGGATCACCAACAACGAACTTGCCGAGCGAGTCGGCTTGTCGGCATCTGCATGTCTGCGGAGGCTGCGACGGCTGGAAGATACGGGGGTGATCAAAGGTTATTCCGCGATCGTCGATCCGGCAATCGAGGGATGGACGATGACCGCGCTTGCATCCATCCGCCTCAGTCGCCAGCACGATGACGAAATCCAGATGTTCGAGGCGGCCGTTCTGGACTGGGACGAGGTTCTGGAATGTCACCTCGTCACGGGTTCGAGGGACTACATGCTCAAGGTCATGTGTGGTGGGCTCGAGGACTACGAGCGCTTCATCAAGGAGAAGATCGCGAAGCTGAAATGCGTCGACACCATCGAGACCAGCTTTGTCATGAACACGATCAAGGCGCGGCGCATCTAAGCTTTGCTAGAAGCTCCGCGCCCGGGTGTGTTCAAGCTCCGAGAACCGGAGCTTGAACCGTTTGGAGGTGCGATCGGACGACTTACTCGGCCGTCGCCTGGATATCGACCTTGTCGAGAAGAAGCATCGGGTTTTCAGACGCTGCAACCAGATCAAAAAGACCAAGGCCATTTGGTCCAGTGGAGCGGGCGGTAACCGTAAGAGTACCTGGGTTGTTGATGAAGCGTAGCAACGCGTCCACCGCACTCTTGAGTTTGGGCTGTTCAGCTGCGATCTGCTGCAAGCCCGCGCTTGCCACGAGTGTCAGAACACCGCGCACTTGATCCTCGGTCATGTCGTTTTGCAGAGCATACAGCTTGATAGCCTTGGCCATCATGCCTTCGTCCTTGATCGTCAGCTTTACCTCGCGGCCCGCGAGCCCCAGGAGGGCGGCCTGAGTACGATTGGTATCGAAGGAGAAGAACTCCTCGGTGAACCCGCTCGCCAGACCGGAAAAATTGACGCTGCCAATATCCTTGCCGCGCAATGGAGATTTCCCGGATCACCAGGTTCTTGTTCGGTTCATCCCAGCCGGCGGCAAGGGCATAAGACAGGGCGAGTGCCTCGAAACCCAGTTTGCGGGCTTCGACAAAAACTTCCTCGGTCGAATCTTCCGGGATCGGAAGAGAAAGGTCATCCTGCCTGATCACGATATCTGTGGGTATGCCGTTGAAGGGCTTTGTCAGACCCATCTCGAAATTCCTGAGCGTGAACTTGATGCGCTCAGGCACGCCCTCCGTCTTTTCACCAGTCTCGTCGTCTGTCTGTTCCGGGGCGGCGACGTCAACATTGATGCCTCCGACGCGGACGGTGCCCAGTTCCGGTATCAGGTGATTAAACGGGAAAGTCTCGATCTGCTTGTCGTCAAGCCCGACGATTTTGGAGAGACTCTCGATTGTGGAACTCCAGTCAAAGCCCTTGAGGCTTGCCTCGGCGACTTCGATCGTGTCGACGCCATTTCCGATCGACATGCCATTCAGGCCGAAGTCGAGCTTACGGCTGTCCATCTGCATATCGATACGATCAATGCCGACCTTGACCCTTTTGCCGGCAGCCCCTTCGCTTTCATCAGGCGCGTCGGCCTTGAACCCGAGCAACTGCATGTTGCTCTTGCCAATCATATCGAGGATGGAGAGGGCCTTGGCGAAAATTGCCTGGCGTTCCTGAGGTGAAAGCTCGTCGGTATTTTTGGTCGCCGAAAGCGCGTTCATCGTTTCCAGAAGCGGCTCGGCCGGCATGCGGGCGCTGAAGCCGTCGCTGCGTATTTCATCGTAGGTGAAATGACCGTCTCCGTCCGAGAACGAGATTTTGCTGACGGAGAGCGGGCCATAGAGAAGCTTTGCGTCCTTATCTTCGGGACCCGCTTTTTCCGTATAGAGCCTTGCGAGGTAAGCGGCATCGAAGTCCTGTCCGGCTATGGCGCCGGTCGATACGACCAAGTGCTTCTTTTTCATCGCGCCAGTGCTGTCCGGTAGATCCATCTGGATGTCGTAGCTGGCATTGTCGATGGAATATCGGGCGACCCGGCCTTTGGCGATGTCCGAGAAAGCTACGTTCTTGTAAACAGTCTTCTGCTCGGTGGTGGCGATGGACTGCGTGAATGTCATCTCAGGCGTGGAAATACGCTCTGCTGCAAATCGCTCTATGCGCTTAGGCAGAGAGTTGGCATTTCCGTCTCCGGATACTTCAGCCGCATCCGGTTTTTTGAACGCGGCATTCTCGACACGCGCATGCGCCATCGAGATCTTGCCGGTTGGCACGTCAACATTGATGTCGTTCAGCTCCAGTGCGCCATCCAGGAAAGGAAATTTTGGACGTCCATCGATAGCTGCAATCCGGATGTTCTTGCCATCGGCAAGCGGCAAGGCCAGTTCGCGAATATGAATCTGCCCGAGGAAATCAACCTCAACGGAACGGGCAGTTGCGCCAGTGCGAGCAACGAGTTCGCTGACCTTTGCTTCGTAGAAGGCCTTACCCCCGATGACGCCTGCAGCAGCAACAGCAATAATCGCAACCGCCGCCCATAAAGCTTTGGTCCGGCCCTTACCGGTTTGGGTATTTACCTGTTCCACGAAATTGGTCCTCTCCGACGCGATTTGAAACTGCACGCCTTTTAAGCACGCGAAAGTTGCTCCGCAAGTGGGCGCTAGCGGGACAGTTGGAGAACTTGTCCCGAAACGCAAAGCGCCGGGTCCGTTCCTGACCAAACATCAAGCGGGACAGCCTGGCATTTTGCAGATCATAAAGGTCAAGAATGCTGGGCAGCGCCAAGGTGGTGCCGGTCGACCGTCTCAGCTACCGCCACTCACTGGACAATATAGTAGACATAGTCCACCATATTGTTTCCGACGTATGAAGCGTCGGCCAAAGCGAACAAAGTTACAAAAAAACAAGGGGAACTTATGTCGCATCCAACCACGTCAGCCGACGTGGTGCTGTCCGTTCGCAATCTCACGGTGGATCTTCCGCCGGGAATGGAGCGCACCCACGCGGTCAAGAATATCTCTTTCGACCTCCACGCAGGTGAAATCCTGTGCATTATCGGTGAATCCGGGTCCGGCAAATCCGTCACTGCCAGCACTATCATGGGGCTGTTGTCGCCCGTGATAAAAGTCAGCTCCGGCGAAATCCATTTCAAGGGCATGGACATACTTGCGGCCAGGGAAGATAAAATCCGGCCGCTGCGTGGTCAGGCGGTCTCAATCATTTTCCAGGATCCGCTCTCCGCGCTCAATCCGCTGATGACAATCGGGGATCAGATCGCCGAAGTGCTTGAAGCGCATGGCTATGGAACGCCTGAAACCCGCAAGACCAAGGTTCTGGATCTACTTGAAGAAGTCGGTCTTCCCGACCCGCCTCTGATGCGGCTGCAATATCCATTCCGTCTGTCTGGCGGACAACGCCAGCGGGTCATGATCGCCATGGCACTGGCACTCGATCCGGATGTCCTGATTGCCGATGAGCCAACAACCGCTCTCGACGTTACCACCCAGGCGCAGATCCTTGAGCTCATCCGCAAGATACAGAAGCGCAAGAACATGAGCGTCATGTTCATCACCCACGATTTCGGCGTCGTTGCCGAAATTGCCGATCGCGTCGTGGTAATGGAGAAGGGATATCTTGTGGAGCAGGGAAGGGCGGACCAGGTTCTGGTCAATCCCGTCCACCCCTATACCCAGCGGCTTGTCGCTGCGGTGCCACGGATGCGGAGCACTGAGCGTTCAGTCAGCGAAGAAGCCCCCGTCGTTCTCAAGGTCGAAAATCTTGAGAAGGAATATCGCAGCTCCGGCTCGTTTTTCCGCAAGGCCCGTATCGTCAAGGCGGTCAATGGTGTCAGCTTCAAGCTTCACAAGGGCCAGACCCTTGGTATCGTTGGCGAAAGCGGGTCGGGCAAGTCCTCGCTTGGGCGTGTCCTGCTGAAATTGCTGGAGGCGGATGGCGGTTCAATATGCTTCGATGGCCGTGACATAGCAGCGATGGACGAAACGACGTTTCGATCGTTGCGGCCCTATATCCAGATGATTTTTCAGGATCCTTTCGCGTCGCTTAATCCCCGCCATACGATCGGCAGGATCTTGACGGTCGGCCCCGTTGCCCACGGAATGGCTGTGCATGAGGCGAGAATAAAGGCTCTCGGAATTCTGAAGCTCGTGGGGCTGGATGAACAGGCCTATGACCGTTACCCGCACGAATTCTCCGGCGGCCAACGCCAGCGCATCGGCATTGCCCGTGCACTGATGTTTGATCCGGTCGTCCTTGTGGCCGACGAAGCCGTGTCTGCTCTCGACGTTTCCATACAGGCGCAGGTTCTGGAGCTTCTGGCGCGGGTGCAGGCTGAAATGAAGGTGGCGATGATCTTCATCACCCATGACTTGAGAGTCGCAAGCCAGATTTGCGACGATGTGCTTGTCATGCACAAGGGAACGGTTGTCGAACAGGGGCCGCCGACAAAAATCTTCCGGTCGCCGGCCCATCCCTATACCCGCAAACTCGTTGCTGCGATCCCCGGTGCGGATTGGGAACCTGCGGCAACTGCCGTCGGCACATAACATCGAAGTCTGACGAGCCGGACATCTCGTCAGACTTTGCATCGCGCGACATCAAAGACCGATTGCACCGCCGGATTATCGTGGATCCGGCGGCGCGAGAGGTTTTCCTTTTAAATATATGATTTAAATAATAAAAATATGATTTCAGGAATAAAAAGTAGTTGCGTTTGTCTACTAATTATCCTTTCATTCAGTCACGAAACTGACATACGACATGGCCGAAAACCTGCACTGCGGCACGCCGGGAAAGCGTGTGCGCCAATGTCGATCTTTGACCATTCGAACGGAAACTCCATGTCCAAACCAACTGAAAACCCGCCGACATCGCCAACTGATATCAATCTCGACGTGCTTGAAGACACGCTGAGCTTTTACATCCGCACGATCAACCTTGCCGTATCGCGCGATCTCGATGCCCGGCTGGACGGGCTGGATGTGGCGAAGGGAACTGGAAAGATCACGACCCTGCTGCTCGTCGATGACTACCCGGGTATCCGTCCTTCAGTGATAGCTCATCTGACGATGCGGGACCGGTCTGCAATGGGCAGGATCATCGACCAGATGGTGTCGCACGATCTGATACGCCGGGAAGTGTCGCAGGAAGACAGCCGCGCCCAGGAGCTTTACATCACCGAAGCCGGAGCGGCGCTTGCAACGAAAATCCGGGAGATCGTTCCGCAGCAATCGCGCGATTTCTTCAGCTTCATCCCGGAAGACGAGCAGAAGCAGGTAATCGACATTTTGCGTCGCGCCTACCGCCATATTGTGGGGCTAGCATGATGGAACGAACGACAAAACGCGTTGCTCTCATATCCGGTGCAAGTCGGGGTATAGGCGACCATATCGCTGCTACTCTTCTTGGCGAAGGCTGGTCGGTATCGCTTGGTATGCGCAGCCCGTCGCTGCCGCAATGGGCTGTGGGTCACGAGGGACAGGTCCATCTTGCCCATTATGACGCAAATGATGCGAGTGCGGAGAAGCGCTGGGCCGATGAAGCGTATCAGCATTTCGGTCGTATCGATGCTGTCGTGGCCAATGCCGGCATCATGATACCGAAGACAGTGATCGAAGCAGACGACGAAGACATCGACGCCATGCTTGCGGTCAACGTCAAGGCACCGAGAAGGCTGGTTAAGGCCGCCTGGGAGGCGTTGAGCGAGAGCGGTCGTGGCCGGGTCATCATCCTCGCTTCCCTCTCCGGTAAGCGGGTGAAGTCCGCATCTGCCGGTAGCTATTCTCTCTCCAAATTCGCGGCGGTCGCGCTTGCGCATGCCATCCGACAGGCGGGCTTCGAAAGCGGCGTGCGCGCGACAGCCGTATGCCCCGGTTTCGTTGCGACAGATATGGCGACCGCCTTATCCGAACGGCCGGCGGATCAAATGACCCAGCCCGCCGATCTTGCCCGCATCATTGCCATGCTGCTGTCCTTACCGAATGAGGCTTCCGTCGCCGAATTCGCCATCAATTGCCAGCTTGAGGAGTTTTTTTGACATGCCCGGTCCTTATGTCGTTCCCGTCCATGGCGATGCGGAATTGCCGAAAGAAGTCGATGTCGTCGTCATTGGCGGCGGCATTATCGGCACCTCCACCGCGCTTGAACTCGTCGATCAGGGGCTGCGTGTTGCGCTTTGCGAAAAGGGCGGTATCGGCCACGAGCAGTCGAGCCGCAACTGGGGCTGGGTGCGCATTTCCCGCCGCGACCCACGCGAGGTGCCCTTGATGGCAGAATCGCTGCGCATCTGGGCGGATCTCAATCGTCGTACAGGGCGGGAGACTGGTTTTAAGCGTTCCGGCATCGTCTTTACATGCGCAAACGAAAAGGAATTTTCCGAGCACGAACGCTGGAACCGCAATCTGGAAGGCTACCAGATTGAAAGCCGCATGCTGAGTGCAAAGGAATTCAAGGCGAAATATCCTCATTCCAACATGGATGTCGCCGGTGCGCTCTATACTGCCGGTGATTGCCGAGCCGAGCCGCAGCGCGCCGCGCCTGCCATTGCGGAAGCTGCCCGCGACCGCGGCGCCTTCATCCTGACCGAATGCGCCGTGCGTGGTCTGCAGCTTTCCGGCGGCAAGGTGTCTGGTGTCGTGACAGAGCGTGGTGAAATTGCCTGCAAGGCGGCGGTCATGGCGGGTGGCGCGTGGTCCAGCCTGTTTCTCGGCAACAACGGTCTCGATCTGCCGCAGCTCAAGGTCATGAATTCCGTGCTGCGCACAAAGCCGCTGGAAGGCGGTCCGGAAGAGGCAATCTGGTCGAACGGTTTTGCGATCCGCAAGCGCCTCGACGGCGGATATACGATCGCGAACGGCTTCCAGAACATCGTCGACATCGTGCCCGCATCTTTCCGTCATGCACTGAAATTCCTGCCGGCTCTGCGGCATGAGTGGCGCTCGCTCGACCTGCGCCTGACTGGCCGCTTTTACGATGAATGGCGCATTCCGCGCCGCTGGGCGCTCGATGAGGCTTCACCCTTCGAATATAACCGCGTGCTCGATCCCGTTCCGGCCATGGACATGACGGACGGCGCCTTTGCCAAGCTGAAGAAGGCCTTCCCCGTTTTCGAAAAGGCCGAAATTTCGCAGCGCTGGGCGGGCATGATCGATGTGACGCCCGACGCTATTCCGGTCATCGACAATATCGACGCCATTCCGGGCTTTCATGTTGCAACCGGCTTTTCCGGCCATGGCTTCGGCATCGGCCCGGCGGCTGGAAAACTCATGGCTGATATCGTCACAGGCCGCAATCCGATTGTCGATCGTCGCGATTTCCGTTTCAGCCGCTTCAGCGACGGTTCGAAGATCGAACTGGTCAGCGGCTTTTGAAATGAGAAGCCCGGCGGTCAGGTGCCGCCGATCCTTTTGACGCATGAGGCAGGCAACTGCTGATGGGAGTAGTACCGCCCAAAGAGGCGGAAGCAAAAATAATCGTCGTGTTCAACCATCGGATCAAGGGGAACTAAAAAATGTCCGACCAGAACAAGCCGCTTATCAATACCACCCGCCGCCAGGCACTCGGCCTTTTGGCGCTCGGCGCATCCGGCGTCGTCCTTTCCGGTCTTCCGGGTTTTTCCCGCGCCATGGCGCAGGACAAGGCCGCCAAAGGCCAGCTCACGGTCGGCTTCTCGCAGGAGCCTACCGTGTTCAATCCACATATGCCGCATATTGAAGTAGACGAAGGCATCCATTTCAGCATCTTCGACCCGCTGTTTTATGTCGACGAGAAAGGTGCCTTCGTGGCAGCTCTCGCCGCCGAAGTGCCGACGGTCGAAAACGGCGGCATTTCCGCCGATGGTCTCAACTGGAAGGTCAAGCTGCGTGACGACGTCAAATGGCACGACGGCAAGCCGTTCACCGCTGAAGACGTGAAGTTCACGCTTGAACTCCTGGTCGATCCCAACTTCCGTTCATGGCGCAAGACCGGGCACGAATTCGTACGGGATTTGACCGTGGTTTCGCCAACGGAAATCACCTGGAAGATGGAAAAGCCCTTCGCGCCCTATCCCTCGATCCTTGCTTCCACATTTATTACGCCGAAGCACCTCCTAGGTGCGGAAGCTGACCGCAATACCGCCGCCTATAACAACGCGCCGGTCGGAACGGGCGCATTCAAATGGAAGGAGCGGGTTGCGGGTGACTACATTCTGCTCGACGCCAATACCGATTATTTTGGTGATGGCCCGCATATAGAGCGTCTGGTCTACAAATACGTACCCGACCTGAATGTGATGTACACTCAGTTCAAGACCGGCGACATAGACGTGGTGGGCCTGCAATGGATCACACCCGACCATTATGACGAGGCCAAGGATCTCGCCGGCAAGGTGGTCAACGTCGTGCCGGGCTCGACGATTGAATCCCTCTCGTTCAACATGGAACGTCCACAGTTCAAGGAGCCGGCGGTAAGAGAGGCGCTTTATGCGGCGATCGACAAACAGTCGATCATCGAGGCACTTTATTACGGTTTGCCCACACCCACCGAAAGCTACGTTCCGCAGCAGTCTTTCTATTACAATCCAGATCTTCCCAAGCATGAATATTCCATCGAGAAAGCTAAAAAGCTGCTCGACGATGCGGGCTGGGCGCCCGGGGCGGATGGCATTCGCGCCAAGGATGGCGTGAAGCTCGCTTTCACCTGCTCCACGACAGCGGGCAATCACATCCGCGAACAGGTTCAGCAATACATGCAGCAATCCTTCAAGGATATCGGCGTGGAGATGACCATTTCGAACCTGCCGCCAGCTGTCATGTGGGGTGACTACTGGATGCTGTCGAAGTTCGATTCGGTTATCGTTGGGCTCGACTTCCTGACCGGCCCGGATCCCGATACCTCCGACTTCTTCCGCTCGACGTCGAGTGCTGCAAAAGGCGGCTCGGGCCAGAATACCTGGCAGTTCGTCAACAAGGACGTCGATGATCTTCTGGCCAAGGGCGGCAGTCTCTTCGTGCCGGAGGAACGCAAGGCCGTCTACCTGAAGATCCAGGAGATCATGCGCAAGGAACTGCCGCTGTTGCCGCTGTTCCAGTACGCAACGGTGCGTGGTCACAAGCAGGGCGTCGAAAACGTGAAGCCAAACGTCAATAACCGCATCGATACCTGGAACGTTGCGACTTGGCGTCTGGCGTAAAGCCTGCCGCAGACAGGGCTTTTTGCCCGATCCATGTGAAGTGCCGGCTTTGAAGCAGCCGGCACTCTGACGGCTATTCGTGGATGGTTGCTAGCCAGTTCCACGATGCGACCTGGAGTCTCATCATGCTGACCTTTCTTCTCCATCGGATATGGCAGAGCCTCGTACTTCTGCTGCTTGTCTCGATCATCGGTTTTGCCATCCTCAACCTCGCGCCTGGCGGGCCATTGTCGCAATTTGCCCTGACGCCCGGCATGACGCGGGAGGCGCTTGATCGCATCGCCCACCAGATGGGTCTCGATCGACCCTTGCCGGTGCAATATCTCGAATGGGCCTGGCGCCTGCTGCAAGGCGATTGGGGGAAATCCTATCGCGACCAACGTCCGGTTCTCGATATCATCTCCGGCCATTTGTTTGCGACCCTGCTGTTGATGGTCTCATCAACCGTCGTATCCATCCTTGTCGGCACCTGGATCGGTATCAAGGGGGCGACCAAACGTTACACGCTGTTCGATTACACCGCCACGGTCGGCGCCATGGTCGCGCTTTCAATTCCCACCTTCTGGTTCGGGCTGGTGGCCATCTATGTTTTCGCGCTCAGGCTAAAATGGCTGCCGGCGGGCAACATGTATACGATCGGCGATCAGTCTTTTTATGACTATGCAATTCACCTGATCATGCCGAGCCTGGTACTTGCCCTCGTCAACATCGCCGTCTGGAGCCGCTACATGCGGACTGCGACGCTTGATGTCATCAATCAGGATTTCGTCCGTACCGCCCGCGCCAAGGGGCTGACCCCGCGCCGGGTTCTGATGAAACACGTCGTCGGCAACGCACTTCTGCCAATGATCACCCTTGCCGGTCTGCAGCTTCCGACGATTCTCGGCGGCGCCCTCGTAACGGAGACGGTCTTTACCTGGCCCGGCATGGGCCGCCTGTTCCTCGATAGCCTTGGTTATCACGACTACCCCGTCGTGATGGGGCTTCTGATGTTTTCCGCAATCCTCGTGCTCATCGGAAGTCTGCTCGCTGACCTCATGGTTGCTCTCGTCGATCCCCGCATCCGGCTCGGATAGAGCCGGATCGACGAAACGCCGCACTCAATCGAAGGAAAGACCATGTCCGCTGCAACCCTCCATCCCTCGCAGGCCGCACCGCGGTTTCACTGGTGGCAGAACCGCACGCTGCGCCGTTTCGCCCGCCACAAGCTTGCTGTGCTCGGCCTCATCATGATCACCGTCATGATTTTCGCCTGCGTGGTTGGGCCCTATCTCTTGCCTTACGACGAATTGTTCATCGATCTGCGCGCCCGTTTTGCCCCGCCGATGACCGGTTACCATATTTTCGGCACCGATCCGCTCGGACGCGACATAGCCGCGCGCCTTTTCAATGCCGGCCGCATTTCACTGCTGGTCGGGTTTTTCGCCATGGTGCTGTCGACACTGATCGGCACCATCATCGGTGTCGTTGCCGGTTATTATGGCGGGCGCATCGGCGCGATACTGATGCGTTTCGTCGATGCCTTTCTGTCTTTCCCGAGTATTTTCCTGCTTCTCGCTCTGGCTGCTTTCGTCAAGCCGAGCCCGTTCATGATCACGGTTATCATTGCCGTCACAAGCTGGATGGAAATTGCCCGTCTGGTTGAAGCGGAAGTGCGGTCTCTGCGCGAACGCGACTTCGTCATGGCAGCCCGTATGCTGGGCCTGCCCAATGGCTGGATCATGTTCCGGGAACTGCTGCCGAATGCTGTCGGCCCCATCATCGTTGCCGCGACCCTGACGGTCGCGCGTGCCATCCTTCTGGAAGCCTATATCAGCTTTCTCGGTTATGGCATTCAGCCGCCGCTGCCGAGCTGGGGCAATATGCTGAACGGAGCCCAGCAATATCTCGACAAGGCGCCCTGGCTCGCCATCGTGCCGGGCGTCGCCATCACGCTTGCCGTCACCAGCTTCAATTTCATCGGTGATGGGCTTCGTGATGCGCTCGATGCGCGCAGCGACCTGAACTGAAGGTTTCGGTAGATGGTTTCGTTCTCACCCTTTGACGTGACACTGTGGTATGCGACCGCAGCTTCAGCACCGCATACGGAGCCTCTTTCGGGTCGCGTGCAGGCCGATGTCTGCATCGTCGGCGCGGGTTATACCGGTCTGACGACCGCATTGGAGCTGGCGAAAACCGGCATCAATGTCGTGCTTCTGGAGCGGCAGGAAATCGGCTTCGGCGGTTCGGGCCGTAATGCCGGACATTGCACCCCGACCTTTACCCATTATAGCCTGCCCGAGCTGCGCAGGATGCTGGGTGAGCCCTGGGCGGGAACGGCTGATCGAACGGCAGACGCGGGCGAATGACCGCGTATCGAGCATGATCCGCGACTATCAGATCGACTGCGAATGGGTGCAGAACGGTTATGTGATGGGCGCACCGCATAAGGGCGCCATGGATGAGATCAGGCGCAAGGTCGAGACCTATAATGCTGTGGGTGCGAAAACCCGGCTGCTCGACCGTGACGAGGTGGAAGCGGTCACCGGCAGTCCGCGTTTCGACGGCGGCTGGCTGCACGAAGAGGCAGGTCACCTCAATCCGCTCGGTTACGCCCGCGGTCTCGGCCGTGCTGTCATCCAGGAGCGCGGAAAGATATTTACCGGCTCGGCGGTGACGGGTTGCGAACGCGACATAACCGGAGGCTGGAAGGTCAAGACCGATCGCGGAGAAGTGGTCGCGTCGAAAGTGATCTTTACCACTGGCGCCTATACGGTGGGTGGTTGGCCCAAGCTGGATCGAACCTTCAAGATTCAACGCGTGTTCGTGGCCGCCACGCAAATTTTGTCCGAAGAGACACGCCGGACCGTCCTGCCGCAGAACACGACCATTCATGATGGTCGCGGCGATATCTACGTCTACAAATACAATGCCGAAGGCCGGATCGTCGCATCGATGTTTCCCATGGGACGCCGCGGCCGCGACAGGGCCTATACGAGACAGGTCATGAGCGAACGGCTCAAATGGCTGCATCCAAAGCTCCGGGAAGAGATCCGCTGGGAGTATTTCTGGTTCGGCGAACTCGATATGCAATATCGCACCGTACCGCGGTTTTATGGTCTCGCGCCGGGCGTTGTGGCTTTGACCGGTCTTTCGGGCCGTGGTGTGCCGACCGGCTCGATGCTCGGTTCCATTCTTTCGGAATGGGCGCTTGGCAAGCCAGAGAACGAGCTTGCCCTGAAGCTGGAACCACTGAAGGCAGCTCCCTTCTTTATGGGTTTCGCACCCGCAATGGCGCTGCGTTACTACCGGCTGCGCGACAACATATCCACGAAACTAGCTGGGGCGGAACTGCCGCCCCATGCCTGAACCGGCGCGGCCCCAAGGTCCGTGCCAACATTGACAAAGCAAGGAGAATTCCCGTGACCATGCCGATTTTCAATATTTCCGATGACGTGGATCTTGTTCCGGCCATGCCCGCCGAAGGCCGTGAAGGCGGTTCGTATCGTCGCCAGATATGGCAGGACCAGGTCGAAAATGGCACGATCGTCGCAGTCTGGAAGGCCGAGCCCGGCATCTACAACTATCCGGGTCGTGACCTCGAGGAAACTTTTGTCGTCGTTGAGGGTGAGGCTATGTATTCGCAGGCCGAAGCCGAACCTGTGAAGATCGGTCCCGGATCGATTATCAGCATCGCCAAGGGCGTGCCAAGCCGCCTCGAAATCCTGTCGCCGTTCCGCAAGCTCGCAACTGTCATCCCGAAGCCGTGAGGTTTGGGGGAGGGGTGTCTGCAGACTTAAGGCAGGCTGTGTCCTGTATGCGGGGCACGAAGATTGAGGTCTCGCCGGTCTGTCTTTCGTCACAGCGATCCGGTGCGACGCTGACGGTCCGACAATCAAAGATTTAAAGAAACAGGGCTCCGAGGAGACGCAGAGCCCTGTTTGCGTTCAATGGTTTGGGAAGCAGCTGGTGCAAAACAGGCCACTCATTTGAAACATCCTTGTGGCCGTCATCCCTTTTCCCAGCGCCAGCCGGTGCGAAAAGCGGTGCCAGGGCCAGGGCGTTGATCCCTTGCTTATGGGGGCGTGCATCGGACATACTTGCACTCGAACCACAAAGGGCCAAGGGCAAGACGAGCCAGCGACGTTAGTGCCGGCTCGCGGAGCCATGCGGGAAGATTTTACCTCATGAATACGCGATTTCTCGAAACTTTCCTCTGGGCTGCACGACTGAACAGCTTTTCGGCGGCCGCGGAACGTTTGAACACCACCCAGGCGTCGGTGTCCAACCGAATTGCCGCCCTCGAAAGGGAGCTTGGCGTCGTGCTTTTCACGCGCGATGTGCGCTGCGTCAACTTGACACCTGCTGGTCGTCTGGCGCTGCAGCATGCCGAAAAGATCGTCAATCTGACCGGTGAGTTCCGACAGATCGTGAGTAGCCGGGAGGCGCTGAGAGGCACCGTGCGCATCGGTGCTGCCGACACGATCGTCTATGCCTGGTTGCCGCTGCTCATTCGCCGCATGAACGAACGTTACCCCGGCGTCAGCCTGGATCTGACCATCGACACCAGCCTGAAACTATCCCAGCGCATTCAAAACGGTGAGGTGGATGTCGGTTTCATCATGGGGCCGATCATGGCTGCAAATATCTACAATTCACCGCTCTGTACGTTCGAGTCCTGTTGGGTTGGCGCGGTCGAATTGCCGCTTCCGGAAACGGGCGTCACACTCGAAGATATCGCGCATTTTCCGTTACTTACCTTCTCGACAGGCTCGCAGCCACATCAGGCGTTGCGCGCCTTGCTCGATTCTCATGGGTTGTCCGACAGCCGCACTCTATAATTCCAATTCGCTGTCGATCATGACCCGCCTTGTGGCCGCGGCCGTTGGGGTGGGCGCTTTGCCGCGTGTGCTGGTGGACGGCATCATCAAATCCGGTGAGGCGCGTATTCTCGACATTAGTCCGTCAGTACCGCCCCTCACATTTCACACCGTTTATCAGGAGCGTGGCGACAACGCGATTGCCCGGGCCATTGCCGATATGGCGACGGAAATCGTCAGTGAAACCACCACGCAATGGATGACGGCTGCCGCCTAAATTTTGCGCTGCAGCGCAAAATGATTAATCTATAAGCTTACCTTATGGGTTTCGATAGAGTTTTTCCGTTTGTAATGAAAACAGTTCCCGTTCTTAATTCTCCTCGCAACATGAGAGGAGAGCAACGTGAAAGTCTCACTTGTTCAAATGAATACCCAGAATGACAAGGCAGAAAATCTTAAGGTTGCTGCCGATCTTATTGATAAGGCAGTCAAGGCGGATAATCCTGACCTTGTTGTTCTTCCGGAATACTTCGCATTTCTTGGAGATAATCCCCAGGAGATGCATGAGAGCGGGGAGGAATTCCCTGACGGCGAGATTTACACGCTGCTCTCGGGGCTGGCCAAGAAGCACGCGATCACGCTGCATGCCGGCTCCATCGTCGAGAAGGAAGGTAATCGCTTTTACAATTCGACGCTCGTTTTCGGGCCGGATGGCAAACAGATCGCGCGTTACCGCAAGATGCACCTGTTCGACGTCGATACGCCGAACGGCATCAGCTACCGCGAATCCGACTCCGTTGCCCGTGGCGAAGAAGTGGTGACCTACAAGGTTGGCGACAAGACGGTCGGTTGTGGCATCTGCTACGATATTCGCTTCCCTGAACTGTTTCGCGCCCTGCGGGACAAAGGTGCAGACGTCATCGTTCTGCCAGCGGCCTTCACCCTGATGACAGGCAAGGACCATTGGGAAGTTCTGGCGCGCGCCCGTGCCGTCGAAACCCAGACCTACTTTCTGGCCGTCGGCCAGATCGGCACCCATGCGGGTGGCAAGAAGGCATGCTGGGGGCATTCCATGGTCATCGATCCGTGGGGCCACATCGTCGCCCAATGCTCCGACAGCGTTGGAACGGCCGGTGCCGTCCTTGACTTCGACTATTCGGCCAAGGTGCGCGCCAACGTACCGGTGGCGAACCACCACGTTCTCTGATCGGAGAAAGACTCAATGTTTATCGCCAACCCCATGCCCGAACAGATCGATGCCGACATCATCGAGCTTCTTGAGAAGGTCGAAGTCGCAACGATCGGTCACGTGCTTCACTCCGGCTTCGTCGATCCTGAAATCCGCGCCGTCCTTCCGGGCAAACGTGTGGCAGGCACTGCCGTCACGCTGCGCATCCCCAATGCGGATTCGACCATGCTCCACTATCTGTCGCAGTTCGTGCGTCCCGGGGATATCGTCCTCATCGACCGTTGCGGCGATACCCGTCACGCCTGCTGGGGCGGTGTTATCACCAACACCATGAAGATGGCCGGCGTTAAGGCCGGTGTCGTTGATGGCCCGGCGACCGACTTCTCGGAGTTCGCCAAGGTCGACATGCCGATGTGGTGCCGTGGTCCTTCGCCCATCACCACCAAGATCCTCGGCCTCGAAGGCGCGATCAACGTTCCGATCAGCGTCGGCGGCCAGGTGATCAATCCGGGTGATGCGATCCTGTGCGATGAAAGCGGTGTTGTCGCTCTTCATCCAAGCCAAGCTCGAGCCATGGCTGAACGCGCCATCGGCATGCAGGAAGCCGAACTCGTGCTTCTGCAGCGCCTGCGCAACGGTGAGAAATTGCCGGACATTTCTGGCGCCAACAAGCTCGTTCAGGCCAAGCTGAGCGCCTGACATCGTCTTATGGGGGGCGGATCAGTCCGCCACTCCAAATAACAATAGAGGAGAACAGGACAATGAAGAAAACAATACTTCTGAGTGGGATTCTCATGCTCGGCGCGGCCGCTCTGCCGGCGCACGCCCAGCAGACCGTGACGTTCCTCGGCTATAGCGGCCTTTTCCAGGAGCGTTACACCAAGGCTGTCATCGAACCTTTCATGGCGGCTAACCCTGATATCAAGATCGAATATTTCCCGCAGCAGGGCTCTGCTGCAATGCTCGGCTCGCTGCGCGCCCAGAAGGCTGCGCCGCAGTCCGATATCGCGCTGATGGACGTCTCGGTCGCCAAAACAGGTACGGACGAAGGTTTGTTTGACAAGATCGACGAAAGCGTAACCAAGAATGTCGCCGACCTCTATCCTAATGCCCGCTTCGAAGGCGTGGCCGGGGTTGGCGTAACGTTCGACAATCTCGTGCTAATCTACAATACCGATGCCATCAAGACGGCTCCCGACAGCTGGAACGCTCTGAAGGATAGCGCCCTCAAGGGCAAAGTCGCCATGCTGAGCGCCCCCGATATCGTCGGTATCGGTACCACCATCATCATGGACCATATGAATGGCGGCACTGATTTCATCAAGAACATCGATGCCGGCATCAATGCGATGGCTGAAGTTGCTCCGAATGTGCAGACCTGGGAGCCGAAGCCGGAAGTCTATCCGAACGTTGTCAACGGCCAGGTTTCGCTGGGCGTGGGCTGGAACGCCCGTAGCCAGGTGAATGCTGACGGTTCCAAAGGCAAGATGAAGGTGGTTCTTCCGAAGGAAGGCACGATCCTCCAGATCAACACGCTCAACCTCGTCAAGGGTGGTCCGTCATCCGAGGCTGCGCGCAAGTTCGTTGATTATGCGCTGAGCCCGGAAGCCCAGGCTGCCTTTACCGCCGCCATGTATTATGCACCGACCAATTCCAAGTCCTCTGTCTCTGCCGATGTGAGTGAGCGCACGGTCGTCAAGGCGATGGACAAGGTCATCCCGGTGGATTGGATTGGCCTCTCGAAGGTCCGCGACCAGATTACGCAGGACTGGCGCCGCAAGGTCATTCCCCTCAGCCGTTGAGACTTCTGCGCCTGGCGCAAAAAAAGAAAGGACTTCCGCGGCTCCCATGGCAGTCGCGGAAGCAGCATACCAAAACCCTCGGTTCATCTCCTCTGTCGGCGCTAGGGCGGAAGAGGTGGGAGCCGACGCGGGGGGCACCGCGAAACGGCGCAGCGAATTTTCGCCGCGCTTGCTTAGATCAAGGGCCAAGGCATTTCCGATTCCCTGCGGGTCGGAGATGTTCTGGAGAAAGGCAAGAAGCCAGAATGGGAACTTCAGATACCATGCAGCCAGGATTCCTCTCGATTCGTTCATTGACCAAGCGCTACGAGACAATCGTCGCCGTGGATAATCTCAATCTCGAGATTCCCAAGGGCGAACTGGTTGCCTTCCTCGGTCCTTCCGGCTGCGGCAAGTCGACGTCGCTGCGCATGATTGCAGGCCTCTCTCCTGTCTCCTCGGGGTCTATCCTGATCGACGGCAAGGACGTGACGAAACTTGCGCCTTATAAGCGTGACATTGGCCTCGTTTTCCAGAGCTACGCGCTCTTCCCCCACATGACGGTCCTCAAGAATGTCATGTTCGGTCTTGAGATGCGCAAAGTGCCTGCTGCCGAGGCGGAACGCCGTGCCCGTGAGGCCATTGCCATGGTGCGTCTGGAAGGGCGCGAGGACCGTCGCCCCGCCCAGCTTTCCGGAGGCCAGCAGCAGCGCGTCGCACTGGCGCGCGCCCTCGTCATCCAGCCGTCCATTCTCTTGTTTGACGAACCTCTTTCCAATCTCGACGCAAAGCTGCGCGACGAGATGCGCGCCGAGATTCGCCGTATCCAGAAACAGCTTGGCATCACTTCCATCTTCGTCACGCATGATCAGGTCGAGGCGCTCAGCATGTGCGACAAGGTCGCTGTGCTCAATGGCGGGCACCTGGAACAGCTTGGCACGCCGCACGATCTCTATGAGCGCCCTGCCACTGCATTCGTCGCCTCCTTCGTCGGTCGCACCAACAGGCTGGTCGGCAACGCCGCCGGTGACCGCATCACGGTTGGCGACGCGGTGCTGCGAGCGCCCGGTGCGCACAGCGGTAAGATCGACCTGATGGTACGGCCGCATCGCATGGCCATGACCGTCGCTGGCGACGCCGTCCCCGATTTCGACGGAGCGCCCGTCAATCGCATCGCCGGCGAAGTCCGCGATGTCTATTATGCCGGCGACATCCTCCACTACGAGATCGCCGCTGGCGGGCAGACCCTGTCCGTGGAACGCGCGACCTCCGGCGGTGAAACGCCGGTCGCGGCAGGCAGCGCGGTAAGTCTCGTCTGGCGCGTGGAGGATACTCTGGTCTTCGGAGCAAACCGATGACGGCGGCGGTCATGATCACGGCTCCCGGTGGCCGTACCTCTTCCATCGTGTTTCTCGCAACCCTTCTTCTTGGACCCATCATTGCGGTCAACGGTCTGGCCTTCGTGTTGCCCGTCTTCAACCTGCTGCTGCTTTCCTTCCGCGAAAGCCTCGGCGGCGGCGGTCTCGGGGAAGCCCATACGCTCGACAACTGGTCGTCGACACTGACCGACGGTTTTTATATCGAGCTGATTGGTCAGAGCATCCTGACCAGCCTTATGATCACCGTTCTCACGCTGCTCGCCTCCTATCCCATCGCCCTCTACCTTCACCGGGCGCAGGGTCGCTGGAAAACGCTTTTGCTGGTGCTGGTCATTTCGCCGCTGCTCACCTCGGCGGTGGTGCGCACTTATGGCTGGATCGCAATCCTGGCCGATGACGGCCTCATCAACAACATCCTTTTCGCACTGGGCGCGCAAGGCGGGGTGCGTCTGCTGTTCAACAAGATCGGCGTCGTCATCGGGCTTACCGAAATCCTGATGCCCTATATGATCCTGGCGCTCCTCGCTGGCTTCGGCAGGCTTGATCCTCGCGTCGAGGAAGCTGCGGAAACGCTCGGCGCATCGCCCTGGAAAGTGTTCTGGCGGATCATCGTGCCGCTCACCATGCCCGGCGTGGCCCTGGGTTGCCTGCTCTCCTTCGTGCTGGCCGTCAGTTCGTTCATCACTCCCAAGCTACTCGGCGGTGGCCGCGTCTTCCTGCTGGCAACGGAAATCTATGATCAGGCCATCGTGACGCTCAACTGGCCACTCGCCGCTACGCTTTCGATGATCATCCTCGTGATTTTCGGTGCCGCCCTGGTGCTCTATTCCCGGCTTCTGCGGGCCATTCTGTAAAGGAGATCGAAGATGGAAGAACGTCCCGCTCCGCTGGCGCTGAAAATTGTCGCCTTCATCATGTTCCTTTTCCTCCTTGCGCCCGTGGTGCTCGTCGTGCCGATCTCGTTTTCGGCCGACAGCTACATGACCTTCCCACCCTCCGGCTGGAGCCTGCGCTGGTATGTGGATCTCATGCACAATTCCAAGATGATCGGCGCCCTCGGCACCAGCACGCTCCTTGCGGTCATCGTTACCGTGCTGTCCATGCTGATTGCGCTGCCCGCCTCCTATGCCATCGTGCGGATGCGGGTGATTGGCGCGGATACATTGCTCGCCTTCTTCACCGCGCCGCTTCTTCTGCCGACCATCGTTCTTGGCCTTGCGATCCTGATCGTCTTTGCCGGTGCGGGCCTGCTCGGTACATTCACGGGTCTGGTGATCGCGCATCTGATCATCGTGTTGCCCTATGCGCTGCGTGTACTCACCACGTCGCTTGCGGGCCTGCCGCTGATCTACGAGGAGGCCGCCTTCACGCTCGGGGCGTCACCTCTTACCGTCTTTCGCCGCGTCACCATGCCGATGATCGCGCCTGGCATCGTTGCAACGGCAGCGCTTTCCTTTCTCGTCTCGTTCGATGAAGCCGTGATTTCGCTGTTCCTCACCGGTCCGCGCATCACGACGCTTCCCGTTGCCATGTATCAGCATGTCGAAACCCAGGCTGATCCGCTTGTTGCCGCCATCTCCGTTCTTCTGATCGTGCTCACGCTTGCCGTCGTCCTGATCGTGGACCGCACGGTGGGCCTGACGAAGACTTTCGTGAAGTAAGGGGCCGGAAAAATGGCTTATCGACAGATCGCAGCCGGCACGACCTATCGTTTCGACGATCTGAAGACCCTGATGGCAAAGGCGACGCCGGAAAGGTCCGGTGACCAATTGGCCGGGATCGCGGCGGAAGGGCCGGTGGAGAGACTGGCGGCGCAGATGGCGCTGGCCGATCTGCCGCTTTCCACCTTTGTTGCACAGGAATTGATCGCCTCGGACGATGACGAGATTTCGGCCCTGATAGCGCGCCAGCACGACGCACTGGCCTTCGCGCCGGTGTCTTCTCTGACGGTTGGTGAATTTCGCGAGTGGCTGCTCAATTCCAAGGTCGGGCACGCGGAACTTGAAGCGGTAAGCTGGGGTCTGACACCGGAAATGGTGGCGGCAGTCTCCAAGATCATGCGTCTGCAGGATCTCGTGACGGTATCGGCCAAACGGGAAGTCGTGACCCGTTTTCGCAACACGATTGGTCTTTCCGGCCGCCTGTCCACCCGCAACCAGCCAAATCATCCGACTGACAGTTCCCGTGGCATCGCCATCTCGGCCATTGACGGGTTGCTGCTGGGGAGCGGCGATGCGGTGATCGGTGTTAACCCGGCCACCAGCGCTGTGACGGACTATATCCGCGTCGTGCAGTTGCTCGACGATCTGCGGCAATGGCTGGACATTCCAACCCAGACCTGCTGCCTTGGCCATGTGACGACGGCTATCAAGGCGATGGAGCGCGCTGCACCCGTCGATCTGGTTTTCCAGTCGATTGCCGGTTCCCAGAAGGCCAATGCGGGCTTCGGCATTGATCTTGCCGTTCTGCGAGAGGCTCATGAGGCTGGTCAGTCGCTGAAGCGCGGAACTATCGGCAGCGACCTCATGTATTTCGAGACGGGGCAGGGGGCTGCCCTGTCGGCCGATGCGCATTTTGGTGTCGATCAGCAAACGATGGAGGCGCGTGCCTATGCCGTGGCGCGCGAATTCTCGCCGCTTCTGGTGAATACCGTCGTCGGCTTCATCGGTCCGGAATATCTCTATAATGGCAAGCAGATCATTCGCGCCGGGCTTGAAGATCATTTCTGCGGAAAGCTGCTTGGCCTGCCGATGGGTGTCGACGTCTGCTACACCAACCACGCCGATGCCGACCAGGAAGACATGGATGTGCTGCTGACCATGCTGTGCGCCGCGGATGTGAACTTCGTCATTACCGTGCCAGGCTCGGACGACGTCATGCTGAACTACCAGACGCTTTCCCATCACGATTCGATCTATGCCCGCGAAACGCTGAAGCGTCGGCCTGCGCCGGAGTTTGAGGAGTGGCTGGTGAATATGGGCGTGACGGATGCCGCCGGTCATATGATCGAGAACCCTGCGCTGATGAACCGCGGGCTTCGCGAACTTGATTTTCTTGGAAGGGACGCCGCCTGATGCGTGACCGCCGGCCCTCCCTTATCTCCAGCCCGCCGGAACGTCTCAAGGCCCTGCGTGTGGCAACCGATGCACGCGTGGCGCTCGGCCGCACGGGTGCAAGCCCGCCCACGCGCGCGGTACAGACATTTCTGTTGGATCATGCGCAGGCGCGCCAGGCAGTGTGGCGTCCGCTGGACATTGAAAAAATGGAGCGTGACTTGCGCGCTTCGGGTGCGGATGTCGTGCATGTCGCAAGCCGCGCGCAGGACCGTGCGGATTACCTGCGCCGACCCGATCTCGGCCTTGCTCTTTCAGACGAAGGCCGTCTGGCGCTCGACGGGCAGGCCAAGGGAGCCGATGTCGCATTGGTAATCGCCGACGGGCTTTCCGCAACGGCTGTGGAGATGAATGCAGTGCCGGTGGCAGCGGCATTGCTTAATTTACTTGCAAGCAACGGATTGACGGTTGCGCCGATCACACTTGCCACGCAGGCACGGGTTGCGCTGGCGGATGATGTGGGAGCCGTGCTCGGCGCAAAGGTGGCGGTGATCCTGATTGGCGAGCGGCCGGGCCTTTCGGCAGCCGACAGTCTTGGCGCCTATGTCACCTTCAGGCCGGAGACCGGGCTGCCGGACTCCCGACGCAACTGCATTTCCAATATTCGTGATGGTGGCGTGCCGCCCGTCGAAGCGGCGGGGAAGATCATGACCCTGATCAGCGCCATGTGCCAGCAGGAGACAAGTGGCGTGACGCTGGTTGAATTCGAAAAGCCGCTGACGGCTTTGTCCGACTAGAAACAAAGCAGATCTCATTCATAGCCACGATCCGGCAAGGTGCATCGGCTCGATCCGTTGCGCCTGTTGATTTCGCTTTCGAACCACGAAAATAAAGGCAAGCCCATGGTCCAGAGCCTCTCCACAGCATTCGACGTCGCCGTTATCGGTGCCGGGGTGGTCGGTTGCGCGGTTGCCCGTCGTTTCGCACTGGCTGGTGCGAAGGTCGTGATCATCGAGAAGGGGTCCGATATTCTTTCCGGTGCATCGAAGGCCAACAGCGCTATCCTCCACACCGGCTTCGATGCGCCTGAAGGCAGTCTGGAACTGGAATTGGTGAAGGCAGGCCGGGCAGAATATCTGTCCATCCACAGGCAGATGGGCCTTAGCCTCGTTGAAACCGGCGCGTTGGTCTGTGCGTGGAATCCCGACGAGGCGCAAAGCCTGGAGGCGATCGCCGAGCAGGGGCGACGCAACGGCATTGCCGAGCTCGGTCTGCTCACGGCCCGGCAGGCCCGGGATTCCATGCCCGGCTTGTCCGACCGTCTTGTCGCAGCACTCGAAGTTCCGGGTGAACATGTCATCGATCCCTGGTCCGCGCCGCTGGGCTATCTTACGCAAGCGGTGGCGCTTGGCGCGCAGCTGGTGCGCAACGCCGAAGTCCTGTCCGGTGCGTTTGATGGCGCGTGGCAGATAGAGACGACGGCGGGTCTGATCCTTGCGGCGAGCGTTGTCAATGCGGCCGGATTGTTCGGCGATATCGTCGATGCGCGATTGGGGCTTGTCCCAGACTTCAACATCAAGCCTCGCAAGGGACAATTCGTCGTTCTCGACAAGGCCGCCCGTCGGCACGTGCCGCGCATCGTCCTGCCCGTTCCCACCGAAATCACCAAGGGCATCGTTGTGTGTCCAACCGCCTTCGGCAACGTTCTCATCGGCCCGACGGCGGAAGAACAGGATGACCGCGAGCGTGCGACGGTAGAAACGGCAGCGCTGGAAGCGCTGCTGACGCGCGGCAGGGAGATCGTTCCGGCACTCGCCTCCATTCCCGTGACCGCTATCTATGCCGGCTTGCGCCCGGCCTCCGAGAAGAAACATTACCGGATTTCCGCACGGCCGGACCTGCGCGCGATCACGCTTGGCGGCGTGCGATCCACCGGTCTCAGTGCGGCACTTGGTCTGGCGCAGCACGCTCTGGCGCTTCACGAAAGTTTCGGCATGCGCTTCATGCCCCCGCCCGCAGTGCCTCATGTGACGATGCCGAACCTAAGCGAAACCTGCGAGCGGGACTGGCAGCGCGCTGATCATGGCGAAATCGTCTGCCATTGCGAGCTTGTCACCCGCCGTGAGATCGAGGCGACATTTTCCAGCCCGGTGCCGCCGGGTGATTTCGGAGGTCTGCGGCGGCGCACCCGCGCCGGCATGGGGCGCTGTCAGGGATTTTACTGCAACGCCCGGCTGGCCGCGATGACGGGCGACCGTCTGGCTGTACCGCTTGCGGTCCGTCCGGGAGACGATCGATGAGCTCCCGGAAGCCTTTTCAGCAGACGCAAGAAAACATTCCGGATGCAGATGTAATCGTGGTCGGCGGCGGCCCGGCGGGCGTGGCGGCAGCGCTGGAGCTGAAAGCACGCGGCGTTGCGCGTGTGATGGTCCTCGAGCGTGAGCCAGCCCTTGGCGGCGCACCCCGTCATTGCACACATTCGCCTTTCGGCATGCGCGAATTCGGACGCGTTTATTTCGGCCCGGCCTATGCGCGACGTCTGCAGCGGCAGGCGCAGGATGCGGGCGTCGATGTCCGCACCCGTCATTCCGTGGTGGAACTCGGACAGGACGGTACGCTGCTGGTTACGTCTGCGCGCGGTGCGGAAACGTTGAAGGCCCGGCGCATTGTGCTGGCGACGGGCGCGCGGGAAAAACCACGCTCAGCGCGGCTCCTGCCGGGCGACCGGCCGGTGGGAGTGATCACCACTGGCACGCTGCAATCCTATGTCGCCTTTCATGGCATCATGCCCTTTCGCCGGCCGCTTATCCTTGGTTCGGAACTGGTTTCCTTTTCCGCGCTTCTCACATGCCTGACGCATGGCGCGCGGCCGGTGGCGATGATCGAGCCTGAGCCGGAACCGCTGGCGCGGTCGCTTTTCCGGTGGTTTCCGCGATTGGTCGGAGTGCCCTTTTATTGCCGCGCAACACTTGTGGACATTCGTGGGAGCGGTCGTGTCGAGGAGGCCGACATCCGGCTGGCAGATGGCCGTATCCTCACCGTCAAGTGCGATGGTGTTCTCCTCACCGGGCGGTTCACGCCGGAGGCAACGCTTCTGAACGCATCCCCTGTTGATGTGGCGGCGGGCAGCGATGGCCCTACGATCGATCAGGACGGCCGGATGGCCAACCCGATGTTCTTCGCCACGGGGAACGTATTGCGGGCCGTGGAAACGGGTGGCTGGTCGTTTCGCGAAGGCCGCCGCGTGGGTGCTGCCGTTGCCGACGATCTCACCCGCGAACTCTGCAACGCAAAGGCAGTGCGTATCGCTTTCGCCGACCCGCTCAAACTCGCGGTACCCACCATGGTGCGATCGGGGGGACTTGACCGGCCGGCTTTTCTCGATTTTCAGCTGCGCTTCATCAGACGTGTTCAAGGCAGGCTTTCGCTTCATCTTGATGGAACGGAAGTGTGGAGCAAGTCCGGCCGGTGGCTGCCGGAACGCCGTGTGCTTGTGCCCATTCCCCGCGCCGCCGTTGAGGCGACCCAGATTGCCTTTCACTTTCAGGAGACGAATTGATGCGCATAGCGGCGATCGATCAGGGAACGACGTCGACCCGATGCCTTGTGATAAGCGACGGTGGCACGGCGCAACTCGTCTCAAGCCTGCGTCATGCACAGTTCTATCCAAACCCCGGCCATGTGGAGCATGATCCGGAAGAGCTGTTGCGCAACATCCGCGCGGTACTGGCCGATGCCGGGCCGGTAGATGCGATCGCGATCGCCAACCAGGGCGAGAGTTGCCTGGCGTGGGATGCCGAGAGTGGGGAAGCGCTGTCGCCCGTCATCGTCTGGCAGGATGCCCGCACCGCCGAAGCCCTGGCCGCTCTGCCCCAATCGGCTGCGGAACGATCGAAAGAGATTTGCGGATTGCCGCTCGATCCCTATTTTTCGGCGAGCAAACTGTCGTGGTTGCTAAGGCACAATCCGGCGGTGGCACGGGCGAGAGCCGAAGGGCGGTTGCGCCTGGGCACAACCGACGCATTCTTTTTGGATCGGCTTGCAGGCTGTTTTCGCACCGACCTTGCAACGGCCTCGCGGACGGGACTGCTTGATCTGGCAACCGGTGCCTGGAGCCCGGAACTCTGCGCTCTTCATGGGGTGCCGCTGGATTGCCTGCCCGCAATCGGTCCTGTTAATGGCGGCTTCGGTTCCATCGAGGGAACGCCCATTCGCGTTTCCATCGTCGATCAGCAGGCGGCGCTCTATGGGCACGGTTGCCGCAAACCGGGCGATTGTAAGATAACCTTCGGCACGGGCGCCTTTCTGTTGGCCATCGCTGGTCACGAACGCCCGTTGTCGGGGGAGCTTCTGCCCACCATTGGCTGGCAAAAGCAAGGCGGCGCGGCCATTTTCGCCATAGAAGGCGGGGTTTATGACGCCGGTGCCGCGCTGGAATGGGCGCGAAAGATCGGCCTTTATGTTGACAATACCGAACTTGACGGTTTTGAGGGTTCATCGGCCGTTCGTCGTGGACTGGTGTTCGTGCCCGCATTTTCGGGCCTTGCCGCGCCATATTGGGATAGACAGGCCGTACCGCTTTTCATCGGCATGGACCACGCAACGGCGCGGAGTGACATGGTGCGCGCCCTGCTTGAGGGCATTGCCCTGCTGACGGTTCGGTTGATCGAAGCCGCGCAGACTTTCGTTCCCATCGGCGATACGATTTCGATAGATGGCGGCCTGTCGAACAGTCGCTATTTTGCCCGTTTCCTGGCCGCTGCCAGTGGTCGGACCATCTGCGTTCCGGCCATGCGCGAGTTGACGACGCTTGGTCTCGCGGAACTGTGCGATATCGATGTAACCGCCATGCGAAAAGATGCCGAGATATTCAAACCCGACGGATCGGTCGAAGAAGCGGATCACGCTCGCTTTGCACGCGCCATAGGCAATGCGAGGGGCTGGTCGGGCGGTTGATGTCCACTTGGAATAGCCGGTTCATCGGCAATATCTGTGTGATCCACAACGGCCGCCCGCTCTAGCGGCGGCTTGGTGGCTGAGCGTGTTGGTCCTGCAACCCAAAACCTCCACGCGCGGCGCGGCTTAAATTACCAAATCTTTAGTTGTGTACCAGTTCGCCAATACCTAGCTTTATGGCGAGGCTGCATCCGTTGTGGATATGAGCAAGGAACCGGTAAGCCCGTTTCCTGTTGTTATCCAGGAACAAAGCCTTGGTTCAAGGTCGAGATACCCGTCATGACTGCTCAGGACTGCAATTCGCGCCACTTTCGTCTGCCTCATCAGCGTAACCGAGACATTTCATGATGCGCACCGGACTGGATTTTGCACCGGGCGCGCCTGGCATAGAAGCGCGCTGGACTTCGAGCGCCAAAAACGGGGTCGGCACTGCGCTGTCGGAAGCATCGCCTATTTGGTTCACGCTCAGCCACGGCATTCTGAACGAGGTCTATTATCCGAGGATAGACAGTGCCTGCACCCGCGATCTCGGTTTTGTTGTCACTGGGCCTGAGGGTTACTTTTCGGAAGAAAAACGCGACTGCGTATCCGTCACCCGCCCTTTTGAAAGTGGAATTCCGGCATTTCACATTACCAATACGGCGACGGATGGCTCGTTCAGAATTGAGAAACAGGTGATCAGCGATCCCGCGCGGGCCAGTGTTCTTCAGCAGCTTTCGTTCATTCCCCTGAAGGGACAAATTTCGGATTATCGCGTGACTGCGCTGCTGGCACCTCATCTCGTCAATGCAGGCAATCTTAACTCGGCTTGGATTGGCGACTATGAGGGACATCAGGTCCTCTTCGCGACCGGCCGTTCACGATATCTTGCGCTTGTCTGCGATCTGCCTTGGCGGGCAGTCAGCGCCGGTTTCGTGGGTGTTTCCGATGGTTGGCAGCAGTTGCATCGGCACGGACGCATCGTTGAAGAGTACCAGCGAGCCGATGACGGAAATGTCTCGCTGGCAGGTGAGATCGACTTCAGTGATGTCAATGGCGCGGCAACATTGGCGCTCGGCTTTGGCGAGACGGAATATGCAGCGGCTGCGGCGGCCGTTTACAGTCTGAAGCATGGCTTTGAACGGGCGCACGAGGCCTACGTTGCCAACTGGCGCAACTGGCAAGACCGGCTGGAAACGCTCGACCGCGATACGCATCACGGCATCAATTCCTATCGGGTGTCGACAGCAGTGCTCGCCGCACATCGTGCCGCCGACCGGCCGGGCGCTGTTGTTGCAAGCCTTTCGATCCCTTGGGGCGCATCGAAGAGCGATGACGATCTCGGTGGCTATCACCTGGTCTGGCCGCGCGATCTGGTGGAAGCGGCCGGCGGATTTCTGGCGGCCGGCGATCACCATGAGGCGCTGGCGATCCTCAATTATCTTCGTCAGGTGCAGCAGCCATCGGGTCGCTGGCCGCAAAATCTCTGGCTGGATGGCAAACCCTATTGGCCGGGCGTACAGATGGATGAATGCGCCTTTCCGATCCTGCTGGCGGATATGCTGCATCGATATGGTCACCTGGATCATGCCACGCGGGCGGATTTTATGCCGATGATCCACCGCGCCGCAGCCTATATTCTGGCAAACGGCCCGACGACCGGGGAGGACAGGTGGGAAGAGGATGCCGGCTACAGTCCCTTCACCCTTGCCGTCGAGATCGCTGCGCTGCTTGCCGCTGCCGACCTTATCGATATGGACGGTGATGCTGCCGTAGCCGTACATCTACGGGAAACGGCTGATTGCTGGAACGAGCAGATCGAACAATGGACCTTTGCCGGTGACGAGACATTCTGCGCCGCGCTTGGCATTTCCGGCCACTATGTTCGCATCGCTTCGCCTGACGCGACCGATGTAGCTCGACCAGTCGGCGATACGCCCATCCGCAACCAGACGCCGGACCGTTCCACGCTGCCGACCAGCGACGTCATCAGCCCCGATGCGCTTGCCCTTGTTCGCTTCGGCCTACGCGCGCCTGACGATCCGCATATTCTCGCGACGATCAAAGCAATCGACCATTGCCTGCGTGCCGATCTGCCGCAAGGACCTGTATGGTATAGATATACGGGAGATGGATATGGTGAGCACGCCGATGGAGCAGCATTCGACGGCACCGGGCAGGGGCGGCCATGGCCGCTTTTGACCGGCGAACGCGCCCATTACGAGCTTGCTGCGGGAAGGCGGGAGGTGGCCGAAGCGCTGCTGGTAACGCTGGAGAAATCGGCGGGTGGGAACGGCCTTTTCCCCGAGCAGCTCTGGGACCAGCCCGACATCCCCGAATACGAGCTTTTCTACGGCCAGCCCTCAGGAAGTGCGATGCCGCTGGTCTGGGCGCATGCTGAACATATCAAACTTCTGCGGTCGCTTGCCGATGGTTCCGTTTTCGACATGCCGCCGCAGGGTGTGGAGCGCTACATCCTCAACAAGACGCCTTCCCACCTTCGGATCTGGTGTTTCAATAACAAGATTGCCGGGATGCCGGCCGGCAAGATGTTGCGGCTCGAACTGACGGATGATGCTGTCGTGCACTGGAGTGCAGATGGCTGGGTGACGACCAGCGACACCAGAACGATTGCTTCCGGCCTTGGCACATATTTCGTCGACTTGCCCGTTCAGGATATGGCGGCGGGCGACGCAATCGTTTTTACTTTCTTTTGGCCAAACACAGGGAATTGGGAAAACCAGGATTTCACCGTTCGCCTCGGCGAATGAAGTACATATCGCGCATTGGACAAATGGAGTGTCAGCATGCAGATCGGAATGGTTGGGCTTGGACGAATGGGCGCAAACATGGTGCGCCGTCTTCTGAAACAGGGTCATGATTGCGTGGTCTTCGACGTCAATCTCGACAATGTCGCAGCATTGGTGAAGGAAGGCGCAGTTGGCGCGACCTCGCCGGACGACCTGGTCGCGAAGCTGTCACCGCCACGCGCCGTCTGGCTAATGCTGCCGGCGGCAATAACGCCGAAAATTGCTCGTGACTTTGCCGCCAGACTGCAGGCGGGCGATGCCATTATCGATGGCGGCAACTCCTTCTACCGGGATGCCATCGATTTGGCGGCGGAATTTGCGCCCCGCAGCATCGACTTCATCGACACCGGTACATCCGGTGGCGTCTGGGGTCTGGAGCGCGGCTATTCTCTGATGATCGGGGGCCCGTTGGGTGCCGTGCAGCGGCTCGATCCGATTTTTGCTTCGCTCGCTCCCGGTGCGGGCCAGGGCATCGCGGCCGATCCCGTCACCGGCACGGCGCCAATGGGATATTTGCATTGCGGACCGTCAGGCGCAGGGCATTTCGTCAAGATGGTTCACAATGGCATCGAATACGGTGTCATGGCCGCCTATGCGGAAGGCCTGAACATCTTGAAAGCCGCGAATGCCGGCACGCAGCACCGGGAGGCCGATGCGGAAACAGCGCCGCTCGCCCACCCGCAATACTACCAGTTCGACATCGATCTTCCTGCCGTGACGGAGGTCTGGCGACATGGGTCTGTCATCGGCTCGTGGTTGCTCGATCTGACAGCGGAGGCGCTGAAGCAGGACCCTCATCTCGACCAGTATGGCGGGCGGGTGTCAGATTCAGGCGAAGGGCGCTGGACCCTTCAGGCGGCCGTCGAAACGGGTGTTCCTGCGCCTGTTTTGGCTTCTGCCCTATTCGAGCGCTTCTCCTCACGCGGTGAGGCGGAGTTTGCCGGCAAGGTACTCTCGGCCATGCGCAATGCCTTTGGTGGCCATCTGGAAAAAGCAAAATGAGGGCGCCGGCCATGGACAAGCAGCGATCGGACGTACTCGTGGTGTTCGGTGCCACCGGCGACCTTGCCTACAAAATGATCTTTCCTTCCCTTTACGCCATGGTGAAACGCGGCGCGCTTCAAACGCCAGTCATCGGTGTCGCCTTCGATGACTGGTCGCGCGATCAGCTGATCGCGAGGGCGCGCGACGCGGTTACCAGCCACGTCGACAAGATCGATGAAGCCGTCTTCGGAAAATTCGCTTCTCAACTGCATTACGTGTCCGGCGACTACCGTAACGAGGCGACATTCGAAAAGCTGCGCGCCGCACTCGGTGACCACGGTCATCCGCTTTATTACCTCGCCATTCCGCCGTCACTGTTTGAAACCGTCGTGACCGGGCTTGATAAGGCCGGGATAGCCGCCTCGGCACGATTGATGGTGGAAAAACCGTTTGGCCGCGATCTCGCCACGGCGGAGGCGCTGAACCAGTCGCTGCACGCGGTTTTCGAAGAGGACGCCATTTTTCGCATCGACCATTTTCTCGGCAAGGAGGCGATTCAGAACCTTCTTTATTTCCGGTTCGCCAATGCCTTTCTTGAACCGGTCTGGAACCGCGATCATGTTGAAAGCGTGCAGATCACCATGGCCGAGGATTTCGGCATCAAGGGACGCGGAAAGTTTTATGACGAGGTTGGATGCATCCGGGATGTGATCCAGAACCATCTCATCAACGTGCTGTTGCTACTGGCCATGGAGCCACCGGCAACAAGCGCTTCGGATGATCTTGTCGATGAGAAAGTGCAGATCCTCAAAGCCATGCCACCACTCAGCCGCGAGGATGTGGTGCGTGGCCAGTTCGACGGTTATCTCGATGAACCCGGCGTTGCGCCCGGCTCCAGCCGCGAGACCTTTGCCGCCGTGCGGTTTCGTGTGGCCACATGGCGCTGGAACGGCGTGCCTTTCTTCATCCGCGCCGGAAAGAACCTGCCTGCCCATGCAACCGAAGTTGTGGTGCGTTTCAAGCGGCCGCCGATAGCGCTTTTCGGCGATGTTGAGACGGCGGCCGCAAATTATGTGCGCTTCCGGCTCGGGCCAGATATCGCCATCGGCATTGGCGCGCGCCGCAAGGCTGCCGGGGACGGTATGCTCGGCGAGGCGGTGGAACTGGGCGCTGTCGATGACGGCATCGGCGACATGGCGCCTTATGAACGGCTGATCGGCGATGCGATGGCAGGCGAACGCCAGCTTTTCACCCGTCAGGATGCGGCAGAACTCGCATGGAAAATCGTTGAGCCCATTCTCGACGACCCGGCCGTGCCGCCACGCTATGCCGTAGGAAGCTGGGGTCCGGTCGAGATGGAGAGTTTCGCGCCGCCAGGCGGTTGGGTTGATCCGGAGTGACGCCCATGCCGGCAAATACCACGGACGGTAGTTCAATGACACAGGATCGGATCGTTCTAGCGATCGATATCGGCGGCAGCCACGTCAAGATCCGCTCAAGTGCCGGTGGCGACGAGCGCAAGGTCGAAAGCGGCAAGGCGATGACCGGGCCAGAAATGGTCATCGCCGTAACCGCCATGGCGAAAGACATGACCTATGACGTCATCGCCATGGGATATCCCGGTCCGGTCGTCCACAACAAACCGCTTCGCGAACCGGTCAATCTGGGTACAGGCTGGGTCGGTTATGATTACGCCGGCGCTTTCCGCTGCCCGGTTCGTATCGTTAACGATGCGCTGATGCAGGCAATCGGCTCCTATCAGGGCGGGCGCATGTTGTTTCTCGGTCTCGGAACAGGCCTGGGAGCTGCGATGATTGTCGAAAACGTGGCCCAGCCCATGGAGATCGCTCATCTTCCCTATCGGAAGGGCAAAACGTACGAGTACTATCTCCGAGAGGCGTATCGCGAAGAGAAGGGCAATGCCAAATGGCAAAAGCGCGTCACTGATGTCGTAGAGCGTCTGACTGCAGCCCTTGAACCGGATGAGGTGGTCATCGGCGGCGGTAATGTCGAAAAACTCGATACCCTGCCGCCCGGATGCCGCCGCGGAGACAATGCGCTTGCTTTCGAAGGCGGATTCCAGCTGTGGAAGAACCCGAACCTCATCGTCTAGCCGGTCAAATATGCCAGGTCGACTGCTGCTTCGATAACCACGCAATCGGTGCGGCGTAGCCTCTACCTAATCGGTTGGAGGCTTCTCGGCCGACACCCACTTGTTCCGGCCTGTCTGCTTGGCGCTCAAAAGAGCAGCGTCCGCTCGTTCCAGGACGCTGCTCACGGTTCCGGCACCCGGTGACGTTGCGATACCGATGGATATGGTGATCGAGTCAAGCAGACGGCCCCGGTAGGTGAAAGGTGCGCGCTCGACCGCGTGCCGGAGTTTCTCAGCAACCTTGATGGCATCTTCAATGCCCCCAGCCGGCATGAGCACAGTGAATTCCTCACCGCCGAAACGGAATAGTTCACCCAGATCGCCGACAGCTTCCGACAGCACCTGGGCGACATATTGCATCACCGCATCTCCGGCATCATGGCCAAACCGGTCATTGAAGCGCTTGAAATGGTCGATGTCGAGCATCAGACATGCAAGCGAATTGGTTGGCTTTTCAATATGCCTGTTCAGCGTCTCATCAAGCGATCGACGGTTCAAAAGACCGGTCAGGGCGTCTTGCCGTGCCATGCCAACCAGCCGCTGCCGAAGCTGGAGGTTTGCAACGGCAAGGCCTATATTTTCGGCGAGGAGTTCGAGATATAGCCGCTCTAACTCCAGCGTCTCGCTACTCTGCGGAATCTCAAGATATAATAAGCCGACGGTGTCGCCCAATGCGGTGAGTGGTATGCACAGGCCGGTTCCGAAACTGCCATGTAGGTGATGGCAGACAACATCGTCTCCGCCCGGGTTGCTGGCGTGGGGACGTCCGCGACGGAGAGCCCAGCAATCGTCTATCGAAAATTCCGGGGCGGAAAACGAAGGATCGGACCATTGTCCGGTCGATTGGAGAACCGAACTGTTTTCCTTGAGAACAAGCAGGCGGCCGGCAATGGCCGGGAAAATTTGCGGCATGAATTTCGAAACGACGTCGGACAATTCTTCCTGATTCTGGCAGGCCTGAATCCGATGCATCATCTGCAGGATCAGGTCCTTGATGCGTTGATTCCTGCGGTGCTCCGCGTCAAGCCGTTCCCGTTCCAGCCCGTTGCTGCGGAAGATCCTGATAGCCTGGTTCATTTCACCGATTTCGTCACGCCGGCCTTCGTCGGGCAGGTCGATACTGTAATCCTGCCGGGCAAGCCGCGTAACGATGTTGCTCATTTTGATAAGCGGCAAGGCAACGCGTCTGCTGAGGACAAAATAGAGTACGGCCACAAACATCAGGGCGGTGAGGGCAAGCATTGCCTTCGCGATTGATCCGTAGAAATCGCTTCGGTCTTTAGCCTGGTCAACCATCGCCTGCGATCGGGCCGCAATGGCTTCTCTCAGCGTCGCGACGGTTGTCAGCAGGTCCGTATGCAGTCGATAGTGCTCATCGCCGAACAGGACCTGCTGTGCATCGTTCTGGCGGCCGGATCGATAGAAACCGATTGCATCGCGCTCCATCTTGTCCAGTGCGTCGGCGCTCTTTCGGATTTCCTGAAATGAGCCTGCCTCTTGCGGCGAAACACCAAGAGCTGCGAGTTTGTCCAGGGTGTTTTCAAGGTGCTTTTCCTGATCTTCGTCGACGTAGAATTTTGCGAGATGTTGCTCGTCGCCTCGCATGACGTAAAGACGCGCCTCCTCGGTGCGCTCGTCCGCAATGATCGCCAGTTCTTCGGCGAGATCGGTCAGTTCGAGATGATTCTGGATTGCCACCCGCTCTTGAGAAGCGCTTCTGGCCGATAGAATGAATGTGGTCGCCGATACTGTCGTGAGCACGAGGGTGACAGCATAAGCCAGGTTCGTGATGGTACTAAGTCGCATGATGGCGCCGTATGCTTGCCGCACGGCATGAAAACCGGGTGCGGCGGGGTCCAATTTCAGATTCTGCTTATGTTAGGCCATCTCGTCAAACGGGAAGTCAACACGCGGTTAACCGTCAATATGATCTGTCGCACCGCGGGCCAAGTCAGGCACCCCATGGCGATGCACCTGGACCGTCTCCACCAATGGTCACAATATCCGCCAGCGCGATTCCGGTATGTCGGCAGCGGGCCAGAAAGCCGTGTATTTAGAGGCTTTTGAAAAGCCCCGCGCAGCAACGGAATTATATTTCACGACGCATCACAAAGCCGTGAAACCTTTCGACGCATCGTTCGTTTAGCGCCCATGATCGATAATGACGCAGGACCGAAGCCGGTCGTTGGTGCCGACGAGACTGGCACCCAAACCGCATCCGAAAACGATGCCCATGAAAACGATGATCCGCTCCCGCCAGAGGAGATGGAACCTGCTTTGGGTTTGACGCCGGAGGACGCCGAGGAGGCTCGCAGGAAATATCTGCTGAAGCGTTTCTGGATCAGCGCGCGAGGTTTCTGGAGCCGTCGCGGCGATCGGCTGGCCTGGCTGTTTTCGCTCGGGCTTCTGGCTATGATCGGCATAAATGTCGGCTTCCAGTATGGCATCAACGTCTGGAATCGCGGGATTTTTGACGCCATTGAGAAACGCGACGCCTCGACGGTCTATTTTCTCGGATCCGTCTTTCCGCTGCTCGTCCTGGGAAGTGTCTTTATCGTGACCTCGCAGGTCTATGTCAGGATGCGCATTCAGCGGCGCTGGCGTTCCTGGCTGACAAAGTCGCTCGTTGGAAGATGGATTGCGAATGGCCGCTATTATCAGCTCAATTTGATCGATGGTGACCATCAAAACCCCGAGGCAAGGCTCTCGGAGGATATGCGTATTGCCACCGAGGCGCCCGTGGATTTTGTTTCAGGTGTCATCGCTGCATTCGTGTCTGCCTCTACCTTTATCGTTGTCTTGTGGACGATTGGTGGCGCTCTCACGGTCTCCATCGCGGGTGTCTGGATCACGATCCCCGGCTTTCTCGTGATTGCGGCTGTTATCTACGCAATCATCACATCCAGTTCCATCGCCTTCATTGCCCGGAACTTCGTCAAGGTTTCCGAAGTCAAGAACCAGGTTGAAGCGGAGTTTCGCTACACGCTTACGCGCGTCAGGGAGAATGGTGAGAGCATCGCCCTGCTTGGCGGCGAAGACGAGGAGCGCAGCGATCTGGACAAGCGCTTCGGCAATGTCCGGCGGCAGTGGCGTCTCATGGCGCAGCAATACATGCGCACCACGGTCGTATCGAATGGATCGATGTTGATTGCCCCCGTCGTACCGGTTCTGCTGTGCGCGCCGAAGTTTCTCGATGGGAGCATGTCTCTTGGCGAGGTAATGCAGGCTGCTTCCGCTTTCACCATTGTCCAATCCGCATTTGGATGGCTGGTCGACAACTATCCCCGTCTGGCCGACTGGAATGCCTGCGCGCGACGTGTGGCCTCCCTGATGATGTCGCTCGATGGCCTGGAGCGCGCTGAAAAGAGCGACACGCTCGGTCGGATCGTGCGAGGCGAAACGGAAGGCGAGACAATACTCAGCCTCAAGGATGTGTCCGTTTCTCTCGGTGACGGAACGGCCGTCGTCAAGGAGACGGATGTCGAGATCGGCGCGGGTGAGAGAGTGCTTGTCGCGGGGGAATCGGGCTCGGGCAAAAGCACACTGGTTCGGGCCATTTCCGGTCTCTGGCCATGGGGTGGAGGCAGCGTCAATTTTCGCGCCGGCAGCCGATTGTTCATGCTGCCGCAGCGGCCATATATTCCGGCCGGCACGCTACGTCGGGCGGTCTGCTATCCGCAACCGGCCGAGAGCTGGACGCCGGAAGAGATCGGGGCCGCTCTCGACAAGGTCGGTCTGGGTCAACTCAAGGACAAGATTGAAGACGAGGCGCCGTGGGACCAGACGTTATCAGGTGGCGAAAAACAACGGCTGACCTTCGCACGCCTTTTGCTGAACGCCCCCGACATCATCGTCATGGACGAGGCGACGGCGGCTCTGGACGAGAAAAGTCAGGACAAGATGATGCAGACGGTAATTGATGAGCTACCCGATGCGACGATCGTAAGCGTAGCGCATCGTGCCGAACTGGAAGCGTTTCATAGCCGGAAGATCACATTGGAACGGCGGGAGGGGGGCGCAAAGCTTGTCAGCGATATCGACCTCATTCCTCGCAAGGCGAGAGGCTCCATGCTTCGGAGAATAGTCAAGCGGAGGTGATGGCACCGACGCTTGTGCTGACCTGCTTGAATGCCGGGGTAGGAGAGTTGGTGGCCGCCTCATTGTCGTTGGGGAGAATTCACCGACCACCTTGGCGAGAACGAACACAATGAGGGCTTGCCGCGGATCTAAGTGCAAATCGGAACTTCTGCTGTCACGGCACCCCGGAACAATCGTGCATTTTGTTTGTTGGTTGGCATCCCTAAAACGGCAACAAGGGGCAGCGTGTTGTGAATAAATTCTTCACTCGCTTCGCAAGCGCTATAGCTTCATTTTCCGGCTCTCCAACGGCTTTCATGGTGGCTCTCGGAACCGTGCTCGTCTGGGGGATAAGCGGACCGCTGTTTGGGTTTTCGGAGGTCTGGCAACTGGTCATCAATACGGGTACGACCATTGTCACCTTCCTGATGATTTTCCTCGTGCAGAATTCACAGAACAGGGATTCCGCAGCGATGGAAGCAAAACTGGACGAGCTGCTGCGGGCGGTGGAGCAGGCGCGCGGTGACTTCATTGGGATCGAGCACCTCACGGAAGAGGAAATCGAAAAGATTCGTGCACGTCTCGAAAGGGAAAGCGGACCGGATAGCGATAAGCCCGCACCCCATCATGCCATGGCCCGCGTGCTTTCCCGACGTTAGTGGCATTTACCGTTGGCAGGCGCGTGTCAGGCGCGCTCTATGCGCAGAAAGAATTCGCCTCGGGTGAAAAGTGGCTCGAAGCCGTCATCGAAACGTCCGAGGCGGATCAGCCCTTTCGAGTATCGGTAGCTGTCGTAATAGAAGACCAGATTACCCCATGGCGCGTAATAAGCGATGTCGCCGGGACGTGCGTTATCGAAAGGCGTGTCAGTCACCTGCGTCAACTTTCGAGGAAGATATGCGATTTTCTCGTTGGTCGAATAGTCTTCGATCGTGAGATCGAGCGGCAGCATTTTCATGAGCTCGCGTGCCGACGGGTTGTCAAACAAGGTCGCGGTCATGCTGTGACCACCAAAGGCCATTCGGAAACTCATCAAGGATACCTCCGTTTTTGTTACCTGACCGAACAATGCGGACGGTAAAGCTGTGGCCGCGGTAGCCAGCCCAAGAAATAGACGCCGGTCGATCATTGGAATGCTCCCATGCCGAACTGCTTTACGAGGATATTCTCGATGATTTGAATGCCAGCGCTGACGCGGCCACGAGCAAACCTGCGCTTGCCAGGAAAGTCATGCGGTAGCCGGATGCGTCGTAAAGAAATCCGCCCACTATCGCACCGGCTGATATCGCAAGCTGGATGACCGCAACCATGAGACCACCTCCGGCTTCCGCATCCTGCGGCAGTGAGCGGGCGAGCCACGCCCACCAACCCACTGGCGCTGCAGTGGCAATCATTCCCCAGACCGCAAGCGCTATCGCCGCGACAGGGAGACTGTTGCCGAAGGCAACAAGCATCACGGCCGTCACCGCCATCAGAGCCGGGATGACGATCAGAACGCGATACAGGCGGTTGGCGAGAAAGTAACCGATAAGGCTGGTGCCAACGATGCCGGCAACGCCGATGCCCAGAAGAATGAAGGTGAGTATCGAGATATCTACTCGTGTCACAGTTTCGAGAAACGGGCGGACATAGGTGAACAGCGTGAACTGGCCCATGAAGAAGACCGAGACCGATGCCATGCCGATAGCGATCAAGGGACGGTTCAGTAGCCTGAATGCATTCTTTGACGTTTTCCCGGCGAGGGGTTTCATGGAAGGGAGGCTTGCCAGCTGCCACAGGAATGCGATCGCCGCGACGGGGACGACAGTGAAGAAGGCACCTCGCCAACCGATGATCGATCCGAGAAACGCGCCGAGCGGAGGAGCAACGACAGTTGCCAGCGCATTACCGCTGTTAAAGATTGCAAGCGCTCGGGGAACGAGATGCTCCGGTACAAGACGCATGGCGGTCGCTACCGATATGGACCAGAACCCACCGATCACTATCCCGATGAGCGCGCGCCCGACCATGAATATTTCATAGTTCGGTGCGATCGCCACGGTCACGCCAGAAAGGGCCATCAGTGCCGTCAGAGCAAGCAGCAGCAGCTTACGGTCCCACTCTCCCGCGAGATACGAGACAAAGAGGCTCGTGACGACGGCGAAAGCGCCGGAGATCGCGATCGAATGTCCGGCCGATCCTTCGCTGATGCGCAGTTCATCCGCGATCGGCGTCAGCAGGCTGAGAGGCATAAATTCAGACGAGATCAGGGCGAAAACGCAGAGCGTCATCGCCAACACACCGCCCCAATTTGCGGATCGGGATCTGGCTTCCCCTGTGGAAACTGTAGTTTCTATGGACATGGTACGGCAGCTTTTCTTGGCTATTTCTTCAACGGTCTTCCGCTGCTGATGGGAGGCAGCGAGGTGAACATAAGTCATGAAGCATCTTGCAATAAGCCGCCTGTCACGGGATGCAGTCATGAACGATGCTCATCAAAGGGTCTTGTTTAGCCGCGCCCGGCCTGCTTGCGTATTATCCACGTCGATGCAAGGGCTCGGTTCATTCATGAATATCGCTCATGACGGCATGCCTTCGCCGCGGTCTAATCTCGCGACAATCTCCGATCTATCTTTTGAACGACGCTGCTGCATCACCCCTCAAAGCAGCTTCCCGGCCGCTCGTCACGGCAACGACAATGGAGAGTGAAGTGAGCAATCAGAACGAAAACGCTTTTACGGGAGCGGGCCTGGACATGGGCCGTCGTGGCCTTCTCAAGATTACGGGTGTCGGCATCGCCGCGATTGGCGCGGGGTCAGTGATGGCGGTATCGAAGGCAGAGGCGCAAACATTGAAGATGACGCAGGACTGGGACAAGGTTTTTCCGAAGAGCGAGAAGGTCGATCACCAGAAGGTCTCGTTCAAAAACCGTTATGGTATCATCCTGGCGGCCGACCTCTACATGCCCAAAACCCGCAACAGCGTCGGAAACCCCGCAATCGTGGTGAGCGGACCGTTTGGCGCGGTCAAGGAACAATCGTCCGGCCTTTACGCACAGACGATGGCCGAACGCGGTTTCGTCACTCTGGCATTCGATCCTTCCTATACAGGTGAGAGCGGCGGCGAACCGCGCAATATCGCGTCTCCCGACATCAACACCGAGGATTTCAGCGCGGCTGTGGACTACATCGGCCTGCGTCCCGAAGTCGATCGCGAACGGATCGGCGTCATCGGTGTCTGCGGCTGGGGTGGCATGGCTCTCAATGCCGTCGCCTCGGACAAGCGTGTGAAGGCCGTGGTTGCCAGCACCATGTACGATATGACCCGCGTCATGTCCAAGGGCTACAACGACAGCGTCACGCTGGAGCAGCGCACGGCGACCCTGGAACAGTTGAGCCGCCAGCGGTGGGTCGACGCGGAAAAGGGTACACCTGCCTATCAGGCGGCCTACAACGCGGAAGTCGGACCAGACGCGCCGCAGTTCATGGTCGATTATCACGACTACTACTCGACACCACGCGGTTATCATAAGCGGGCGGTCAACTCCCGGAACGCCTGGTCGCAAACAACGCCAATTTCGTTCATGAACATGCCGATCCTGAGCTACATCGCGGAAATTTCGCCGCGCCCGGTTCTATTCATTCATGGCGAGAAGGCCCATTCTCTCTATTTCGCAGAGACCGCGTATGCGGCGGCGGCCGAACCGAAGGAACTCCATGTCATTCCCGGCGCAAGCCACACGGACCTCTACGACAAGATGGATGTGATCCCCTTCACCAAGCTCGCCAGCTTCTTTGAGCAGCACCTGTCGGCTTGATACGTCCGGCAGTGACGTAACAGCTCAGGAGCCCGCCCAAAGCGGGCTCTTTTTCTGTTAGTGCGGCATGAGCATTATGCCATAATCAACAGGTCTGGATGCAGGAGGCTCATGAATGGCACGCGATACCGTCAACGATCTTGCAGCTTTCATTGCTGTTGCCCGAGAACAGAGCTTTACCCGGGCGGCGGCGAAGCTGGGCGTATCGCAGTCAGCATTGAGCCACACACTTCGCCAGCTTGAAGCCAGGTTGGGCGTGCGTCTCCTGATGCGGACGACCAGAGCGGTTTCGCCGACGGAGGCGGGCGAGCGGCTGCTAAACGGGATCGGTCCACATTTCGACGAGATCGAAGCGCATGTCGATGCGTTGAACGAACTGAGGGAAAAGCCGGCGGGAACGATCCGTATCGTCGCCGCCGAGTACGCGATCACCTATGTCCTCTGGCCCAAACTGAGGAAATTTTTGCCTCAATATCCCGACATCAAGGTCGAGCTGATCCTCGACAACGGACTGACCGACATCGTGACGGAGCGTTATGATGCGGGGGTGCGTATGGGTGAACATCTCGCGAAAGACATGATCTCCGCAAGGATCGGTCCCGACTTTTGTCTCGCTGTCGTCGGATCGCCCGCCTACTTCAAAAACCGACCACACCCGAGGCATCCCAAGGACCTCGTCGGCCATGATTGCATCAACTTCCGGCTGCCGAGTGCCGGCGGCCTTTATGTATGGGAGTTCGAGGACAAGGGCCGCGAGATCAAGATCAAGGTCGATGGCCAGCTCGCCTTCAACAACAGTTTCAATTCGCTGGAAGCCGCGCTTGACGGCTTCGGGCTTGCCTACATCCCGGAGGAAATGATCCTTCCTTATGTCGCAGACGGCCGGCTGGTTCGCGTGCTGCAGAAATATTCCCCGCCCTGGGACGGATATTACCTCTATTACCCCAGCCGTCGCCAGGCATCACCGGCGTTCGTCAGGGTTTTGGAGGCCCTGCGATATCGGGTTTGACGGGAGTTGTCGGCCCCCTGTGGATGTCCGCAACCCGGAACGATCCATGTCCGACTTTCGTCTTCTCTGCGCTCGCTGCGGCTGACAAGTCCTTATCCTAGATCAGCAGATAGCTGGCTTCAGAAATGCGTTGAACAATGGCTTGCCCCGCAAGGACGATAATGTCGCCGTCCATCGGTTGATGAGGCCGCAGCAAGTGTTTGTCGATCGTCAGCAGGAAATGGGATGAATGCAGTTCGCCTGGGGAAATGGAAATGTAAGACCAGCGATGCCAGGCAAATGGCATGGCGGCGAGGCCCATTCCCAGCAATCCCTTGAGGCGCATCGACCATGTTGACGAGGACTTGGCGTGGCGCGCAGCATCGGTTGCAACGGCACCGTCGACAATATGCTGTTGGTTCCAGGTTGTCTGGCCATGGTTGATCTTCCATGCTTCGGGGTCATCGTTTGCGAGATCGATCCTCGATTTTACCGGCTCGGCGATCAGCGCGACGTTCGGACTGAGCAAGCGTGGAACAAAAGAAAACGGCAGGCTGCGGATTTCGCGCAGGGGCGCGTTGACGCGGATAAGCTGCGCCAGACACCGCCAGTCGAAGCCCTGATGTGACGTATGGTGCGCGGGCACCCGGTCCAGCCGGTATAAGCCTGCCCAAAAAGTCTCTTTCAGATTGCCGGATTGGCGGTTGTAGCCCATGAGGGCCGAACCCCAGTTCTTGATCCATACGGCTGGCCCGACTTCGACGGGTACCGTAACCAGGAAAATGCGGGGACGAACGATCGCGCAGACGTGCTCGATGACACGGACAGTGCGGTTGAGGTGGATATGTTCAAGCGTTTCCAGCGCGATGACGATGTCGGCCTCGATCGTTTCGTAAAGGCTCTCGTCGGTGGCGTCGCCGACGATGAAACGGCAGTTTTCGTAGTTGCTGTAGCGATTGCGCGCGGCCTCGATGAAGATTGGATCGTAGTCGATACCGACGTAATCAACGTCGAATTTTTCCAGAATGTGTCCGACCGCGGTTCCGGGGCCGCAGCCGATATCCAGTATTCTGACCTTCCGATTGCCGACGTCCTTCTGCACTGTTTCGAGGACCTCGAGCAGCTTTCGATAGCGGCCTGCATGCAGAAAGCGCGTCAGCCAGTTGAAGTTCTGCATTTTTTCGTAAGTCGTCGCGAACGTACCCATCCAATCCGCCTCCATGAACCGTAGATGATGTCGTCTCGCGCTCCCTGTTATCGTAAAGATCGTGCGCGACCCGGCGTTGTATTTTTGAAGTCTGGCACGGCCTGCGTGACCTGCAACTCGACCAAAAGGCTTAAGTCGGAAGCGGGGATACCCACCCTGCTTCCTCTTAAAGGCAGATGTCGATGTGGTGGACGGTGAATCAGCCAGTTCTGACCGGCCGTCCTCTCCCTTTTGGTATGCTGCCGATGCGCAGGGCCTCGTTATACCTTTCAAGGAGGCGCCATCCGGGGCCGGAACCGCTGGGAGATGTGGTGGATGGTAGACAAGAGAGCCTTGATTATCGGCGTAACCGGGCAGGACGGCGCTTATCTCAGTGAATTGCTGCTTGCCAAGGGATATATCGTGCACGGCCTGAAAAGGCGGTCCTCCTCATTCAACACCGGCCGGATCGATCATCTTTATCAAGATCCCTTCGAGGAAAACCTTCGCTTTCGTCTTCACTTCGGTGACTTGACGGACGCCACGAACCTGTGCCGGGTCATTCAGGAGGTCCAGCCCGACGAGATCTACAATCTCGGCGCCCAGAGCCATGTCCAGGTCAGCTTCGAGACGCCGGAATATACGGCAAATGCGGATGCGCTTGGCACGCTGAGGCTACTGGAAGCCATGCGCATTCTGAACCTCGGCGACCGTTGCCGGTTTTATCAGGCGTCCACATCGGAGCTGTTCGGGGGGATGGGCACCGTTGCTCAGCACGAGGGTACGCCGTTCTATCCGAGAAGCCCCTATGCTGCGGCAAAACTCTACGCGTACTGGATGACGGTCAATTACCGGGAAAGTTACGGCTTTCACGCATCCAACGGCATTCTCTTCAACCATGAGAGCCCCATTCGCGGGGAGACATTCGTCACGCGGAAAATCACGCGCGGCGTTGCCGCCATCGAACGCGGTCTCATGAGCAAGCTGCGTCTTGGTAATCTCGACGCAAAGAGGGACTGGGGGCATGCGCGCGATTATGTTGAAGGCATGTGGCGCATCGTGCAGCAGGAAATACCCGAGGACTATGTGCTCGCAACCGGCGAGGCACATACGGTGCGGGAATTCGTTGAGCTTGCTTTCGGCGTGGTCGGCAAGACCATCGAGTGGAACGGCGATGGCAGTGACGAAGTGGGATACGACGCCAAAACCGGCAATACGATCATCGAAATCGATCCCAGATATTTTCGTCCGGCGGAAGTGGATTTTCTTCTCGGCGATCCCAGCAAGGCGCGCAGGAAACTCAACTGGAGCCACTCGACGTCCTTTTGCGACCTCGTTCAGGAAATGGTCGAAGCGGATCTTCGCCTCGTGATGTTGGAAGAGGGAAGAAATGAATTCGTCGCATAAATCGCAAGAAATCCCGTTCAGCTTGAATGGCAAGCGCGTCTGGGTTGCCGGCCATACCGGAATGGTCGGCTCGGCACTCGTGCGACGTCTCCAGCGCGAAAATTGCGAAATTCTCAAAGTCTCTCGCAGCGAGCTTGATCTGACCCGACAGTACGAGACGGAGCAATGGATGGCGGCGGCAAGACCTGAGGTCATTTTTGTCGCTGCCGCCAAGGTTGGAGGCATCGCAGCAAATGCGGCCTATCCGGCGGACTTTCTTTACACCAATACGCTAATTTCGATGAATATCATGAAATCGGCTGCCGATATCGGTGTTGAAAAGCTTCTCTGGATGGGATCTAGCTGCATCTATCCGAAATTCGCAGCCCAGCCGATCACGGAAAATTCCCTTTTGACAGGCCCTTTGGAGCCGACCAACGAGGCCTACGCGATTGCGAAGATCGCGGCGCTCAAGCTTTCTCAATTCTACTCCAGTCAGTACGGCCTGAATTGCGTCTCCGTCATGCCGACAAATATTTACGGGCTGAACGACAATTTCGATCCGCAAAGCTCACACGTCATTCCTGCGATGATCAGGAGAATGCATGAAGCGAAAATCAGCGGCCAGAACAAGATTGTACTATGGGGTACGGGCAGTCCTCTGCGCGAGTTTCTCCATGTGGACGATCTGGCGGATGCCTGTTGCTTCCTCATGAAATCATCGGCGCATTTTCCGCTGATCAACATCGGCTCGGGGCGGGAGATATCCATCCGCAATCTCGCCCACCTGATTGCAGGCATCGTCGGCTACGATGGGCAGATCGTTTTTGACACCAGCAAACCGGATGGAGCCCCCAGAAAGCTGCTAGACTGCTCGCGGCTCAACGCGCTTGGCTGGAACTCGACGGTCGAACTCAGATACGGAATTCAGGATTTGTATGAGTGGTGGCGACAACCGAAGTCGCTGCAATCGGATATGTTACGACAAGCGGCAAGATGAGATCGCCAAATGCCCTGACATCATCGGTTTTGCTTGCCGCCCTTGTGCTCGCATTTTCGGGTCTCTCGTCTGCCGGGCAGCCTGCGGTGCGGGGAGGGCTAGAGCAAGAGCAAAAGCAAGGCAGCCAACCGGATCCACGGCAGTTCGGTTTCCCGATACCTGTTCCAGAACCACGATTGCCGGATGATGCGGATGCCTTCAATCCACCTTGGACAGAGGTAGGCGGCAAGGGGCCGGCAATCGCGGAAATTTCGAGAACGACGGGCCCTGGCGAGGTTGTCTCGATGACCGGTGTCGATCTCGATGGACGAACGGGTTTCGAAGTCTTTTCGCAACACCCCGGTGCCGCGGAGGGCGTGGTGACGCCGTTGGCGTCGCTGACGGCTGACGCGACGGCGGCGACGCTGCTGCTGCCAGACACGCTTCCTTCATGGTCCACCTACCTGATCAGGCCCCAGGGTGGCACTGTTCAAGGGCGCAGCTTCGCAATCAATCGCACGGAAAGCTGGTGGATCGGGCCCGATGCCGCAGCGCCGGGAGCGATCGTCTCGGTCTATGGACGCAACCTTTCGCGGTCCAACGGGACCAGCCAATCCTATCTCTATATCAAGCCGGTCGCTGTTGCCGGCTCGTATGTTCCGGCAATCTCCGTCAACCCCTTCAAGGTCGATTTCGAGGTGCCGGCTCTGCCACCGGGCAACTATGAAGTTTGGGTCCACAATACCCATGGCGGCCGCTTCGGCTGGAGCGGTCCGCTGACACTTGAGGTCCTGTCGCAATCGCCATGGGCGGCGCAGGATAAAAAGCGCATCGATGCCAGGAAGTTCGGTGCAACGGGCGATGGCATGACCGACGACACCGAAGCCATTTTGCGCGCGCTCGACGCCGCGGCCGCAACGGCGCCATCGATTTTGTATTTCCCCGCCGGGATTTATCTCGTGACAAAGCCTTTGATTGCGCCCGCCAATGTGGCGTGGTTCGGGGAAGGGGTGAACAAAACGGAGATCAGGCTGAACCACGGGATTGATCAGAGCATGGTTGTCGTTAATGGCGACGACACCCGGTTCGGAAACCTGACCCTCAATGCCAACCGCAACATTGCAGGTAAACCTCTTCTTGCTTTGCGCAACGCCAAAAACATACGGCTGGATTCCGTACGTATCGACGCCTGGGGCGTGCCGGCGTTCGATGCCCAGGACACCGTAGGTCTTTTTGTGCATGCGTCCGAGCTGATCGAGAACGGATCCTTTTACGGCGCGAGCCGGCAGGTGTTTTTCTCCAACAATCGGTTTCGGATGACGGGTTACGGCGAATCCGTAGTCGCGCTATGGGGTGGGCGCGATTTCGCCATGACGGGCAACGAGCTGACAAATGCGGATGAAAGCCGCGACGACGGTCATGGCATCGGACGTTTTTTTGTTGGCCAGGCGCATTTCGGGAGCATGCGAAACCTCTATTTTGAGAAAAACATCTCGCGAAACGCCGCGCCCCATGATTGCACCAAGGTCGATTGCAACAAGGGCGAACAGATCTGCTTCGAGATCGTCGGGAGCAAGCTTAAAAACGATTTCGTCCGCGCTTCCTCGAACTCGGTTACCTTCAAGTCCCTGTCGGATCTGGGGGATGCCAAGCCGGGCGGCTTCGATCTCGTCATCGTTGGCGGGCGAGGGGCCGGGCAACACCGTCACATCGCGTCGACGGACGGTTCTGTTGTTCTGCTCGAGCAACCCTGGAATGTCGTGCCGGATCGAACGAGCCGTTTTGCTCTGGCAGCGACCGCATCGAGAGCCGTGATATACGATAATGTGTTCGATGGCACGGCAAGCTATGCGGAGCATGATTCTGATTCCACCGGCGTTCTTCTCTACGGCAACGTCTATGACGTGGTGGTCGACAGCAACCGCATCTCTCAGATGCGACACGGCATGATGACGGTTGCGCTGGACTCGACGCGGGGACTTAGCCCGTATTTCCTGCAATATTCCAACAACAGTGTGACACGCAGCAACAGCGGCCTCTATGTCGGTACGACATTCGCGGATTCCGGGGTTGCCGGCATCTGGGGCGGTCTGGGGAACATCTATCGCAGGAACAGGTTCACGGATATCGCCTATATCGGTGTCGAATATGAAACCTGGAACCATCCCGGCGCCGACTATAATGGGACGGTCTTCGATGGAAATACCTTCGCCAACGTCCGTTACGGCTTCGTAGATGCCTACAAACTCATGTGGACGCACGACGGCAGCTTCAAGGCCGGACCGGCCGAACGCTCAAGGCGGATCAACACGGTGCTCTACGACAATCATTTTACCCGAGGAACGCCAGGGCCTGTTCAAAGTGCGGGTTTCGTGACGATGCATCCGCAGAACAGCTGGGTAAATGTCGGCTCTACATGGAGCGGTTTTGTAACGGGAAACGAGGGGCCTAAGGCCGTCACCGTTAAATCGTCCTCCAACGCTGCAAGGCTGACGCCTTATTGAACCGGAGTTTATTCTCCGAAAATCCCGGCAAGGTACCTCTAATGACGTATCTGCGGTGAATTGACGAACTGCGGGAAAGTGGCGACTATGGCTCAATAAATCGGGGGCATGGGCACCTTGGGGCATTGAGAGCCGTGCCCATTCTTTTTCATTTCGGCGAGGGGACCCGACGGATCGTTCGTTACTCGGTGAGTGGCGAGCGATCTGTGGTTCCAATGACCTCTTGCCCATTTCAATTCGAACCCGTTGACGTGGCAATTTTTTGCCGGCGCTCTCACCGTTTGTGCAGAACGAAAATTGGCTCGCCCGGTTGAACGAGCGAGCCCTCCCAGTTGCCAGGTAACCCCAGTTACCGGGGTCCCGCCAAAGTATCAGGGGGCGGCGGGCAACCTTTAGAAAACGCTTTTATCGCTTCGGTTCAATCTGACTATAAGCGGTAGGGCTACCGGATTTTCACGCTTTGGCTAACGGCAAAACGATTAAAGCCTTAGAGTTTTTGAAAAAGTCAGTTGGCTGGCCTGTTGTCCGCCGCCAATTTCAGCCAGGCCCGGACGTCGGTCGCCGTGATCCAGATCTGGCCGTCGAATGCAAACATCCCTTTCTCGATTTTGGATGCCGCTATCGTTGCAAAAACCTCGACGAATTGCGCCAGTCGTTGCGCATCGCATTGCGGTGGCGACTGAATGTCGTTCAGGGCTTCTTGCGTCACATGGATGGGCTGCAGTCCTTTTTCGCCGTTCATGATGATGACGGCACTCTGCCTGACCATATGATAACCCACCGGAACGATTGCCGATTCCATCTCCGTCTCCCCGGCACATGTGCCGATTGTTTCTGTTCTCTGGAGGACGTGGGGGCCTGCCGATTGGAACGTGGCAGGCTCTTTTGATTGTCTCCCCTGAAGATCGTTGGAGGAGACTATCCGGGATAGCAGATTGCGGCCTCGTGCCATAGCTCTCCAAAAGCGGTAGCTGCTGTGGGAGGCGGCTCAAGGAAGGGCAGCTCGCCTCCAGACCACGTCGCTGGACGTGTTTAACGCATTTTCCGGGCGTGAAACCGCTATGCACTTTACTGGAAATGCTTCAGTTGACGCTTCCCGTGACGACCGCTGCCGAAACCGGATCTTTGCCGGATACCGACAGGCGAACGCGGACGACGTCGCCCGCGCGGACCTGCGTATGCTCGTCGGCAGCCATTTCGCGGTACGTGCCGGCCACCTGACGCACGATGGCGAACTTGGTTTCGATCATGTCCTCAAGGCTGGAAACCCGCCGCGCCGTCGAGCCGATCTCGGCCATGGACTGAAGGCTGAAGGCCAGTTTTTTCTTCAGGCGCATGATGTCCAGCGAGGTTTCCCGCAACTCGGTCGCCGCGTCATTATGTCTTTTGCTCTTCAGCTCCAGAATACGCCGCTCCACTTCGCTCTTGTTTTGTTTGGCGCGCGCCAGAAACGATGTCGATTCGAGCACCTGCTGGTTCATGGACAGCAACTCGCGCTTGCGTTCTCTAAGGGCGGATTCAGACGCGGCACCGCGCGTGACAAGTTCCTTCGAGGCGTTGACGTCCATGTCGAGCAAGTCGAGTTGCTGGCTGCGCATGACGTTGCTTTTCTCAAGCGTATCGATTTCCTGAATGAAGTTCTGTCGCTGGACTTCGAGATTGGTCTTTTCGTCCTGCTGCGCCGACAGGCGAAGGCGAAACAGACCTGTTTCAGAGGCGACGATCTTCTCCAGCGCGCCGCGATCGCGGACAAGCCCGATGTCGTCGCCCTTATATTCGAATTCGGTGTCGTTCAGTTCCGCTTCCAGCCGCACACGCCGAATGTCCTGCGACAAGAGCTGCATCGTCATGTCTTCGTACTCCTGCTGGGCGGCGATCAGCTGCATGCCCGAGGTATCCCTCTGTGTATTGGGCTCCCGCAATCCCCCGCCAAGTGCGAAGAGTTCAAGCACGATCATGCCGGGACGAAATTCATATTTCCCCGGCTTCTGGACGTCGCCGACAACGAAGATCGGCGCATATTCCTTGATCGCGACGGCGACCGAGCGGTTTGCCACATGGGTTGCGAGATCACGGCTGATCCGCGCGCCGATTTCGTTCACCGTCTGATCGACCACGTTGACGTTGCCAAGCAGCGGATAACCGATCGTGCCATCTGCACTGACGGGGAAAAGACCGGTCAGGCCCGCATCGCCATAGACGGAGATCGTTAGGACGTCGCCGGTGACGACCTTGTAGTTGGTGCCATCGGCAACAGCTGGTAGCGGGCAAACCGCCAGAGACAGCAAGGTCGCACCTGCGATCGTCAGGGAAAGACCTCTGGACCTTTTAACGAAGCGCATTTTTCACCTCTCAGTATGGACGACAGCCGGCGGGCGCAGATTGGTCACCCGCTTCCGCAGCTTGAAAATTGTGTTCCAGTCGCGGAAAATCCTCGGCCAGACCGGCGGCTGACGCTTTCTCGGGCGTCGTATGCCGTTGAGGATGATGCCCGTGATCGGCCGGCCCGCGACCCTGAGCTTGAGGACGGCGTTTTTCATGCCCGTGCCATCGGCGACCTCCTGCCGAACGACGAAGGAGACGGCGTCCGAAAGAGTGGCGATCCGCAGCAAGTCGAGGTCATAGGCAACGGATGGCGCGTCGATCAATACCAGTTCGTATCGCTGTCTCGCCTCGGCAAACAGTGCGGCGAAGCGCTTGCTTCCAAGCACAAGATTGGGCGGCAGGTCGCTTTTCTCGGCGATGATGATATCGACGCCCGAGGCTTGGTCGCACTGGATGATGTCATCCAGCGATACCTCACGGTTGACGGCCTGGGCAACATGCGAGGCCGATCCCACATCGAATTCCGACCCGAGAGCCGGATTTCGCAGATTGGCATCGATCAGCAGCAGCTTCACGCCGCTCATCGCAAGCGATCTGGCAAGGTTGGCAATCACGAAGGTCTTGCCTTCGCCATCGGCCGAAGAGGTGAAGGCGATCACCTTGGCCTTGCTCTCCGCCAATTGTATGTGGGTCTGAAGGTCGGCAAACGCGCTGTAGAAATCCGCCGCGCCGCTGCTAAATTTGCCCGGCTTGTTCTGGAACTCCCCGAAGGAAATGCGCGGGATGCGCCCGATGACGTTAAGTCCGGTTTTCTGCTGAAGGGACGCGATGGAGCCAACGGACCGGTCGGTGAAATTCAGGACAAAAGCCGCCGCCAAACCGGTGCTGCACCCGAGCAGAAGCGCAATCAGGCCCCACAGACCCTCGTCGGGACTGGTCGGTTTGCGCGACGGCATGGCGCTCGATATGATCCGCGCCTCCGCAGTCGCGATGCCGTCCTGTTCGATAGTCTGCTTGTAGCGGGCCAGATATGTCTCGTAGATCGAGCGGTTTGCTGCCGCTTCCCGGTCAAGTTGCCCGGATTGAACCATTGCCATATCGGTCGTGGAAATCGCCCGTTGCACATCGTTGAGGCTTGCTTCCACCTCTTGTCGCTGTTTTTCGTTGACCTCGATCTCGTTGCGCAAGGCAGCGATGATCTGCGAGATTTCTGCATCGATCTGCTTGTTGAGTGAACTGAGCTGGGAGGATAGTTGCGGCCGTTCCGGGCTCATGACGGCGCCGCTTTCATCGATCTGCGCGATGGCGCGGATGACCCTTGCCTGCTCGGCCCTCAGAAGCTGGATCGTCGGCGAGGACAGAACTTCGTTGATCCCGAGCCCATCGCCGCTTTTCTGAAGTGCGAGCGCTGTCGCCAGCCGCGCCCTTGATCCCGCCAGCTTGGCCTGGAGCGTTGTCAGCTCGACATTCAGGCTTGAAAGACGCTGCGATTGCAGGGGAAGACCGCCCGTGTCGATCAATCCGGATTTTTCGCGAAATTGCGACGCCTGGCGTTCGGACTCCTCGAGTTCCGTCCGCAGGCTGACGAGCCGTTCCCCGAGCCAGGCGCTGACGCGCCGGGTTGCCGTCGTCTGGAGGTCGATCTGGTAGTCGATATAGGCTGCTCCGAAAGCATTGGCGACTTTCGCGGCCAGTGCCGGATCGGCGGCATAATAGGAGATGTAAATCGTATACGACCGGCCATCGTTCATCACGCGAACATTGGTCATGAGGGTGTCGATCATTTTCGATGTCTCGGCGTCGTTGCCGAGAACGGTCGCGTCGGTATTCGCGCGGTCAACCTTTGTTTGCCGCCCTTCGAGCATCCGATCTTTCTGCAGGATGACGAGAACCCGTTCGGCCATGGACCTAGAGCCGATGATATCGAGTTCCGTTCGAAGCACCGGGCTTTCCTGCGGCAGCGGCGAGACCACGGATTCGGTCGGGAGCGCCTGAAGCTTGCGGACATCGAGTGCAAGGGTTGCCTCTGCCTTGTACTTTATCGGACTTCGCGCATAGCCGATTGCCGCGATTATGAAACTGGCGAGAAAGCAGATGAAGACGGCTCTGCGCCGCTCCCGCAGAATGGCTATGAAGCGGGAAATACCTTCCTGCTCACCCGGAGATGAGGACGACTGGATCATGACGGTTCCTGCTAGGTAAGCGGCGCGTTCGGTAGAGGTCGGTGAATGGTGCGTGCTCAGCGCCCGTAAGCCATGTCACCGATCTTGCAGGCAACTTCCGTGCGGTTTGTTGCTCCAAGCTTCTTCATGATATTGCGGATATGCACCTTGATGGTGCTTTCACAAAGGTTCAGCTCCAGAGCGATATCCTTGTTCGCCTTTCCGCACCGCAAGGCCTCCGCAATAGCCGATTGACGGCTTGTAAATTTTGTCGGAGGAACGGATGCGTGTGCAGTCATGCCGAACAGGCTTTTCATGTTCATGACGCTGCTGGCCGGTATGAAACGGCCGCCCGCGATTGCAAGACTGATCGCCTGGACGCAGACGTCGATGCTGACGGAACTCGATATGTACCCGCGCACGCCAAGAGCGATCGTATCCAGAATGGCATTGATATCCTGATCGTCAGAGAGCACCACGACGGCGGCCGGAGACACGGCAGCCACAATCTCTGCGAGATCGCGGTTTGTCTCTGCGGACGGACCGGGCCAGGCACTGACCAGAACTGCCGCAGGCATGCCGATTTCCGCGCGTGCCTGTCGCCATTCGCCAAGATCGGAGAAGGTCAGAATGCGCCTGTCGGCATATTGATAGTTGAGACTGTGGGCAAGGCATTCCCGCTCCAGCATGCGGCGGTCTATGATGCCGATATAGCCGGCCGCACTTGATGCGGCCTGCGGGTGCGATGCGCCTTCCGACGGGTTTTCGGAGATGTGATTGTGGATCATGACGAAGATGCCCCCTGTATTGTTTTTGGTTTCTTGTGAACTTCTGCAAACGTCTAGATTTAATATCGCCAACTAGCTTTGGGTCTGCTTCAGGCGAACGTCAGCTTCCTGACGGTAAAGGCTTCCGCAAAACGTGTCGGCGCCCGGCATTCCATGCCCCGCAGCCGCGCCAGGCCGCGAAAGGTATCGGCGTCGAACCAGTCCTTGGATCTCTGTGTGCCAAAGTGCTGCAAGAGAAGCTCGACCTTCATGTTCATCGCGTCTTCGCTCAACGGCACGTAGGCGTTTCGCCTGCTGAAATCGCCGTCCCATTTCGGGATTTCGTATTCCATGATCAGGTGATTTCTGAAGATGTTAGATGTGAGCCTGTTGATTTCGCGGTGATCCTGATGCGCGTCCTCGCGGCTATGCGTGAATATGACGTCGGGACTGACTTTGTCGCGCAATGTCAGCAGCCATGACTTGATCTCGCGGCTCTGCGAGGGAAAGTAGCTGTCCTGAAACGATGCCAGTTCAATCGAGTAGGATGCTGCTTTTGCAAGAAAAGCTTCGGCGGAACTGCGTGCCTCCAAGGCGCGCTCGTTACCGGCACTGAGGACGCACCAATAGACATCGAGCAACACGCCCTTTGAAAGCAGGCTGAGTACCGTGCCTCCGACGCCGATCTCAATGTCGTCGGAGTGAGCTCCGAGACAAAGGATCGACAGACGATCACCGGCGGAAGCGAGGGACATGTTTTTCATGGCAGCAGCTTCGTGTTTGACGACTTGCGTGCCATCGACGCATCGTCTCCAATCCATGGCATGTCACCACGCTCTACCATTGCCTCCAACGTCTGCCAGTCGCGCAGCGTATCCATTGACCGCCAGAAACCCTCATGTTTGTAGGCCATCAATTTATCTTCAGAAATCAACCTCGAGAACGGTTCCAACACGAGTTCCTCGCCCTCGCGCATGTAGTCGAAAATTTCTGGTCGCATCAGGAAGTAGCCGCCGTTTATCCACATGTCGGATGTTTCCGACGACCGAAATTCACGGACCCTTCCGCTCTCGTCGATTTCCGCCAGGTGGTAAGTGAGGGGCGGTCTGACAGCCAGAAAACAGGCGAGCTTGTCGCTCTTTTCGAATTGGGCAATCATGTCGTCGAGATCGACGTCGGTCAGGCCGTCGCTATAATTGGCAAGGAACATCTTCTCGCCCTTGAGATGATGACGTACGGCCCAGAGGCGCTCGCCTATATTGCGCCATATCCCCGTATCGATCAGGGATACGCGCCAGTCCCTAGGTAGCTCCTCGAGCAATTCCACGCGTCCGGGGCTCGATATGACGCAGTCGGCATAGCTTTCCGGCCGGCTGTTCAGAAAGAATTCTTTTATGACGTGCGCCTTGTAGCCGAGGCAGAGGATGAAGTCCTCATGCCCAAAACGGGCGTAATATTGCATGACGTGCCGCATGATCGGTTGAGACCCGAGCGGGATCAGCGGTTTCGGGACGCTTTCGGAATATTCCCTGATGCGAGTACCCCTGCCGCCACAGAACAAGACGACCTTCATTGTACCAACTCCTTCGGATCAATGATGGAAATGTCGGGAATTGGAACGACGAATTTCCCGCCCCAGTTTCTGATGTCGTTCATTTGTGCAACGATCTCATTCTTCAGGTTCCAGGGGAGAATGAGAACGTAATCCGGCTTCATGCGCTGGATTTCGCTCACGGGCCGGATCGGAATATGCATTCCCGGCGTGAGGCGACCATGTTTGTAAGGATTGCGATCGACTGCAAAATCGATGAAATCGGTGCCGATACCGCAATAATTTAGCAGCGTGTTGCCCTTTCCCGGTGCGCCATAGGCGCAGATCGATTTGCGCATCTCCTTAAGGCGGATGAGGAAAGACAGGAGGTTTCGCTTGGTTTGGCGCACGGCTTCGGAGAAGGCCGTATAGGTCTCTATTCTGTCGAGACCGGCATTCAGCTCCCGTTCCAGGAGGCTATCCACGCGGGATTCACGCGGGAACTTGCTGTCTTCGTGCGAGAAAAAGACCCGCAGCGAACCGCCATGTGTGGGAATCTCTTCGACATCGAAAACCTTTAGCCCATGACGGTGGGCCATTTTTTCTATGGTCAGCAATGAGAAGTAGGAAAAGTGCTCGTGATAGATGGTGTCGAACTGGTTTTCTGCGATTAGCTTTTCGATATGCGGGAACTCAAGGGTGATGACGCCGTCAGGCTTGAGCAGCACTTTCATACCGGCGACGAAATCGTTGATATCAGGCACCTGGGCAAGGACATTGTTGCCGATGATGAGATCGGCTTTTTGGCCTCTGGCCGCCATATCGGTTGCTAGAGCCTCATTGAAAAATTCAGTCAGTGTCGGAATACCTTTGCCGATCGCCACCTTTGCGACGTTGACCGCCGGTTCAATTCCGAGCATCGGGATGTTGCTGGTCAGGAAATGTTGCAGCAGGTAACCGTCGTTGCTGGCAAGTTCGACAACGAAACTGGATTCGCCAAGCGCGAAGCGCTCGATGACCATGTCGCAGTACCGCTTTGCGTGAGCGACCCAACTGTCCGAGAACGAGGAGAAATACGCGTACTCCGTGAAAATATTCTCGGGCGCTACATATTCCTGAAGCTGGACGAGGAAGCATTCGTCGCAAACGAATGCGTGGAGTGGATAAAACGGCTCGACGTCGTTGGCTGCGTCAGCTGCGACGAAGCTTTCGCAGGGTGGAGACATTCCAAGATCGACGAAGGTATGCACCAATGGCGAGCTGCAAAGACGGCAAAGCCCGACGTGATGCGTCGAGCTCAGTCTTGCAGAAAAAACTGCCTCATTATTCATCTGACGCCCCCTGATTTTATCGCATTGTCTTCGAGTGAATTTCAGAAAATTCTTTTATTAACTGGAAAAAATACTATGGATCGGGGTGGGTGACGATACTGCATTCGGCTCGAAAACGTCATCCATAAGCCGTAGGGTTAGATTGGAATCCGCTAAAATTCGCTTCCGGCGGCTGGTTTCCGCAACCGAAAGGGTGACTTATTTGCCAGCCCGCCTTCAAGGTATGGTGCTGCCTATGGGTGTATTCCGGAGCCGCTGAAATGGCGGAGAATTCTTCTTGAATACGGGATTGCATCAGGAGCGCCGAATGCTGTTTGAGAAGACGAAAATCGAGGGGCTCTGGGTCGTCAATACGGTGCCTGTGCGGGACAGTCGCGGCTCTTTTGCCAGGACGTTCTGCAAACGCGAATTTGAGAGCAACGCGCTGGTATCGGACTTCAGTCAGCACAGCCTTTCTCTATCGAAGCTGAAACACACGGTACGAGGGCTGCATTTCCAGCGACCGCCGCATCAGGAGACAAAGCTGGTTTCCTGCGTCAAAGGATCGATCTGGGATGTCGCCGTCGATCTGCGCCGCGGCTCGCCCACCTATCTGCAATGGGTTGGCACGGTGTTGTCGGCCCACAATGGCGCGCAGTTCTACATTCCCGAGGGTTTTGCACACGGCTTCCAGTCGCTCAGCGACGACGTTGCTGTGTCCTATTTGATTTCGGTGCCCTATGCCGAGGCAAGTGCGGCAGGGATCCGGTATGACGAGCCCGCGATAGGTGTAGAATGGCCTGCGCCGCCCTCGGTCATATCGGAAAAGGACCTCGGTTGGCCCGCTTTGCAATGAAGGTCTAGCGCGTCAGGAAACCGAGGTTCGAGACAAGGCCCGCCTCGAGCAGCCTGCCAGCAGCGCTCGCAATCTCGACAAACGGCATATTTGACCTTTCGGCGATATCCAGTAGCGAGTTGGTTCCATCGGCGAGGTTGAGTATCCATAGATAGGCCATGGTGCGGTCGTCATTCGTCTTATGGCCGCCTATCGCAGGAAAAAGCCCATATTTTCCGAGCTGTGGCTCACCCTTGGGCCGAAGGTTTAACGGCGTCCAGTTGTCTTCGAGAGCATCGATCATGTGCATGATCATCCAAAAGGATGAGTCGAGATGTTCGGACCGGATGAAGTCGAGATTGTCGGCCGAGGTGTGATATTCGGGAAAGGTTCCGAAAGCGCTTCTTTGCAGCAGTCCGACCGGCAGGTTGAAGCCCGGCGAACAGAATTGGCGCTCGTCATAGCCGTAGGGAATGAAGTCGGCGATTGCCAGATGTTTACGATCTTCTCCGCAGCGGGTGCAGGCGGCGATCCGGTCGATCAGTGCATCTCCTCTGCGGCTGCGCTTGTAGTTCGGCCCGCCCCCGTCACCAATGCACGAAACCACAAGACCATGCGCAATGTTCGATATCCCATCTTCGTTCTGCGCAAGCCATGACAGGGAGCCGATCGTTCCGGGTGCGAAGACGAACCTGTAGCTGTAATATGTGGACCTGCTTTTCAGGCCTGCAGCAAGACACGTCAGCAATGCCAGGCCGGAACAATTGTCGTTTGCGAGCGACGGGTGACAGATATGCGCGAAGAGAAGCACCTCTTCGGTGCTTTGTCCGATATGCAAATATTCGCCGTAATACAGATTGCCTGAGGTTTTTTCGGTGTCGATGACGACCTCATAATCGCCTTCATCGAGCTTGAGGAATTCGCGATGCGCCATGCAGAAGCCCCAGGCATCGGTGTAATAGGCGGTTTTGTACGGAATGAGATCGGGCTGAGCCGGCAAGGTGTAGATATGCGATTGCAGTTCGGCCAGCGGCATCACGCGGCGTTGAGGGATGCTGTAGTTCATCAGATGCAGGTTGCAGATCTGGAAGTCGATCACCTTGCGTCCCGCCGCGTTTTTGACATAGGCGTCGCGAACGACCCATTCCTGCGGCACCGTCCAGTCGAAAACCCGTGTTCCGCTCGGCACGGCGCGTTCCTCGATATCGATGTAGTCCTTGAGGATAGCGATGGTGTCGCGCACGCCTTTGCCGGTGATGCTGCGACAGATCGGAAACAGGCGGGTCGCCAGATCATGGATCGTCTGGCCGATATCATCCTCTCGCCACGCCACGCCGGTCAGCCTGGCACCAAGCTCCATCTTGCCCATCCGCGCCTCCCGTTCAAACCGATGCGGCAATATCGGCGCCGTGGCGCGGCGCAACGACGGGGCGGCGCAGGTTGATGTCGATATCCTTGTCGCCGATCAGCTTCTGGAGCTGGCCGATCCGCTGATAGTACGGTCCCTCGAATTCAGCCATAGTCAGGCCGGCGCTCTTATAGGCGTGGTAAAGTTGCTCGGCACCTGCGGCGGCCGTCCATGTCGGCTTGAAGGCCGGAAGCGCACGGGCGATCTTGCCGAAATCGACGCGGTAGGAGCGGGTATCGGGGCTGGCGTCGCTGGCATATTGCAGCCGGCATCCGGGCACCGTCAGGGCGACGATTTCGGCGATCTCCCGGATCTGGTAGTTGTGTGCATCCTGTCCGACGTTGAACGCCTGATTGTGCACGACATCGGTCGGCGCTTCGAGCGCGGCCAGAAAGGCGCGCGAAATATCCTCGATGTGAACGATTGGACGCCATGGCGATCCGTCGGATTTCAGCAGGATCAGTCCCTCCGTCACCGCCCAGGCGGTCAGGTTGTTGAGGACGATATCGAAACGCAGCATGGGCGAAAGGCCATAGGCCGTCGCCGGGCGCATATAGACCGGTGTGAAGCCGGGGCTCGCGAGGCTTGCAATGTCACGTTCCGCCAATACCTTTGATGTGCCATAGGCCGATACCGGTTTCAGCTCTGCTGTCTCGTTGACCAGTCCATCGCCAGCTGCGCCATAATTGCTGCACGAGGAGGCGAAGAGGAAACGCTTGACCCCGGCCTGCTTTGCGGCTCGCGCTGCCCGAACGCTGCCGCGGTAATTGATCTCATAGGTAATTTCCGGATTGAGATTGCTCAGCGGATCGTTGGACAGCGCTGCAAGATGAATGACAGCGTCGAAACCTTCCATATCCGAAGGCTGGATATCGCGGATGTCCTTGCATGCGCCGGGTACCTGCGGCAAAGGTCCGCCTGGAACATAAGCGCAGCGATGGTAGAATTCAGTGTCATAGCCGTGTACTTCGTGACCCGCCTTGCGCAGGATGGGTACCATGACGGAGCCGATATATCCGCGATGCCCGGTGACCAGAACGTGCATGAAATTCCCCCTCAAAATCTATTTTCGATTGCAACGAGCGTATCTTTTCAGGCGAGATCGATGCACCGCGCAAAGCGGCTGTATCGATAATGCGAACGGTCTAGTTGCCCCGGCCGGTTAAGGCTTTCGGATGCTTTCCGATAATTCGGGCATGTCGGCCATGACCAACCCATGGCTGGCGTGATGCTGCGCGTTGCCGTTGAAACGCCGGAAGACAACCTCGGATGGGCGTCCCGTCAGGAATTTGTCGACTCCGTATTCCAGCGCTTTACGGTAGACGACGAGCGCTCCATCGATGGCGTCAAGCGTTTTGGCTATATCCTCGTCCTCATGCGTGTAGCTTACAACGAGAGACGGTGCGAGAAGGCCGCGACGGATGGTTTCCTGCAGAAACAGCGAGCGAAAAGCCTGAGACGGCTTTCCGGTCTGGTCCAGCGTGAAGTAGCTGAGGCAGGCGGAGTGGCCCTGAATGCCGAAGTAGGAATCCAGTCCGTGCGCAATTGCGATCTGGCTGATGGCGGCGCGCAGCGAATTTCCCTGTCGGACCAGATTTGGGACCACGGGTTCCTGCGTGTAAACTTTCATGGTCGCGATGGCCGCCGCCATCGCATGCGTTTCCGCGCCATGCGTCGTCGAAAGCAGGAAGACACGCGGGGCATCGGTTTGATCGATACCGCCTCGTTCCATGAATTCACGCTTGCCGGCCAGTGCGGAAATCGAAAAGCCGTTGCCCAGCGCCTTGCCGAAACAGGACAGGTCGGGGACGATATCGTATGTCTTCTGCGCACCGCCCGCATCCCAGCGGAAGCCGGTGATCATTTCGTCGAGAATGAAAAGCGCGCCGTTTTCGTGGCAAAGATCCTGCAGTTTGTGAAGAAACTGGTCCCGAGGCGGATCACCGCGCGACGGCTCCAGAATAAAGGCGGCGATACGACCTGGAAAGCGGTCAAACAGACTGCGCGCACTCGCCAGATCATTGTAGCTGAAGCCAAGGACCAGATCCTGGATCGCCTGAGGAATGCCCGCATTCATCTCCGTTGTTCCGATGAACCAGTCGTCGGTGGAGAAAAAGGGGTGGTCGCTGCAGCGCGCGATCAGGTCACGGCCGGTAACAGCCCGTGCAAGTCGTATCGCGGCGGATGTCGCATCGGAGCCGTTCTTGCAGAATTTGACCATTTCGGCCGTCTGGATCGTATCAAGGAAGGTCGAGGCGCAATCCACCTCGATCTTTGAGGGGCGCGTGAAGTTGCAGCCGCGGTAAAGTTCCGCACGCGCGGCCTCTACGACGTCAGCATACGCATGGCCAAGGCCGACAGCCCGATTGCCCATGCCGTACTCGATATATTCATTTCCATCGACATCCCAGACATGACAGCCATATCCCCTTTCAATAAAGCCGGGAGACAGGACAGGGTACTGGTCGTCACCCTTTGCATAGGTATGTGCACCGCCCGGTATGATGTTGCGGGAGCGCTGGCGCAGTCGATCCGAGTTTTCGAAATTTTCGACGAAAGTTTGCATGGCGAAATCCCGGGTCCATATGTCCAATGACCAGAGACTACCGTATCCGGCTCGGTGGCCGTTACCCCGTCTTTATGTTGGGAATGCTAGCCGAAAGGCTTAGAGGAGATGTACAGCCTTCCCGTCATAATCGCTCCGATGCGTCCGCATCATGCGGGGCCCGACACCCGCAGGCAATTATGGTTCTGCAATAGGTCCACTGCACGACACTCGATTTTAGTTTTTGAAGAGATCGGATATTTTGAAGATCACTTCCGTTCTGTTCTTGGCGTCAACTTTCTTCATGATATTGCGAATATGTACCTTTACGGTGCTTTCACGAAGATTGAGCTCATAGGCGATGATCTTGTTTGGCTTGCCTTGCGTCAAAGCGTTGATGACGTCGACCTCACGTTGGGTGAACATCGCGGTGCGCTGTCGTTCCTTGTCTTCCGCAACCACGAGCAACTGCCTGAGATCGCTCAGATTTTCAGCTGATACGAAAGCGCCGCCCGCCAATGCAAGTGAGATGGCACCCACACACACCGCCAGTCCTATCGACGAAGAGATATATCCCCGAACGCCCGCGTCAAATGCCCTCATGACTTGGCGCAGATCGCGGTTCTCAGCGAGAATGACGACCGGCAGATAAGGGAAATCGGCAATGAATTCCCGCAACTCATGAAGGGATACGTCATCGCCAAAATCGCTGCGACCGACGTTGACCAGGATGCCGCTATGCTGGCCGTTTGGAGCGTGTCTCCAGTCATCGAGTGATGAAAACAACTCAACTTCCATATCAAGGCCGTATGCGATCAGGCTCTGAGCCAGACACTCACGGTCGAGCGCGCGGTCGTCGATGATAGCCAGCTTTCTGACCGAAGTTTCCATAGGTTTCGAATGCGCAACCACATGGAAATTTGATGAGAACTGGCTATGTCCATTGTTGGGAACTGATGTCAGCATGTTATGTCCTATCCGCGCTAAAGAGTGCTTTGCGGATCTGTCTGGCTTGGCAGAGACGCAACCGAAGAGTTTCTTTCTAAGATTCGGCACAACGGACGTTTGAAGTAATTCAACCCGGAACGCCGTCATCAATCAGAACTTCGGAAGCTACTCTGTTGCGGTCTGGATTTTTCGGAATTTAAAAAATCGGCCAGAAAGCAATAGACGTGGCACTACCCGAATTTCGACTCCGGCATCCTACAATGGAGTATCGCAACTGGAAAAGGTTCGGAAATTACTCACTTTTGATTGAGATTTCGACGTGGCGTTCAATCTGGCATGATGTGGGTAGACAACCAGACACGCCAGAACGGTTGAAATATAATTCTTTCAGGGCATCATCATGTTTTGCGCGACACCACTAACTATAATGGATGAATTATAATCGCGGCCGGATTGATTTATCATCCTCCATTCGTGCGTTTGTTCGCGATGTCAGCAATCTATACGTGTTAATCGCATTTTGAAGTTGCACCTCACGACAATCGGACGCGCTGCGCCCCGCATGTGACGGGGCATGGTGACTATGTATCCCTGATCTCAAGGCCTTGATGGCTGCTTTCAAGACTTGTTGACCCACAACGCCTGACGCTTCGCAAGGGTCGATCTCTATTTGGAATGCGCGTCAATTTTAACGAGAGTGAATATGGCGGAACGCGGCGAGGATAGTAACAAGGTTCCTTCTACTTTCGAGGTAGATACCGGTTCGATGTCCGGATCACAGGAAGGACGTCCTGTTAGGATGTTCCCGATTGTCGGCGTCGGTGCTTCATCGGGTGGACTGAATGCGTTCAGAGCCCTGCTCAAAGCGTTGCCTGAAAAAACCGGCTGTGCGTTTCTTCTCGTTCAGCATCTTGACCGGTCGCATGAAAGCATGCTCGCAGAACTTCTGGCGAGCGAAACGACTATGGTCGTAACGGAGGCTGTCAACCTTGCCTTGATAGAGCCCGAGCACGTCTATGTCATTCCACCAAAATTCCTGATGTCGGTTGACGGAGGAAGGATATATCTGTCGCCCCGGCGGGAACTGCATGAGGCACCTCTGCCGTTTGATTTTCTCCTGGGTTCTATGGCCAAGGAATTCGGGCCGTGGGCGATAGCAGCTGTCCTGTCTGGCACGGGGTCAGATGGCTCATCCGGCGTCCAGCAGATCAGGGATTTCAAGGGACTTGTTCTGGTCCAGGAGCCTCAAGAGGCACAATTTGGCGGCATGCCCGAAAGTGTTATTTCGCTGGGCATTGGCGCTACGGTTTTACCGGTCGAAGAGATGCCTGCGGCCATCGCCAAACATATTGCGCTGCTGTCGCGGCTTCGAGCGGATCACTCGATGGAGCGCCGAATGCCCCAACTGGACCGGATCATCGAGATATTGAAGGTTTCCACAGCGAATGATTTTTCGGCTTATAAACATGGAACGATGCAGCGCCGGGTCGAAAAACGAATGGCGGTTCTCGGTATCGAGATTGAGAAGATAGACCGGTATCTTGAGATACTCGAAAGCAGCGAAGACGAGCGGCAAAATCTCGTCAGAGATCTCCTGATCAACGTCACCAGCTTCTTCCGCGACGGGAAGGTGTTCGACTTTCTACGCGATACCATTATTCCGGATATTCTCCACGCAAAAGCAGCGCACGGAACAGTGCGGGTCTGGGTCGCTGGATGCAGCACGGGGGAAGAAGCATATTCTCTGGCTATTCTCTTCCTTGACCTCATTCAGTCCATGGGCCTTCGTCTCCAGTTTCAGATGTTTGCCTCGGACGCCGATGGCGAGGCGGTCGCAATTGCCAGAGACGGACATTATTCACATGAGGCAACCAAATCGCTGCCGCCCGACTTGCTGGAAAAATATTTCGTAAGGGATGACAACGGATACACCGTGACGGCGCAACTGCGTGGGGCGGTGGTATTCACCGTGCAGAATGTCCTCAGCGACCCACCATTCTCACGGATCGATCTGATTTCATGCCGCAACTTGTTGATTTACCTCGAGGCGGACGCCCAAGCGAGGGTCTTGTCGCTTTTCAGGTTCGCCCTGCGGGAGAACGGTATTTTACTGGTCGGAAAATCCGAAACCGTTGGCGGAATGGATGACCGTTTCAAGCTGATTTCGGAATCCGAAAGGGTATATCGGCGTATCGGGCCGCCGGTTTTCGGTGATCTTAATTTCGGTGCGGTTGCGGGCGGAAATGTCAGAATTCCCTCTTCGCAAGGAAAGGCGAATTCAGCGTCGAGGCACAGTGCGCTTGCCGAGGCGGTTTCCCAGGTTCTGCTGGGTAGCTACGTGCCCGCCGCAATCCTCGTCAATCGGAAGTATGAGTATCTCTACTCCATCGGCCCGACAGCAAGGTTCCTGCGGATCGCTTCAGGCCCGGCATCGCATGACCTGTTCGCCATCACACCGACGGCGCTCCATAATAAGATCAGGTCTGCGATCCAGCATGCGAGCCGGGATCAAAAGCCGTTCGTAGCCAAGAATGCAAAACTCGACAGCAACGGCGCACACATCGAGTTCAACATTCATGTCGACCCGCTCTTCAGTCAGGGTGAAGAGCTGTTCCTCATATGTTTTGTGGAGGATGTTGCGCAGGCCAACGGTGTTGTTCGATCGCAGAAATCATCGACGACAGATGCGTCGCCCATTACCGAGCTTGAATTCGAACTGGAGGAGACACGGGCGGAATTGCAGGGCGCCATACGCAATCTGGAAATTGCCAGCGAAGAACAGAAGCAGATCACCGCCGAAGCACTGTCTCTGAATGAGGAGTATCAGTCGACGAATGAGGAACTCTTTACTTCGAAAGAGGAACTGCAATCCCTCAATGAAGAGCTGACAGCCCTCAACAATCAATTGCAAGAAGCACTGGAGCGTCAGCGGGCAGTTTCCAACGATCTGCAAAATGTCCTGTACAGCACCGATGTCCCGACGCTGTTTCTGGATGCCAGTCTTCGTATACGGTTTTTCACACCAGCCACCCGGTCAGTATTCAAGATTATATCGTCCGATGTCGGCCGTCCCCTCTCGGACCTTAGCGGCTTTGACGGCGACATTACGCTTCAAGTCGATGCAACGGCGACGCTGCTCCGAGGCAACACAATCGACCGAGAGATAGGAGGACCCGATGGTCGCTGGTATGTCCGCCGCGTCAAACCTTATCGCGGCGCGAGCGAGGCAATCGACGGAGTGGTCATCACCTTCATCGATGTAAGTGCCCAGAAACAGGTTGCCGAAAGCAGGGAAGCTGCCAAGAAATCCGCCGAGCGGGCGACCGAGGCCAAGTCGCAATTCCTGTCTGCGGCAAGCCACGATCTGCGTCAGCCGCTGCAAACCTTGAAGCTGTTGCACGGGCTTTTGGAAAGGAACGTGGATGAAGGGCAAGCACGCACTTTCGTCCAGAGGATGGGGGAGACGCTGTCCTCGATGCTGGGTATACTCAACTCTGTTCTTGACATCAACCAGATCGAAGCGGGGATGGTGGAACCGCAGATCGTGAGCTTTGCGATTGGCGATCTTCTGGGAAGGCTCTTCAAGGAATTTTATTATCCCGCTCGGGCGGCGGGGCTGCAACTCCGTGTCGTACCGTCCAGCCTTGCCGTTCGCACCGATCCCCGCCTGTTCGAGCAGATCGTTCGCAACCTTCTATCCAATGCACTGAAATACACGCCGAGCGGCAAAATTCTAGTCGGCTGTCGCCGGGTCGATGCAAAGGTTCGGTTCGAGGTGTGGGACACCGGTATAGGCATTCCCGAAAACCATATCGAGGAAGTCTTCCAGGAATACCATCAACTCGACGCATCTGCTGGCGCGGAAGACCGGGGTTTGGGGCTGGGATTGTCAATCGTCAAGCGGCTGAGCGAACTTCTGGGACTGAAGATAGCGGTGCGGTCGCGATTGCATGAAGGTTCCGCATTCATGATCGAGATCGATCGGGCGCCGGCAGGGGAGCCGCTTGCGCCATTGCGTGCGCCAGTCGATGACAATTCGCGTCAAGCGATCGCCCTGTCGTCCGCGTCGATTTTGATCATCGAAGACGAAAACGGAATGCGCGATCTGCTCAAGATCGGTCTGGAGCAAACTGGATACGTGGTCGCTGCGACCTCAACTGCTGCCGAAGCGATCGCGATTGTTAGAGGGCTGAAGTTCATGCCCGACGTTGTTCTCGCAGACTACAATCTTCCTACAGGCGGGAATGGCATAGCTGCGATTGAAGATATTCGACAAGCACTCCGCCAAAATGTTCCGGCACTCATTCTCACTGGCGATATTTCAAGCAAGGCCCTGAGGGATTTTGCTCAGCACGAAATTCCTTATCTGCACAAGCCGGCGAAACTCAAGGACGTCATGCAGATGGTGGAGACACTGGTCGTTCGCCAAAACGGTGAGAGAGCAGGTCACATAAGCGAACCTGAATATATGGAGCCGATGACGGGCAGGCTCATCGAAGTCATCGACGACCAGCAGGACATAAGGGACAATTTGCGCGCTCTGTTCGAAGGAGAAGGCTGGGCGGTCGCAACCTATGTTTCGGCAGAAGAGTATCTTGCAAACTACAAGCCCGACAGATCAGGTTGTCTGCTTGTCGATGCGTATCTCCCCGGCATAGTCGGCATGGAGTTGTTACGTTTGCTGAAAGAAAGACATCATCGGTTTCCGGTGATTGTGATCACGGGTCGCAGCGATGTCCGTATGGCAATCAATTCGATGCGATATGGAGCGGCCGATTTCATCGAGAAGCCTTTTTCTTACCAAGAAATATATCGGAGCGTGCAGTCGGCCCTCGAGCGATCGCGTGATGCGAACGAGCGCGAAGAGCGGCGTGAAACAGCTCGAGCCACGCTGGCGACGCTTACTCGCAAGCAACGTCAGATCCTTGATAGAATTGTTCAGGGGCAGGCCAACAAGATCATTGCAGCCGATTTGAACGCTTAGTCAGCGCACTGTCGAGAATCATCGCGCCTCAATCATGCGCCGAACGAAATCCACTTCGTTGCCGGCGCTCTTGCGGCTTGTCCTGAACGCTGAAGAATAGGCCTACCATCGGACCGCTATCTTCGGGCCATCGCGGCGCGAATGCGGTGCAATGCATCGGGCCGGCGCAGAAGATAACTTAGCGGCGGCAGAAACGCGGAAGCGGGTCTGAGCCGGAAAGCCTGTGCGAGAAGCGCACCCGCGCCGGGCCGACGCCGGGTAAAATTGGAAATCGCGCACCAATAGGCGCGGTCGCTCAGGCTGGCGCGACCGCGTCGCAGCAGGGTTTGTGCATCGGCAAGCAAAGCGCCTTCATTTCCGAAGAAGCTCTCAAGCGCTGCTTCGATTTCGGTATTCCACGCCAGCACATTATCAAGGATGGCCGACTGGTTGGCACCGTGGATGCGGGTGAAATTCTGCACGGCGTCAAGTTCGACGATGTCGCCCAGAACCGCAAGCCGCATCCACATCTCGACATCGTCGGTGTGGCGCAGTGCGGGCCGGTAGTGACCGGCATGTTGCTGGATGTGCGTTCTGGTGACGGCGAGGGGGCCCGGCACCGGGCTGCGTCCCGTCGCGCAAATGCCGACGATGAAGTCCACCCCGGCATGAAGGCGCATGCCATCGGCATCGTCGCCAAGGCCGGATGCGATTTCGGCGTCGTCACGGAAGAAGGCGGTGCGGCCGAAGGCCATGTGCGCGCCGGGGTGATCGTCGAGCGCCTTAATTGCGCGCGCCAGGGCACCGGGAGACAGGACATCGTCGGCGCAGATGATGGCGAAATAATCCGCTCGCGCCCAATCGATGCCTGCGTTGAACGATGCGTGCCCGCCGAGGTTTTTTGGGCGCAGGCTCGTTTCGATGCGCGGATCGGATGCCGCGAGCGACCGGGAGATCGCAACGCTGTCGTCCGTGGAGGCATTGTCGATGATGAGGATACGCATGTCCGGGATATTCTGGGCAAGGACGCTTCGCACGCAGCCCTCGAGAAAACGACCGTAATTGTAGTTGGGAATGGCGATATCGATGGTGCTCATGGCTCGACCGTTGCGGAAACGGCAGCGTCGGGAATGGACGCCGGTGCCGGAGGTTTGCCGATCCGGCGCAGACCGCCCACGACAGCATCGAGCGTCGATCTGAGTTCGCCAAGCAGCGGGTGGCGCAGAATAATCAGGCAGGCGGCCCAGCCTGTTGCCGACAGAAGGACGGCACCACCGGCCTGGGCGAGGGAGTAATCGAAATGGAAACCCATAGAGGCGGCGATGGCGAGCGGCCCCGCGATGGCGGCAAGGGTCACGGCGGCACTCGGCCCGATGGCGGCGAACAGTTCGGGTATTTTGAAGTGGGCGTGGCGTCTGACCAGATAGAAGGCGATGAGCATCTGGAAGGGCAATGTGACGAACTGGCTGAGCGCCACGACGGTCAGGCCGAAGAAGCTCGCGGAGCAGAGCACAATTGCCGAGACGCTGCGGCAGACGAAATTGCCGAGGAACGCTTCGCGGTTGGCGTTGAGAGCGATCAGCAGCGGCGTTGTCAGCACCATCGGAAACCAGAAGATCGACGCAAGTGCGAGAATCCGGGTGATCGGCACGGCGGCAAGCCACTGGTCTCCGAGCGCAAGTCGCACGATGGGATCGGCGAGAATGGCGACCATGATCAGCGACGGCCAATAAAGCACGGTGATGTAACTGAGGGCACGCAAGTAGGACCTGCGCACGTCTCCCCCCTCGCGAACTTCGGCGGCGAGTGCGGGGAAGGCGAAGGAAAAGATTGCCGAGAGAAAAATGCGGTCGGGAATGGAGCAGACGGTATTGGCGCGATTATAGATCGCGACCGCAGTCGGCGTCATGGCAAAGCCGAGCACCAGTTGCGGCAGGGACTCGTATAATTTGTCGACGATGGTGGCAGCACCCCTGTAGCGGCCGAATTCGGCCATGCGGCGCCAAGACTTTAGAGAAAGGCGTGCGGTACGCTGGGCCGGATCGGCATAGGCGGCAAGGGCGCTTGCAACGCTGTTGCCGACGAGCAGGCCGAGCGCGAAACTGACAAAGCCCCATCCATTGCTGGCAGCGAAGATCGTCACGCCAGCCATAACGATGAGGCCGGTGGTTCGGACGCGTGCGATGGTGCCGAAGGCAAGCTGGCGACGCAGCATGGAAAACGCCGGCATGCCCAGGCTCTCGGCGATGACGGCGAAAATTGCGAGGACAAGATAGTGCTGGAGACCGGGCTGGTGGTAGAAAAGCGCCAGATACGGTCCGCACAGATAGAGAATGATCCCGAGAATGCCGCTGGCCAGCAGCAGCAGTGTGAGCGACGTGTTGATGTCATCGCGCTCAACGACATCGAGCTGAATGAGGAAATCGGAAGAGACGAATTCGCGGAAGGCGAAGATCACCGATGTCACCCCGTAGCCGATCACGGCAAAGCCAACGTCCGCAGGCGAAAGCAGCCGCGACATTATCGCGATCAGAGCCAGATTGATCGCGATTCCGAGGTGTTGTTCCAGCATGGCCATGAAAAAGGCGCGGCGGACTTTGTGCATCGAAGGGCTCCGACAGCATCGCCGACAATCGACGGTAGCATCAAATCTAGAGGAGGGGCGTAAACCCTGGGAATCTGACCGTTGGGATGGTAGCCGGATCCGTAGGTGTAGGTCGTTTGTAGAATGTTTCGTGAAGGGCATGCGATAACGTGCGGTCTACTCCTATCGAATGTTAGAGCGCCCCGGTGTTAAGCCGAAAGGATTAGGCTGCGGGACTGCTTGTGCCTAAGGCGTAACGCCCTGTGGCGTTGCGACGACATCACGGGAGAGAAGTTCGCGGCCAAGCAGCGCCTCCTGCTCGGAGAGCTGGCGCTTGAAGCGTTCGTTGGCGTGGGCAATCCGCTGCCTCACCGCGTCCGCTCCAGCCAGTATCTCCTTCACCAGTTCGATGACATCGTTGACTTCGAACGTGTCGATGTGCCGGGCAAATTTCTCCTGATCGAAATCGTTCATCAAGTCATCGAACTTGCGGGCGTAACCTATTGATATTGTCGGATTTCCGAGTTTTAAGGAGCAGACCACGCCGTGATATCTCGACACCACGGCAAGATCGATTGCTGCCATCTGCTGCATGATGTCGCGCAGCGTTGCGGCCGAGCTGATCTCGATTTGCGACATCTCATTCTCGGAGAGCATATCCGTCAGCAGATACATGAGATTGGCGCAGGCGACCCGATCCGTGACGTCCCCCATCAAAAGGGTGATGCGATGACCTTCACCGATCAACCAGCTGACCAGCTGCGAGAGCTTGCTGATATAGGTCTGGTAAATCCTGGAGGCCTCGGGGTCGTTGTGACGCCAGCCGCGATAATCCATGACGCCGACGCCTATTCGCATCACGCCGTCGGCGGCGCTCTCCCGGTGGGGCACCGTAACAGGAAGATCAAAGGCGATATCGGGGTAACGGTGGTCCCGCGACACGTCGACGCCGATCATTTTCATGTAGTTGAGCGAGAAATCGTCCCGGTAGGATCGATACGACGCCATCTGTGCGGCGGAGCGCAAGAACCAGCGGCTGAGGCGGCTTTTCATCGGTCCGGCGCCGATGCTGACGAAGGCGATCCGCGTGTTGCGAAGGCGTGCAACGAGGCACCAGCAAAACACCACAAAGGGCCAGCCGAACCATTTTTCCTGAAAATCATCGAGGATGCCGGTCCCCGGTATGATCATCAGGTCGTCCTTGTCGAAATAAAACAGCGAACTGAAAAATAACATGACCCTTCGGGGCAGATTGCCGAGCAGCCGGTCCAGTTGCCTCATCCATGCATTGGTCAGGGGCGGCCCGCCAACGCCGATCGAACGAATATTGAATTTCGCGTTTACGACGGTCGGATTGGCGCAGATACACAACAGATCGGCATCGGGCCTCATCCTGCGCAGATAAAGGAGCATGGCTTCCAGCGATCCGTCATTGCCCGAATTGCCCGAGCCAAATTGTCCAAGGAGAGTGATCCTCATGTATTTTCCAATCGCCGCACGGCGCCGACACGCTCGATATGGCATTGATATCCGCTAAGCGGGCACGACCCCACACCGACCTTAGGGGTGCGACTTACGCCAAACGACTAGGCTGACTGAGGCAAACCTTTCAAAGGAAGATACAGCTAAGCCTAAGATGCAACTGCCCGTCGTCCCCTGGCATTTTAGTATGTCGCGTTAGCCGCCACTCGAACCATCCGCCGTCTATCAGTTGCGGTGTGGTTGTGGGTGCAAGAGCGAGAGTGTCTCATGAAGCTTGCCTATTTTGTCCTTCCCCACATCGGCGGCACCTATTCCGTCTTCAAACATCTGCGCAAGGGCCTCGCCGTCTATGGCATCGACGTGCGATGGCTGGGCGTGTGCAAGGAAACATACGGGCTGCCTCTCGATCTGCAGGGCGAAAAGGAATTCGGTCAAATCCTGCGCATGCCGGTCAATCTCAGCGACCGCGAATGCGCAGTGCAAATGGCGGCCGCCATCGCCGACGGCGGCTTCGACGGTGTGATCGTCAACGTTCTCGGCGATCAGTTGCAGACCAATATTGCCCGCTACCTGCCGGAAGACATCCTGCGTATTCTCGTCGTCCATAATATCTCGCCCGGAACATATGCCGCTGCCCGCTCGGTGCGGGACTACGCCCATTTGACGATTGGCGTATCGGAGCGGTGTCGGTCCGATCTGGTTGCGCGCAACGGCTTTTCCAAGGATCGCACCTACGCAATCCCGAATGCGGTGGATAGCGATGCGTTTCGCAGCCAGGCGGTCCGGCGCGTCAACCGGGGGCCGGAGCTCAAGGTTCTTTTCGTCGGGCGGATTGAAGATGCATCGAAAGGCGTGATGTGGCTGCGGGAAATACTGGACGCCTCGCCCGAGGCGGTGCGCCTGACGGTCGTCGGCGATGGGCCGGACATGGAAAAACTGAAGCGCCGACTGGCCGGCCACGCCGGTCGCGTCAGTTACACAGGCTCCGTGCAGCTTTCCGACATACCGGTCATCATGGCCAGTCACGATGTTCTCATCATGCCGTCCCGCTTCGAGGGGCTTGGCATGACGATGATCGAGGCCATGGCCGGCGGTTGCGTCCCTGTCGTGTCTCATATTCGCGGCGTGACGGACACGATTGTCGAGACTGGCCGAAACGGCTTCCTGTTTCCGATTGGCAATTATACCGCAGCGGCCAACGCCATCCAACGCCTGCATGCCGACCGCGATCTTCTCGAGCGGATGTCGATTGCAGGAAAGGATATGGTGCTGAACCGCTTCAGCATCGAACGGATGGCCGCGCGCTATTATGAGGTCATCGCCGCGACGCTCAACAACCGTCCGGGCCTGTCAGCGGTGCTGAGGATGGAGGACTGGTCCATTCCCGCCGGGCTGAGGCCGGGCTTTCGAACCTATTTGCCATTGCCATTGAAAAACTGGCTTCGCGTCGTTCGTGAACGGCTCTGAAGCGATGATCGGCAAGGGCGGGCGACCTGGCTATCTGTCCGGCATCTTCCTTCTCTTGTTATGCATGTTTTCGACCTGTATCGCACAGGATACCGCCTTTCCGCTGCGGATATCGCAGGACAGTCGCCACCTCGAGGACAGCAAGGGTCTGCCATTCCTGATCGTCGGGGACAGTGCGTGGTCGCTGATTGGCGATGCCTCTCTCCCAGATGCAGAATTTTATCTGGAAACCCGAAAACGGCAGGGCTTCAACGCCGTGCTGGTATCGTTGATCGAGCATCAATTCTCCCGCAAGGCGCCGGCAAACTTCTACGACGAGAAACCTTTTGCCGGCGATGCCTTTGGTCGGCCGAACGATGCCTATTTCGACAGGGCGGAAGCAATCATCAAGGCCGCCGCCAGTCGCAATCTGCTGGTGCTTCTCTGCCCCGCCTATAGTGGCGCACGCGGTGGTCCCGAAGGATGGTATCAGGACATGGTTGCGGCCGGCCGGGCCGGAGAAGCTGCGGGCCTATGGACGTTATGTCGGACAACGTTTTGCGAAATACCCGAACATCGTCTGGGTGCAGGGCGGCGATTACGATCCGCCCAATCGTAATTTGGTCACGGCGGTCGCAATGGGGATCGCGGACACCGATCCCAGGGCATTGCAGACCGTGCATGGCAATCCCGATACCTTGACGAACGATTTCTGGCGGGATGCATCCTGGCTCGCTATCGATACGGTTTATACTTACGGCAATGTCGCAGCGACGGTGCTGGATCGATATCGATCCGGACCGCAACGGCCGTTTTTCCTCATCGAAGGCGTCTATGAGGGCGAGCACGATGTCAAGGAGCGTCAGGTGCGTCTCAATGCCTATGGCGCGCTGCTTTCGGGCGCGAGCGGTCAGTTTTTCGGCAACAATCCGGTCTGGCATTTTTCCGCCGCCGGGCTTTATGAGGCGAAGGACAGCTGGCAGGCTTCGCTGAACAGCCGGGGCGCTCAAAGCATCACACATCTGGCCGCGCTTTTCAGGCAACTGGAATGGTGGAAACTCGTGCCCGATCTGGGGTCCATGCTGAAAACCGATGCGGGGGCATTCGCGGCGCGTGACAAGGATGGCGCTTTCGCGTTGATCTATCTCGACACGCCTTCGGTTACAATCGATCTCGACCGTCTGGCGGCCGGTGAAAAAACCCTTCGCTGGTACGATCCCTCGAATGGACTTTACCTCGAGCCGGTCGAGCATCTCGGCCGCGGCGGCCTTCGCAACCTGACCGTACCGGCATCGGCGAATGCTTCAAGCTTTCAGGATTGGATCGCCGTTCTCTCCGCACAGGAATGATTGCTGCTGAGACATGACTCGGGACAAGCGTCGTTCATGCGTCGCCGCCCGCCGTCAAGGTCCCGGCCCTAGCTCTTTCGATGGTCGATCCGGTTCGGGAGTAAGCGGGGTAGACGTGAATACCGACACCCTCTCCCTTTGGTGGATTTCACATGCCTTTTGCCCGCATACCCCTCATGGCCGCTGTTTTTTAGGATCGTCGGGAGGCGAGTATCGCTGCAAATGCGCCGCCAGGGTCACTGCTAGGGGTCAGACATGTCGGGGATACTTTTCAACACCATCGCCACTTTCGTTCTGTGCGTATCCTTCATTGTCGTTCTCAGGCGCCTGACCATAGCGTTCCAGCTGGTGGATCGTCCCGATTCAATCCGCAAGCGCCACACCGGCGCGGTTCCGCTCTGCGGCGGCATTTCAATCTTTGCGGCTTTTGCCGTTTCCGCCTTCGTTGGCGGGTGGAGCGGGGTGCTCGGCATCAACTTCTGGCTTGGGCTGGCGGTGATCCTGCTGATGGGCGTCGTTGATGACCGCCGGCCGTTGCCCGCAGCGGGACGCCTTGTCATGCAGCTGGCCATGGCGATTGCGCTGGTGGGCGGCGCCGATATCGGCTCTCTTTCGGTGGGTGTGCTGTTCACGTCGCATTCGGAGTTGTTCCTGCCGCTGTTTTTCTTCATCGGCGTTCTCTTCGTGACCGGGCTCGTAAATTCCTGGAACATGCTCGATGGCGTGGACGGGCTTGCCGGCGGCACGGCTGGCGTTGCGTTGATCTGGTTGATGATCGTGGCGGTCTTCGCGAATGTCGGTGATATCATCCCGCCGCTTGAGGCGCTTTCGGTATGCCTCTGCGCCTTTCTGGTCTTCAACATGCGCGGTCCATGGCGGGCACGGGCGAGCATCTTCCTCGGCGATGCCGGCAGCACCGCGCTCGGCGCGACGATTGCCTATGTCATCGTCCTGCTTGCAACCACAAGCGTTTCGGTATCCTTTCCGGCACTGCTGTGGATCGTCATCCTGCCGATCACCGATACGCTTAGCTTGATTGTCCGGCGCATCATGCACGGTCGCAGTCCCATGTCGGCGGATCGCTGGCACTTCCATCATCTGCTGCTGGACTATGGTTTCACGCCGGCTGCGGCAACCAACACGCTAATCGTCATTTCCTTCCTGTGCGGAGGCATTGGTTTTGCCGGGATAAAAGCGGGTATCCCGGCGGAGGTGATGGCCGCCGGCCTTCTCGTGCCGATTGCCCTCCACACCGCCTTCGTCCTTGCCGCAACGGGTTATGTCTCGAAAACGCTGCTTCACAGGGGCAATTTCGATCTCTATCGCGAGGTCGTTCGCCTGCCTGTGGTTGCCAACGCAGTGTCGGAGCCAAGAGCAATACAATCGCCGAACGAAGAGTGATTGCATCATGAAGCCGCCGTGGCCCGGACCGCGCATTCCCCCCAAGCCCTTTGCGAATGGACGGCCCCGGCGTTCGCGCGTTTATCGCGGCGTGAAAACCAGCTGGCTGTTGAAACGGAAGTCGATTGTCCTCGGTGTCATCATCTTGGGTGCAATCGGGCTTTACGCACTCGCGCTCGTTTCAGCGGGATCGCTTCTCGTCGTGGAAGATCCGCCGGCGCAAGCCGATGTCATCGTCGTGCTCGGCGGTGACGGTCCGCCTCGCGCTCTTCAGGCCGCAAAACTATGGCACGAGGGAAAGGCGCCGCTGGTTCTGGTGACCGGCTACGGGGACTGCGACTTCATCCGCGACATGCTGGTGCGGTCAGGAGTGGATGTCGCTGCCATCTCGACGGAATGTCTTTCGCTCAGCACCTGGGAAAACGCGACATTCGCACAGCCGATACTGACGGAAATGGGAGCAAAACGCGCCATTCTGGTCACCAGCTGGTTTCACTCACGGCGTGCGGTCAAGCGCTTCCGGTTTGTCATGCCGCAAATCCAGTGGATTTCCCTTCCGGCGCAAAGAACCGTGTCGCTGTGGCGAGTTGCCTTCGACGCTGACGGGGTGCAGGTGTTCAAGGAGTACGCCAAGGCGCTGTTTTACGACATCAGAAGCAGTTTCGTGCGGGATATGCCGCCGGTTCAGGCGGGGCTTGCTTCATCATGAACACGCTTCTGGTCTTTTGCCTCTTCGCTGGTGTCGTCCTGCTCCTCTTCTGGGGAATGATGCGCCGGGAGCGAATTTACGAGTTCCCGTTTCTGACCGGCGTCATCACGTTCAGCTTTATCTTGCCGCAGGTTCCTGGCCTCTCGTCTGAAAACTTCCTGCCGGAAGGCGCGTTCACCCGAGCCGCAGTGTTCATGATGCTGTGCCTTTTCATGTGCTGGTGGGGATGGAAAAGAACGGCAACACCCTTTGCATTCTTCCGTATCGATTTCGATGAAACACGTCTGCTGATCGTCGCGGCCGTTCTGTCGCTTGCCGGTGCCTATTTCTATTTCAAGCTTAGCCGTCTGCCGGGAGAGTTGACCATTGCGGTGCAGATGACCGGTGTTCCGGTCATGTACATCTTCTTCTCACGGCTGTTGAGCTATGGGCTGGCCATTGCCGTGCTTTGCCTTGCGCGGCGGTTTTCCTGGCTGGCGCTCATCGTGCTTGCGTTCGACCTCGTCTTTTACCTGGATCGCATCGTGATCACCGGAAAGCGCGCCGAAGCGGTGGAACTCATCATGATGTTTGCGCTGGCATGGTGGTTTTACAAGGAGTGGGCGATACCGCGCATCTTCGTCATCCTTGCCCTTTTCCTCGGCACATTGTCGATGAACAGCATGGGCGATTACCGCGCCATTACCAAGGCCAACGATGCACCCGTCTGGGATGATATCAAGAAGATCGATTTCATCGGCAATCTTGAAAAAGTGTTCCGCGACGGCGGCGACGAGATGCGCAATGCGATCATGCGGATCGACAACACCGCAAACACACTGCAATTCGACTATGGCAAGTTCCATTGGAACCGGCTGGTGTTCAACTTCGTGCCCGCACAACTCGTCGGCGTGGAGGTCAAGCAATCCTTTATGCTGCCGGTGCCGGTGCAATCGCGCGACTACAATCCCGTCCTCGGCACGACGGAGACCGGAATGGCGGATGCGTTCGGGTCCTTCTGGTATCTGGGAGCGTTCAAATTTTTCCTGCTCGCCTATCTGGTGCGCCGGATCTGGGTGACCGCGAATACGGGCGAGTTTTCGGCGCAATTCACCTATCTGCTGTCGATCATACCGTCTATGCACGCCATATCGCACCAGACCGACTGGGTTCTCATGGTCTGGGTGCATATGCTGATGTTTGCAGCACCGGCGCTGGCATTTGCGGTCATACCCGCGCGCGTGCAGCAGCGGCGATACGAGATACCATCTTTGAAGTCTCAAGTGGGAGGGTAGGCGATGCGCTCACGATACGACGATCCTGGCTTTCAGCATGCAACGACACCCCTGCCGCGTTTCGGAGGTCCGACCTTTGCACTGCATTTCCGGCTGAAACGGTTGATCTGGATGATCGTCTGGCGGCTTCTTGCCGGCTGGACGCCGCCGCCGATGCGCCGCTGGCGCAATTTTCTGCTGCGCAGTTTCGGCGCGCGCCTGCATGACACCGCAATGGTGCATTCCAAGGCAATCGTGTGGTGGCCCGGCCACCTCGTCATGGAGCGTCATGCATCTCTCGGACCCGGCGTGATCTGCTACAATGTCGACACCATCACCATCGGCCCATATGCCTCCGTCTCGCAGCGCGCGCATCTGTGCACCGGGTCGCATGACGTTCAGGACAGCGCGTTTCCCCTCGTAACGCGGCCGGTGGTGATCGAGGAAGATGCATGGGTGGCTGCGGAAGCCTTCGTCGGTCCCGGTGTCGTCATCGGCCGGGGGGCAGTGCTCGGGGCACGCGCCGTCACGGCCAAGTCTCTGGAGCCGTGGACGATCTATGTCGGCAATCCGGCGAGGCCCGTCGGCTCCCGTCGTCAGGAAGCGGCGGCTTCCTGCGCACTCAGCCGATAACCCTCGAGCGTCGCATTGGCGATGGCGGGCCAAGTGAATCGCTCCAGCACAAGCCGGCGACCGTTTTCGCCCATCGTCCTCGCCCTGGCCGGATTGCTCAAAATGTTTGCCAGTGCCTTGGCAACCTCGGCCGCGTCCACCGAGACGATCAGCCCGGCATCAACGACACCAACTTCGGGAAAATGACACTGGTCGGTGATCACCACGGGCGTGCCGCAGGCAAGCGCTTCGGTGATCGCCATGCTGAAACCCTCCTGTCGGCTTGGCAGGCAGAAACAGTCGGCATCGACCATGGCTTCGAGCTTCGCTTCGCCGTAGATCGCTCCGACCATAAAGACGCGGTGCCGGATGTTAAGTTTTTTCACCAGGTGCATAAAGTGGCCCTCTGCTCCACCAGGCGGGCCTGCGACGACGAGATCAACGTCGACGTAGGTGTCACATATAGCCGAAAAGGCCGAGGCAAGGATGTCGATACCCTTTTTGATGTGCAGGCGTGACAGGAATAGAATGTAACGCCGGCCGTGCGCCAGAGCGATTTTGTGCTTGAAATTTCCTCGGGCTGGGAGGGGATCGAATTCCTCGGCAAAAACCCCGTTCGGTATGATCAGATTTCGCGCCTGAAAATTCAGCGTCTCGACGGCTGCCACCTCATCGACGTTCAAAAGATGCAGGAAGGCGGCCTCGTTCAGCATCTTGCGATAGCAGAGCATGAGGGCGATCTTCTTTTTCCACGATCGCTGCCCAAGGCTCCAGTGATCCAGCATGCCGGCCGGGCAAACGCAGTAAGGCACGCCAGCGGCGCGGGCAAGCTTGGAAGCGTAGAGCAAAAAAGGCTCCCATACCCCGTGAATATGCATGAAGGATGCATCTTTCAGCACGTCGTTCAGCACCCGCCGACCTTTAAAGCAGAACAGCGTCTCCAGCCTGCCGGGGGGCGGCAGGAGATGCCAGCGGATATTCTCGAAATGCGGTATGCTGCTGCCGATTTCCTTGACCTGCGCCTCGATGGCGGCGTCGCCATAGCTGACGATATTCACATCCAGACCCAGTTCGGTCTGTGCGGCGGCAAGGCGCATGGCAACGGCCTGCAAGCCGCCATGTTTGGGATCAATCGAAGCGATGACGTGGATGATCTTCATATCTCGTAGTTCCCCAGGTACCGCGCATCGTCCGTCATGCAAAGAGTTGGCGAGCGCGACAGATGCGGGCCGGACAGGGCCGCAAGAAGCCGCTTGCCATAGGATTCCACGGTATGTTCGGCCGCGCGCGACAGGGCGTTGGCGGACATGCTCTGCCGCAGTTCGGGATTGTCGGCGAGCGCGCGCACCGCAGTCGCTATAGCCTCGGGATCGCAGACGGGAACGATGAAACCTTCGACGCCATCGCGAACGACGCTGCCGGTGTTTTCGGTCGTTATGACGGGCAGGCCCGCTGCCAGCGCTTCATAGACGGCGGTCGCGGAACCCTCGCAGAGCGACGGCAGCAGGAAGACATCCGCCCACCGAAATTCCTCGGCGATCTGCGAGCGCGGCACGATCCCCCGCAGCTCGACCCATTGCGAAATCTGCTGCTTGACGTCTTCGCCTAAGCGAACGCGGCCCGCCATGCGGAAACGGGCTGAACCTTCCATTAGTCGGGCGGCTTCCACGACATAGGGCGAGCCCTTGCGCAGCCCGACTTCGCCCACGGTCAAAACCCTGATCGGCCCCGGCATGCGTGCCGGTCTGTCGATGGCAGCCGCCGCATTGACCCCATAGGGAACGACGACACACCGGTCTTCCGGCCCACCGCAGGCGACGACGTTCTTGCGGACGAATTCCGACGGGCAGACGATGACATCGGCAAGGCGCCACTCGGCTTTTTCCCGGTCGGCGAAGAGACGCGCATGCGGGTTGTCCTGCACGGGACCTGCCCATGCGGGAAACCGCTTCATTTCCTGATTGAGAAGCATTTCGACGACATCGCGCGGCGCGATCATCTGCTCGACTGCGGTCCACAGCCCCTGCTGCTTTGCGGCCTGCATCTGTTCGAGTGCGTCGCCGCTGAAGGCGTAAAGCCCGGCGGCCCCATGGAAGCCGCGCCGGGCGACCATTTCGGAAAAAATCGACCCGGCCCAGATCGCATGCGAGGTTTCCTCGACAACATCCTTCGTGCGCATGTGGCGCAGCACGGAACGGAGGCCAAAGCTGGAAAACACCGTCGTCAGCGCTGACGGCACGCCTTTGGGCAGCCGGCCGGCCAGGCGTTTGACAGGGGCGGGATAAAGGGTGGCCGGCAGCGAATTGACGATGCGGGGCCAGCCTTTCGTCGCGCATATATCCGTGTAAAAATGTGCAAGGCGGCCAGCGGATGCGAATATTCTTGGCACGGCATAATGCATGCGGGCGCCGAGTTGGCTGACGACGACTTTGTCTTTCATGGCGCGATACCTTGAGCGATAGGGGGGCTGTAAGGCTCGACAGTCTGCAACCCGGCAATCAGCGCCGCCCATGCGTCCGCCGCCTTCTCTCGGGAATATTCGGCACAAAGCAGCCGCCTTGCCGCATCCCCCATCGCTTTCAGGGTCTCCGGGTCGTCACAGAGGTTTTCGATGATGGCGGCGAGCTTATCGGTCTCGCTGATTTCGACGCTGCTGCCGCATCCCTTGGCTTTGAGAACGCGCGGCACCTCCCCATCGGGATCGCCGACGAAGATCGTCGGCCGGCCGGCTGCCAGAATGCCATAAAATTTGCTTGGAATGATGCAATGCTCCAGTTCCGGCAGCAGCGAGACCAGATGCACGTCAGCAACGCTCAGGCTTTCGGCAAGGTTCTCAACCGGTTGCAGCGGTTTGAAGATGATGTTCTGAAGACCGAGACCCTGAACGGCGGCCATGACGCCCGCATGCTGGTGTCCACCACCAATGAGCAGGAAGCGGATATCCGGCCGGTGCTCGAGACGTTTCGCCGCTGCCAGCATGGTGCCGAACTCATGCGCCCGCCCGAAGTTTCCCGAATAACCGACGACGAACTTATCCTGCAGTCCCCACGCCTTGCGCAGGCTGTTGTCCCTGGGGGAGACGGGATAGATTTCCTCGCCATCCGACCAGTGATGCAGGACGCTGATGCGATCCTCTGTCAGGCCTTGTTTGAAAAGGAATTCCGCCATCTTGTCGGTTGGGCAAACCACCATTGCGGGCGACCGCAGCGACCAGTTGCGCGCGAGCGTCAGCCATGCCGCAAGCCATCTTGCGCGCTTCCTGAAAAAACCGAGCTCTATCGCGGTCTCCGGAAAAAGATCCATGATCCAGTTCACCATGCACGCGCCCTTGAGGCGGATCGCGATGCCGCTTGTCACGGAGAGGAGTGGAGGATCGGTGCAGACAACCACCATATCCGTTGCCCCGACATTGCGCAGAAGCCAGACGAATGCCAGCACCTGAAAAAGAAGGTAATCAATGCTGCGGCGCACAAGGCTGTGCCGACCGAAGCGGCCGCTTGCGAGCCTTTTGATCTCGACACCCCGAACGGTCTCGGTTGCCGGCAACACGCTGCCGGGATGATTGTGTATCTCGCGACTTGCAACGACGGTCACGTTCATGCCGCGTTGCGCCAGCGAAAATGCGATCGACGATATCATCCGGCTTGTCGCCGACTGGTCGGGGAAACCGTATCTGTTCAGGAAGATCATCCTCACGCTTTTTTTCCCCCGCCATGCGTCCCGTCTGAAGGAGCATTCTTGGCGACGTGAAAACAGGCGGCAAGCTGGTCGTAAGGACTAGGGGGCTCACGATACGGAGTGTCCAATACTCCGAAGTTGGCGCCGTACTATCCTTTTGGTAGCTGAAACGCAGATGACGCCCTTATGGGTTAGCGACTCCATAAAAATGCCCCAGCCAATAAATGGCAGGGCGGTCGAAGCGGATCGGACGCCGGCCGTGAGAAACAACCGGCGTCTACTTAGGTCAGCTTGTTGAAGAAGTAGCCAATTTTCTAGTGCCAATCGAAAGCGGTGTCCTGATAACACCGCTACAACCGTCCTTGACTGACTTTCGTTCAGCCAACGTGGGCTCTGCAGCTATCAGTGGCACTCGCTGTCGCGGACATAGCCTGCATTGAACCAGCCGTGGATCGTCCGGTCACCGTCGTAATGGGTGACTGGACACCAATGGCTGCCCCACGCAACGGACGACGGCTCGGATTGGCCGTCGAGATCCGGTCTTTTTGGGTTTCGCGGTTTTGATGTAACTGGGCTTGGCGCCGTACAATCCCGACACTTCGCCCTGACAATACGCCGGACGGTTGCCCGGCCTAATAACTGCACCGGTGCCCATTGGCATCGCAGATGGCTTATTGACGGCCCCGGCGGCCGAGCCACTCCTCACTGCGCAGATACCATTTCCACCGCCCTTCTTCTCATAGGAAATTGAAGGGGTGCCGTCAGGATTGATGCTGATGGACAGCGTTACGTCGCCTTTTGTCGCTTCATAGAAGTTTTCATTGACGACTTTGAGTTTTGTTTCCTAGCCATTCAAGTAAACCGGACCACCGGCATCGGCGTGGACATCGATATTGCCCGGACATGTGGCATTCAGGAAGGGCACCGCCGGAATAGCCTGCCCTGCCGTGAAGATTGCAGAAATCGCCAAAACTATGCGAAAGCCTATCATCATTGTGCTTTTCCCAACGAGCCAGGTTGAGGGTGGGACGATGGCGATTGAAGTCAAATTGCGCATGAGTATTTATCTGTCCCAACGCGCGAAGCTGCCATACTTCACAGCCAGCTATAGCCTACGGCAGTCAGAAGCCCTCAGGTATACATCACCCTCGGTAATTCCACGGCAGGAGTGCACCAATCTGCCTCTGAGGATGACCATTGACGATGGCAGTCAGCGTCGCGGTCAGATAGCCCTCGACATATTTGTTGGTGAGCACCGATCCCTCGGCATCGAGCACGGCCTGACTCATGAACTTCTCCGAGGGGATCGGTTCGATGGGTTTGCGCCTTCGTTTTCAGAATTCTGGAATGCGTGCGGTGCGGCCGATATTGCCATTGCCGATCTCCTTAAAGGTCCTGATAGGTGGGTCGCCGGCCGACCCTCGCACGGCAGTGTTTCACAAATACTGCTCATGGGTGCAGTTACTATTTACCTCCACTTGCTGCGAGTTGGGCAGACCGCTCGGTTCAGGAGGAAAACGGTCTATCTATGATCTTGATAGCACCCGGAGTGCATTCGATAGCTTCTTGACCGCAGCCTCGATCTCGGTCGGCGTATAGGCGGCAAACCCCATGAGGAAACCGCTGCTGGCTTCGCCGGAGGCGTGCAACGCCGACAATCCGAGAAGTTCGACACCGACGCGTCGCGCCGCATCGATGGCGGCGCGCTCGGACATATTGGCGATCAGCAGGCAGGGCATTTGCAGCCCGCCGATCGGTACGTGCGGTTCGACAAAATCTGACAGGTGCTTTTTGACCAGCCCCGCAAGTACGTCGAGTCGATTGGCGTATATACCGCGCATGGTGCGAACATATGCGCCGAAGTGCCCGCCTTCAATGAACCGCGCCAGTGTCAGTTGCGCCATGGGGGCCGTGTGGCCGTCCAGAAGCGTGCGTGCCACGGTCATAGGCTTCACCAGTTGCGGCGGCAACACGACATAGCCGATCCGCAAGCCCGGAAAGAGCGATTTGGTGAACGTGCCGATATAGATAGTGCGGTCGTGCGGATCTAGGCCTTGCACGCAGGCCGTCGGTTTGCCGGCATAGTGAAACTCGCTGTCGTAGTCGTCTTCGATGATCCATGCCCGATGTCGGGCGGCCCATTCGATCAGGGCGAGCCGACGATCCAGCGACAGCGTCGCGCCGGTGGGGAACTGATGTGAAGGCGTCAGGAAGATGGCTTTGGCCTTGCGCGGTTCGGCCATTATCTTTTCTACAACGAGGCCCTGTCGATCAACTCTGATGGGAACGCACTCCAATCCCGCTGCATCGAAGGCTTTGCGCGCGCCATAGTAAGCCGGGTCTTCGATGAATATCCTATCACCAGGATCAAGCAGCATATTGGCGCAGAGTGACATGGCCTGCTGCGAACTGGTTAGCACCAGTATGCGGTCGGCGGTGGCGCGAGCTCCGCGCTCAAGGTTCACGTAGTCGGCGATAGCGCGGCGCAGCGGTTCGGTACCCTGCGGATCGCCGTGATGCAGAACCTGCGTGCCAACCTCCTTGCGTACCTGCCGTTCCAGTCTCTCCCACAGCGGCAGTGGAAAGGTGCGAATTTCCGGCACACCGTGCGCAAAGGGGCGCGGGATCAGCATCTCGCGGACCCCACCGCCTCGGAACATGCCGTTGCCGCGCTTGCTAAGGTTCGGGGCTTGGCTGCGCGCGAGCGCGTCCCGCTGGGAAACCCGATGGCCGGGTGTGAACTCCGTGATTTCGGCCACAAAACTGCCACTACCGACCCGGCGATCGATGAAGCCCTCGGCGTGAAGCTGCGCGTAAGCCGCTTCGATCGTGTCGCGTGACACCCCCAGCGATGTTGCGAGCGCACGCGAAGCTGGCAGCGGTCTGCCTGGCCCAAGCGCACCATTGATGATCAACTGCCGGATGGCCCGCTGAATCCGTGCGTAAAGCGGCATCGCCGCATTTGCGGGATGGGAAAGCAATGCCTTCACGGATTCGAGTTGGGAGTGCTTGAACAAATGGTCTGAGCCTCTCTGGAAAAGTGGAAGGGCACGTCAGGCCATTGGAAGGCTAGTTGTCAAGGCAATTCATTGCCTTCGCGGTCCCAAACCCTTCAGGAGTTTCGTTACGACCATGCTCTCCAGTTCATCAGCCATCCGTCTCAACGATCTAACCCATCCCGTCGTGGCAGGGTTGATCTCGGTTATCGTCAACTATGGCGGCACCTTCATTCTTGTCTTTCAGGCCGCAAAGGTTGCCAACCTTAGCGCGGATTTGGCGGCATCTTGGGTCTGGTCGGTTTCAATAGGCGTCGGGCTGACGGGACTATTCCTTAGCTGGAGATTTCGCGAACCGATAATCACCGCTTGGTCCACGCCAGCGGCGGCGTTTCTTGTCACCGCATTGGCAACAACGCCCTATGCGGAGGCGGTGGGCGCTTACATGATCTCGGCCGCCGCCTTCGTCGGGCTTGGGCTATCGGGCTATTTCGAGAAGGTGATCCGGCTGATCCCGCCGGGCATCGCCTCTGGCCTGCTTGCGGGCATTTTGCTGCCATTCGGTATCGGTGCATTTGGCGGTGCAAACGTTGATCCGTTTCTGGTTGGAATGCTGATAGTTGCCTATGTCGTGTTGAAGCGCTTCTCCGCGCGCTATGCCGTGGTTGGCCTCCTCGCTCTTGGGATGGTCTTCCTGCTGACGCAGGACCGGGTCGATCTTTCAGGATTGAAACTGGAGTTCGCCGCACCCGTCTTCACTATGCCGGTCTTTTCGCTGAATGCGCTTCTGTCCGTCGCCTTGCCCCTGTTCCTTATTACGCTAACCGGCCAATATATGCCGGGAATGCTGGTGTTGCGGAATGACGGCTTCAAGACGAGTGCTAATCCTATTGTCACCGTGACGGGCCTCGGCTCCCTCCTCATGGCGCCGTTCGGCTCCCATGCCTTCAACATAGCGGCCATCACGGCGGCAATTGCCACCGGCAGGGACGCGCATGAAGACCCACGCAAACGCTGGATTGCGGGTATTGCGGCGGGCAGCTTCTACGTGCTGGTCGGGGTGTTCGGCGTCACGCTTGCCGCCGTCTTCATGGCCTTCCCGGCGACATTCATCACGACGCTCGCCGGTCTGGCGCTGCTCGGCACCATTGGCGGCAGCCTCGCCGGAGCAATGGCCGATCCGACATCGCGTGAAGCGGCGCTCATCACCTTCCTGGCGTCCGCCGCTAATATTACGCTGCTTGGGATCGGCGGCGCATTCTGGGGTCTGGTGATCGGTCTCGGCGCCCACCTAGTCCTGAATGGGCGGCTGCCGCGCCGTCGCCGCGCCGATTTGACCGTGAGCGAGGCAACGGCGAAGTGACGGCCCAAGTTACCTCGATGACCACATCAGTCATCCCCATCCGAAGTTGGGTAGCGCATGGGCATGTCGGCAACAGCGCCGCTGTCCTATCCGCTCACAACCCATAGAATTATTGGCGTGGCTGGAAGAGTTTGGTCGTGTCTTACACGAGCCACATTTAATAGAAGCGCGAAAGCAAATTTCGTTCGCTTCGCCTCTTGATTTTGAAAACACGAAAAACCAAATCGTCAGCCGCCAGTCGCTGATGACAGGACTGGCCGTGCTGGAAGCGCCGCTTTTGGCGCTTTGGTACCCATGTTGCTTCAAGGAGGATATGGTTATGGCAACATCTTACGACTATGCACCGTTGTACCGATCGAGCATCGGATTCGACCGGGTCTTCAATCTTCTCGAAAACGCCCAGCGCACCCGCTCGATCAGTGACTGGCCGCCCTATGACATTATCAGGACGGCCGAAGACAGCTATCAGATTTCTATTGCGGTGGCTGGTTTTACACGGGACGAGATCGACATCACTTTTCAGTCCAATCTCCTGACCGTGACAGGCAAGAGACAGGAGACACCCGCGGAGGGCTAACTGCACCGCGGCATTGCGGCCCGTCCGTTCGAGCATCGGTTCGAGCTCGCCGATCATGTCAGAGTGAGCGGCGCCGAACTGAAAAACGGTCTCCTTTCGATCGATCTCGTCCGCGAAATCCCGGAGGCCCTGAAGCCCCGGAAAATCGACATCCAGACCGATGCGGTTCTGGTGCCGACAAATGCCCCGGGCCAGATCGAAGCACAGAAGGCGGCTTGATTTACATTGTTGGATGAACAGGGGCGCCGTCGCGATGGCGCCCACGAATATCCGGGATGGGAAGGAGAAAGCAATGAAACCCGATATGTTCAGACAGCCTGTTTTCATTCTTGTCGGTCTCGGCTTTCCAGCGGAGGTTCGAAACGTGCTGGAGGCATACCGACATCTTTCCGAGTGGCCCGCAACAAACCGAGATAGCGCACATTCCATTGCGCTTAAGGCATGCGCTGCCGCGTTGCGCGGCGAGATTGAAGCGGAGACCGCCCGCGGTTTGTTCGTGGCCTTTGCCGAAAGACACGATCTGCTTGCACCGGAAGATGGTGTCATCGCCGCGTCTCGTCTTTTGCGCGACAGAGATCCGCATGTGAATTGAGATAGACACGGTTATAAATGTGTAGCGGCTAGTTGTCCGTTATGCGGGGGCGGTATCGTGCACGGGCTCTAGAATGCCTAGCGAGCTGATTTGCCGCCCCTGCGAAAGCGATTACCGCGAAGACTGTCACGGTCTAGGTAAGGAGGACAGGTGTGCTGCCTCGAGGTTGACGAGAGTGTAACATTGCATCTTCTCGTCACCAGCGTGGCACACGTCTTTCATAGGCTGGGTCGAAGAGCTTCATATAGGCTGTATCATCGCGTTCTTTCATCGAGGTCTGTTCGTAAAGTGCCGCAAGTTCGGTGAGTTTTTGCCGATCGAGCGTCACGCCAAGTCCCGGCCCATTGGGGACATCGAGGCGGCCGCCACGGAACGTGAACGGCGTGCCCTCAATCACGTCGACACCGGTCCATGGGTAATGCGTGTCGCAATCGAAGCTCAGGTTCGGCGTTGCGGCGGCAGCATGGACCATTGCCGCCAGAGTGATGCCGAGATGCGAGTTGGAATGCATGGAGACGCCAAGACCCAACGTCTCGCAAATCTTTCCGAGATGGGTCGAGGCGCGCAGTCCACCCCAATAATGGTGATCTGACAGCACAATCTGCACCGCATTTTTGCGGAAGGCCGCGGCGATCTGGTCGAATTCGAGGACGATCATGTTCGTGGCGAGCGGGATCGACGTAGCGGCTGCGACTTGTGCCATCTGATCCATACCGATGACCGGATCCTCGAGATATTCAAGGATATTCTCGAGCTTGCGTGCGATGTAGATGGCCGTGTCCACAGTCCAGCCGCCATTGGGGTCGATCCGCAGCGGATGATTGGGAAAAGCTCCCCGAAGCTTCAGCATGGTCTCGATCTCGAGATCCGGATGCAGCACGCCACCCTTGAGCTTCAGCGACTGGAAACCGTATGTGTCGACCATCCAGCGGGCTTCGCCAACCATCTGATCAGGCGTAAGAACCTCTCCCCATTCATCCGGGGCTTCACCTATATGGGCTGCGAATTTGAAAAACAGGTAGGCGCTAAACGGAACGCTGGTACGAATGGCGCCACCAAGCAGATCCGAGACCGGCCGCCCGAGAAGCTTGCCCTGAATGTCGAGGCAGGGGACTTCAAAGGCTGAGGCAACCACGTCCGTCAACTTGTGATCGGCCACCGCCGATTTGGCATTGATGCCGCCACTGCCGGGCAATGCGGTGATGACGCGAGATTTCAGCTCGTGAAGATGAAACGGGTCGAGCCCGATCAGGGCAGGGGCCGCCCGTCGCAACCCATCCAGCGCCTTGATACTTCCGTAACTTTCGCCAAGGCCGACCGTACCGTCGTCACATATGACCTCGATGACGGTGCGCAACGCATGCGGCTGATGCACGCCTTTACAGTTCAGTAGCGGTCTGTCGGGAATGGCGACCGGTGTGAGGTGAATTTCGGCTATGCGCATTAAAAAGCTCCTTGTCGCCACCAGCTGCGCGCAGCCCTTAGCGCATCGTCCAGCGGGGACAGTTCGGGATGCCAGTGGCGTTCCCATTCCAGACTGAGAGGGATATGTCGTTCATCCGACTGTAAAAGCGAAAGCAGTTCCGCCATGGGGAAATCGCCATGGCCGGGCAATACGTAGCGTCGTCGGCCATCGCTGTCCGTGGTGCTGTCCTTGACGTGCAGATGGACGACATTTTGTGCGATGTGTTGCCAAAGGATTTTGAGATCGCTGCCTTTGGCCCAGGTGTGGTGAGTGTCCCACAAGAGCTTCGATGCTGGCACGCACGCGATGAAGGCGAGAAGCTGCTCGAAATCAGCCAGCGCGTCGTGTGTTTCGATCATGAGGTCGACATTCAGACCGCGTGATAGTCGCAGCGATTGCCAGTTGTCCAACAGGCCCGCTGCCTGCGTCATCTCATCCTGTCCCAACTGTTTGCCACCGTCGAAGATGCGCAGATAGGAAATGTTTGCTGCTTCCGCCCAGTCTATAAAGGGCTCGATGGCGGAAAGATCGGTGCTGCCGAACAGCCGAATGGATGTGTTTAGGGCGGCAACCTCGAGATCACTTTCGGCCAGAAAGGCTGCAAATCTGGAAGGAGTAGCAAATTCGGCAGTGAGTGCCGGGATGAGGTCGACCGTACCGGAGAGCATGCGCAACTCCACATGCCCGATGCCATGCCTCTGTGCCAGATCGGCCGCTTCGTGCAGGCTAAGTTCGGAACAGCCAAGCGTTGAAAAACAATAATCGAAAACGCTCATGCCATACGCTCCATATCCTGTTTATGGACCGGGTGAAGCGCGGCTTGCCCCGCGACGAAACGTTCGATCTCGGTAATGGCGAGATCGGAAAGCGCCCGCAATTCATTTCCCAGCGCCCCGGCAATGTGGGGGGTAAGCACGACATTGGGCAAATCGTAGAATGGGCTATCCGTCGGCAAGGGTTCCGGCTCCGGTGTATCGATCAGGATACGCAGCCGCCCGGAAAGTGCCTCGGCCAGCAATGCGTCGTGATCGACCAGCCAGCCCCGTGCCGTGTTGATGAAGATCGCATGATCCGCCAGCAGCGCCAGTTCGCGGGCACCAATCATGTGGCGGGTTTCAGGCAGGATCGGCGCGTGCAGGGAGACCACATCGCACCAGGCGAGAAGCTCGTCGAGCTCCATTTTTGTAGCACCAATTGCGGCCGCGTCTTCCACCGAAAGAAAAGGGTCGTAGGCGGCGATCTCGAATTTTCCGCGCGTGAGCATCTCCATGACAAGCCGACCAATCCGTGACGCGCCGACGATGCCGACTTTGCGGGAATGATTGCCGAGATAGGGCAGGCTCATGCCACGTCTGCTGCCAAAACCGCCGGTGCCGCGCTCTACCCGATGCTCGTCTCTCAGACGAAACACATCCTTGCCGCACATGATGATTGCCGCATAGGTAAACTCGGCAACCGGCACGGCCATGGCCGATGCCGCCGTGGTGATAAGAATATCGGATGTTTCCCAGAATTCGGCGGGGGCAACAGCGCGCACCGAGGACGCGGCATAAGCGACCATCCTGAGCTTTGGCGCACGGGCGAGGCGCTCGCGTGTCAGGGATGGCGTGCCCCAGGCGGCGAGGAGAATGTCCGCCTCGGCCAACGCTTCTGCTCCCGCTTCCGTGTCGAAATCCGTGTAGGGGAAACCCGGTATGATGTCGGTTACGGCATTCATACGTGCCCATTCGCGCGAACCAAAGAAACCTTCGGGAAGCTCGTTCCGCATGGCGATCAACAGCCGTGGTTTGTCTTGAGATGGTCTCATTGGCGTACCGGACTTGAAACAGGTCGAACCTCGATGCGGTTGACGTCGATTTCGATCGGTTGAGAACCGGGCGGCAGGATCACATCGAGAAAAACTTCGGGAGGGGCTTCACCTGGCCTGAGTTTCAGGGGAGGAGTTCTGAGCGCCCCTGTCCATTGGGTGGCGGGGAAAGGAAAAAATGTGCCGTCTTCGGCACGGAAAGGCGCAAGTGCTACCGCCTCCTGTCCTTCGGCTGCAGCATCTTTCAGACGCAGCGATATTCCGAGTACGTCGCAATGCGCCGGCACATCAACATCGCATATGGCCTCCACCCATAAGCCTGTGCCCGGATGGACAAGCCGCCCGCCGAGACGGTGGCTTTGTTCACCTGTTTCCGTGACTGTCAGGGCTGAAAAATCAGATGCCAGATTGCCTGCTGGATTGTTCACCGGGTCAAAACGATCGTCTGTCGTCAGGATACGGGCCGGCGCTCGCGGCACGATCGCCTCCAGATAGGTGGCAAGCAGCTTTCCTACGGCAAAAGCGCCTGTCACCGCAAAGTGGGTGCCGTCGTCGGAATAGCCGGGATGAGGCTCGCCGAATTCACTTCCGGGATCGACCCATGCCGAGTTCCAGTCGAAGACATGGCAATTGGCATTATCTGCGGCAAATTCGATGCTCTGCCGGTTGATCCAGTGCGCTTTTGCCCGCTCCGCACCGCCTGCCGGCCATTTCCCGGTGCCACGGGCGAGGATCGGGAGCAGGATGACGGTTTTGCCTGCGTCGAGCAGAGCCGAAACGATCCGCGCCCGTGTATCGGCAATCGTCTGGCGTGTTTCCACCATCATGTCGTTGGTGCCGGCATCGACGATGACCAGATCGAAATCCGATTGCAGCAGTCGCGGTAGCCGCCGTTCGATCTCGATTGCCTTCTGGCCGGATACTCCGAAATTGAGGCCGGAAAAGAACCGGCTGACACCCGGTCGATTGCTCGGTTCCCAGCCTGTTGGTGCTGATGGATCATGGTGGACAGGGCAGCAAAGCCTGCCATGCGACAATACCTCGGCCCAACTCATCCAGCCGCGGGCCGATGTGGCCAGCGAGGACGCGTCCCCAATATGGTTCTGTTGGACGAGCGAAGTGCCGAGAACGGCAATCCGGCTCGCCCTTGGTAACGATACGGACATGGTTTTTTACCGGATATCAGGAGAACAGGACGCCGCCATTGATGTCGTAGCAGGCGCCGGTGATATAAGCGGCATCGTCGGACGCAAGAAACGCCACCAGACCGGCAACGTCTTCGCTTGAGCCTTCGCGCTTCAGCGATGTGGCGCCTGCCACCCTTTCACGCACTTCGGGTTTGGTGAAGGTGTCGTGGAAGGTGGTGGAGATCATGCCGGGGCAGACGGCGTTGACGCGAATATTCGGGCCAACTTCCTTGGCAAGTCCTCGGGTAAAAGTCATCACGGCACCCTTGGAAGTGGCATAGGCGAGCGCGCCCGGCCCACCGCCGTCACGGCCCGCCTGCGACGAGAAGGTTACGATCGCGCCGCCCTTTGCCATTTTGGGCAGTGCGGCCTTTGCTGTCAGGAACAGCGACGTCAGGTTGACGTCGAGGACCTGATGCCAGAAGGCTTCGTCCATGTCAGCGATTGTCTTGCGGGCGATAAGCCCACCCGCAACATGGACGAGGCCATGGATCTCACCGAATTTGTCTGCGGCAGCAGAAATGGCAGCCTCTACTTCGCTTGCGTTTGTCAGGTCTGCCTTGATCGCCAGAGCCGAACTGCCAAGCTTTTCGATTTCGGCAACAGCCGTGGCCGCACCTTCAGCGGCTCCATTGTAGGTGAGGACGACATTTGCACCTTCCTGCGCAAAACGAATGGCGCATGCCCGGCCGATATCCCGGCCGGCGCCGGCTACAACAACGGTCATATTGGTAAAACGCTGCATTTGAAGAACCTCGTATGGTTAGAATTGCTTGGGAAGGGAGAGCTTGAAACGCTCGTCGTCGACGTCGCTGAAATAGATGTCGGTCGAAAAACCCTGATCGTCTATGAAGCTGAAGATGCGCTTCGGCTCCTTTAAACTGTAAGGCACCAGAAGGGTGACCAGCCGATGCCGAGTTGCTGCCGGAACCGTGGCGCAGACGTGATGGTGGATATCAAGACCCTCGAACTCCTTGGGATCAATGTCGGGAAAACCTTCGACGGCCGCGATCTGCGGTGTGCCGGCTGACGAGAAGACAAACTGGCCGTAAAAGCCCGCCTTTTGGCCATTGTAGCGAAAGCTCGACTTGCCGGTCTGCGGTGCCCCTGTGGTATGGCAAAGCCATTGCAGTTCCTGGGGCTCGGAGCACTCCACCTCATCGACAATCACGAAATAGCTGTCGTTGACGAAGTGCATTTCGCGCTGCGCTTTCATAACCAGCGGGTTCGCGACCTGATAGGCAGACGTCGCATCTCCGAGGATCCGGATATGTCCCGGATTTTCCTCAACCGATACGATACGGCCGGCGGCACGACGCGCGAGTGCCTTGTCCTTTTCCGCATATTGTCCCTTGCCGCCGATCAGGACGGCGTTCTTCGACCGTGTCTGACGGCGCCAGTTCAGATGCATCTGCGAGTTGAACGCCACGTAATAGCCGGACTGGATCGCCAGATCCTCGCCGTAGGCATAGAGGACAAAGGCATTCTGGTCGCCATGGCTGTGGCTTAGCGAACCGTAGGGACTGGATTTGAAGACGAATTGCAGATGCCGTTCCGGGTCTTCCATATGTTGCTGGATGGTCGCCCAACCGATATCATCGAAAACAGCGAGTGCCGGCAAGTCTGCAGGCGAGACTGCTTCCACCTGCTGATAGTCGTGACGATAGACGAGATCGTCGAAGTTCAGGTCCCACCAGCCGTAATTGTAGAAGGCCATTTCTGTGCCCGTCGCATCGGCCTTGATGTGATCGAAATACCATTGGTAATGGCCGTTGCCGGTAACGCCGGCAAATTGCCGAACATTGTAACCCAGTTTCAGGGCGGGAAGATCGCCAAGCGTGGAGTCGTCGCCAAAATTGGCGCGACGGGTTCCCGGCGCCTTGGTATAAAGCGGGAAGCGCCCCGTGTTCTGGAAAAATGGCCGCTGATAAAGATCGTAACCGATATAGGAGCGGACCAGATTGGCGGCCTCTATGAGATAAGCCATGCCGGTCATCCAGTAATGTGGCCCTTCCGCCCAGCCACCGTCAGTTCCAGCCCAGGGAGAATAGAGGGTGGCGAGGAATTCAACGGTATAATCGAGCCATTCGCCCGCCTCATCGCTTTCGCCCTGAAGTGCGATACAGGCCGGCGTCAATACTGCCGAAAGCGAACGTACGGCATGGCTGTCATAGGGAAACACGTGGATGCGGGCATGGGCAATAACATGGTCGGCGACCTCCCGCGTTCGTTCAAGAAGAACCGAGCGTACGGTCTCGCGCTCGTCTTCGCTCAGATAATCGTATAGCCAGTCATAGCCCCAGGCGAGTGCCACGACGACGCGGAACCCCGCCTCGTCATTATAGGCCCGCGAGGTCGCGCCTTTCGGATCCCAGCCAGCGACTGCCAGCAGCCACTTGCGCGACGCATCGAGTAGTTCGTCGCGTCCGAGCACCCGACCGGCAATAGCCAGGTGCCGGATCGCATAGATCACTTCCTGGCAATCAATATACATCTGTCGCCAGAGTCCTGCGACGCGCATATTGTTGGGATAAGGCTGAGGTTCCGGTATGACCGGCCGCTCAAGCCAGGGTTTTACCGATTTCTCGTAGAACTCGGACCAGCTGCAATGATTGGGGTCCTTTGCCACCGCCTCCGAGAAGCAGCGCAACTTTTCCGGATTGAGCCAGAGCCGTGGATGGCTGGCATGCGCGGCTGCATGACGCGCCTTCCTGCCGGGTAGCGGCGTTTTCGGCAGCGAAGCGCCGATCTCGAAGCTGCGCACGGTACTCCAGTTGGAATCCGGCGTCGCGGACGTCTGGCCCCACAACGCGTAACACCAGTGATAGCGGCCTTCCGGAAGGGCTTCGTCCGGCGTGAAGAAATTCCACGCGAGATCTTCAAAGACGAGTGTCTTTTTGTCTGCAAAACCGGGATCGGACGAAATCCGCAATACGTAGCGCGCACCGTCGTCGATGTCGGGCAGCCATGAAAAGCGCGGAGGGTTCTCCGTCGGCGGTACTTCTTCGCTCGGCTCGTAGCCAATGGTCAATGAACCCGGCCGGGGTTCATCGAGAAGTGTCTGTCGGGAGATGGCCGGGGCAGAGGGACACATTGCGCTCTAACTCCTATGAAAACAGAAGGGAAAGGATGGCGGCGACAAAGCCGCCATCACGGTCGAAGGTTTATTGTGCGGCCTTGTACTGGCGGTCATAGGCCGATTGCATCATCTTGATCACCTCGTCGTAACCGAGGGCCGTGAGGCGCTTCTTGTAGGCATCCCAGCCGGCATCGACGTCCTGGGCACCCAGTATCCAGGTCTGCTGCATCTCGGTCATGTAGGTGAGGATGCTCGGCCAGTAGCGGTCGAATGTCGCCTTTTCCTCTGCGTTCAGGGAAACGCCCATGAACTCATCCTTGAGGCAGTTGCACTTGTCGTACATATCGATGCCTTCAAGCGCGATCTTGTTTGTCCACTGGCGCTCATATTCGTAGTCCATCCAGTATCCGCGCGGGATCGCCGCACCGACCGCCCACAACTGGGCATTCACCGGGTCCTTGTTGTCGAGGATTTCCTTCTTGAATTGCGGCTTGCCATCGACCATCTCGTAGGTCAGGCCCTCGACGCCGAAATTCGACAGGATGCGCCCCTGTTGAGAGAACCAGAAATCGAAATACTTGATTGTTTCGACCGGGTGTTCGTTGGTCGCCGAAATAGCCCAGCCGACGGGCTGGACACGCAGCCGACGGGAATCCTCAAACCGTTGGCCCGAGACCGTCTTTGGCGGCAGCATCGGCTTTAGCGCGAAACCGTTGATCTTTGGCGAAAGGGCGTCGTTGTAGGTCGAGGTGCTGGCGAACCAGTCATGCGTCATGCCGCCGAGATTGTTGCCCAGCAGATATTCACGCGAGCGAGCACCGCGGGTGAAAATCTCCTTGTCGATCAGGCCTTCCTTGTACCATTTGGCCACGTTGGAAATCCCGGTCTTGTAGTTTTCCTCCGCCCAGGGATGACGAAGTTGTCCGTCATAAACGGCAAAGTCGCCATAACGCTCGGATCCGGACACGCGCGCATCCCACAGATTGATAAGGCGGACCGCATCGATTTCCTCACGGGCAAAGTAGGGAACTTCATCCTTGAGACCGTTGCCGTTCGGGTCCTTGTCACGGAAGGCTTTCAGAACTTCGTAGACCTCTTCCGGTGTTTCCGGCTGCTTCAGCCCAAGCTTGTCGAGCCAATCCTGGCGGATGAACCAACCGCGCGAGAACTTGCCATCAGGGACGTAAGGGATGAAATAGAGCTTGCCGTCCGGTCCGGAGATGGCGTTGCGGATTTCCTTGTGGCTGTCGAAGAATGCCTTGAGGTTGGGGGCGTTTTCCTCGATCAGGTCATCGAGTGGAATGAATGCGCCCTCCAACCCGTAGCGAATGAAGTCTTCCTTCAGCCCGCCCGTGGCGTCGCCGCCGACGATGTCGGGAAGGTTGCCCGAGGCGATCAGAAGGTTGAATGCATCGCGGCTGCTGGTGGTCGCCAGCGACGCCACGTTGCGGACATGAATGTTGGTGATCTCGGCGGCCTTTTGCTCCACCGGCCATTTTTCCGAGTAGACGTATTTGTCACGGAAGTGGAAGTGGATCGTAAGCTCCAGCGGATCCTTGGAAATTTTCCCTGAATCCTGCGCCGATGCCGGCAAGGCCAGGGTTGCGGCTGTCATCAACGCCAGTAGGGGCGTGCCTTTTCGTAGTGCTCTCACAGGTTCTCCTCCCTTGTGCTGCTACTCTTTCACTCCGCCCAGCAGAATTCCTTTGGTGAAATACTTCTGCGCGTAGGGGTAAATGATGAGGACGGGAATGATGGAAGCGATCATGATCGCGGATGTTACCGTCTCGAACGAATAGTGGGCGGTGAGCAGACTCGATGCGAATTCGTCGTTTGAGTTAAGATCGACGATCACGCGCTTCAGATAGACCTGAAGCGGGATCTTCTCCTCGCCGCGCAGCAAGACCATCGCCCAGAAGTAACCGTTCCACCGCGAAACGACGCAGAACAGCGCAACGGTCACGATTGCTGGCTTGGAAAGCGGAATGAACACCTTCCACAGCAGCTGCAACTCGCTTGCGCCGTCCATTTTGGCGGCCTCTTCGAAGGACTTTGGCACCGCTTCGAAGAAGTTGCGCAGCAGAATGACGTTGAAGGCGTTTGCCGCAAATCCGAGGATGATGCCGAAGCGGCTGTCGAGAAGTCCAAGATCGCGCATGTTCAGAAAGAAGGGGATCATGCCGGCGTTGAACCACAGCGTAAAAGCGATGGCGATGTTGAAGAAAGTGCGGCCGCGCAGGCGTTTGCGTGAAAGGGCGTAGGCTCCGGGGATCATGATCAGCAGGCTCATCAGCGTGCCGCCGAAGGTGTAGATGAACGTGTTGCCATAGGCGACCCAGAACATCCTGTCCGACAATACCCTGTCGTAAGCGGCAAGGGTCACATCGACCGGCCATAGCGTGACACGGCCAGCCGTGACGGCGGCCCCAGAAGATAGCGAGACCGACAGCACATAGATGAAGGGATAAAGCGTCGACAGAACGAACAGACCCAGAAGAATGGCATTTGCCCAGCCAAAAATCCTGTCGCCGCGGGAATATAGATTGAAGTTTGCCATCTTTCAGCTCCTCACCAAAGCGATGTCGACGAGACTTTTCGGCTGATGCGATTTGCCGAATAGACGAGGACGAAAGCGATAACCGCATTGAACAGTCCGGCGGCCGTCGCGAGATCGTATTGGGTACCCTGCAAGCCGGTGCGGTAAATGAAGGTGGAAACGACATCTGCCGTTTCATAGGTGGATGGCCGATAGAGCAGAATGATATATTCGAACCCGACCTCGACCAGATTGCCGATGCGGATGATCAGCATGATCACGATTGTCGGCAGGATGCATGGCAGGGTGATCCGCCACATCATCTGCCAGCGCGATGCCCCGTCCACCCGGGCGGATTCATAAAGCGTCGGGCTCACGCCAGCGATGGCGGCGAGATAGACGATGGATTCGAAGCCCGCTTCCTTCCAGACCGACGAGCCGATATAAATCGGACGAAACCATTCCGGCTGGGTCAGGAAGTATATCGGCTCGAATCCAAGGCCTTTCAGCAGAAGATTGACGATGCCTATCGACGGCGACAGGAAGTTGATGACGATGCCGGCCACGATCACCACCGAAATGAAATGCGGCAGGTAAACGATCGTCTGGGCCCAGCTTCGGGCAACGCTGTTTTGAACCTCGTTGAACATCAAGGCCAGGATGATCGGTACCGGAAACGCGAAGATCAGGCCGAGAGCGCTGATTTTTAGGGTGTTCCAGAAGGCGCGGATGAACATGTCATTGTGAAAGAGCTCCGCGAAGTTTTCAAAACCGACCCACGGGCTCTTTGCAATGCCGCGAAAAATCGAGAAGTCCTGAAACGCGATGACCAGCCCGTACATGGGCTTATAGAGAAAGACGGCGAACCAGATAATCATCGGAGCGAGAAGTAGGTAGAGCTGCCAGTCACGGCGAACATCTTCCTGGAGATCGTGAAGGCGTTCCTGAAAACCCTTTTTCATGGTCGCGCCCCGCTTGGGGTTTTCAGCGACCTTCCGGTTGCCGCATCGAAGACATGGATGCGTGTGGTATCGATGCCAAGTCGGGTGACGCCGTTGAGAGTATGATCGCCGTAAAGTGTTTCCGCCTTGGCGATAAATGGCTGGCCATCAGCCCTGCCGTGGAGCAGAGCCTCCGCGCCCAAGGGCTCCACGAGGTCGATGCTGCAATTGAGGTTTTCACGACTGTCTTCGGTCTCTACCGACATGATTTCGGGTCGCAGGCCGAGTTTGACCTGCTGTCCTTCCGTCGCATTTTTCGCAAATGCTTCCGGGACGCTGAAGCGTTGTCCGGCACTACCCGTGATTTTGACCTTTACGGTGCCATCCTGCTTTTCAATCGTCCCGTCCAGAAGGTTCATGGGCGGTGAGCCGATAAAACTTGCGACGAACGTGTTGGCCGGTTCGAGGAAAACCTCCATCGGCGAACCGACCTGCTCGATATGGCCGCCATTCATGATGACGATGCGGTCCGCAAGTGTCATTGCCTCGACCTGATCGTGCGTCACGTAGATGCTGGTGGCGTTCATCCGCTTGTGCAGCAGTTTAATTTCGGCCCGCATGTGGGTGCGCAGCTTGGCGTCGAGGTTCGAGAGAGGTTCGTCGAACAGGAAGATTTTCGGCCTGCGCACGATGGCACGACCCATGGCGACACGTTGGCGCTGGCCACCGGAAAGATCCGCCGGCTTGCGGCCCAGATATTCGGTGAGCCCGAGGATCTGTGCAGCTTCTGCCACCGCCTTGTCGATAACCGCTCGCTTTTCGCCCCTGACTCGCAGGCCAAAAGCGATGTTATCGGCCACGCTCAGATGTGGATAAAGCGCGTAGTTCTGAAACACCATCGCGACATCGCGGTCTTTGGGCGCGATCTTGTTGACCACTCGGCCGTCCATTGAAACGGTGCCGTCCGAAATGTCTTCCAGCCCGGCGAGCATGCGCAGCGTGGTGGACTTTCCGCATCCCGAAGGACCTACGAGGACAACGAATTCCTGCGGCTGTATGGAAAGATTGATACCGTGGACGACTTCAAGGGCACCATAGCGCTTGACGACGTCGTTGATTTGAACTGCGGACATGAAAGGCCCCTCCTCAAAAGCCTTGAATGTTCAGTCAGGCGTCTTCTGCCCCCGTGAAGCGCGCTTCCTCGTGACGCGCGTGTTGACCTGCTCGATGAAGGTCCAGATCTTCGGGTTCTTGGAGAGTTCTGCGATTTTTGTTTCGAGTGATCCGAGATGGCGCTGTACGGCCTCTCTTGCCGCTTCGACATCGCCGGATTCGATTGAGTTCACGATTGCTTCGTGCTCTTCGATAACCTTCTCGGTGCGACGGACTGCAAAAACGCGCTTCAGGTGTCGCATTCGGTCCATTTCGCCTTTCGCCTGATTTACCACGCTCCAGGCTCCAGGAAGGCGAGCTGCCGAAAAGATCGTGCGGTGGAATTCCTCGTCGAGCAGGAAAAAGTTGGTGAATTCCTCATCCGCGGCAGCAGTGCGCTGCTGCGACAGACAGGTTTTCAGCCGTGCGATGTCTTCCAGCGAATGCCGCTTGGTGGCCTCGATCACAGCGCCTTCTTCCAGTTTGAACCGGATGAAACAGGCCTCCATGTACCGCTGAACGTCGATAGGCGAGATGTAGGTGCCACCTTGCGGCACGACAGTCACGAAACCTTCTTCGGAAAGGCGAATGATCGCCTCGCGGACGGGCGTTTTGCTGACATGCAGCAGTGTCGCGATCTCCTTTTCCGACAGCGCCCGCCCTGGGAGCAGCTTCACCTCGACAATCAGCTTGCGAAGTAAGGCATGGATCCTGTTGGTCATGTTTCCGTCAGCCGGCAGGTCTTGCGGGGTGACGAGTTCGGACAGCGGTAACGATGGGAATTCAAGGGTAACAGACATATCAAATGCCTAACTGATATATTAGAATTGAAAGTGACATATCTTTTGATTTTCCGCGAGTCAAGCCCTGGGCAGTCTCGTGTTGGCGGTTGAATAATCGGGTCCGATCTCAATGCGTCCGGCAGTGGCCGGTGTTGTCTGGCTATCTGCCGATCCATGCTTGCCGCTCGTCGCACGGTAAAAAAATCACTATATGAAAAAACAACGCCATGACGGTCGTAATATGAGATTGCGATTGACGATTTGCTGTAAAATCTGGCACGCGTAGAAAATCAGCAGTGCTCATCTGTAATCCATGTCGAGACATCTTTTCCCGGAACTGCGCTGTTCCCGGATTACCTTCGTGTGCCTTGAGGAGAACGAATTTGGGAAAATTTTCACCTTTTGACCAAACCTTGTGGTTTGCAACCGCAGCGCCCGCACCGAAAACCGCGAGGCTCGAAGGCCGTGTCGATGTGGACGTCTGTGTCGTGGGCGCGGGATATACCGGATTGACGACGGCGCTGGAGCTTGCGCGCAGGGGCGTCAAAGTTGCTTTGGTCGAAGCGCAAGAGGCAGGTTTTGGCGGTTCGGGCCGCAATGCCGGCCACTGCACCCCGACCTTCAGCTATTACAGCCTGCCGTCGCTCGGGAAAATTCTGGGCGAGCCCTGGGCGGAGCGTCTTATTCACCGCCAGACGCGGGCCAATGATCGCGTCGTCGAGATGATCTCGACCTACGGAATCGACTGCGAATGGGTCCAGAATGGTTATGTTATGGGCGCATTGCGTCCCGGCGCCATGTCCACGCTGCAGATGAAGTCTGATGCATATGCCGGCGCTGGCGCGCGCTGCCGGGTCATTGGCAGGGACGAGGTCGAAGCGTTGACAGGCAGCCCTCGTTTTTATGGCGCCTGGTATCACGAGGAGGGCGGTCATTTGAACCCGCTTTCATACGCACGTGGCCTTGCGCGCGCCGTTATCGCAGAGGGCGGGCAGGTGTTTACCGCGTCCCCGGTCGAGGATGTCCAGCCAGAGGCCGGGAAATGGTCCGTGCGAACGCCCCGGGGCACTGTGCTGGCTGAAAAGGTGATCTTCGCGACCGGCGCCTACACCGTCGGTGGCTGGAAAAACCTCGATAAAAGCTTCCGCATCAAGAAAGTATTTCTCGCGGCCACCCAGCCGCTCGATCCGGAAACGCGCGCAAAAGTCCTGCCCCACAATACGACCATGCATGATGGGCGCGGCGATATCTATGTCTACAAATACAACCGTGAAGGTCGCATTGTTGCCTCCATGTTCCCCATGGGCCAGCGTGGCGCAGACCCTGACTATACCCGGCAGGTTCTCAAAGACCGGTTGAAATTCCTTCATCCGCAGATCAGCGAGGAAATCCGTTGGGAATATTTCTGGTTCGGCGAACTGGACATGCAGATGCGCACTGTCCCGAGGCTCTATGATCTGGCGCCCGGCATCGTTGCCTGTACGGGACTTTCTGGCCGCGGCGTGCCAACCGGCTCCATGCTTGGCGGCGTCTTGTCAGAATGGGCGCTGGGCGTGCCGGACAAGGACCTCTCCCTGAAAGTCGAACCGCTGCACAAGGCGCCGTTGCTGATGTCCTTCGCGCCCGGTCTGCGCCTTCGTTATTTTCGCATGCAGGAAAACCGTGCAACCCGCAAGGAAGGCGCCACCCTTCTTCCCCATGCCTGAGAAAGGAAAACCTATATGACCGACAGGAAAACCGTCCTCATTTCCGGAGGCAATCGCGGTATCGGTGCTGCCACCGGCAGGGCCTTTATGGAGGCCGGCTGGAAGGTCTCGCTTGGAATGCGCACGCCGCTACTGCCGGAATGGGCAGATCCAGCGTTAGTCCACGTGCAGGCCTATGACGCGCTCGCCCCGCAATCGCCTGTCGACTGGGCGGCTGCCGTTCTGGCACGGTTCGGGCGCATCGATGCTGTTGTTGCCAACGCCGGCGTCATGGTGCGCAAGACCGTGGTGGAAGCGACTGACGAGGAGTTCGCCTCATTGATGGACGTCAACGTCAATGGCCCGCGGCGCCTTGTGCAGGCCTGCTGGGACCCGCTAATCGCGTCCGGAGCAGGTCGCGTGGCGATTATCGCCTCGCTATCGGGGAAAAGGGTCAAATCGGCCGTGTCTGGCGCCTACTCGGTCTCGAAATTCGCAGCCCTTGGCCTGTCGCATGCAATCCGTCATGCCGGTTTCGACAAGGGTGTAAGGGCGACCGCCATATGTCCGGGTTTCGTTGCGACTGATATGGGGCTGCCTCTGGCAGGCGCGACGCCGTCGGACACCCTGACCCAACCTGAAGATATTGCCAGCTCCATCCTGCATGTCGTCAGTTTGCCGAACCGCGCCAGTGTTTCGGAATTCTGGGTCAACTGCCTGCTCGATGACAGCTATTGATCGACGATCGCCGCGATTTCGTCCTTCAGCAGCATCGCATATTGCTCCAGTGTGCCGGGCTCCAGCTTGGCACTTAAAAGTGTGAAGCCCAGGGAAGCGTTTGGCGTTGTACCATCCGAAAAAATCGGCACGGAAACGCCGGCAATCCCGGGGATAAGCTCGCCGACGTCGATTGCATAACCGCGTTCGCGTGTTTCAGCGATCAGTCGGCGCACTTTGTCGGCGGTGAGATCGCGGTAGGCGGCATAGCGCTCGATATTGGCGCGGATGATGAATTCCTGTTCGTCCTCTTCGAGGAAGGCGAGCATGGCAATTGAGCCTGGACCGACGCCAAGCGGGACCGAACCACCGATCGAGCCGGTCAGTGTCGGCACCACGCATTCTCCGTCGCGTCTGTCGAGGCAAACGGAATCGTGGTTCAGCCGGGCCATCAGGTGGATTGTATCGCCGGTTCGGCGCCGAATGCGGGTCAGCGCCATTTCGCAGCGGCTGATGATGCCAGGTCCACGTGCGGCGCGCGCACCGTAAATCGCCATACGCGCGCCCAGCCGGTAACAGCGCTTCCTGTCGTCACGGGCGAGGAGCTTGTGGCCGACCAGCGTGTTGAGGATGCGGTGGCAGGTAGCCGTGTTGAGTCCGGATCTGTTCGTCAGTTCCTTGAGCGTGACGCCTTGTACGCCGCCGTCTGCAACAAGATCGAGAAGAGCTACTGCTCGATCCAGAAGCTGCGCGCCACCAGAGGAGGATTGGGTGGATTTGGCCATATCGTCTCACATTATGAAAATAATATCTCAATAACTTGTATAATGAGAAAACTGCGTATTCAATGACCAAAATTGAGCAGATTAAATAAGTGAATATTTTGTAGGCAGCTTGATTTTGAAGACGACCTGCGGGTTTCGAGAACGCCAGACCCGCTTGAACAAACAGGGGAACAAAATGAAGAAAAAAGCAGCAAACATTCTCGCAACTACCGCCCTGGCGGCCTTGGGCATGCTGGCGGCCAGTGCCGCGCTCGCCGGTACGCTTGATGACGTCAAGGCCCGCGACAAGCTGATCGTCGGCGTCAAGAACGATTATCCACCTTATGGGTATCTCAACGACAAGGGTGAGATCATCGGCTTCGAAGTCGAACTGGCGAAATACGTCGCCAAGGAACTTCTGGGGTCTTCAGACAAGATCGAATTTGTGCCGGTCGTTGCCGCCAATCGTATCGAGTTCCTGACCGCTGGTCGTATCGATGCGATTTTCGCGACGCTTGGCGTCACGCCGGAGCGCGACAAGGTCATCGATTTCACCACCGCTTACGTGTCGTCGCCAGGCCCGGCCGTCATGATGGCCAAAGAAGCGACCACCAGCAAATGGGAGGAACTGAAGGGTAAGCCGGTCTGCGGCATTCAGGGATCCTATTATAACAAGAAGATGACCGAGGAATTCGGAATCCAGCTCGTTGCCTTCAAGACCCAACCGGAGGCCATGCGCGCTTTGCGCGACAATCGTTGCGTAGGTTTTGTCTTCGACCAGATGACCCTTGACCTTAAGGTTCAGGAAGCGGACTGGAAGGGCTACAAGGTCGCCGTCCCCACCTATGAGTATCTGCCGATGGCAGGTGGTATCCGCGAAGGCGACAAGGCGTTCCAGGAGGCCGTGGACAAGGCCATCACCAAGGCGGAAGCCGAAGGCAAGATGATCGCCTGGGAAACCGAGTTCAATATTCCCCACGCCGATTACATTGCCGAGCGCGCCAAGGCTGCCAAAGCAAAACTGAACTGATAGGGTCTGGAGCAGCTATTGTTCGGTCTTGATTATTCCTGGCTTACGGATCCAGCCTATCAGCAATGGCTGCTCACCGGGGTCCTCAACACACTCAAGCTTGCGGCACTGTCATCCAGTGCCGCGATCATCATCGGCCTTCTCGGTGCGCTTGCGCTGACTTTGCGGATTTTCTGGCTGGATGCCATCATCGAGCTGTTCGTGGAGGTGTTCCGCAACACGCCGCCACTGCTGCAGATGCTTTTTGCCTATTTCACGCTGTCGACGCTGGGGTTGAAAGTCACCGATCCCTCCACCGGTCTGCAGATGCCGCTACTGAGTGCATTCGCCTGCGCCTCGATTTCGCTCAGCCTGTTCGGCGGAGCGCTGGCGATCGAGGCTTTCAGGTCCGGCATCGAAACCATGCCGCGGTCGATCATAGAAGCGGCCCGGTCGCTCGGATACAGCCGGTGGTCGCGTTTCTGGAAAGTTGAGGCGCCGATCGCTGTGCGCATCAGCCTGCCGGCGATTACCAACATTCTCACCAACCTGTTCAAAACAACCTCTCAGGCTTCGGTCATTACGGTGCCGGAACTGATGTATTACGCCGGCCAGATCTACAACGACACGTTTCGCACACTCGAGGTCATGATCCTCGTGCTCGTCATCTATGTGGGGCTCGTATCCATCCTGACATTTGCAATGTCCAGGCTCGAAGCCTGGATGGCTTTCCCCGGTTATGGAAAGGGACACTGACCATGGTCTCCACCATGACTTACGAAAACAAGAAACGCGCCGTCCTGCTTTTCATCGCGCTTGCGGTGGCAATCTGGATTGCGATCGATGCACTCGCCGGCGGCGCGCAACACTGGAACCGCGTCGCCGTGCGCCTGCCACTGCTCCTGACAGGCTCCGGCTCCGGCTGGCCGATAAGCGGCGGCTTCATCCTCAACATCCTGCTGTCGATTGCCTCCATGGCGGTGGCGACTACCCTTGGCACAGTGATGGGGCTTGCGACGCTCGCAAAATCGCCCTTCATTCGCCTGCCGGCATTTTTCGTCATGAATTTCCTGCGAAACTCGCCCTGGCTCGTCCTGCTTTTCGCGATGCTTTACATTCTTCCTTTCGAGATGAAGATATTCGGCTTCGTCGTTCCTTTCCCGCCTTTCGTAAAGGCGGTCATCGGGCTGGCGTTACCGACGGCGGCGAACTTCTCCGAAGTCATTCGCGGCGCAGTGCAGTCGATCCATAGCGGTCAATGGGAGGCGTCCCGTTCGCTCGGTTACACCCAGCTGCAGATCTATCGTTACGTCATCCTTCCCCAGGCCTTGCGCCGGATGATACCTGGCTGGATGAACCTCTATGCCCTGCTGATGATTGCAACCGCGCTTGCCACGGTCACGGGTATTCAGGACGTCTTGACCATCCTCAACACCTCACTGGCGATGGAGAGCGAACGGGCGCTCGTCTATTTTTATCTGACCATCCTCTTCCTGTTTTTTGCCTATTGCTACCCGATCGCGATCTTCGCGCGGCGCCTGGAGCATGCGGTTAAAGGAGACAATCTATGAACCGCTCCAACGCCCTGATCGAGATCGATGGCATCCGGAAATCTTTCGGCACGTTCGAGGTCCTGAAAGGAATTTCCCTCAGCGTCGGCAAGGGGGAGGCTGTTTGCATCATCGGACCGTCCGGTTCCGGAAAGTCGACCATTTTGCGCTGCATCAACGGCCTGATTCCGGTCAATGAGGGTTTTATCCGGGTGGGAAATCACAAGGTGCATGAGATGCGCACCGAGAAGGCAATGCGGCCATTGCGCCACCAGGTGGCGATGGTGTTCCAGCAGTACAATCTCTTTCCGCATCGCACCGCCCTGGAAAACATCATGATGGCGCCGATCCAAGTGCTCGGCCATGACAAGGCAGAGGTCGCGGATCGCGCCCGGAAGCTTCTCGCCAAGGTGCGCCTGTCGGAAAAGGCCGACAGCTATCCTGGCCAACTTTCCGGCGGCCAGCAGCAACGCGTGGCTATTGCCCGCGCACTTGCCATGCAGCCGGAAGTCATTCTTTTCGATGAGGTGACTGCCGCCCTGGACCCGGAAACGGTCAAGGAGGTTCTCGTTACGATCCGCGAGCTTGTTGAGGAAGGGCTGACCTGTGTCCTCGTCACCCACGAAATGAAATTCGCGCGTGAGGTTTCGCACCGCGTCTGCTTCACCGACCGGGGGGTGATTGTTGAAAGTGCCCCACCCGTCGAGCTGTTCGACCATCCAAAAGATCCGCGCACACGCGAGTTTCTTGGCCAGGTTCTGTGATTGCCCAAAACTCCTGAAAGGCGGGCCTCAGCGGCCCGGTATGCAATGCGTAAGTTTGACGATATCTACGCCGCCGATTTCAAGGAAGCTCCCTATTGGTGGGAGGAGGCCGAGCCGGAGACGAATCTCGAACCCGTTCCCGAGTATGCCGACGTCGTGGTGGTCGGCTCCGGCTATGCCGGTCTTGCTGCCGCAACCCACCTTGCGCGTGCCGGACGCTCCGTTGTCGTGCTGGACAGTGATCGGCTCGGTTCCGGCTGCTCGACGAGGTCCGGCGGAATGGTGTCCAGCGGCCAGAAGCTCGTCGTTGGCGGCGCGATCAAGGGAATTGACCCGGAGTTGATCAACCGGCTTATCGGCGAAAGTAACGAAAGCTTCGAATATCTGAAAATGTTAATCGACACGGAGAAGCTCGATGCCGGGCTGAAGCTGACTGGTCGCTTCTTTGGCGCCCACACCGCAACAGACTACGTGACGCTGAAGCGCCACGGCGCTCTGCTTGCCGAAAAGACTGGCGTGAAGGTCAGCTTCCTTGATCGAGATCAGCAGCGCGCGGCCATCGGTTCGGATTATTATCACGGGGGTATGCTGATAGATGACTATGGCGGCCTGCATCCGGGACTTTACCACAAGGCGCTGCGCGGGCGGGCCAAGGCTGCCGGTGTCATGCTGCGTTCCCACGCCCGTGCTGGCGTCGTTGAGGACGGGCCAAACCGCGATAAGATTGTGCCAACGGCGCGTGGGACGATCCACACGAAGGATGTGATCGTCGCGACCAATGGCTATACGGCGGATGATGCGACGCCGGAATTGGCGCGCCGGCTCGTGCCCGTAAAGAGCTATCAGATCGCTACCGAGCCGTTGCCGGCCGATCTGATGGCTGAGCTTATCCCGCAGGGCCGCATGATTTCGGACACCCGCCGGGATCTCATCTTCAGCCGACCGTCGACGGACGGGACGCGGCTGCTGTTCGGTTCGCGCCCGGGTGTGTTCGAAATGTCGGAAAGGCGCGCCGCAAAGCACATCTATGCCAGGATGCTGGCTGTCTGGCCCCAGCTCGCTGGCGTCAAGATCACCCATTCCTGGGTCGGAAGTGTCGCCATGACGGTTGACAAGCTCGCTCATATCGGTGAGCGCGATGGGGCGAACTTTGCGGTGGGTTGCAATGGCAACGGTGTCGCGCTGATGACCTATCTCGGTTATCAGACGGCGCGAAAGATCCTGGGCGAGCAAAACGCCAAATCGGCGTTCGACCGGCAAAAATTCACCGCCGTTCCTTTCTATTCCGGCAAGCCATGGTTCCTGCCTGCCTTTACCGGATGGTATCGTCTGCGCGATTTCCTCGACCGGCCGGGGCGTTGAGATGGATGAAGGGCAAGCGGAAATGCGCCTGGAAGAAGATGCGCTCGGAACACGGCTGATGCCGGCCGCCCTGGCCTATGGCATCCAGACGGCGCGCGCGGTCGAGAATTTCTCGATTTCTGGCCGGACGATCGCCGATATCGAAGGCTTCATCCCGGCGATTGTTGCCATAAAGCAGGCTGCCGCACGGGCCAATTGCAGGGCCGGCGACCTTGATCCGCAGATCGCCGGGGCAATCGAAATGGCTGCGAGCGAATACGCCATAATGCCAGGCAGGCAGGATTTTCCTGTCGATATCTATCATGGCGGCGGCGGCACTGCGGCCAATATGAATGTCAACGAAGTCCTGGCCAACAGGGCAAGTGAAATTCTGACCGGCAGGAAGGGACAGGATCCCGTTCATGCCAATACCCATGTCAACATGGCGCAATCCACTAACGATGTCATTCCCTCGGCAATGAAAATGGCGGTCGGGGGTGAACTGGCTGGCCTCCGCGCAGGTCTGGGCTCTCTCGTCGATGCTCTTCGGGTCAAGGAGAATGCCTTTCGCGACGTGGTCAAGCTTGGCCGAACCTGCTTGCAGGATGCGCTGCCTGTCACTTTCGGTCAGCAGTTTTCAGGTTATTCAGCCGCCTTTGAGCGACAGATGGCGGGGATGTCTGGTCTGGAAGACGTTTGTCTGCGGCTGCCGCTTGGCGCCACTGCCGTCGGCACTGCCTTTGGCGCCTCGCAAGCCTATCGCCGCTTCGTCTTCGAGGAATTGCAGGCACTGACCGGCAAATCTTATCAGCCGGAGGAGAATTTTTTTGATGCGCTGCAAAATGCCGACGATTGGGTGAGGATTTCAGCCGCATTGAAAGCAATAGCCCTGACCCTGTCGAAATTTGCGGCCGATCTGCGCCTGATGTCATCAGGACCGCGGGCGGGGCTTGCCGAGGTCACCCTTCCGGCGGTGCAGCCGGGTTCGTCGATCATGCCGGGCAAAGTCAATCCGGTTATGCCTGAAATGATGATGCAGGTCTCCTTCCGTGTGATCGGTAATGATGCCACAGTCACCCGCGCCGCCGAGGGTGAACTTGACCTCAATGTATGGGAATCGATCATTCTAGAAGCCATCAGCGAAAGCATTCGTTTGATGCGACGCGCGATCCCGCTTTTTGTCTCCCATTGTATCTCGGGGATAAACGTCAATACGGAGCGCGGCCTCAAAGATGCATCCGGATCGCTTGCCCTGTCGACAGCACTCGTGGCGATTTACGGCTATCCGGCGGCATCTGCCGTCGCCAAGCATGCGGCCACCAACGGCCTGTCCGTCCAGGAGGCTTCCGTGGCTTGTGGACTGATGACGCGAGCGGAGGCCGACCTGCTTTTTTCCGATGTTGCAGCATTCGCAGACCCAGACCGGACCGAGCAACGGATCGCCAGCTTCCGCAACCGCACGTCCACCCTCAACAGGCGCTAAAAAATGTCCAGAATAATTCCTGATGCCGTCTTGCCGTCGAAGACCCTGCCTGCGCACGTGGATGTCGTAGTTATCGGTGGCGGCATCATCGGCGTATCGACAGCGTTGTCGCTGGTCGAGCGTGGCATCAGCGTTGCCGTCTGTGAAAAGGGGCTGATCGCTGGTGAGCAATCGTCTAGGAACTGGGGTTGGGTGCGCCAGATGGGGCGTGATCCGGCCGAGTTGCCGCTTTCCATGGAAAGCTTGAGGCTCTGGAGAGGCATGAACGAGCGGGTCGGCGCCGAAACCGGGTTGCGCCAGTGCGGCATTGCCTATCTGTGCGAGACGGACGCTGACGTCGCCTTTTACGAGGAGTGGCTCCAACATGCCGCCGCAGTGGGTCTCGACTCGCGCATTGTGCGCGGTGAGGCAATGCACGCGCTGGTGCCGGGCATGGGCAGGCAGTTCAAGGCCGTGATGCACACTCCGAGCGATTGCAAGGCCGAACCGTTCATGGCGGTTCCCGCCATGGCACGCGGTGCTGCCGCAAAGGGTGCCCATATCCTCACGGGCTGTGCGGTCCGGTCAATCGAACGCTCCGCCGGGAAGGTAAGCAGTGTGGTGACGGAACATGGCGAAATCCGCTGCTCTTCCGTCGTGCTGGCGGGTGGCGCCTGGTCCAGGCTTTTTGCAGGCAATATGGGACTTGATATTCCGATCCTCAAAATCCTCGGCAGCGTCGCGCGTCTGTCGGCTGTTGATGGCATGACGGATATGCCGGTGGGCGGTAACGATTTCGCCTTCCGTCGCCGTCATGATGGCGGCTTCACGGTAGCGCAGCGCAACGCGGATATCGCGCCCGTCACTCCGGATAGCTTCCGTCTGTTTGCCGACTACCTGCCGTCGCTCGTTAAAAACTGGCGGGCATTACGCTTGCGGACAGGCGGGCAGTTCCTGCGGGAAATGGCGATGCCCCGCCAATGGAAAAGTGACGCTGTGACGCCGTTCGAGCAGATCCGCATTCTCGATCCCGTTCCGTCATCGAAGCTCATTTCCCAAGGTATCCACAAGTTGTCCAAGTCCTTCCCGGCATTTGCAAATGCCCGCATCACGGCTACCTGGGGCGGCCTCATGGATGTCACGCCGGATGCCGTTCCGGTGATCTCTGCTGCCAGTGCCATTCCCGGCCTTTATCTGGCCGTCGGATTTTCCGGCCATGGATTCGGTATCGGCCCCGGTGCCGGAGCGCTGACGGCTGATCTGGTGGCAGGCTCCAAGCCATGCGTCGATCCAGCACCTTTCCGTCTGGAGCGTTTCGGGCGACTGCACCGCTCGCTGGAGAATTTGCGGTAAGATTCTTAAAGATCAAGAGATGGCGCCCGGTGCGCGGTCCCGCTTCTGCGAGACGTGCTACAGGCGGGCTGATACTTGCCGCGCCGGTCATCCCGCAGACATCTTACTGCTCGGAAAACTTCCAGGTTTCCCGTCAGGTCGTCCAGGCTGATATGGAAGCGCAGGGCCAGATCAGGCCCACTCCTCATTCCACACCTGAACCATGTGGCCGGGTGTAACTTCGCGATATTCGCGGTTTGGCGGCGTGAAGGTTTTCGGCCGGATTGGGCTGCGCAACTCTGTATCAGCGAATTTGCGCCGCATATGCCTGCGTGAGGGATCTGGTAGCGGCACGGCCGATAGCAAGCGCCGGGTATAGGGATGTTGCGGATTGGAGAAAACAGCTTCGCGCGGTCCGGTCTCAACGATTTCGCCGAGATACATTACAGCTATGCGATGGCTCATGCGCTCGACAACTGCCATGTCGTGGGAAATGAACAGCAGGCCGAGTTTCAGTCGTTCCTGAAGGTCCAGTAACAAGTTTACCACCTGAGCCTTGACTGAAACGTCGAGTGCCGAAACCGCCTCATCGGCAATGATGAGTTCGGGTTGGAGCGCCAGCGCTCTTGCAATGCAAATGCGCTGGCGTTGCCCGCCGGAAAACTCATGCGGATAACGGGTCGCCATCGCCCCAGCCAGACCGACTTCGCCAAGCAGATCACGCGCAAGCTTTCGGGCATTGCGGGGCGTTTCCAACCCATGGATCAAAAGAGGCTCCGCGATGGCGTTTTCAACCGTTAGGCGGGGATTGAGGCTGGCGAATGGGTCCTGAAAAATCATCTGAACTTGACGGGACAGGTCCGATCTGGTGAAGGAGCCAACATCCGCGCCGTGGATATGGATTGAACCGGAATGCGGCCGGTTAAGCCCGGCCAGCAAGCGGCCAGTGGTCGATTTTCCGCAGCCCGATTCACCTACCAGCGCAAGTGTTTCACCCCGCGAGAGCGAAAAGCTGACATTTTCGACCGCATGCACGCGCGAGTGCACCATCCGGGTGAAGGCGGATCGCATCTCGAACCGCGCCGACAGGTTCCTGACATCGAGAAGCTTGCCACTCGCCGCGTCGATGGTATCGGGCCGCTTCTTCTGTGGCAGTGCCTGTCCTGTTTCCATGTCGATAATCGGGAAAGGACTGGGGCCATCTTCGCCGGCCGAACCGAGTTGCGGCACCGCGGAAAGCAGGGCGCGCGTATAGGGCTTTTGCGGGCTGGCAAAGACTTCTGATGTCGTGCCGGTCTCAATCTGGTCGCCACGATACATCACCAGCGTACGGTCGGCGATTTCAGCGACGACACCCATGTCATGGGTGATGAAAAGCACAGCGGTGCCTTCCTCTTCCTGCAGGGTTTTGATGAGGTCGAGGATCTGCGCCTGAATGGTGACGTCGAGCGCCGTGGTCGGTTCGTCGGCAATCAGAAGGGCGGGGCGACAGGCAAGTGCTATCGCAATCATCACGCGCTGGCGCATGCCTCCTGAAAACTGGTGCGGGTAATCGTCGATACGTTTGGCAGAGGAGGGAATCCGCACTTTCTCCATCAGTTTCAAAGTTTCCGTCCGTGCCACGCTTTTCGAAATACCGTTATGGGCAATCAGGGCTTCCGCGATCTGTTCCCCGACGGTCAGTACCGGATTGAGGCTCGTCATCGGTTCCTGGAAGATCATCGCCACCCGGTTGCCACGGATTTCACGCATGCGAGCAGGGGAAGCGCCGATCAGTTCTTCGTCGTCGAGCTTGATCGAGCCTTCGATGCGGCTCGTCTTTTCCGGCAGAAGCTGCATCACGGACAGTGCCGTAACACTCTTGCCGGAACCGCTTTCTCCAACGATCGCAAGTGTTTCACCAGCACGGATGTCTAGGTTCAGCTCGTGAACCACCGGGTTGAACGTGCCGTCGCGCAGGAATGAGACCTTGAGATTGCGGATGGAGAGGACAGGATGAGGCGTGGTTTCGGTCATTGTCACTTTTTCCTGTTTCATACGCCGCTCTTGCCGCCGCCCGCAAGGACGGCTCCTGCCGCCGAACGCGGATCGAGCCAGTCGCGCAGCAGATCGCAGACCCCGTTGAGCACGAGGATCATCACAACCAGCGCCAGACAGGGCCAGACAAGCAGCATGGGCTGATGAGCGATAGCCGCCCGGCCGGTTCCGATCATCAGCCCGAGTGAGGGCGAGGGAGGGACGACGCCGAGACCAAGGAAGGACAGGCCCGATTCAAGCACAACCGCCGCCGCCGTGACGAAGCTGGCCTGAACCAGAAGAGGTCCCATGATGTTGGGCAAAATGGTTTTCAACATGATGCGGATGTTACTGGCACCCATGGCCTGTACCGCCTCGACATAATCCTGCGAGCGAACGGTAAGCACGCTGGCATAGGCGATGCGGGTGAAGCCGGGAACGAACACTGCGGCAAGCACGGGGATCAGTGTCATCGGGCCTGGCCCATAAAGGGTTACGGCGAGCATGGCGAGGAGAAGCGGGGGGAAACAGAGCACGACATCCATGGCCCTGAGCGTCAGGATTTCCGGAAAACCTCGCATGTAACCACCGATAATGCCGAATGCGGTACCGATGACGCCCGAAAGGATGGAGGTCGAGAGGGCGATAAACAGCGAGATACGGATGCCGAAGACCAGCCGGGAGAGAATGTCGCGGCCCATTTCATCCTGCCCGAGCGGGAAAGCTGAAGATGGCCCGGCGAACCGCTGACCCATGGTCATCTTCAGGGGATCTGACAGGGGCAGTACTGGAGCAAGCAGGCATATCAGTGCGATGAGCGCGAGCAGCAGCGGCCAGACGAGACGAAGCGAGCGCGTCATTTGCGAATCCTCGGATCGGTGACACCGTAGACAATATCGACGATGAGGTTGAGCGTGATGAACAGGGCCGAAATGACCAGGATGACCGCAGTAACTGTGGGGTAGTCACGGGAATTGACGGCGCTGACCAGCATGCCGGACAAGCCTGGCCAGTTGAAGACATATTCCACCAGCACCGTGCCGCCGAACAGGCCGCCAAGATTGAGCGCGAAGACCGTGATGACCGGCATCAGCGCGTTGCGCAGCACGTGGCGGGCAATGATGCGCCGTTGCGGCAGACCCTTGGCGCGCGCGGTTCGGACATAATCCAGCGGCAGAACATCGAGCACTGAGGCACGCGCGATGCGCACGACGATCGCCGCAAGACCGAGCGCGATGGCGAAGGCGGGCATCGCCAGCAGGATCAGATGCTTGCCTGGGTCGTCTGAAATATTGACGTATCCACCGGCTGGCACCAGCTTCCACATCTGGGCAAAGACCAGAATTATCAATGTACCGGCGACGAAAACGGGAATGCCCTGGGTAAAACCGGCAAGAAAATTAGAGACGCGATCGAAACTACCGCCCTGTCGCAAGGCTGCTGCAACGCCGACCGGTACGCCGATGATCAAACTGAGGATCGCGGCGGCTGCGATCAGCTCAAGTGTACGCGGCAGGCGTTTGGCAATTTCGGGTGCGACCGGTGAACCGTCGATCATCGAGTTGCCGAGATCAAAGCGAATGAGGCCGGACATCCGATCGACATATTGCGTCAGTATCGGCCGGTCGAGGCCCAGATCGTTGCGCAACTGCGCAACCGAAGCCGCGTCGGGCGTCGAACCTTCTCCTGAAAGCAGCAGTTCAGCCGGATCGCCTGGCACCATATAAATGGAAAGAAAGACGAGGCTGGTAACGACCCAGAGCAGTGCCAGAGAAATGGCAATTCGCTGCAGGAACCAGAACATGAAGACCCTCCGGCAGTCAGCCATGCAACGTCAGCCTGAAAATACTTGCCTTTCAGGCCTCTTCCGCACGGAAGATGAGAAACGGATGCCCGGACGGGCGAGTGCCGACCGGGCTAATTCCAGATGTTACGACAGCGAAAGCTCGTCGAAAAGGCGACCGGAGAAGGGAGAAATCTGGTCCGGAAGCATATGGAAATTGTTGACGCGCTTCAGGTGGGCAAAGCCGGTGGCGCGGTAGGAAAGACCGCAAAAAGGCGTGTATTCGATGACGAGCTTGTCGACTTCGGCATATATCGCCTTGCGCTTTTCCAGGTCGAACTCCGCACGGCCCTTGGCGAGCAACTCGGTCAGGCCTGGAACCTCGAAATTGCGTGAGCGGAAGAAGGTCGGCGACAGCGTCGGGTCAATAAGGGCGCTTGTCGCATCCGGATCGAAGGTGTCGAGGCCGAGACCCTGAATGGCGAAATCGCCCTGGCCACGGTTACCCATGGTAACGCGGGTGGACCAGTCGGGCATCGTCAGTGTCACGTTGATGCCGACTTCGGCCAGATGGCCCTGGACGATGACGGCGGTATCGCGGTGCATGCCGTACTGCGCGGTCGAGAGCAAATTGACGGTCACACCTTCTGCACCGGCCTCCTTAATCAGCGCCTTGGCACGGTCGGGGTCGTAGCTCTGCCCCTTGGCAAGTTCGGCGTTGTAGAACGGCGTCGCGGACGAGCGCGGCACGCCTTCGAGAACCGCGCCGCGCCCAAAGAACACGCCCTTGACGATCTCTTCGCGGCGAATGGCGAGGGAAACGGCGCGCCGCAGGCGCTGGTCCTTGAATGCACCAGCTCCGTTGAACGACAGGAACATGAATGCGCCTGTGGCAGCTGTCTCAAGCGCAACACTGGCGTCGTTGTCGAGCTGGTCCATTGCGCTCCACGGAACGTAATCGATCACATCGACATCGCCCGCAGTGATCGCTGCAACACGTAGGTTTTCGTCGGCGTAGGCTGTGACGCGAACCTTCTTGAAATGCGGCAAGCCGTCCTTGAAATAATGCGGGGAGGCTTCGAAATCGAGGCCTACGCCCTTTTCTGCATTGGCCAGCGTGAACGGGCCCGCGCCTATGCCATGGTCCTGTTTGTCGGTCGAACCCTTGGCGATGATCTGCAGGAAGGGGTTGGCGAAGAGCGCCGGCAGCGCCGCGTTCGGTGATTTCGTCAGGAGCTTGAAGGTGCGGTCATCAACAATCTCGACCTTTTCGACTTCGAGCATCGCATCACGGGTATAGGCACCGGAGCCCTCCGCCTTGATCTTCTCGATATTCCATTCGATGTCGGCCGAGGTGACGGGCTGGCCGTCGGAGAATTTAACATCCTTCAGCTTGATCACCCAGGCGCGGTCGCCTTCTCGGTCGAAGCTTTCGGCCAATTCACCCACAAGTTTGCCTTCTGGCGTGTAGGCCATGAGGAAACGGTTGATCAGCGAAGAAACGAGTTGGCCGGCATAGCCGACATTCACCCACGGTTTCAGATGAGCGGGATAGGTGGAAAGGCCGATGCGCAATGTGTCGGAAGGGGCCTGCGCAAAGGTTCTGGACGCTCCGATGGCAAATGCGGCACCTGAAGCGGCGGTCAATTTCAGAAGGGTACGGCGATCGAGTATCATGGTTAGTTCCCCATTATGTGTTGATACATGCTTGCCAGCCGGCGTGGACGATTTCGGCGCGCCACCTTTCCGGAAAAGTGTCGGTCCCGGTGGGCGTGATCTGGTCCCGTCGATATCGAAAACAATAAAGAGAGCCTTTTCCGGGTGTCAAGCGAAATTCCATTAATTAATTCATTGGGAAATCTTTGTGTCAAATAACGGAATAAGAACCCAAATTTTTTAACGTCCGGCGTAATTTTGTCTTATAATCTAATTATAGGAATACCAGAAATATTCTGGTCGTAATAATGGAATTGAGATTGACAAGGGAATGAAGCCGATCATAGGGTCTGAACAACTGGCCCGGATTGCCCGGCAGCCGTTTCTCCGGGGCCGAAGGCTTGGCTTTCGCAGCGGGCGGCGCATGCAATCAAGGCAGTGTCGCACGACCTCCAGATGAGGCGTTGCCTTATGACATCCAGAAGAAGGAGCGAGCCATGGCATGGCGGATTGGCGTGGATTCCGGTGGTACTTTTACCGATGTTTGTCTGTTTGAGGATGAGACGGGCGAGGTGGTGATCTGGAAGGTTTCATCGACACCGGATGACCCTTCGCGCGGGATCACGCAGGGGGTGGCCGATGGCATCGAGCGCGTAGGCATCAAGGCCGAGGACGTGTCTTATGTCGGTCACGGTACAACGGTTGCCACAAACGCGCTCATTCAGGGTCGTGGCGCAAAAACAGGGCTTCTGACGACCGGTGGTTTCCGCGATCTGCTGGAAATCGGCCGTCAGAAACGCCCGGACCTCTATGATCTCCAGGCAGATAAGCCTGAACTTCTGGTCGAGCGTCACCTGCGCTTCGGTATTGAAGAGCGTGTTTTGGCCACTGGCACTGTTGAAACACCACTGGACGAGACCGCATTGCGCGAAGCGGTGCGGGCTCTGAAGGCCGATGGCGTCAAGGCGGTCGCAGTCAATTTTCTGTATTCTTTCATGCACGCCGAGCATGAGAAGATCGCGGCCCGCATTCTGGAAGATGAGTTTCCTGAAGCCTTCCATTCGCTGTCACACCGTATCGCGCCGGAATTCCGTGAGTTCGAGCGATTGTCGACCACGGTCGTCAATGCCTATCTCGGCCCCGTCATGCAGGGTTATGTGAAATCGCTGTCCGGCAAGCTCACCGATCTCGGCATCACGGTTGCGCCGCAGCTCACCCAGTCGAATGGCGGCGTTATCGGCTTTGATACTGCTGCCGAAATGCCGGTACGCACGGTTCTGTCCGGTCCCTCGACCGGTGTTGTCGCTGCCCAGGCGGTTGGTCGCATGACCGGCATCGACAACCTCATCACGTTTGACATGGGCGGTACCAGCTCTGACGTTGCACTGCTTGCTGATGGTCAGTGCCGAGTGGTGAACGAGTCGGTGGTCCACGGTTATCCGATCAAGGCTCCGATGCTCGATATACACACGGTCGGGGCCGGTGGTGGCTCGATCGCCTATATCGATTCCGGCAATCACCTGAAAGTCGGTCCGCGTTCTGCAGGCGCCAATCCTGGTCCGGCCTGCTACGGCCTTGGCAATGACGAGCCGACGGTCACTGACGCCAATGTCGTACTTCAGACACAGAACCCGGAATATCTGCTCAACGGCCGAATGAAGATTGACCGTTCGCTGTCGGTAAAGGCCGTCGAGCGGCTTGCGGAAAAGCTCAATATGGGCGTTCTGGAAACCGCGAACGGCATTCTCGACATCGTGACGGCCAACATGGCCAAGGCCATTCGCGTGATTTCGGTCCAGCGTGGCCATGATCCGCGTGACTACGCGCTGGTCGCCTTCGGCGGAGCGGGTCCGGTGCATGCCGTGCGTCTGGCCCGTGAGTTGGGCATGAAGCGCATCGTCGTGCCGAAGACCCCGGGCGTCTTATGCGCTCTTGGCCTCTTGATGACGGATCTGAGAACGGACTTCTCGGCAACTGTCCTGCATCGTCTCGACCAGGTGGCGTCGGGAACGATCTCCACGCTGTATGATGGCATTTCTGCTCAAGCCAATGCCTGGTTCGAGCGTGAGAAAATCGCACCAGCCGCCCGCGTTGTCACCCGCACCGTCGATTGCCGCTACGCCGGCCAGAATTACGAGATCGCAGTCGCCTTGCCGGAAGGCCCGATCACCGAGGAAACCTTCCGCCTCGTCAAGGAGCGTTTCGAGCAGGCGCATCGCCAGCTCTATGGCTTCATCGCCGAAGGTGAGCCGGTGCAGCTTGTTACCTATCGTTTGGTCGCAAGCGGCGTCGTCGAAAAAGCAGCGTTCAAGGCCCGCGAGATGGAGGGCGAGGATTCCTCTGCTGCGATCTCCGGCAAGCGTGATGTCTGGATGGCCGAAGCCGGCGGTTTTACTGCGGCGACGCTCTATAACCGCGATCTTCTGAAACCCGGTAACGTCGTCGCCGGTCCTGCCATTATCGACCAGATGGATTCGACCACGGTTCTGCCGCCTGGATATGTCGCTACGGTCGATGCCTATCTCAACCTCATCGTGGAGGGAAAATGATGACGAATGCAGCCATCGCACAGAACCCTGCTGCAGCACTCAATCCGATAACTGTCGAGGTCATCGGCAGCGCATTTGCCTCCACCGTCGAGGAAATGGGAGAGGCGCTCGTTCGTGCCAGCTATTCCACCAATATCAAGGAACGCCGCGATTGCTCGACGGCACTGTTCGACGCCAGGGGGGCAATGCTTTGCCAGGCCGAACATATCCCGATGCATCTCGGCTCGTTTATCGGCTTTATTCCGTACATTCTGGAGCATGTGGGCGCGGATAGTCTTGCTCCCGGCGACGTGTTTATCGGCAACGACGCCTATGAGGGTGGCGGCACCCATCTGCCGGATATCGTTCTGGCGGAGCCGATTTTCCAGGACGGCAAGTTGATCGCCTGGGCGATCAATACAGCGCACCATTCCGACTTCGCAGATCGCGGCCATGCCCACATATATCAGGAAGGCCTGCGCATTCCCCCGGTTCGCCTCTATCGAAAGGGCATTCTTCAGGAAGACATCCAGAAGCTGTTTCTCCTGAACTGCCAGGTACCGCATGAGCGAATGTCGGACCTGCGCGCCCAGATGGCAGCGAACCGCCTTGGCGTGACGCGCCTCAAGGAACTCTGCGACAAGTATTCCACCGGAACGGTTCTCGCAGCTGGTCGCGAACTGATGGACTATGCCGAACGCAAGATGCGCGCCGGCATCGCTTCCATTCCGGATGGCACCTACAGCTTTTCGGATATGTTCGATGCGGAATCGCTGCGGGACGAGCTCGAATTTTCGGTGACAATTACAGTCAAGGGTGACGAGATGCATCTTGATTTCGTCAGCCCGCCGCAGGTTCGCGCGGGTCTGAACGTGGTCTATACCGCTCTCCTCTCCACAGTCTATTATGCGGTGAAGACCGTTGTTGATCCAACCGTCCTGCCGAATGCCGGTCTGGCCCGGCCCATCCATGTGACGGCGAAAAAGGGCACATTGCTCAATTGCGCTCACCCGGCCGCAGTCGATGGCCGCATTGCCGCATGCCAGCGCGTGGTCGATCTCATCCATGGCGCACTCGCGAAGGTGGTTCCGCACCGCGTCACCGCGGCCTGCAACGGATCTGTCGCGGTTGCGAGCTTCTCTGGTGCACGCGCGGACGGCAGCCTCTGGGTCTATCTCGAAACTATCGGTGGCGGCTTCGGGGCGCGGCATAACAAGGATGGTCTGGACGGCGTGCATGTCCACATGACCAATACGTCCAACCTGCCACTGGAATCGCTTGAAACCGAGTATCCGCTGACGCTGGTTGCTTATGAACTGGTCGACGGTTCCGGTGGTGGCGGACAGTTCAGGGGTGGCATGGGGCTTCGCCGCGTGTATCGCGCAGAAGCAGACTGCCGGGTCTCCATCGGTGGCTCCCGCTTCGTCTCGCGCCCCTGGGGTCTGGACGGTGGTCTTGCAGGTGGTCTTGGCTCCTTTACCATTCTCGGTGCGCCCGAGCGGCTGGTGAATGGTGCCGGCGACATCTTCAAGGGTGACATTCTCGAGATCGTAACGCCCGGTGCCGGCGGATATGGCGAGCCCTCCATGCGCGACCCGGCATCCATTGCAGCCGACGTCCGTGACGGACGCATTTCCTCCGAAGCGGCCAAATCCGTGTACGGGCTCTGATTTCCCAAGCTGGCCCGGTTTCCCTCCATAGGGAGCCGGGTCTTCTTTGGGCGAGCGGCTTGAGGTTCCAATTTTTTAACCCGCTTGACTACCCATGCCATATTGCCTAATCCAGTTCCAATTATCGGATTTTAATGAATGATATGTTCACCGAAACCCAGGGGACAGCATGGCAAAGCAATCGTCCAGCAATGTCGAACGCGGTGCGGAAATTCTTCTGGCGCTAGGCAATGCGGGTGTCGGCGGCATGAGCCTTGCTGAAATCGCAGATGGGATCGGTGATGCTAAATCGGCGGTGCATCGGGCTCTGACGGGACTGTCTCATTACGGTTTTGTTGAGCAGAGCGGTCGGCGCGGCAACTACAGGCTGGGTAGCGCGATTTATGCGCTGGCGCAGCGCGTGCCAGGTATTGGTGATCTGGTCGATCTTTTCCGTCCGGCGCTTATTTCCATCACCGCCGGCACAAACATATCAAGTTTTCTCATGGCGCGGTCGGGTTTCGAATCCGTTTGCCTCGATTTCCAGCTGAGCGCGGCGCCGGTCCAACCCTTGCTTTCGGGCGTGGGCGGGCGTCTGCCGCTCGGTATCGGCCATGCCGGGGTTTGCATGATGGCGCGGCTGGACAGGGAATCCCGCGAACGCATCCTCGAAATCAACGCCCCGCATTACGAACAATGGCAGATCGAAACGGATACCATCCGCGCCGAGATCGAGATGTTCCTCGAAAAAGGCTATGTGATCGGCACGCGCAAGGCGGCGGGGTACGAGGTCTGGACGCTTTCCTTTGCGCCCGCGCCCGGTGACAATCGTTATGGCGAAACCGGGGTTTCTCTGCTTGCGCTGGCCAACAGCGTTTCGGATGACGAGGCACAGCGCTGCGTCGCGCTGATGTCTGAAGCACTGCCCTACAAGTGGTCCGGCCTCAACGCGTAACGCCGGATCATTTCCTGGATATGGGCAAGGCGCGCGCTGCGCGCCGGTTCAGCAAGAACGTCCCGCCCGAAGGTAAAGCGGATGGTGTGTGCCGTGGAGACCGTGGCCCAGCACAGATTCGAGATTGACAGCCATAACTCGACAGGGTCCAACCGAGGGCGAAAAACGCCAGCTGTGACGCCACGCTCCAGAATCCCCGCCACCATCCGGGAAATATTTCCCGCATATACCGTTTCGGGCTCCGATTCGCGGATGTTCTCGCCACCGTGCAGGTTCTCGATGCCAACAAGCGTCAGGAAGCCCTGATTGTTCCGGTAGTAGTCAAAGGTGAACTCCACAAGCCGGTCGAGCGCAGCAACCGGATCCGAAGGCATCGCCAGCGATTCCTCTGCATCGCGCATCGCCCGGTAAGCGTCTTCCAGCACATGCCGGAACAACACTTCCTTGCGGGAAAAATGCCGATAGACAAGTGCCTTGTTAACGCCAGCCGAATGGGCGATGGCCTCGATATTTGCACCTTCCAGACCGTGCGCAACGAATTCGCCTGCCGCAGCCACAAGAATGGCCTTGCGGGTGCGCGAAGTGCGCGCCGCGTGTGATCCTGGCGGCTTTTCCTTCACCTTTGTTGCCTGCGGCCTGTCGTTCATTCATGTCGTCCTTCCGTGGCCGGTGAATATCATCTTTGCCTCGTCTTGTCCTCTCTTCGGCAGGGAACGAATTTTGCAGCGTTGTCGCCAACACCTCTTTACAGCTCCCGTTGCTTCTGTTTTTGTAACGACAACGGTACTGTTACACAAGAGGCAGTTATGACCCCGCATATACGTGTCGCATCCGACGTCGGCGGAACTTTCACCGACAGCATTGCCTATGACGAGACGACGAGAACCATCACCGTCTCGAAGGTATCGACCACGCCGGTCAACCGTGCGCTCGGCACGCTTGAAGGCCTGCGAAACGCCCTGGGCCTGCAGGGCGCGAGCGGTGCGGATGTTGCGTATGTCGGCCATGGCATGACAACGGCAACCAATGCCGTGATCCAGCGCAATGGCGCAAAGACGGCATTTCTCACCAATCACGGCTTTCGCGATCTCCTTGAAATCGGCCGCCAGAACCGTCCGACGCTGTTCGATCTGACCAGGGTGAAGCCTGAACCGTTGGTGCCGCGCGAACTTTGTTTTACGGCGCGGGGCCGTATTCTGCCGACAGGAAAAGAGTTGCAGCCGCTCGACGAGGCCGATGTGCGCGCGGCTGGTGAAGCGATGAAGGCGGCTGGCGTCGAGGCCGTCGCCATCCTTTTTCTCCACTCTTACGCCAATCCCTCCCATGAGTTGCGGGCGCGCGATATTCTGGCTGAAGTCCTCCCAGATGTGGCAATTTCCGCTTCGGTCGAGGTGAATGCTGAATTCCGCGAATACGAGCGCGGCTCGACGGCGGTGCTCAATGCCTATCTTCGTCCGGTCATGGACCGTTATCTGTCTTCGCTCTCCGGTATGTTGCAGGATGAGAAGGAAGGGCTGGGCCTTGGCCGCGACCGTCCGGTTATGGTGATGGATGCGGCCGGTGGACTGATGAGCCTCGAAGGAGCGCGCCTCAAGCCCGTCCATACCGTTCTATCCGGCCCCGCCGGTGGGGTGGTCGCCAGCGCGCATGTGGCTATGCTGGCAGGTATTCCCGATATCATCACCATGGATATTGGTGGAACGTCCACGGATATCAGTCTCATCCGGGCTGGACGGCCGGAAATTACCCGTTCGGCCAGTCTCGAAACCGTGCCGATCCGCCTGCCGGTTATCGATATTAATGCTATCGGTGCGGGCGGTGGCTCCATTGCCTGGATTGATGACGGTGGGGCGTTGCGTGCGGGGCCGATGAGCGCCGAGGCGGTGCCGGGCCCCGTTTGCTATCGTCGCGGTGGAACGTTGCCGACAGTTACCGATGCCAATCTTGTGCTGGGGCGGTTCTCGCCGCAATCGCGTCTGGGCGGTTCGATGACACTTGATCTGGATGGGGCCCATAAAGCCATCAACGATGTCATTGCCCAACCACTTGGTCTTGATGTCTATGAGGCGGCGGCAGGAATATTGCGCGTAGCCCATGCCAACATTGTTCGGGGCATCCGCGTTGTTTCCGTGGAACGTGGTTATGATCCACGTGATTTCGCGCTTGTGCCATTCGGCGGTGCGGGACCGATGCATGGCAGCCCCGTAGCCCGCGAACTCAAGATGCCGCGTGTAATGGTGCCGCCGACCCCTGGCATTCTCTGTGCGCTGGGACAGCTGATTTCAGACCTGCGCCACGATTTCGTCGAAACACACGTCGTCCCCTATGCCGCCAATGGCGAAGCTGAAGCGGCTTTGCGCATCAAGCGCCTGACTGACCGCGCCGACGGCCATCTCGATCATGATGGCGTCGAGCCGGACCGGCGCGACGTGGAAATACGCATCGACATGCGCTATCAGGGCCAGTCGTTTGAACTGTCAGTGACGGTGAATCCGGGCGAACCCTGTTGGTGGGCCGACCTTCCTCGCCGGTTTCACGCCGCGCACCGGGCCCGCTTCGGTCATGCTGACGAAAACGCCGCAATCGAGATCGCCGGCTTCGGCGTCACAGGTATCGGCCGCATCAAAACGCCGGTGCTTCCCGAACTCGACGACGGAGGCCCGGTGCCCGACGACGATGCCCTGACCGGCGAACGCCCGGTCTATTACGAGCCTGGCGATAGCGGCGCGCGTGGCGCCTTCCATAGGGCGGCGGTCTACGCCCGGGAAAAGCTCAAGGCTGGCAACATGATATTCGGCCCCGCCATTATCGAGGAAGTTTCTTCGACAACCGTTCTTTATCCTGCCGACCGTCTCACGGTTCACAAATCAGGCAGTCTGATCGTTGAGGTAGCAGAATGACCATGTTTGATCCGATCCGTCTCGAAGTTCTGCGAAATGCCCTGGAAGCAACCGCGCAGGAAATGGGCGTCGTGCTGAAATGCACTGCCTTTTCGCCCAACATTAAAGAACGCATGGACGCATCCTGCGCAATCTTCAACGCGAATGCGGAGCTGGTCGCGCAGGCCGAGCACGTACCGGTGCATCTTGGTTCCATGCTGAGGGCCGTTGCGCCGACACTTGCACAGTTGCCACCGCTCAAGGAAGGCGATGTCGTCATCGTCAACGACCCTTTTGTTGCCGGCGCGCATCTGCCCGACATCACGTTGATAGCTCCCGTTTTCGCCGCAGGTGAACTCGTTGCGCACGTGGCAAGCCGCGCGCACCATTCGGATGTCGGAGGCATGGAGCCTGGTTCGATGCCCGGCAGCTCAACAGAGATATTCCAGGAGGGACTGATCATTCCGCCAGTCCTACTTTACGACGGAGGTGCGGAACAGGCCGGTATCATGCGCATGGTGCTTGCCAATGTGCGCACGCCGGAAGAGAGGCGCGGTGATCTCAATGCCCAGTTGGCGGCTCTCAGGATCGGGGAGACCCGCCTGCAGGAAATGGTGGGGCGTTTCGGTGTCGATGGGTTCAAACAGGGCCTGTCGGCCATTCTTGACTATTCCGAGCGGCGCATGCTGAAGCGCCTCGCTGAGTTGCCGACCGGCCGCTACGAGGCCGAAGACTGGCTGGATGACGATGGATCAAGCCCGGAGAAAGTCCTGATCAGGGTTGCCGTCGATGTTGCGCCCGACCGTCTGGTATTCGATTTTGCAGGAACCGCGCCGCAGCGGCGTGGCAATGTCAATGCGGTCAAGCCGATGACACACTCGGCTGTGTTCTACGCCATCAAGATACTGACCGACGCAACACTTCCGCCAAATGCCGGCGGTGTTGCGTCCAGTCGAAATTCACATTCCGCAGGGCTGTTTCCTCGATGCCCAGCCGCCGGCCGCCGTCTGCGCGGGCAATACTGAAACCACGCAACGCGTAGCAGACACTGTGTTGCGCGCCTTTGCGCTTATCGCGCCCGATCGCATCGCTGCCGCCAGTCAGGGGACGATGAACCTGATCGGCATCGGTGGACGTGATCCCCGAAGCGGAAGGCCTTATACCTATATCGAGACGATTGGCGGGGGGCAGGGCGGCCGTCCTTATGGTGCTGGCATGCATGGCGTGCACGCCAATATGTCGAACACGCTCAACACCCCGATCGAGGCGCTTGAAATCAGCTATCCGCTGCGTATCGAACGTTACGAGCTGCGCCAGAGATCGGGCGGGACGGGGCACCATGCCGGCGGCGAAGGCCTGATCCGCGCCATTACAGCGGTGGATCACGAGGCGCGTGTTTCGCTTCAATCCGACCGTCGGATCACTGGTCCTTACGGTCTGCATGGCGGTGACGCCGGCGCGACGGGACAAAACTCGGCCATAGATGCGGCCGGCATTGCGACACCGCTAGCCGGCAAAGGCTCGGTAACGCTTTCGTCTGGAGAAACGGTCGTCGTGGAAACGCCCGGCGGCGGCGGCTGGGGGAGGGTTCCGGTTCAGATCGAATAGAGACGCTACAGTCTCCCGTATACCTTGGACATCTGCGATCTTCTGCGGCACGCCATTGCCCCGAAACGACAATTTCAAGTCGGTTCAGCCACCAGCTGAGGAACGAAGGGGGGGCGCAAACGCGACTACTACCTTTTTACCAGCAATCGGCTGCCGCTATCTTGCCGGGGCGCGGCCGGTGGCGGTCGCTTCCATTGAAGGAGGTTCGGGATCGGGTACGACTGATAATGTGTGTTTGAGGCATTTAAGTGCGAAACAGGATCGGGAGTGGCGTACACCCTCGATCTTGTAGAGCTTCCGGCGCAGAAACTGCTCGTAGCCTGCGGTTCCTGCCACCGCCACCTTGATGAGATAATCATATTCGCCTGTCGTCAGATAGGCTTCCAGCACCTCCGGAAGAGCGGCCATCGCTTCCCCGAAGCGTTCCAGAACCTCGTCGTCGTGGCGCTCCAGCATCACCTCGATGATAACAGTTTCGGTCAGTCCAAGCTTGGCCTGATCGAGAATGGCGGTATAGCCGCGAATGACCCCTTCGTCTTCCAGACGCTTGACACGCTGCCAGCAGGGACTGGGCGACAACCCCACCTTTTCCGAAAGCTCCGCATTGCTCAACCTGCCGTTCTCCAGCAGGGTGCGCAATATCTTGCGGTCAATTCTGTCCAGCGGTTTCGTCATCCCCGGTCTCCACAAAATACGTTGCAAAAATCTGCCGTCACTGCGGCAGACTGCGAAAGAAATGTTTTCAGACGGGCGGTTTGGTGCTGGCATTCGAAAGCACCTTCCGCTCATTTTTAAGTACCGTACTGCAAGGTACAGGCAGCAGGGAGGAGCAGGCGTGGCACCCGTAGAACAACATCATTTTCCAAGGCCTAGAACGTTGATCCACCCCGGCATTTCCTCGCCGGTGCGCATCAACAGCCTGCACTCGCCATCCGCGCGCCACGTGCGGCTGTTCATTGCGGCGGGCCGCAGTCTTTACAATGGAATCGTGCAGCCGCTTTTCGAAAACGGCATTGAGAATGCCTCGCTCACCATTCTCGGCGGCTATTTCGACATATTGTCCTATTGCGTCGCCCCGCCCGACCCTTCCGGCAAGGCGGTCATTGCCTATACGAAACCCATCGACGCCGGTGCGGCCTGGCTTGTCTTCGGCAATGCTATGCTCGGGCGCAGCATGAAGGGCGAGCCGATTGTTCATTGCCATGCCGCCATGCGCACCGCGGCAGGTGTGGTCAAGGGCGGCCATCTGCTGACTGAATCCTGTATTGTTGGCGAGAGCGGCGTTTCCGCCCTGGTGACGTCACTCGACAGTTTCGTGCTGCAGCAGTCCTTCGACCCTGAAACCAACATTCCCCTTCTTCAACCCAGGAACCGTACGGAGCGCGCCGATGAACACGCATAACACTGTCGAAATCGGATCCATGGGGCGTGTGGCCTATGCCCGCATCGCACCCAATGAAGACCTTGTTCTCGGTGTCGAAAAACTGTGCCTTGCCGAAGGTTTCAGAAATGCCTTTGTGCGCGGCGCGCTGGGCAGTCTGGTCGATGCCTGTCTCGGCACCCGCAGCGGCGCGTTCTTGCAAATACGCGGTCCCGCCGTGGAAATCGTCTCCATTGCCGGCGAAGTGCGTGCCCAGCCCGACGGCTCGCTGCGCGCCTCGCTGACCGGTGTCGTCGCCGATACCGAAGGTTCGGTTTATGGCGGTCCCTTCATCGCCGGAGCTAACCCGGTTTGCATGACTTTTGAAGTGACGCTGGAAGAGTGGTTGCCTGCGGAAAAGCCGCAGGCGGCGTGAGTTGTCGTCAGGCGGGCCGGTGAGTTGCTGAGCGCAACTCATGCGGCGTGCCCCTGTCTTTCGGTCAGAAGTAGCTCGAAAGTAACGCAGACCGGGTTTTTGCCGCGCACCAGCCGCCCGCCGCTGATATGTGTGGTGAGGTCCACCATCGCAATATCCAGCATTGCTTGTCGGTCTCCCGACGCGGCCGTGCCGATACGGCCCTTGTTTATGAGGATTTCGCTCGCGTAGGCAGTGAGGATTGTTCCGTCGTCATAATCCGCACCGACCAGGCTGCCAATTCCATTGACTTCGGCTTCTCGCAGGCCAAACCGGGTAGAGACCTCTTCGAGTGCCGTGCATATATCGGTATTGGGGCGCACTGTGCATAAAAGTGCCCGAAGACCCGAACCCTTTTGGTGGCGCTGTTGCGCGATGGGTGTGAAAAGGGGGAAATTGGTTTCCTCATCCTTTTGCACATCGAGGATCGCTCCATCCAGCGCCAGAGCTTCAAGCGTTGTTTCTACAGCAAATTCGGTCTCGAAAGGCAGTAGATGCCCCATGGAGACAACGCCGTCGGCACTCTTCCATGAACCATGGCAATGCAGAAACGGCGCGCTATCACGCCGGCCCATATGCAGGCCGGCATCGATGATTGTGCCACCCGGCATGGAAAAGGTTTCGCTATACCATGCGGCATGTGCGTCATCCGGTGCGGCTGCCGGCATGACATAATGCAACCGTTTCATCGGTACGTTCTTCAGTCTGACGTAACCACCTTCGAACCCCAACTCCGCGAAGGCATCGGCAATCGCTTGGTTGGCGCTTACGCCGGACCGGACCGTCAGAGTAACAGGATAGGCATGGCAGCCGACGGCGCGAAAGCGTTCAGGCGTTATCGGTCCGGGATGGACGATGTGGCGGGGAAGCTCTTGCGTGCCTGTCTCCGTCATACCGCAAGCCCCGCGGTAATGAAGCCCCCATCCACGGCAAGCACCTGTCCGTTGATGTAGCTTGCGTCATCCGACACGAGGAAGGCCACGGCAGAGGCGATCTCGTCCGTCCTGCCATAGCGATGCATCGGAACGCGGCTATGCCATTGGTCGCGAACATTTTCAGTATGAACTGCCTGGGTGAGGGGGGTATCGACCGGACCGGGCGCAATTGCATTGACACGAATGCCTGATTGCCCCAGCTCGTTTGCCATTACCATCGTCAGAAGATTGACGCCGCCCTTCGAAGCGCCATAGGCGCTGCGGCCACGATTTCCACACATGCCGGAAACAGAGCTGATATTCACGATCGAGCCGGCAAGATCGCGCTCCAGCCAGTAACGTGCGGCAGTGCGCGCTACCGCGAAGCTGCCGACGAGATTGACATCAACGATACGGCGAAATTCTTCGACGCTTGTGTCGACGGACAGCTTGTCGATACCGATGCCCGCGCTGTTGACGACGGCGACCAGATCAACCGCATGATCGGAATCTCCCGCGGTCAGGACGGCGAAAGCCATCTCTATCGATGCCTCGTCCGCAACGTTGCAGACGATGCCGCGCGAGAGATCGATACCGAGCTTTTCGCAGGCTATATCCAGCGCCTCGCGCTTGAGATCCAGCAACCATGGCTGCCAGCCGCGCGCCATCAGGAGCTGCGCAGTGGAGAAACCGATGCCGGATGCACCGCCGGTGATCGCGACGGCCCCTTTTGTACCTGTTTTCTCTTGTGTCATACCGTCTCCTCCCGATTGAATGTCACGCCTGTCAGCCTGTCCGCTTCTCTTCGAAAGCCGGCATCTGACCGCGTTTCTCCAGTTCCTCGCGGATCATTTTCTTGGTGATCTTGCCGTAGGCGGATTTCGGCATGGCATCCCAGAACACCACTGATTTCGGCAGCTTGTAGCGGGCCATCTTTCCTTCCAGATAGGCCTTCAGATCAATAGCGGCGATATCCGCGCCCTCGCGGGCCACGCAAACGGCCACACCGACCTCGCCCCACACCGCGTCCGGCACACCCAGAACCGCAGTCTCGCTGATGTCGGGATGCGTGAGGATTTTTTCCTCGATTTCACGCGGATAGATGTTCGAGCCGCCGGAAATATACATGTCGGAGGCGCGCCCGGTGATGTAGAGGAAGCCGTTCTCATCGCGATGACCAAGGTCGCCCGTCCGGAACCAGCCATTGCGGAAGGCTTTGGCATTGGCCTCGGGATTATCGTAGTAGCCGGCGAAAACGGCGGGACCGATTACACAAATTTCGCCGGTTTCGCCTGCGCCAACCTCCGCGCCAGCATCGTTCTGGATCTGCACTTCCATGCCGGTGCGGTCGAAGCCGCAGGTGCCGATGCGCGTTTCCGGACCGTCCTCGGCGTTATGAAACGAAGGCGGCAGCACGGTGATGTTACCGGTGACTTCACCCAGGCCGAAATATTGCACCAGCACCGGGCCGAGCTTTGCAAGCGCGCGCTTCTGGTCCGCGCGATACATCGGCGCACCGGCATAGATGACATAGCGCAGTGAGGAGTGATCGAAACGATCCACAGAGGGGTCTTCGACGAGCATTTTAAGGATGGTTGGTACAGTGAAGGCGTTGGTGATACGCCATTTTTCGATCAGCGCCCAGACGGCGGGCACATCGAGCTTTTCCGCCGCCGGAAGCACGGTTTTCGCGCCATGCGCCACCTGCACCAGCTGGTGAATGCCCGCACCGTGTGAAAGCGGGGCAACGACGATGGAGGCGTCGTCCGGTCCGGTGCCGGGCATCAGATCGCAGAGATGGTTGGTGATGACGAACGCCATCTGGCCATGGGTAAGCACTGCAGCCTTGGGCCGGCCGGTGGTGCCTGAGGTGAAGAAGAACCAGCACGGGTCATCCCGATCCACTGCCTGGCTTTTGACTTTGTGCCCCATATGACGGGTCACGATGGCATCGTAATCCTCACCGAACTCAGCCGTACCGATGGCGATGCTGAAATCGATCGTGCCCGCCTCATGGCTGGCTTTTGCATGATCGGGAAAAGCACTGGCGCAAATCATGCCGCGCGCGCCGCTGGCCTTCGCCAGATAGGCAACTTCATCAGGCGATTGACGGTAATTGGTCGGCACCCACACCGCACCCACGCGGAAGCATGCGAACATGGATTCGAACATCTGGTTGTTGTTGGAGGACTGCACTAGAATGCGGTCCCCCTTTCTGACGCCGAATTCAGTCTCCAGCGCATGGGCCATGGCGTCGACGCGGGCTTCCATTTGAGCCCAGCTCCAAGTCTTTTCACCCCAGACGAAACCGATATGGTCCGGGTTGCGGCGTGCCGCCTGCGTCAGGAAATGCGAGAGGTTCATCACCCGCGTGGAGGAGGGCGCAACCCCGCCCGCGGGATGCTGCACGGCACTTTGCATCGTCATTTCACACGCTCCATGATCGAGACGTAATTGGCAACCGCCGTGCCACCCATGTTGAACACGCCAGCCAGGGAGGCATTGGGAATTTGCATGTCGCCTGCCTCGCCCATCAATTGCATCGCCGCCATGACATGCATGGAAACGCCGGTCGCCCCGACGGGATGACCTTTCGATTTCAATCCACCCGATGGGTTGATTGGCAGGCGTCCGGTCTTCAGGGCCGTTCCATCCTGGACAACGCGATATCCTTCACCGGGCTTCGCAAGCCCCATGGCCTCATATTCGATAAGTTCGGCAATGGTGAAGCAGTCGTGCGTTTCAACGAAAGAAAGGTCGTCGAGCGTTGCGCCGGCAAGTTCCAGCGAGCCGGCCCAGGCGCGGCGCGCGCCTTCGAAGGCCAACGGATCGCGACGGCTCAATGCCATGATGTCGTTGACATGCTTGCGGCCCCGGAAACCGATGGCGCGGTTGAGTGTGGCTGCCGTTTCCTCGTCGGCCAAAATGATCGCGGCAGCGCCATCAGAAATCAGCGAGCAGTCGGTGCGGCGCAACGGGCCTGCGACGTAGGGGTTCTTGTCCGAAACCGTATTGCAGAAATCGAAGCCGAAATCCTTGCGCATATGGGCATAGGGATTGACCGCGCCATTGGCGTGGTTCTTTGCGGCAATCATCGCCAGCTCTTCCGAGCGGTCGCCATAACGTTGAAAATAGGCCTGTGCGATGCGGCCGAACTGGCCAGCAAACCCGCCTGGAATATTGGCCTCCTCCGCACGGTAACAGGCGGAGAGCAGGATTTCGCCCACCTCTGCGGTCGGCAGCGCCGTCATTTTTTCGGCGCCGACAACGAGTGCGATGCGGCCGCGCCCGGCTTCGATGAAATCCATGGCGCTATAGAGGGCGGCCGATCCTGTTGAGCAGGCATTTTCGAAACGCACAGCTGGCGTATAGGCGAGGCGCTCATCGCCCATCGCCACCAGGGCGCCCTGAAAATCCTGTTTCGAGAAGCCATTGTTCATCACGCCGACGAAAATGCCGTCGATATCGCTGACATCGACGCCGGCATGGTCTATGGCCGGCGCCACGACCGAAGCCATCAGTTGCTCGGTATTTTCAAGGGCCGACTTGCCGAAAGGCGAATGCGCCCAGCCGACGATCTGCGCTTTGCTCATTTGCTCGTTCTCCTCGTTTGCCGTTTCGTGTCGCCTTCACCGCGCGTGCGGGCGCGGCTGGCCATCATTTCTGCGATGCGTGTCTCGATGCGGGTTACTTCCTCGCGCAGCAGCGCTGCCAGTTCCGGCTGGCGCTCCGGCCGCATGCGGCTGTCCACAGCGGCAATGCTCAGCGCTCCCGCCACAGCGCCATCAGGCGCGCGGATGGCAACGCCAATACCCCAGGAATTAGAAAGGATCAGGCCGGGGTTGAGCGAATAGCCATTGGCTCTCGTCAACTCGACATCACGGCGCAGGCCCTCAAGCGTAATGCCGGGATAATTAGCGGCAATCAGCCCGCTATTGGCCGCAATGATATTTTCCACCTCGGTGTCTGGCAGCGCCGCCAGCATGGCGAGCGAACCCGCACCAATACCCAAGGGGTGTTCGAAACCGGCCTGAAGCGCATGGGTGCGCACCGGCCAGGTGCCTTCTTCGCGGTAAAGGCACAGGGCAAATGTATCACGGCGCACGGAAAGGAAGCTCGAATCCTCCGAGCGGCGGGAAATGCGCGTCAGGCCGTCCTGCGCCATTTGAAGAAGGCCAAACCGGCGCGATGACAGGCTGCCCAGCACATAGGTTTCTTCGCCGAGGTAATAACGCCGCGTTTCCTCATCCTGCTCCACAAGGCCGGCGCGGATCAGAGCCAGCAGCAGGCGGCGGGCCGTGGGCTTGTTCAGTCCGCTTTCTGTTACGATGACCGAAAGCGCCACGCCGCGTTCCGCGTGCCTCCCGACCATGGAGAGCAGCGCCAGAGCCCGGTCCACCGCGCGCGCGCCCGTCAGATCTTTTTCAACCGGGATCGTTGTTGTTACTGCCATCTCAGGAAAACGCCCCCACCGCACAGCTTTGCCCGCCATCGACCGGCAAACAGACGCCAGTGATGAACTTAGCCTCATCAGATGCGAGAAAAACGGCGGCGCGGGCAATATCGAAGGCATCGCCCATGTGACCCACCGGGACAGCCGCATTGCGCGCCGCCACCATCTCCTCGACAGACGCATATTGATTGCTGATCTGCTTGTAGATCAGTGGGGTGTCGATCATTCCCGGAAGAATGCAATTGGCGCGAATGCCCTGCCGGGCATATTGCATGGCCAGCGCCACAGTCGCCTGATTTACAGCTGCCTTCATGGCGTAATAGGCAAAATAGGGATAGCCGGTCCAGCGAATGGAGGCGAGCGACGAGATATTGACGATGGCCCCGCCGCCCTGCGCCAACATCACCGGCAACACAGCCTTGGAGGTACGATAAACGGATCCGATATTCAGATCGACCGAGGCGCGAAAGCTTTCCTCATCCAGCTCAACCGGCCCGCCCATATGGGTCACGCCGACATTATTGTGCAGAATATCGATGCCACCAAAGGCCTCGCAGGTGAGGGCAACGGTGGCCGATACGGACTGCATTTCAGTGACATCGGCGGCAAACGCAATCGCCTCCAAGCCTTCTCCGCGAATGATCTCAGCCGTCTCTTCGGCTGCGTCAGCGGAGAGATCGACACAGGCTATGCGCGCGCCTTCGCGGGCAAATTGCACGGCCGCAGCCTTGCCGTTGCCAAAACCCGGCCCCGATGATCCTGCGCCAAACACAAGCGCGCGTTTTCCCGTCAGGCGACCTGTCAAAGCAGTCTCCATTCCAATCGTCAGACATAGTCGGGTTGGCCCCGCTACGGGCGGGGCCAGTTATTCAACAGGCCGGTCAGGTCAGGCTTGCACCAACGGCCTTTTCAAGAATGGCCCAGGCTTCATCGCCGTATTTGCCCTTCCACTCGGAATAGAAGCCTGCCTCTTTCAGCGCGGCGCGGAAGAGTGTCGCATCCGTGTCGTTGAAGGTCATGCCCTTGGAAATCAGATCTTCCTTGACCGAGGCATTGAGCTTCGCCACATCGGCGCGTTCATCCTTGCCCGACTGGTTGAGGTTTTTGGCGACGATGGCGCGCAGGTCATCCGGCAAACGCTCCCAGGCGCGCTTGTTGGCCAGGAACCAGAATCCGTCCCACATGTGATTGGTGACCGAGCAGAATTTCTGCACTTCGAACAGCTTTGCGGTGGAAATGATCGCCAGCGGATTTTCCTGGCCATCGACCACACCGGTCTGCAGTGCAGTATAGACCTCGGCGAAATTGATCGAGGCAGGGGCAGACTTGAACGCCTTGAACATAGAGGTCCAGAGCGGGCTCACTGGCACGCGGATCTTGAAGCTTTCGAGATCGGCAGGCGTGGCGATGGGCTTGGAAGCGCTGGTGATCTGGCGGAAGCCGTTATCCCAGATGGTGTCCATGGCAACGAGATTCTGTTTGGCAATTTCGCCACGGACATATTTACCGAGATCGCCATCCATGGCCGCCCATACGGACTCGTAGTTCGGGAAGGCGAAACCGATGCCGCTGATGGAGGCGTTCGGTACCAGCGTCGACAGGATCAGCGGCGAAAGCGTGAAGAATTCAACGCCTCCAGAGCGCACCTGGCTCAAAACGTCTGTGTCGGCACCCAGCTGGCTGCTGGGGAAGATGCTGATATTGACCTGCCCATCGGTCTCTTTGGCGATACGCTCGGCGGCCTCCTTGGCGCGAATGTTCATCGGGTGCGCCGCAGGCAGATTATTGGCATATTTATAATTGTATTGGGCAGCGCGGGCGCGCGACACGAAGGCGGTGGCCAGTACGGCGGAACCGGCGCCGGCGAGTATGGTACGTCTGTTGATATTCATTGCTTTCTCCTCCCAAAATAAAGCAGTTATCATTCATCGGCGTGGCGGGCGCACCCGCCACGGTCTCAGAGCAGAATGGTCGAAAATCCGGGGATTGCTGCAATCAGCAGCAGGCCGATGATCATGGCTGCGAGATAGGGCCAGATGGCACCCATGGCTTCGTCCGGCGACACGTTGCCGATCTTGCAGGCGATGTAAAAGCCGATACCGATGGGCGGCGCCATCAGGCCGATATTCATGGCGACCACCACGACCATCGAATAATGGATGTCATTGATGCCAAGCGTGCGGGCGATCGGGAACATGATCGGCGCGAGCAGAACGATTGCTGGCAGTCCTTCCAGGACGCAGCCCAGGATCATGAAAATCAGGATCGACACGACCATGTAGGTCATCCAGCCGCCCGGAAGATCGGTAATCATCGCGGTCAGCTGGAAAGCAAAGCCGCTCTGTGTCAGCCCCCAGGCCATGGCCGATGCACAGCCGAGGATTAGCAGGATCGCCCCTGAAAGTGCTGCCGTCTCGACCAGCATCGAATAAAGCTTCCTGAGGCTGATGCCGCCATAAAGCACTGCGCCGACGATCATGGCGTAGAGCACGGCAATAGTGGATACTTCGGTTGCCGTGGCGACACCGCCGCCCACCAGGCTGCGGATGAGGAAGGGCAGAACGAGCGCCGGTGCGGCAATCAGGGCTGCCTTGCCGACCTGCGGCCATGGCGTGCGCTTTGCGCCTTCCATGTTTTCATCCCGCGCCTTCCAGCGAGCCAGAACGGCCAGCACCAGAAGCAGTACCATTGCAATCATGAAACCGGAGGTGAAGAGGCCGGCAATAGACACACCCGCCGCCGAACCCAGAACGATCAGCACGATTGAGGGCGGAACCGTATCGGCCATGGCGGCGCCGGTGGCCAGAAGCGCGATCATTTCCTTAGGTTTGTGGCCACGGCGCTTCATTTCCGGAAACAGCGCCGGTGCGACGGTTGCCATATCAGAAACCTTGGAGCCGGAAATACCGGAGACAAGAAACAGAGAACCGAGCAGAACATAGGACATGCCCGCGCGAATGTGGCCAAACATCGAGGACAGAAGCTCGACAATCGCCTTGCCCATGCCGGTTGCATCGAGGACGCAGCCCAGTAGCACGAAGACTGGCACTGACAACAGAATGATGCCGGACATGCCCTCATCCATGCGCCCGATCATCACAATGGTCGGAACCCAGGTGGTGAAGGTCAGATAGGTGAGGGTTCCAAGGCCGAAGCAGAAGGCAATCGGAACGCCCAGCACCAGAAATACCGCAACGAACAGGCCGAGGAAGATCGCCAGATTAAAATTGCCGAGGGATTCCAGCATCGGCGATGCCAGATAGAGCAGGCCTGAGGCAACCGCGACCGTTACAAGGGCCGCAATGATATCGCGCAGATTTTCTCGTCGGAAGAGATTGTTGAGCACCAAAAGCAGCATAAGACAGGCGCCGACCGGCAGCGCCGCAGCGCGAAACGACATCGGAATATTCAGCGCCGCTGACGTGACCACCCACTCCTCGATGGCGTATTCCATGGCGGGCTTGATGATTGCCGCAAGAAAGGTCGCCACCAGAACCAGTGCCAGGGAATTGATATAGCCCAGAACACGTTGCGGGAACATGTTGAGAAACAGCGTGAGGCGCAGGTGTTCACTGCGATCGATGGCGATTGCCGCGCCCAGCATGGCAAACCACAGAAAACACAAGGACGCCGTTTCATCGATCCAGACAATCGGCAGATGCAGCGCATAACGTGACGTCACGCCCAGCAGAAGCAGGCCGATCATCACCGCCAGCAGCACCGCCGCCACGGCCTCGATGGGGCGCATGAACCAGGAGCCTGTTACCTGTCCGGTGTGCAACAGTTCGCCATCGAGTACAAATACGTCGTCATTCGCGTTTGCGGTCATGGTCATCGGGGCCTCCTCTCCCACAGAACAACCTTCGCAATGAACATGTCTGCAAAACAGAACGTCCGTGCCACGACCGCGACATCAGGATAGCTGTTGTTGCCAGACAGGCCAGACCCCTCCACAGGTCTGAATGTATCGGGATATTGCCTCCACAATATGGACCGTTACAAAATCATGTATTCGGGATACACAGGAAAATTCATGAAATCAACTGTAAATAGACGGATTTATGCAGTTAATTTGTGCATCTATAAGGTCCATATAGTGGATCATACTTGATGAGAGCCCTCATTCCTCATGATCGCCTTGCAGCGCGGCACCCCGTTCAAAAGCCAGTCAATGCAAATCGTGCCTACCGATTAGAGCAGGTCGCCAGACATCCGGGACGCCTGCGTCGCGTTATAGAGAGCCGGAAAACATATCTGCCTGGCCTTAACTAGCGGGGGTGGGAGGAGTTGCGACGTGACGACCGCTGGGCGCTATGGGAAAATGACGGTGGTGCGGCTGAGCGCTCCCTAAACGGCAATACAGGCGTCGATTATCTATCGAAACCTTCCCTTGCGGTGGTTTCTTGACCTTACGTTATGCGGCAAGAAAATATGTTCTTCGCGACGTCACCGCTTGGAATTCTTCCTGTCAAGCGCGGGGCGACGTGTCGCCCAGCCTTTCCTTTGCGGCCGCGGCGGATGCTGAGCGGATTGATCTGATGCAGCAGGCAGGCGGTTGCTGGGTCCGGGGGCGGCCCGGCGTACTACGTTCAGACCAGAGCCAGAATCCGGGCCGGACCACCCGTTCCGCCTCGATGTGCAGGCGCGCCGACGACGATTGTCGCGCCCTTTACCGGTAAAGCCTCAAGGTTGTTGAGGCCTTCGATGCCGTAGCGCCCTGCCGGGAGCCAGGAATTGTGAACCGCGAAATCGGCAGAGTTGCCAGGATCAAGCGAGAGCGTGTCGACACCGATTGCGACCGTATCGTGCTTGAGCAGAAGGTCGGTTGCCGACTTGCCGAAACCGGGGAAGGCAAATTTTCCGGCGTCGTCATTGCGGAAGGAGGGGCTCTTTACTCTGGTTGCCCAGCCGGAGCGCAGAGCGACGATCGAACCTGCCGGAATGTCGCCATTTGCGGATATCCAGCGCTCGATGTCTTCGGCCTCGATCGTGGAATTGGCATCCTCTTTTGCGCGGTCTGTGATGTCTATGATGACCAACGGCGCGACAAGTTTTTGCGGTTCCAGCTGATCGACACTCGCCCCGTCGGCGCTGAAGTGGAAAGGTGCGTCAATATGCGTTCCGGTATGTTCGTAGATCGTGAGTTTATGGAGCTGATAACCGTCCTTGGCGATCTGAGCTGCCCATTGGTATTCTATGCCCGGTTTGCCATCGAATGTAGGGAACGTGGAGTCATATGTATGTGTGAGATCGATGACCTGTCTGGGTGTTTGCGCAAGCACCGGGGCCGCGAGGCTGCCAGCCGTCATCGCCGTCACACCGGCCACGGCGCCCTTGAACAACAAGCGTCGCGACAGCATGTTTTTTTTCACGTTCTCGATCACGCAATGGTTGCACATACTTTGGTCCCTCCGGTGAAAATCCCTGATCGCAACCGTAGCGCAACGATGGAGTGACGCAAGACATGACCTTCCCTGAATTTTGACCCGTGTTCAGATGGCGGTTTCGGCAGCCCGCCGTCCATAGGCAGTACTCGCTTGCCCGCCGGCACGCCGGTCTCCGATATCGTGAAAGGGTGGTGGACAGATTATCCGCTTGCAGCAGGGCGTTGCGCAACGCCATGGCGTTGTCAAAAGGGATGGAAGGAAGAAGTGTTGGCGAAAACGGCCGCGGCGGGCGCCGAGCCGTTTCCTTGAGGTCAGATCGATGAAACCGCGCCCAGAAGTCCCGCAAGCGGCGAGGGCTCGTCGGATGTTGCGTCATATACGCATGGCACTGCAAATATCGCCGCAAACACGATGGCGATGACAAGCGCGCGGGCGGGAACCATTGGCTTAAGCGAGCATGAGCGTAACATCGATGTTCCCCCTGGTTGCCTTCGAATAGGGGCAGATCTGGTGGGCATCCTCTATTATCGTCTGCGCGATGGGACGATCGATACCGGGCAGGCTGACAAACAGGCGAGCCTGCAGAAAGAATTCGCCACCCGTCGTGCCGAGGTCAACCTCCGCATCGACAGCGGTGTCGGCTGGAAGCCGGAGCTGGTGTTTTGCCGCCGCCTTTGTCATGGCGCCGATGAAACATGCCGACCAACCTGCCGCAAAGAGCTGCTCGGGGTTCGTGCCCGGCTTTCCGCTGCCCGGAGGGGAAAGCTTGATCCCAAGCGCGCCATCATCGCTTTGCGCCGATCCGTCGCGCCCACCGGTCGTGTGGGTCTTGCCGGTATAAAGAACAGTCTCGATCTTGGCCACGGGAGGCTCCTTTCATTGTGCCGCTGCTGCGGCGTTTCGTGATAGGAGCTTTGTGACGGATCGGCGTATCCGGCATGTTTCCGGAAACTGCAAAACTGTATCGAAAAGTATCGTTGTTACTGGCCTTCAGACGCCACCTTTTCGATATTTTGGTGGGAGTTCTGCGGTGGGCAGGTCGGCGGCCCTGAACTGCTTACCTGTTGACCAGCGTAGCATGTTCTGCATTACACCAAAACCCGCGACGATCGCCGCAGTCACGGTTAAAAAGCGGCTTTTTCAAGCCAGAAAGACGAGCGCCGAGCGGCTTGAGGATCAGAAGGGGATTAACAGGACCGGTGCAATGAACAGGGGAGGTGTGTGGAGGCCGTCCACCTCATCACTCCACAGTGTTTCAGGACCACATTTTCTTGAACCACAACCGTTGATACCAGGATCTGTTCCTATATCCTCTAATCCTGAGCCAGTACCGGGAAGCGTCTTCGTAGAGTATTCTTCAGAACCTCCGTAGTTCCATTCGCCGGAATGGCCGCAGAAGAAGTTTGGCAGTGACGAAGCTGAAACGGTTTCGTCGAGAAGCGGCCATGTCGTGATGTCAGAGAAAAGTCGAAGGATGTACGTTGATGGGCCGAGTGAAGAAGATATTTCTGGCTACGGCCATTTGTTCGTTGGCTTCTCAAGGCTCAGGGGCAGAGACAGGATCGTCCCGAGTCAGTCTTAAGGAAATACTCTCGGAAACGAACCAGTCGCTCTCCAACTTGGCACCCGGGATAGATCTCAATCGTATGAGCCCTAGCGAGCTGATGCAGCTTCGGACCGCTCCACCAGCGAACAAACCAGCTGGTGCGTTTAACATTTCGGGTGCGGTCGCGGTAGCTGCCCAACTCGATCAACTGCGGTGTAAGATATTGAACAACGTTGATTGTTCCAATCTTCCTGTCGCTAAGCAAGTACCCCCATTCCTAGTTGCTGGATCGCTGCAAGACTACGACACAACAGCGAAGACAGAGGCCAATGACGCAACGATGTTTTCGTTTTTCGCGCTACCAGCGGAAAACAGACCCGCTTGGCCCGCCCATTTGATGGCAAGCCGGTCCAGTCTTGCGGTTCCGACGTGGGCTTGCGTTAAGCCGAACCCAGTTTTCCGACCCGAAGGTACTCCAATCGATCAGCGGATGCGGCTCGAAGAGTACACACAGAAGATTGACGAAGCCAAAGTGGGGTGGGACCGAGAAAAAATTCCGCAACAGCAAAGAGTAGTTGCCTTACTAGAAATTGCGGAAGCTTTGTTTCAATGGAGCCCCCAGGATTCTTCTTCATCACGCAACTGGTCTTCCATGTCCGATATGTACATCGACTTCACATCGGAGTGCTCAGATGCCGGTATGGCGAATTTCGTAGCGCTGGAAGAGCAGCAGCTACTTTCAATGAAGTGGCCCGCACGGACCATGCCGGCAGGCGCTCTAGATGAAAAAGTTTTCCCTCTTATAGAGGCTCTCGTGAAAGACGATTTCGTCCCTACACTTGAATTCTGCCTGGGAAAGCATGACGGACGAGGAGGGTGTGACAAAACAGCGAGTTTTGCCATTACCGGCACGGGTCGGTTCTGTGAGAGCGATAACGCCACGTGTGTAAGAGCCATTCGCGTTGTGAATGCTTTCGGTAACCAATGGCAGTCTGACCACCGCGACGGATGGGTCAATTTTGAGCCTCTCGCCGCTAAACTTAAGTTCGCACCGCTTCCATATTACAGCATAACCTGGTTTCAGGGATATGGGCGCAAAAGTTGGGAAAACGTCCCGGGCGTCAACGATGATATCGATACTGAGACTTTGATCGGCACCGCACCCGACCGATCGGCGCTTGCCGCTGAATTTGCACGCATCCACGAAGATCCGCGCCAATCTACACCAGAACAACTGGCGGCCGAAACGGTGAGAACGCTTGATGCACTCCGCACTCTGAATGGTTTGAAAGTGGACTTCGATAAGTACCAAATCGACAGGGAATCTATCCTTTCCTTAAAAACAGTGCCGCCTGCTCGCACCCAGGGCGTAATTGGAATTTGCTACTCGGCAGCCGCAAGTGCGCAGTTGGACCAGCTGACCTGTTGGGAGAAGGGAACTCGCAATTGTCAAACTCTTCCGATCGAACAGCAGGTCTCTGTCATAGCGACCCCCACAGCATGGCGATATGGCAAGGTGCAGGAGGTCGGGGATCAGGTTGAGGCGACTTTTGAGGCGTTGAAGTGGGGTAATACGCTGAAAGCGTCCTGCGTCAGACAATCTGACATACTTTCGGCGACACCTGCGACATTTGCGAACAAGCGGAAAAACTTCGAACAGTTTCAACAATATTTTGAGACCAACCTCGCCAAGCATTTGACATCGAAGGGCGAAAAAAGGATCAAATCGGAGAAAAGCTTCCAATCGAAGATCAAAGCTCTTTTAGGGGTAACGATTTCGATCGATCAAGTCAGAGACGTTTTTAGGGAGGATCCCGTTCGATCTCTGACATTCCCTGTTGCTCTTTTTCGAATCCTCGTCGACGAAAGTTGTGCCGAGGCGTCACTAGGCAATTCCTCGGGCGGAGCATTTGATCGCCGACATGCGTATACGTGGCCAAGTAACGTAAAGGATCTAAAAGAGCCAGGAAAGCTCGTGCCCGTTCTCCAATCGCTCATTCGTAGGGATTTGATGCCCGCGTTGGGGTTTTGTCCAGATTTGGCCGCTGCTTACGGGCGCTGCAAACTGGGCCATGCTTGGACTTTTGTAGCAACGGCCAACGCCTGCGCCAGAGACGCACCTACCGAATGCATTCCAGTTATGCAGGTCATGAACTGGTGGGGCGACGAATGGGCGAAACAATTTGGTGATAGTTGGGTTGATGCGAACCGGCTCCTTCATCTCGTTGGCCACAACGATTTCTCCGTGAGTTGGGTACAGGGACTGGGCCGATGGTTTGAGTTGCCGGCAGATTTGAACTGAGCGATTGTGCGGTAACCTGCTCGCCGCCATCATCGTCTTCTTGAAAACCATGAAGCTCGGCGAAGTCGTCGCCAAGCAGAAACGGGCCTGAAATCCGTTATCACCCGATCGAATGGCCCGTGACGCGCCCGCTCGGTTGGGAACACATCAATCTCACCTGCGAATATCTTTGGCCAAAGCCTTAGCGCAGGATTTCGCCCCCTTCCGCAAACGAACCCTAATCGGTTGAAGGCTGGACGAGGCGATTTTTCACCTCTATGGAATGCTTGCTTTCCAAGTGTCCAAGATGATGTGCCACTAGCGCCCGGCTGACTTTGGAAGTTGCACACTTTCGAAGAAGTCGGCGACGACCGTGAATTTCCAGTCAAATAGCAGATAAATACAACCTTGCAGGACTGGCGAGGGCGGCTATAACCTAAGGAATTATCGCCCAACATGTTGCGCCGTTGGAGTGCACCCCATTTCACCGGACAAGTCGGCTAGATTGATTTAGCCCTGATGAACTGCCGAGGGGAAGCCATCTTGAGCGCGGAATGGGGATGGATTTCGTTGTAGTCCTCAATCCATCCGTCGATGAGCCGGAGCGCTGTTTGGGCGTCCGGTAGAGCTGATATCCGAATATAGTCCCGCTTCAACGTTTTGACGAAGGCTTCCGACATGCCGTTCGACTGCGGGCTGGCGACCGGCGTGAAGCAGGGCGTTAGATTGAGTGCTTGCGCAAACAGCCTCGTGTCCCGCGCCGTATAGGCTGAACCATTGTCAGACAGATGCTCGATAGCATTCGGGGCTCGGGTTGCATGGAAGCGTTTCTCGACCGCCTCCAGCATCATGTCGCGGACGTCCGAGCCGGATATTCCGGCATTGGCGAGCGCCGTCCAAGCGATGATCTCCCGGTCGAAGGCGTCGATGATGAAGGCGAGACGAATGACCTCGCCATTCCAGCAGGCGAACTCCAGGCCGTCCGAGCACCAGCGCAGGTTGGAGCGCATGACCATGACCTTGCCATCGTGGAGGCGGCCCTTGCGAACGGCTGTGTGCTTCTCCAGTAGCATGGCGTGGTTACCCATGATGCGATGGACCCGTTTGGCGTTGACGACAGGCTGATCGGCGGCTCGCCTTTCGCGATTGAGGAGCGCGGCGATCCGCCGATAGCCATAGGTTGGCCTTTGATCCACCAGCCTGCGGATGGCGGGCAGAAGCTCTGCATCCTCGGCCTTGTTGTATGGCCCACGCGGCTTTGATCTGCCTTTCAGCCGCTCGATGAGGTTGGAACGGGAGACGCCCAGCGTGTCTGCGACGGCCTTCATCGCGAACCGTCCTTCGGCAACAAGATCGGCCGCGATATCCGTTTTTTTGAGTCCGCTTTGGAAAGGGCTTCGCGGAGGATTTCGACCTCCATCGTCTTGCGACCGAGCATGCGCTCCAACTCCCGGACGCGATCCTCCAGTTTCTTCACTTCCGAATTTCCGACAACCGGCTCGTCAGAATCCACGGCTGCAGCACCTCCCTCGCTCAAGAGCCTGCGCCACCGATAAAGCAAATTGGGCGCGACGCCATGACGGCGAGCGGTCGAAGATACCGTCTCGCCGGGTTCGAAACTCTGCTCAATGATTGTCAGCTTTTGCTCGGTTGTCCACCGCCTGCGGCGAACATCACCCGTCAGCAATTCAACGTGTCGATAGTCGTTAGACATAAGCCTATACCCAAGCCTGTGCTTGAGCCTTTCTGCTTATGCCGACTGTCCGGTCGAAATGGGGGGCAGTTCAGCCGTAAAATAGCGGCGCGAACATCACAACCCAAATAAAACCGTTGCGAACACGCGGCCGTAGAAGAATACGGCTACAGGTCGCCAGTAGTTATCGTCGACCCGCATCCCTGTCAGGGAAAGGCCACCTCGGCCGCAAGCCCGCCGCCCTGCCTGTTATAGAGGCGAACCGAGCCGCCGATCGTTCCGGCGAGTTGCTGCGCGATCGCCAGTCCGAGACCTGTTCCGCCTGTGTCGCGGTTTCTCGATGTTTCAATCCGGAAGAAGGGCTGCATGGCATTTTGCAGCATCTCGTCGGGGATGCCCGGCCCCCGATCGAGCACCGTGATGACCACGGTGCCTTCACCACGCCGGTCCACTTTAATTTCGGCGCTGCCGGCGAATTTGAGGGCGTTATCTATGAAGTTCGTCAGGATTCTTCGCAATGCATGTGGCTTTGTCGACGCGGTGCCGCGCACCATGCCGGCAACTGTTACGGCTTTTCCGGTATCCTGATAGTCGTAGGCGATGCTGTCGATGAAAGAAGCCAGATCGATACGGGAGGATTTCTCGCCATTGCCGTGAGCGCTGCGTGCGTAAGCGATCCCATCCTGCACCAGGCGTTCGATTTCACGCAGGTCACTGACCAGCTTTTCCTTTTCCGGCGTATCGTCTGCCATATCGGCCCGCAACCGCATCCGGGTGATGGGCGTCTGCAGGTCGTGCGAGATCGCCGCAAGAATCTGGACACGCTCCTCGAGATATTGCGCGACGCGATCGCGCATGGCGTTGAACGCGCGGGCGGCGTGGACAACTTCGCTTGGGCCACTCTCACTCATCGGCAACCCCTTTTCCCCAGGATCCAGCGCTTCGGCTGCCGCAGCCAGCGCGCTGAGCGGTCTGGTCGTCTGTCGCACTGCAAACCAGGTGCAGAGGAGGAGAAGCGCCATCTGCGCGGCGAAGACATAAGGCAGCCATTCCGCCAGGGGCATCACGCCGCGCGGTGTTACGTCGATTGTCAGGGGCGACCCGTCCGACAGCGTCAGATGCGCCTGAAGCCGCTTGCCGTCGCCGGGAATGGACTCGACCCTGACGGGAAAACGGTGTCCTGCGGCTTCCTCGATCCTCTGCGCAATTTCAGCACCGCGGCCGGTCATGTCGGAAACGCCGGGAAGACCGGGGCCGAGGACGAGCTGATAATTGCTGCGGCTCAGGCGATGGACCCATTGCGCCCGCTCTTCCGCAGGCAGGCGGTCGATGATGGCGATCGATACCGCCAGATCTTGCTCCAGAGTGCCGAGCATGACCGCCTTTGCCGACATATATCGTTCGGCAAAGAGGATGCTGAACGACAGGCCGTAGGCAATGGCGAGGCCCGCAAACAGGATGATGAAAAGTCTGGACCGCAACGAGCGCGGCCACCAGCCGGCGAGCAGGCGTGGGCCGTTCATATCCTCGGCTCCGAAATCTCCACGGGCACCGCAAAGACATAGCCTTCCGCCCGCACCGTCTTGATGTAGACGGGTTCGCGCGCGTCATCCCCCAGCCTTTGGCGCACGCGGCTTACGAGAAGATCGATCGACCGGTCGAAAAGTTCGGCATCGCGGCCCTGAGTGAGATTTAACAGCTGATCCCGGTTGAGGACGCGCTGGGGATGATCGATGAAGACCCTGAGGAGCCGGTATTCAGCGCCGCTCAAGGCCACGGTCGTGCCCTCCCTGTCGAGCAGGTGACGGCCCACCGTGTCGAGGCGCCACTCACCAAAGGTCAGGAGCTGCCCGGCCTCGCTGATCTGCAGATTGGGAGGTAGCATCCGCGTGCGGCGCAGGATGGCTTTGATCCGCGCAAGAAGCTCACGGGCAGCGAAGGGCTTCGACAGATAGTCGTCAGCGCCCATTTCGAGCCCGATAATGCGATCCATCTCGTCATCGCGTGCCGTCAGCATCAGCACCGGCGTGGCTTTGTGTTTCCCCGCCCGCAGCTCACGGCATAAAACTAGCCCGTCATCGCCAGGCATCATCACGTCTAGCACGATGAGATCGACGGTATTGCCGTCGAGAAAACTTCTCATCTGCCGTCCATCGGCCGCCACGCTCGTACGCAGGCCGTTCTTCTTCAGGTAGCTGGAGACCAGCTCCCGGATTTCCCTGTCGTCGTCCACGACGAGAATATGGTCGATATGGTCCATTGAATGCCTTCGTCGTCCGGACGGTTCGAGTGGCCCGCTACCGCGCGCCCCGCTGTCACATGCAGTAAGACAACGGTTCGCGGGCTTCGGCAAGTTTAAAGCTTTTCGACGTCCAGAACAGCCCTGGCAAAAGCCTCTGGTGCTTCCTGCGGAAGGTTATGGCCTATGCCGCCGCTGATGTTGCGGTGCTGGTATTTGCCGGAAAACTTCGATGCATAGGCGGAAGGGTCTGGATGCGGAGCACCGTTGGCGTCGCCTTCCAATGTTATCGTCGGCACGGTGATGACGGGAAGTTTCGCAAGCTGGCGCTCGTAATTATCGTACTTGGCTTCCCCGTCGGCCAGTGCAAGCCGCCAGCGGTAGTTATGGATGGTGATGGCCACATGGTCGGGATTGTCGAATGCGGGGGCCGAACGATTGAAGGTCTCGTCACTGAATTTCCAGGTCGGAGATGCCGTCTGCCAGATCAGGCGCACGAAGTCGCGGGTGTTCGCTGCGTAACCCGCACGGCCGCGTTCCGTCGCGAAATAGAACTGATACCACCACGAAAGTTCCGCCTTGGGCGGAAGTGGTTTTCTATTGATTTCCTGACTGCCGATGAGATAGCCGCTGACCGACACGAGCCCGGTGCAACGCTCGGGCCAGAGTGCGGCCATGATGTCGGCGGTGCGAGCGCCCCAGTCATAACCGGCCACGACGGCCTGTTTGACGCCGAGTGCGTCGAGAAAGGCAATCATGTCGACCGCAAGCGCCGCCTGCTGTCCGTTGCGTGCCGTGTCGTCCGAGAGAAAACGGGTCGTGCCATATCCCCGCAGATAGGGGATGAGTACCCGATATCCAGCCGATGCAAGGATGGGCGCGACATCGACATAGCTGTAGATGTCATAGGGCCATCCGTGCAACAGCAGCACGACCGGGCCGTCTGCGGGGCCAGCTTCTGCGTAACCGACGCTGAGTACACCTGCTTCGACCTGCTTCAGGGCGCTAAAGGAGGTGGCTCCGTCGCGTCCGGTTGACGGCTGAGGCGAAGGCGCTTCGCCCTTGGCATGAGCAAGGCCTGCGGCCCCGATTTCGACGGCGGCAACCGTCATTGCGGCAATGCCAAAGAAGCGGCGGCGCTGGAAATTGATCTCGGAAGTCATTTGCTGTCTCTCCTGTCCGTGTTGGATGCCGGGCAGGTAACAGGGTGCGTGTATCCTCGATGTGTCCCAAGGGAGGCGACTGTGAATGGTTTTGTAGCAGGGCGCATTCCGGATACAGACTGATACATTTGGCTCGCCCTTCCAACGCAAACAGCCGCCCCGACATCCGGGGCGGCTGCATTTGATCTTACGGAGGTGCGCTTACTTTGAGGATTGCCGGGCGGCCTGTTCGATGACGTCTGCAACCTTATCGGGCTGGGAGGCAAAGACTGCATGGCTTGCCGCAATTTCGGTCACCGCGCTGCCGGCGCGCTTTGCCATGTCACGCTCGAGATCGGGGTTGATCGACCTGTCCTGCGTTGCGACGATCGACCAGCTTTTCTTTGTTTTCCAAGCTGGTTCGTCGGCCTTGGCGGCAAAGGCGGCCTTGGCGGCGAAGACCTGACTTCTTGCCATGAAGGCCGCTTCCTCACGCGGCAGATCGCCGGCGAAATCTTGTCCAAAGACGGCCGGATCGAGATAAAGGAACGCGCCATCCTTCGTCGGTTTGATGCCGTTGCCGGCCGGCGGTTTGGAGCCGGCGAGGTCGAGAAGGCTCTCTCCCTTCGTCGGCTGGAAGGCGGCGACATAGACCAGCCCGGCCACATCCGGCCGGTTACCGGCTTCCGAAATTACCATGCCGCCGTAGCTGTGTCCGACGAGCAGGCTCGGGCCCTGCTGGAGATCGAGGACACGGTTGGTGGCCGCCACATCATCGGCAAGCGAGGTGATGGGCTCCTGCACGATCGTGACGTTGAAACCGCGGCTTTGAAGGACCTCTGTCGCCCGGCGCCAGGCCGAACCATCGGCCAGCGCGCCATGGACTATGACGATATTCTTCACCTCTGCCGCCTGTGCGGCAAAAGCGATCAGTACGGTTGCGACGGCAATCGCGAATTTTGGCATGAGACGAGGGTGCATCATGTTTTTCCTTTGGTTTGATGGGAAAGGGAAGGAAAATGCAGGTTCAGCCGAACGTGAAGGCGTAGGCCTGCACGCCGGGGTCGAGGAAGCGGATTGCAAAGGTTTTCGCTTCGACGGTGCCGGACTGGCGGACGAGCTGGTAAAGACGGGTTGAGGTAACAACGCCGTTGCCTTCGGCGTCCGTGTCGGCGCCGTGATCTGCGCCCGGCGGATGCCCGTCGACGGTGACCTGGAAACGAACCGGTTTTCCGGCGCTTGCCGGTCCAAGGACCAGATGCAGGTCACGGGCGCTGAAGCGGTAGGTTATGCCGCCATCAGCCGCATCAAGTGTGGCCGCCTCCGCGCCAACCGTCCAGGTACCGGAAAGTCCCCATTCGTTGAGAGAAGGCGTCGTGATGGAGTAGTCGCGCGGCGTGTCCGCGCGCACCGCCTCGTTCGATGCGAAATTGTCAGCCTGTCGGTAGCCGATATAGGTTTCGCCGGAGCGCATGTGCCTGATATCCGCACCGGCTTCAGCCCCTGTCGCCTCCGGACTCACCGGTGCGCTGGAGGAAGCGCTACTGCCGGCTTCACGCAGCAGGTCCTGGATCGCCTCTTCCGTCTGCCGGTAGTTGCCCTCGCCGAAATGGTGGTAGCGGATCTGGCCCTTGGCATCGATCAGGTAATGCGCCGGCCAATAGCTGTTATCAAAGGCGCGCCAGATCTTGTAATCATTATCGATTGCCACCGGGTAATCGATCTTGAAGCCGGCGACGGCCTGCCTGACATTGTCGATCTTCTTTTCAAAGGCGAATTCGGGGGCGTGGACACCGATGACGACGAGGCCCTGATCGCGGTATTTGTCTGCCCAGGCCCGCACATAGGGAATGGTGCGGATGCAGTTGATGCAGGAATAGGTCCAGAAGTCGATGAGGACGACCTTGCCACGCAATTGCTCGAGCGTGAGCGGCGGCGAATTGAGCCACTCGACGGCGCCGTCGAGGGATGGAGCCTTGCCCTCAACCGGCAGCTCTGACCGGGCCGCGGCAGCGCTGGCGCTGGCGCCTGCCGCGGTCGCCGCTTCAGGCGCTTTGGCGGTGTGGAGCCGATCGACCACCTGCTGTTCGAAGGATGCCGTGCTCGCATAGGAAATCTGCGACAGGAGACCTGTATCCAGACCGAGCGCGATGACCGTGACGCCGGCAAGCACCGCCGCGCCAAGCACTTGGCGGACCCGCTCGCTGAAACCCAGAGACCGCTTCATACCCGCAAATACCCTGCCGCCGACGAGAATGGCGACGGCAAGGGAGGTAGCAGCCCCGGCGGCATAGGCGGCAAGCAGCAGGCTCGTTTCCAGATTGGCCCCCTTCAGGGCCGCCCCCGTCAGGACAAGCCCGAGGATTGGTCCCGCGCAGGGTGCCCATAAAAGGCCGGTGGCGATGCCGAGTATCAGCGAGCCCGCAATCGTCGGTACTGACCCGGGCTTGCCGGCGGCATTGGCGAGCCGGTTACCGAGTTCAACGACCGGGCGGGTGATGATGCTGGCCGCGCGGGGCGAAATCAGGCCGACACCGAAGATCGCAAGCAGCGCAAGAGCCACGAGTCGGCCATATTCATTGGCGCTGATTGCCCAGCTACCGCCCACCGCCGCCAGCGTCGCGACGGCGCAAAAGGTTGCCGCCATTCCCGTAAGCAGGGGCAGCGTGCTGCGCAGAAACGGTTGCCCCGCCCGCGCAAAAACGAAGGGAAGGATGGGCAGGATACAGGGGCTGAGAATTGTCAGCGCCCCTCCGAGATAGGCAATGACCAGAAACGTCATCATCGTGTCCTTTCAGGCAGGAGTTCGGGGCTCCGGGCGGCGAAGGCGACCCGGCGATGGCGCCAATCTCCCGGCCCCACGTATCCCTGATGTGTCGGGGCTTCGGTGAATTTGTAATCGAGTGTAGAGGCCGCCGTTCGGCGAACAGTCGTGAAAGCGAAATCGCCCAAGCCCCGGCATCGGTTACGGTGCATATCGCGTGAAGACGAAATCATGGTCCTTGACGTTGCCCTCGTGGCAGGAGAGGCACGTCTCATGCTGGGCGGCGTCCACCGGCTTGCCGTTGACAAACCGCCCGAAGCCCCAGCCGTGGCTGGCGGCATATTTCATGGAGTCTTTCACCATCACCTGCACTGTGGTCGCCGCGCCCGGAACCGTGGCCGGCGGAAACTCCGTGGATTGCTGCCGCTTATAGGCGAGCTTCACCAGTATCGAGCCGTCGGGAAAGGGCAGGGTTCCGCTCTTGTAGGCGTCGACGGCGACATCGTTTGCCAGAACAGCGCGAAGCTCGTCCAGCGGCGGCGCTTCCTGCGCGGGCGCGATGAACTTCCAGTCACGATATCCTTCAGGAAGCGTGACGCCATAGATGGGAGAGGCAAGCTCCGGCGGCGTGTCCGCTGAGCTCGAATAAACGGTTCCAAAACCTGCTGCCGCACCCGATAGGGCGACGGCGAAGAAAATCTGCCTCTTCATGGGAAATCCTGCCTGATCCGAAATAGATCAGGCAATGATCTGTCCCGCAGGTATCCGGCATGTTTCCTGAAACCCGCATTTATGTATCAAATCGTAGCGCTGCGCAGTGCCCCCGGAGGCATGTCACGCTTGAAGGCCCGCGAGCACGCTCACGTCATCCTCTTTTGGAGCTTCCATCGCGACCCTTATCGCCTTCTGGATCTCGTCCTCTATGGCCTTCCTTTCGTCGGGCGGCATGGCGGCAAGGTCGCCTTCGGACAATCCCCGAGCCTCCAGATATTGGGCCCGGATTTTCTCGCCAAGGCTCATATTTGCCCAGCGGCTTAGCTCGTCCTCATCGGAGCCTGTGCCGCCGCCCTCAAGCGGCGTCTCTTCTATTCCGCCCTCTTGCCCCCGGAGTGACCAGAGCGCGTTGGCAAGATTGGAGGAGAGCGAAGGCGCGGCGCCCCCTCCGATCAACGATGCCGACCGTTCGGGTGTGGGATCGGGCACGGCCTGGGAAACCTCCTGTGGCCGCGGGCGTATGTAAAGTGAGGCGGTGGAGCCAATTCGATCGATTGCAGACATTGTATATCTCCTTCCGTCGCAATCTGGTTCGGGTGGCTTGTGTCTGGCTGGTCATGCTGCTTGCCTGCGTTCGGCGACCTCTCTTTGCCGACCACGAGCACATTTCTTTCGTCACCTCGCCGGCGGAATTGCGCAAAATCATTCCGAAGCGACGAGAAGTCGTGAAACTTTTTGGAGCGCGGCGAGTTTGGTGAAGGAGCAATCAGCTCGCATGTCTCACTGCATATAATCGCCGCTACGCGGAGGATTGATCGTCCATTCGGAGGAGATCGCATGAATTCCATCATCTATCTAGTCGGCCTCGTCGTCGTCGTCCTGTTCATCCTCTCATTGTTGGGGCTACGCTGATGGTTGATCCAACGGGTATCGAAACGAATCCAAACCGCAGCTATGTGGATTGGCCAGCGATTTTCGCCGGTGCAGTCATTTCCTCGGGCGCCATGGCCATTCTCACCGCATTTGCGGGCGGCCTGGGCCTGAGTTCAATCTCGGCGGACAATGGTGGTGAGGTCAGCACAGTCTGGCTCATCATAACCGCGCTCTTCGTCATCATTTCCATGGTCGGCTCCTACATGCTGGGTGGCTATATTGCCGGCCGCATGCGTCGGCCTGCCGGCGCTGCCGACAGGAACGAACTGACCGTCCGCGATGGTGTGAATGGCCTGGTCGTGTGGGGTCTCGGCACGGTCGTCTCGGCGTTCCTCGCGCTCGGCGTGCTGTCCGGTGGTGCCAAGGCTGTCGGCAGCGTGGCGCAGACCGCGGTTGAGGCAACGGGTTCGGCGGTCGGCGGCGCCGTTCAGGGTGCCGGTCAACTGGCGGGTGGCATTATTTCCGGAGCTGGCAGTGCGGCCGGTGGTCTGGCGCAAGGCGCCGGTCAGGCTGCAGCGCCCAGCATCGAGCAGATGCTTCCGCAGGGCCTGAAAGCCAATCCAATCGACTATTTCACGGATAGTCTTTTGAGAACCGATGCGCCCGCCGCCCCTCTGACGGGTGACCAGAGCGCCGGCGATTATCAGCGCCAGATCAGCGGCATCCTCGGCAATCTTCTTGCAACCGGCGAGATATCTGATGCCGATAAGACATGGCTTGCCAACCAGGTCGCTGCCCGCACAAACATCAGCCAGACGGACGCGCAAACGCGCGTAAACCAGACGGTTGAACGCGTGCAGGCCGTCAGGGCGGAAGCGCAGAAGAAGGTCGATGAAGCGCAGAAGCAGGTCGAAACCCTGAAGGCTGAGGCGCAGAAGGCGTTGGACGATGCCAAGGCCAAGGCTGCGGATGCCGCAGAAAAAGCGCGCGTCGCAGGCATTCTGACCGCTTTCCTGCTGGCCGCTTCCGCACTCGTTTCCGCTGCCGCTGCTTATATCGGCGCAGTACACGGTGGCCGACACAGAGACGAAGGCCGTATCTGGGGTGGTCTTTCCTACCGCAAGTAACCAGAGCGACGGCAAGATAAATCTGCTTTTCACAAATGTCCTGCCCGGACCAAATTCCGGGCAGGACTTTCGTTTTAGGTATCTGCCGTCACGGACAGGGTCAATCGCGACGCTGCAGCAAGGCAAGTGCTACCGTGGATGCAGCCAGGATCGCGGTCAGCGCCAGCGGCGCAGTGGCACCGTAGGAATCTACGATATAGCCGCCGACAACCGCCCCGATACTGATAGCCACCTGGAAAGAAACAACCATCAGGCTGCCTGCCGCTTCCAGCGCATCGGGTGCGCCGCGGGAAAGGTTGGTCGGCAGCACCACGGGCGCCATGCCAAAGGCAAGGCCCCAGAGCGCGACGAGCGCGAATGCGGCGCTGCTATCAACACCCCATAGGACGAGGGCGATTGTTGCAAATGCCATCAGGGCGGCGGTAACGATGAGTGCGAGGCGGATGCTGGTGTCCGCCATGCGGCCCCCCAGCACATTGCCTATCACGGACGCGACGCCAAAGCCGAGCAGGGCGAGAGCAATCGGCGTGGTCCCAAGCAGCGTCACCTGTTCGAGGAAGGGACGCACATAGACCGAACCGGCAAAATGCCCCGTCATCAGCAACAGGATTGCCAGCATCCCCAGCTGAACGCTGCGCCGCCGCGTCAACCGGAAAACATCGGAAAGACTGTTGCTTGTACTTGCCGGCAGCGAGGGCAGGCTGAATATTTGTAGCAGCATGGCAATGACGGCAAGCCCCGCCGTCATCGACATGGCAATGCGCCATCCCACCCAGTCGCTGATCAAGGCGCCCATGGAGGGAGCCGCAATGGTGGCGAGTGAAACGCCGAGTGTGACGATAGCCATGCCGCGCCCGGTCGAATTCGCGCCAACGAGCCGCGCCACGACAGCAACCGAAAGTGCCCAGAAACCGCTGAGCGCGATACCCAGTCCAGCCCGGCCCACCAGCAATAGCCAGAAATCGGCAGCAACTGATGCCAGAATGTTGGAGCCGATCGCCAGCGCACTAAGCCCAACAAGCACGGTCTTGCGGTTCAGTTTGCCGATGAGAACATTGCTCAGCAACGCGGTCACAGCACCTACTGAGGCCGTCGCGGTGACAACCTGTCCCGCCGTACCCTCGGTAATACCGAGATCGCGCGCCATGGGCGTCAACAATCCCGCTGGCAGAAACTCGGCCGATACGAGCGCAAAGCTGGTGGCCGCCATCGAAAGAACCGCAAACCAGGTTGCGGCGGTCCAAGCGGGTTCCTCTGCGGCCTCCAGGCCAATCGTTGACCCATCAAATTCTGATGTCGTGTCCGTCATGGTGTCTCTCCTTGCGTTGGGAGAGTTTTAACCGAATTTTTTCGGATGATATGTATCTAAAAATCCGAATTTCATACCTATTCCTCCGAAAATTGTGCGTTGCACAATGTCCGGCGGCGCATGTGCGCAGTTTTTGAGCTGAGATCAGGAGAAGTTTTAGCGCGGATTACCGCTTTCGGGCCCTAAATGCGGCCTCGATCATTTTCACATCGTCTGCCCATGGCTATTTCGCGGTCAAAACACATCGCATAAAGCGCGGTGACATTCTGATCATGGCAGCGCGGCTTGCCGCTATGGGAAACCACCTTTTCAACATCAAGCGGCTGCGATTTCGCCAGCGGCGCCTGTTGGCAGGCAGACAGCGCAAAGACTGATACGGCAAAAAGTTCCTCAGAAGCGCGATAGCCGTATCTCCTCGGATCACACGAATGAAGTTGATGGAGCAATACGAGGCAACACCGACCTTGTCCGGCCGGGTATACGGTGCGCTCAATCCTCGTACCGCAAACTGCGTAGCACACCGTCGGTCCGGTTCAACCTCAATGGTGCAGGCTGATCCGAAACAATCGAATTGAAATCGCCGATAGAACCGTAGCGCGCGGCCCACAGCGATGGCATAAAACTGAGGTCTTCTCCACACCATTCTATCGGAGAATGCCTCGGTTCCCAGAGCTGGGTCTCGTAAATGGGCGTGTAGTGTAAATTCCGAGAATTAACCGGACGCGATTCCAATTTGATACCGGACAGTTTTTCAACGTAAATATTGCCCCTGGGTCACAACACGCCCTCTGGCTCGGCCGCTGCTGGCCGCGGCACTGTTGTGCCAGAGAGGCACTGTCACCGGTGCTCACTTGGTGGCGGTCAATGTTGGCTTCAAGATCATTCCGGTCGATCGCCGTCTGCATCGCAACCGCGACACACACGGCTGCTGGCGATCGCCCATGGACTGCTGGCGGCCGACGAAATCGGCTTTAAAGAGCACGACCGGCTGGCGCTGGCCCGGACGATGATGGAGCGGAAAATCGTGGGACGACGAACGTCGTCAAGGTTACCGGATCTCATTGAGTTGATCATGGTGAAGCCATTGGTGTCTGCCGGGATGGTGGCGGAGACGCTGGTCGTCTAGCATCAGGCGGTGCGGCGGATGGTGATGGAGCTCGGGCTCAGGAAGGTGACCGGGCGGGGAAGGATTTGGACGTGAGGGCTGAAACACGTCTGCGTGTTTGCCGGCGTACTGGCCCGATCGGGTAGGGCCAAACCGCCAGATTGCCCGCCTCGTTTTTTTTAGCATTGCCATCAAACAGACCGCACACGGTCCTGTTCCTGAAAAGTGCTGTTAGGCAGGCCAAATTGAACCTGTTATTGCGAGGCGCTACTGACGTCCTGCACCCAGAACTTCGTGGTTTTGTTGAGAAGCAGGCAAGCCAGCTCCTTGGCTGCCAACTCTGCTTTCTTTGGACTGTCGGTCTTGCACTCCCAGATGACGAAGACTCGCCAACCTTGATCCTGCAGTTTCTGTCTCACGACGACGTCCCGCTCAACGTTCCTCGCGAACTTTGATAGCCAAAACTCCGTGTTGGACTTGGGAACGCTTTCTACCTTGCACCCTGCATGACGATGCCAAAAGCAGCCGTGAACGAAGACAACGGCGTTGTATCTGGGCAGGATGATATCCGGCTTACCGTGGAGGTCCCTTCCATGCAGCCGAAAACGAAATCCAAGGCGATGGAGCGCCTTTCGGAAGTAAACCTCGGGCTTCGTGTTGGACGAGCGGATGCGTGACATACGCTCTGATCTCTGTGCTGGGGTTAGGCTATCAACCATCGCTTACAGGGCCGTCGCCCTTGTGTGCGACTAGTTCGAAGAAGGGCAAGCCTCGAACGATGTCGCCGGGTGCATCGAATGACTTGTAGAGGCATTCGTGAACCTTCAATGACTTAATTCGCTCAGCTTGCTCAGCTGCACTACCAACCAATCCAAGGGCGGAAAGTTCCCCTGCGGTAATGTTCGGAACTTTGTGGATGAACCAGCTTAGCAGCGGGTCTCGATAGTCGGTTGCGTTCGCCTTGAAGTGTCGGAGATACTGCGATGCCAAGATAACGCCAATACCGAACTCGCGGCCCTGAAGCAGCAACTTGCGCAGTACATCGAACTCGTACCTCATGATGTTGTCCGCCTCGTCGACAAGCAAGTACGAGTCGATAGCGCGAAGCTGTGGGTCGCTTCCCAAAAATGACCGCTTAGGCGTCCGCAACATGTTCTCGTAGAACATGTTCAACATGATGGCCACCAGCATGTTCTTGCTTCTATCGTCAGCGCCAAGCGAGTCCAGGGAGATAACAACGATCCCGTCTAGGAACTGGTCGAACGGGACGGTCTCGCTAGGCTTCGTCGCGAATATCTCCATGTCGATTAGGTCGTCGATAATCGCCATTGGCGTGTCAGCCTTCCCGTCCAGCAGTTCCGAATATGCAGTGTGGACGTCATTAAGTGTCGGCGGATCGTTGGTCAGGCGTCCCTCGTACGATGACTTCACCGCCTTCTTCAGCTTGTCGCGTTGAACGGGACCAATGCCGGAATAGATCTTGTCCAGAACGTCCGCGAAGAATCTGAATCTGTCCAGCCACGGTGCGGGGACGTCATCCAGGGTGGAGGTATCGAACAAGTTCAGGGGAAGCCTGTATGGCTTTACCACCTTTGCGCCAGTGGCCTGCACGAACTCGGCGCTACTGTAATCGCGCTTGTAGTCGAATATCAGCATTCGCGGCTTGATCCCCCTGTTGCTGGAAGCAGAGTTGGAGATCTGCAGGATCAAGGACTTGAGCAATTGCGTCTTTCCAGTTCCAAGGTCCCCTACCACGCCCATATTGAGGTTGTTCAAGCGTGTGTCGGAGATGTTAAGCGTCAGCTCCGTTGGGCGCAGGCTGTCAATAGCCTTGCCAATGTCAAGGACTACGCCGCCATACCGCTCTTCCACTGGATGTTCTTCCTGTTTTTCATTCGCCTCGATGATCGTCACAGGAGTTGCATTGGTGACATCATTTTGGTCCTCGTGTGGCAATCCTAGTGGATCTTCGGCGGGCGGCGTCGCGGAAGGTCGCATCGCGGTTACGGGGGCTGGTGTCCGGTGAGGGTCTGGAAACAAGCCCCAATCATTCACTCGATTCCGGACAATGTCATAGAAATCCAGCGGGTCGCCAGCAACGATCTTGCCTGCGTCCTGCGTACCAATCGTAACTGTCTCCTCGAAGCCGTCGTCGTCCCTATCCCTGACGACGCTCTGTGGGCTCTCGTCAACGATAATCAAGCGTCCGCGCTGGTCGACGGAGACACATCGCTCCGGACCGAGGATTGCAGCCGCCACTCGCTCATGAATTGAGGACCACAAGCCTTCGCGGCCAACGACGTCTTCGTGTTGGCTGTAAACTCGCATGCCGAAGCCAATGATAGAAAGGAGCAGGTGCTGGAAGCACATTGCCCATGCCGCCTTTTGGCCATCGTGGGGAAGCAACTTTGTCAGGAGCCGAGAGAACGTACGAGCTTGCTCGAGTGCGCCCTCTACGTCCGCTAGTGGGAATACCGAGCCTGGGCGACACTTGACCTCGATAGGCGTGAGATGAATGTCGACACGTTCCCCCGAAAGCCGGATCCCGACGACCATGAAGTCCGGTCGCGATAAGGAGGTTTCCTTCTTGTCGCGACCGAGTGACCGGGAAATGTCCGCGAAATACCCTCTGAAGGGATCCACGGGAACGATAATGCAGACGTTCGTATCCTCGCCGTCCTTAGAAATTACTGGAAGAAGGGAGTCTCCGACATTTTCGAGTCGGAATCGATCTTGCAGGAGCCGGACCGCAACAAATAGTCCCAGATCACCTGTCGCGCCATTGTTGTCACCTGCGAGACCCCGAATGGTTGGAATGCCGCGACGAGCGATCTCCAACAGAACATCCTGCACTTTTTCGCTCTGGACAGCGGTACAACCCGGCAAACGGGCAAGGGCCTTGCCGAGTGCCTCGCGGTCGGCATCCTTAACCTTCGACAACAGGTAGTAGCCATTCGTGTCACCGGCACGGTGGGAATACGACGGCATGTCGTAGTCCCAAAGGTAGGCCCCTTCGAGCCAACCGCCCAGGAAACATGCAGGGTCAATTGCGGAAGACGAGACTGCGACGAAGTCGGCATTTCGTCGCTCGAGCATATCGCCGATGGCGTTCACATTTGGTGCGAAGCGCATGCCTACGCGACGATCACCCAAACTCTCGATCTGCCCGATGCCGGCCGCGACCTTGTCAGCAAAAACATCACCTGATGCTGCGCTAAGAACTGATTGGCGAGTTTCGCTGAGAAACGCCCCGCGTCCCGCAAGCTGACGCCTGACGCGGTGTCGCAGCAGGCCTCCATAGCCAAGTGGCGAACGCTCATTGACCACTGTCGCGCTCGGTTCCGACATGTCCAGCTGTGCCAAGATACCAAGGTCTGGCTTAGCGTTCTTGGGTTGTCTTGAAAACCACTTGACGCTATTGCTCGTATCTTCGGCGAGGTTTGCGATTGTAGCATCATCGGGTTGCAAAGCCGGATCCCGGTGATCATATACTTCAATGAAGCGAGGACCGGCTGCATGGCGAGGTGTCCGCCCATTGGTATCCTTGTACCGATTCGAGCACCAGTTTATCAGGCCTTCGTTGCAGGCATCGGTCGTCCCGCCTGCGCTAGCGACAACGAGCCCGACGACCGGCTTTGCGGCCAGTAGTCCGGAGACATCCTCCAGAGCGCGTCCGACTTGGGCAGAACTAAAGCCCACGGATATGCCGCCGACAGATATCCCGAACGCGTCTCCAAATGGGGCGACCCGGGACCGAGCCGGGAGGCTTTTCAGCCGCGTGCCGTTCCAGAGAACTGACCAATAGTCAGTCCCATTCTCCACGGCTAGGAACTCGATCTTCTCAATCCCATCAGGCGAGCGTAGCGTCAGGGTGAGAACATCGGGGATGCAATCTGGATCCAGTACGCTGGCGGCAGGGCAGGGGGCGCCATTTTCTGTCTCCACCAAAATTCTCTGTGCCAGCGCGTGCCATGCGACGCGTACCGGGTGAAGCGGGGAGAGAATAATGGCGTCAGGAGTACGCGATATCGTAATTTGGTCGTCTTCGAGAGACGTGACCATGGCCACGTCAACCCAGCAAGCCACATCGGGCTCTGCTGCCAGCCACGACGTATAGCTGTCGAGGTAGCGTTCGATGATATCGCGAAACCCCTCATCGTCAGCTAGCCATTTCCCTAGCGTCGCTGACTCCATCAAGCCGGTCTCGTCGCTGGCACCTCTTACCTTTGCGGCGATCGCCTTGCGAGCCTCTATGAAACCTGGAGGCGGTTGGAACTCGGATATCTGCGGCCGAGGGTCGTGAATGAAGCGACCATCTGAAAACACCGTACCCAGTCCGGTGCTCCAAGATGGCTGCACCCAGTGGTCCGCGTAGTCATCAGCGAGCACGAGTGGGAGGTACGAGGACTCGACGGTTTCCTCAAGCAGCATCCATTCTTGCAGGCCAGAGGAACGAGAGCTTCGGTTGAGCTGGACGACAGCCTTTGCCTCAGAGGGCTCGATGGCAGACCGGTTCACCCGAATTAGCCGCTCGAATTCGCTGCGGCAACCCTGCTCGGCGACATCTTCGACTGTAATCAGGACGCGGCACGTTTCGTGCGTTGCCGTGCCGTCGATATCTGTCCGCGTATATCCAATATCAACCTGATAGTTGCTGTCTGCTTCCACTTCGATCTGGTGGTATCCGAGCGGTACGCAGTGCACCTTGAGGCTATCCGAGCCTCCGACTTGATCCTGGTCGTCGTCTGACATCCCCAACGCGGTTGGGTCGAGGACGATCCCCGGCGCTGTAAGCACGAGGAGCTCATGACGACCGCCACCCGGAATAGAGAGGGATGTCTCGTATTCCGGCCCCGACCGTCCACGCCTCGATGGCTTGCGGGGAGGAACCATCGACTTGGCTTGCCGGCACGCGACTACTAGACCCGGCGCCCAACTAGCCAAGGAAATGATCTTGACTGCACCTGGATTGAAATTTTCCGCAGCGGCAGAGTAACGAATGGGCGACTTGTGAGATGGAGGCTGGTCTCTTAACAGGGTCTCCTCGTTCACCTTCACCGCAACCGAGCCTACCGGGACGCTGCGACCTCGAGTGAGGTTCACAATGGTGCCGGCGGCATCAATCGCTTCGACAGCGAATGAAAGCACCACCTCGTCCTTGACGATTAACGGCATGCCCTTGCGGAGCTGGAGCAGGATGTTGGCGCAGGTCATTGTTATATCGCCCTGCGCGGGCGCATCCTCGGTCAATAGCTCAGACCAACGTTCAGCGGTCAGATGTGTCCACCAGGCGGGAGGATGGGGCAGTTCCAAGCCCTTCTCTGGAGCATAAAATGCTGGTGTGGCACGCTCGAACGGAGTTGGCAACTCGCAAACACTTCTTAGGTGGGCAAGGAAATCGTCTAGATAATTGGCCTCCTCAGCGGACGCCGTTTCCTTGGCCCGCTTGATGCCTTCGCCAAAACCATCAGCCATCGCCTCGGCCACCTTGTCGAGGACCGCGGCTTGTGTTCGCGAGAGGGAATTGGCGTTGCGAAGCGGAGGAAAGCCGCATGCAAGAGTAATTGCTTGGAATGAGGTCAGACCATGTGCACCGGTCCCGGCAGCGTACACACGAGAAAGAAGGTTCCAAGCAGCCGTACGATGTGTCCGGCTGCCATCCATGCCGTCGGCAGCAGATCCTGCCTTGTTCACGAGGAACCGAGCGTCATCGATATGGCTCGCTTCAACTATTCCTGCGTTCGCGATAGCGACATTGACTAGCTTCTGAATAAACTCATCCGCCCACCAGTCATCGAAAGGTACGTTGCCCCCGTTGTTGGCAGCAGCCAGGCCGAATTCGTCGGTGGTGGACGTAACGGATCGCATGCTGTGTTGTCCGGGCGGAACCAAACCCAGAAATGCAGGCCGCGAGGGTGAATTCCTGAGGTTTAGCAGATGGGTGTCGTTGCAATAACCCGAAGCCCCTAGTGGCGGGTTATCCGTCCCAGAAGGAAGTTCTGGAAGGAGAAGCAATAGCGGGACGTTCCCAGGCAGCGACTGTGCTTGTAGGATCTCGAACACTTGCTTCATGAGTTCCAATGGCGGGCCATGGAAAACAAGGCGAACTTCAGTCTCGCTGGATTGCGCTACCGAGGACAGTTTCTCAAAGATGATCTCAGCTATATGTATTGCAAGGCGGCTCACGCAATATTCTCCTGCCCTGTGGCAAACGGAGGGCTGAGCAGCATTCCGCTTTCCGCGTCGGGACTGTCTAGCACTAGGCCAAGAAGTCGCAGTTGGTTTCCAAGCTCGTTTTTCGCGATATCGTGGTAGTCGATAATCATTCCGTAGCCAGCCAGATGCTGGGTAAGTCTTTTCACCGATCGAGGGCCATTCGTCCCGTAAAGCGCACAGTGAACTAGCGCGAGGGTCGCCACGGGTCCGAGCCCAACGACCCACGGACTACTGTTGCTTGTACCCTTCTTCCGCAGCGCAAAGCCCTGGTCGTACCCTCGGAGAACTGGATTCGCGGCCTGGCGCTGGCCAAGCACGTGACGAGCGAACTCCATTATGTTGGAGCCGATCCCCTTCTTGCACAGCAGGGTTCTGGTCTCTCTTTCAGTGACTTCGATGAGTGCCTCGTTTAGACCCGCCTGCTGAACTTTCTCGGCGTTTCCTTGTAGGAATGCGCAAAGGTCAAGGATTGATTGGGACGACGACAGTGAGGCGTATTGATAGTCAGCATCTTGTGCTGCCCAAAGAACCGCGTTCAACCCTATTCGAGCACGGAGAAATGCCGATGTCTTGTCCTTGATACCAAGGAGTGCCTTGTCACCGTAAGCGAAGTAGTGGAAGGAAGCAGGGAACAGTCGCGCTCGCACCTCTTCCGGATTGCTTGGACCGTTTCCTGCGATCGCCTGACGGACGCAATCCCAAATACCGGCGTGGACATCGCAAATCCAGGTGATATGGGCGACCGTCGCGATGCGAATGATTGCCTCGAGGAGGCTCGTCCACTGGCGACGGGTCATCGCGTCCTTTGCGGAAATGATGGCTTCGAGGTCGCGGACAAAACGCTTTGCCGGGTAGTTGAGTTGGTGCAAGTCTGCTTCATCGATGCCTGGTTCCGCTTCTAGCGGGATAAATTCCCAGCTCGGCTCGGGCGACCAAGCACCAATCTCTTCCTGCAAAAACCGAGCAAAGATATCATCGTTTGAAGAGACTGAAAGTGCATCGAAGAGCCGCTCCCAGAGTTTGTTCGCAGATGCTTGTTCAGGGCTTCCGATCCTGACCATGCGCTTTACAAGGGCACCAGCCGGCCACGAATTGCTGCTGAGACGCGCAGAACCTGAAAAGATCGCGGCTTGTGGCACAAGTGGAGTGACCTGCACGAAGCGCTTAGCGGATTGGTTCGGGAGCTTCGGGCTCTCCAAGACTGAGTGAAGCAAGCCGTTGAACGTATTCGCATCAAGAACCGCCATTACAGGTGCGGTTACTTTGTTTCGAGACCGCTGAACTTCCTTCTCAAGATGCCTTCCCGATTGCGGCACGCTTCCTTCACTTGCACCCTTCAGTCCAATTTGACGGTAAAGCGACGACAGGATTACCTCGGAGCTAGCGTATTCCGGCGCGGGCGACATTGCGAGATTGCAGTTCTCGTAGGCCGGATGGGAGGTCTTCCACGGCTCATCCTTGAACTTTGCAAGGTTCATCGAACTGTCTCCTTACGAACGCCAAACCGATCGCGTTTCTGCACAACGGATATTCCGCTCGTGCCGATACGGATCCGTGCGCGTTCAAGTGCTATCTCGTCTCGTACAGTTGGACCGGAGAGGCGGGCACGGGTAGTATCCAGCAAAGCGCGGACGCTGGCCGGAAGAGAGGCCGCTGACATTCCAGACTCCAGCTCCTTCACTGCCTTGAAGAGGTCGTAGGTGAGAACGATAGTTTTGCTCGATCTCCCTTCGCCAACCGTCAGGTAGCAGAATGGCGATATCGGACGACCGTCCTGCCGGGCCTCCCTGGGCCGGACGGTGCGGGCGGTTACGACGAGTGTCGCCTGCCTGATGGGTGGAAGGAGCGGTTGACCGAATGTGGTTGTCAGCGATATTTCGAAGTCTTGGTTCTTATTGAGGAGTTGCTCCACCTCGTGCGCGACATCGTAAAGATCCTCGCCGCCAACGTCCTCGACTACGCGTTGGAATTCACCCAGCGTTTGCGCATCCTGCACAACGCCTGTCCGAGTCCCCAGCGACCGTCTTACTAGCCTGCAAGCAAAATCACGAATGAATCGTTGGACGTTTGTAGCCGAAGCCGGGCGGCGACGCCGGATCCCACCGGTCGAAAGCAAGTCATCCAGCTTCGCGAGCCGATCTAGCAGGTCGGCCTCCAGTCGACTTACGATCTGCAGCTTCCGGATGAAATCGAAACCTTCGGAAACGGATCGGCTGAACCTGACGTCCAATTCCCGCAACGCAAAGCTAGTGTTGCGGCTCGTTTGTACGACCGTGTCTGGCAGAGCCAGTGCAGGATCGAGGGTATCTGCGATGCCGTCAATTGCATCGGCAATCATGGATGGCAGGTAAGCCGACTTTCTTGCTGACAAGAAATGGTAAAGGCCCATTGCGGTCATATCGTCTTCAAGGTCAAGTTCCTTGATGTCCTTTTGAAGGGACGACGCAGCGGAATTTTCCCATTTGTGGAAGATCGCATGCTGGTATTGTGCGGAAACCAGATGAAATATGGCCGCGGATGGTCCCGGTAGAGGCTTGGAACCGGGACGAGCGCCCTCATGGAGCGATAGGAGTGCGGCCGCCCAATCGCATGGATCGAGGTTTGCATATGCTGGATCAACTCGATGTCCTGCGAGAAGATAGGACATTAGCGAAAAAAGGTCACGGAAGTTCCACCGCTTTCCACTACCGACTTCATGCCATCGCAGGATCTTGAGGAACGACTCTTCTTCACGGTCACGCGACAACCTGAGTCGGCTGGTGCAAAATGGGCATCGGGGTCCCGCTGGGCAGCGCTCTGCCTCCGGCCATTTCTGCTCGTCCAAGGCACGAAGGAGCACCGCCCGGGCGGGGGCATCGCCGCCGCGAGACGGGGCGATCAGGAGGGATTCGACGTCCATCGGCCACACAGCTACCTGCGGGTATCCCTGGAGAGGCCAACAAGATGGTGCATCGGGAACGACGCTTACCGATCGCGTGATCGACTCGAGAAGTTTTCGCTGTTCAGCCGTGCCGTTATCGATCGCCTCGATGAGTGCGTCATCAAGGATGCCGCGATTAACGCAACAAAGATAAGCCTCGCCCAAGGGAAGTGACTGCATTCTTTCCAGTTCTTCGAGCAGGAGCCGGTGAGGCTTTCCTGTGCCTACCACGGTTGAGGCGTCTTGGACGATCGAGATTTGCAGATTTCGGGGAGGTGTCGCCATGGATCCAGCGTCGACGCGGATCAACCGTGGGACAAACTCTTCGTTATCCGGGGTAAAGCGTTTTTTAAGTTCAGCTTTGAGTTTCTTCCCAGCGGACAAGGCATCGTCGAGCCACCCGACCGTGGATTCGATTGCCTCGGTTTTACCATTGCCTGGACCCCCTACCAAGAGAAGGATGCGTGGAGCATCGGGATCACCCGTGCTAAGTGCATCTGCCCAGCCTTGCAGCCGGTGCAGGAGGTTTGTTTCGAATACAGTCCCGCCTGGGCGGCCACTCGCTTCATCAAACAAGCGGCGGACGCCTCCCGACCTGTTGCCAGCCCAATTTAGAAGCTCTGCGGGAAACGGCCGCTTAGTTTCTCCATACACCATCGTTTCCATCCGTCATCCTACCGCGAGTGCCGGCGCCTTGGTATTCGCCGTCTTTGTGAACTGATCACGAGCTACCGATACCTCGGCCAGTATCTCTTGAAGTGCCTTGCCAATGGCGCGGGCAAGCAACGGCGGAACGGCATTACCAACCTGAGTATATCGCGGGCATTCCTTCGTCCTGAGCTTCCCGCCCGTGGTATATTTCCCCTTGAAGTGAAACCAATCCGGGAAGGATTGAAGTCGTGCGTATTCCCTGACAGTTAGGATCCGAGGCTCGGAATAATGCAAGATATCATCAGGCAACGTCGTCACGGTCGGAGCAGGGTCGTCGCTTGCCATCGGAAATATCCGGTGCTTCTTTAGGTTATAACTCTTGCGGTCGGCGTCGCTCATTCGGACCCCCCGTCTGCATTCCGCGAGGATCTTGCCGAACCGCTCGCGCACGTCGTCTCGGTGTCGCGCGAGCCGCATGCTATCCATGGGGCCTTCATGGCCAAAATGCATCAGTTCCTGGTAAGCGGTCTTCGGGCCGTGGTAGCTTGCTTCGAGGTAGCGAGGAGGGCACTGCGGGTCGCTCGTCGGGCTAAGAGTACGTCCGTTGATTTCCAGATCCGATAAGGCATCAGAGGCGGTGACGACTTCTCCCAGGCCAAGCTCGCGGAGCTGTGCCATCCTCGCCAGTTCCAGGAGGTCGAAGACGTGCTTGATACCGCCATCAAGCCATTCGCAAAGATCCTTCCTGACGCCAATGACAATCAACCTCGATCTCTTTTGGGGCACTCCGAACGTCGATGAGTCGACAAGCTTGGCTTCCACAGCATAGCCAGCATCCGAAAGGCTTTCGGCTAGCTTGTCGTAGAACGAAAGCTTTTTTTCCTTTCGAATTGGATTTTGCAGGTCAATTACGTTCCGGCGTGCATGAACTACTTTCATGCCTGGAACATTTTCGATCACGATTGCCTGTGGCTGCAACGCTTGCACCATCTCGACATATTTCTTGAAAAGCAGGTTGCGCGGGTCATCTTCGTTGCGGCGCCCAGCGAAACTGAAGCCCTGGCACGGCGGCCCCCCAGCCAAGATATCGATTTGTCCCCTCAGCGACCTTAAGCCGCTTAGATGCTGGTCCAAAAGTTCCTCGATGTCCCAGGCTTTCTTTTCAAGCCAGCGAGGCCAATCGAACCGTCGAGCTCCCTTCCGTTGCAGCATGTTAGCTGCAAATGTCTGGAATGCCATATCATCACGTTCAATGGCGAAATGTCCTTTGAGGCCCGATAGTGTTAAGCCAAGCGAGAGCCCGCCACAGCCGGAGAAGAGGTCTACGAACGTGAATTCAGTCATTGAGCGCCCTCATGCTGTCGGAAGATCTCGCGAAATCGCGGAACTATTCCCCGAGGGGTAATTTTCCGAAATTAGAAGTTTGATCGCCACGGTCCTAACAAAACTGATTAACCTGGCCCCAGCGTAGCAAATTAAAGCAGTGATTCGCGCTCGGAAACTTAGTCGCACGGTCCGCGGCTCTTTTTGGCTTGTGTGGCCTAGATGAGAAGTTCCGGTAGATGACGGTCGGGCTTTCCACAATTCTTTGAAAGGGCACCTACCATTGCGCCTCGGAACTCCGTTTTGGAACCATAGCCGATCTATTTTGCTTATGACCGGTGGCGCAAGGAGTGATTTTGTCATATCGGCTTAGGCGTGATCTATACGCCGACATCTTTGACGTTGAACATCGTACCAAAATCGGCAGTCAGGATCGGACTTAATTTTATTTTCGATTGAACCTGTCCATAACTGCTGCATGGCGCCTTCGCCTTGCCGTCCACCCAAAGAACCAGATGACATCAAACCTCAATTTCCTTGCGAGGAGGGTTAGAAGTCACCATATGCGCACTGTAGACAGGTAACTCCATTACGTCGCCACATTGACACAACCTGATCGCGATCGTCGACCGCAAATGCAATTTCCCGCTGGTCAGCAAGAATTTGGCGGAGCATCTCTTCCTTAACCAAATGGTCGGCTCGACCGTCATCGTCACCGCGCATGTAGATCCTGCCGAACGGTATCTCGTTCCACGTCAGCCACGTTTCGGTCAGCCGGCGAGAGCGCTCGAACCGGCCCGAGGTGAGTACCATTTCGTACTGGTCTGTTTTCCACAGTAATTTGTAAAGTTCGACTATCGCAGGATTAGGTATGTCGTCGCCCATTTCAGCATGGAATCGTTCCCAATCCGGCGGAGAAAGTTGCAACCAAGTCCTGCGATGCTCGACGTTGGCAATCGTGCCATCGATGTCGAAAATCACGATCTTCTTCATGTGATTTTTAACGCAGCCATGACTTTGCCGACGTTTTCCAACTGGTAGCGCGCACCGCGGCGTATCGCAATGCACCTGTCGTCATCATGGCTTCCGACGAGCTCGGTTGCCGTTTTATGTGCGTAGTGGTTCCTGATGTCATTGAGGCCACTCGCATCAATGAATGCGCCGAGAGCAGTCACCTGATCGTCCATGCCCCCAATGTACTCCAACATGGATTTCAATAACCGGGCCCGATTATAGGAATCGAATGTTTGTGGCTTTTCGCGCAGCCGCTCCCGTATTTCCTTGATATCCATCACGATCATAGAATCGTGATGCTTCTTGGCATCGTCAAACTTTTTCTTGAGCATGCTCTTGCGAATATATTGCAGCAGTTTTTCTTGCCCTGCGACCCCGAGGGCGTCCCAGCTGGCGTCGTTCGCCAACACCTTGATAATGTTAGCTTCAAGCTCGCTGACGCGATCCATTAAGAGACCGCGGACCTGATTGATCTTATGCTCTTCCTTGTGCATTTCCCGTGCGATTTCGCCGAGGAGATCATCAATGCCCTGCCTCGGGGTCAGTAATACGTTCTTGCCATAAACACCGCTTTTTGTTGCAGCTTGTTCGAGCTGAAATCGAGCCTGTGCCTCGCCTGTGGGGTTTTGTCCCGCGGAATAGAAGATAACTGGCCTGTAGATAGAATGCTTGTCGCGGATGAATTCGATAAGTTCGTGCCCCTCAACATCGTTATTTAGGTGCAGATCTATAAGAATGAGGTCGAATACCTTCGTGGCGTAGGCAGCGTCAATATCTTGCTTCAAACGTGCGAGGTATTCAGGCTTTTCGGTTTCGTCTGGGCCGGCAGCAGCATCGATGTCCTGATAGACCACTTCGATCCCGACCTCTTCATTCAATTCGCTAAACCGGTTCTTGTTCCTGCGGAGCGTGCTCAATCGATCGTCAATGCACAAAACGTTATAAGAGAGTTTCATTTCGTCCAGCTCAACCTTAGAGTTGTACCACCAATTTCATTGGAGAAAATTGACACCTGGGCATTCCTGTTGTTTGCGATCTCCTTTATGTGACTGAGGCCAATTCCCGAGCCACTAGTCGTAGTAATGCCAGCAATGAAAAGCTCGTCAGCCGCATGTTTGTCAGTTAGCGGGCTGCCGTCGTCAACGATATCAAGATACTTAAACTTTGAATCGGAATGAGCCTTGACCCAAACCTTCTTCGAGTTAGACTTTCGCGAGTTTGCGAACGCATTATCGAGAAGCATTGAGAACTCAAGTGGGCTGAAGTTGAGACGGTGCCTGACACCATCTTCATTTGAGAAAATGATTGGCATTTTCCGGATCGTTACCAGCCCATTTTCGGAGTAATCGTGGATATAGTCCTCAATATAATCGAAGATGTCATGACTAATGTTGTCGCTAATGAAATTGAAGTTTGCGCGTGTGATCATTGCTGAGAGCTTATTGATCTTTTTCGTTAGACTGTGGATTGACCTCAGGCGCGCCTTGATATCGGCAACATCGAATCCGGAGGCGCCCATATCCGCCAGAACACTCTCGAGGTCCTCTTCGATCTCCTGCGACCAAAGCCCGACCAGATGCTGCATGTCCTCAAGACGCTTGTCACCCGGCGATGTTCTGGACTCGGCGAACAAACGACGCTTGGTTTCGGTTTTTGCGCGATCACGGTAAGCATCGGCAACTTCAGTTTTAGCAGCAAGAGCAGCCTCGTGCCGTTCCACGTAGCGTTTTATATCGCGCTTTTCCCCCTTAGTGAGGTCATATGCGTCCTTGTCCGTCACTCTCTCCAAAAGGCCGGCCACGAATTCCTTGAGTTCCTCGACCTTTCGCTTGGCAATCCGTTGTAACTTTGCTTCATCGACGAATACGTTGCGATACCCACCATTGCGGGATCCGGCTTTGATTATCCCGTTGATCGCTGCCATGATCTCATCGTAAGAGAAATCCGCGTTTTCAGGAGAAATACGGTCCCAATCCATGCCTTCGACGACGTATTTTTCCAGCGTGCGAACGAGTGACGTGAGGAAGGAATTTTCACCATATCCGCCAGCGACGTCCTGATCGCTGAGCTGCATGAAAGCCAGATTTCGCGCAACACCCTCTCGGCTAGTAACTGGCAGGAAGACACGGTCTTCGTCACGGATTTCAACTAAGCCAAAAAGCTCGCGGGTTCCAAGAAAGCGCGAGTTTCCTTGTGCTTTCCGCGAGTTCAAGCGGAGCCAGTCATCTTTCGGCTCTCCGTATGGCATTACTCGAAAGCCATTGAGGAAAAGCATGACCGAGCCGTAGTCCGTAGAGGTGTAACCTGTTATTACCTTGAAGGACACCTTTGCTCCTTGACTTAGGTAATGAATCTGCGCCTTGATGCCCCGGAGTTCGGAATAAGGATTATCGCTTTCAAAGCTAAGGATCACATCACCGAAGTGGCGAATCTCTGTATGGATAAGCGATCCGTCCGCCGGAATTTCAGAATGAATTGCAATTGTCTTTTCATCAATGCGTGAAAGAAGCTTGTTTTCGATCAGACCATCGAAGATCAACTTGCCTTTTCCGTCCCGAAGGTCCTCCGACTTCAGGTGGATTGAAAACTCACCTTCTGGATCAATAATGAAGCGCTCAAGTTCCTTTTTCAGCCGTTCGAGTTCCGTTTCGCCCCATGTCTCTCTTAGATCACTGATAATAAGCGTTGTTCCGGAGGCGCTCTCAAGGGCATCGGGATGCTCTCCAGATCCAATCGCACTGAACGTTCTTGGGAACAGTTGGACGTCAGATATTTCGCTGTCCGGGTCGTCTTTTTCAAACTCAGGCCAGTTAATCCGCAGCGCTGTCCAGACGCCGTTGTAAGTTTTGGTATATAGGTCTAACGCCCTGCCGAGCCTATCGCACGAAAAACGGCCGATCCCCTTTTCCCCCGCATAATATGCTCCACTGCTGCGTCGGGAATTACGCTTTTCTGAGTACGCAATGTTCAACCACTTGCCCGAGATGTCTGCAGGGGTCATCCCGACGCCGTAGTCGCGGACAACCAATACCGAATTCGGCCCGCCGGCATTTGCGCCCCGGAATACGATCTCAACCTTCTTGGAACCCGCATCCTTCGCGTTTTTAATAAGCTCAATGATCGCGATGTTGCTGTTTTGTATGAGGCCCTGTCCGATGATGTCTTTCAATCGTATGTTGGCTCTGAAGCTGTACCTCGCTGGAGTCATGCAAAATCGCCTTCGGACAGATTGACTTGCCCTTTCGCCGGGTGCCTGTTCCGATCAGCCGTTTGGCGAACCTGTCGCGGTTTTGACGCTTTCATTTCTTGCCTTTTCCCGGTAGGCGCTCGCTAGGTGCGAAGAACAAGCACGCCTGATACCAGTAATTTCTTAAATTGGCACTATCGAACAACTCATAGTTGGCCTTTTTTTCAGTGCCGCTGGCGGATCCGATCTGCTTTATCCTCTGCTTTTCGGGCAAAAATGGCTTTACATTCCCGGCGTCGCGCACGCCTCAGTCTAGTGCTTTGCTTCTGCAACTGCGTCGGCGTTGCGACGAGCGATACAGTCGAATTTTTCGACCCGATATCCGACTTCGGGCTTTGGCATTAGCGCTATATCGCATCTTACGAGCTCGACATCCGGTCTTCGGGAAAAAGGCGTCCGCTAGCCGGAACGGAAGCCACGTGTCGTTTGGCACCTAATCGCAAGAACGTAAGCCTCCGTTGAAGCTTGCAATTACCCACATCTGAGTGTCATTGCAATTTCGGTTCCGAGGCGAATGTCCGTCAGCCGGCTGAGACCGCGACAGACGACCCTATTTCCTGGAGGCGGATCGAAAGCTCTTGCAAGGTAACCACCCAAACGAGCGAGTTTGGTGAGATAGAAATTGAACGATCCCGGCGTTACCTGCCGGTTACCTGCATTGCTGATCATTTGATCGAGAATTTCAATTTCCTGTTCGGTGAGAGCCGCAGTTCGGCATTTATTTTGAGACTTCGTCAAAGTCTACCAGCATTTCCTCGTGCGCTTGCGTGGCCGCCAAGCCATTGAAAAAAAGTTGTAAGTTACTTCAGTATTGCTACAGTTGATCAAGAAGTAATCGCTTTACATCATGAGTTCGTCGGCGGGAGAGTGTCAGGTTAAGTGCCAAAATCGGCTCGGCATTCTCAAGTTAAGAGATGCTCACGGTACGCTCTGGACAAGTTAGTTTATCGGCTCACCAGTCAGGAAGTACAGTCTGGCCTCGGGGGGCCAAGGCAAATCTGAGGCGATATCCGGATGCCGCGGGTCCTCGTCCGCAAATCCATGCTCATCTCGCAGTTCGTCAAGCTCAACAAGACAATGCTTGGCGAGGTCCGAACCCACTCCCAAATTGGAGGCAATTCCAAACAAGAATGCTCGAACGCCGGCAACCGAGCTGGGATAAATCTCGAAATGAGTTGAGCTCCCATCAATCGGTTGATGTCGCAACGCAACCGAATGGACGACTCTTCGTAGGGTGTCGTCAAATGGCTTGCCTAGCTCAGCGTAACTTCGGACGATAGCCATAAGATCTCCGCTTTCGCCTATTTCCGCAAAAATCTGTTCGTACACTTTCCTTTCTAGCCCTTGAGCTCCCATGTAACGACGTCTAATTTCTGCTTTCACGACGGGAAATTTTTTCGAGACCTCCGAAAACTCGCGAGCAATGTTCCAGCGGCTAAGATCCCCAACGCTGGCTTCGAGGGCGCCATCGGCAAATAGATCTAAAAACAACGTGACCCCCGAAGGCCCCCTTGCGAACATTGTCTTCATCCAATCGTAGCCATTTGCAATGTCAGGGTGGGAGCGGGCGAGTTCCCTCAACAACTCATCACCCTTCTGACCGGGCACCTCACGGACGGAAAACAAAACGCGTTCGAACCTATGCCGATATGTTCCATAAAATGCCCTGACATCGACGAGAGCCGGGATAATGAGTTCAGGCCTCTCGGAAAACGGGAGCAGTTCTAGCCACGGTTCGATCGCCCACGTATTTTGCCGGCTCTGCCAGGCGTCTCTCCCCGCCTTTTCGCGCCAAGCTGCTATGCCTTCCAGCAAGAGGCTTGCATCGAGCACCTGTCCATCCAGCGCCATCGCTGCCAACAGTTCGCATTTCGTGGAAATCTCCTTTGGAAGAGACGCAACCCGCGCCACTAGATCGTCGTGATTTCCATGGGGCATTGAAAGGGCGATCCGAGTAAGTTGGATCGCCAGCGAATGTGCGTCAGGGTCTACCTCTTGGGCAATTAGATTTTCGATCGCATCGAAAATCGTTTCTGCTAGCTTGTCCTCGGCAGGTTGAGCTGGCCGTATGGCGCGGCTCTTGCGTGCTTCTGCGATATCCTCCAACCATGGCCAGCGCGCGAATTGTCCCTTCAACGGACGATTTTGGCGGCTATCGTTGATCGACTTGAGCACGAGAGAAGCATCAAAGCCAAAGTCTAGATCCTCAAGGTAGGTCGCGACGATCCTTGCAGCTTCATCTGTTCCCAAGTTGGCGAAGGCAACCCGATACTGATTTCCATATCGCATGCTGGCATCTGATGCCGCCCGAATGTCGCCACGCTGCCGCGCCGACCGATATCCTGCTTTGGCCGTCTTCAGGCGCGCCAAATCTTCGTCCAAAAGCCGCTGCAACTGGGGGAGGAGCTCGGGAAAGCCAAACCGTCCGATTGCATTGGCGACATTGCAGAGGTCACCGCGTGTGGCTTCGGGAGATTCAATGATTTTCCTCGTCCAATCTGACAGTAGCGAGATTACTTGAGACTGAACGGCCGCGCTAACCGGAATGAGAGGTCTGTTGGAGCCGCCGCCCCCATGCAGTGAAATAAGGGAAGAGAGCATTGAAATGGACGACGCGCTGTCACGCGCGAGCTCGTGCGAAATGACCGCCGAGATGAACGCGGATGCGTCGGTTCTTAACAGGCGACTATGTAGTCGGTTGCAAAGGTCGCGCATCTGCTTGGATTCGGTTGTGGCGTCTAGCGCACCCAGGCAATCATTATATTTTTCGATGAGGAACCCGATCGTTTTGGATCCCACAAGATGTGCGATAGCGCCTTCATTCGGGACCTCGTCGTCGCTCATTACGGCGTCAACAAGTGGGCCACCATCTACAAGTTCGGCGCCAACTAGAAGGTCGTCGGAGCCAACAGGCAAATCCAATCCGTCTTCAAGACGGCGGCGTAGACCGTTCAGAACTGCCGCTGGCGCAATCTGTTGCGCCTCATAAAATGAACGAACGTGGTCTCTCACGGGAAAATCAGGATCAGCGATAGCATTGGCGATCTCAACGTCCCTGGTCAAAGAGGTATCAGGATGCTCGACGAAATGGTCAAGACGTGCAACCGGACTGGTCGTTGCTTCCAAAACTCTTTGTCTTGCGCGCTCCAGCATAGCTGCCAGTAAAGGGTCGCGAACTTGGGTGACAAAACTTCGCCGCGCTACCAGATCCCATACTTCTTCATTTGCTTTGCCTAAAAGCATCGCTACGTGTCTGTCGGCCCCCCGGAAATCAAGGTGTTGCAGGACGTCTGCCTGAACCTGTGGACTGGGATCCTCGGCCGCAAGCGCTGTTGCAAGATCCAATCCATCGACGCCGCTCTCGGAGGCTATCAACGAGAGTAGGTGTTCGCGGACGGTTTCTGAAAGGTGTGCCACACGCGCAGCAATGCCTCCGCCAAGGACTGTGGGGCGGAATCGTGGTGCCGAACGCAAAGTGGGTAATTGGATCTGTGGGTCAGAGCTGGTCGCCAGAGGCCAAATCAACGTCGCAAATTCCGACCTACCAGTCACAATCATGAAGCGTACGGCACGATCGACTGTGCCGGGAACGTGCCACCGATCGACGAACGCCAATATGTCGGGGCTGACGATGTTCCACACATCTGACGATGCGCGATAAATCATTTCACCCGCCAGCATGGGGTCGATCGGCAAGGCCACGCGCACAGCATGTGCTACTGCGTGAGCATCCTTGCGGTCGATCGACAGTCTATCGATTGCGAAAAGAACCGATTCTTCCCAGGCTGGCTGATCCAAGATTTCACCGCGCAACTTTTTGCGGGCACCAACGTCGTTCTTGGCGCTCGCGCGGATCAGATCGACGACATCATGGCTTGCATACCATTCTTGAAACTGCTGATGCTGAAACGCGACTGAACCATCACTGCCGCCATGCCGCATCAGGACGTGGTGGCTCACTAACAGATCAAGCACGGCGCCCGGTTCAATGGGACCTACCAGCTGCTTGTCGCTTCGAAGCCGTTCGAGGGCGCGGCCAATGATCCGACGAGCGTCATGATTGGTGGCAGCGCTTGCTCTCGACGAATTTAGGTAAGACGCAAAAGACCGGAGAACATCGGAATGGCAGCCGAAGAGCATCGCATGGAGAGCTTCGGCGTGCTGATTTGCATTTTCGTGCTCTTGTACAAACAGCCGCAGGACGCTCTCTTTATTGGAGACTGCCGAGATCTGAGAGCCAGCCGATAAGAGTGCTGCTAGGTAAAGTGGAATGGCAATCAGTTCGCGCACTCCGGGCGTGCGCCACGCCTCATCTACTATTTTCTCGCCGGCAATGCCCGATCGAGCGCGAGCGATTTCCATTTGTTGATCAGCCGATAATTGTTCGACGACAACGCGGACGCCTGAAATCGGTACATCGAGAGCATGCTGACGCGTAGCAACGACCACGAAGATGGATGGATAGTGGCCGCGAATCTCCTTCAGTTCTGCACGCAGCGTCTTTCGCACCGTTGGCTCAAGCTCATTCCAACCATCTAGCAAGAGCAACAGCTTTCCCTGTTGAGCCACGAAACGAATATCGTCTTCGAGAACGTCCTTATAGGAAAGACGTCCTCGGAGACTGTCTAAGAGCTTCAAAGAACTCGCCGACCAATCCCCGAGCGCAAAGTAGAGTGGAACGAGCTCGTTTTCTGCCAAGGCATAGTCGGCAAGCTGTAGGAGCGTTGTTGTCTTACCCGTCCCCGGTGGAGCTATAATTGCAACCTCTCGCTCAATCTCCAGTGCAGAGGGCAGCTTGCTGATATTGAAGGATAGCTTTTCCTGTCGATCCCATAGTGTGAGCGTCAGCTCTACCAAGCTACCGGACAAAATATGGTCGCCACTGTACCCCCGAATATCGCTTCGCGCGGCGTCTTGCAGACGTGCAAATCTTTGGCCAATCGCGCCTGCCGTCGTTGAATTTTCGGCATCGATGGGCGTTGAATGGGGTAAAACGCCTCCCAATAGGTCGCGCAAAGCCCGCTCCTGGGCGGTGCGTTTCCACTCATGAAGTCTCTCCTTCGAAAACTGGAGCGGATCGGCGTCAATAAGCCTTCCGCAGTTTTGGCACAGCCAAATTCCGTTTTCTTTTCCGCGGCGCTCTTCTTTGGACTGCGCGAGGTCATAGCGGGGGCCGCCCATCGACGCGGCACATATGTGAGCTGCTACGCCGATCGTGACTATCCCCTGCTGATTCATATCCGCTGCGACGGTCGGTTTACGACACTCGGGATTTGAGCACCGAAAGCCGACGCCTCGGGCGAGTTGCGAAATTGTTTCTTTGGAAAAGTCGTCTCTCACCTTCGTCCTGATCCATATGATTAGCTGATACGACCTACGGCGACCACGCTGTTAAGCCGCTTCAGCGGCGACGCCGTCGAATCCCGGCTTCATCATAGCTTGGCGACCGCCGGTGGCCGAACGCATTCCACAAAATATCAAACAGAGGGCGCATTAGCGTGTCCAACGGCTCAGGGAGCGCGTTTTCAATCCTCAAATCTGGCAGTAGGATTTTCTCGGAGCGATAAGGGTAAGCAACTGGTTGCCGCCAATGATCTCTGGGAGCCGTAATTCCTTTGGTTCCCAAGATTGAAACTAGAATGTAAAATGGCGCCGGTACTCGGTAAAAGTCCAGCTCGCGAAATGCCCTGGAAACAATAGAAACAACTTCCTCTTCAATCGGTTCAAGATGGACTGCTCGTGTTCCACTGACCTCTGTAGTATGCAACCGCGCAACCGCTTCAACCACTCCATTTCGGAAAAGTGTCGTGAACGCACGTACACTTCCACCAGATTCCTCCGGCCCAGAATAAGAAACCAGCCCATCAATTGAGTACATCGAGTTCCACCCACTCGCGCCAATTGGAGGCACACCGGGTCTATTGTCGTCAAACTCAATCTGCAATCCCTCTGAAAACCCTGCTAGAGGAATAATGTGCACAACGAGACATGGGGTATCGTCATCCAGAGCAAGCGGGCCTTCGTTCGCCACAAGAGCGTTAAGCCTTTGACTGCGGAATTCTCGAATTCTGCTCTCTATGTCGGTAGCATAGAGGAAAGCTCGCCTTAGCTCATCGACACTCATCGCATGTTTCCCGTTTTCGTCGCGAATGAAGAAGCGACCGTCTTTTGCGACTGTGACGCGGTGCGGGGCTGCCCAGCTTCTTGGTACGCGAATAACAATGACCCCATGTTCGGGGCCGATTTCGAGCCAACGAACACGCAGACCAAATATTTGCGGCTCAACAGAAGACCGAAGTGACTCTGAAATCGCCAATGTCAGAACATCGGAATTCTTTGCTTCGACACCCGGAAGTCCCGATGCAAGGCCTCGTTCCTCGGAGACTCCGATGATTAGGTCACCACCGCTGGCGTTTGCCAATGCGGACACGTCAGCAGCAAACTCCTTTTTCGCATCGTCCGTTCGGCCGTAGTGGTCTCGTTTGAATTCAAGCCGTCGGCCTTCCGGGACCCCGTCATCTACTAGGTCCCGAATATGTTGCAAGGTTAAGTCATCAAAAGGAATTTCCGATATGGCCATGGACTAACTCGTTGGCTAGGCAATCATCGCCGAATCGAATCGGCACAGGAAATTATCCGCGATCTTTGGAGCGTTCACGAGAACTCCTATTTCGCGAAACGGCGTTGCCTCGGACGGGTCCGCCGATAACCAATTGAGGCTCGAAATCGCTAAGTGGTCGTCATCCCATCCGAGGACTTTGGCGTGGATTCGTGGGCGATGAACCGGCTTGACTTGTAGGCCGGCCTTCGCGAATGTCCGGACAAGTTCTGCGCCAGCCTCTCCTGAAAGTGGCCCTGTTGTCCTTCCATAGAAAAATGACGCATCGATATCGCGCGCTTTCACCGCCGCAAGGGCGGGAAAGAGCGCGAGGGATTCGGCGGCGATTCCGATGCGATGACTGAGTGCGAAGATTCGCTTTGTAGCCGAGTCGCGCGCTTCCAGAACCAGCTTTGCATGATCTGCCCCATAAACGAGTCGCATCGGAACGGTTCTCCCGCGAGGACCAGGTGTATCCATCACCCGACGTCCGAGCACCGCCAATTCAACTGAAAGGTCATTCCAGACGCCCGGCCGTCCTTGTGCGAGGCCCGCAAGCTTACGGATAAGTTGTCCGATCAAGATTGGTTCTCGCAGCCGCAGCGATGTTTCGAAGCTTGTGTACTCTGAAGCGAGCCAGTTGCACGAACCGATCAGCGCATTCCATCCTTTCGCGGAATCGGCGAAAACCACCTTTGCATGGGAATTGGTCGAAAACGGGTGCACGGTGATTGCACCTGTCCTCCCAGCCGAGTCGACAGCGGTTTGCATCTTGGCTGCGGCGAATTGTGATGAACGCGTCGACGAACCGAGATCATCCTGTCCCCAAAGAACATCCACCTTTACACCTCGCTCGGCGGCTCGCAGAAGCAATGGTAGAACGGCCGTTGCCCGGTCGTCGCTGATGAATGTTGAATGGATGATGACTCTCTCGGTTGCCGCAGTGATGATGCGCTCGAATGAGCGCCAATGCTCCTCTCCATCAAGAATCACGTCTGATGGATCATAGGCGGCGGCTGTTGACTTCGGAGGTTCCTCGGTGGTCTCCTTTATCACTATCGTGGACCCAGCTGTTTCAGACGGGACAGGTGAATCTCGTCCCAAAATTTCGAGGGCGGCATGCAAAATCGTGTGCCTTAACAGTGCCGGCGCACGTGCAGGCAGGCCCTCAATCGTGCCCTCTCGAACAGTTACAACTGCATATCGCTCGGCTAATTTTTCTGAGCCCCGATCCACGCCGACGATAAGTTCATCGTCGCCTTCGATAGCCGTGAAAACTTCGCTCATGTCCTCAAGGTGATGCGCGGGCGAAGCACTGAGATGGACAACAGGGCTTTCCTCGGTATGAGAAGGAAGTTGGTTCTTGTGGTAGATTTCGAGCTCCCTACCACGGTAGACGCTTCCGGTCACCTGCTCGACTGTGAATGCTCGCCATCGAGGTTCCGTTACCGTTGCTGAAGGCAGCTGCTCCTGATGAACGCGTGACGCGCCGGACAGGGTAATTTGAAATAGAGAGCCTTTGGACGTTGCCACGATCTCCACCCATCCAGCACGCATCAACCTGATGAATGCCTCGACCACCACGCGTCGGGGCAGGGTCGAACGTTCGGCCAGGTCTGCTGCGGACGCCGCTCCGCGCGAAACTGCGTCGAGGAGCAGATGTTCGATAATGCTCCACTTACGGCCCCGCTCGATTATGAATCGCCTGCTGCCCTTCAACACGGGGAAAGTCACCTGTACCGAGGTCATGTCTTCGCTCCCTTCAACACGTGCCACGGAACGATTGATGCGTTCCCCGCGGATTTCTCCTCGTCGAGAGCGGCGAGGAAGTCTGCCAGGAACCCTATGTCCTGCTCAGACAAACTCTGCGCAACCGAGACGACATGCCGGTAGAAAGAGAGGCTGCCGACTATGACTAGGCGCCATTTTGCACGGCTGAGAATGACATTCATTCTACGATTATCCCTTAAGAAGCCGAGAGCTCTCGCGGCTGTCGCGTGATGGTTGTTGCGTACCATAGAAACAATTACGGCATCCGCCTCACCGCCCTGGAAGGAATCGACAGTGCCGCAGAACCCGCTTCCTTCAACCGCGGGCGTGAACCCAGATAGATTTATGAGCGCGGCAGATCGGCTTTGATCAATCAACCGCTCTATTCGCCGAACTTGCTGCCAATAAGGAGAAAGCACGGCGAGTGATGGGCTCTTGCCAGATCCATTTGGCGCAAGATGCTTGAGCGCCTGAATGACGGCCGCTGCTTCATCTGGGTTTGACCAAGGCGGAGCTCTCTCGCCTCCTCGCCCGCCCGGTCCCTCCTCCTGTGCGTAAGGCATGTCAATGAAGACAATCGGTTTATCTGGCAGGAGAGCCGGATTGGTGCTTTTCACGGGAGACGGTTCGGTCGCGAATCTTGCAGCCTGTCTGGCATTTGTTTCCAGTTCCCGCTCGTAAAAGCATTTCGAAACGATGCGCGCGATAGCGGGATGCATTCGATACTGTTCGGTCAGGCGTCGCGCGATGCGTGGGCCGATGTCCCTCTTTTTTTGGCGTGACAGTTCCCGCTCGACGAATGTCTCAAACAACGTGAGCAAGGACAAAGCCTCCGCGCATGTGCTTCCGAAATCGTCACCTGCCTTTGATACTTCTTCGAAGGTTTCGTCGATACCGGGATCTTTCAAGTATCTTGAGACCAAACTATCTGCCAGCTTGACGACATCCTGAACCGCAACAGTCGAAGACAGCAGTTTTGCTATTTTATCGACATCGAACGGCGGGAGCTGCTTGTGATCCCCTATCATTAAGCGCCGGTGCGAAAGAAGAAGCGGGGACAGGAGCTCCCCGCCGGTCGCCTTGCCTGCTTCCTCGACCACGGTCCAGTCGAACAGGCCTTGCTCCTCGATCAATCGCTCCACCGCGGCCGAGTTTGTGGTTGCAAATACCAGATTGGCAGCTCTGAGAATCATTCCTTCGAAAGCTCTAAGCTCGGCAGCTATCCGCCTACCAGCCCCGTTCACGCCGGTTCGCCGCACTCCAACCACTGTTTTAGCGGATGCAAGAGCGTTCACCCTTGCCGCAAGTCGTGGTGCGGCCTCGTGCATCAGCGGGCTTGTCGCGAGATCTTGCAGAAGCTTGTCGGCCTGGAAGTCGATCTCCAATTCACCGGCGGCTTCATCGTCATCCGCGGCCCGCGCACGCACCATTAATGGTCCGCTGTCCTCATCAGATGATTTGAAGCTCGTTTGCACTTCCTTCATCAGGTGATCAATTGCGGAATTACTTTGTGCCGAGAGCAGGATTCGCGCAGTCGGATCTTCGTCCATTCGGCGCGTCACAAGATCGCCAACTAAATAGGTCTTACCAACACCCGGAGGGCCCTGCAGAAGAAAGAGCGGGATGGTGGAGAGAATCTCGCGCAGCGCGCTTTGCTTCGATCGATCGAGCTTTTTGAAGGCCTCCGCGTTCTCATCGAGGGGATCCTGGCTGTCATCGATCCTAAGACGGGGATCGACGAACATTCGCAGCAGTTCGCCATGGTTCTTAAGAGCTGCCAAAGCCTTAAGGCGACGCTTGAACTGTGCGATCCGGCCCGCCATATCGGCAGGTACAAGAAATCCAAACGAGCGCGCATGAGGTAGTAGTGGACCCTCAAACTTCATGCACTCTACGTCGTTCAATTCTTCAAAATCGAGAAAGCGCCATGCCGTGCTCGTCGGAGAACGGTCACCAAGTGTGCCCGGCTCAGAGAACATCCATCCACCCTCGTCGCGAGGTGTTTCGGAACTCAGCAGTTTGCGCAATCTGATCGCAGGCGCCTCCAACCCGAGGTGTGAAGAAAGTTCGGCGCGATCTTTATCGACGCGAGAAACAACGTGCATGATCTTTTGATCTACGCTGTCGCCGCTCCGCTTTGAGATTATCTCGATCGGAAATATGTCGGCCGCCGCATATGCCATCTCCAAAATGAGCAGCAGGGCAACAAGCCTGATGCATTCGCCCTACGTCCGATTTCTGCGCCGCGTGCTCAACCGTACGGCTTATGTAATCTTCCCAATGCTGGACCTTTCCTCTCCTGCGTGGAAAGGATTGAAGCGCATCACCGGTTTTGACGAGATCCAGAGCAGCGGCATTGATGAGGGTCTCGCCAATGATCAGTGACTTTGGCGGTGGATCGAGATCGACCCTCTCGGAAAATGCAAATTCCCAGCTTGCCGCATCGGGTGAATTCGGACGGCGATAGGGTGTTAGCCTATACGTCAGATGCTGACCAAGAAGGACATACCTTGCTGATCCACCATCTCGAATGGCAATCAACTGCACCTGCTCACCGAGATCGTCGCGTAGGAAACGCAGCTGCTGTATGTCATCTGCGATTTCGATCTCACTATCGGAGGCTTTTCTGATAGCCTCCGAGAGGGGACTTCCAGATCCCAACCTTACAGCGAGACAAAGTGCTGCATCCTTTCCGGCGACCTCCGCGGCAATATCGTCGACGATTGCCTGTATCCGACTTGCAATATAGTTGCCGTCCAGTCGTTCTACATACTCAAGGCCCAACATGGCCCTCAGGAGCCTCACCTCCGCCGCTGGGACATGCTCGGCAACACGCGATGCGACGATCCTGAGATCGTTGAGCGGCCCGAGAGGTATGTCTAGGACGACAGCAGCTAGATGGGCCAGATCACGCCAGTCGTGAGCGAAGGAAAATGTTCGCTCCTCGCGGGGCGCCTTTCTATTTTTGCCGTCGCTGGCATCAATCGCGACGATCCGCATAGACCATTCGAAACCTGTCAGTCTGAAGTCTGGTTCTTCACTCAGCGCGGTTACGACCGACCAAGGATCAATGTTCCTGTGGATAGTACCCTGAGAGTGCAGGAGCTCGACACCATTTGCGAGCCGCAGAATGTTTGCCCAGAGTAGACGACGCGTGCGCGGCTGCCGGGCTTGTGCCAGCAGCGGCGGCTTTCGACTGGCATTGATGAAGACGTTGAGAGGACTTCCCTGACCGGGATCCAAGACCAGGTAGAATCCCACCTTGTCCTTGGCGCTCGTCACCATCGGAACAAATAGGTCGTCGGCACGTGGGACAGCGGAAAGACGCTGTAGTTGACGGATTTCGCTTCGCCAGATTATTTCCAGATCCTGATCGTCAACTCCCTTGGTGCGGGGCCACGTTTTAATAAGCACCTCTCGAGAATCGCGTGTCCGAGCGGCGTCGATTCCCGCTCTACCCTGTTTTCGATCTGGCTTGAGAAGATATTTGTCGTCAAGCGTGTATTCTGACAGATATCCGGCCTTTGATTTACGACTCGACATCTTCTTCCCCTTGAATTTACTTCTACTAGTACAACGTGGGGATGAGTGTGCAAGGCGATTTATTCAAAATCCCAAGTAGGGTTCTAGTCGACTTACTCGCCGTGCTTCCACGAGGATCAGGGGGTGACTCCTTTGATAGCTGATCTCCTATTGCTGCCCGACACGAACCTTTTCGTGCAGTGCAAGTCTTTATCCGAGCTCGTCTTGTCAACCCTGGGAGACTAGGAACACATAGGCCTGATGGTCAGCAGGCCTGTTCAGGTCGAAAGCGATAGGCAGAGGAACACTCCAAGACATTTATGGTCGGCGCTACGACACGCGTGTAGAAGCGATGCAGGTTCATTTGGAATACTCGCGGAAGATCTCCCGCCGGACGAGGTGGGCCGACCTTCTGCTCATCATTCTCTGTAAATGAAAACCCGAAACGGGTGCCACCCAGATTCCGCTTTGCTCGATAGCTGTACGACCGCCACTCGTTTCACGCTTCAATTCTGTTGGTAAAATCCTGAGCCTTTGCGGATATCGCGCTCACGATTGGACAGGAGAAGACAAATGGCTCGGAAACACATGCCGACGGACAATGTAAAGGCGACACTGATCGAAAGCCGCAGGCGCTGCTGCATTTGCTATGCCCTCGAACGCAACAGCAAGGTTCGAAAGGGCCAAATCGCCCATCTCGACCAAGACAATTCCAATCGCAACAAAGGCAATCTAGCGTGGCTCTGCGTCGGTCATCACGACGAGTATGACGGTAAGACGTCACAAAGCAAGAACTTCACGATGCAGGAAGTGAAACTGTACAAGAAGGAGCTGCTTGAGTGGGTCAACGTGTTCCTGGTCCGGAGCTGTCGGCCGAGGAGCCGCCTAAGCCCGAAGAAGCAGGCCACGACGATTCATATTCCGGATTATGGCTTCGGATAAACAGCGACGACAACCGTCTCCGGCCTAGGATTCCGAGGCATCAATGAAGGGATAGGCAGCGTGGGCGAGTTCGATTTCTACGCGACGCTTTCCTACGACTTCACCGGTAATGGGGACTTTCTCAGATACATGCCCGAGGGCGATGTGGCGCTTGAACTGACATTTACATGCGATGGCCACCTCGTTGTAACTGAAAATACCAAAAATACCCCTTATGGAACCGGCGCTAAGTTTGCTGGCTCCTATTACCGCTCGGTGGAGTCCAACGAGTGAAAAACCTTTCGCTAAGCTGGGCTGATTGCGGCACGCGGTCGGTGTCATAGTTGGACCAGAAGCGCACTTCTCCTGTTGTCGATCATCCTCGGATACGGTTGGATTTAGCTTGGAATTGTTGACGCATCAGAGTCGCACTTTAATCAGCGGTACGGCATCCCCGTACTTCCCGAATGAAGCTTACGCCCGAGGGAGTGCCGAGCTCTCGCGAAGTTCCCTATATTTCAGAGATGTAGCGAAATTTGAGCGCATGTCAGCGGTTCGATGCCGCTCAAGAGCGTCGGACTGGCAAGTTAAGCCATCACGGCAATTCGATCGGGCACGAAGACTGGCCTACTATCGGCTCAGTCCAAGCCCCTGAGACCGGTTGATCTGCTGTTTCAGCGCATGGTCATGGCTGAGCTCGGCATGGCGTGTACGATGCACCATGCGGGCGATTGTGTTGATCTGCTCGGCCTGCTTTGCGAGCTCCGGGCGCGCCGCAAGCTCCTCGGCGAACCTGCGAGGATCGGAACTACCGAACCGCCGTGTGAGTGCTTCGGCCACCAGCTTGGCCTCACCGAGCGCGGCCTGGCCGTCAGATGTCGATCGCAGCTCCGCGATAAACTGGCTCCGCTTCTCGACCGGCATCTTCTCCACCTTGGCAATGATCTCGGCGCTACGCGGCGTGAGGCCGGGAACCGCGAGGATATCGCGCTGCTCACGCTGCCATTGTTCGCTTTGACGTTCTTCGCCAAGCCGGCGCTCCCATGCCTCGGAGACGTAGCCAATATGGGCAGACAAAGGCCTGGCATATTGCAGCGCCTCTTTCCTCTCCTTGTTGTTTCCGAACAGACCTGACTTGCCGCGGAGCTCTCCGAAGCGCTCAGGCTGCTCGGCCATGGCCTTTGCCATGATTTTTCCATTGCCTTCCTTCTCGGTCATCGCGGTGCGCAGTCTTGCGGCGACCTCGACCGGATCACGGAACACGCGCCGCGCAACTGACTCCACCGTATCGAATCTGTGATCGATGACGGACATCGCCCTTTCGCGGGCCACCTCTTCGATGCTGCGGTCATGACGCGTGATCGCTGGCACCAGCGGAGCTGGCTTACCGGTTTCGATCAGCGATTGTTGGACTACAGTTTCTGTGGGGGCAGGGACGGCGCCGTCTTGCGACATGAGGTCGGACCACCGGATGCGGCGGTATCCTTTGCTGTCCTCTATTCGGTCGTCGCGCCGACCGTCATCGATTGTTCGGGCGAACTGATTGCGAGGATCTTCGCGGTGAACAGGGCCGGCCAGATCGCCGGCACGTTCCTCGTAAACCTGCTGACGTTCTGATGGCCGGCCCTGCTGCTCCCGTTGCAGATGGGCCGCACGGGACAAGACCTCATGACGCTCATCTTTGGCGGAAGCAAGTTCAATCTTGCTTCTCACCCCAAACTCGTGCCCGATCCATCGGTTGCTCACGATCCACGGGTCGCCGGCGATCCCGCGCCGCTCGGCAAAGTCCCAGACGTAATCCAGTGTGGTTTCCTTCGCGCCGGAACGCGACAGGCGGCTTGTCAGCTGCTGGTACGCCAACGCGTCACCCTTGACGACACGCCATGCATTGCGCTCGGCCTGCGTGCCATCCGGAAGCGTGACAGGCGTGGCGCCTTCATGCTGCAGTCCAATCCTGTCCCCGATCTTTGGCGATGCATCTCGCATGGCCCGCTTGAGATCGACGCCCCACACCGTGCGCTGATCGCCCTTGTCATTCTCCAGCGTCACAAAATAGTTTTCTCGCGCCTGGCGATGATGCTCGTAGGGCGCAATGCCGTGATCAACCAGCCGGCCCGCATTGGTGAACTCCTGGATGTCCGCATAGAGCTGCACGCCGTCGCGATGCCTGGTCATGGCAACATAGGTCAGATGCCGGTCCATGGTGCTCGACGCCAGCACAAAAGCGCGATCGACTGTCGCCCCCTGGTTTTTGTGGATCGTCGTCGCATAGCCGTGGTCGATCGCCTGATAGCTGTCTGTCGGAATGCTGACACTGTCGCCGCCTCGACCATCGAGCCGGGCGATGATCTTGCCCGGCTCCACATGCTCGACGGTGCCAAGCATGCCGTTTTTGACGCGGAGGTCTCGGTTGTTTTCGAGGAAGATGATCCGGTCACCGGCGGCGAAAGCGCGTTTGCCGTTATTGGTCTGGAACACGCGTTCTCCGCCGTCCTTGCCGACCCCAACATCCCCACGGTCTCCACGGTCCGTACCGTCGCTCAGCCCCGGGCCACGCTCCAGCTTTTGTCTGTTCTGAAGCTCGGAGCGGATGGCGGCATTGAGGGCTCGCACGTCGGCTCGGCGATGCGCCATGGCAACCCGGGTGCCGTGCGGATGCTCTTCGCTATCGGCAAGATAATCACGCACGATCTGCGCCATCGCCTTGTCGCGGCTTTCCGCAAAGTGGATGGCGCCGTGATCGCGATAGGCGGCGAGCCCCTCGGCCGTCTTGTGGGTCGCAAAGGCAACCGATGCTTGCCTTTGCCAATCATGGCGCTGGCGGCGAATATTTGAAAGTTCGACATGGCCGATCTGCTCGGCAATCGCCCTGAAGGGTGCACCAGCCCCGATCGCCTGTAGCTGCTCATGGTCCCCGACAAGAACGATCTTTGCGCCGCGCTCTTTTGCTTCTCCGATAAAGCGGGCAAGCTGACGGCTCCCGACCATGCCGGCCTCGTCAATGACGAACACGTCACCGCGACCGATCAGATCCCGACCATGGTCCCAACTGTAAGACCATGACGCAAGCGTGCGGCTCTGGATACCGGAACTTTCCTCAAGACCCTCGGCTGCCTTTCCGCTAAGCGCAGCACCATGGACCTGATAGCCTTGCGCCTCCCACGCCTCGCGAGCGGCTGCCAGCATGGTGGACTTTCCAGCGCCGGCAAACCCGACCACAGCGGCGATGCGTTCTGGACCTGTAATATGCGCAATCGCGTGACGCTGTTGGTCCGACAATCCCGCTGAGGGATCGCTCGCAGCTAACATTCCGCCGGAGCTTTTCCGAATAGCGTTATCCTGCCTCTCCATGGCTCGATCGACATGGCGAGGATCGACACCATGGGAATGCGCTTGGTGCAACCGCTCCGCCGATCGCGCCATGCCAAGTTCCAGATCGATCATGTCCCGCGTCGAATAGCGCGCTTTGGACACTTCGCCTGTCTCGGCATCGGTGCGCTCAGGCTGAAGCGCCACGAGCGCTGGTGATGCCAAAACAGCCGCAAAGGCGTTCTGGAACGTTTGCGCGTCATCGTTGATGTAGCGATGCAAGGTTTTGGCGATATCGTGGCGATCGAACACGCTCTTCTCATGGCTGATCAGCGTCAAAACCTGTTCCGGTTTTTGGCGGATCAGCGCGGCATTTTGCCGTGCTGCCTCGTCATCCAGTCGCCCGCGCTCGACTGCCATTCCTTGCTGCTGCATCTGCGACGCATGCACGCCCATATGCTCGGTCGGCGACAACTCAAGACCGCGCTGCGCATGCGAGCGATGATCGATGCGAACATCCAGGCCTTCGCGTTGCAGCTGACGGTTGGCGATGCCTTCCCATGACTGCCGGATATCGCGAAGCTGCATGTCGGTTGTCGCCATGCCATTTGCCAACAGCCGTGCGTTCTTATGCTCAAGAACAGTCTTCTCGCCAAGGCCGGCTTTGCCAACCTGTCGCGTCGTCATCAGCACATGCGCATGGTAGTTCCTGATATCACCATGCTCACTTGGCGAATGGATTGCAAAATCCACGGCCGCGCCATAGCGGTTTGCCAGATCTTGGGCAAAGGCGCGTGCAGCCTTCAGTCGCCCCTCTGGCGAAAGCTCATGCGGAAGCGCGATTTCGAATTCGCGGGCGACGCGGGCGTCCTTGCGCTTTTCTGCAAACTCGGCAGCATTCCACAATTTCGAGCGATCCAAAGCCCAGTCGGCAGACACGCCTTGCGGCAGCACGATCTCACTGTGCTCGACACCCTCTTTGCGGGTGAAGTCATGCACAAGGCCATCGCGATGATTGACGAGAAGAACCGCGCAACGGTAGGCGGCGGATGCGACAGCGCTGCGACCGGATGACCGCGAGACAGGTTTGGTGCTGAGATGATAAATCGCCAAACGAAATCTCCGATACGCAAACGGGGAGACCAAACGCTCAAACGTGCCGCAAGTCGTAAGTGCGCCCTTGTCTGTTTACCGGTGGCGACGCTAGCAACAACGAACGGTGATTTCGACTACTAAAAGTAGTAGTCGAATAAAGACAATCTCGCGTTTTTGAATAGGCGCCAAACGCCTCAGTTTGAAGAGGTGAATTTCCGCGCTGAAAAATGGGGCATTCAGTCAGGTCGATGTCAGCGGACATCGAGACTGTGTTCAGCGGGCTCTCCGAGGCCTGAACGAGCACCGAAGACGGCGTTATGTGCTTCACATCATCAATCTGAAATCGAGCGATGATATCGTGGCATTGATCCCCAGGGTTTCAAGGGAGCGGCCGATGCAGGACGTGGCGACGGTAGGGCTTGATATAGCCAAGCAGGTTTTCCAGGCGCATGGAGCAGATGCGAGCGGAGAAACCCTTTTCAACACGAAGATCAAACGCGAGAACGTTCTGGAGTTTTTCAGCAAGCTCAAACCATGCCTGATCGGAATGGAGTCCTGCGCTACAAGTTATTACTGGGCACGCCAGTTACTAGAATTTGGGCATGACGTGCGGTTGATCCATACCAGTTACGTGAAGCCCTTCGTGAAACGGGGCAAGACCGATGCCAACGATGCGGAGGCGATCAATGTTGCGCTTACGCAAAAGACAATGCGCTTCGTTCCAGTCAAAACCCTGAACCAACAAGCGGCGATTACGATTTTTCGAACTCGCAGCCTTTTTGTTTCACAACGGACTCAACTCGTAAACGCGCTGCGGGGGCACCTAGCGGAGGCCGGCCTGGTAGCGGCAAAGGGCATTCAAAATTATTCTAAATTACTCAAACTGATGGAAAGTGCAGCAGATACCGTCCTGCCGACAGTTATGAAACAGGCTCTCACCGACATTTGCGACCAGATACATCGATTGAATGATTTGGTCACGAAACTAGACAAAGAGATTGAGCGACGTGTCCAACACGATGAGAACGCGTGTAGGCTTCTGACGATACCTGGTGTTGGCCCGAAAACTGCAATGTGCGTTATTGCGACAATTCCTGATATCCATCGGTTTCCGTCTGGCCGCCATTTCTCTTCATGGCTGGGTCTTACTCCTCGCACGCATTCAAGCGGAGGTCGTTCGGTTCTGAGGCGCATTACGAAAATGGGGAATAGCGAACTCCGAACGATGCTTTATCTCGGGGGCACAGTAATCATGATGCGAGATAAGAAAACTCCAATCGGTCGTTGGGCCGCTCGATTGCGCGCGAGACGACCGTACAAAGTTGCCGCTATCGCGGTGGCAAACCGTCTCGCGCGCATCATTTGGGCTCTTTTGACAAATGGGGGAGTTTACGATCTGACGCACGGCCGAGAAGCCTCAGCGTGACGCAGCGATAATCTTGGGCGTTTGAATAGGTGGTGGTCGGCGGTAAGCTAACGGGTAGCGCACTAGAGAGCGAATAGGCCGAGGATATTGTTGTATTTAGAATACGTTCTTTATACAGGCGTTTGCTCTGCGTTTCGCATAATGGCGATCTTTAAAGGTAATGCCGTCAAGACTCATGCAGCGCTTCCAATTGCCTTGCCCTCGATCATCCATCTAGCGGGTCGCTTCCAATTAGGGGGCGGCCCGCACTCCTGTCTGGATGGTGATGGCCGCCTCCATGACCGTGCCTTTCTTGACGTGACTGCGTTACCAAAATTGCGTCGAAGTGAGCGGCAGTGCAGGCGGGCATCTGGCTGCAGCGGTTCAAAAGGGTGCGTCGTTAACGGTCCTTCGTAACCTCTGCGCTCCACTCAGTCGGCCACCGTATGGCGCCCGGAGCGCCTGCGATTGGGAAAAACCGGGACGCGATATACAACCTAGGATAAAGTACCATTGAATGTTCGCTATTGAGGAATGAGGGTATTCCAATACCATTTGCACAAATCAGAGCCGGTTGCCTCAAGATCGAATGTGCATCGTCCAGGAAGACAGGCATTCGTTTGGTGGCTACCAAAAATCGGAGTTTCAAAGGCCTCTGGAATGGCCCATACAGGACACCGTCGATAAGCGGAGCAGACATGAAGACCAGCCTTGAACATTTGCCAGAACGAAAGCAACGCGAGCTCGCGCGTGTCGTCGGAATTATTCAGGAAGAGTTTGCTGATCTGGTGGACCGCTCCAAGTCTGACGCCAAGAAGGATGGACGGATTTTCAAAATCATTCTGTTCGGTTCTTACGCGCGTGGCACCTGGGTGGATGAGCCGCATACGTCGAAAGGCTACCGCTCGGATTTCGATATCCTTGTCATCGTCAGCAACAAGGAACTGGCCGATCCCAAGTACTGGGACAAGGCGACCGATCGGCTGATGTGGGACAAGGAGATCGAGACGCCTGTTAGCCTCATTGTCCATGGCGCTCGCGAGATCAGCAATTTTCTGCAGGAAGGGCAATATTTCTTCAGCGATATCCGACGGGATGGCATTGCGCTCTACGAACTTGATGACAGAGAACTCGCCGAGCCGAAAGTCTTGATGCCGCACGAAGCTTTTGAGGTGGCGCGAAAGAATGCTGCCAATCGTTTCAAGGTGATCGATAGTTTCGTGAATTTCTCACTATTCGGCCTGCAAAACAGAGACCTTCCGGGCACTGCCTTTCAGTTGCACCAAGCAGTGGAGCATATGTACGGCGCTCTACTTCTTACCCTTACAAATCACACGCCAGCATCCCATAACCTCAAATTCCTAAGAGGACTTTCCGAGGATCGTGATGTCAGGCTGATCGAGGCTTGGCCTCGTGACCAAGCCAGATATGTCAGCTGGTTTAATCTACTCAATGAGGCGTATGTGAAAGCCAGGTATTCTGAACACTATGAGATGTCTGAAGAAGGTCTCTCTTGGATAATGGGCCGAGCGTCGGTGCTCTACGACATTGTTAAAGTGGTGTGCGCTGAACATCTCCAAAACCTTGAACGGGCCGCAAGACAAGCCGCAAATTCCAGCGACTGAGCTTCACGGGTGGCACAAACTTTCCTGAACTCAGGTAACAGCCACCGCAGCGTCATGAACCATACGGTCCAACCAACTCTCGCTATCGCTATGTCGATCTCCTCATAGAAACTGGTCTGTCTTCCAGGAACGAAGCCGTGGTCAACAGCTGCAGTTCCGGGGCGACCGCAATCGAAAGGAATAATCGTGGCAAGGAAAACCATCGAACAGCGCCTGGCTGAATTGGATGCGCAACGTTCCGCGCTCAAGGCCCGTCTCTCGAAAACCGAGCGCAACAACGACATGCGCCGCAAGGTCCTGATCGGGTCGCTCGTTATGCATCACCTCGAAACCTCGGATGATCAGGTTTTCAAGCAGCAGCTCGGTGAATGGCTGCGTCGTGAACTACCGGGCTTTCTGACACGCGACAGTGACAAGGCGCTCTTTGCCGATCTGATTCGACCAGTACAGCCGAGCACGGCAGAGAGTGGTGGCGGCGTGCAGGGTGCTCCATGAACCGATTGCGACTTGCCCGGGAGGCATTCAAAAACATGATGCGAGCCGCCGCGCGTGATCCGCTTTGGGCATTTCTGGCTTTGATTGCCATGCCCTTCCGAATCTGGAAACGGCTCCTCGGATTTATGTTCATCCTGTTCATCGTCACGTTTGTGATCGGCATGGGTGGCGCTCACTTCCTTGATCAAATGGGTTTCCGGCACGGCTCGCCTGTCTACATTATCCCAGGTCTCTTAACCCTGCTGTCGCTCGCCGTTATCACCTTTTGGTTCATCACCACTCCACTGATTTTGCATTTCGGGGATGATGACGATGATACCCATGGCTCTGCCCGCTTCGCGACACACAAGGAGATAGCCGCACTCACCTCATCCGGTTCCGGCCTGTTGATCGGTCGTCATACGAAAACGGCCAAGCCTCTGCGCTATGATGGCCCGGCCCATCTCCTGACGATGGCGCCGACCCGTAGCGGTAAAGGTGTCGGCACGATCATCCCGAACCTGCTGACCGCCGACCGGTCCATGATCTGCGTCGATCCAAAAGGCGAGAATGCAAGAATCACCGGCCGTGCGCGCCAGAAATTCGGGCCGGTTCATGTGCTCGATCCTTTTGGTGTTACCGGGAGACCCTCGGCAGCGTTCAATCCCCTGGCCATGCTAGATCCCCACGGCCTCGATGTCGCGGACGACGCCAGCACCCTTGCCGATGCCCTCGTGTTCGACGAACCGGGAATGGCGGGCGAGGCGCATTGGAACGAGGAGGCAAAAGCTCTTATCGGCGGATTGTTGCTCGAGATCGTTGCATCTGAACCTTTGAGACGCAGACACCTCGCAACACTTCGAGAGTATCTGACCCTTGCTCCGGAACAATTTGCAGCACTGCTCAAGCGTATGCAGGACAGCAATGCGGCAAGAGGTCTTGTCGCGCGTGCCGCAAACCGCCACCTCGGAAAATCCGATCGCGAAGCCGCAGGCGTTCTCTCCGCAGCCCAACGCCATACGCATTTTCTTGATTCACCGCGCATGACGGCCGTCCTCAGCGGCTCGGATTTCCGGTTTGCCGATCTCAAGCACAGCAACGTGACGGTGTTCCTCGTCCTTCCCCCTGATCGCCTCTCGACCTATTCGCGCTGGCTGCGCCTGCTTGTCTCACAAAGCCTGCTCGAAATGGCCCGCGATCCGACAAAGCCGGCGACACCGGTTCTCTATCTGCTCGATGAGTTCGCATCCCTTGGGTATTTGGCACCTGTCGAACGCGCGATGGGTCTGATGGCGGGCTATGGTGTCCAGCTTTGGCCCATCCTCCAGGACATCCATCAGCTGCGTGCCACATACGGTCACCGCGCCGGAACCTTCCTGTCAAACGCCGGCGTGCTGCAGGTCTTCGGCGTCAACGATCATGACAGCGCCCGCCTCATCTCTGATTTGCTCGGGCAGGAGACGGTCGTGTTCCAGACCATGGCGAGAGCCCTCGATTCCGATAAGACCGGGATCTCCTACAGCCAGCAACATACCGGCCGGCCGCTACTCACCCCTGATGAGGTGCGCAATCTTCCGGCGCACGGACAATTGCTGTTTCTAGCCGGACAACGACCAATATTTGCTGAAAAGCTCGCCTATTTTGCCGATCCGGAATTCAGGGAGATGTTCGACCCAGTTTAACGGGAATGGTGGTAAAAAGGCAGTTGGGCAACCCGTCACACCATTGTATGCGCGGCCCTCCGGCTATCTTGATTGTGAAGGCAATTTGCGCGCAATTCACTGGCCACGCAGTTCGCGAACGCAAGTTATTCGGCCATATCAAAGTCCGACCGCTTAATACTGTTCGGCAGAAAATCGAGAGCTTCGAGACTGATGGAGAGAGTTTCACTTTTGCCAAGCCCGTCTTCGTAGTGACACGAGACGTGCACCCGTGCTCGATCTGCTACAGTTGCGTGCTTCAAAAGCTCGGAGAAATCCTCATCACCCTCTTCGAAGTGAATCTCGAAGTCCAGCACGTGTGGAGCTGTTTGCCGATCAAGCCAGCCGTTAGCGGCATGAACCTCCTTGAGGTAGCCGTTCGGCCGAATACGCGCGGGGAGTTTCTCCACTGGCGCTTCCGAATTTGGCTCGAAGAAAACCAATCTCGCCGGCGGTTTTGTGATGAAACCCGGAATTTCAATCTTGATGCGTCGAATTGAAAAGACTCGCCTATTCCAGTTGACGATTCTGAAAATAGCTCTCTGGCCGTGCATCGAGCACAGGAAAACCTCAATGGTTGGGGTTCCGTCGCCTATAAGAAATGCCGTCTGCTTACGTTGCTCCGAAAGTTGGTGATAAACATAATAGGCAGCGAAAATCGCCACAACCAGTCCCGCCCACCCCGAGGTTGCGGATAGCCAATCCTGCAGTGTGCATTGCGGATTGTTGCAAAGCATGGAGGAGATTTCCTTTTAAGGGTGGAGCGCATCGTGGTCAATCAAACATGCGCTCCGGTTGAGCCCGGCAATGAAACTGTTGGTCGCTGTCATCGTATGAGGTTGCCGGGTCGGCCGACAACCGTCAATGGTAGACCTCCACGGTGAGCTTCAGGCGTCGAAGTTGGCCCCCTGGTGTGACGCCGATGCAGTGCGTGGACCACGATGTGAGTTGTTTCACTGAAGAGTTTCAGTACTAATCGTATTTTTATCGTAGGTTTGATGGAGATTTCAGAAGTAAAACATGATGGCGATATTTATTGCAGGGGCAACCTGTCGCCTTTGCGGGATTTTGTGCCAGGATTGCTGATGGTTCCGATTCATGCCCGGGGGCACGAGGCCACACGTAATCCAAACAGCCGTCCGACTTTTCTAGCGTTTCGAGTTTCGGTGCGGCAGTTTCGATCTCGGGTATCTGGTGCCTAGTCAGCGACAACATCGTCGCAAGTTCCTCTTGCGTTAGCAGGGGCCCCCGAGCGATTCATCGGGAAGCGTGTCGCAACCTGTTTGATGGCTATCACCCGGTCTATCGGAGGGTAACCTTGCTATTTTCGGCTGTGGATACGTGTGCGTTGCGTGTATGTATCCCTATAGTTGTAGGATATATTGTGCGTGTTGTTTTTGACTTTTGGGATTGAATCGAATGAAGACGGCTTTGCTTCTCTGTGCCGCCGCGATGGCGTTAGCTGGCTGCCAGACTCCGGCACCACAATCGGTTTTGGATTCGCAGCGTCCTCCACCCAGATCGATTAAACGCGACTATGTGGACGCGTTGCGCGGAACTATCAAGCTCGGAAATTTCACGAAAGCCGAGATTTCAAGCGTAGTGCTGCTCGATCCTGAGAGGCGGATTTATGCTTTTTGCACTCGGACGGCGGAACATTCCAACCCGAATTGGTCCTATATCGGCGTAGCCTTAAAACACAACGTGAGCGTGGACTCCTCAAAGAATGATTACCGCTGCCGTGACAAGCGGCTGAGGTATTACGAGTTTCCTGAGTTATTGAATATGAAGTCTTGATAGAGCGGCGCAGGCGGCGCCAGGCTCGTTTCCACGCCGCCATCTTTGCTCCTGCCATCGAATACAGTGGCGAGCCGGATTTGATGTCCTTCGTCTCGCAGCATGGGCGTCAGGCTGTGTATATTGACCCATTCCAGTGGGTCATTTACGGCGGATTTTCAATTAATTGACCCATTATAATGGGTTTTTCAGACGCATTCTTGCCGCCCGCGGAGATTTCACAGCGGTTTCAGCGTGACAAGCGCTGCTCATCATCTATCAGGATCAACTGATGTGGGAGAGTGTCTCCCCATGTCCAGAGGACGACGTTGAGGTCGGTATCAGTCGCACCCGGAGCAAAGCTCCTGACTATTAAACCGCAAAAGCCCTCGTTTTTCAGAGTCCGGGCAAGACGTTGTGTGGGGGCTTCACCGAATACATTCATGTCGTCTCGCCAGGTCGCGGTGCCGAGGGTTTTAGCGTCAATGCCATGATCATGAAGCAGGGCGCCATCGCGCGTATCAAACAACGGTGTTATGTCCGCATCGTAGGAGACGAGAGTTGTAGGCTGTAAGCTGCCAGCCTGATTTGCTTCCTTCAGTGCCGTGATGACTGTCACTGACGTGTAGAGGGCAGGCATACCTTTCGGATTGAATCTGCCGCCGTAAAGCTCGGCTCCTCGTCCGGAGAGGGGCTCACGAGCGAATACGGGATTAAGCGCCCTGTAGAGCTTGCCCCGGTAGTGCATCGGGTGGTCAGGCATGCACGCCGGCGTCTATCGCGTCGACGTATTCGAGTACTTCGTGAGCGCGCCCGTCTTGAACAAGCTGCATTGCCGTGTGGCCAGAGAAGCCTGAGAGAGGCTGTGAACGATACCAAGCATATGCCATCAGCGCGGACCCGAAACGGGCCTCAACCTTGTTGATGACTTCGATCATTTCGCGCAGTCGCCGTTGGGTTTTGTCGGACTTGATGCGTTCTTTGCGCTGTACCGCATCTTTGCCCAACCCGGCACTGCGGGCGATATCGTCGCTTGTTGTATGAAGAACGTCAGCGATTTTTCCTGGCGCGAACAGCCCGTTGTCAGCATATTGTGCGAGAGCCATGATCGCCTCCTCTGATTAGCCAAAGATATTGACGTAATATAGCGTCAAAATTACAGGCGTTCAAGGTGTGGGTGTCCCTTTCAGCTGCAGGCCGCTATATCTTCTCCTTGGATGCCGTCGCTATGGACGTTCGTACAGTGAGTGCCCTTGGGATACCGCCGAGCCGCAAAACCGCGTCCGGCAGCCGAAGTACGAAGCCCCCCTGCCACGCGGTCGCAAGTGGCAACGATTGGGATTTTTCGGCGATGGCCCGATGGTCTCTCTTGCGCCAATTGCGGTCATTGCACGAACGGCGAACCCAATACTCCGGAAACGGCTACTTCGTCGAATATGGCAAAACGCTCGACACAGTTATTTATCAAAGTCGTTCCGTGCTCCAAATTTCCGCAGAAATAACGTAGCCGTAAATCGCGTAGCAATTGCCGATAGGCCACAAATAGTAACGGCTAAAAAGGTAGACGCAGATATTTTTAGCTCAAGGTTATCGGACAAATAAATGAACGGTATTACGCTGACAATGCCGCAACAAGCCGCGAATGAGTACCCGGTCCCAAACCAACCCCGAAGATTGGCAAACAACACTCCACAGACGAACGCGGGTATCAAACCAAATAGCCAACCAAGGAAGGCTAGGGAAATTACTGATACGATCTCTGCACCTTCCACAAAGACCCCGAAAATTGCCCCGATAATAGAGCTGAACATTGGCCCGATTATCGTCGCGAACAAGATAATGTTCCAGGTTGTAAAGGGGGGCGGACGAGACATCAGCGCTACCAGCTACGGCCTAATTGAACCCTTGCCGCACTTATGCCATTCCATCTGGTAACCGGCTTGTCCGTCCTTACCATAGCGCAAGCCTTCACGACCCAGCAGCATCGAGACCTCACCGCGAGAATCGCAGGTCCGGCGCGGACATTCCACCGCTTCGCAGCAGCACGCCGACGAGCTTGCGCCGCTCCCGGATGTCGTCTTTGACTTGCCTATGGGCTTTCACCCGAGCCGTGATGTCGACGTCATCCTGCGGGCCGACATAGCGTCTCTTGTCCTTACCGTCGGGAGTAGGGAGATCAAAATACCAGTAATTGCGGCCCTTGACCGGAACGGCAACAAACCGACCCCCGAGGGGAAAATCTGCCTGAAACTGAGCATCGAACGTCCGCTGCGCGAGTTCAGCGAACGCCGTTCTGTAAACGAGGTCAATCTGTGTCATCGCCTGATCCCGTTATAATGAATTTGCAAAAAAATTATAACTATGCTGTCAGATGTCAATGGAGCGAGGCAAGACCACTTCGTTTTCATTCAGAAAGTGGACACTGGTTCGCTTTGACACCATTGCATTCAGGCCGTCGAGGCGGCAACTTTGGATGGCCGCAAATTGTCGACTGAAAAGCCGTCGTCCTCTCCTTAAATCAAGTAGTAGTAAGGTCGATCGATAGATTTGGCGCCAACGCATGTTTTCTCTCGAGAGAGGAGACGCATCGCTGCGAAGAGATGATATCAGCATTCTGCAGCGAAGCCGTGGCTTACACGCCTTTTATGATGTCGCAGATACCCTTGCGGATGACGTCCTTGTCGGCGATCTGTCCTGCCTGAATGTTGAAAACAGCATCGATCCGGACAGCGGCGCCTTTCTGGCGGGCGACAACGCGCAGCGTCTGAATCCTGCCGCTTCCGCTGGTTTTCTGATGGGCATCGATTGACGACAGTTCCTTGTTGATCTGGATACCTGAGAAACCTTCTGCTGCGACGGCCTGGGCGAGCTTTTGAAGGACAGCGGGTGCTTTGGCTTTCGGCAGTTCCTGAAAGGATTTGTAAGAGACAGCTGTGACCATCGGCACACCTGAGACTGTGAAGTTTTTCTCGCACGATGCTGCGAAGGCCGGGCTGGAGACGGTGATCAGACCGAGAATTGCGATGGCATGTTTCATATTGCGTAATCCGGTTGTTGGTGAAGGTTTTCAGCTGTTGGCCGCATCAGAATGTCGACCGTTTTCCTCTGTAGGTTGATGGCGGCGGTAATGCTTCATGGGCTTGCGCGAGCGTTTCCAGCCATGTTGAGAGGCCATCTGGAACTGTATCGTTGCCGGCTTCCAGCGCCTCGATCCATGAGAGTTCACATTGCAAGGCAGAGGCAATATTGATTGGCGTCCAGCGGATTACCCGCAGGCATTCATTAAAGCGTTCTGGCGACATGATGATTTGTTATGTTCCCCGTATTTTCGCGCAGAGGCTCCCTCACGCGGCCGCGATAGTCAATCATTTTTGCAACTTTTGATAGGCTGAACGATCCGTATTTACCTGTCATTCGATTACATGAGGGGAGCACGCGCTGCAGGGCGTGCAGGCGGAATATTATACCTTCGTAATTGCTATTAATACATATATTTGTATATTTATACTTGATGCCGGGAATGGATTTCCCTTTGGCGAGGGTGAGTGGGTGGTTTGGTTAGGATCAGATCAACGGCTGGAGGGTGTCGGTAAAACATATAATTTACTCAGCTGGACACACAAACATATAAATAAGCATAAACCAACCGCATTAAGGGAGGATGGGGATTTGATTGGTAAAGCTCGTCTGTTTGTGCGCAGATAATTTTGGACCGCTATAACCATGTGATTTTATATAGGTTTTTACAGCGAGGTGGATTTATTTATATGGGGAAGCGGGAAGGAATCTGATTGGCAAGTGGATTGAAAAGGCGATGAAAACTGGCGGCGATCGATTATAATAACAATATCAT
>NZ_JAUTBI010000002.1:0-122741 GCF_030818995.1 Agrobacterium sp. SORGH_AS_0745
GAGGATATCGTCGCCGTTGCGACGTGGATCATGACCGACAATGCGCGCACGGCATCTGCCCGCGACGACTTCTTTAGAGCCTCGGCGATGCAACTCCTGACGGCTTTGATCGCCGACGTCTGCCTGTCAGGACACACCGATGAAAAAGACCAGACTTTGCGCCAGGTCCGCGCCAACCTGTCCGAACCCGAGCCAAAACTTCGAGCACGTTTGACGAAGATCTATGAAGGGTCGGATTCCGATTTCGTGAAGGAGAATGTCTCCGTCTTCGTCAACATGACGCCGGAGACATTTTCCGGTGTCTATGCCAATGCAGTCAAGGAAACACACTGGCTGTCCTATCCCAACTATGCCGGTCTGGTCTCCGGCGACAGTTTCTCGACCGACGATCTCGCAAACGGCGAGACGGACATCTTCATCGCGCTCGATCTGAAAGTGCTGGAAGCCCATCCGGGCTTCGCGCGCGTCGTCATCGGCTCGCTGCTGAACGCGATCTATAACCGCAAAGGCGACGTGAAGGATCGCACACTCTTCCTACTCGACGAGGTGGCTCGTCTTGGCTATCTGCGCATCCTCGAAACCGCGCGCGATGCAGGCCGCAAATACGGCATCACGCTGACGATGATCTTCCAGTCGCTCGGCCAGATGCGCGAGGCTTATGGCGGGCGTGATGCGACGAGCAAATGGTTCGAATCCGCGTCGTGGATTTCGTTCGCGGCGATCAACGATCCCGATACGGCCGACTACATCTCGAAGCGATGTGGCGACACCACGGTCGAGGTCGACCAGACCAATCGCTCGTCCGGAATGAAGGGATCGTCACGGTCGAGGTCGAAGCAACTCAACCGCCGGCCGTTGATCCTTCCGCATGAGGTGCTGCGCATGCGCGGCGACGAACAGATCGTCTTCACCTCGGGGAACGCACCGCTGCGATGCGGGCGCGCCGTCTGGTTCCGCCGCGAGGACATGAAGGCCTGTGTCGGAGAGAACCGCTTTCACAAAAACTCTTCCGGCACGCATGACCCGGCTGTGCGATAGATCGAGGACCCAACGGTGAGATATTGGGAAGCATGCGAAGCACAGGTGACAGTGGCCGAGGCGATCGATGAATGCCGCAAGCATGGCATCACGGCGGTGGTACGCGAAGCCGACGGCGCGCTGATCGACAAGGACAGTGGGGAAGTCATTGGCCTTCCCGACGACTACGGAGAGTTCTATGGCGGCGACATCCTCGGCTTCCTCGGATATTGATCGGCGTTCGTTTACGCTGATGGCTCGCGGTGTTCGCGGGAAGATCGTGACCCGAATGGGCGAAGACCACAGCGCTTCGTTCGCCTGGCGGATAGAGCTGAACGCCGCAGGCGGCCCGCTCCGAGATTTCAACGGAACTTCACGAAAATGAATCGGTCAGACCCCATCGATTCATATCTCTCGTTGGACGAAAATTGGCGGCCGAGCGATTATGCTGCCATGCTCACTCAACCCTATCAGCTCTATGTGGAACGCACGGACGAAGCGCGCAACATGGCCCGCTTCTACGCCATGACGATCGAGCCCAACCTGTTCGGCGAAATCTGCCTGACACGCCGATGGGGCCGGATTGGAGCCCAGGGCCAGATGAAGACCCAGCATTTTGCCAGAGAGCAAGATGCGGTCACTACCTTCCTGGATCTTCTCCGCCGCAAGCGAACCCGCGGATACCGGGTCACCCGTTCGGCAGCCCGTCATTGAAGGTCGGAGATCTCTCGCAGACACTGGCTAACATCCACACATCGACCACGATAAACAGGAGCATTCGACGTTTGGCATATTCGCATGGTCTCCGGCTTTTCTTCCGGAAAAAGAGAGGGCGGCGCAACCTCACTATGCGCGGCATAGTGCTCCGCACCATGTTCACGATCGCCCTCGCGGCCAGTGCTGCGTCGATGACACTGGCCGCACCGAATATAGCTGCGACAATGTTCGGGAAATGCACCGGCGGCCATCGGACCGCCTGCGTCGTTGATGGTGATACGCTGTGGATCGATGGCACGAAAGTCCGAATTGCCGACATAGACGCACCTGAGATCAGCGACCCCAATGCCCCTCGGAACTTGCTCTGGGAAACCGAGCGACCGAGCGATTGATCGAACTCGTCAACCAAGGTCGGTCCATTCGAAATTCGAGCATGGCCCGGTCGCGACACGGATCGCTATGGCCGAGCACTTCGGGTTCTCGTGCGAAATGGCCATAGCCTCGGCGATATCCTGGTCTCGGAAGGACTGGCCCAGACCTGGACAGGCCGTCGGGAACACTGGTGCTAGACGGCTCGGCCGGTTAAGGCCGAGCCGGTCGGCGCTCACTGGCGCCGTTCCCATTCGGTCTCGATATTGAACTCGACGTCTGCGAAAAACGGGATCTTGATAGCGATCTTCAGACCGAGCTTTCCCTTGCGGAAAAGGTGACAGACAATCTTTCCGAGGGTGCGAAGACGGCGGCCGGTGGCGGTAAGGAATTTTGCGAGCTGTTGCATCATGGATCTCCGGTTGATTGCGCTTCATTGCGGGGATGATGGGCGGACCGAGAAGGAGGGCTGCACCCGCAGGGCTGAAGTGGAGCGGAGGACCTGATGGCGACTGAATTTTGGTCCGCGAGGAGCCGGAGGCGGGGAAAATTCTGGCGTTATCAGGTTGCAGCCAGACGCTCGGGACGCACTATCCCTGATGTCAATGAAATGGGATCGACATGAGATCTGCGACAGCGTGTGATGAAGACGCGGTTTGACGCCGCCCCTCAGAACGGTGGCTCCGCATCGACGCGGCCGTCCAGCTCGGCTATCGCGACCGTCAGTTCGGCCTGTGCGAGATCGAGCTCGGCTTCGATCTGGCGGCGCTCGCAAGGCTCCAAAGCATTACGCAATTCCGCACGAAGTTCTTCGATCTGGCATTCGATTTCGTAGGTCATTGTCTGATCTCCTATGTGAAAGACGATCAGCGGCGCCGGAAAGGGAATGACGATGTCAGGGATCGCTGAAGCGACCGGCAGCGCCGGGGAGTGGGGGAGCCGATTTCGTGTTGGCGGCTCTGCTGCCAATTCGAAATTGGGGGCACCGCTCATCCTTGACGTCGGCAATCCCGTCGGCATCATCATCGGATACTGAGCAGGTTTTTCCTCCTCTCCGTATGGCACCCAAAAAAGCCGGACCTCGCTCGATGCGTGGTCCGGCTTGAAATCTCGGTTAGAGGAGAAGGCTCCGCCGGTGGCGGAGCCTTGTGATGTCAATCAGTCCCGGTTCGGGCGAGACCAGATGAGCTGGAGGCCATCTTCGCCTTCGACCTCGGCGAGCGTTGCGTAGATGGGGGCCGGGAAGCTCGGATCGTCAAGCTTGACCGAGAGGTAGTCGCGGCCCTCGCCCGAGGTCTTCTGCCAGGCGGCGCCCAGTTCGACGCTCCCTGCGTAGACGCGGAACTGTGGGCCCTTGTCGGAGGAGTTCTCGACCCGGACGATGCGGGCCTTGACGTTGAGTGCGAGAGTGCGGATGGAGCCGGTGAAGCCGTTTTCGGTGGAGGTGAAGGTGCCGATGGTTGCCATTGTCGTATTCCTTTTCTCAAGTTCGGGCCGCGCCCATCGCGGTCTCGATGGCTGTCGAACAGACCGGTGACGATCGGACCGCACCCAGCCGGGGTCCCCGGCGCGCCTGCGCGCTGGGGTGGCATTGGGCCGCAATGAAATGGAGGGCGGCAAGTCGCAGATTTGTTAGTGGGCGAGGAGGAAGGTGCAGCCTTCCGGGGTAAGAAATCTGAGGCTGCCGTTGCGGGAAGACGATCGAGGCGCAGCCGGTCTCCGGTCAGACATGCCTCATCGAGCCCGCAGACGGGTCGCCGAAAACTCTGACCGGAAGGGATATGGCAATGGCATTCGAAACGTCGCGCTTCCTCCCGAGGTATCCCGCCCTATCAGCCACTCGAAACTTGTCGTTACAATGGGGATCTCGAAGGAACGTTTCCACGGTATCGCGTTCCCACACGCTGAATTTCTCGACGTTCTGGGCACCGGCAAGGTTTTAGCCGGAGCTGTTGGGATTAATGTCCAGGCCGTCTCTTTCGTGACGGTATCGACCCCAGTCGAAAGTGCCGAAGCCGCTGTCGATGCCCAGCAGGGGCACGCTTCGACCGGAACGCCTATCCGGTCTTATCGAACAGGTGGTCACTTAGACCGAAATTGCTTCAAAAGCTCGTTGATTGCAGCACCAAGGCCCTACGGCAGGGAAAAATGGGCCAGTTTGTATGGACAAATTTGTCCATGACGCCTGGTTATACTCCAGCATCCTGCTTCCGCTGATCCTATATCACGATTGCTTACTACTTCAGTGGACATCACAGCCCACACCGCGACGGGTCTTGAATGTCCATACGTATGCCCCCATATGTCCATACGTGATCAGGGGCCTTGCCCTTTATTTCCAGTCATTTATGCCCGAAATACAGGTCACAAACAAGCCACAAGGAGGCCAATGTGACCGAAGAAGTTGAAAATAAGCCGGCCAATGAGGATACCGGCAAGAAGGACGATAAGGTCCTGATCAAGAAGTGGGGCAAAGAGGCGATCGACGTGGGATACACCGTCCTGCCGAAGGCCTTGCTTCAGGGCCAGGCGCGTCTGAAGATCAATGCCACGGATCTTGCCGTGCTGATCCACCTGATTGAGCATTGGTGGCGGCCCGACGAAATGCCTTGGCCGAAAAAAGCACGCATTGCCGAGCGGCTCGCCGTCACTCCCAAGACCGTTCAGCGCTCGATTGCCAGGCTCGAGGAAGAGGGCTTGTTGAAGCGGGTCAACCGTTTCAACAATGGCCGACGGGTATCGAACGAGTACGATCTCTCGCCCTTGGTCGAGCGAATCAAAGCAATTTCTCTGGACATGGCCAAGGCGAAGGAAGAGGCCAACCAGGCGAAGCGAAAGGCTGTCCGACCCGGTGCGCGCAAACGCACGCAGACTGCAGCTTGAGGGGTGCACAGAGATGAGTGTTGGTCTTTATGAATACATCTCGCTTGCCGTAGCGGTCGCCGCGCTCTTGGTCGCGATTTTACAGCTTCGATCGCGCTGAAGCCTCGGGAAGGGCCGACCAGGCGGCCCCTCGACAAGTCCGGATGCGCTGCCGCGCTCAAGCTGCAACCTTATCCGAAATCGTTTCACCCCTCTGAAGCCCGTGAAGATAGGCAACAGCGCGCTGCGCGTGCGCTGCCGCCTGGAAAATTGCCCGCTTATCGTTTGCCAGCACCGATAGCCACGACTGCAGATACGATGCATGATCCGGCCTCGGCTCAAGCTCCGGCGCGATACCGAAGTCAGCGCACAGGAAGCAACTGCCGAGTTCGGCAATAAGTTCTTCCCGCGCGCGCTCCGTCCGGTCCTTGGCATAGCGGGACAGGTCACGTCCGACGCGATGCGCTGCCGCTGTCCAGTGCGTCGCCTCATGACTGAGGACGGCCGCGTACCCGGCAGCATCGCGAAACGCCTCGAAGGGCGGCATCTGGATATAGTCCATGACCGGCGAATAGTAGGCTTGATTGCCGCCGTGCCGGATGACTGCGCCGGTATTGCGGAAAAAGCGATCGGCACTCTTGATCGGGTCGATCGGATCAAGGACCTTGGCCGGCGGCGCATAGTAGCCATCGGGCAAACCCTCGATCTGCTCCACGTTGAACACCGAATACGCCTTCAGGAACGGGATCTCCCGATCGACTTCGTTGCCGTTTCCGTCGGCTTCGGACTTGGTGAAACGGCTGGCGAAGACGACGGTCGAGCCGGTCTCGCCCTTGCGCACGGCCCCGCCCAGTTCGAGCGCCTGCTTGAAGGTCATCCACATCGACGAGACGAAGCCGCGCGACATCTGCTCAGACCACAAAAGAAGCACGTTCATGCCCGAGTAGGGAAGGCCATTGTGGCGCACCGGCCGGCTGATGCGACCATTGGTGTTGGCGGCGCTCCATGGCTTCATCCAGGGACGCACGCCCTGTTCGAGATCCTCGACAATTCGATCGGTGATCCGCGCATAGATGTCGACGCGATCGGTATCCGTTTTCCTGCTCATGACTTCTTTCTCCATTCTCAGGACAGCGCCTATCGCGGTCCGTCACGGAGGTCCGAAGTCAGGGGCCGATGGTGTGGCCATGCACCGAAGGCCGCAACAGCGTGGAGGACGGCAAGGCCGTTGCATGGACACCCGGCTCCTGCAGGACCGCCGAGCGGGACGGGCCGCGATAGGCGCGTCTCCAGTTTTCCTTTTCGGCATGAGAAAAGGCCGGCGCTGTAAGCACCGGCCTTGGACCAGGAAAAGAAGGCGGGGTGCAACCCCGCCAAATGAGTTATCCGAATGCAGCCATCTGAACTTCCGCCGCTTTGCGGTCGAGCGATGCGCCCGGGTTTTCGACCGGCCGGTCGAATGGTTTCCAGCTCTCGCCGACGACCTGTTCGTAAGACGCCACCGCGCCCTCGGCTGCCATGCGCAGCGCATGGGACTGGATACCCATGTCAGCCGCGAATTCTCGCTTTCGCTGGGCCGCGCTGTCATAGCCGACCGGACCGTCGAGATCCTCGTCGCGGGCATCGTTGGATGCCTTGGCCGTTGCGTCGCGCGCCTCGGTGACGGCGCGCGAGTAGAACTGCCCGGCGCCATGCGCCGATCCGACGAAGGCCCCGACGATACGCTGCAGATGGATTTGCATGGCCTTCTCGCCGAGCCCCTCGGACAGGCTGTCGGCGGTCTCGACGATCAGCCGCTCATGCAGGCTGCGGATGCCATCGCTATCGACAACAGTGGTGCCGAAGCTTTCGGCGATCTTGAGTGCCTGGGCGGTGTCTGGGCAGGAGAGGCGGACCATTTCGAGGGTTGCTACTTTGCGAAGTTGCGCAATCCGTGCGTTGGAGCGGTTATGAGTTGATGGCTTGGCCATGTCTGTTCCTTCCTTGGCTGCCGAAGCGGTTCCGGCCCGTGCCGGTCTGCCCTTCGATGCGGACGACCAGAACCGGCAAAGGACGGGCGGCTTCACAGGTCCGATCCGGCTGAACCAGCAGGGCAGGTTGGCGGGCCAGCAGGTTTTGACCTGCATGGGACCGCGAGCCTGCCCTCGCGCAGGGAGGCTGGGTCGGCCGCCACGCGGCGCGACAGCGGCCTTGAAACGCCCGGCCGCCGGTTCAGACCGCAGCGAACAAGAAGGGCAGTCCAGCACGGCCCGATTTCTGGCTCTAGCGGGAAGGAACAGACGCGGCCAAACCCGCCACGCGGACGACATCGAAGCCGGGCAAGTTCAGCACCAGCGGCTACGTTTCCGGGTCTGCCTATGTCGCCGGACGATGCAAAGGTCGATCGTTGCGATGCTGCAGTTCACCGATGACACTCTCTTGCATCGCCAGCCTGCGGTGGATCATGTCGAGTTCGACCCAACGCTCGAAGGTGAGGCGGTCGACGAGCTCCTGATGGCAAGTATGACGACCCGATCGGCGACGCGCTCGGCTCCGGGCTTTCACCGTCGTCGTCTGCCTTCCCGCGCGCGCTGTAATTTGCCGGGTGAGACATTCCAGATGCCGCTGGATCTCTCGCCGGTCGACGATTGCTTTTGCCAGTGGTTTCGAAGCGCGGACATTGATCATCGCCCATCCCCCGGTCGTCGGCGGCCGATGAAGGAGGACGGTCTGTCGCCGGACAAGCCGTCCGCACTGGTGGCAAACTCCACCCCCGAAATTTCGGGGGTGGGTGCTGCCATGTCCGACTGGGAGACGGCGGTCACGCTGCGTCCCTCTGATCGAAGCCGGCGTCGTCCTCTTCGTGGTCCGAAAGATCTGCATCCTCCAGATCGTCCTGATCCGCAGCCCCGTCGAAGTGCCCTTCCTGATCCTCGGCTGGGTCGTCAACATGATCGCCACCGTCGTCCTGCGAGGCCGCGCCGATGACATCCGTCCTAGAACTCGCCCGGATCCAGTCGAGCAACTCGTCTGCTGGTAGTGCGAAGCGCGCCGAAGCATGGACGAAGTGCTCGTTCGCGAAATGCTCGACGAGCGCTGCACGGGTTTCACGAACCTTGGGCCGAGGCTGCACGGATGCCTCGGCGCACGATGCTTCCAGTGCCTGGCGGGACAGGCATAGGAGGAACTCCTCCGAACCCATGTTCGGCAGGTATTCGTCGGCGCCGATAGCCTCGCCGGCGATGCGTGAGACCATACCGCTGTTCGACATGCCGCGGCGGCACGACAGAACGTCGATCAGCACCGAGCGAACGGCGACCCTAAGCGTGTCCTGATCGAAGGCGAGCTTGCCATGCTCACCGAACAGGGCGACGGCATGGCGCGAAAAGCGCTTGCCGCCGTAAAACGTCCCATCTGCACCGGAATCGACGCGGACGTTTTGCCCGGCGAAGGCGAGCACCATAAGAGCCATCAGCATGTCATCCTCGATCGGCGTCCGGCCGAGCGCATCATGCAGCGCGTCGGTGCGGAAATCCCCGATCATGTCATGACCCTTCTGGGTCACGTCGGGTCGAACCTTCGGGGAGGCAATCGCGTCGCCATCATCGCCGTCCGCCGTGGATCCGTCTCGACCGGCGCTCTTCGGCTTGGCCGCCTCGGGCATACGGTAATGGACCGTCTGAACCTTGCCATCGCGATCAAGATAGAGCGCCGTGTGGTCGGACTTGGAGGGCTTGCCGTAGACTTGCGCCGCCTTCTTCGGCAGCTCCGGCTGGCCCCAGCTATTGACCTCGACGATGGCGCCACGCTTGGGAAGGTTGGCGGTCATCCACTCATGCTGGGCGCCGAGAAAGCCTTCGACATTGGTTGTGTAGCGACCGTCCTGGTCGGCTGGCGCGAAGAGGTCTTCGACCCACTCGATCCCGTAGGCTTGAGCCAGATCGTCACCGAAGCTCGCGTCCCGGGCATACATACGCTTCTTCGTGAGCGCATTGGCGATCTGCCACCACGGAGCGGTGTCGCCCTTCTTCGGCTTGTGCGCTTTCCAGACTTCCTTCTGGTCGATCTGACCGGCGGCGGCGATGATCCGCAGCTGCTGCTCAGACGGCACGTCGCCCAGCGCCATCTGTTCAAGCATGGCCGGCAGGACATTGGCAAGCAGTCGCAGCTTGCGGATCTGGCGGACGGGAAGCGCGAGGGCGACCGCAATCGCTTCCTCGGTCCAACCGAGCGCAACGAGACGCTCGATGCCCCGCCACTGATCCACGGGGTTGAGCGCTTCGCGAACCGAGTTTTCGACCATCGAGCGCATGGCGCCATTGTCGTTGGCGGCATCCACGACAAGAATTTCGATCTCTTCCAGGCCGGCGGCGATGGCCAGTCGCACGCGACGATGTCCGGCGTCGATGATATAGCCATTCCCGCCATCGGTTTCGGGGGCAACAACCGGCGGCTGGACGATGCCGACGGCCTTGATCGTCGCCAACATCAACGCATCGGCCTGCGGCGACGACTTCGACTGACGCATCCGGTCAGGGTTTTCCTTCAGTGCACGCGGGTCAACCTTCATGATCTGCATGATGTCTTTCCTTTCGGGAGAGTTCCGGGCCGGCGCCTTGCCAGCCCTTCCTGTCTTCATCTTTTCTCGAAGACACCTCCCGGACCGCCGAGCGGCCGGACTGCGGCAACTGCGGCCGAGCATCCCTGCTGGGAAGTTCAAGCGGGGCTGCCAGCCCTGCGAAGAACAAGCGGCCGGGATGGCGCAGGCGGCGGTTGAGCGACAGCGTCGGCAGGAGGACCGATCTGCGACGGGTTCATCCCTCCCTCTTTTCAGTTCTCACTTATCAATTCGAAGCTTGGCGCGAAGATAATTGGATGCGGCAGCAGCCGTACGTCGCGAGGATCACCTAAGCTCGCCCCCCAAGAAGGGCCAGCGCGTCAGCCATCATACGCTTCAAGATGACTTTCCTGCTTTCCGGTGCGGCAGAAGCAGCTTTATGGATAGCAACGGTAGAAGGCGATGGATTGATGGTTTCGGAAGGTGAGACCGGAAGCGGCTGTTCGACCAGTGCGGCGACAACGACGTGCGTGACCGTTGTCTCATCCGATTTAACCGCGACAGTGACCTGTCCTCCGGAACGGAGGCGGTCGACGCCCGTTTGGGCGGCCTCCTGCTCGTCTTGAGCTTCGACAAGCGATGTCTGCGTCACGAGAAAAAACGGCATGTGTTCCCACGCGATGTTTGAGTGCAGATCTCATCCGCCAAGCGGGTGCGGTCAAGATGCAGTACCGGATTTGCGGTCGCCTCCGAAATAAAAAGGCGCTCGACCCGTGAGGGGAGCGCCTTCTTCTGTATCCCGGGACAATGTCAAACGCTGCGGCGATTGCAGCGAGCAGGACATCGTCTCATCGGGAAGTGATGCTCAGATATTGTTGACGAAGAGCAATTTCAAGTCGTGATCTGGGGTCAGAGCCGATCGTTGAGCCAGAGCCGCCGAGACTTCGGATGGGCAACGCGTCACGCGCGCTCGGCGCTCAAGAGCCGATCGGCAAAGTACCGCGATGGCGTGGTCCCAAGTGCCTTCTTGAACATGACGATGAAAGCCGTGGTGGAATCGTACCCTAAGTCGCCTGCTACCTGTTGGACTGTCGCACCGCCGGCAAGTTGCCGCAGGGCAATGACCAGATGTAGCTGACGCCGCCAACGGCCAAAGCTCAATCCCGTCTCTTGGACCATAAGCCGCTTCAACGTTCGCTCACTGATGGCGACATGCTCGGCCCATTCGCCGAGCGTGCGCCGGTCGCTCGGGTTTGCCAAAAGCGCCGCAGCGATCAAGGCAATCTTTGGATGGTCGGATACAGGTAGCTCCAGCCTCTCCCGCGGCATCAGGGCGAGCTCATCGAGCATGACCCGCATGAGGCGATCGACATGAGCGTCGGGCGCGTCCCTCTCCGATAAGTCCGCTATCCGGTGGATCATTTCCCGAAGCATTGGCGATACCGAAAGCGTGCAGCACTCATCCGGAAGCTCCGCCGCGCCAGGCTCGACAAACAAGTATGTCAGTCGAGCATTGGATGTGACCTGATTGCTGTGCGGAACGCCGCCGGGTACCCAAAGCCCACAGTCGGGTGGAACGACCCAGACCCCGCTTTTCGCTGTGCATGTCACCGCGCCATGGAGCGCCAGGATCAGTTGACCCTGCGGGTGCTGATGCTGATGCCCCTCGGCTTCATAATCGGCGAAGTCCACTCTGAACGCCATCGCCGGCCCATGCGAGAGGCTCAGATCTATGGCAGTGCTGCAGGTTGGCTTCATCAACGGTTGGCCTGATTTCGAGATCATATGGCATTATCTCCACTTTTGCCCACGAGGCAATCCTGTAAGAATCGGCTCAGCAAACTGTAGGAGATGAGCCATGCGCATTGCCGTGGTTGGGGCGACCGGCAGGATCGGCGCCAGACTGACCGAGAACCTCTTGGCCAAAGGCCATTCAGTCAAAGCTCTTTCGAGAGGAGGGCCCGCACTCGAAGCACTTGTCGCGAAAGGAGCAGAACCGTTTCTCGGTAGCTTCGACATGGGCGATGGCGACCTTTCCGGTTTCTTTGAAGACGCCGACGCGGCGTTCCTGATGGTCAAAACCCTTTGGGCGGCGGAGGATTTTCATGGGCACTACCCTGCGGTCGCGCTTCGGTTTTTCGACGCGCTTCGGGATTCGCCGGTGAAGCTTGCCGTGAGCCTGACCGCAATGGGATCCGAGCTCAGCGGAAATACCGGCCATTTTCAGGGCTTCCATATCCTGGACCAGATCCTCAACCGGTTACGCGACATCAATCTGGTGCACCTGCAGGGTGGCTGGTTCATGGAGGACCTGTCCAGGTGGAGCGACGCGATCGCGCGGCACGACAGGATCGGCTTTACACTTGCCCCCGATGTTAAAGCGCCTTGGGTTTCCATTCATGACCTCGCGGATTTCGCGGCAAAGGAGTTTGACACGCCGACTGACGAGCACCGATCCATAAAGCAACTGGGCATCGATTACACGATGACCGAGATCGCCGCGATTATCGGCCGAGCGCTCGGCAGAGAGGTGGATTACCGCTTCGTCGATCCGAGCGATCCCGAGGTCGAAACGGTATTCCGGGAGAAGTTCGGAACGCTCGATCGCTGGGTCTATGACAAGAATACCGCGGCGGCTCTTAACGATGGGCGGGTCAAGTTCCACGATTATCGTCCGGCGCTGACCACCACAATGGGAGACTTCGTCAAGGACAGCCTCAGACCGCTGATCGAGAAGGCGAGGACGGAAGGCCTCAAACCGGAGACCTTCCTGACGTGGAGCTCGCAAAGATAATGCTGCGTTAGATCTCGACGAAGAACAAAAAAATGGGCCTGCGAGAAACCGCGGCCCATGAAGTGTGGAGATCTAACCTCCAGAGGGGAACAGCTGCTGCGACGGAACTGGGAGGTGACCGCCATGTGCATCAGCTGAAGGCGTTATGCCTGATTTTTGACCACCACGAAAACATTTATTGTGCAACGCAGCTATGCAGCTGCCGGGACGGTCTCATTGTCCAAATTTGCCAGTTGAGCCTCGATTGCCCGCAGCTTCAGACGCTTTACCTCCAGGTCGTCTGCGAACGCGAAAGTGCCTCCGTCTCGGGAACGGTAGGAAACCAATCGCCGCTCGGCTTCTTCTAAACGCCGGCGATACTGGCGCTGTTCGTCGTCAAAGCCGCAGAGAGCGTGCTCCAGCCGTGAGATGGCGCCAAGCGGCGTGACCGTGATCGCCAGATCGATCTCGTAATCGGCGCCAGTGCACTGGAGGAGGGTCTCGTAACGATAGCCGTCACCCTTGCCGAGCCGCTCACCCTCATAGACGAGATCGAAACCGCCTATCGTCGCCAGATGAACCTCCTCCTCCTGTTGAAGCTGCAGCAGCGTGAGGATCTCCTTCATCAACGCCCGACCGCCTTCCTTGCGCTCTGCATATGCCTGGCCGAGCACCGTCATCGTGAAGGCATCGCCTAACGTCGACTGTCGCCGCGTGATATCCTGGCCGATCTCATCGATCCGCCGGGTTGAGACTTCGATCTCACGCTCCGCATCACGCATCTGCCGGCGGACGGCATACTGATCGTCTTCGTGCGCCGCGCGAAGACGATCAAGCCGGGCAATATCGGCTTCCAGGCCAGCCTTCTGCATAAGGCGCTCGTCGCCAGAGGCGATGGCCTTGGCCATGGCAAATTGGTTGGCAGCGCCTTCACCGATGTCTTCGAGCCGACGGATCGATGTGTCGCCGGACAGGGCCGCAGCGATAAACCGGGCCTTGCGCTCGTTGTTCTGCCACATCGAGGCGTCGAGCGAGCCTTCGGTAGCATAGGCGAAGATATCCACTTCCTCATGCTGATTGCCCTGGCGGACAATCCGGCCCTCGCGCTGCTCGATCTGCGACGGCAGCCACGGCACATCCAGGTGATGGAGCGCCTTTAGCCGAAGCTGGGCGTTGACGCCCGTGCCCATCGTCTCGGACGAACCGATCAGGAAACGGACCTTGCCGGCGCGGACATCTCCGAACAGCCGCTGCTTGGCTTCGGTCTTCTTGTAGTCCTGCATGAAGGCGATTTGCGACGCCGGCACGCCGAGCCGGATCAACTCGTCGCGGATAAAGCGGTAGGCCGAGAAGCCGCGGGACTTTTCGACATTAAGGGTGCCGAGATCGGAAAAGATCATCTGGGCAGCCCCTGGTAGATCAAAGTCTTTGCCGTCCGGGCGCCGATAGATCGCCTCGCCGGTATCCTTCCAGATCCCGTAGGCATTGCGGACGAGCAGATTGAGCTTGTTATTCTCCTCGTTGTCGGCCGCCGGCATGACGAAGCGCAGGTCGATCGCCGCATGGCGCCCATCAGTGATGACGGACAGCAGTATGTCGTCACCGGGCTTGGCGGGACCCTCGCGCTGCTCAATCGCCTTGATCCTGCTGCCGAGGGTCTGCTGATAGGTCTTGAACAGTGCCGTCGGCTTGGCAGTCACGATCTGCCGCCGGCCGGTCGAGATGTTGGGCACCTTCACGTATTCCCGCAGGTCATCCGGCATCACCACATCGGCAAACGAGCGGAACATGGCGATCAGCTCCGGCACGTTGACGAAGGAGGCAAAGCGGCTGACCGGCTTGTATTTTCCCGATGGCTGGATTTCGAGTTCGGTGGTCGTGTCGCCGAAGCACGATGCCCAGGCATCGAACTCGTGCAGCCCGCGTTCGGCAAGTGCTGCATACCCAAGCAGGCGCTGGATCGAAAACATCTCGCCGAGCGTGTTGGTGATAGGCGTTCCGGAGGCGAGCACCAGAGCGCGCCCGGGGTTCTTCGTTTCGATATAGCGGGATTTGACGTAGAGATCCCATGCCCGCTGCGAGCCGTTCGGGTCGATGCCCTTCAGCGTCGACATGTTGGTGGCGAAGGCGAGTTTTCGGAATTCCTGTGCCTCGTCGACGACGATCTGATCGACGCCGATTTCCGATATGGTCAGAAGATCGTCCTTGCGAGTGGCGAGGCCTTCAAGCCGTTCCTGCAAACCTTCTTTCAGCCGCTCCAGCCTCTTGCGAGAAACCCGGTCGTCGTTCTCGACCCTTGTCAAAAGATCCTCGTAGAGTTGCAGCTCGTCCTGGATCATCTGTTGCTCGAAAGCCGAGGGCACGGCGATGAAGCGAAACGCCGAGTGAGTAATGATGATCGCATCCCAGGTGGCGGTCGCGGCCCGCGAGAGGAAGCGTGCGCGCTTGTCCTTGGTGAAATTGGTCTCGTCGGCGACAAGGATGCGGGCGTTGGGGTAAAGCGCCAGAAATTCTCGCGCGGCCTGTGCCAGGCAATGGCCGGGCACGACAAGCATAGCTTTGGCGATTAGCCCGAGCCTCCGCTGTTCCATGATCGCCGCCGCCATCGTCATTGTCTTGCCGGCGCCGACGGCATGGGCGAGGTAGGTCGAGCCATCGGCGATGATCCGCCAGATGCCGCGCTTCTGATGCCCATACAAAGTAAAGGCGCCAGAGGCGCCGGGAAGTTTGAGATGGGAGCCGTCGAATTTCCGCGGCGCGATATTGTTGAAGCGGTCGTTGTAATCGCGGGCAAGCCGGTCGGTGCGATCGGGATCGGTCCACACCCAGTCCTGGAATGCCTGCTTGATCCTTTGCAGCTTGTCGCGCGCGGCTTCGGTATCGACGCCATTGAGAACCCGGTGCTCGCCATCGGCATCCTTGAAGGTGTCGAAGATCTGTGGCACCCGGCTGTTCAGTGCATCGGCGAGCAGTTCACCAGCATGGCGCCGGCTCGTGCCCCATTCGGACGTGCCGGCGGCGCTGTAGCCGAGCTGCCGAGCTTCCACGGTCCAGGACCCGAGCTCCGGCATATGGTGGATCCGGATATCAGCCTGCATCTTCTCTTTCACAAATGCCACGACATCGGCGGCCGGGATCCACGGGGCGCCGAGACGGGCAGTAATGTCGGAGGGTCGAAGATCGGCAGGCTGAACATCAGCCAAGGCGCGGACATTGCGCTCGTAGGCCGGATCAAGCTCGGCCGCTGCCTCTGCGGCGGCGAGCTTGGTGCGGACTGCCCCTGAAAGATAGGCATCGGCTGTCTGCCAGGATCCATCGACCGGGTCGCGAAACACCTCGTCGCCGAGATCGGCAATCACTGTGGACACGTCGAGATGCAGCAGTTCGGCGATGTGTTCGAGGTCGACATGGCCGCGTTCGTTGAGTACCACCGCCAGGGCATCAGCCGCATTGGTGATGACAGGCGGCATCGGCCGAGCGATCACACGGGTAGCGAATATCGGACCCGGCTTCGCCGTGTCGGTCTCCAGATCGTAGTCCTCGATCGAGGCGACCAGCCAACAATCGGGATCGTCGCGGAACGGTGCAAGGTTCGGCTGGCGATGTGTCTCCTTGACCTCGCCGGTCTCCGCATCTTTCTGGATCGATACATCAGTGTGATTGATCGGGCCGAAGTCGCGGACAAAGGATGACCAAGCGATGCGCAGCCGCACCTGGAGATCCTTCCACGCTCGGTCCAGTTCCTGGGCCTTCAGCACCTCGCGAACCGCGTCACGGATCGGGATCAGCTTCGAAATGATGCGGATATGCTTCTCTGACACCCCGTCGCCGGAGCGACCCTTGCGCATGGTGACCGGCACGGCCGAGCCGTCGAGCATCTGCATCAGACCCTTTGTCCGGTCGAGGAAGAAGCTCCCCTCGCGAATGGCCCTGTCCTTCGGCTGTAGATCAACGATCTCGCCGAGCTCATCCTCCAGATCGATATCGATGGGCGTCGGCTCGCCGTCATAGAGATCGGCCGGCAGGAGATCGATCGTAGCGGCGAGGACGGCTTCAAGATCCTCACCGTCGCGCGGCAAGCAGGTATAGGTCTCGCCAAATGGTCCCGACCTCAGCGCGTGGGTGCCGAGCACGAAGCCGCGGTGACGGGCGAACCAGCGATTGACACGGATGGCGCCTTCGTCCTCCGACGCGGGGCGAACCTCGTCAACATCGAGCCAAGTCTGATCCCCCTCCGGCTCAGCCGCCTTGCGTTTGCGGAAGAACAGGAGATCGACCACGACGTCCGTGCCGGCGTCACGGCGGAAGCTGCCTTCGGGAAGACGAATGGCGGCGATCAGATCGGCGGACTTGGCGATATGCTCGCGTGCGGTCGTATCGGCCTTGTCCATCGTGCCGTGCGAGGTGACGAAGGCGGCGAGCGCGCCCGGCTTCAGCAAGTCGATCGACCGAGCAATGAAGTAGTCGTGTAAACGAATGCCGAGCGACCGATAGGCGCGGTCCGAGCGGACGATGCGATCAGAAAAGGGCGGATTGCCGATAGCAAGATCGTAGATCGGCGCCAAATCAGTGCGAGCGAAGTCACCATTGATGATCCGGGCCTTCGGCTGAAGCAGGCGCGCGATGCGGGCTGTGACCGGATCGAGCTCGATCCCGGTCACATAAGCGGCGTCGCGGTAAGCCTCCGGCATTAACGCCGGGAACAGGCCCGTACCGATCCCCGGCTCCAGCACCCGGCCGCCGCGCCATCCAAGCCTCTGGATACCGCCCCAGATCGCCCGGATGATGAACTCCGGCGTAAAATGCGCATACTGGGTGCAGCGGGCCAAAGACGCATAGTCCGCTTCGGAGACCGCGGTTTCGAGCGAGGAGCCGAGCTCATCCCAGCCTTGTCGGAAATCCACCTCACCTGGCCGCCGGAACATGCCGTTGGCCAGCTCGCCGGCGCCAAAGCCGGTAAAACGGATCAACTGCGCCTGCTCTTTTGACGTCGCCGGCCGGTCCTGCTTGGAGATGTTATTGGCAACGAGGATCGCCGCGACATTGGCGCGGGCACGATCCTTCCAGGACGAAGGTAAGCCGCGGTCACCCTCGAGATAGAAGTTTGCCCGAAGCCTACCCGGGCGTGAGGGGGGCCGCGAGGGTACGGCCGCCCGCGGAGGTGCGGATGCCGGCGCTGGCGCCGGCGGCGTCGGATCTGGATCGTCATCGTTGGCTGGTTCGACAGCCGCCTCGGGCGCGAAGCTCCCAAAGGCCGTGACGCCGAGCCCAAGACCGGACGTGAGTGCGGTATTGCCGAACATGTCGAGCGCGAAAGGATCGTTGCTCATGATAAAATCTCCTAGTGAAAGCGCGCGTCATCGTTCCGCCAGGGCGATTGGCGGCGAAGGGACGCTGATTGACGGTGGGGATCCCGCTGCAGCGGGGACGTTACGACCACTCGATGATGAAGAGTTCCATCGAGTCCGCGTCAAATCTGATGCCGAGATGCCTGGCATTGGGGGTGGCGGCGATCATCGCCTCCAGCTGGTCGGCGTCGATGAAATCGACGCCGTCATCTCCCCCGAAGGTCTTGCGCTTGACCTCGAACCAGTCGTCGTTCGTGCGAGGATCGCATTCGAGCGCATAGGCGACGAAAGGCCTTTCGCCATTGGGCAATTTGCCATTCGAGCAAAGATAGACTCCGCGATCACCCACGAGCCATACACCCGGCTGTTCGTCGCGCCCGGGATGAAGACCGTAATGGGGATTGCGGTAGCCGCCGTTGGCCTCGGCGTCGGCGCGACCGCGGGCGATCACCGCCCGCACGGATTCAATCGGAAAGGAAAGCATGGTGCATCTCCTCACGCTGCGGCTGCCGCATCGGGAAGATGCCGCAGTTGGATGGGCAGTTTGCTGGCGATCTCATCGTCGGCCAGGTCGTCGAGCAATTTTGACCTGGCAGACCCAGCCTCGCTGTAGAGAGTAATGACGCGATGACCCGGCAAATAACGGGGGGAGTTTTCGTCGGAGTAGCCGCGATAGGCGTCCGCAGTGGCGCTCCAGATATGCTCAAGACGTTCCTCGCGCCTCATCGATCGCACAGGGCGCGTTTCCCTCTCGATGATCGCCAGGCGCATCTGTTCTACCGACCGACCGTCGGAGAGATCGCAATATCCGTGGAAGTGACGAATGACCCCGTCGATCCGTAGCGCGAAGAACACCGATGTGACAGATCCGGTCAGAAATTCGCGCATTGCGAACATCGAGCCCCGGATCCAAAGCGGCGGCAGAATCTCGAACATATAGTCGTGTTCGCGTTCGGTGATTTCGAACCATTCGCCAGCATAAAGCGCGCTCGTGTCACCGTCGAAGCGGTGAGGACGTTGTGCGTGCCGATCGAACAACCTGAACATCTGATGGCGGTCGGCGACGCCCTGGTAGACTTTGCGGATGGAGGAAAGGGTCATGATTGGCTCCTTCAGCCTTGTCCGGGCGAAGCGCGGCAGATCCTCTTGGTCGCCATCGTCTCTTCAGCCCTTCCTGACCCCTCCCCTCAAGCCGCCTCTCCGTCCGGGCGGGTCAAGGGCCGCTGGCAAGCGGGCGAAGCTTCACCCTTGACGCGGCCGGCGGGCATGCGGCAGGCCTCCTCTTCCTGCCCTCATTGTCCTTTCCTTCATTTCTTCGCCCCGCACTTTCAGCGCATCGTTCCAGTCCTCGGCCGGCGGCGTCAGTCGCAACCAGTCGCAGCCGACCTCATCGGCAATGTCACGGAGGCGGCCGGCGAAGGTTTCGCCCTGAGTATTGGCGTCGGTAGCCGCGACCAGAACAGTACCGGGACGCGCGGCCAGCTTTCGGACTGCCGCTTCTGTCGCCGGCGACCACCCACCGCCGGTGCTGAGATAGAGGCTGCTGTCACGCAGCCCCTCGAAAGCCGCAAGGCTCATGGCGTCGATCGCCGCTTCGGTGACGCAAATGCGCATGGCATCGGAAGAACCAAGGCGAAACAGAATCTTCGAGCCGCCTGCGGAAAACCCGCGCCAATTGGGACCGCGCTCCTCCCATCCGGTGACAGCGCCATCGTCCTTGACATGTGCGGCCCACATGCTGCCATAGGGTCCTTCCCGGAGGATATCCCTTTGGAGGGCTTCACGGATGATTGTTGCCGGAAGGCAGCGCTCGGTTCGCAGATAGCGCCAGGTCATCGACCCCTGCCACGGGCGACGTCGTTCTGCCCAGCGCTCCGGGACCGAAATACTATGAGCGAGGCTTCTGACCGGGCGAGACCAAACAGGATCCGTGGCGATGACGCCGACGAGGTTGGCCACCCGGTCGAGCGCTTCGACAAAGGTGACGCCGTCCAAATGCTCCGCGAGACCGAAGACGTCGCCCTTCGCGTCAGACAGCGGATCGAACCAACCCCGCCCCCCATGGATGACGATGACGATTTCCGCGCCGCGCCGATACTTCAAAGCTTTGCGAGTGCTTTCCTTGACGTCGATGGCAAAGCCAGCCTGTTCCAGCACGGCTGCGCACGGGACACGGTCCCGAAGTTCCTCCAGTTTCTGTTTCTCCATTATTTTGCCCGGCGCTCTTGACGCCGCCCTTCTCTCCAGATTCATTCCCCCGCAATTTGCGGGACCGTTTCCGGCGGCCGCGAAGAGCAAAGGGGGCAAGGGCGCGCCCTGGCAATCTGCTGATCTGCAGATCAACGCCCATCGTCGGTGCCAAGGCGCGGCGAAGCTTCCCTTGCCGCCTGCCGCTTGCAAGCGGCACCGAGGAGATGAAGGGTCTCAATGAGACCCGCCTGGAACGTATTCATGCACGATCTCAAGATCGTCTTCGTCATCGAGTTCGTCGCTCGGCAGAACGCCGAACTCGTCGCCGGACCTGAACAGCGTGACTGGAACCATCAGGGTGCGGGAAAGCTGGAAGGCGTGGTTCTGCGCAAGCGAAAGATCGGTGTTCATCGGAGGGCTCCATCTTTGGAGCGGGCCAATTCCCGCTCGATGGCTCCTCAAAAGGCACGGGCTCCGGGCGCGATCACCGCGACGCGAAGCGGAAGCGGCCGCAGCTTGCTAGCGGACCCTTTATGGGTTGATCGTGGAAGATCCGGAACCGGGCCAGGACGCCATCACAGAGAGCGGGATTGGGACGCTTTCATAGGCCGCCTCCGACAAACAATGATGATGCTGATGCGGATCTTGTCGTGGTCCGATACCTTGGCCGTTTGTTCAGCCTTCCATCAGGTCCGAGGATGCCTCCTCCGGTTGGGTGCGATGTCTTACGTGATTTGACGACAGCTCGACTTCTCGTGTGACCATGATCGAGAACCCCTGGAGCCATCTTGTTACCTCGGTGATTAATCGAAAGGTCTGGTGCGCACCTTGGTGATTGGCATCGCGTGCTGACAATTCCGGTATCGACAGGAAGAAGCCGCCATCAAAGCAGCAGCGGCGCCTCGGGCGTGGCCTTCTTTTTCGCCCATAGCTCGCTTGTCCGCTCCATCGTCACCAACTCGGGCGGAAATGTCCGCTTCTGGAATGCGAGCGCATCATCGAAGCTACCGTGAAGCCACTGTTCGTACTCATCTGGATGTAGCAGGACAGGCATCCGATTGTGCACGGGCTGGATCGCCTCGTTGGCATCCGTCATGACACCGGAGTAAACTGGACCCCACTCGTCGCTGATACGCCACAGCCCTGCCCAGGCGAACACCGGCTGGTCCTTCAGGGAAAACCAGGTGCGGGTCATCCTGCCCTTCTCGCCTTCTGCTTCGGCAAAACCCGTCACGGGGATCAAGCATCGCCATTGAGGTTTACGTGCCAAGCCAATCCACATGCCTTTCGCGAGGTCTGCTATATTGTTGACCGGCTTTGGCTTGGCTTCTGGTTTCATGCCTTTAAGGCGGAGGGGAAAGCCCCACACCATCGAGCGGAGCTCGCGAACACCTTCATTCTCCGTCACCACCATCCCGGGCGTGCCCGGATAGACTTCCTCGGGAGCGTTGGTTTGCATCGGGTTCGGCACGCGAAAGTGCGCGGCCACTTCCGCGGCGGAAAGACGGACGGTGTACAAGTTGCACATATGGCAGTCCTTTCTACAGGAAACCTTGGCTACATAAGCATGTTGTCCCGGCGCGGTGAAGCCTTGGAGGGCGAAACGCCGCTTTGCCAGCGATCACGCGTATGCAGGATTTCGAAGTCATCCGACGGCGGTGGCTCGCGGAACTGGAATGCGATGACGTCCTCGATCGAACCGTGAAGCCAGCGGTCGTACTCCTCCGGCTTGAGCAAAACAGGCATGCGGTCGTTGAACGGTCTGATCTTCTCATTGGCGGTCATGGTCATGCCGGCAAACACGGGGCCGAAGTCGGGAGTGTTCTTGCAGAACCCCGCCCAGGCCATCAAAGGTTGGCGGTTCTTCGAGAACCATGATCTGGTTTTTGCCCCTTTGACACCGTCGGGGTTGGCAAAATGGGTGAGCGGGATCAGACAGCGATATTTGGGGTCAACGACGATCCGGTCCCAGAGCGGATTGGTGAGGTCGGCAACGAGGCCGATGCGGCTCGGCGGCTCGCCTTCACGCCGCATGTCGCGTGTCTGTCGTGGGAAGCCCCATGGGATCGACTTCAGCAGCCTCAATCCATCTTTCTCAAGGACGATCAGTCCCGGGGTGCCTTCGACGGTCTCACTCGGCACCTCAAGCGCCGGCGCCATGTCGACCGCGAAATGGGCGACAATCTCCTCCAGGCTTTGGGTGACTGCAAACAGGCGCGACACACCGGTCTCCTCAATGGAAGTTTCTTGATTTGATTTTCAGATTATCGATATGAAGGTCGGGAATATAGATGTCGCGCGCCTGCACAGCGGGCTTGGGATTATCCCGAGAATCCGGCCCTCCTCCGTGCTTGACCTGATCGCCGCGGCCATGGGGCAGCGGGAAGTCACCGAGGCCGCCGTCCCGATTACCAACGCTTGCCAGGTCGGCGGAGAAATCGAACAGGCGCTGGGCAACGAGGTGAACGACCTCGCCTTCCCGCTGGATGCGGCCATTGATAGCCATCATGCTCGCGGTCATCAGGACACGCCGCTGGCGTTCGAACAGCGATGGCCAGACGACGGCGTTGACGATGCCAGACTCGTCTTCCAGCGTTAGGAACATGACGCCCTTTGCCGATCCAGGCCGCTGTCGCACGAGAACGAGACCAGCCGTCCAAAGCCATTTCCCGTCCCGCTGCCGCATCGCCTCGGCGCAGGTAACGATGCCTTTCCGGTCGAGGTCTTTTCGGAGAAACGACACCGGGTGCGCCCTCAAGGTGAGGCCCGTGTGTGAGTAGTCCTCGACGACCTCCCTGCCCTCCGTCATCGATTTCAGCGCCACTTCAGGCTCCTGCATCTCGGCGATCACCTTGGCTTCGCGCTCAGCGGCGGCCGCCCAAAGCTCCAGGGGTTCATCCCGGAGCGCCTTGATATCCCAGAGTGCCTGCCGCCGTTCCAATTGCAGCGACGGCAGGAAAGCGTCAGCTTCGGCCAGCTTGACCAGCGAAGACGGAGACACGCCGGAGCGTCGCCACATGTCATCGGCCGATACGAACGGCTGTTCGGCACGCGCCAGGATAATGCGTGCGGCATCGTTGGTGGACAATCCCTTGACAACACGCATGCCGAGACGAACAGCAAACCGGTCTGAGTTGCCGATCCTTTCCATCGTGCAGTCCCAGCGAGAGCGGTTGACGCAGACAGGCCGGACTTCGACGCCGTGGTTTCTGGCATCCTGGACGATCTGGGCAACGCTATAGAAACCCATTGGCTGGCTGTTGAGTAAGGACGCGCAGAAGACGTCGGGATGGTGGCATTTCATCCAGCTGGAGGCATAGGCGATCAGCGCGAAGCTGGCAGCGTGGCTTTCTGGGAAACCGTAGCTTCCGAAGCCTTCGAGCTGTGTAAATGTCTTCTCGGCAAATGCGCGGGTGTAGCCGTTCTTGACCATGCCCTCGACAAGCTTGTCCTTGAACTTCGAGACCCCGCCTGTGAACTTGAACGTCGCCATTGCCCGACGCAACTGATCAGCCTCGCCTGCCGTGAATCCGGCGCAGGTCATGGCAACCTTCATCGCACTTTCCTGAAACAGCGGGACGCCGAGCGTCTTACCAAGCACCGCTTCAAGCTCGGGCGTCGGATATTCGACCTTCTCCTTGCCCTCGCGCCGCCTCAGATACGGATGCACCATGTCGCCCTGGATGGGTCCGGGCCGGACGATGGCGACCTGCACGACAAGGTCGTAGAACGTGCGCGGTTTGAGACGTGGCAGCATCGCCATCTGGGCGCGGCTTTCGATCTGAAACGTGCCGAGCGTATCGGCCTTGCGGATCATCGCGTAGGTCGCCGGATCTTCCTGCTCGACGTCCGACAGGCCCATCGGGATATTCTTGTGTTCGCGCAGCAGCTCGAACGATTTTGCCATGCAGGTCAACATTCCGAGCGCCAGCACGTCGACCTTCATGAATTTGAGTGCCTCGATGTCGTCCTTGTCCCATTCCACCACCTGGCGGTCCTTCATGGTCGCCGGTTCGATGGGCACCAGATCGTCGAGCCTGTCCTGCGTCAGGACAAAGCCGCCCGGATGCTGGCCGAGATGGCGGGGCGCACCCATGAGCTGAGCGGAGAGGTCGAGAGCCAGCTTGAGGCGGTAGTCAGCCGTGTTCATGTTGTTATCTACGAGCTGCTTTTCGCCGACGCCTTCCGACCAGCCCCAGACGCCGGAAGACAGCTGGGTAATCAGGTCCTCAGGCAGGCCGAGCGCCTTGCCGACATCACGCAGCGCGCCTTTGGCACGGTAGCGGGTGACGGTGGAGCAGAGCGCCGAGCGTGAGCGGCCGTAGGTTTCATATATCCACTGGATGACCTCCTCGCGGCGGGCATGCTCGAAATCGACGTCTATATCCGGCGGCTCGTCCCGTTCCATCGACACGAAACGCTCGAACAGCAAGTCACCGGTTTCCGGGTTGATGCTGGTGATACCCAGGCAATAGCAAACGGCCGAGTTCGCCGCCGACCCCCGCCCCTGGCAGAGAATTCCTTGCGACCGGGCAAACCGGACGATGCTGTAGACGGTCAGGAAGTACGGGGCGTATTTCATCACCCGGATGAGCTCGAGTTCGTGAAGGATCGCCTTGCGGACCTTGTCGGGGATCCCCTCGGGGTATCGGGTGGCAGCCCCTTCCCAGGCGAACTTGGTAAGTGACTGCTGGGCATCAAGGCCCGGTACAAGGGCTTCTTCAGGATACTGATACTGAAGTTCGCTCATGTCGAAACGACAGCGGTCGACGATTTCGCGCGTGCGCGCCAGCGCTTCCGGATACTCCGAAAACAGCCGATGCATCTCCTCTGGCGCTTTCAAAAAGCGATCGGCATGTCGCTCGCGGTCGAACCCGACGCTGTCGATGGTGGTGCGGTTTCGGATGCAGGTGACGATGTCCTGCAGCTGTCGGCGGCTGGGGTCATGAAACAGGACGTCATTGGTGATGACCGTTTTGACCTTGTGACGGGCGGCCAAGTTCGACAGATTGTGGAGCCGCAGGCGATCGTTGGGTCGACGGCGCAGGCAGAGCGAAACGTAGGCCCTGTCGCCGAAGATCGCAGCGAGCTTCCTGAGCTGAGCTGCAGTTGTCTCGTCGGCCTCGTCAGGAATATGGACGGCAATCAGTCCGCCGCCATAGGCTTCCACATCCGATAAATCGAGGATGCACTTGCCCTTTCCTCCCCGGCTCTTTCCGAGCGACAGCAGGCGGGTCAATCTCGAATAGGCTGGACGATCAGTCGGGTAGACCAGGATCGACATGCCGTCAGAGAGATCGAGACGACAGCCGACAACCAGTCGCACGCCCGTGGTTTTAGCGGCTTCCCATGCGCGCACGATCCCCGCGAGCGAGTTGCGATCGACAACACCCAGTGCATCGATGCCAAGCGCTGCCGCGGTGGCAAACAGTTGCTCGGCCGAACTTGCTCCGCGCAAAAACGAGAAATGGGTGGTGACCTGAAGCTCGGCGTACTTCATCCGAACACCCCGTGCAGAAACCAGAGGTGAGAGCCCGTATCGGTGTCCATGCCGTCGCCGGCGCGGTAGACCCAGTACCGTTCGCCTGCCTCGTCCTCGACAACGAAATAGTCCCGAACGGCGGCGTGTTCTCTCGGGCGAACCCACCATTCCCCGAATATACGCTCCGGCCCGTCAGCTCGCTTGACCCGCCGGCGCTTGCCGCGCCAGGTGAACACGGCAGGTGGCTGGTCGGGAAGCAAAGCGGTGACGTCGATCCGTTCCGGGTTCGCCAGCAGCCGCGACGGCCGTGGCCATTTGGCGGCCCAAGTCGCTCCGGTTTCGTCGGCCGTTGGCCCTATGCGCATCACCGACCGTTCGGGAACGTCGGAGGCGACGGGCGTGACCCGGTAGAGGCGCTGACCGCGATTGCCGAGGATGTCGACGAGCGGCGTGACGTCGACGACCAGCTCCTCGATGAGTGACGACGCGACCTGTCGCTCCTCCAGGGGCTCGGCCATGATGGCGACCAGCACCAGGCGTTCGATTCCAAAGCCGGGGTCGATTTTCTCGATGCGATCGCACAACAGCTTCGACAGCCGAGCGGGATCGCGTACCGGTTTTGCCAATCCGGCTCGAATGCACTGGCGGGTGTTGTCGACACGGTGGATGACAAGATCGGAACGTCTGACGCCAAGACCGCGTGTCTCCAGTTTGGATGTCAGTTCGCCAACCAGTCGGCGTACATATTTGGCGATTGTCTCCGCGGCGCCGATTGGCTCCTGAAAGTTCTTCGCGGCTTCGACCAGCTCTGGTGTCCGTAGAGGTTCGATGGGTTCTGCCATCCGCCCGAACAGTTGGTCCAGCCGCCTACCGACCTCCGGGCCGTATCGCAGCGTCAAGGGCGCGCGTGGCATTGCGGAGAGTTCCCCGACCGTCTCGACGCCCATCACCCGCAAACCGTGGATCGTGTCCGGGGCGAGCCGGAGACAGTGGATGGGCAGTCGCGTGACTGCTTTCGCCACGCCGCCTAGCGGAACAACGGTCGTCTCCGCCGACGTCAGGCGGGTGATCGCATGCGCTGCTCCCCAAGTGTCGGCGACGGCCGCACGAGCGGTCAGGCCTCGTCCTCTCAAGCCGTTGACCAGCCCGGAAATCAGCAGGGCTTCGCCGCCCTGAAGATGATCGGCGCCTTCGGTGTCCATCACGATACCGTCCACGCCGTCGACGGCGACAACAGGGCTGTATTGCCGCAGCGCCCAAAGCGCCAGGCGCTCAAGGGCAGCGGCGTCGGCGGACGGATCGGCATCGATCATCGTCAGATTGGCAACGATCGCCTGGGCTTTACTCGCGGGCATGCCGAGCTTGAGGCCGAGTTTGCGCGCGGCGGTATCGGCAGCCGAGACCCAGCGTTTGGAGCCTGATTTCGAGATGACGACAAGAGGCTGTTCAGCTGGCACGGTTCCCTCTCCATGCCGTCGTATCCGGTCTGTTGACAGAGTGGGGAAGTAGACACACACGACCCTTGGCATCACAGGCTCCTAATTCAAACTCAGCACACTCGCCTGCTTTCACGCGCATCAATTCCGCCAGCCATCGCGCCCGCCCGACGCCCGCGACTGGCAATGCCTCCGACGGGAGCACACTCACTCTCCAGCGGGTGGTGGAGGCCGTCGGGTTGCCGAAATCCGACGCCTCCGTCTGCCGACGCCACCTGCGGACAACAAGCCCCATGGTTCCGGTCTTCTCGGCAGCCAGTTGCAGCCGCCGAGATGCCACCATCGGCAATCGAACGAGTTCCCCGACCACTGCAGCCAATCCGCCGAAGGAAAGCCCCTCTTCCATGGACGCCAGCACATCCTCTTCCTTGTCACCCTCGCAAAAGATCACCCGGTCGGGATGCAGGCCGGCCTGGGCGATAGCGGGGAAAAACAGATCGGGTCTCGTGAGGCACCATAGGACCTTGCCCTTCGAGCGCGCGGCAATTCCGGCGGCAAACAATGCCGCTGCGGCTCCATCGACCGTGCCGACGCCGCCGCCTGCTATCTCGTGAAGAGCGCCATAGGATAGCCCGCCTCCCGGTAGATGCTCGTCCATCTCGCAAACGCCGAAGGGCAGCACGATGGCTTTCTTTGCCGCACTGCCCTCCAGGTGGGCGATGCGGTCTCTCAGTTCCTCGATGACCCGAGGATTATGGGCGCGCGACATCGTTCACGGACCTCCTCAGCTCGCGTTGCAAGGGACTCCATGCCCCTCAAAATATGGAGGTTCTCTTTTTGTTCCGTTGCCGGAAAAGAGTCAAGCGGGCGTCCAGAGGATAAATTAGGGCCGGCTGAAACACCGACACGCGAATCACCAAGCGAATCAGTGACCTAACCGCCCAGCTCCAAGTATCTGCTGGGGCTCTTTTTTTTGGCGTTTTGCGCAGGACCTAAAACATGCCGCCGCCCAAGTAGGGTCCAAAACGAAAAAGCCTGCCGCGGGAGGAGGTGCGGCAGGCTTTTCGAAAATAACCGAACAGCAACTCGGAGGAGGAGTGTTGCCGTTCCAGCAAACGCCCTTGGGAGGAGGAGTAGGACGTCCGCACATCGAACCGACGCGGGAGGAGGTGCATCAGTTCGATAATGGGATCATACCGGTTTTCCGCGCCTATCAAATAGACATCGCTGCAGCGCAGTCATGCGAGGAATGCAGGTCAGCGGCGGGGCGGGAGAGAGCAGCAAGGCATCTAACCGTTCGGAACAAAACGACATTCTGTTGCTTTTTGCTTGGTGAGGTCGCGTGTCGTGTCAACCGGACGTGGCAGGGATGACGAACGCGATGGTTTTTCCGGTTTCCCATCGCGGCCAACGAAACGGCAGTCGAGCGTCCAACCTGTCCAGCCCGTGCCTCATCCCGTCTTCATCCGAGGCGGGAGGCGGATTTGTACCGGGGACTGCCATGGCCAGCGATAAGCTCTCGACCTACAAACAGAAGCGCGATTTTCAGAAGACGCAGGAGCCGAGCGGCGCTGCGAAACTGAAGGCGTCGAACCGCAGGCGATTCGTCATTCAGAAACACGACGCCACGCGGCTGCATTATGACTTGCGGCTCGAACTCGATGGCGTCTTCAAGTCGTGGGCGGTGACGAAGGGGCCATCACTCGATCCGCACGACAAGCGTTTGGCTGTCGAGGTCGAGGACCATCCGTTAGACTACGGCGACTTCGAAGGCACGATCCCCAAGGGCCAATATGGCGGCGGCACGGTGATGTTGTGGGATCGCGGCTACTGGGAGCCGGAAGGCAACAAGACGCCCGAACAGGCGCTGGCCAAGGGTGATTTCAAGTTTACGCTGGAAGGTGAGCGGCTGCATGGCAGTTTCGTGCTGGTGCGGATGCGCAACGATCGCGACGGCGGCAAGCGCACAAATTGGCTGCTGATCAAGCATCACGACGATTACTCAGTCGAAGAGGATGGCGCTGCCATCCTTGAGGACAATGCAACCTCCGTTGCATCCAGCCGAACCATGGAGGCGATCGCCGCCGGAAAGGGCAGGAAGCCAAAACCGTTCATGGTGCAGAGCGGCGACGTTCAGGCGGATGCCGTCTGGGACAGCAATCATGGGCTTGCGGCGGAGGAACGGGCCGCGGACACGAAGACAAAGCGAAAGCCAGCAGCGAAAAAACCGGCAAAGTCCACGATGCCGGAGTTCATTGCGCCGCAGCTTTGCGAAACGCTCGATCGCCCGCCTTCAGGCGATGGCTGGATCCACGAGATCAAGTTCGACGGCTACCGCATCCAGACGCGCATCGAAAACGGCGAGGTGACGCTGAAGACCCGTAAGGGCCTGGACTGGACGGCCAAGTATCCGGCGATTGCGACATCGGCGGCAAACTTGTCTGATGCCATCATCGACGGGGAGATCTGCGCGCTCGATGAAAACGGCGCGCCGGATTTCGCAGCACTTCAGGCCGCACTGTCGGAAGGCAAGACCGACGAACTAGTCTACTTCGCCTTCGATTTGCTGTTCGAGGGCAATGAGGATCTGCAACAACTGCCGTTGACCGAACGCAAGGAACGTCTGCAGACACTGCTTGATGATGCCGGCGAGGACCCACGCCTGCGTTTCGTCGAACATTTCGAAACCGGTGGCGATGCCGTTCTCAGATCGGCGTGCAAGCTGTCGCTGGAAGGCATCGTCTCGAAACAGGCCGACGCGCCCTATCAATCGGGCCGTACCGAGAGCTGGGCGAAGTCCAAGTGCCGCGCTGGCCATGAAGTCGTCATCGGCGCCTATGCCAAGACCAACGGTAAGTTCCGCTCCCTGTTGGTCGGTGTCTTCAGGGGTGATCACTTCGTCTATGTCGGCCGGGTTGGAACCGGCTACGGTGCCAAAACGGTCGATACGATCTTGCCAAGACTCCGCGAGATCGAAGCCGCTAAATCACCGTTTACCGGAATTGGCGCGCCGAAGAAGGATCCCAACATCGTCTGGGTCAAACCCGAACTGGTCGCCGAAATCCAGTTCGCGGGCTGGACAGCGGACGGACTGGTGCGTCAGGCGGCGTTCAAGGGTTTGCGCGAAGACAAGCCTGCGGCCGAAGTCGAGGCGGAAAAACCGGCATCGCCGGCAAAGACCGACACGCCGACGCCGGCCGTGACAAAGCCATCAAGACCAGGACGCGGCAAGAATGCCAAGGCCGAGGTGATGGGCGTGATGATCTCTAGCCCGGACAAGCCGCTCTGGCCCGATGCCAATGACGGAGAACCGGTAACCAAGGAAGATTTGGCCCGTTATCACGAAGCCGTTGGTCCATGGCTGATCAACCATATCAAGGGACGGCCATGCTCGATCATCCGAACGCCGGATGGCATCGGCGGCGAGCAATTCTTCCAGCGGCATGCGATGCCGGGAACATCGAACCTGCTCGAACTGGTGAAGGTGTTTGGAGACAAGAAACCCTATCTGCAGATCGATCGAGTCGAGGGCCTTGCTGCCATTGCCCAGATCGGTGGTGTCGAGCTGCATCCGTGGAATTGCGAACCGGGCCAGCCGGAGGTGCCAGGCCGTCTTGTCTTCGACCTTGATCCCGGTCCGGATGTCCCGTTCGCAACCGTCGTCGAAGCCGCTCGGGAAATGCGCGACCGGCTGGAAGAACTCGGCCTCGTCAGTTTCTGCAAGACCACGGGCGGCAAGGGGCTGCATGTCGTCACGCCGCTTGCGGTGGCGAAGGGTAAGAAGCTGGCCTGGCCGGAGGCAAAAGGGTTCGCGCACGATGTCTGCCTGCAAATGGCGCGCGAGAACCCTGAGCTTTATCTGATCAAGATGGCGAAGAACCAGCGCAATGGCCGGATCTTCCTCGATTACCTGCGTAATGACCGGATGGCGACAGCAGTCGCGCCGTTGTCGCCACGTGCCCGCCCCGGCGCCACGGTGTCGATGCCACTCACCTGGAGCCAGGTGAAGACGGATCTCGACCCGAAACGCTTCACGATCCGCACCGTGCCCGCACTCCTGGCAAAGACGACGGCCTGGCAAGACTATTGCGATGGACAGCGTTCGCTGGAGCAGGCGATCAAACGTCTCGGCAAGATGACGAAGGCGGCGGCATGACGCACAACCGAGCGCGTAGCCAGCGTGTGGAATTCCGCGACACGGACCACCTGATCCGCCTTCGTCGCATGCGCGGGCTGGCGCGGCTCATGGATACGGCACTGCGCATTCCCGGGACCCACTTCTCGTTCGGCGCGGATTCTATCATCGGATTGGTCCCGGGCCTCGGCGATTTCGCCGGCGCGGCGATCAGCCTCTACATCGTCAACGAAGCGCGACGGCTGGGGGTGCCGAACGACAAGCTCGTAAAGATGCTGGTCAATATCGGTTTCGATGCGGCGGCCGGGAGCGTTCCGTTGGTCGGTGACCTGTTCGACGTCTACTTCAAATCCAACCGCCGTAACTTGATCTCGTTCTGGAGCACTTCGGTCTCGACCATTCAGATCTCGATCGCAACCGACCGACACGTGAATAAACGGCCGGTTCGGCCGGTAGGCGCAATCAATATCCGTAACGCCGATCAAGTTCTGTGAGGGCAGCCTTAACCTCATCTATGGAAACCGGCTGCGGTGTTCCGGGGATATGGCGGAACGCCGGCTTGGAGTCGACCGCGTAGAAGTCCGAGGCCCATGAGGCTAAGATGGTCCGTTTGTCGTCTGCGGAGAGTGCGGTCGCTTTCACCACGTCAAGCGGCCGCTCAACCTGCATGCCCTGAAGGAGGACCGTCGGACCCATCGCAGCGGCGCTGCTTGCGGCCTGCTGCAAAACCTCGTGCATGTCGGCCTCCTTAGCGAACGTGCGGATCTTTGTCACGCTGGCGACTGGAGGCGGCGATCGCATTGGTTTCCGGCGCCAGCAGATCGTGGTTCTCAGCGAAGGCGGCAAACAGGCCGCGCGCGGTCTCGGCTTCGATCTCGCCGCGCAGTGCCGCGCTACACGCTTTCAGCGCGATCGAGTGTGCAGTGTCGCGCGACGATCCTGGCCATTCAGCAAGATATCGGTAGGCATCCATGACGGTTCGGACCTCAGCCGGAAAGCCAAGGCCGACAAGGATGGTAACAGGTTGTTCGAACATATCGGGTTTCATTGTCTCTCTCCTCTCAACCCGGATGTCTGATAGGGCACCGCTGCGCGCGGCGCCCTTCACCAAAGTTTCGGTCAGGCGGCCTTCTGCGCTTCGATCTGGACCGGAGCGGTCGGCTGCACGAGGGCCGGGTTGGTCTGGATGTCGATCTTCCGCGGCTTCAGGGCCTCGGGGATCTCACGAACGAGATCGATTGAGAGAAGACCGTTCTTCAAATCGGCGCCATTTACGCGGACGTGGTCGGCCAGTTCGAAGCGGTGTTCGAAGGGCCGGCCGGCAATGCCGCGATGCAGGTAGTCGTCATTGGCAGTCTCCTGCTTCTTGCCCGTGACGGTCAGAAGGTTGGACTGGAAGGTGACGTCGAGGTCATCCTGGGCAAAGCCCGCCACCGCAATCGAAATCCGGTAGCTGTCATCGCCGGTCTTGGCGATGTCATAAGGCGGCCAGTCGCTGATCGAGCGAGCGCGCTGGGCATTTTCCAGAAGATTGAAAATCCGATCAAAGCCGACGGTCGAGCGGAAGAGGGGTGCATAGTCGTAAGATGTTGCCATAGCCATATCCTCCTTGAAGCAACATGGGTACGGAAGCGCCGAAAAGCGGCGCTCCCAGCGAGGCCAGCCCTGTCCTCAGCAGCTGGCGACAATCGATTTGGTTTTTGAGAATTTCCGATTCAAGAGCGTCGCTAGAAAAAAATTCGGAAGTCGCAACGGCCGCCTACATCAGGTCAGTCGAGCTCGTAGACTGCAGCATTATCCTGAATTTCGCGTAAGCCTTTATAGGAAGCATGACGCAGATTACCGTCGTCGGTCCAGCCGCGGAATTCGATCTCGGCGATCAGCGTCGGCTGCGCGAAGACATAGTTCTTACCCTTCAGCGGCACCACCGGCGTCCTCGTCTTCAGTTTGTCGAGGGTCTTCTTCAGATACGCCGCATCTTTTTCCTTGAAGCCCGTGCCGACGGCGCCGACACAGACCCAGTCGTGTCCGCGACGGGCGGCGAGCAGCAGACTGCCAATCCCACCGCGAGCAACCGCCGACTGCTCGTAGCCGACGATCATGAAACTCTCGCTTTGAATGCACTTGATCTTCAGCCAGTCGCCGGTGCGACCTGAACGATACGGCCTATCGCGGTGCTTGGCGATGATACCTTCCAGTCCAAGCGAGCGGGCGTTTTCGAGGAGCTCGGCGCCGTCACCCTGCACCTCCTCGGAAAGCTGGATCGCGCCAACCGCACCATCGAGGAGGTCTGCCAGAAGATGCCTGCGGACCGACAGCTCGCACTTCGTCAGATCATGTCCGTCGAAATACAAGAGATCGAAAGCAAAGAGGACGGACTCGGCAGAGGTTCGTTTGCCGCCGCGTCCCCCGAGCGAACGTTGAAGCGCTCCGAAGTCCGAACGGCCTTGCGCATTGAGAACCACCGCCTCGCCATCCAGGATGGCCGTCCCGACTCCAACCTCTTTTGCCGCCGCCGCAATCGTTGGAAACCGATGTGTCCAATCGTGGCCACCGCGGGTGATGATGCGCACGCCCTTCGGCTCGATATGGATGGCGAGCCGGTAGCCATCCCATTTGATTTCATAGGCCCAGTCAGGGCCGATCGGCGCCGTAGCCTTCAGGAGCGCCAGGCACGGCTCGACCCGGGCTGGCATTGGATCGAACGGAAGATTCGGTTGAGCCGGGTCGCGCTTTCGGCGCGGCTGCGATTTGGCGGTGAAGCTGTCATCTAGTAGGAGTGGTTTGGCGCGTTTGCTCATTTGCCGGACCGGGTTTCGGCGGCGACCGACTTTTTCAAGGCATCCATGATGTTGATGACGTTGCTTGGCGTGGCTTTCCCCGGCGCTTGCGGCTTGGCTTTTGCCGGCTTCTTCATCGCCTTCTTCTTGGCGGCGATGATATCGAGCAGCCGGTCCTGCACCGGGTCGATCACCATCTTCGCATCCCAATGCTTCGTCTGCTTCTTGATCAACTGCTGCACCAAAGGCATCATATCGGAATCCGCCGTCTCGTCGTCGTCGATGCCTGCGAAATAGGTATCCTCGTCACGGACTTCATCCCCGTAGCGCAAGGTCCAAAGGACAATACCCTTGCCGCGTGGCTCCAGCATGACGGCGCGTTCCCGGCGTGAGATCACCAGCCGCGAGATACCGACCATGTGCTGGGCTTCCATCGCGTCGCGGATGACGGAGAAGGCTTCCTGTCCGACAGGATCGTTGGGAGACAGATAATAGGGCGTGTCGAGCCAGATCCATTCAACACTGTCGCGCGGCGTAAAGGTCGAGATGTCGATTGTCTTGGTGCTGTCGAGCGCGACGTTTTCCAGTTCTTCGTCTTCCAGCATGATGTATTCGTTCTCGCCGCGCTGGTAGCCTTTGACCTCGTCTTCGTCCTTGACCTCCTTGCCGGTGACAGAATCGACATAGTGACTGACGACGCGGTTCTGGGTTTCACGGTTCAGCGTGTGAAAGCGAACCTTTTCGTTCTCGGAGGTCGCTGGCATCATCTGCACGGGGCAGGTGACCAGCGATAGCTTGAGATAGCCTTTCCAATAAGGACGGACAGCCATGTTTTCCTCCGATCAACCTGCGCGGCGGGTCTGCGATGCCGCAGACTTGGTTTTGGCAGCGGCGGGCTTGGCGGCCTTCTGGCGCGACGTGCCCTTGTTGACATTGGCAGCCGCTCGTTTCGGCTCGGCCTTCATCCCACCTATGCCGGCGCTCTCTCTGAGTGCCTGCAGAAGATCGCTGGGTTTCGACGCGGCCGGCGCCTTCTTCTTCGGGAGCGCCCTCCCCTCGATTTTCGCTTTCACCAGCTCCGCGACGGCAGCTTCATAACGATCATCGAATGTGCGGGCATCGAAGCTTCCCTTCTTGGTGCCGATGATATGTTCGGCGAGCTCCAGCATCTCGCCTTCGATCTTCAGATCGGGCAGTTCCTCGAATGCGTCTTCGGACGAGCGAACCTCGTAATCGAAGTTCAACGTCGTGGCGATCAGCCCTTTGCCGTGCGGCCGGATGAGCACGGTACGGACACGGCGGAACAGGACCGTGCGAGCAATGGCCGCGACCTTCGCTTTCTTCATGCCGTCGCGCAGCAGCACGAAGGCATCCGTCCCCATCTTGTCGGGTGCCAGGTAATACGGTTTGTCGAAATAGACCCCGTCGATCTCGTTGCAGGGAATGAAGGCGTCGATCTTCAGCGTCTTGTCGCTGTCGGGCACGGCGGCCGCCACTTCGTCAGGCTCAAGAACGATGTATTGACCATTCTCGACCTCGTAGCCCTTGACCTGATCGTCCCGCTCGACCGGATCGCCGGTCTCGCTGTCAACAAACTCGCGCTTCACCCGATTGCCGGTCTTGCGGTTCAGCGTGTTGAAAGCGATCCGTTCCGAGGATGAAGCCGCGGTGTAGAGCGCCACCGGACAAGCGACCTCTCCGAATTTGATGAAGCCTTTCCAATTCGCTCTCGGGGCAACCATGACGCAGGACTCCTGACACAACCAATGCGATTCAAGCGAATCAGCATGTAATTGTTCCGAGTCGAAACGAATCATTTTTCAAGGACTTAGCGCGATCGGGCCCACTCGTTTTGCGAGTCTGCGCTAGTCTCTTGATTCCCGTGCATCTTTTCCCGGTCGCGCGCGTTTTCTCCGACAGCAACCCTAAAGGAGTCTTGTCATGAGCAAGCGCGAACTGATCGATACGGGAACCGACAAACGTTATGTGCGCCGGGACAAGGAAGGCAAGTTCAAGGAGAGCGTCGACGTCTCGCGATCGCTGTCCGCCGATGCCCGCCACGACGCGAAGCATGATGCGAAGCCCGGCCAGGGTGACAAGGGTGATCGCAAGCACTGACGGAAACGCCGGTGAAGCTCGCCACCTATAACGTTAACGGTATCAACGGTCGGCTTGAGGTCCTGCTCCGGTGGCTCGCCGAGGCGAAACCTGATGTCGTATGCTTGCAGGAACTAAAGGCGCCGGACCAGAAGTTTCCGCGCCGTGAGATCGAGCGTGCAGGTTATGGCGCCATCTGGCACGGTCAGAAATCCTGGAACGGCGTGGCGATCCTTGCCAGGGATCAGGAGCCGCGCGAGACGCGACGCGGCTTGCCTGGCGATCCTGACGACAGTCACAGCCGTTACATCGAGGCTGCCATCGATGGCATCCTCGTCGGCTGCCTTTATCTTCCGAACGGAAATCCAGCGCCAGGGCCGAAATTCGACTACAAACTCCGCTGGTTCGAGCGGCTGCACTCCTATGCGGCGGAACTGTTTGAACTCGATGTGCCCGTAGCTCTGGTTGGCGACTTCAACGTGATGCCGACCGACCTTGATGTTTACAAGCCGGAGCGCTGGCGAGACGATGCGCTGTTTCGGCCTGAGGTTCGCGCAGCCTATGCCGAACTCATTGCCATGGGCTGGACGGACGCTATTCGGCTGCTGCATCCGGAAGAGCGGATCTATACGTTCTGGAAGTATTTCCGGAACTCCTTCGCCCGCGATGCCGGGCTGCGCATCGACCATTTCCTGCTCAGTCCGTCCCTGCGCGAACGTTTGATAGCGGCCGGCGTCGACAAGTTTGCACGTGTCTGGGAGCGCACCAGCGATCACGCGCCGGTCTGGATCGAACTCGATGAGGGATAACTTATTTCATGGTCAGACATCTTGGCTATGGGCCCCTCTGCCGGGTGACTGTACTGAAGATATCAATTGAAGGAGTGGCGCCATGCCCGATCAAGCAGACTTCGATGCCGGTGGTTTCGCCAATCGTCTCGCGGCGATGAGCGAAGATGAACTGTTCGAAACTATGCGGGGGCTTGAAGAGGAAAGCGAAGGCATCCGTCCCGACGAGCGCGACGGTAGCGATGTGTTCGCGAAAATCGCCTTGGTCGAGACGGCCATCGTGGATCGGTTTCCGGGGCAGTTCCTTGCGCCGTACAAAGATTGGCTACAGCGTCGAGCCGTAAACTGAAGGAGCGCCTATCATGACCGAACAATCCGGAAGTCCGGAACGGCTGTTTCAGCAGCTTGACGATCTTATCGCTGACATCATCGACCAGTTTGCAAGCCAGGGACAGGGAACTGCGGTCGTCATCGAAACGCTGCAGGACGTTCTGGCAAAACTTCAGCTTGCTAGCTGCGCTGAACCATTTCACCTTGCCGGTGGGCATATATAATTTCCTACTTAAGAAGTTTCTTGCATTTTTGCAGCCTCGTCCACGCAATTGGAATTGGCTCGGTACGGGCCCCAGTCTCCCGGGTGCCCTACCTTTTCCTCTTGGTTCACCGTCGCCGGCAAACGGCGTTTCGCGGCTCGCTATCTCGATTTCGATCTCAGCTTCTCAGGCCGAGTGCCCGCAGCCATGCATCCACCTGTCCGAAAGCATCAAGTTGCCACTGGTCGGGGGTGCGGTCGCCGAGGATCTCGGTCTCAGCTACGAATTTTCGGACACTCGTTGGGCCGTAGCCCTCTGGTACGTCAAACTTTTCCGAAATGTACTGGTAACCTTGAACGCCACTCTTCTCTTCGAGCAAGGGCTTACAAGCTTCGGCAAGCGCTTCTATCCCGTCGGGATAGTTTCGAATGCAATAATAGACATCATACGCGTCTTTTTGCTTATGCCGTCCGTTGAGGGCGTAACCCTTCATGGCCAATAGCGCAGGTATGGAACAAACCGCGACCTCAACGCGGTTGGTCCCGCCTTCTGGCATATCGCCTGAGATTGCCACCAACTGATAGAAACGAAGAGCAAGATCCGCTCCATCAGCCCGTTGAACTGCAAAATCGCTCAAGATGGGAGGACTATTTTTTACGATTTCAGCATGCCGGGGCATGAGGAAATCGACGATTATGTTAATGGGTACGCCACCGTCGCTCGCGGGCACCTCACGGACAAGCTGAAATCTCCGGAGTTCCTTTCCCTGCTCATAGCCGTGCCCCATCAATGCTTCGACGAGCGTCACATATTCGCCATCACCCAACGCTTCCGCGTCAAGACCGAGGTCTACATCAAGCGTGCCGACGTGACGCATGTCCTCGTTGTCAAGCAGAAGCCAGGGAACGGCGCCACCGATTACGGCGAACTTTCCCTTGAAGCTGCCGAGAATCTGACCGATCTCAAGGAGCACGCTCTTTACGGCCTTCGTAGTGCGGTCTTCATAATCAGCCGCAGATTGGGGATCGGGTACGGCTACGTTTGCCATGAAAGTCTTTCCTTTCGCAGGTGATCAGCTGCCTCGGCTCCTCTCTCCCCTGCTATCGCAAGATCGAGATAAGTCTGAACGGGACTTGTGCAGACTATGCCTGGCGCCGGAGCGATTGTGTCGAGAAACGGTCCTTCTTCTGCTAGCACTGTGATGACGACGTTTGACCCAGCTGTGGCTGGCGACAGTTTCAATGAATCCCGAAGGCGCTTAGCGCCAGCATCATCCGCGTAGAAATACTGAGTGGAGACCCGTCCGTACGGCGCGAGCCACTGCGCTGCAGAAAAGGAAGCGAAAACTGAGCGTGGCGCATTAGAGCCGACGTTCAGAACTTCACGGGTAGCCGACTCAAGTATAGATCCATGCAGGGTCGTGTAAAAGGTTAGTCGTTCTCCCTTCGGCGCCTCGTACACCTCTCGCCAAGCGTCGAGCAGATCGTCTGGCCGCGCAAGTCGTAGACCATCGTCAGTGACCTCGGCCCATTCGCGATCAACGAGCTCTGTTCGAACATTGCTAACATGACCAAGGCTCACGGCAGAGGCTTCGGCGAGATCGACGACCTTCCATGCCCGCCCAGGATCGCCAAGCAGGATGCGAAGAACTTGTGCTGACTTGGGTTTGAATACCGATTTAAAGCTGCGCTGGAAGGCGCGCGGTTTGTCCGCGACCTGGCGCTCGATGTATATGCCATCAAGCGCTATGCGAGCATTTCCCATTAGGTCGAGATAACCCACCTCGTATTCTCGGCAAAGAGCCTGAGCCTCTTGCGACAGAAATGGAGCAATGAATACTGGGGTGGCACGAGGGATAAAGTTCTCAGCGGCCCTTCGAAGCTGAAGGAGTGCTGCTCTAACATGCCGAGGCTGCCCCATGGACTTTACCTCACATGCAAGCACGTGCTGGCGACTGTGGTGTGTAAAGCGGGCAACGATGTCGACCCCGACGTCTGGACCATTGATGAGTTCCACGCCGTAAACTTGCAGAGCGGGTACGTGTTGAAGCAGCTCCTTGACCGCCAAGGCAGCTTGCTCTTCTAATTTTTTCAGTGGAATAGACGATTTCAACATCTGCTGAAAATGTCATCAATAGTGAAACCAGTCAAGTGCATTTCACTAAAAGATGCGTTTTCAACATCTGTTGAAATGGAAGAATTAGCTCAGATGTTCTGGCGTCAGCGGGACTGCCTCGATGAGTGCGGTTGTCATGGTCTAGCACTATTCGCCGCGAACCTGCACGCAACAACGAGGTTAGGACTTGGGCTCGCGTGATCGGAACGTCTCCATCGGCACGGTGGCTTGACAAGAAGATTGGTGCCGAGCTCTCCATTGATGTTACGAACTCGCGCAACGCGCTCGACCTTGCTCTTGCCAGAGTGGCGCCCACCTTCTTCGGGCAGTGCTCTAACCGATTGAAACAGGTAACAGCGCCGATCAACACGCTGGACCGCGTGATCGAGCGCACCCATGCGGTCTTAAGAGCAGTTATCAAGTGATTGTTTTCGCGCAATTCCTAATATTTTCATTAATACCCAAGCTGGATGCAATTTCGGCGACAAGAACGGTAGAGGTCATCCCTGTGCGCGAACCGCAGGTTCACACTAAGTTTCTCGCATGGGACCGTGACGACGTGGTCTGTTGGTCGTCAGCACGATGATTCGGGTCCCAATCAGGGTTTGAAGCCGATCCCCTGGATGAGGTGGGGCTTCATCTGGAAGCGCCCGGCATCGCGAGCCACTTGCTAGGTCTGTTTGACGAAAGCCTGAGGAAAGTGTTGTTAGATGCTCCAAACGAAAGCCAGTTCACGGCTCACATAACGAGTGCTGGTCCTGTCATCGGGGCCACAAACTATAGGCGGGGACCGAGCTAATGGGCTCAATGATTCATCTAACGCTGGGTCGTATCCAGCTTGATTGGGGTAAAAACGCGGGATTCTGCGACCATGGTCCGCTTTTTCGCCCCAACGACCTGGCTGAAATTCCCTACTACTATGCCGCCGACGCAGACGACAAAGAATGCCAGCATTTACCTCTAATCTCTCGCTCTAGTGGCTTCAGCTACCGGCTGGTCACGGAAATGAAGGAAGGTTTTTCCGCTCCTCTTCGTGTGGTCGCGGAAAGACTGGAGCTACTCGGATACACGGAAAAATACTGCCGTCGGGAGTTCGAAGAATTGACTTCAATGGTGCCTTCCAATCACGACTTCTCATTTGATGAGCTGAAGGTATTGCTGCTAGACGCTGATTTTACTCAGGCTGCACTTGGCCCTCATTTACCGAGCGAAAATTTGGCGGAATTTTTAGCCGTCACTGCCCTGCGCCACATCCCCGAGACGGTTCAACGCCTCCAACACGAATCCGATTTGCATGACGGCGAGGTAAGCGGACTAGGCGCCTACACGGTGATCCGTTTGCTTGCGGACAACCCCACTGCGCGCGACCTGCCAGTTACGTGGCAATTTTCGGACGTTTTAGAAGGTGGTTGGGTATCGCGTGATGTAATCCTTACTCCAGTCGCGCAGGGGAGGAGATTTTTGCTCGTGACGGAGGGGTCATCCGATGTGCAAGTCATCAAGCACGCCCTCCATTTACTTCGGCCCGATCTCTCAGATTTCTTTGATTTCGTGGACATGCACGATAATTATCCGTTTTCGGGCACTGGAAACTTATACAATTTTGTCCGCGGTCTTATTAGCATTCGAATCCAGAACAACATATTGGTTTTGTTTGATAATGACGCAGAAGGGGTGTTCAATTTTGAACGTTCATCTCGACTAAACACTTTACCGAACATGCGCATCATGAAGCTGCCAGATAGGCAGAATTTTGTGAGGTTCCGCACGTTAGGACCGACCGGAGAGCAGATAGCGAATATTAATGGCAAGGCGGCAGCGATTGAGTGCTATCTCGACGTAAGTCGAGCGCCGGTTGTTCGGTGGACCAGCTACGATCAGCGGCGAGATTGTTATCAAGGACACCTTGTGGAGAAAGAGACGTTTTCCAAGGAGTTTCTGTCCCAAAAGGCGTTAGTAGATGGTTATGATTATTCGGGGCTTGAAAATGTCTTGGACATGCTGCTCCGAGAGTGCATCTCGATCAACGAAGAGAACAGGGCGACGGCCTTGGAAAGTGGAAGCTTCTGAGTAGAGGTTTGGCGCGAGTGACGGCGGGGCCAGACGCTGCCACGGTATGGGCTGATCCGATTGCGTCGTTAGCTTATTTATCTTGTGTGAAATGGAGGCGTGCCAAATAACGCCCTCAAACTTGAGTCGTTGCTAATGAAAATGCTTTTCAAATACTTCTCAGCGGAATCAATCGAACACGTTTTTATTCGCGACGAACATGTCGGCATCAAGTGCTCGTTGCCACAAGATTATAACGACCCCTTCGAGCTATTCCTTGGCGTCGATCTTGATCAAGAGACCGAATTATTGGCGACATATCGTGAGGTAGTCGAGGAAATTCCCGCACAACTGACGACGTGCTTTTCCAAATCACCGGTGGTCGCACCTATGTGGGCGCACTATGCGAACAACCATAGTGGATATGTCATCGGTTTTGATGTCGTCCAGTTTCAAGAGCTGTTTCCCGAAATCCTGATCCACGACATCACATACGCAGATCGGCCGAGTGAGGCCCTCGTCGGATTCACTCAAATGGCCGCGCATCGAAAGAAGCCTAGGGACGCTGCTCATCTGAGGAATGCCGTGAGATTCCACGGCTATTTTACGAAGTATCTTGAGTGGAGCTATGAGCAAGAGGCCCGCGCCGTGAATTTCGAGGAGTATGTCGAGGATGTGAACGGCTACAAAATCCTCTACGTTCCTAAACAGTGTATCGCGGCGATTATTTCGGGCGCCAGGTCGTCGCTCCAGACGAGACAAGCCCTCACAGCGTCGGCAAGCGAACTTGACGCTCAATTCTACAACGAAAGAATTGGTCGCAGTTTCCCGACCCCATACCTTGTGCCCGATGGTGGAAACCCCAGTGTGTTTGCGGGCGGGGAGATTGGAGATGCCGTTGGTATTTGCCGAGAATGTTCAGAGCCGCTGAGAGTGGCCGGCGATCTGTGCCCTTGGTGTTCTATCAATGAATCACATCAGCTGGCGGCAGCTGCAGGTAACCCGTTCAGGATTCTCGACAGCTATGGTTTGCTGGATGGATATCTTGAGAAATTTCCGACGAGACCGCGCAAGCCATACGTAGACAGATAGCGCATCGACCATTTCTTGCTTTCCGGACGCGTTAATCTCATAGGGTGACCACATAATTTAGATTAGCCCGATAGCGCCGATGGGTATACGGTTAGATAGCTGGTTGGTACGCGATCGCTGGCAACCCCTGGGCCTTCCATCTCTGCTGGGTCATAGAACAGGCCGTTTTCCGCGTCGTAAAGCATGAAGTGATCCCCCTGAACGTGGACGATGGCGACCCCTGGATATCGCTCCATCGACTGGTTTTGATCGGGACTTCGATCGACCATCCGATCTCCGCCAACACGCCGCAAAGATCGTTCCAGCTTGTATAATGCGCCGATTTATCGCCCCAATCAATCATGGCTGCCACATCGTCGTAGCTCATGCCGGTGAGCATCTGCAGGACAAAGACCCCGCATCCATCGTCTCTTGGGCATTGTGTGTGAAATGCAAATCGATTTGGCTGCGATTGGTTCAATGCAAGCTCCTTTCGTCGCCGGCCATGAACAAGCCAGCGCGGATTACACGCACTCGTCTGTATCATGAAAAGGCACCCGTCTCGAACAAATGGTCGCTATCTGCGACGCTAGAAGCCTGCACATCAAAGGACTTGTTCGTTTGCAGCCGTAGATGGGACATGGTCCGACCGCGTCAGGCGCAGACGGGTCGATACCACGACAACTGCTACAACGGCATCCGGAGCCTTTTTGCACGCTGCTCGAACGCATCTTTTCCGCCTTCAAGTATATTACATACCTCGCGCCTTATTTCGGGGTTCTCCAACCCGCCGCTCTGATAAGTTATTTCCGGCAGTCTATTGCGATGATGGGCTCCGCGCGTCGCAACGATCACTTGATCTGCATCCGTGTTCACGACCAGGTTTGCGTTATGAGTAACAATAATGATCTGCCGGCGTTTCTTAGCTTCCTTGAACTCTCCCACCAACTCGTCGAAGATCGATTGCGGGTCGAGGTTTTCTTCGGGCTGATCGATGATCAAAGGTCGTTCATCGTCGATGTCAATCGAGAGGTAGAGCAAGAGCAGAACAATCCCCCGTGTGCCGGGCGAGAGCTGTTGGATGTCAACATCCTCATAGCGCAGACCATACTGCACCCGCACGTGATCCGTCGAGTAAAGCCACTCCGTGATCTGCTGGAACCAATTCCGGGTCGACTCTCTTGTTTTGAAGGTATCCTGAAAAGCGTGGTTGCGGAATTCCTGAGAGTACTTTTCTCTGAATGCTCCCATTGCGGCCGCTATCTCTTCTGCAGTTCCGTTCTGCCAAACCTCTTCAAGCTCCGTTTTTATAATCCTGGTGAGTTGGCCCACACCTCTAAACTGACCTTGGCGTGAGCGGTCGATTAAACGTTCTCCGGCCTCTGCCCAAGCATCGATATCCACTATGCGGCGCACTGAGAATGTGAGCTTCTTGAGCGTTCCCTTCTGCGAGTTGAGCCTTTCCTGCAGAGGCTCGTAGAGACTCTGCAGTACCTCCTCCTCTTTATCTATCAGTGTCACGAGGCTCTTATAGCTCTCGTGGCGCGCGGCGGTCAGTTTCTTGATCGTGTCCTTTGCACCGGCAGCTAAAGCAATCTCTTGTCTTCGTTGAGCAATAGCGGCCTCGCCGCGAACGATTTTATCCGAAAGATCTGTGTATCTTCTCTTCCGAGCTTGGTCCACTCCAACCCTGGCTTCGAGGCGACTCTGTTCCTTGGCCAACAATGACAGGGTGAGGGTTTTAAGCTTTGCGGCTTCATCGAAGTACGGCGGAGCAGAGGACAGCTTCTCGTCTGGGACCTCGGGAGCTTCATCTTGCCCTGGCCCCCGCAAGTCGTCCGCTTGCGTTCGAACCAGTTTAAGCTCCTCTTTGAGGAGTCCCTTCACATCGCCGCTGTACCTGAGCCTGAAGTCCGACCATTGCGAGTCTGAAAGCTCGGCATCCCGAAAGTCCGCCTTCAACTGATCCCACTGGGACCCTGCCCCGACCTCCTCGAAATAAACGACGTCGTCCTGCAGGGAGCTTAGGCTAAGCTCCTTCCTCTCAAGCTCAGCAATCCTACCGGACTTCCATTCCGCCGCCTCTCGAACCTTCTCGAGACGCTCTAAGACTTCCTTGTTATCGCCCGGTGTAAGCGCTTTTCTATCTTCCTTTAAACGGTTCAGCTCAGCTTCCTCAGCATGAAGCCGTTTCTGGAGGTCCGGAAGTGTCAACGACAGGTCGCTTTGTGCCGAGATTTCTTCACCGAGCTCCCGCAGTTGCTGCATCAGGCGCTCCATCTGCCTCCGCACCGATTGGGTTCGAAGGCCCCGCAATTCCTTAAAAGAGCGGGTTCCCAGCCGCTCGTTCGCCGGATGCGCAGCAAAAATGACGTCTTCGATAGCGCCAACTAATTCATCCGCCAAACCGTCCGACGAGCAAAGTTGATCGACAAATTGTTGAGAAAGGTATCTTACTCGCGGATCAGTATCGCTGCCCATTGCTTTGATATTGATGGTGGCGGCGGTCTCCTCCCCGCGGCCCCATCTAAGATGGCTTTTACCTTCTACCAGAAACGGCTGTGCTCTCTCAAGAAATGAGCGCGATGTATGTTTGCTGTCTACACTCTCGGCACCTGCTGCGATCATTTCAACCAGCGCGGTCTTTCCCGACCCTCTTGCACCGATTACTGCAACCAAGCCAGCGTTGATGGGTACCGACTGCGTCACCAACCACTCGGTACCGGTGGCGCTAAAATTCCTGATCGTATTAGAGTCTCTGCCAGCCATTGGCGGCTGAGCGCCGACAGAAACTCTCGAACCGGGTTCAAAGCAAATCTGGCGGAGAGTTTCGAATGTTAGGTCGCCTTTGATCCAACACAGCCTGTCGAGATCCGGCTTTCCCACCTTAGCGAGTTCATGAGCATCGCACCCGTGGATGCATGGCTTCGGACCACCATATTTTTCATTCAGATCTTCACGCGAAAGGGCGCCGTCTCCGAGCCAGAAGTTACGATCGCTAGGATTTCCTGAAAATATGACATGAGCGAGCCTTTGGATTTCCTCCCGTATTGCACTCAAGCCATCTTCCTGCAGCTGCGCCGCACCGTCATTTTTCCCTGCCGCAAGCCCGACAAGGATGTTCTCGCGCGCCCACAGTGAATTCTTGAAGGCTTCACGCAAAGTCCGCATCTCGACTTTTGCCTGGTTTGCACCGACCTCTAAAGCACGCGTCTCCGTCTGCGTGGAGCCTGAAAAAGCCTTGCCAAGCCTGATTAAATCGTTGTTGGTGCAGCCGTAGGGTTCCCCATTATATTCAAACTTCAAACTACTCAGGAAACTCTTTGCATTAACGATATGATCTGGAGCGTCGGGGTTAATCAGCAGATGCACATTGATGGGCGATCCCTTACCGTGAGATAAAGCAAACCTTAGCTCGATGTTTGGGAAGAGGAGTTTGACGCTTGGAAGTCTGCCTGCGTCGAAGGCTGCTTTCACCCGTTCATACGAGTCAAGGATATAGTAGTCGGTCACGCCAAGCGCGCGGATAGGTGGATCCGCAGCATTTATAAGAGCGATATATTTGTCAAAAACATCGTCGTCGCCGCCGAAGTGATCGTTCTTGATTGTTCCGGGGGCGTGAATGTGGGGGTCCCATCGATGCCAAACCGAACCCTCTCGGTTCTTCTCAATTGTTTGCTCGCCAGTCATTCGAAAAAATCCCGCCTCAGATCCCGGAAGATTACCGTCCGATGGTTGTAAGACGGTAAATTCATACGAATTACGCAGATATCTCTAATCGAGCTTGCGGATTACCGTGGGGTCGTTATCGATCCAAGTGGCAGAGCTGAGGCAACGTCCCATCTCGATGCATCCAGTGTGGCGCATGTTCGTAGGGCTCTCGATGAGCTGATGGTTGATCGAACGACGATCATCATCGCTCATCGTCTTTCGACCATTCGGGCTGCCGGCGAAATTCTTGTTATGCGCGATGGTCGGATCGTAGAGCGAGGAGCGCATCACGACCTGGTGGAAATGGGAGGATTTTATGCTGACTTGATCGGCCATCAATCGGCAGGTAACGTCCGGGCGGCGGTCGCTGTGGCGGGCTGACGGTTTTCGGCTGGTGCGCCTGTTCGCGATCGGCCCGTTCAGCGATGGGCCGACCGTGACATCCTCGATTGCGCGCCTACTGTAGGCAACGCTGATCGCCTCCCTTAGGATCATATTGCCTGGAACGCGCTCGTTCCCGACTTATGTCTCGGTTGGAAGTGCAAACAGGTCGCGGGGAAGAGTGAGCTTAATCAGAAGCCCGCGCGGTTGCCACTCTCTCGATACCCGGGCATTCAGGCTCTGCACCAACATCTTTTCGAGGGTCGTTCCAAAGCCAGTTTTCTCGGCCTGCCCGGCTGTTGCGGCTCTCGCGTTCGATTCCTGCCATGCGATCTCGAAATAGTCCGGCTCTGACGTCACCGTCACATCCAGTTGTCCGTCCGCCACAGAAAGAGCACCGTACTTCACGGCATTGGTAGCATACTCGTGAAACAGCAGCGCAAGGCTTGTCACGCGGTCGGCACTAATGTGGGGGTCGTCACCATGCAGACGCCATCGCCCGCGGTCGTTCTCCTCAAAGGGGAACAGAAGATTCGCCAGCATAGTGAAGAGCGTCGTGGATTGTTCCGGGGGGGCTTCGTCGCCGCTGAAGCCGGGCAAAGTTAACTGGTGGGCACGGGATAAAGCAATCAAGCGGTTCTTCATGCTGTCGGCGAGTTCAAGAGGTGTCTGCGCTGTGCGTGCGGCCAGCGATATGATGCTGCCGGTGATCGCAAAGAGGTTTTTTACCCGATGATGCATCTCCCGGAGCAGCATATTCTGATGTTCTGCCACACGTCTCCGCTCGGAGATGTCGCGGGCGATCTTGGACGCGCCGATGATCGTGCCGTCGCTGCCCCGAATGGGTGAAATTGTGAGAGAAATATCAATGAGCGTGCCGTCTTTTCGCCGGCGGACTGTCTCGAAATGATCGACGCGCTCTCCCGCATTGATCCTTGCGAGGATCGCAGGCTCTTCGCCCAGACGGTCCTCCGGGATCAGCAAGGTAATTGGTCGTCCCACTGCTTCGTCAGTTGAATAGCCGAACAGCCGCTGCGCGCTCAGGTTCCATGTGGTGATGATCCCTTGCAACGATTTGCTGATGATGGCGTCATCGGAAGATTCGACGATCGCCGCGAGGAAAGCCGCAGCTTCATATCCCGGCTGCGCTACCTTGATATCTGCCAGCAGCCGCTGTCGACGGTCTTCGCTAGTTTCGCCTTCACCGGCACGTGGATATTCTTCCATCTCATAGATACTCAGTTACGAATGTGGAATGTCAGCCGGCATTTACGCAGACGAGCCCCCTTCACCAGAGGATACTCACTTTTCTAGCGGGCGTGCAATGGCTTGCATTTAGCAGCAACGCAGCACCGGCTTGCATTACCACAATGCACTCCAAGGGGTAATCCAGCTGAATAAGGACGATGCGTTGTAAGGTGATGTACGCTAAGCCCTCTTCTTCACACAACTTGGATTATCAATGAGCAGTTCATCGCGTGAATAATTTGGGGCAGGTCCTTCTTAGATTTGACCCTGAGCCACAGCTCCAATGAGAACCGAAAACACCTCCTCTGCCTCAGAAGCGGAGGAATTTCCGCGTGTCACAGCGCTTGTCAACGCGTCTCCTGCTGCAACCAAAGCCGCGGAAGCCAATGCCAGCGATTCCAGCCGCAAGCTTGAGTGAGGCTGAAGAACTTCCACGAACATCTCGATCACTGCGTCGATTAACTCTTGGTACACGCCAGCTTTCTCCTCGCTTCCTGCGAGCGCCGCACCGACGGCATGAAATTCGTCACCCTGGTCGGTTCCGCATGCCAGATAGGTTTTAGCCAAAGCCGAGATAGTCTCTTTCGTCGATCGTTTTTCCTGAGCCATAAGCGCGCGAAACGCGGTAATGCGTTCGGTGTCGATCCAACGATAGAGGTCAATCAAAAGACCCGTTCTGGTCTCGAAATGCTCGTAGGTCACAGGTTTGGAAACGCCCGCACGCACTGCCAGGTGCCCTAGTGTCAGCCGATCAGCACCTTCCTCCCGAACGATCAGGCGCGCCGTCTCGAGAAGTTGCTGACGTCGCTCAGGCTTCGAAAGACGACCCGCGGTCCTGTTCTCGACGGCGGCTTTTGGCTTTTCCACTTGCATACCTACTTTTAGTAACCTACTATGTGTAGGAATTAGTAAAACACAGGTATCGTGATGTTACAAGCTTCTGGAAGAACGCAAGATCCAATACTGATTATCGGCGGGGCCGGTGAGGTCGGGCGCTGGACTACACGCTTCTTGCGTGACCAACATCCTGATGTACCAATCCTCATTGGCGGTCGGGACGAACAACGGGCGATACGAGCGGCAGCCGCTGTCGACGGCGCGTCTGCAGTGGTCGTGGACCTCACCGCCTCTGACCTGGGGCTAGGCGAGCAACGTGTCTCGGCGGTCGCAACGCTTTTTACCGATGAAACGGGGGCAGCTCTCCGCTGGGCCCAGCAAATGGGCGTTGGGCAGGTCAACATCTCACCAAGCATCAGCGAGCTTGGCCTGGAAACTGCGACATTCATGCAGAAACCTGCCGCCGCGCCCGTTGTTCTCGGCACAGAATGGCTTGTTGGCGCGACAAGCGTACCTTCACTCTTGTTCGCTCGAGAATTTGGTCGTCTGGAAAAAATTCACATCGAGGCAGTGCTCGACGAGCAAGATGCGTTCGGACCTGCAGCAAATGCAGACCTTGAGCGACAGATGTATGCGGGTGCTGCCGCTCTTATGAGAACGGCTGGCGCGTGGCGGTGGTGCCGTGGCGACGAAACCGGGTCCAGGGTGCGTTCAGTCGACGGCACTGAGCTCGACGCGAACGCGTTTTCGCCGAACGATGTCCTGTTGTTGGCAAACGCAACCGGCGCACCTGATATCCGGTTCGACCTGGCGATTGGAATGAGCTCCGCCCGCCGGAATGGCGGACCGGTATCGACTGAAATCATTATCAATCTTTCGGGCCTGGATCACGCCGGGCAGCAACTTCGGAAACGTCACGCGATCGTTCACCCCGGTGGGCAGATGCCGCTGACGGGTTTGGGTGTCGCGCTCGTTCTTGAACGCCTGGCTGGTCTCGCAGGCGATACGCCTCGACCGGGTCTCTACTTCCCGGCCCAGCTCATTGATCACTCCACATACTTCGAGCGGCTTCGCGCATCAGGTGGTGAAGTCATGGAATTGGAGCCGATCCAACACGCGCCGCAAGGCTCATATCAAGCATAACCTGGAGCAGAAGATGAATGACCCTGATAAAGTATCAGCCGCGGCGGATTATCCCGTACACCACTCGCAAATCGAGGCCAACGGTGCCTCTTTTCATGTGCTTGAACAAGGCCGTGGTCCAGTCGTGCTGTTCTTGCACGGATTTCCGGACACGGTCGAAACGTGGCGCAGCCAGATGCAAGTCGTCGCAGAAAACGGTTACCGCGCGGTCGCGCTGGACATGAGGGGTTTTGGCGACAGCTATTCCCCGGATGATCCGGCACTTTATAGCGGAGCCTTAATTGTTGGCGACCTGATTGGCATCCTTGATGCATTGAAGGTACCGACCGCAACGATCGTATCGCATGATTGGGGCGCGGACCACGGGCAACGGGCAATGGTCATGCGACCAGATCGCTTCAACGGGATCATAACACTCAGTATCCCGTTCCTGCCGCGTGGCGAGTTGAGTACATGGGACTTGCTACGCAGTCAGGGTCTCGGCGATCTCTATTATGCTTTCGACATGATGAGGCCGGAGACGGATGAACGGATCCGTGATGCGAGCAAGACTATTCCCAGTGCACTTTATTGGCTCTCGGGCGAACCCGCCGAAGGAACCGGGTGGAATCCCATCGACGCAAAGCGGAATATGTTTCGACCTGCCCCTGAGGTGCTGCCGAGCTGGGCCGACCCAGCCTATGTGAAGCACAACATCGAAACGTTCCAGCGAACGGGATTCCGAGGCGGGTTGAACCAGTATCGTGGCGTGCAGGCGACGTTTGAGCATCTCGCTGCCTACAAAGATGTGCTGATCAAGCAGCCATCGCTTTATATTTGGGGCGATGCAGATGGGTTGTGCCGGCTGTTCCACCCCATCCCACCGACCGTGGAAGAGATGCGCAAAACAGCGCCGGGGCTCGTCGATGTCGTGCGGCTGGAAGGTGTAGGTCACTGGCCTCATCATGAGGCCCGTGAACGCGTGAACACCGAAATAATCAAATTCCTGAACGGCCTGAATGCCACCGTTTCAGCAACTGCTTAATAAATTAAGGAACGTAAGACCATGACACTTTCTCACGCACTTCGTACAGGTGATCTTGCTTCAGTCAAAGAAGCTATCGACGCCGGGGCCGACGTGAATGCTCGAGGCCCCGATGGTCTCACGCCGTTGATGATCGCATCTGCGCTTGGGCAGGCACAAGCTGTTGCTTTGCTCCTTACTGCCGGCGCGGACGTACTGGCGGCGGATCCTCGAATGGGAGCAACAGCACTTCACAAGGCAGCACAGTCCGGCAGCGCCGACGTGATCGAGATACTCCTTGACCATGGAGCCTTCATCGATCAGCAATCGCCCGTTCTTGGGAACACAGCCTTGATGGATGCCGTCCTTCACAAGCACGAATCTGTCGTGCGGGTTTTGCTGTCGCGCCGCGCGCGGACCACGATACGGAATTACTGGCAACAGACCGCGCTCGAAATCGCCAGGCATGACGACCTGAAAGCAATCGCAGCGCTTATCGAGGAACGAGATGAGGCGGATGAAAAGCACATTGCGGGCTTGTCGATCGTCTCATCAGTCAAGGCCGGAAATATTGAGGAGGTGAAGCGGCTGATCGCAGATGGCGCGGATTTTGAGGTTCGGGTGCCGATAACCGGGACGTTCGATGACGACTACACACCTCTCGGTCTCGCAGTTCGCGAAGGTCATGCTGAACTAGTGCGCGTACTGCTGGATTCTGGTGCAGATCCTCGCCGTACAATCGGTCTCATGCGTGGTTCGCCACTTCACGATGCTGCCTATTTCGGAAAGGCCGATCACATCGATATTCTGACCTCATCAGCAAAGCAGGGGGACACACAGGTTGAGCTCGATGCGCAGGGTCCTTACAATGGTCTGACCGCTTTGCACGATGCTGTGTGGCATGGATACGTGGATGCCGTAGCGTCCCTGGTACGCGCCGGTGCTCGCCGTGATTTGAAAACTCATTCGGGCCTGACACCACTAAGCCTCGCCACTCTCTACGGCTATGACCGGATCGTTGAAATCCTGAGCAGCGACAGTCAGCAGGCTACCTGATAGCGCCTTCCATCGGAAATTTCGTTTGCTGCCGCAGTGCCGAAGTAACGTATGAAAAGTTGCGACGAGTCCAATCAGGAATTCAACTCTGCCCGCTTTTCACTTCCCATGCCCTTGCCGTGTCGCGGAAACTCATCCTCAACATAGCAGATCCCGTAGCCCGACTGTGCATGAGATTGGCTCTCACATTGCCGAGGCAATGGGATGGGCAGGGACCCTTGTGCCGATCGACATAGGCGATTCGCGACTAGGCTCGCCTGTCGGCTGGACACCCTGGTCCGTGCCTGCTCCATTCACCTTAAGTACGGCGGCTGCGGAGCAGATTGGATACAAGGCTGCCACCGACTACTCGCGTTCAGTTGCAAATACCTCCCAATGGCTTCGAAGCTCGGTTGACAAGGACTGGCAGGAACAATTCCCTGTGCTGGCTAGCTACACCGTTCCGCTATTCGATTATGACACGGAGGATGCATTCTTCCGTGCCTAATCAGGTTGGGATAGTCTTGAAAGAGAGTCCCTTGAAGTGGCCGCGAAACTCCTACGGGCCGGTTTAAACCTGGGGCGCTAAACTTCTAAAGCTCGGCATTCGTTGTTGGGCAGTGTGTAGGAGATCCAATTCACTTGGCTCAGCTTGAACCGGTTTACAGCAATCCCCATGCCCGAAACCTTCCCCTGCCCGTCATCTCCCGGAGCCGCAGCTGCGCCGCCAGATACCTCGCGCCCTGCGGCGTGACCTCGAGCTCCTTGGCAATCATGGTAGCCGAGACGACGGGTCGCGCCACCACCAAATCGACCAATCGCGACAGGTTCGAGTTGGTGCGTTTGGCGGATGTCTGACGGTCTAGTTGCTGGCGGGCGAGCAGAATGCGGTCGTGCTCCTTCATCCCCAGTTCGGCCGTCGCGATGAATGCTTCGAGCAGCGCCATCAGCCGCGTCATCCGGCTCCTGGCATGCCGCTGCTCCCGTCGTACGCTACGTAGTCCGATGTTCAGCGCCGGCAGGTGGGCCGGCGTCGTGCCGTCGCGGCGCAGGAGTGAGGCGACCAGCTGGCGACCAAGCTCCGCGCGACGCTGAAGCACCTCGATCGCGTTCCAAGCGTCAAGGAGAATGGCGGCTCGTAGAACCGGCGACAGGCCTTCGGTTCCATTGAGTACAAAACGCCATTGCTCTAATCTCTGGTCTTCATTCCAGTCCGCGTCATAGACCAACGGGTCGCGCTCGTTCACTGGTCTAGACATAGCCGATCCATCGAGAACGGCCGCGCTACGCGCCAGCACGGCGTCGATCTCGCTAAAATCATCATAGCCGCCCACCGGGAAAACATCACCCTCGATCGCGACCGGGCGTGGAAGACTACGCGGTGCTACATTGATACTGTCACCTCCGTCTCCCCTCCCCCGCAAACGAGCAATGCCCGCGGCGCTCAGCGCCCACTCGGCCGAATGCGCAAAAATCTGGCGGCGACCGCGCAAGATTGAATGGGCGATTGTCAATTCGTGGGTTGGGGTCCGGATATCGAGGCGGGCGTCATGCAGGACGATGTCCTCGAGGTGAACGAGTTCACCGTCCACCCATAACGACGCGATCGCATCAGCGAAGTTTTGGCGCTCGAGAAAGCCGTCACGGATCGGCGAGCGGGCAATGCGCTCGTCAAGGCGCGCAAGAGCCTCACCGGCGCGCGCGGCGGGCGCATTTAGTTCTCTCAGATTAATCTCGGTGTAATCGTAACCCATTGATTTCACCTTCGATGATTTGCATTAAGAAAGCAAACAAGCATTTTACTAGCGTCACTCATTGAGGTGTCCGACGCGTTGGCTTACCATCGATAACGAACGTTTATCGATGGTAGTAGATCTGAGGCCGCAAATCATCCAGAATCGGGGCCAACTCACGGCCCAGAAGGCCGCTGAAACCGTCCTTTTGGAGCGCCCGTGGCCAAACCGAAGACATCGCTGACCGCCGTCGAGCGCCGTGCCGAAGAACTCGACACCATCGCCGCGGTGCTGCCAATGGAACGTCGCGACGAGCTGGCCGAGCTGCTTACCGACCACGATGTCGAAACGCTGCGCCATCTCGTCAACCAGGGCATGGGCGACAACACGCTGCGCGCCCTGACTTCGGATCTCGCCTATCTCGAAGCCTGGGGGATTGCCGCGACCGGACGCTCCCTGCCCTGGCCGGCGCCCGAGGCGCTGCTGTTGAAATTCGTCGCCCATCACCTCTGGGACCCGCAGCGGCGTGAGACCGATGCCGATCACGGCATGCCGTCCGATGTCGACGACAACCTTCGGCGCCAAGGTTTTCTCAAATCTGTCGGCCCACACGCCCCGGCGACCGTGCGCCGACGGCTGGCGAACTGGTCGACGCTGACCAGATGGCGCGGCCTCGACGGCGCCTTCGCCTCCCCTGCCCTGAAATCGGCCATTCGTCTCGCGGTGCGCGCCGTTCCTCGGACCCGACGTCGCAAGAGTGCCAAGGCGGTCACCGGCGACGTGATGGCAAAACTGCTGGCAACCTGCGCGACGGACAGCCTTCGCGATATCAGGGACCGCGCCATCCTGATGGTCGCGTTTGCCTCCGGTGGTCGCCGGCGCAGCGAGATCGCCGGACTGCGATGCGAACAGCTGACCGTCGAGCCACCGATCGAGGTGCCCGATGGCCCTGCCCTCCCCTCTTTGGCCATCCATCTCGGCCGCACCAAGACGACCACTGGCGAGCAGGATGACGTCGTCTATCTGACCGGCCGGCCGGTGGAAGCGCTGAATGCCTGGATGGCGGCTGCGAAGATCGACAGCGGGAGCGTGTTTCGGGCGATCGGGCGATGGGGGACGGTGTCGCGGCGGGCGATCGATCCGCAGTCGGTCAATGCGATCCTGAAGCAGCGCGCGCAGATGGCAGGATTGGAGAGGGGGGAGTTTTCCGCGCATGGGCTGCGGTCGGGATATCTTACAGAGGCCGCCAACCGCGGTATTCCCCTCCCCGAAGCAATGGAGCAGTCACGCCATCGCTCGGTCCAGCAGGCATCCAGCTATTATAACAGTGCCACACGACGAAGCGGACGTGCTGCTCGCATACTTTGACGGCGTTCGCGCGAAAACCGTCGCCCAATGTCCGGTTAGCTGCATCATGGCCAACCGATCGAAGATTTTTGCCATACTGATATTCTCCTCGGTCAGAACCGCATCTTCATTGTCTGGGCTACGCTGAAAGGCGGGAAATTCGGCTGCCGGAGTGATCCCTGCATCAGCTCGAAGAACTGGGCCCAAGCGAACTTGTTGACGATCTCGTCTGGCCGCTCGAAAGTGAACATCTCCAAACCATCGACATTTCCAGTCACTCTGTACCGTTCCTTCGCCACTGGCGTGATGTAGAGCCGGATCGCATAACGGATGTTGTTCAAAAACTCCGCGATCGTGCTGGCGTGGTAAGCGAGCAAATGGGTGTGAAACCAATCCCAACAGTCCGGCAATGCCAAGTAAGCGTCGCTCTCATTGATCTCGACCTTGTTATCGGCCAAGATCCTGCGGAGGGTATTTGCTTGCCCACCCAGACGCAGGAAGTTGTGCTTTCCGATGTCACCGCTCATACGGATGAACTCGATCCGCTTGATCCGAAGATCCACCTTCACCTCGATACTGCCTAACCAGACCTCTTCTACGAAAGAGTAGGCCTCGAGCCAGTCGCTGAACTCGTGAACGATCCGGCTGAGGTGATCGATTTTCGTTCCGATCAGCGGTTTCTCGCAGACGCGCTTCAGATAATAAAGTGTCGTGTGATCGACTTTACTGCCATCCTTTGGCGGCTTTGGCAGGCTGAATGGCAGGCGCGAGCCACCCTTACCGGTTACCGGTGACAGAAAGTCCCGGAGGAAGGTCCCGAACTGCCGCAGGCTTCCGGCGGTCTGTGGAAGGAGGTTCGTGTCAGTGCGCTTATCGTCAAGGGGACAGAAGATCGCGTGATTGACCATGTCGTCGACCATACTGATGACAGCACTGAGGACGATGGCCTCCTGCTCGATCTCGGAAAATGTCCCTGGTTCAACCGTCATTGACCCGCCGAAATTGCTTGAGAAATTGGATGGTGCGAATGTGCTGACCACAAGACCACACCGAAGGAAGGAAATCGAGATATGGCACGCCGAAAGACCACAATGTCGCTGGACGAGCGCGCCGCGTTGCCGATCGCCGAGGAGAACCCCGGCATCGAATTCCTTAGGTTGAACAGGCAGGAGATCTGCGAGCGGGAGATCAACTCAGCGATCAGGCTCTTCCTGGTCGACGAGGATCCGATCTCGGCTCACGTGCTCGCAAGCGCCGCGACCGCCATCATGGAAATCCTAGGAAAGGGCCGCGCCAGCGTCGGATTGAATAGCGTGCGAGATATGCTGAAAGAAGCAGAGCTCCCCCCAGATCTCGAAAACGAGGTGTTCACCGGCCTGCAGCACTCGTACAATTTTCTCAAGCACTCATCCTCCGATCTCGCGGTAGAGAACGACTTCTCGGTCGATTATATCTTGATGACGGTCTACGGCGCCGCCCATAGCTACAAGCTGCTTTTCGAAACTACGACGGCAGAGATGCGGGTGTTCAATGCCATAGTCCAGGCATGGCGCCCGCAATGGTGGTCGGACGATCCAAACCTTGACGGCAAAGTCGCAGTCGCTCGGCGAATGGGACTGCTGGGAGCCACACGGCACGAGTTCTGCGAGATTGGTCGGAGATATCTTCAGCGGGAGTGGGATCGGCAGGCTTATGAACGAAAACAGGCGACCTAAAGGCCGCCCGTTTTCCTCAATGACAATCAGGTGGTGGCCGTGGAAGGCTCGGCCTAGCCAACCGTCGCAATCGGCTTATCCAAGGGGGCCTTCTCGATATTAATGAGGCCCTCTCCTTCCAGCGTCGCCAAGGCAAGGTAAAGCATCTTCTCCTCGTCCTCAGACGCTCCGTCTAGGCCGATGGCATCGTGGATCTGGCTGGTCAGCCTACCGATCATCACAATGTAGCAGACATGCAGCGAATATAGGTTCCGGGCGAGGTCGCGATGGTAGATCGGGAACGCCGATGGCCCACGAAGTTCACCCTTCTCCATCTCTACGATATCGTGAAGAAGTGCCGACTGGGAAACGTGGGCTGCACCGCTGAGGTCACCGTAGACTTTTCCCATATTCTTCAAAACGCCGATCGTGGCGTGCGGCGTCTTCCCGTCTCTGCGCTTATCGATCCCGAGCTCCTGAACAGCTGAGACGATCTCGTGCTCCTGTCGCAGAAGGGTCGCCGCCTGCACGTAGAGCCCCTCGACGATCGCCTCTTCGCATAGATGGATGCCCTGCATGAAATGTGACAGCAAATTGATCTGCTTGCTCGCTTTAGGATCTTCATTGATCTTCCTGCCGGCATTTCTCGAAAAGAGGTTCATCAGCGCACTGCAGGCCAAAGCGTGTGCTTCCGTCAGCGTGATGTCGCTTTCCTTGAACTTAGCCCTGTTTGCCTCGCGTCGTTCCATGTGCTTTCCGCCAACGATCGACACAGGGATCAAAGCCTTCTCGCCCCAATTGTTGAGCGCACCGACCATATCGTCGCCGAATTTCAGCTCTCTCTTCTGTTCCATTCTACTGACCCTTCGCCGCAGCTTGCCGCCACAGCGCGGCCGCCAGATCTTTGCCGCGTGTGTAGGACTCTGTTCGAGTATGGAGCTCAAATTCGCCGTTTCTGGCATAGAGCTGCTTTGTTGCATTCTTCGCCATGCTTGTATTCATGTCGGCAACTTGATCACGTCGAAATGCGCGGTTCGGAGGTTGCTTCACGAACAGACCGATAAGGGCGAGCTCGGGCGAAATGGGAAACATGACAATGGTTCCCTCAAGACCGAACCCGGGTGAATACGGCCCCCGATCCTTACCATCGGCCCATGCCAGCACAACAGGATCGTCACAGGTTGTGAAGGTCGATCCCGCAGGAGCCGATGCAAACGCCCAGCTTCTTCGAGCCAACTGTTCAACAATCGTTGGAACAGCGTCGAGCTCCAACCCGATCAGATAGGTCTGATCGATTGCGATCCTGTATTCACCGCGATCTATAAACGCCTTCATGTCCTCGTAGCTGATGTCGTCGCGTATCGGGGCACCGCCCTCGCGAGCCTGCCGGATCGAGTCATGGTATCTATCCTTGTCCTGAAGTGACATCCTTATCGTGCCTGAGGCAACTTGGATGTGGAGGTCTTCCAGCATCGAACGGAAGCGCGGATTACGGACAGCCACGTTCCCCATCAACAGCATGAGAGAGGTGAAATGGTCATGGGATGGGAAGCTTTTCGTTTCTATCACTTCAGCCAGGCGCGGGGCGATCTCACCCTCGATTTCTGCCATGCCGTCTTCCACATGGTTCGGATCAAATCCCTCTGCCTCGATGCGGAAGAAATTTCGGCGAGCTCCGATGTTTCGGACCAGCGTGCGGAATGACTTCTTTGTCGACTGGTCGAACACGAACACTTGCGCCTTCCGCTTATCGACAGCGTCGCTAAAACCTCTGAGGTAGAACTGCGGAATGAAGTGGTGATTTACAGTGTCTGACATTATTTCCCACAATGCTGGCAGACCTTCGGTGGCCCGACCTGGTCTATAATTGCTGATCGCGCTCAGCGGGTTCCATTATGAGGATTACATATATCCGAACGGCTCTAGCGAGCCTTTACCCGTTTACGTGTTTCCTGTGAAATCCCTTCCTCGCTTGACTCTTTAGAACCCCTATCCAGCAACTCTCGGCTCGCCTCATACGTCCAACCGGCTGCCGCAATGCCCTACGAAATCCACGCGATACCGCGTAGGCTGTCGTTTTGCATTTAATCGCGAGACACCGCATACAATAATTTCAACAAGATAGCGCGGCACTCAAATTGAGACTGGGCATTTAATTTGAGATTCTGGCTTGTCCGGGCCGGACAGCGTTAAGTGTCTAAAATCGAAGCCAGAATCTCACATTAAGTGCCATCACCTGCCGGAACGGGCGCATTCTTACGGTTAAATGCCAAACGACACTTTCTGAAATTACATCGCGATCCAAAGGTCACCGCCATTGGCACAGGGTTCAACGCGGTCTTCGATAGCTTACGCGGTAGCATTGCCCAGAGCGATACTCTGCTAGGCTAGCTTTCAACCTCAGCCAGATGCACGGCACGGCTTAGCGTGCCTGCGATTGACCCGCTAGGAATTCACAATGAGTTCGCCGAGGACATCAGCCGCCTCTCTCCCTACCAAAGCAAGGAAGTTCACTGCGGACAGCTCGCCAGCTTCAAATCGCAAACGGATTTGTGAGACGATATCGTTGGTGGTAGCTCGCCAGCCATAGATACTTCCTTCTGATCGTAGGCTTGCGGACCTCTGCAAGGTTTAGCCGAATTAACGCAGCATGTCGGTCCAAGAACGCAATGTAGTCCTCAAACGCATCATACTCGTCCTCGCTCGCACCGAGATAATCGATAAAGCGTGTCCCGTCCTCCCCTATACGCAAAAGGCGGTTCACATACTCGGTTTCCTCCTCCAGATCGTGGTTCTCGTTGTGAAGACGAGCGTCGGAGAGAAATTGTTCGTAAGCCGCCTCGTCTACGACGATGCGAGGATAGATCGCTTCTCCACTCTCAATGTCGTATGCGCGGACCATTGCAGGGCCGAAAACAGGGCCACTACCGTTCAGGCCGACATGAACACTCCCGATTGCCAGCCCAGCTCTGACGAGTACTCCGTGATTTATGCATTGGATCTGGATATGAAGCAGATCGAGCAGTTCTTGAAAAAACGCTCCGTCAGAATACTGCGTGTTGAATACTCGAACGCGCACGACAGCATCTGAAACCGACTCAGCGAATGCTCTACTAGAGAGACGCACTTCCTTCATGCGACGAAATTGCTTGACGTCGGGCGTGGTGAATTCTCGCAGCGAAAGGATGATATCGTGAATTTCACCGGCAGATCGATCGGTCAGCATCGCACGGAAGCCGAGAACGTCTATAAAGGTCACGATACCAGGCTCATAATCGGCAGCACCAGCGCGCGCTTTGGCCTTGTCTCGCTCCACCTTCGCGCGCCTGCGGCGGCCCTGCGCCACGGCCTTACCCATTGCGGCCTCAATCGCACCCGCAGCTCGGGCCCACTTCTCATCCTCCATTGTCACCGGAGCAGGTGAAGAACGTTCCACTGGTAACCTTTCCAAAGTAACAGGCCTTTCACGTTTATTATTATAATTCCCACGGAAATCCTGCGTTCAAAACTGTTAACTCACTGTATCATTTGAGAAAACCACGAAAAAAAACGGCTGACAAGGGAACTCGGGCATCAAGCGATCCTTCGTTCGCCACCATTCGCTTTCATAAGAGCCATCAACATCGGGCCGAGCGAAAACTCGCCGCGCTCGGCTCGCCTGGTCAGATTCCGCAGGTAACCGCCGGCAGACGTGATGAAGCTCGACCGTTCGAGAATACACGCCATCGCCACCGCAGCATTTTCTGGACCCATCGCGCTGCAGGCCTCTTCATAGGCTGACGGACTTACACCCAGCATGGAACGCACAACAACAGCCGCCTTCATCAGCTCGCGCCAATTCTCAACACGCCCGCCCGGACCATAGTCGTCAATCTGCGGGCAGGCACGACGAACCATTCCGATCGGGAAGGCCTTCTTCGGCTCAGCAACCGCCTTCGGTCTTTCCGGCTTACTCGTGGGTTGAGGTTCATCCGCCAAGCTTTCGCCCTGCTCCCTTTCAGAGCGAGGTTCAAGTTCATTGATGGATTCAGTATTTGAATTCTGTATGTGCCGGTCATCCTGGTCGGCATTGCCATGCATGTTCACTGATTTCAACTGTACTTCCAGGATGTTGAGGACCTCTTCCCGCAACAACTGCATTTCGTCGAGAGCCAGTTCAAGCTGCACCCTGTCCGGGTGGCGGGGAAGGGTTCCGATGATACTGACATAAGCCGCTTCCACCTGCACCCAGTTGCCAGAGGCACCCTCCTCCACTGCAGCCGAGATGAGTTTGCGCACGTCGCGCCGGCAGATCGTAAGGGCTTCCTTTGCCCGACGGAACCGCAGGCGTTCCGCAGCCACGTCCTGCGCTATCTGCGCGAGTTCCTTGGCGCGAGCCAAAAGAGGTGTCAGATCGAAGCCGTATGCCTGCTCTACCTCACCGTCGCGATTGCGATGCGCGTATCGCTTTCCATTCGGGCTATCGCGGCGCAGGATCAGCCCTGCTTCGACGAGCGCCGCAAGCTGGCGCCGGAGTGTGCTCTCCGTGATCCCATGAGCGCGCACGGATAGCTGCGCGTTGGATGGGAAAACGACAAGCCCACGGCTCGCGTCGAGCTCCCCATGCGGGTAGAACGTTAAGAGAGCGTCGAGAACGGCCAACGCTCGATCCTGGAGCCCAAGGCGCTCGCGCGTCTCGCAGACGTCGCGAAACACCCTCCACTTTTCAATCTGCGTGCCTGGCCGCGGATCCTCGATCGCCATCTGGCCTTTGACCAGGGCAAGCGACATCGGCCGCCGCCCGAAGGGCGTCGTCACATGTCCCGTTTGCATCTTTTTCTCTCACCTTTCTTCAGGCAAAAGAAATCCGCTCACCAAATCGGCGCCAAGACTCTTGACTGTGATTCCGGGAAATGCGATTCTCGATCCTGCTAGAGATGACGAGAGAGGCTTCCACGGTTCGCCGTTCGGGGGCCTTTTTCTTTTGCGGTTCAGTCTCCGTTTGTTTCAGTTTTCGATCCTTTGTACTCCTCGTACAAACGACCCAAGTGTGAAGACAGCCATTCGCTGAAAGGCCTTGCTTCAACATTCGTAAGCTCGATGGCAACCTTCTTTGCCTTCGAATTCATCACCACGTTCAGTGCGCGATCGGTCGAGATCCAGTCCCGGACCGGGACGTCAGCCTTCGGCTTCTTCGCGGCTGATCTGGCCTTGTATCGCTTCAGGTAGTCGTGGAGCGCATCGAATCGTTCGTTTTCAGGAAGCCTCTGGAGTTCGGCGGATTCCGAATACTCCACGCCCACCTTTGACAGGGCAGGGGCAAGGACGAGCTGACGAAGGCTGAGCCACCGGTCGCGCCCGATTTTCTTGGATGCGCCCAATGCCGTGATAACTGGTGCCGGCACTGTCTCGACAACTGACAACATCTTGGAGAGCATCGCTTCATCTATGGCAAGCGACGACCGGACGACGTCCTTCGTCATTCCGGACGCAATCAAATTTTGTGCGAAGTAGGCACGCTCTATGAACGACAGGTTCGAACGGGCCGCGTTTTCCTGCCCCTGCACAATCGCTGAAGTCGCGTCATCGAGATTCTTGACGATTGCCTTGACCGGAACTCCAAGCTCACGAGCTACCCTGAGGCGACGATGCCCGAACACGACCATGTATCGCTTGGCGTCTGTCGAACTCGGGCGAACAAGGATAGGCGTCGTCTGTCCTGCTTCCTTGATCGCCTGGAGCAACTCCTGGAATTCCTGGCCGTCGTCCGAAAGGCGGTCGGCCACGAAGGAGACATCGATCAGTCGCGGATCAAGATCGACGATAACCTCGCCTTCCATAAGCTTCTTGGTGTTCTCGGCCATGTCCTCGATGGAGCGGACCACCGTCTTGGCGGCCCCCGTCATGCCGTAGCCGGGCTTGGTCGGCGTCTGGTTTGCCGCGATCGACGCCATATCCAGCTTGGCGAAAGGATTTTCACGAGACATGAATGCCCTCCGGATCTAGTGTCACCGCCAATAAGCCGTTGAACTTACGTGGTAAAAAACCGAAAAAAACGGCTGACAAGTGTCTCATTTTCGCCCCCAGGCACCGTGGATGAGCTCAACGATCTCCGCATTGGCCGAATTCAGGCTCTCCATGGCCCGGTCGTAGGTCGCCCGGACAAATTCACCCCGCTCGACTTCATACAAAGTCTGCTTCTTGATCGACGCATCGGAAATCGCGGTCGACTTAAGCACGTGGTTTCTCAGCATTTGCTGTGCAAACATTGACTGCATGAACCCGACCATCTGAGCCTGCGGGATGTCCGTGGGTTCAAATCGTGTGATGAGGTAGCGGAACCATTGAACACGCATTTCGGCGCCTGCCTCGGCGACCGGTCCCATAATCCCTCCGAGCATCATCAAAAACTGGCTCATCGACATGATGTCCAGCATCTGAGGGTGAATGGTAATGAGGATCCCGGTTGATGCCATGAGTGCGGTAATCGTCAGGTAACCGAGCTGAGGAGGGCAATCGATGACGACCATGTCATATTTGTCATCAACCTGCTTCAAAGCACTGGCGATCCGCATGTAGAACAGTCGGCCGTCCTCACCCTTCTTGGAAGAGATTGCGAGCGGCACATCGTATTCGTATTCCTGAAGAACCAGGTTCGCTGGCACGACGTCGAGTCCCGGAATGTTAGTCGCCTGGATGACATCGGCGATCGGCTTGCGCTCGTCGTCAAATCGAAGAGCCTCATAGAGAGAGGCTGTCTCATCAAGCTCCGGCTGGATCCCGAAAAGGGACGTCAGGGATGCCTGCGGGTCAAGGTCGACCGCCAAAACGCGATGGCCGGTGAGAGCGAGATACTGCGCAAGGTGCGCGGCGGTGGTAGTCTTCCCGCTTCCGCCCTTGAAGTTTACGACCGAGACTATTTGCATCGGTTCGCCTTCGCGCCTCCTTGGGACATAGTACCTCTTGTCGGACTTCTTGTTCGCCTCTAAATAATCGCGAAGCTCAAGCATCTGGTCCGCCGTGTAGTAACGGCGTCCACCGGCCGACTCGATCTCTGGCCCTTTTCCGTCAGAATGGAGTTGTCTGAGGTGAGTCTGGGTCACGCCGATAAAGTCCGCAACTTCCGCAAGTTGAAACTTGCGGAGGCCCTTGCGAGCATCAGGCGGGTACTGCTGGCTGCGCAACATATGCAACGCGCTTGAGATCTTCGACCCCTGCTGGGCGATCTCGATATCAAATCTGTTCGGCAGCGAATTGCTCATTTTGCGATCTATTTCCCGGAGGTCGTCACTTTCGAAAAAATGGCTTGAAGGCCATCATTTGCGAAACTATCTCCCGATTCCCATCGCGCCGCAAGACATTTAAGGTTAACAACAAGTTAACGGATTTTGCGGGAATCCAGTCCGCTCGCTGAATCTGCGATATCTTTCCGCTAGTTAGTCAGATTCCAGTGGTGGCGTATAGTCGGTGGAAACTGCAGATCTGCAGGAACCAGCGCATTTCGCACACCCCGCCGTAGTTTGATTCACAACTCGGCTACCCCCGACTCACCAGAACCGCCGCCTGCAGATCTGCAGATCGCCAACCTTTGATTGAGATGATCTTCTTCCCGCTGACGAAGTTCACGCGGAGATAAGGATGCAGGTTCTCACCATCTCGCCCGACCGATATGTCGAGCATCAGACTCTTCTCAAGCAGATGTACAGGCTGCGCGCCGACGTATTTGGCGGGCGGCTCGAATGGGACGTCACCGTCATGGATGGTGGCGAGCGGGATCAGTACGACGAACTTAATCCAACCTACATCCTCGCCACCTCCAGCAACAAGGTGGTCGGATGCGCGCGCCTCCTTCCCGCAGTGGGCCCGACCATGCTGGAGCTGACATTTCCGCAACTCTTGAGGGATGGTTCGCTCAATGCAAACGCCGCGATGATCGAGAGTTCGCGCTTCTGCGTTGATACGACTTTGCCCGCAGGTAGGGGAGGGGGTCAGCTCCACCTGGCAACCCTCGCCCTGTTCGCTGGGATCATCGAATGGTCGATGGCGAATGGCTACGACAGGATCGTTACCGCCACCGATCTTCGCTTCGAGCGCATCCTGAACCGGGCAGGCTGGCCAATGGCGCGGTTGGGTGAACCGGTGGCAATTGGCAACACTGTCGCCATTGCCGGCACACTTCCAGCGGATCAGGAGAGCTTCGAACAGGTTCGTCCATCGAGCTATCGGTCCGCTCTCTCTCGTACTGAAGATCATTCGGAGAGGAGCGCAGCGTGACCCAGCTTCGCTCCCACACAAGACTTGTCCGCAAACTCCAGGACGCACTTGGCGACCAGCTCTGCGTAGCGCTCGACGATGCGACAGTCGTCGAGATCATGCTCAACCCTGACGGCCGACTGTTCATTGAACGCCTCGGTCACGGTGTAGCCGAAGCCGGGGTCATGGCGCCAGCGGCTGCGGAAGTCGTGATCGGCAGTGTGGCCCACGCACTGCAGTCGGAGGCAGATGACGAGCGCCCGATCATCTCCGGCGAACTGCCGATCGGTGGCCATCGCTTCGAGGGTCTGCTTCCGCCAATCGTATCCGGACCCGCCTTCACGATCCGACGCCGCGCCTCGCGTCTCATACCGCTCAGTGATTACGTGTCCTCGAAGGTGATGACGGAGGCGCAAGCGTCTGCCATTCGTAGCGCGATTGACGCTCGCATGAACATCGTCATTTCCGGGGGCACTGGCTCCGGAAAAACCACGCTCGCTAACGCAATCATCGCCGAGATCGTCTTGAGCGCACCCGACGATCGCATGGTCATCCTCGAGGATACCGCCGAAATCCAGTGCGCAGCCGAAAACGCAGTGGGCCTGCATACCAGCGATACGATCGATATGGCCCGCCTCCTGAAGAGCACGATGCGCCTCAGGCCTGATCGTATCATCGTCGGTGAGGTCCGCGACGGAGCAGCGCTCACCCTTCTGAAGGCCTGGAACACTGGCCATCCCGGCGGGGTCACCACCATCCATTCCAACACCGCCATGTCGGCGCTTCGTCGGCTCGAGCAACTGACGGCGGAAGCCAGCCAGCAGCCCATGCAGGAGGTGATCGGTGAGGCGGTCGATCTCGTCGTCTCCATAGAGCGGACGGGAAAGGGGAGGCGGGTCCGCGAGGTGATCCACATCGAGGGATACCGCAACAGCCACTACCAGACAGAACACTATGCTCAGATCGACGAGGACAGCCATGTCGCGTAAGACCTATTCCATTCTCGCATGGAGCGTGTTTGCTGCCGTCTCCTTCAGCCTTTCGGAGCCCGCATTCGCGGGCTCAGGTGGCGGTGGCCTTCCGTGGGAATCGCCACTGCAGCAGATCCAGCAGTCGATCACCGGTCCCGTTGCTGGCTTCATTGCGCTGGCTGCGGTTGCGATCGCCGGCGCCATGCTGATCTTCGGCGGCGAACTCAATGATTTTGCCCGGCGCCTTTGCTACGTGGCCCTGGTCGGCGGCGTTCTGCTCGGCGCCACCCAGATCGTCGCCCTGTTTGGCGCAACCGGCGCGTCGATCGGCGAGCATCATGCCGAGGCCGGTGTTGCTCCTGTCATCTCTCTCCAAGTGCCGATGATGTCTGTGGCAGGGGAGGGGACTCGTGGCTGAAGCCGGCTCCAACCTCATACGGTCGCGCGTGCATCGGGCGCTGTCGCGCCCAAGCCTGTTGATGGGCGCCGATCGCGAGCTTGTGCTTGTGACGGCGCTCGCCGCCGTCATCCTGATCTTCGTCGTCCTGACCTGGTATGCGGCGCTGTTCGGCATCGCAATCTGGGTGGTAACGGTCGCAGCCCTTCGAGCGATGGCCAAGGCTGATCCGCTGATGCGAAGGGTCTATATCCGGCATATCTCCTACAAGACCTTCTACCGCGCGACGTCGTCGCCGTGGCGCAGGTATTGAGGGCCTACGGCATGGTTGCTCTCAAATCCTTCCGCCATTCCGGACCGTCCTTTGCCGATCTCGTTCCCTATGCCGGGCTGGTCGACAATGGCGTCATTCTCCTGAAGGACGGCTCGCTGATGGCCGGCTGGTATTTTGCCGGACCGGACAGCGAAAGTTCGACCGACGTCGAGCGCAACGAGGTTTCACGCCAGATCAATGCCATCCTGTCGCGCCTCGGCTCGGGCTGGATGATCCAGGTTGAGGCTGTCAGGGTGCCGACGGGGGATTATCCAACGGAGGAAGCCAGCCATTTCCCCGATCCGGTCACCCGCGCCATCGATGCGGAACGGCGGGCGCATTTCCAGAAGGAGAGGGGGCATTACGAAAGCCGTCATGCCCTGATACTGACCTGGCGCCCACCGGAACCGCGGCGGTCCGGACTGACGCGCTATGTCTATTCCGACGTCGGCAGCCGATCCGCCACCTATGCCGACAAGGCGCGGACAAGTTTTCTGACGTCGATCCGCGAGGTCGAGCAATATCTCGCCAACGTCGTATCGATCAGACGGATGATGACTCGCGAAACGCCAGAGCGCGGCGGTCATCGCGTCGCCCGCTACGACGAGCTCTTCCAGTTCATCCGCTTCTGCATCACCGGCGAGAACCACCCGGTGCGTCTCCCAGAGATCCCCATGTACCTCGACTGGCTGGTCACGGCGGAGTTGCAGCACGGTCTGACGCCACTGGTCGAGAACCGGTTTCTCGGTGTGGTAGCGATCGATGGCCTGCCCGCGGAAAGCTGGCCGGGAATCCTCAACAGTCTCGACCTAATGCCGCTGACGTATCGCTGGTCGTCCCGCTTCCTATTCCTTGACGCCGAGGAAGCCCGCGCAAGGCTCGAGCGCACACGCAAGAAATGGCAACAAAAGGTGCGGCCCTTCTTCGACCAACTGTTTCAGACGCAGTCGCGGTCGCTCGACCAGGATGCCATGCTCATGGTGGCCGAGACCGAGGACGCGATCGCAGAGGCGTCGTCGCAGCTCGTGGCGTATGGCTACTATACGCCGGTCATCATCCTCTTCGATGAGGATCAAATCCGTCTTCAAGAAAAGTGTGAGGCGGTCCGCCGGCTGATCCAGGCGGAAGGTTTTGGCGCACGGATCGAGACAATAAACGCGACCGATGCCTTTCTCGGCAGCCTGCCGGGCGTGTCCTATGCCAATATCCGCGAACCGCTGATCAACACGCGCAATCTCGCCGACCTCATCCCGCTCAATTCGATCTGGTCCGGAAGCCCGATAGCACCCTGCCCATTCTATCCGGTCGGAGCGCCCCCGCTGATGCAGGTTGCCAGCGGATCGACGCCGTTCAGGCTGAACCTGCATGTCGACGATGTCGGCCACACGCTGATCTTCGGCCCGACCGGCTCCGGCAAATCAACGCTGCTCTCACTGATCGCAGCCCAGTTCCGACGCTACGCGGGTGCGCAGATCTTCGCCTTCGACAAGGGTGGCTCGATGCTTCCGCTGACGCTGGGGCTAGGCGGCGATCATTATCAGATCGGTGGCGATGCTCAGGAAGCAGGGGAGGGGAGGGCACTTTCGTTCTGCCCGCTAGCCGAGCTCTCGACCGATGGCGATCGTGCTTTCGCCTCCGAGTGGATCGAGATGCTGGTGGCACTGCAGGGCGTGACGATCACTCCGGACTACCGCAATGCCATTTCACGGCAGGTCGGCCTGATGGCCGAGTCCCGCGGCCGCTCGCTCTCGGACTTCGTCTCGGGTGTCCAGATGCGGGAGATCAAGGACGCTCTGCATCACTACACCGTCGATGGGCCTATGGGTCAGCTGCTCGACGCTGAAGCAGACGGGCTGGCGCTCGGCGCCTTCCAGTGCTTCGAGATCGAGGAGCTGATGAATATGGGCGAGCGCAACCTTGTGCCCGTTCTGACCTATCTCTTCCGACGCATCGAAAAGCGCCTGACCGGTGCGCCCAGCCTGATTATTCTTGACGAGGCCTGGCTGATGCTCGGCCACCCGGTGTTCCGCGACAAGATCAGGGAATGGCTGAAGGTACTGCGCAAGGCCAATTGCGCTGTGGTGCTGGCCACACAGTCGATCTCTGATGCCGAGCGGTCCGGCATCATCGATGTGCTGAAGGAATCCTGCCCGACCAAGATCTGCCTGCCGAATGGCGCCGCGCGGGAGCCGGGCACGCGCGAATTCTACGAGCGCATCGGCTTCAACGAGCGGCAGATCGAGATCGTCGCGACCGCGATCCCGAAGCGTGACTACTACGTCGTCTCGCCCGAGGGGCGCCGACTGTTCGACATGGCGCTTGGGCCGGTGGCGCTCTCTTTTGTCGGAGCGTCCGGAAAGGAAGACCTCAAGCGCATCCGCGCTCTGCATCTTGAACATGGGGCCAGCTGGCCTCTCCATTGGCTCCAGCAAAGGGGGATCGCCCATGCCGACACGCTCATTCCCATCCACTAGGACATCGCGCGCCGCGGTTGGTGCGGCTCTCGTGCTCTCGTCTGCTCTTTCTCTTCCTGCGCAAGCCGGGGGTGTCACGGGGCAAGCAACCGAATGGACGCAGCTTGCCAATAATGCCGAACTGATCAGCCTTGTCGGCAAGTCCGCCGAGCAGGTGAACAACCAGATCACTCAGATCTCGCAGCTCGCTGAACAGATCCAGAACCAGCTCAACATCTACAACAACATGCTGCAGAACACGGCGCAGCTTCCGAACCATATCTGGGGCCAGGTCGAAGACGACCTGAAGAATCTCCAGAATGTCGTCAACCAGGGCCAGGGCGTCGCCTTCTCCATGGGCAATGTCGATGATTTGCTCAAGCAGCGCTTCCAAAGCTTTGCCGATATGAAGAGCAACCTGCCGGATGGAGCGAGCTTCTCGACCACGTACCAAAACTGGTCCGACACCAATCGCGACACGATTGCCGGCACCCTGAAGGCCGCCAACCTCACGGCCGATCAGTTCTCCAGCGAGGAGAGCACCATGTCGCAGCTCAGGTCAATGTCGGAATCGTCCGACGGCCAGATGAAGGCGCTGCAGGTCGGGCACGAGATCGCCGCGCAGCAGGTCGCGCAGATGCAGAAACTGCGGGGTCTGGTCTCCCAGCAAATGACGATGATGGGGACCTGGTACCAGTCCGAACAGGCGCAAAAGGATCTGGCGCAAGCGCGGCGCGAACAATTTTTCAGTGGGACCGAGCGCGATATCAGGGGCGGCCAAACGATGGAGCCACGCTGGTGAGTCCCCGTCTAATCGTCATTATCGCCCTTGTAGCGGTCGTCTCCGCGGCGGGTGCAAGCGCCATAACCTCGAGCTTGTTTCGACCGGAGTCAGTTTTGGGATCTGGCGCCATCGCGACAGGCTCTCCTTCCGATGAAGACCGGCGCCGACATCGTGAAGAGTTCTTCGGTGGAGACGCCAACCGCGACATTCGCGGAGGCCAGGAGATGAAGCCGCGATGGTAGTTGCCCCGTCTTCCCGCACGCTTGAACGGATGTTCATCGCGACCGCAGTCGTCTTGTTGGCGACCACGCCGGCGTTGGCACAACAGGGCCAGGTCCTGACCACACTCGAAAATTCCGTCGTCACCGCCGCCAAGGGCTGGGAGACCACGGTGATGAATGCCGCCCGCTCGTTATTTTGGATCCTAGCCGGCATCGAGGTCGGGATCGCTGCGGTCTGGCTGGCAATCAACGCCGCCTCGCTCGACAGTTGGTTTGCTGAACTCGTCAAGCGCATCATGTTTATCGGCCTGTTCGCCTTTATCCTCGACAGGGGGCCGGAGTTCGCCAAGGCCGTGGTCGACAGTCTCTATCAGATCGGCGCCGGTGGCGGCTCGGCATCTCCCGCCAACATCTTCGATGCCGGCATTCGTGTCGCGACGAAGATGTCAGAACAGGCGAAGTTCGGTCTCTGGGAGGATAACGCGTTGGCGATCGCTGCCGTCTTCGCCATGGTCGTGGTCGTGGTGTCGTTCAGCCTCGTCGCTGCGATCTTCGTGGCCGTCATGGTCGAGATGTATGTCGGCTTGCTCGCCGGCATGATCATGCTTGGGCTCGGCGGCTCTTCCCATACCAAGGATTTCGCGATCAAGTACCTAGTCTACGCCTTCTCCGTCGGCATGAAGCTAATGGCGCTGGTGATGATCGCCAAGATCGGCTCGGACATCCTTCTCGGTCTGGCAGAGGTACCAACCGCGACATCGGAACAGTTCATCACCACGCTAGCGATCGCCGGAATCTCGGTCGTTGTCTTCGTCATCGCCATGTATGTGCCGCCGATCCTGCAGGGCGTGGTCCAGGGCGCATCGGTCGGCGGCGGCATGGAGGCCATTCGTCACGGCGGGCAAGCGGCATCCGCGGCACTCGGCGCCGGCTTCCTGACGATCGGTGCTGCCAACAGAGGATTCGGGGCCGCCAGTGCCGCAAGGGCAGGGGGCGCGTCTCTTGCCAGTGCGGCCCTGCGCGGCATGCAGGCCGGGATTGGCGGAGCCGCTGGTGCCGTCGGCTCGGCAGCAAAGGAAAAGGCGATTGGTTCGCCCGGCGCCTATGCCGGATCGATGCTCGGCCTTGCCAACGCCAAACTCGATCAACCATCCGGCCGGCCAGGCACACCGCCTCCACCACCGCCGATCAACGACAGTAAGTGACGGAACGCTACAGAATGGCCGGACAGAATATTCCCGATAATCCCTATGTTGCTGCTCGCAACGAATGGAACGAGCGTTATGGCTCGTACGTAAAAGCGGCCGCCGCTTGGCGCGTCGTCGGTATAGCCGGAATGACCATGGCCGTTATCGGATTTGGTTACGCGCTCTACCAGAGCACGCAGGTCAAGCTGATCCCTTACATCGTCGAAGTCGACAAGCTCGGCACATCAGTCAATGCCGGGTTCCCGCAGCAGATCGAGTATGCCGATCCGCGTGTGGTGCGCGCGACACTCGGCAGTTTCGTGTCGAACTTCCGCTCAGTGACGCCCGACGCGGTTGTGCAGAAGCAATATATCGACCGCACCTACGGACTGCTGCGCACTTCTGATCCCGCCACAGAAAAGGTCAACACCTGGTTTCGCTCGAATTCGCCCTTCGAGAAGGCGAAGACCGCAACGGTGGCGATCGAGGTCAACAACATCGTCGCTCTATCAAACCAGAGCTACCAGATCGACTGGACCGAGTTTGAGCGGGATCGCCGCGGCAAGGAGACCGCCACCCGCCGCTTCCGCGGGATCGCCACCGTGACTTTGACGCCGCCCCAGGACGAGGGCGTCATCCGCCTCAATCCCATCGGTCTCTATCTCCGGGACTTCGACTGGACTGCACAGCTTTGAAAGGCATGGCCCCGAACATGAACAGAACGCACGAACTATCGCGGGTCACGATGAGCGCCAGCATCATTGCTATCGCCGTTGCTGTCTCTTTAACCCTTCTCCCGTCTGCTTCGCTCGCCGCCGATGGTGTCACCGCCAATGAGGCGAAAGGCATGGGGATTTCGACACAATGGCGCGGAAGCCTCGGCCTCGTGACGAAAGGAGCGGATGGAAAGGTCATTTTCCTCTATGGCGAAGTGCAGCCCTCAGTCGTCTGCTCGCCACTGCAGGTCTGCGACATCGAGCTTCAGGGTGGCGAGGTCGTTCGCGATGTGCTCGTCGGCGACACTGTGCGCTGGAAGGTGGAGCCTGCGACATCTGGTGCGGCCGGTGGGCAGGCGATCCACCTGATCGTCAAGCCGTCGGAACCGGGTCTGGTCACGTCGATGGTCGTGACCACTTCCCGCCGGACCTATCACATCCAGCTGAAATCACATGCCACGCAGTATATGGCGCGCGTCGGTTTCGAATATCCGGAGGACGTCTCGGCAAAGCTTGCAGACGTCAACGCGCGGCTGGAAGCCAGCATGGTTCCCGGCGCCGGCGTTCCGGCCGAGCAATTGAGCTTTGCCTATTCCGTCTCGGGCAGCGCTGGCTGGCGGCCGACGCGGGTCTATTCGGATGGGCAAAAAACCTACATCCAGTTTCCGCGATCAATCTCCGGTCAGGATGCCCCGGTTCTATTCGTCGTCTCCGGCGGACAGAACCGCATCGTCAACTATCGCATGAAGAACAACATAATGGTGGTCGATTACAATATTGATCGTGCTGTCCTTGTCTCAGGCGTCGGCTGGAAACAGCAGAAGGTGAAGATCAGCAGGGGAGGGCGGTGATGTTGAAGCTCCTCCGTCGCACAGGAAACCGTCTGGGCCCGATCCGGTGCTTCGCCGCAACGACTGCCCTCGCCATCCTCGTTTCCGGATGCCAGTCGATGGACGCCGACGTCCTCGCCTCCAGCGCGGCACCTCCAGAAATCTCCGGACCCGCGGCGGGTGCCATTGCGGGAGATATGGTCAGCCGTCTTGCCGAACAGATCGGACAGGGGAAGGCAACCGTTGCGCTCAAACAGGATGGTTCTCCATTCGGACAGGCGCTTCAAGCAGCCCTGAAGGGATGGGGCTATGCCGTTGTCACCGATCAGAAGACGGATGGCGGTGCGGCGATCGTTCCGCTCGCCTACGTCATCGTGCCTTACGAAGGCCAGGTGCTCGCGCGCCTTTCGACGAGCAGCATCGAACTCGGCCGGGCCTACACAGTGACGACATCGGGTGCGACACCGGCAAGCGCCCTTTCGCTCATGCGGCGCGGGTGAGGGGGAGACATCATGGTGCAGTCTCTCAAGCTTGGTGGTGCCGCGAACAGTCAGGCCACGTCCGGCATCAAGCGGGTGAACCGTCTGCCGGTCATCGTCGTGATCGTGCTGCTCGTCGCCTTTCTTGGCATAATCTTCTTTGGGCTCGCCTCGCGCGGGCTTTACTTCGGCAAGGATAACGGTCCGGACACCAGTTCGGGCAATCCGGCGTCAACCTATGCCGACCAGATCAAGCGGGGCGTCACCGACGGTATCATTGGCGAGCCGCAGCAGCAGACGACGTTCCAGCCGACGCCAGTCGATACGAAGCAGGCCGAAGAGAAGGTGGCCAATCCGTTCACGCAGCCCGAACAAATAGAGGAGCAACGGCGCGGATCGGAACTAGAGCCCGAAGAGATTTGGCGGGCGCGGCTCGCCCGTGAGCAACAGGAGCAGGTTCTGCGCGAGCAGCAACGCCAGCGGATGGCCCGGATACAGGCGCGGGACTCCGCCTATGACGCGCCGCTTGCCATCGATCGCGGCAAGCTGGATACACGGTCGGAAAAAGATGATACCGCCGCGGCCCGGATGACGACCCCAGCTGCCACGAACGGAAACGCGTCCGATCTTTACGCCGCGGCCTTGCGCGCCGGTCTGGGCGGACAGAACGTCGATCCCAACGGACAGAGCTCCAAGGAAGACTTCTTCAATGCCGATCTCAAGGATCTCGGATACCTGCCGAATCGTGTCGTACCCCAGCAGTCCCTATACGAACTGAAACGCGGCTCCGTTATTCCGGCGACATTGATCACCGGCATCAACTCCGACCTGCCAGGGCGTATCACTGCCCAAGTCAGCCAGAATGTCTATGACAGCGCAACAGGCCATCGCCTGCTGATCCCCCAGGGCACGAAACTGTTCGGCCGTTACGATAGCAAGGTGTCGTTCGGCCAGAGCCGCGTGCTCGTCGTCTGGTCAGACATCATCTTCCCAAACGGGTCGACATTGCAAATCGGCGGCATGGCCGGCACGGATGCTGAAGGGTACGGTGGCTTCAATGACAAGGTGAACAACCACTATCTCAAAACCTTCGGCTCGGCCGTCATGATCGCGTTGATCGGGACGGGCATCGACATGGCGGTGCCCCAGAGCTCGACGCTTGCCACCCAGGATACGGCCTCCGACGCTGCGAGGCGGAATTTCGCTGAGACCTTTGGGCGAGTGGCCGACCGGACAATCCAGCGGAATATGGACGTGCAACCGACGTTACAGATCCGGCCCGGCTACAAATTCAATGTCTTGATAGATCAGGACATTGTCTTTCCAAGCCAATATCGATGAAGCGCTGACAATCAGATCGGCAATGTCCCGCCTTTACATCCGCCCCCATTGCATATCAACCATAATGATACTGGATGACGATGCAAACTAGACCGGCTCGTCAAGTGTGAGGCCGACATGCACATGGATCTGCACGGCGCTTCCCTCCTTCTCGAAACACCGTTGCTGATGGACAACCGCGCGGCCAACTCGGCCGGCTCGCTAGCTTCATGGGTCGGCGTCACGGCCGACAATTCCGCGTAACTTTCACGTAATTTTCGGCGGCCATACGTTTTCCGCGTTAGTGCGTAGCAACGATTGACGGACGCCCTTGCAGCTTTGAATCGGAAGGGCGGCCGGGCCATCCTTAATTTCGGCGGGAAACGTCAGAAATGATCGCGTCTCATGCTCTATCCATGTCAATTTTGTTTGGCGTGCGCTCAACTATGGGGAGCTGCTCTCCATCGAAACTTTTTGCGAAACTGTGGTCGTACCGTGTTGCGCTCGTCCCTTGAGGGTCAGGTCTATTCCGTTGACGACGAGATCCAGTCGAACTTACTGGAACTCAAAATGTCCCGCCTGCGCCGAAAGTTGGCGAAGCGGAGGCCGAGATTGCTATCAAAGACATTCGTGGAATAGGCTACTATCATCATGAGCACAAATAAGGCGGCCGGATCATCCCTTCGCTGGCGTTTCACTTTTGGTTTTATTGTCCTGCAGCTCTGCGCGGTTATCACCTCGCTGGGCCTGGTTTTTTATCTCCTTTCCGGCCTCAAGCCTGATGTCGCTATCACATCCATCTGGCTGTCTCAGGAAATCGCAAACTCGGTCCGTCTTGAGCCGAATGGCCGGACCCATCTGGCGCCGACGGCCAAGCTTCAGGAGATTATGGAGGACGCTCCTGACCTGTGGTTCGTAGCAGATCTGGGCAAAGATATTGTTTTCGCACACGGCGCGCCTCCCCGGAAAATTGCCGACAACATGCCATTCTTGCGGACGTTCAAGAGTCTCGAGCTCCATGGCGATCTGAATGATCCGTTGAGTGTCGCCCGCATGCAGCGCTTCGACACCCCTGCCGGGGAGGCAACAATTTTTGCTGGCGGCGTTTCGATGTCCCAATATGGTGTGACTGTGCTGTTGGGGAACCTTGCAGTCGGCGTGCCGGCGCTGATCCTCGTCGCCATTTCCCTGATTGGCGTCCCGTTTGTCACACGCTGGGCTTTGCGGTCTTTCAGCGATCTGACGACGCGTCTTGACAGGATTGATCTCGACACACGGGGCGCCTTGGTGGAAGAGCGTGGCTTGCCCAATGAGGTGCTTCGCCTGGTGCGCGATATCAACAGGGCGTTGCGCCGTCTTGATAGTGGCTTTGAGGCGACGGAGCGCTTCTTCGTCAACGCGGCGCATGAACTTCGAACGCCGATCGCTGTCCTGCAGGTGAGGATAGATACTCTTTCACCAAGTTCTGACAAGACCCACCTGCAGACGGCCATCAAGCGACTGACAGCGATCGCAAACCAGCTTCTCGACACCGAGAAGTACCGGCAGAAGCCCCAGCAGAATGCACCTGTCGATCTCAACAGCGTTGTGTCGAAGGTCGTCGCCGACCTTGCTCCCTTGGCGATCGCCGAAGGCTACGAGATTTCGTTCGACAGCGACGCGGACGACGTGTTCGTCCCTGGTGATGCCGAAGCTTTGGAGCGGGCGTTCGTCAATCTGGTCCGGAACGCAGTCCAGTACGGAGGTGGAAGAGGACAGATATCGGTCGGTATTGAGGCTGACGGCAGCGTGACCGTCGCCGATCAGGGTTTTGGAATTGCCAGCGATAAGCATTCGCGCATATTCGAGCCTTTCTTCCGGGTCAACCCTCACGGCTCAGGTGCGGGACTGGGGCTCAGTATGGTCAACGAGATCGTGACCCGCCATGGCGGTTACGTCGAGCTTTCTTCCGCGCCAGGCAAGGGCAGCACCTTTATCGTGCGCTGGCGCGAGAGGCGCGTTCTTCAGCAGCGATAGGGCCGTCTTCATCCGTCGATGTTGGCTGGGCACGGCCGCGATTGCCCGACGTCTGACGGGCAATCTCTGGCACGTCATCCACATTGCAAGCACTCTTGTCGATCGGTTGATTTTCCAGCGCGTGCCTACTGGGCCAGGCGCGACGACAGCTACACGTAATTTTGCGGTAACTCTCGTGACAGAGAAAGCCGGCAGATTTGAATAGCGTGGACCAAGACCTGATGACACGACACATTACCCGCAAGCGTCTGATCGTGGCGGCAGTGACCCTTGTCGGACTACTGGTTGTCTGGCTCGTGTTTATGCGTCCACCAGCGAAGCCTGAACTGGTGACCACACAGGCGAGAACGGGTGACATTGAAGAGGTCGTGTTGGCGACAGGGGTCCTCGAACCGCTCGAGCTGGTGCGTGTCGGCGCCCAGGCCTCGGGTCGTATTGAGCATCTGGCTGTCAAGATCGGTGACATCGTCGAGGCTGGCCAATTGGTGGCCGAGATCGATTCCCAGACACGGCGCAACACCTTGAGGGACCGCGAGGCGGCTTTGGCCAACATCCGCGCCGTTCACGCCGCGCGTAGGGCCGGTCTGGTGAAAGCCGAGAAGGATTTCGAACGCGAGCGTGACCTGCTGGCAGTTGGCTCGACGCCGCGTGCCCAGTATGACGCCGCGGTCGCCACGCGAGACAATGCGCGGGCGGAGGTCCAAGCACTCGAGGCTCAGATCACCCAAGCGCAGGTCGCGCTCGAATCCGCGGGTGTAGAGCTGGGCTATACCCGTATCACCGCCCCGATTGCCGGCACCGTGGTGGCGATCGTCACTGACGAGGGTCAAACCGTGAATGCGCTGCAGACCGCGCCGACCATCGTCATGATCGCGCGATTGGACACAATGACGGTGCGCGCAGACATCTCCGAGGCTGACGTCGTGCGTGTAAGCCGTGGCTTGCCAGTCTGGTTCAGCATTCTTGGCGATCCGAAGCGCCGTTTCGATGGAGAGTTGCGGCAAGTCGAACCGGCCCCAGCCTCCATCGCCAACGAGGGCAACGCGGCCGCGAGCGGAGTTGGCTCAACCAACGGGGCTGTCTATTACACCGGGCTGATCGACGTGCCGAACACGGACGGGGTCCTGAGGCCTTCGATGACGGCGCAGGTGTCCATCGTCTTGAGCCGCGTCAGCGGCGCCGTGCTGGTTCCGCTTAGCGCAGTGGAAGGGGCGCCCCGGGCAGGCGATACGGCGCGTGTCCGCATATTGGACGCGGTGGGCGAGGTCCAGATCCGGCAGGTACAGGTCGGTATCGACAACGGCGCGGACATCCAGATCCTTAGTGGTCTTCAGGCGGGCGAGACCATCGTCCTGGGAGCATCCACGGATAAACGCACGGATGGTCAGGCTCAACTGGCCGCAGCGAAGCGGTAGGGCGCGCTATGACGGAACCACTGATCCGCGTACGTGGGGTATCCCGCGCTTTCCCCGCAGGCGACGAGATGGTGCGGGTACTGAAAGACGTCGACCTCGACATCGAGGCCGGCGAGATGATGGCCATCATCGGTGCTTCTGGCTCCGGCAAGTCGACGCTGATGAACATCCTTGGCTGCCTCGATCGTCCGACGGACGGCAGCTACTGGATCGAAGGACGCGAGACCTCGAAGATGTCCGTGGACGAACTGGCCGCGCTACGCCGTGAGCGTTTTGGTTTCATCTTCCAGCGTTATCATCTGCTTGGCGATCTCAGCGCGGCCAGCAACGTCGAGGTACCGGCCATCTATGCCGGACGCAGCCGATCCGACCGGCACAAGCGAGCGCTCTCCTTGTTGACCCGGCTGGGCCTCGCCGAGCGGACGGGCAATATTCCGGGCAAGCTTTCGGGCGGCCAGCAGCAGCGGGTGTCGATCGCCCGCGCCCTGATGAATGGCGGCGAGATAATTCTGGCCGACGAACCGACCGGAGCGCTGGATACGCATAGTGGCGCCGAAGTCATGAAGATCCTGCGCGAGCTTCACGCCGAAGGACACACCATCATCCTCGTCACTCACGACAAGAAGATCGCCGAACACGCGGATCGGGTTGTAGAGATCAGCGACGGCGTTATCATTTCCGACGAGCGAAATGTATCCAAGTCCACGACGGCCCGTCCCGTCCGCGAACACGCACCGGGCGCTGGCTGGCGTGGTGCAATTGACCGGATGACTGAGGCCTTTCGTATGGCGGGTGCAGCAATATGGGCGCACAAAATCCGCTCCCTTCTGACCATGCTCGGCATCATAATCGGTATCGCCTCGGTGGCGGCTATCTCGGCACTGGGAGCCGGCTCGCAGCAGCAAATCCTGAGCAGTATCAGTTCGCTCGGCACCAACACGATCGAGGTGCGGGCCGGGAAAGGCATTGGCGATCTGGAAGCGGGCAAAATCCGGACCCTGGTTCCCGCCGACGCCGAAGCACTGATGAACCAGCCTTATGTCGACAGCGTGACGCCAACCGTCTCAACTAGCGTAACCGTCAAGCGCGCCGCCGTGGCCGTCAATGCGTCAGTCACCGGAGTTGGCGCGGACTTCTTTCGTGTGCGGGGCCTTGAGTTGGCGAATGGACAACTGTTCGACGCCCAGGACGTCACCGCTTACAGCCAGAATGTGGTGATCGATGCCAACGCCGCGCGGGACCTGTTTCCAGACCGCGTTGATCCGGTGGGACAGGTCATCCTTCTGGGCACGATGCCGGCAAGGGTGGTGGGGGTGACGAAACGGGAAAACTCCTTCGGCCCGGCGGTCGATACGTTGACCGTTTATGCGCCTTACACGACCGTCATGGGCCGCATGCTGGGTCGTCCGAACGTCGACGGCATAACCGTCCGTATCAGCGACGATGTCGATCCAGGCAATGTCGAGGCCGCAGTTTCGCGCCTCATCGAGCGTCGGCATGGCGCGAAGGACTTCTTCCTCACCAACTCGGCGACCATTCGCGAGACGATCGAGGCCACCACGCAGACCCTGACCTTGCTGATTTCGTCCGTCGCCGTGATCTCGCTGATTGTCGGCGGTATCGGCGTAATGAATATCATGCTGGTGTCCGTGACAGAGCGCACCAAGGAGATCGGGGTTCGTGTGGCCGTTGGCGCTCGCCGCAGCGATATCCTCTCCCAGTTCCTGATCGAGGCCATTCTGGTCTGCCTTGTCGGTGGCGTTATGGGAGTGATGCTCGCCCTCGGGATCAGCGCTCTTTTCAATTGGCTGAGCCCCGACTTTAAAATGATCTTCTCTTCTGGCTCCATCATTGTGGCCTTCGCCTGCTCCACCCTGATCGGAATCGTATTCGGCTTCCTTCCCGCCCGCAACGCTGCAAAGCTAGATCCGATCGAGGCCCTGGCGCGTGATTAATGGCTGGAAAGCATGCGTGATGGCCTAGTGAAGGGAGTTCCGACTGGAAATCAGCCTCGCAAGTAGCTGGAGAACTGGCTGCTTCTGAGTTCATGGCCTGATTATCGGCGGTGTTCACAGTCTCGTCCAGCGACACTTCTCACTCGAACCGCTGCCTCCGATTCGTTTCCGTTGTGGATGTCCGTTGGAGATTGCGAAGTGTTCGGGCGAACCGTCTGATGCCGGCCGGTTGCTGTTCGCTGACGCTCAAGGAGCCCGCAAGCGGCCTCCGCCTCCGGTCACGCCCCTTTTGCAGGCCGGACAAACCGGCATGCGGTCGCGCCTTCAGCGAGAACCCTCTGCTGGCGGTTGAGGACCATGGTCAGGCCCCTACAGGGTTTCAGAGATTGGTGTTGACTAGGCGGGATAGGACAGACGTTGGCGATGACCCGTTTCACTGGCCTTTGTGATCGCCTCGAGCACCCGGTGACGATCGAGTGCGACCGCGAAGTCCGGCGCATCTGCGGTTCCGTCGCGGAGGTCGGTGGCGAGCTGGGCGTAGAGGCGGGCGACACCCGCCGCGGGCGCCTCGAGTTGCAGGTCCGGAGCCGCATATGCGGTTGGGACCCGTAGCTGCTGGACTGGCTCGCTGCCGCGGCGCAACGTGATGGTCACATCGCCGAAGTGGATGTAGCCCGACGCCGTCTCCACGAGCAGACTGCCTTCCGTGCCCTGGATCTCCCACACCAAGCCGGCGGACTGCCCGGCACTGTAGTGCAGCGAGGTGACGATCCCGCCTTCGAGAACGCCGGCGACGATGATCTCGTCCGGCGCGTCCTTCAGGAGGGACGTGCCATCCGAGAGGCGGACGCCGTCGCCGCGCTGATTTGCCGCGACGGCGGACAGGCTCTCGAACGAGCCGAGTACGTGCGCGAGCGGTTGGAGTGCGTGGCCGAGCATGATGCTTTGAAGCGTGGCGCCATTCTCTGCGCGGGCCATGTATTCGAATGGCGGGTCATATCGGCCAACCCACATTTCGTCGTTCAGATGCGCCCGAACGCTCGTGCTGAGCGGCATGCCGATCACGCCCTGCCGGACGAGGTCGCGGAGATAGCGGATCGGCGGGTGCAGGCCGCCCTGCAACCCAATGACCGTGCGCAGCCGCCGTTCACGGGCAACCCCCTCCAGCGCTTCGGCTTCCGATAGGTTTCGCGCGAGCGGCCATTCGCAGTAGACCATCTTGCCCGCGGCGAGCGCGTCGGTAACGATCTGCTTGTGATCAGGCACCTTGACCGCAACCACCACCAAGTCGACCTCCGGCCGCAGGACTAACGCCTGATGTGTGTCAAAGGCAAGATCGGCGCCCAGGAGGCTGGCGGTCGCGTTCGCACTCTCCATACGGGTCGTGCTGACGGCGCGGATCTGGAATGCATCGAGCGCCCGCAGCGCGGGGACGTGGGCAATTCCGCCCCAGCCTCGATCGGCACTGGCGCCGATGATGCCGACGCCAATCCGGGTGTTTGCTGAGTTTGTCATGTAGGCGTGCTCCTGTCTGGTGCAGCCCGGGCAATGCTCGCCGTGCTGCTTCACCATGGTTTCGTTTTCGGACAAATGCTCGGGTGCTTAGTGACCAAGCATTGCCGTGCGTTGCGGCTGCGTGGGTTTGAGCGCACGTGATGCAAGCGCAGGGAGTTAAACGTGAGCCCAATGGGCCTCGAGTTCGCGCGCGACATCGGCCGGACGCTCTATCATCGGCCAATGCGAGGCGCGTAGCTTCACGACAGCGCGTGCGTGTGTGGCATTGCCGAGCTCGTCAGCGAAGCGGTGCGGCAGGAACGGATCGTCCAGGCCCCAGATCACCAGCGCTGGCGCAGTTATGCTACTCAGACCCGGTTTCCACTCCGCCCCGACCTCGATTGCGGAACGGTAAAGTGCGAGAATGCTCGCCCGCATGGTGGCATCGAGATGCCGAACCGATTCATCCGCCGCATCTTTCGGCATCTGGGCCTCGACGAGTTTCGCCGCAAATTCACCGAGGTCGAGCTCCTCCATCCATTGCTCGCCCTCACCTGGGGTCTGCCAGATCTTGGCGAGATTGTGCCAGGGATATTCCGGATCAATTGGCCCGCTGATGCCGGTCCAGGTCCGCACCAGATCCGGTCGGATCGAGGTGAGACGGGCTGTCAACAGGCAGCCCCAGTCATGACCGACCAGATCTACGGGTTCGCCGATCTCAGCGATCCGGTGGATAAGCCAGTCGAGATACTCTTCCTTTGTTGACCTGAAGTCTGGCGGCAACCGATTGCCAAAGCCGGGGAGATCGATCGTAACGATATCCTTGCGTTGAAGATAAGAGCGGACGGTGTCCCAGAGTCGGTGGGTATCTGGTACGCCGTGGACGAGTACTGCGGGCATGTCGGGATCTCCAAATTATCGATGTTAGGATGATATCGATACCCGGGTGTCGCAGAAGCCGCCATTTGAGGAACCCTACGTTGCTATCTCCGCAACCCACCCAACATGCGTTTCACTCCCCGTGCAAGTTCATGTTCCACCATGGCAAATTGGTTCTGACCCATATGTGGGGCGGCCGGTAGGCAAGGGTTTCAGCGCAAATCGCTTTCAGAGGGTGTAGTCAAAATGTCCGGCCTGTGAGTGCGGTCACAGACGGCTGGCCACGTTGAGAACTGCAATCGGAGTGTTTCACCGAACACGATTCCGAGCAGGGTGTACCCCAGCCGATGGCCAGTCCGTTCCTGAAAGACGCGCGACTTAGACGCGGTACGACCACACCATTCGATCCAATGCTCCAAAGCCACCTCGTGGAGTGAGAGTGGAAAGCTAGTAGTTGATGATACCGGGCTAGCCTCCACTCTGAGACCTCCTACGTTACAAGCCATGGATCCGTCGGCATGTCTTAGGTTAGCGTGCCGCCGTCAACTGTCAGGATGGTTCCGGTGATTTGCCGGGCCGCACCAGATGCGAGGAATGCCACTGCAGCCGCGACATCCTCCGGCTCGCCGTACCGGCCGAGCGGAATCAGAGCACGCTGGAAATCTCCGAACTCGCCCTCGGCCGGGTTCATTTCCGTGTTGGTTGATCCCGGCTGAATGAGGTTGACAGTAATGTCACGGGGGCCAAGTTCTCGCGCCAGACCGCGGGTAAATGATTGGAGTGCCGATTTAGTCATTGAATAAACCGTCGATGGTCCCACAATGCGTTCTGCGCCTGCGGAACCGATTGTGACGATCCGGCCGCCTTGGCCGAGATACGGCATCGCGGCCTGCGATGCCAGGATCGGGGAGCGAGCGTTGACGGCGAAGAGGGCGTCGATCTCGGCGACGGTGAAATCCGCCACATCCTTGTAGATCGCGATAGCCGCATTGTTCACCAAGATGTCGAGGCCGCCCAACGCCTGCGCCGCCTCATCAACCGACCTCTTGACCGCATTGGGGTCCATGCTGTCAGCTTGGATAGCCAACGCTTTGCGCCCTTTGCCTTCGATCGTTGCGACAACTTGCGCTGCCCGATCAGCGGCGCGTTCATACGTGATCGCTACGTCGGCACCTTTTTCGGCCAGTGCGATTGCGATCGCGGCTCCAATGCCGCGGGAAGCACCAGTCACAAGCGCACGTTTACCTGCTAGTTCACTCATCGATTTATTCCTTTTGTTATCGACAGGGGAATTGTTGCGCCCGGCCGCCTTGCGGCGGGCGTCCGTGCGGCCTGCCGCCGTACGATTATTTTCGGATTACGCGATCAGGACCGGCAGACCGCTCAGGCGGCGGTTGTCCATGTCGTCATGCGCGCGGGCTATTTCGTCGAACGGATAGCGGACGGTTTCGAGATCACTGAAGATGCCTGAGCGCAACGCATCCCAGAGCTGAGAGGTCGCGATCTCGACTGTCGGTCCCCGGACGTATTGCGGGGTGCCGCCGCTGCGGACATCAACGCCTCGTCGCACAAGATCGGCGGCCGGTGCTGGCTGACCCGTCGCGGCTCCGATCGCGGCAATTACACCACCATCTCGGACACTTGACACGCCCAACGAGAAGGTCGCCCGGCCGACGAAATCATAAACGACGTCGACACCGTCAGGTGCGATCGCACGGATCTTAGCGGCGATATCTGGCTCGCCAGCGTGGAAGGCATGAGTAGTACCGGCCGCGACCTTGTCGAGCTTATCCGGCGATCCGGCGACGCCAATCACTGTAGCACCCAGCGACTTCGCCCAGCGAGACAGGATAGCGCCCACGCTTCCCGATGCCCCAAGTACCAGCACTCTGTCGGTGGATTTCAGATCGTGGAGACCACGCATCCCCATCCAAGCCGTCCCACCCTTTGCCAAAAAGGTCGCCGCGATCTCGTTCGAGATATCGGCGGGCAGCCGGATGAGCGGCCCGTTCGGAATGATCCTCTCGGTGGCATACGCGCCTTCCGAAAAGAAGTAGGCGACCCGATCGCCGACCGACAGCCCCTCGACGCCGGATCCGACCTCGGTGATCGTCCCGGCCGCTTCAAAACCTGGGACCGCCGGCAACGCCATAGGATACTGACCTTTCCGTACCATCGTATCGACGAAGTTAAGGCCGATCGCATCTTGAATGAGCTTGACCTCGCCGGCACGAGGCGCGCGCAGGTCTTTCTCGATGACTTGCAAGACCGACGGTCCGCCGGACGACTGCATTTGAACGAATCTTGTCATGATCTTGTCTCCGTGTTCCAGATGTCGCGGCGTTCCGATTGCAGAAGAAAGGAGCGCAGCGATGTTCAATCGAACTTGACGAGGTTGAGAGCGGGCAGCGGGCCGCCGGGGAACTGAACCAGCTGGCTGCCGGCCGCGAGCCCACCGAGATCGATCCCGAAGAAGCCGAGGCGATCAATGATGGCGGCGACCTCAGCCTTCGCCCTCATATCGTTGCCCGAGTAAAACAGGACGCGCCTGCCTCCTTCAGAGCGGGGGTCGCCCGAAAGTTGGCTTGGCGTCAGGTGGTTGAACGCCTTGACGACTCGCGCGCCTGGTACAAGGGCGGTGAAAATATCCGTAGAGGTCCGGCCGCCGAGGTCCGCTGGTCTGTAAAGCGGCGCTTCGATAGAGTTGTTGGCATCGATTACGATCTTGCCGTCGAAGTTCAAACCGGCGAGCGCTCCAGGTATCTTTGACCACGGGACCGCCACGAGAACGATGTCTTGCGCCGTGGCCTCTTGCAGGCTTCCAGCCCGGATCGTGCTGCCTAGCTTCGAAACAAGCATCGTGAGGCTTTCCGGTCCTCGGCTGTTTGCGATCACGGCTTCGATTCCCGCCTTTCCGAGCGCGGTGGCAAATGCACCCCCTATATTGCCGGCTCCGATAATTCCTACGGTCATGACCCACTCCTTACGGTTCGTGAGAATTCTGTCTGCGACGGTCGGTTTTCCCGCTGCATGCTGGGCCTGATGCGGTTGGCTTTGCAGAAAACCGGTTCTGCTGTTGGCTGGAATATGGATGGCAAATACACGCAGCATAAGTCATAAATGATTTGTTTTAGTTTCAATCAACGTTTGAAGGTTACGTTTATGGAGACACTGGCAAACCTCGAAGCCTTCGTCCGAAGCGCAGAAGCGAGCAGCTTTTCTGGGGCTGCACGGCGTCTCTCAATCACACCGGCCGCAGTCAGCCGGAATGTTGCAATGCTGGAACGGAACCTCGGTATACGGCTGTTTCACCGCTCAACGCGGAAGCTGACCCTGACCGAGGCGGGGGAGTCGTTTCTGGTAAGCATCGGCGACAGCCTGAACCACCTTCAGGGGGCAATCGACGGGGCATCACAAACGAAGGGCGAGCCCGTTGGCGTTTTGAAGCTCAGCATGAGTTTGTCGTTCGCGATGGGATACGTTCTCCCCGCACTGCCCGACTTTCTGGCCCGTTATCCGGGCGTCAGACCTGACTGGCATTTCGACAGCCGCAAGGTCGATCTTATCGCCGAGGGTTTCGACGCCGCGATCGGCGGTGGTTTCGAACTCAATCCTGGCATCGTTTCCACGACGCTCGCACCCGTACACGTTATCGCGGTCGCATCGCCCAGCTATTTTGCTGCACGTCGCCGGCCGGCTAGCCCCGCCGATCTGGCCGATCATGCCGGAATCTTGATGCGGTCCTCGAATTCGGGTCGGATCAGGCAATGGATGATGCGGGACGCTCAAGGACGCGAAGAGCGCGCGCTCCTCAACGAGACAATTGTAATGAGCGACGCCGCGCCCATGGTGCAGGCGGCAATTGCGGGGTTGGGCATTGCATTGTTGGCCGTACCCGATGTGCTGCCGCATCTGGAAAGTGGCGCGCTCGAACGTATCCTTCCGAAGTGGTATGCCGATGCCGGATCTATCTCGCTCTACTACTCAGGCCGCGTGCTCCAACCGCTAAAAACACGCGCTTTCATCGATTTCTATACTGAATATTTTCGTCGCGAGCGCCTCAGTGCCCGGTTTGCAGGCAGTCTCGGCTAACGTCCACACGTCCTTCTTAGCTTCTTTGAAAAGAGTGGTAGTTGGGCTGCATAAAATATCCCATATTCAACACATGCTTGAATATGATCCAACCGATATTACGCTAATAAACTAGGATAGGAATGGGCAAATATATCACTCCACAGACACGTAAAGGAGTGAAAAATGACTGAATTAACCTCGTCTCGATATCTTCCACTGAGCGGCAAGACCGCACTTGTTACCGGTGGATCACGATCTATAGGCGCATCAATCGTCCAGCGTTTAGCAGCCGACGGCGCTCAGGTTGCCTTTACCTATCGCGGATCACCTGCGAAGGCTGAGGAAGTCTCCGTCGCCATAGAGAAAGCGGGGGGTCGCGCCCTGGCTATCGCAGCTGATGCCGCTAATCCGGATGCAATACGAGCCGCCGTCGCCGAGACGGTCGATAGGTTCGGCGGCCTCGACATTCTTGTAAATAATGCAGGGATCGCCTTCGCCGGTCCGATCGACCAAATCGCATTCGATGACTATCAGGCAATGCTCGCCGTCAACGTAACAGGCGTTTTCGTTGCTACGCAGGAAGCCGTACGTCATATGAAGGATGGCGGCCGGATCATACAGATCGGCAGTTCAATTACGAAATATGCCGGGGTTCCTGGGCTCTCAGCATACGGCCTCACCAAGGGGGCAGTTGCCGGCTTCAACAGAAGCCTGGCACATGACCTCGGGCCACGCGGCATCACAGTCAACACAGTACATCCGGGCCCAACCGACACCGATATGAATCCTGTCGATGGCGAGTTTGCGGCTATGCAAATCTCGCGTATCGCGGCCGGCCGCTATGGGAAGCCTCAGGAAATTGCGAGCGTTGTCGCATTCCTTGCAAGTCCAGACGCCTCCTTTGTTACGGGTGCTGACATCCGGGCTGATGGCGGTTTCACATCCTGAAATATCCCGGAGCAACGGGCAAACCGCGCTCCAACGACCTTCAGTTTTAACACCTCACCAATTTACCAATACTCAGTATGGGCAATGACGGAGCGCGCGAGGCGACGCTGCAGGGATCGCAGTCCGGCGCGCCCCGAAAACAACCACCTTGGGCTAACCCTCGCCTTAATCCGGAGAAATTCCTTTGTCTGAGACAGCATATTCAAATGAGCGCGATGATCTGCCTACAGCGTCACCTGCTTCGTGGCTAGCCGTAGTATCGCTTGCCTTTGGGGCATTTGGTCTCGTCACCGCGGAATTTTTGCCAATCAGTCTGCTGACGCCGATAGCGACCGAACTGGGCGTTTCAATGGGTGTGGTTGGCCAGGCTATCACGGCTACAGCCGCGGTGGCTGCGATCGCCGGGCCATTTCTCATTCTAGTGTCAGGCGAGCTGGACCGCCAGAAGATTGTTTTTGGCCTGACGGCGATGCTCATCATCTCCAACGTCCTTTCGGCCTATGCCCCCAGCATCACAATACTCCTGGCCTCTCGCGCGATTCTGGGCTTCGCTCTCGGTAGTTTTTGGGCCATGATGGCCGCGCTTGCTTTGCGTTTGGTCCCTGCCGACAAGGTGCCGCGGGCTATTTCGATCATCATCATGGGTATCTCCCTCGCCACAGTCTTTGCTGCACCGCTTGGCACTTTCCTTGGAGAACTGTGGGGATGGCGCGCCGCCTTCCTTGCCGGGTCCGGCATTGGCTTGGTTGCGCTGGTGATCCAGATACTAACCCTTCCCAAGCTACCCCCCACCGCCGCGCCTGGCCTGAGCTCCTTCAAAGCGGCGCTGTCCCGTCGCTCGGTAGCCCTCGGTTTTGGAACGGCATTCCTCGTCGTATCAGGCCACTTCGCCGGTTTCACTTTCGTCCGCCCATTTTTGGAAGAGGTTACGCGCCTCGACATTTCAACCGTCTCACTTGCTCTCCTGGTTTTCGGCCTTGCCGGCTTCCTGGGAAATTTCGCAGGGGGCGTCATCGCCGAGCGTAATCCTGGTTGGGCCGTCGCCTTGTCCGCATTCCTGATATCGAGTGCCGCATTTGCGCTCACCCTTCTCGGCGCCATTGCGGGTGTTGCGTTCGCGGCGACCGCTCTGTGGGGATTTGCTTTCGGCAGTTTCCCCGTTGCGATCTCGATCTGGAATGCCCGCGCGGCACCTGATCACGCCGAAAGTGCCGGTGCACTTCTGGCGTCGATTTTCCAGGTCGCGATTGCGACAGGATCGGGTCTTGGCGGCCTCATCATCGACGGCTTCGGCTCTACTGGTGTAACACTTTACGCGGCCTCGGCGGCTCTTATTGGAGCGATGGTCATCCTCGGGTTCAAGAGGCAGTGAGTGACGAGGGTCGATCTAAGGGTCAACAATTGGCAGATAAATATACAAGGCTCTTGAAGCGAGAGTGCATGGAGAAGCCGGTTACCTTCAGTCACCTGCAGCAATTCGTTGCCATCCTGCTCCGATCTCAGTCCCTCGCTTCCGTTAGATCGAACTGTTTACGTCCCAAGGTGTCTTTCTAACTCGTCAATGATCCATCAGATCGTGACATCATGTCGTTCAAGCAACAACGGCGTTGCTCCGCTAAGAACTCGTGTTCGCGCACGCATCGGAACCGGACAGTAATCACGTATCATCGCCGGTGATCGAGGATGTCTTCTAGCCCTTTATCCCAGTAGGGGCGATTGCCGAACCGATTGATAAGCCAGTCGATGAACACTCTCACTTTCGGTGCCAGTTCGCGAGAACTGGGATACAACGCCCAAAGTGTCTGTGTTGAGATTAGCGGATATTCTGGAACGACTGGAACGAGTGCGCCAGATCGCAGCTCGTTCGACGCGCACCACGTCGCCATAAGAGCGATGCCAAGCCCGGCAGAAGCCGCGTCGCGCACTGCAGTGCCGTCATTGATGCGAAGGCTCGGCGTGACACGCCGCTCGATCACCTCCGAACCTTTCCCTCGAAACGTCCAGAGATCGAGCGTGCCGACGACGAGGCAGGTATGTTCCGCTAGGTCGTCGGGCGTACTAGGTCGGCCGTGTTTTTCGAGATATTTGGGCGACGCGACCAGCACCCGATTGTCCGGAGCAAGCCGCCGCGCGACAAAGGATGAGTCGCTGAGCTCGGTATAACGAACCGCCACATCGAAGGCACCCTCGACCAGATCAACGATGCTGTCCGAAATGCGCAAATCAAGTGCCAGTTCGGGATATTGCCTGCAGAATTCAGCCAGACCCGGCACAATATGCATTCGCGCGAACGAGGAGGGGGCGGCTACTCGCAAGGTGCCGCGAGGCGCAGCCTGCCCTCTACCAAGCGCCGCTCGGGCAGCTTCCGCCGCGAGCACAACATGTTCCGCATGTGGCAGGAAGGCGAGGCCGTCCTCCGTCAATGTCGCTTGCCGCGTGGTGCGATGGAGAAGCCTGGCGCTGAGTTTCCGCTCAAGAGCGGCGAGTTTGGCGCTCGCGCCAGCAGGCGTCAGACCCAAGTCGCGGGCTGCGGCACTGATGCTGTGCAGTTGGGCGATACGCACGAAGAGACTCAAATCGTCCACGTCCATGAGATGACTTTCAAATGTTTGTTGAAACTGATCCTAAAACGGAGGTGCTACCGAAAGCAATCGTGAGAGATCAAATAGGAGCCACCAAGACGGCGCCATGTATGGCGAGCCAGTCAAAGCCACCATCAAAGGGATATCACCATGACCAAGACCATGAAAGCAGCCATCCTCACTCGCTTCGGTGGCCCGGAATCGTTCGAACTTTCCGACGTGCCGAAGCCAGGTCCCCAGGCGGGACAAGTCCTGGTTCGCGTCCATGCCACGTCCGTCAACCCCTTGGACTATCAGGTTCGGCGCGGCGACTATTGTGACTACGTGCCATTGCCGGCCATTACGGGGCATGACGTGTCCGGCGTTATCGAAGCGGTGGGAACGGGCGTGACGATGTTCTCGGTTGGAGATGAAGTTTGGTACACGCCGCAAATATTCGATGGTCCGGGAAGTTACGCCGAATACCACGTTGCAAACGAGAATATCATTGGAAGGAAGCCCAGCGCGCTCAGCCATCTGGAAGCCGCCAGCCTCAGCCTGGTCGGCGGAACAGCTTGGGAAGCTCTTGTCTCGCGTGCTGCCCTTAGGGTGGGAGAAAGCATCCTGATCCATGGTGGCGCGGGAGGGGTAGGGCATGTGGCCATCCAGGTCGCGAAAGCCATCGGCGCGAAGGTCTTCACGACCGTGCGCGAAGAAAACTTCGAGTTTGCGCGAAGTGTCGGGGCAGATGTCGTTATTGACTACAGGAAAGAAGATTATGTCGACGCCATCATGCGGGAAACCGAAGGCCTCGGGGTAGACGTCGTGTTTGACACCCTCGGCGGCGACACATTGTCCCGCAGCCCGAAGGTGCTCGCGCAACTTGGTCGCGTTGTCTCGATCGTGGACATTGCACAGCCGCAGAACCTCATTGAGGCATGGGGTAAGAACGCGAGCTACCACTTCGTCTTTACGAGGCAGAACCAAGGCAAGCTTGACGAGCTGAGCACACTGGTTGAACGCGGTCAGCTGCGGCCGCACGTAGGCGCCGTCTATTCGCTCGCCGACCTTCCGCTTGCCCATTCGCGGCTCGAGAAACCCAATAACGGTTTGCGGGGTAAGATCGCCATCGCCATTGGCCCGTCGGCCGACACAAAGGTGCAACCATGATTTATGAGATCGCCGTGCTGCCCGTCTATGAGGACAAGATCAGAGAGTTCAGGCAGGCATTCGAGAGCGTTGTTCCTCTGCTCACACGTGCGCAGGGTTACCGCGGTCACGTTCTGGCTCAGGGGATCGAAACGCCGAAGGTCTTCAACCTAATCGTGCTATGGCGCTCGCTTGAGGATCACACTCCAGGTTTCGAAGCGAGCGAAGACCATGAGGAGTTCATGAGAGGCATACGGGCATATTTCTCGGAGGAACCGACGGTCTATCATCTCGAGGGCGGCTCCCTAGCCGCAAACGAGCACGACAAAGGCGAGGTCGCTGCCTGACACTAGCGACCTCTGCCATGTCAAAATACAGAGCGTGTGCCAGATAACCTATACATCTCTGGCTTGATATCGCTGTGCGCGAATATCGTTGCCGGGATCCAGCCCACCTTTGACTTTTCGCGTTTCAGTGGGGTGAAAAGCATTGCTGGCGAGGCCCGTTGAATGGTTGGAAGGTGTTGTCGAACGCGCGGTAAGAACGGTATCGCGCGAAACACCAGCTGACATGCCTGTCTCCGTATAAGTCGCGCTGAGGCAGTTCGTAGCGGGGTTGCTGGGACTGCGCGATAGCGCCACCAATTATGGCGCCAGCTGCAAGACCTCCGAGAACCGCTGCGGCATTGGAACTATTGTGACGCCGGTGATGATGCCAAGGGCGGTTGTGCTGGCGCCAAGGGCGATGATAGCTTGGGCGGTGATGACCATAATGGCCATGCCAATTATGTCTGTTAGGCCGCCACCTTCGGTCGCCATTCCACTGAACGTTCTGGACGGTGTACCGAGTGTCCGGGTTCGAGGGGACAAAAACCGGGGCCGCCTGACCGGGGATTGCAGCGGAGAATGCAATTATCAATGCGATCACAAATATCGCTATCTTCTTCATCTTCTAATCCTTTAGTGAGAAGGAGTGTTTGTCCGAAACGGAGGCATACTCGGGCGAGGATGCGGTCACCCGATGCGCGAACTCCGCGCGGTCAATCGTCAAAGAACCCGGGGTCGAGTTTTTCGAGTATGGAATGAGCAGTTTCGATGCGAGCGGGGTTTGGCCAGAACCGATTCGCAAGGATTACAATTCCGGTACCGCGCTCAGGCTGAAAGAGGGCATAAGCTCCGAAGCCGCCCGTCGAGCCTGTTTTTGATGCGGTGGCAACCATCTCCGCCGGCACATGCAAACTGGGAGGATCAATTTTGTTGGCCTTCAGGACGAAGTCGGGATCGACACCCTGAAGTAGATCAGCGCGCCTGGCCGGAGCGCGATAGAGTTCCCAACCCAAGCCCTGATACATTCGATGAACTTGGTAAACCGGCGAGCGGGCCGCGATCAATGCCGTCTTCAACGGGCCTTTGAATCGGTCGGGATTTACCGACGCCTCAACAAAGCTAAGAAGGTCAGCCGCGGTTGTCTTGATGCCGTAAGCCTCGTCGTCGAATACGCCGGGATTGACCCGTACCGGTGCATCGGCGCTCGTATAGCCCTGTGCATATGAACTCAAGCGATCTTTGGGAACCGAAAGGAAGGTATCCGACAAGTTCAGCGGCTGGATCACCTTTTTACCAAGAAGTGAAGGAAAGGGAGCGCCGGCTCTTTTTGCCGCGAGATAGCCAGACAGTCCGATGGACGTATTCGAATAAAGGCGACTGGTGCCGATTTCGCCAGTGGGTTCGAAAGCCTTATAGAAGCTTAAAAAATTTTGCTCATTGACCCCGGCAGGGAACTGCAGTGGAAGCCCTCCCGCCACGTACGTATGGAGATCGAGAAGCGAGGCCGCTCCGAGTGGGCTTTGCGATAGTTCCGGGAGAAGCTCTTTGACCTGGGTCGAGAGAGAAATTGAATTTTCAGCTTGGAGGCGTGCAAGCAATGTTCCGGTGAAAGGTTTGGACAAAGAGCCAATCTCGAACAGTGTCGCGCCGTCCACGGGTGAACCCGTTTCTCGGGACGAGACCCCGTAGTGAAAAACATGGTGCTGGCCAGCGAGCAGGATACCGACTGAAAAGCCTGGAATCTGATGTTCAGCCATCACAGGTTTCACGATTCTGTCGACAGTCGAGCGGATATCATCCTCGGATGCCGCTGGCACAACCGGCAGCACGATCCCAAACAGGACAGCCACTGTACTTAGAAAAATGCGCATTCAAACTCCACCCGCGAGACTGTAAGGAGCGCTTTAGACAGATACTTCTACCACTCGATAAAGCGCCTTTCCTGCAGTCATGAACTTTCAAAATTACGGGAACGTTACACCCGCTAAACGGCTTGAGGTGGCGAGCAGACCGGTAACGGCGCATCGGCGACTGCAATTACTTTGCGGCGAGCGAAGCGACCTACACGCGGTCCGATGGTGTTGCGCAGTTCCAGTATTCCTAACCACGCCCGGCAATCTGCAATGCGTTTCGCCAGCGGATAGCAAATACGCTCCCATGGTCCGGCGAGGATTTGAGCTCGATAAACCCGCCATGCTTTTCGACGATCTCGTTGACCATACTCAAGCCGAGACCCGCTCCGGATCCATGAGGATTGACGCGATAAAATGGCTCGAAAATGCGTGAATGAAGGTCCCCCGCTATGCCGATGCCTTGATCGGAGATAAGGACGGAACCATCGGCCTTCACCTTGACCACGATCTCGCCGCGCCCGCCTCCATATTGAATGGCATTACGCACGAGATTTGAAAAGGCGCGGTCCAACGCTTCGTCGTCACCTTCAAGGGACACTTTGGAAACATCGGTTTCGAAAGAGATTTCGTAGCCTTTGGAAATCGCGAATGGCGCGAGGTCGGCAACGACCTTTGACAGGAGATGTGTTAATTCGATTTTCTTCGAAATCGGCGGGTTCTGTCGATATCGTTCGATATCCAGGAGCTGGTTTGTGATGGCGGTCAGCCGTTTGATGCTCTTTTGAATGTGAAGCTTCTCTTCGCTTTGCGGCAAGGTGTCTGAGCGGACCTGAACTATGGCAAGGGGCGTGCGCAGTTCGTGAGCTGCGTTGACGAAAAAGCGTTCTGTTTTCTCGAACCCGGCGTCGAGCCGATTGAGGGCGAGATTGATCTCCCTGACGACCCGCAACAGCTCTTTGGGCAGTCCGGTTTCGTTTACTACACCGCCTCGGGCTTCAAAATCGATTTTGTTCAATCGGTCGGTGAGCGTCCCGAGGGAGCGAAGCGACCATTTTGTCACCCAAGGGGCACCGACGAGGGTGACTAAAAGAAGTATGAGGGCGGGCACGCCGATCGTTATCTGACCTACGACAAAAACGAGCTGGTAAAGGGACATCGAAACGCCCCCAGCCATAATCGTCGCTTCACCCGCTGCTGTCTGAACTTTATCAATCGTGGCCTGTCGATCGGGGGCATCGACGTAGCCGCGCAGTTCGACGCTGCGAAAATTGTCAAGAAAAGCAGCATTCTCACCGATGTCCTTCGGTATCACCCCATGAGTGAGTGTTGTGCCATCTGCGAGACGAACCGCAAACCAGGATTTAGGCCGCTCATCCATCACAGTTCGGAGCGCCTGCGTGGGGCTGACCGCCACGACGCCATTTTGGTCAATTGTGACGGATTTTGCGATTTCTTGCGGGTACCACGTTGATGGGACCGCGCCACGGGGAGCACTCAACGTCGCGATGTATAGAACGAGCCCGAACGAGGCGATAATGGTGAGGAGCTGAAGCGTGATGAAGCCGAGAGTGAAGCGCCAGCGGAGAGAATGGTGCGACATGTTATTTTTGCTCATGGAGGAAATATCCGACGCCGCGAATGTTGCGGATGACGATATCCGCACCAGCATCCGCTAGTTTCCGCCGCAGGCGCGACATGTTTGCTTCCAGCGAATTCGACTGGATCTCGTCGTCGAAGGAGTAAACGCTTTCCTCCAATGAAGACCGCAGCACCGTTCGTCCGAGATTCTTGAGAAGCGACTCGATGATCAAAAGCTCTCGTCGAGCGAGCTCCTGCCGGATTCCGTTGACGTACAGGTCTCGTGTCACCCGATCATAACGGATATTGCCGGCCGTGATGATGTCTGGCTTGGCTTCAGGCGTTCGGCGTGCCACTGCGTTAAGGCGGGCGATCAGTTCATCGACCTCGAACGGTTTGGGGAGATAGTCGTCGGCCCCTCCGTTGAGCCCGGCTATCCTGTCTTTCGTGGATCCCATGGCAGAGATGATTATCGAGCGCGGTGGATTGCTTGTTTGCCGGATCTCGGCGAGCAAAGTGCTGCCGTCGCCGTCAGGAAGCTGGCGGTCGATGAGAACAACATCGTATCGTTCGACGGCGATCGCTTCTCGCGCCATGGCGAGATCCGCCACAGCTGCCAGTACGAAGTCATGCCTCGAAAGCGCTGTCCGAAGCGCTTCGGCCATTTCGGGATCGTCTTCGACCAGCAAGATTTTCATGTCGCTAAATGAAGTACCTTAGGAGATAGATGATTTCAAAGGCTTGGTAGACCGCGCCCAAGAAAGGAGTGGGACGATAGGCGCGTGAAGTGTCAGGACGTGCTCGGCTGCAGCCCCGTACCTTTGCCCGATAGACCGCTTTTTTCCCCGCCACAGGTGGAAAATGGTGCTACCGGTTAGATAGGCGCCGAGAGCCGTGACGATACTTCGATTAAATGCGGTTTCCATAGAGGGGTCGCATCATTGGTAAGAGGCTTGAGGCCAAACGTCTCGAAATTGGTCTTCATCAGCCGAAAGCCGCTCCAGAGATTGGTTTCGATCAGCTCAGCCTCCCACCGAACTCGAAACTAATCCCGCCGCCTCTCTCTTTTCATGCGCTCATGCTGCCGGCGCGCATCTTCTGCCATGATCTGGCTTAGCCTGGCAGCCTCGAGGGTCCGCAATTGCGCGTCGTCACGGCGCTGCTGCTGCTGTAGCATGCATCCGGTATGAGATGATGATCCGTATCGTGCGCCCATTCCAGAGCAAGTGTCGAGGTCGGCGTAGCGTTCCTGTTCCGGTGTCTGGCAGCCGGTCAGGATAAGGAGGCCTGCGAACACCGTTCCGACAGATAAGCGTCGCATGAAAACGTGACCCGGGGAGGCTTTGCTCATTTGATGTACCTTCTTTCTCGGTAAATTCATTCGATTGCGAGAGCGAAGCGCGATCCCGCCGGCAGTTTATGGGATTTCACAGTTACGCAGAAATTACGTAAGTGCCGGACCAAGCTTGCTCTTACCGTTGACTCCGACGTGACGTCATAGTTTAGGTCACGTGTCGATATTGTTTTAGTGTGGGCGGCCCGCGAGACATCGCGGTCCGTCGACGTTGCGAGGTTCGACATGACTGCACCTGATCTCATCCCGATTGAAACGTTTTTCGGCACGCCGGAATTTTCGCGGGCGCAGATTTCTCCCGATGGCCGGCTGGTGGCCTATCTTGCGCCTTGGCGTGGGCGGTTGAACATCTGGGTGCGGCCTGTCGGACAAGGCGCGGCGCGGCGACTGACGGGTGATGACACGCGCAATATCGACGGCTTTAGTTGGACGCACGATGCTCGCCACATTCTCTTCGTGCAGGACAGCCGCGGCGACGAGAACTGGCACCTTCATCGCGTAGAGGTGGACGGGGCAGAAACGGTTTGCGGGAAGGCGCTAACTGTCGACTTGACGCCCTTTGCCGGCGTGCGGGTGATGGGCCTGGACTTTTCCGCCGCGCTTCCGGGCAAGGCTTTCGTGCAGATGAACCTCAGAAGTTCCGGCCTGATCGACCTGTACGAGGTCGATATCGAAAACGGTGAAATCAGGATCGCTGCAGAAAGTCCTAATCGCTTCGTACGCTGGACCGTTACACCGAACAGTCCGATGCATGCCTTCATCATCGACGACGCCGGTGACCACGAACTGGCTCGCTACGAGAATGGGGGTTTCATCACGTTGGCCAGACTTAAGGGGCGTGACCAGCCAATCGGGCCGATGCCGCTGATGGTTGCGGCGGATGGAAAGAGCATCTTCGTCGGCTGCAATACGGGGAGCGACCACACCTATCTTGCCGCCATCGACCTTGCGACGGGCAGGCAAAGGGTAATCGACAGCCAACCCGATTGCAGCCTCGATACGCCGCGACCTGAGGCCGATCCGCGCTTTCCGTCCAGCCTGATCACCAATCCTGTGACAGGCGAGCTGCTGGGACTACGGTACCTTGGCAAAAGACAGAAGATACGGCCGCTGAACCCGCATTTTGCCGCCGTGCTAGATAGTTTACAGCGGCTGTCAACCGGGGAAATAGGACACATTTCCTGCGATGTCGGTGGGGGAAAATGGGTGATCGAATTTTGGGATGACCGACATCCCGGCACGACATGGTTTTACGAACATGAGAGCGGCGAAGCGTATGTGCTTGGCGAGCGATTTTCAGAGCTCTCAGCCGAGCGGCTGGCGAGCGTACGACCCATCGATGTGACGTCGCGCGACGGATTGACGTTGCCGTGCCATGTCACTCTGCCCGTCGGGTTCGATGCCAGGAATGAGCCGTGTGCGCTGCCGACCGTGCTTCTGGTACATGGCGGGCCGTGGTATCGCGATGCCTGCATTTATGATCCGGAAGTGCAGTTCCTCGCCAACCGCGGCTATGCCGTGCTGCAGGTGAATTTTCGCGGCTCGACCGGCTACGGCAAAGCGTTCATGCAAGCCGCGATCGGGGAGTTCTCCGGCCGTATGCATGACGACCTGATCGACGGGCTCGACTGGCTAATTGGGCAGGGTATCGCTGACCCGGCGCGGGTGGCGATCTACGGTTGTTCCTATGGCGGTTATGCCGCGCTGGTGGGCGCCAGCTTTACGCCCGAGCGCTTCGCTGCCGCTATCGACTATTCCGGCATGTCCGATCTCCGCGTGCTTGTGGATGGGGCCGTCCCATTCGTGCGGCCTGCGCTGATCAACACCTACCTTACTTACATGGGCGATCCAGACATCGAGATGCAGAACCGCGACATGCTTGCGCGCTCACCGGCAAGCCGGCTTAGTTGCATCTCTAAACCGCTTTTGGTGGTCCACGGCGCGAACGACGTACGTGTCGCACAGGCACAGGCGGATCTGGTGGTGGAAACGGTACGCGCCAATGGAGTGGAGGTTGATTATCTTCTGAACGAGCGCGAAGGGCACTGGTTCATCAATGAGGATAGCAATATTGAGCTTTACCAAAGGATCGAGCGCTTTCTGGCAAGGCATTTGAGGGGCGAGCACTGAGGGGGGCTCATGCACAGCAAGGAGATCGCAGGACTGGCGGGCGTGAGTATCCGCACGCTGCGGCACTACCACCAGATCGGACTTTTGCCGGAGCCGCCAAGGACGAATAATGGATATCGCATTTACGGCCTGCCGCATCTGATCCGGCTGCTGCGTATCGTTCGATTGACCGCGCTCGGTATTTCGCTCTCGCAAATCCCAACGCTTCTCGACGATCATACCGGGATGAGCATAGGCAGTTTAGAGGCTCTTCATGACGGGCTGACGCGGCAGATCGAACTTCTCGAGCATCAACGCCGAATTGTGGCAGCGTTGCGCGACGGCAAAGGACCGCCCGACATGGCGCCGGAATTCGCCGCGTCGTTGGTGGCCCTAGACGCGGGACGAGAGCCTATAGCCGTACGAGCCGGTCGAGAGCAATTTGTACTCCTGTCACACCTTTTGGATAAAGAGCAGCGCTCAGAACTGGCCCGGCTCTACGACCAACTGGCAGATCTCGAACATGGTGCTACCGTAAGAGAGCTGGGGCATCGTTTCGATGCCTTGGGGCCAAGTAGCAGCGACAACGAGATTTCAGCGCTTGCCGACGATTACATCGCACATCTCGGGTCATGGATGAGAGACTTCGAAAACGCTCTAAGCAGAAGTGGGAAACAGCAAGCAGCAGCGCTGCTCTGGCTTCATGCCCTCGATAGTACGAACAATCAGCAGAAACGATTACTGACGGAAATAAGAACCGGGCTGGCATCCAGCCGCTGATCGCCGTTTTGGGCTGGTCAACTCGCAAGATGATTGACCGATTGCGGTGGGCAGGCGCACTAAATTTCGGCGGTTTGCCGTTCCCAAACATCATCACGCCATATTCTAAACTCTTGGTTATGGCCGGAGAAGATTATAACCAAGAGCAATATCATGGATATCAACGTTGCTTTGAAAGCTTTTATCCGCACCGTCGAGAAGGGTTCGATTACGGCTGCGGCACGGGACCTCGGGGTAACGCAGCCGGCCGTTACAAAGCATATCTCGAACCTGGAACGGCACGTCCAAGCCAGGCTTCTGGAGCGCTCGTCGAAAATCGTTCGCCCGACGGCGCATGGGCTCGAATTGTACGAGGCCAGCCGCGTTGCGATCGCATCGATCGACGCCGCGCTGGAGGGCGTTCGCATCAACACAGGTGAGATTGAAGGCAATCTGAGAATTCACGCCCCATCTTGCATTGGTGTTGGCCATCTCGAACGGATTGTCGGTGAGTTTCAGGATGAGTATTGCGGGATTTCCGTCGAACTGGCTCTCGACGAGCGCACCATCGACTTGGTCTACGATAACTTCGATTTGTCGCTTCATTACGGAAAAATCGAAGACCAGGAGGTTATCGCACGCCGCATCGGGTGGGTGGAGCGATTTCTTGTCGCCTCCCCTCGTTACCTGAAACAGGTGGGGAAGATTGAAGACACCCAACGGCTTTCGGAACTTGAGGTCATTGGTACCCCAAAGATGCTCGCTCAGCGTAATACCATTTCCCTGCTTGGACCTGGCGCGCGCGCTGAGGACGTTGTTGTCAGGCCGATACTCACAACGAACAATGCGCATGTGATGATTGCAGCACTTTTACGTGGTCGGGGCGTCGGACTGGTGCAGAAGAACCTCGTATCGGATTTGTTGGCCAGCGGCGAACTTGTAAGGGTGCTGCCCGACTATTGGCTCCGACCTACCGAAGCTTTCCTTGCTTACCCGTCCACGAAGTTTATGCGACCAGTCGTTAGAGCATTTACAGACTTCGTCATGCCGCGCCTCAGAACCATTGAAGGGATCTCCCCGGAGCAGCGGTAGCCGTCAGGGCATAGCCAACGGTTATGAGGGCTATCACTCATGCAGATATGGAATATTCGGTCGAAGGGAGAATACTGTGCGATTCAAGCAATGTTTGCCAGGCGCAACCCCAAGGTCACTTTCCATAATGCAGAATAGAAACAGTTTCATATCTCGCCGTAAGTTTGTACTCGGCTCTCTGGCGGCGCCGGCCATACTCGGCGGATGCACAACAGTGCAAGAAAGTTCGGCGTCGAACTCGCCCCAGCCAATTACCGATCCAATGCCTTCACCGATCGGCCCGGAACTCGCTTCAAGTTACGCGGCGTTTGAAGATGGCGGACATCTCGTTCCCGCAGTTCCTATTGAGCGAATGAACCCGGAATATCTCAGGCAGCGCGTTGTCAACCCTACCGGCGAGGCGCCGGGGACTGTTGTCGTCGACACGCCAAAGCGATTTCTCTATCTGGTGGAAAACGATGGAAGTGCGTTACGATACGGGGTCGGTATCGGGCGAGATGGATTTTCCTGGGAGGGCAAGGGATATATCCACTGGCGCCAGCATTGGCCGCGATGGAAGCCGCCAAGCGAGATGATCGCGCGGCAACCCGAACTGGAAAAATACTCCGTTGCCAACGGAGGAATGGATCCCGGCCTACTCAACCCGCTCGGCGCTCGCGCTCTTTACATTTTCCAGAACAGGCAAGATACGCTCTATCGTCTCCACGGCAATCCCGAATGGCAATCCATCGGCAAGGCTGTGTCATCGGGCTGTGTGCGCCTCATGAACCAGGACATCGTGGACCTTTATGAGCGCGTTCCCTTCCATGCGCCGATCGTCGTGCATCAGGCGCCAATGGCCGTATGATATCGAATCTCGGCTTCAGCTTCCGGTGCTACTTTGCCGCGCTATGGATTGCCCGCTACTAGTAATACGGTCGGGCAAGATCGGCGCAGATGTTCTCCGAAGGAAGCCATACATGGGGGAACGCGGCCAGGATGCCGTTTCTCAGCCACTGCTGCGCCGGATGCCCGTCATTGCGACGATGCCAGGACAACACGAACGGGATCGGGTTCAGGGGCAGAGGAAAGTCGAACACAGCTAGGCGTTCGGCAAAACCTGAATGGGCCACGACGCTTTCTATCACGGTCGCAACCATATCCGACGATGCGATCAATGCCGGCGCCGCATGCATATGGGGAATGGTCACGGCGGACCGCCTCTTGAAATTTTTCGAGGCCAGTGCGGCATCGGCAACATCGAGGCCGTCATTGTCGGGCGCGACCAGGATATGTGTCAAAGACAGGAATGTCTCGGCATCGAACCGGCGATCCAGTATCGGATGATCCTTCCGCAAGATACAGACGAACCGTTCCTGGAAAAGACGCGCGGTCAGGATCCGGCTCGTAGGCGTCGGAGGAATTCCGACCGTCAGATCGACGCCGCCGCTGTCGAGCAGGGAAATCGCGTCATCGCGGCTGCTATAATCCCTGACCTTGATATCAATGCCGGGGGCTTTTTCCTCAAGCAATGACAGGAGGCGCGGCAATATGACTGAACCTGCATGCGCCGAAACGGCAATGGAAAAAGACATGGTCGATTTGCCGGGATCAAAACCCTGCGTGAATTGCAAGGTCCGCTGAATTTCCCGCAGAGCAAGCGAAATAGGTTCGGCGAGTTCTACCGCTCGCGGTGTGGGTTGAAGGCCGGTCGGCCCGCGAACGAACAATTCGTCACGCAGCAGAAACCGCAACCTCGACAAAGCCGCGCTCATGGCAGGCTGGGTACGGCCAATACGGCTTCCGGCGCGTGTGACATTGCGCTCGGAATTGAGGGCGTCAAAGGCAACGAGAAGATTGAGATCGATCCCATGTAAATTCATGGAATGGATCATTAAGCCCATCCTTCATCAATCTCAAGCATCTTTTCCGTGTCACCGCGAGTGTCCGTTTCCGTCATTCAGCAACCAGCCCGGATATTCGACGGGCAGACGACTGACCGCGTCGAGCTTCGCCATATCGTCATCGTCCAGGTCAATCGATACGGACCGAATGTTTTCCTGCAATTGCTCGACGCGCTTCGCACCGATGATGACGGTCGAGACGACCCTTTGCTTCAGCAGCCAGGCGATCGCGATTTGCGCCGGGCTGGAGCCGTGTTTCTCCGCGACAGCTTTCAGGACCGCGATCAGGGGCTCTCCCCGGATGCGATTGATGGGTGGAAAATCCAATTCTGTCTGTCGGCCGCCTGCAGCATTGCCACCAGGAGAATACTTTCCGGTGAGATAGCCGCCGGCAAGCGGACTCCAGACCATGAGGCCAACACGTTCCGATGAGAGCAGCGGGCCGATCTCCCGCTCCAGATCGCGTCCGACAAGCGTATAGTATGCCTGCAGCGACGTGACAGGTGCGAGGGCTCTGGCGCGTGTTATCCCGATCGCCTTCATGACCTGCCACGCGGCCCAGTTCGAAAGACCGATGTAGCGAACATCGCCGGCCCGGACGAGTGTATCGAGCGCCTCCAGCGTTTCCTCGATCGGTGTCGCGGAATCGAATGCGTGGATCTGGTATAGATCGATGTGGTCCAGACCCAGCCGGCCGAGGCTTGCCCGGCATTCGGAGATTATGTGTCCCCGAGAAGCGCCGCGATGGTTTGGTCCGTCACCCATGGCGGAGGCGACTTTGGTGGCGATCACGACATCGCTGCGCGACACTCCAAGGCTCTTCAGCGAACGTCCCAGTATTTCTTCGCTGCGTCCGTGCGCATAGACGTTTGCCGTATCGAACAGGTTTATGCCGGCGTCGAGAGCGGCCTTGACCAGTGCATCGGCATCTCCCTGTCCAAGTCTTCCCACCTTTCCCCATAATCCGTCAGTTCCGCCGAATGTCATGGCGCCGAAACACAATTCCGACACGAACAACCCGCTTTCACCCAGCTTGCGCACTTGCATGATGTCGTCCTTCTTTTTGATATTCTCGAGTTTGGCGGGCGGCGGTAGCTTTCGTTGAGCGTATTTCCGCACTGATTGCGTTCACGGCCGGCTCGACATTCGTTGCGAATGCCGAGCCTTTCTGCGGCGCCTTACACGATGTGCTGCCGTTCGCCAGTTCTTGCCGCAAGCTCGACTGCCGCGATCAAACGGCTATTATGGCGGGCATGGTCGAAACCGGGAGTGGTGTATGTACCGTTCGTCAGATCGCGCGCCAGGGACGCATAGACCTCCCCGACATTGATAGCGGCGCCTGACCAGAATTCGGCCGCGGTCGGACCGACACCGTTGGCGACCGCCCTATCGGGCGCAGCGAATTCCACGCTCGATGAAAGTAAAATGTCTCCGACTTGTACGCCTGCCAGATGATTGCCGGTCAGCTTCAGCCAGCCCTGCGAACCACGAATCTCGAATACAAAACTCGCCTCATCTGCAGGCACGCCCGCCAGAACCTGCACGGATACAGGCGCACCGCTTGCCGTCTTGGCGATTAGATCGAGATGATCCGGAATTTCTCGCTGTGAAGTCTCGCCTATATCGACGATCTCGATCTCCGGCCAGAGCAACTCCGTGCGCGCATCGACCTCCACAATGTTGCCGAGCACAGCCTCGATGACGTCCAGCACGTGGCCTGCCGTGATCGTCATGAAGCTGGCGCCAGAAGCGGCCTTGTTGAAATAGTCGTACATGCTCGGAGATTGCGGACCGTAGCCGAATGTGGTTGCGCCGACACGGGCGGACATCAGGCGACCGAGCTTTCCTGACGCGACCAGTTCCGCCGCACGTCGGACGGAAGGATTATGCCGGCCTTGCAGGCCGATCGCGGTATGCAAAGACCCGACTGCTGCGGCCATCTCGTTTGTTTCCGCCAGCGTTGCGCCCAGAGGCGCTTCGCAATAGACGGCTTTACCCGCCTGCAAGGCGGCCATCACAAGATTCTTGTGCGCCGGCACCTTCACGGCGACCGTGATGACGTCAATGGTTTCGTCGCTAATCATCGCGTAGGGATCGGCAAACCAGAGTTCTGCGCCGAATGCTTCGGCCGCCGCCTTGGCGCTTTCCTCGCGCCGGGTCGCGACTGCCGCCAGCGTCAGGTGAGCTTGTGACGCCAGAGCTGGCACATGCGATGCGCCTGCCCAACTTGCGTGAGTGTCTGCTCCAATAATACCCACACGAAATTTCTTATCCGACATCTGCAATGCTCCAAAATCACGTTACGGAACGCTACCTGCGTCCTGAGCAAGATCTAATCGAGACCGGCACTGCGACGAAATCGATAAGTGGTATGAGCGAACATCCACGCCATGGATATCGCCTAGCGCCCCTGCGGCGACACTGCGACCAAAAGAAGTATTGCCCCGGCTGTAGCTATAGCGCTCAAGACCACCCGTGCCTGAAACGAAAGGGTCGGCGGGTGCCACGGCATTCCTGACTGCGGCTTGGTCGGACCGACCGGATCGAAAGAGGCTGCACCGCTAGTGGACACCTGTTTCTCCCGGCGGATTTCTGCCAGCTTATGGCGGATACGAATTGCGAGGAGCACAGCCAGATAGGCCGCCGTTAAGAAAGCCAACACCGCTGCCAAGCGCAAGGCGTTCTGATGGGCAAGGACCCAATCTCGCGAAACAGTCGCGATGCCGTCGATATAGGATCCGAACAAAGCCTGGCCTGTAAGGGCGCCAATCGAATTGATCACCCCAAACAGGACGATAAAACTCAAGAGTTCTCGGCCACCTTTCTGCAGCGCGCTCGTGATGCCTAACACCAGTGCCGGCCCGAGAAAGGACATGGCCGCGAATGAGATCATCGCTTGGGACAAATAAAACCAAGGCAGATGCTCAAGACTCGTGGCGGAGCTGACGGCAAGTGTCGCGGCAGCTATTGCGGTGACCGCCAGCATCATGGGCATCACCAGTTTTTCGACATTCACCGTGATTGCGCTCACGATCACGCCGGCAACAGCGCTGACAAAGGTGACGATCGAAAGTGCTCCAAGGTGTTCGTCGCTGCCTCCTAGCGCCGTCAAGAACCTGGTTGCAACATTCTGTTCGGCAAGGACGATCCTGGCCATGAAAATTGCAAAAGCAAAGCGGACGATATTACCGCTCCCGAGCCAGCGCAGGTTGAGAAGAGGTGCGATCCGGCCGTTCTCGAGTATCAGCGCGGCGATGATCATCGGAAGCGCGAGCGACAGAAACCAAATGATCCAAGGCGCCTTGAACCATCCTTCCAGTCGTCCGAGCCCCAACACTGCTGCAATCAGGGCGAGGCTACCACCCAAAAGCAGAAAGGTGAGGAAATCCAAAGGTTCGAACACTCGCTCTCGCTCGGCGGGTGGCAGCCGGAACATCCCGACGGCGGCGAGAGAGAGAAATGCGAGACCGGCTTCGAGCAGAAATATCGACTGCCAATGCGAGCTGACAGACAGCCATGGCGAGATGACGCTTGCGAGCGGGTGCGCGCATTGCGAGATACCAAGGCCAAGTATCAGCCCCCTGACGCGCCAACGGCCCGGAAGGGCCTGCATCACGTAGAACAAGGACAACGGCGTTAACGCCGCCGCAACAAAGCCGCTTGCAGCCCTGATGGCGAGTGTGAGCCAGTGATCTGCTGTCAAGAGATAGGTGAGAGAGAGGAGAGCATACACGCTAAGGGCAACCTGCGTGAACACACGCAGACCATATTGCTGGCGGAACTTGATCAGCAGCAGATTGGCAGAAATATTGGTCATGGCGTATGCCGTCGGCAGCCAGGCCGCCTGAACGGAGCTCAACGCCAAGCCCGTTTGTAGCTCCGTAATGTTGACCATGAGCAGTGCGTTGCCCAGTCCGCCGGTCAGGCCGACCAGAATTGCGACGAGGGCGTAGGCGATCCGCAGCGTCAGGACATGCTCTGGTGTCGCCGGCGACCCCGGGACCACTGGTCTTTCATGCTCGGGAAAGTCCCATGCTTCCTCACGGAAAAAGCTGCGAACACGCTGCGTCAGTCTCATCATCGTGCTCTCGTTGCTGGTTAGTCGGCATCAATCCGCAGCAGCGTAGCGCAATTCCGGTGGCCTGAGGCGTTGCTGGTTTGGCAACATAGAGTTCGGGAGATCGTGACTTGTTGCGAGCGGTGCCTCGTTCAAAATCACTGCACATTCGTTGACAGAGCGGACAGGTTTCACCTCTCAACTTCACGAGGACAGCAAAGATGTTTCAAAGGTCCATCGACAGGATTACAACCACACCGCCTCTCGGCCCCGGCTTTGCGGGCGAGAGGCACAAAGCAGCCCTCGTCGTTGCACCGGGAAATTTTTCCGCGACCGACCCATTCTTCTTGATGGCGGACGATCACGTGACCGGCGAGGGGCAATTCGGCGAGGCCCACCCTCATGCCGGCCTGGAGACCGTCACGTTCATGCTTCGCGGCACCATGGAGGATGCCGGCGGACGCCTGGTCGAAGGAGACGTGGAGTGGATGACTGCCGGAAGCGGTATCGTGCATTCGGAAGATGCCCAAGTTTCGGCAGGGATGCGTCTGTTTCAGCTGTGGCTGGTTCTTCCCGAGCGGGAGCGCAACATGGCGCCGAGGGTGCAGATCCTGAGACGTGACGAAATGCCGGTACATCGCGGCAACGGCTTCGAAGCGACCGTTTACAGTGGTCGTTCGGCAGGGATCATCTCATCGACAAAGAATGCCGTGCCTGTAACCTTGGTCGAAATTCGGCTTGAGGCAGGCGCCGAGTTTGAGCAGGTTCTGCTGTCATCATATAATGGCTTCGTCGTGGTCATCGCGGGCGAAATCGAGGCAGGCACCGGAGCGACGGCTCTCACTACGGATAAGGTCGGTTGGACCAATCCGCTGGCAACTGACGGTGAAAGCGCCATGAGGCTGAAGGCGGGTGAGAATGGCGCGCGCGTGCTTTTGTATGCAGGCCAACCGCAAAACATCCATGTCGTGGCACAAGGCCCATTTATCGCAGGCTCTAAAGAGGAGCTTGCCGGCTACTATACCGCATACCGCCAAGGCAAATTCCCGAATGCCGGTACGATGCGACATGTCTGATCTGACTGTCCAGCTGCCATGAAACCATAGAGGGTTTCGTTATCAGCAACCCGACGTTCCGCCATTGCTGTCTTTAGCCGTTCGACAGCACGGATATGTTCGCGAACAGCAGGCCCGCAAACGGGCTGAGAAAACAAGCCGCTTCACCACCGCTCGTCCAAAACTCAAGCGGATCGGATCAAGCCTTCCGAACATGGACCGCCGCTGGTCCGTGAGCGGGATCACTCGTCCCAGTATCCGAAATCAGCCCATGGAGGAACAGATGACCCAATCAGCGACCGCAGCCGTACTGGAAGAAAAAAATGGGCCCTTCATTCTTCGTGAAGTGAAGCTTGAGGCACCGCGCCCCGACGAAGTGCTCATTCGCATGGTTGCTACGGGTATTTGCGCGACCGATGCGCATGTCAGGCAACAGCTCATGCCGACGCCGCTTCCCGCGATCTTGGGTCATGAGGGCGCCGGCATCGTTGAACGTGTCGGATCGACCGTATCGCATCTCAAGCCCGGCGATCATGTCGTTCTTTCCTATCACTCCTGCGGCCACTGCAAGCCATGCATGTCTTCCCATGCGGCCTACTGCGACCACGTCTGGGAAACGAATTTCGCCGGCGCCAGGCTCGATGGAACGATCGGCGTTGGAGCGCCTGATGGGAACAGGCTCCATGCGCACTTCTTTGGTCAGTCCTCATTCTCCACTTATGCGCTCGCTCATCAGCGCAACGCCGTCAAGGTACCGGACGATGTCCCGCTCGAACTGCTCGGGCCGCTCGGTTGCGGGTTCCAGACCGGAGCCGGCTCGGTCTTGAAAGCGCTGGAAGTGCCGGTCGGCGCTTCGATCGCGATCTTCGGAGTAGGGGCGGTGGGACTGGCTGCGATTATGGCTGCCAAGGTCGCCGATGCTGCAATCATCATCGCCATCGATGTCAATGCCGAACGGCTGAAGCTCGCTTACGAACTCGGCGCGACGCATTGCGTCAACCCGCGTAGGCAAACCGATGTAGCCGCGGCGATCAGGGATATCACCTCTCGTGGCGTCGAATACGTCCTCGACACGAGCGGCCGGAAGGAGAACCTCGACGCCGGCATAGGTGCCCTTGCTCCGATGGGGCAGTTCGGTTTCGTCGCCTTCAACGACCATTCGGGCGCGGTTGTCGACGCATCCCGGCTCACGTTAGGGCAAAGCCTCATCGGGATTATCCAGGGCGATGCCATTTCCGGCCTGATGATTCCGGAACTGGTCGGTCTCTATCGAAACGGTCGTTTCCCATTCGACAGGCTGCTCACCTTCTACGACTTCGCCGACATCAATGAGGCATTTGACGATGTCGCGGCAGGACGCGTGATCAAGGCCGTCCTGCGCTTTCCCCCGCAAGCCGCTTAACCACCCACCCACTTTTCTTTCGATATCGCAAACATCATGGAGAATTTATCACATGTGCGACCGACACCAGAAGCTGATCAGAGCGACCGACGAGCCTAACTTTTTCGGGATCGACCATTACGGCTTTCCGGAGGCCGGGGAACACCCCGCTGATCCGCAGGGATACTATCCTGAGTATTTCTCTTCCGAACGCTTCCAGCGGCTCGGCTACCATGTCGAGGAGCTTCGCGGCGGTTTCTACTGGGTCACCAGCGGCGGCTATGACGCGGCCTTCGTCGTGACCAGCGACGGTGTCGTCGCCATCGACGCACCGCCGACGATCGGTGAAAACATGCTGGCCGCGATCGAAGACGTCACGGACAAACCGGTAACGCATTTGATCTACAGCCACTGGCACACCGATCACATCGGCGCCGCCTCTGTTTTCGGACCGAATGTCGAGATCGTCGCACACGAAATCACCAGGGAACTGCTCGAGCGGTTTCCCGATCCGAACCGACCAGTGCCTACCGTGACATTCGATAAGGATCATCTGCTTGTCGTCGGCGGGGTGACGCTCGAACTGTCCTACAAAGGCGAGAACCACTGCCCCGGCAACATCTTTATCTATGCGCCAGCGCAAAAGGTACTGACCGTCATCGATATCGTCAGCCCCGGGAGCGCCACCTTCATGCATTGCGACGCATCGCAGAATATTACCGGCTGGTACGAAGCCCAGAAGCAACTGATAGAATATGACTTCGATTTCCTCGTCGCCGGCCATCACATGAAGTACGGGACGCCAGAAACGGTCGCGGCTTCGATCGAATATTTTCAGGACGTTCTCGACGGAGCACAGGCAGCCGTGGATCGCTTCAGTCGCTCGGATGCGCTCGTCAGCATCCTGGAGGGCGCCGGCTGGGACAACGTGTTTTCAGGCACCGAGAACTGGATCAATTCGATGGCCAATTTTGCCACGAAATACGTTCTGGAAAAGAAGAGCAGCAATGGCCAACTCTGGTCCGAGCGGCTCGCCGGCGTGACAACCCAGACGAAATACCACGCCTATACCGTGCTGGAGTCGATCCGTTTGGAAAGGCCTCGGCCGAACTACCGCCTGCGCGGCGAAAATCCGCCACCGTTCCTGACCTGAACCGGGATCGTCCTCCGGCACACCTCGAAATCGTGTGGGCATTACCCCGTTGTGTCCGGAGGCCACCGGTGAGCGCGGGCCGGATCTCGTGCGCCCTTGCAACATCAGAAAGGCAAGCCAATGACAACGTTCTCCGCAAGCAACTGGATCGACGGCACCTTTGTCTCGTCTTCCAAACGCGGTCGCTCCATCGATCCGGCGACATATGAGACGATCGGAGATTATCCGGACGATGGCGGAGCGGCCGCGCACTCTGCTATCGAAGCCGCAAAACGCGCATTCCGCGGAACCGCTTGGCGCGACGATGCTGAGCTTCGGGCAAGGGTGCTCGATCAGATGGCATCGGCAATCGAGCGAAATCGCGAACGCCTGATCGACATCCTTTCCCTTGAAAATGGCAAACTGCTCGGCGAGGCGGCGCTGGAGATCGACGGTAGTCCGAGCAAGCTTCGATACTGGGCTGCTATGGTGCGTACGGAGGCAGGGCGAGCGACATCGCCCAAGCCCGGCAGCCTCTCCGTGATTCTGCGCCAGCCGATGGGAGTGGCGGGGATCATCGTCCCTTGGAATTCTCCCGTCATATTGTCGGTTCGTTCATTCGCTCCAGCGCTCGCCGCCGGCTGCACGGTCGTCGTCAAGATGCCTGGTCAGACGGCGCAGATCGCCAGTGTTCTAACCGAGGTCCTCGCGGAAGCGACAGACCTGCCGGAAGGCGTCGTGAACATGTTCGTCGAAAGCGGTTCAGACGGCGCTGCGCTTCTGGTTGAAAGTCCCGACGTGCCGACGATCAGCTTCACTGGAAGCACACAGACCGGGCGAACCATCGGGGCTATCGGTGCGAAGAGAATGAAGCGGTTCGGGCTCGAACTCGGCGGCAAGACCCCAATGATCGTGTTTGACGATGCCGACATTGAAGCCATGCTGCCTGTTCTCGAAAAGGCTCTCACCATCTTTGCTGGTCAGTTCTGCATGACCGGCTCACGCCTACTGGTGCAGAGTTCAATCTATGAACTGGTGCGCGACCGCCTCGCCGAAAGGCTGCGTGCTGTCAAGGTCGGGCCGGCATCGGACCCGGCGAGCGATATGGGGCCACTCATTGACAAGGAGAACGTCGCCCGTGTCGACAACGTAGTGAAAGATGCGCTGTCGAAGGGTGCAACTGTGGTCGTTCGAGGCGGTCCCGTGCCAGAAGGCCCTTTGGCGAAAGGTGCTTTTTTCCGTCCTTCGATGCTTGAGGTATTCGACAACAGCCTTCTGATCGTGCAGCAGGAAACGTTCGGTCCCGTCATAACAATCCAGCGGTTCTCAGATGAGCGGGAAGCCGTCGTGCTAGCAAACGATAACGACTATGGCCTGTCCGCTTCGGTCTGGACGCGGGACCTGGATCGCTCGTTACGGGTCGCACAGGCGCTTGAAGCGGGAAGCGTATTCGTCAACGACTGGGCCAAGGTGTACGACGGGACCGAGGAGGGCGGCTTCAAGCAATCCGGTCTCGGGCGGCTGAACGGTGTTGCCGCCATCGAGGACTTTATCGAGTACAAGCACATCGCCCTCAAGCCGGGCTTGCTGCGATAAAAGGAGCCAGTTGGTCAGAAGGTGTGCTTCCTTTAAGCCAGCGCATCGATTGCTGGAGCTTCAATTGAAATTCGCATTCGGTCTTCCGGCGTAATCTCCACTTAATGTTACCAATCCAGTTTGGCTGACCGATGCAGACATCTGACAAAATTGGTCGGCATCTCCTCTGATTGAATACAGCAACTTCCGAGAGGATAATGATTTGCAAGACAAGGTCGACGCTTTGAAGCAGGCGGAAAGAACTATGATGGATGCGATACATGCAGCCATCATCCAGGCGGCAAAGGAATCGGAGGCTGCATTTCAGCCACTTGGACCACCAACCACCGCCCAAACTTACTTCGCGGATGCCGCCATGCGTCAGCTGTTTTTGCACCTTTGTGGTGCGAATGCGGACACGGCCAAGGGTGGTGATCCAGAGCACGCCTGGGAAATACTCTATTTGGGGCGCGGCACGGCCCGCTATTGGGAAAAAGAACACGGAATTCGGTCGAGGCGCCGAAAGGCAGAGAGCCATGCGGAGCTCGAAATAGAGAGACGCGAGAAATCTGCCCTTGCGCAAAGCGCTCAGAAGTTCGCAACCGACACTGTCATCCGCGCACTGGTCGAACATGCCAGCATTTCCGACCCCGATCTGCGCGATCGTATAGCGGCCTCCGTTGAGCCGCGTGTCAGCGTCACCGATCCACTTTCGCAAGTCGGGCAGGATTTCGGCGATTTGGCTAAAGTCTCGCTCGCCCGCCTTATCGGGAAAGCCACTTGAAAGCCATCGGCGACATTGGCGTAGGCCCGTTTCTCCGGTTGACATTTGGCGATGCGGTTCTGATTGGGCGCAGCCATAGCATCAGATCTCACGTTCGAATTTTTCATACAAAAAGTTCACCAGCGCGCGCACTCGAGCAATGCCCGCACGCGCTGGCGGCATCAATATGTGCAAATCTGCTCCGGCGTGACTATAGCCCGGACATACGACTTCGAGATCACCGTTAGCGAGCGCATCTTGAACCATGAAGATGGGCAGCACCACGATACCAAGCCCGGCGCGCGCAGCGGAAAGCATCATTTGGCCATTGTCTGAGCGGAATTGTGAATTCACGCGGACTTGTTCCCACCCATCCGGACCTTGAAAACGCCAGCCCAGCGTATCAAAGGAGTAGAGGATCGCGTTATGCGTCGCCAGTTCAGCAGGCTTTGAGGGGCGCCCTCTTGCTTCCAGATAGGAAGGACTGGCGACGACAGCCCAGCGGACCTTTGCAAGCTTCCGCGTAATTAGCACGGAATCAGGGATGCTTCCGATCCTTACCGCCAAGTCATACGCCTCGGCTACAAGATCCGGCTGACGATCTTCAAAGCGTACATCAAAGTGAATCCGCGGATGGAGCAGGGCGAACTCTGCCAGCAGTGGAGCGAGACAGAACTCCCCGAAAGCTACGGGAACGGAAACTCTGACCTGACCGGATGCTTCCGTCGTTGACCTCACAACCATTTCCTGCGCGGACTCTAACTCGGCCAGCCCAGAAGCTGCTCGCACATGATACTCGCGGCCAACATCTGTGAGAGCTGTTCCCTTTTGGGAACGTGTGAGGAGTGTTGCACCTAGAAAATTTTCTAGACGACTGATGCGGCGACTGACGATCGATTTGGCAATCCCCAAACGGCTGGCCGCACCCGCGATACTACCGGTTTCAACCACCCGAATGAAAGAGATTAGATCCAAGATCTCAACAGACTCGGGTTCCGCCATTAACAACACCCCCCTCCAGTAATTGCAGCTACTGCAACACTGGGCATGACATATTGTCAAGTTCCCAATTCGCTCTGCGGTCGCACTAATGAACTTCAGCAACATGAGAGGGCCGAGCTGAATTAACGGACCACGCAAGTTACAGTCCTGGTGAAGATCACCCTCAAGCGCCGCGATAGGAGACGAGGTTGATCCGGCATTATGGTCGACTTTGGGAAGGGAGGATGGCCCTCCGCCTCGGAACTCTGCCGCATTAGCCGCCCGAACTTTATTCACGCAGTAAGGGCGTGCCGACGTCGTTCGTAATTCCGCAACAACGGGTTTCACCTAGACGGGCTATTGCGTCGGCGATCCAGGCCTCATGCTTGTTTCGACAGAAAACTAGGAGATTAAATTGGAGCTGCCAAACGAAAAATCCGCTAGCAGCATTATGGTGGCGCAACTTCTTGCAAAACGTCGGACGCAGTATTCACTTGGCAAAAACATCGCGCTTCCCGACGAGGAGATCGATGCACTTATTCGCGAGGCGGTTCGCCTATCACCCTCGGCGTTTAATTCGCAGAGTTCGCGGGTTGTGATCTTGCATCGCGACGAAAATCAAAAACTCTGGGATATTGTGAAGTCGGAGTTAAGTCATATCGTCGAAGGAGAAGCTAAGAAGCACTCCTTTAGAAAGATCGACAGCTTCGCAGCTGGGGCAGGAGCTGTTCTTTTCTTCGAGGACCGGAATGTGATCAGGATCTTACAAGATCAGTGGCCCCTTTACGCTGATCACTTCCCAGATTGGTCAGAGCAAGCCTCTGGAATGGCTCAACTTTCGGTCTGGATCGCGCTCGCGGGCATCGGAATTGGAGCTAGTCTGCAGCATTATAACCCGCTGGTTGACGCAAAGATCAAAAGGCATTGGAACATACCTGAGACCTGGAGATTACGCGCGCAGATGCCGTTCGGCTCCAACGAGGCGCCTTTTCCCGCAAAGACAGTCATCTCCGATAATGACCGTTTTCGAAGCTTCTTTCGCTAGACCTGCGGAAGAAGGACGGATGCCTCTTAGTGTATTCATTAGGTTAGGTAAATTGAAGCGTAGATCCAAGGTTCAAATTCCCTCAAGAGCCAATAACTGTTCACTATGGCCAGCGCACCACCGTTCAACTTCATTCTTTGAGATGCATTAGCGCTACTTCGGCAGAATTGGTTCTTACTTTGGAGTTTTCGCGTTGCACAGCGAAGTTCCATAAAAAGGATTATGCAATCTCGGGTTGCACCTAAGATTAAATGCCCTTCAGTGAGTAGCCCCTCGTGACCTGTCCCACCTGACAATTACGGAGTAAAATATGCAACATTGGCTGGACAAGCTCATCGACCTCGCTGCGCTTCGGGGCGACGAGAATGTACTCAAGGATGCTCTTGCCCATCTCGCCCAACAAGCGGGATTTTCCGGCTACGCTTATCTGTACATCCGGCCAGGCCACACGATAGCCTCATCAAACTACCCCCCCGAATGGCGAGCGATATACTTCAAGCGAAAATTCGAAGCCATCGATCCGATCGTAAACCGAGCGAAGTCGCTGAAGCGGGTCTTTACGTGGAGTGGAGAGGATGAACGGCGGCGCCTAGCGAAGGAGGAGCAAGCGTTCTTCGATCAGGCAGCGGATTTCGGAATCCGCTCCGGCGTCACCGTCCCTATTCGAACGGCCAATGGATCGACTTCCATGTTCACGCTCGCTTCAGACAAATCTTCAATTGACCTCGAACGCGATATCGATCCTGTCGCGGCGGCGGCAGCTGTCGGGCAGCTCCACACCCGCATGTCGATGCTGCCCCTCACACCGGACGCACAGCATCCGGCCTGGCTCGACCCGAAAGAGGCCGCCTACCTCAACTGGATCTCGGTCGGCAAGACGATGGAAGAAGCTGCCGATCTCGAAGGCGTCAAATACAATTCGGTGAAAAGCAAACTTGAAGAGGCTAGGAAGCGCTTCCAGATCCATACGATGCCGCACCTGGTGGCGCTGGCCATCCGGGCTGGACTAATCTGACCGCGGACTTTAGTTGACCGAAACTTTTGGGATGAAACCCAGAAGTCCAACCAACGTGTTCACCGCGGTCATCTGCGCATGCATCTCGATCATCGCTTCGATATATTCGAGATGCTCCTCGCCTCCCGCAGCCGTTCCAATCTTAATGTCGTCTGGCAACACCTGGAACAGTTGATCCGCCTTCTCTAGAAGCTGCCTGTGCAGCCGGATAGCATTTGCCGTCAAAGTCTCGATATCTGCGCTTGAAAGTCCGCGCGTCAGCCCGATCACCGGGCGCAGTTCACATGTGTCCGACACTACTGAATCTTTCAAAACCATTGGTGATCCAACCCTAGGATATTGTCTGCGGTGCGCCCCCGCAAACGTTAATCTCTGATCCCAAGCCGGGGGTTGGAAACTGTACTCGGACAGTCCTGCGACCTTTAGCACCGGAGCACCTGGACATACGTCGCAGGCCCACCGGCCAATGGCCAGAGGATTCTGGTGTCGTATCGGCCGACACCAACCGCCGAGTAAGGGTTTCCACACCCCGGGCAGCGCGTACCGCCCTGCCCCGTCTTATAAAAGCTCCAGGCCGTTTCCGCTAGGGCAACGGATAACAATCGCTTTGCAGATCTGCAGACGGATAGGAGTCATGGCCTCGCGCCGACCCCTGAAAGGTCGATCCTGATGCCCGCCTTGTTCGGATCGGTAGGGCTTGCCTCGGTCGCATCGTCGTGGTTTTCCAACGCGTCGCTTCGGCCAGGCTTTACGCGATCGACCGTTTCAGGCATTTCCGCCTGCCCCGGATCCTCTGCACGGAACACTGCCACCCCTTCGAAATACCCGGTCTGCCAGGCAAGGACCGCATCATCCATAACCTGAGGCAGGACTTCTTTCGCCGTTGGATTACCATACCATTTCGAAACGATGCGAAAGACCTTGGCAAACAGCGTCGTCCCCATGTGGATATTCTCACAAGGCTCGACCATATCCGGCTTCAACTGACCAGCCTCGACGATGCCGAGGCCTGCCGGATACTGGGTGAGACCGACGCGAACGGTGTTGCGACCGAGATTGTCGCGGATCAGAGCCAATGCCTCTTCCGGCGTTGTCGGCTTCGGCACCAGCACCACCCGGTTGCCGGAACGCACGGTGACGGCCAGCGGGTCCTGCGATCCGGCCTTCGCGATGAACTGTTCAACGATCGCAGGCTTCAGGGACGGATCGGCGCATTGATGGATAAGAACGGCATCGAGCATTGTAGGGACCTCATGTGTTAAATGCCATAACGATGGGAAGGTCGAAGAGCCGAGCCCAAGCGATCGCGCTCGCTTTCTGAATGGCGACGATCGAAGTCTTTTCGGTCCACCAGCCATTGCCAACGGCAACGATCACCTCGGGCGAGTGCAGCATCGATTGCAGGACCGGCCAAAGAACGAGCTGCTCGTAGCAGATCAGCGGCGCGATCCTTATCCCGCCAACCTCGACCACCGGATTGCTGAAGAAGTCGGCCCGCGCGCCACCGCCCTGCCCGGTCCATCGCAACCATGGTTGCCACATCGAACCCGGCACCGGCATGCGCTCGCGATAACGGACCTTTGCTGCGTCGGCCGAAAGTGCCACCATGACATTGTCATAGCCGCGTGGGTCGATGACGGCGGCACCTGCGATGACGGTGAGGTTCGAGCCACGGAGACCCTCCTGCCAGACCCGCGCCACGGTCGGCGTCAAGAAGCCGAGTGCACTTTCAGGCAGCACCGCGACACGAACATCCTCGCCCGCCTCGCCCGCCTTGCGCACCGTGTCAATCAGATCACGTTGATAGGCCAGCGAGCCATCGCGCCCAAGCGTTCCACCTTGTTTCAGATCGACGGCCATCCAGCCGGGTGTTAGTTTCGGGGGCGTCCAGTTCGTGGCGGACCAGACGTGAAGTCCTCCGAGGACTGCGACCGCGATTTGCCATCTTCGACCGGTCATGAGGACCAACAGGATTGCGGTCGCGCCCACTCCCCGCCATCCCCAGCCGGGAAACAACACACCGGCAGCTGTCAGGGGATGCGCCCAACCAGTGATACCGAACGGCGGTAGCGCCATAAGCACTATTACAATGAGATAGCGTAGCGCCCTCGCCGCATCCGTTCCTTTTCTCCGGGATCCGTCTTCGCCACGATGTTTCGTCCAGAGCACTGCATGGACGATAACGAAGGAGGCGGAAGCCATCACCCAAAGCACTAGCCCGGGCCAAAGATCGGCGGCATAGAAGTTGGCCACGCCCTGCGGCAACCCGCGGGAGGCCGCCAGGAAATAGCCCGCCGCAACAAGTGCTGCGATCGAGCGTGACGACGCCATCGCCCAGAGCAAAGGAAAGAACATGGCGAGCGGAAGAAGAAGCACCTCGCCGTTCCAGCTGACCCACCCGCAGGCAATGGCCGCGATGATCAGCAGGATGGATTTCCAGCGATCGGTCAGATGATCGTCACTGCGATCACGGGTGGAAGGTGAAGACCGGCCGCGCCAGGCCGAGAAGACCGGAATCTGGAACCGGCCCAAAATATCTGCTGTCATAAGAACTCGCAAACGGTGAGTGAAGAAACAGATGGTGCGGCGGCACGACACCGCCGGGATCGGGGTTGATTGCCCTGCCCTCGCCGTCCGTGCGCCACACAGACGATGCGGGAACCAGGCGACCATCGATGAGCACGTGATCGGCGATGTCGACACGCTGTCCGGGAAGTGCGGCGACCGACTTTATCAGCGGCGCAAATCCGCTGGGACACAGCCCTCGGCGCAGGTATCCGCGCCGCCGCGCCTCTTCGAAAACGGCTGTCGAGGGCGGGCATAAAAACACCAGATCGCCGATAGAGACCGGACGCTGAAGCTTTTCGATGCGCCAGAGGCCAAGCGGTTCGCTTGGGGTCAGATTCAGCCGATAGCCACCCGTGAACGCAGCCGCCGCCAGTGTGGATATGATGACGGCGGAGCCGGTCAGAAGCAGGAGAACCTGTCTTTTCCTCATTGCTTCAGCACCGGCGTCTGGCGCTGGGTAAGACGTTGTTCCTCGGCCAGCTTTAGCGAGTGGACGGTACGCTCATGGGCGGCAAGCTGTTGCGCTGTTCGCATGACCGGCCAGGCTTGTTTTAGCTGCTCCTTCTGCTCCGGCTTCATACCCTCGGAAAGCTTTTCGTACAGCTTTCCGGAGGGCTCGCGCGCGGCGTTGCTCAGCAGCGTCCGCTCCCCGAACCGTTCGGTAACGGCTTTGTTGAAACCGTCGATTTCGAGCTTGGTTTCGCGATTGCTGAGCGCGTAAGCCATCGCGGCGGGCAGGTCGTTGCGGTCGATGGCGTCACGCACTCGCTCCAGCACGACGCGCGCTGCCGGCGACAGCGCCGGAATGTCGATCGAGACCCGCTGGCGCAGCGCCTGCTCGTCGGTTTGCAGCCTCGTTGCCGCGGTCTCGCGCATATGAAGGTATTGCTCAAGATCCCGCGTCAAGGCGGGAACATTGACCTCGGCGACGCGACGTGCTTCGCGCTCTGACTTGGCTGCGAGAATGCCGGTCTTGCCCTTCAATGGACCGATAGTTTCCGGCTCAGCCTCCAGCTTCTTCAAAATCTGCTTCGCCACCTCCTTGTCCGCCAGAACCGCATCGAAGTTCATCCCACGGAATGCGGTTTCCGGATCGGCGAAGACGTAAGCGAAACGCGCGGAAACTTCTTCCCATTGGCGTTTCAGCGCGGGATCGGTGCCAAGCTTGTCACCGACCGTATCGGCGACAGAGCCAGCGAATGTCCTGATGCCTGCGACCATGGGAGCGGCCTCCTTCATCGGTTGAATGTGTAGGGATTGAGTGACGCCGAGGCGGACGGCGAAGGCAGCAAGACGCTGGCCGAGATCGCCGAGCTTTGCCTTCTGGCGCAGCGACCAGTCGAGCCGGTCGCGGACCAGCGTGCGAGCGACCTGAACGATGTGAAGGCCGCGGGCCTCAGCGAAGCGCAGCGCCTCCCGATAGAACTGCCCGCGCTCGTAATCGAGCGTCGTCTCTTTCGCATTCTTTCGGGAGAGAACCTTGGCCAGGCCGCCATTGAAGGAGAAGGATCTCGTCCCGTAATAGAGTTGCAGGTCCTCACGATGGCGGGTCATCGCCACATAGGTCAGATGTCGATCCAGGGACAGGGAGGCGAGCACCTTGACCTTATCGACGGTGGCGCCCTGGCTCTTGTGAATCGTCGTGGCGTAGCCGTGATCGAGATTGTTGTAGAACCGCTGCTCGACGATCACCTGGCGGCGCTGATCGCCCTCGCCCACCGTTGCGACGATGCGATTTGCTGCGGCCTCCACGACATGACCGATCATGCCATTCTTGACGCCGAGCGATCCCTCGTTCTTCAGGAAGACAATCTGGTCGCCGGCGTCGAAACGGCGTCCGCCATCGGCGGTCCGGAACAGGTGACCTTCTCCGACAATGCCGCGTTCGACCAGCTTTTTGCGGGCCATGACATTAAGCATGCGAACATCACGGCGCAGATGGGCGAGGATCAGAGTCGTCTTCGTCTGATCGTAGTCGCGGTTCCAGTCGGCGATCAGACGCTCGACAGCTTCGGCCTTCAGGCGCTCACCCGTAATCCTGACGTTGGCACCATAGGCACTCAATGCGTTTTCGACATTGCCGCGCGCGAGATCGAGCGACGCCTTGCGCATCCATTCCTCGCGCTGGCGATAGATGGTTTCGAGTTCGGCGTAACCAATCCGATCGACAATGGCGCGGAAAGCAGCGCCCGCCTCGATCGGCTGAAGCTGTTCGGGATCGCCGACCAGCACGATCTTCGCACCCGCCCGAACCGCCGCATCGACGAAGCCCGCCATTTGTTTCGAGGCGACCATGCCAGCCTCGTCCATGATGAAGATCGTCTTGTCGTCCAGAACGTCACGACCACGGTTCCAGCGCAGCTCCCATGACGCAAGCGTCCGGCTCTCAATGCCGGCCTCCTTCTCCAGACCCTCGGCTGCCTTGCCTGCAAGCGCACCACCGACGACGCGATAACCGGCCAGCTCCCATGCCTCGCGCGCTGCCTTCATCATCGTGGTCTTGCCGGCGCCGGCGCGTCCGACGACGGCAGCGATACGGGCAGGTCCTGCAATGCGCTCGATCGCGGCTTTCTGCTCGTCGGAAAGCCGCTCATGCCGACGGAAGGTGGCGTCGAGAGCGGAGTGGGAAACGCCCCTTCCCTCCCGGTTCGACAGCCACATCGCCTGCCGCGCCATCGTCGCTTCCAGCCGGATCATCGCCCGCGTCGAATAGCGCGCCGGCAGCTTTTCGCCGGTGGCGAAATCGATCGTCTCGCGCTGCAGCCGCAATACGTCCGGGCTTAGGACGATTTTCAGCATCAATTGCTGGAAGAGCGCGGGATCGTCGATATAACGATGCAAGACCTTGGCCACGTCGCGCTCGTCGAAGACGCTCTTTTCCCGCGTGATCAGGTCGAGCACGATGGCGGGATTGCGTAGGATCCGGCGGGTGTTTTCCGAGCGTCGCTGCTCGTTCAGCTCGACCCGTTCCAGTTCCGGGCGAACACCCCTTTGCTCCGCCTTGCGCTCGATCGCCTTGGCCCCGACGCCAAGGTGGATGGTGGGCTCAAGATCGATACCCTGCTTCTCGTAGGAGCGGCCATCGATGCGCAAATCGACACCGCCAAGCGCCAGGTGATGGTTCAACCGCTCGAACCATCCGTCTCGCAACACATTGAAGTCATCGGTCGATCCGGCCCAGAGTTCGTAAAGGATCTTGCCGGATTTCGTTCGCACCGGCTGGCCGTCCTCTCCGATGACAGCGATTTTCTTCGACCCGAACCCGTCGTCGGAGAGCGGCCGCAATGTCGTCATGAGGTGGACGTGCGGATTGCCGGGATTGTCGTGGTAAACCCAGTCGGCGACCATGCCTTTCGCCAGGATGTGTTTCTCCACAAAATCCCGGACCAGGGCGATGTTCTGCTCGGCCGACAGTTCCAGCGGCAGTGCGATGGTGAGGTCGCGGGCAAGCTGCGCATCGGCACGCTTCTCGAAAGCTTCGACCCTGTTCCAGAAGGCCTCGACAGCGCCCGAAACAGAGCGATCGGCAATGAGGCTGCGCACCCATTCGGGTGCATCCGAGGGGATCACGAACTCTTCGTGCAGCAAGCCTTGTTTGCGCGTGTAGTCAATGGTGCGGGCCTCACGCTCGTATTCCATCTTCGCGCAGTGCCGGTAGGCCGCAGACAGCACCACGCTGCGGCCCGAGCCGCGGCTGACGATGCTGGCTGAGAAATGGGCAATTGCCACGGCGAAGAGCGCTCCCGGTTAGAACCAAGTTCGTCGGGAGTGGCGGTAAAGCCCGGTCTCACCGGGCGGAGAAGCAACGCGTCGCATCGCGACGTATAATTGCGCCCTTGGAGCCATTCCTTCGGAACGGCGGGATCATTCACAAAAGCATCGCCTTTGGCGATCTGCAGATCTGCAGATTTCAATTCAGGCACATCCGGAAGAATCTGGGCGTCGCAAGTGCAACGCCCAGACTTCAAAGGAGCAACCGGAATGAAGAAACCGTCGTCGAAGATCAGGGAAGAGATCGCAAGATTGCAGGATCAACTGAAGCAGGCCGAGACCCGTGAGGCCGAACGCATCGGACGTATCGCGCTGAAGGCAGGTCTCGGGGAAATCGAGATTGACGAGGCCGAGCTTCAGGCGGCCTTCGAGGACGTCGCCAAACGGTTTCGCGGAGGCAAAGGTATTGCGACCGGGAAGAAAGACGCTGGAGATGGCCGAACCGCCAGTGGGACGTCCGCGACGCAGTCGCCTGGCGCGGATGCGGGCGGGGCTGGTGAGGTTTGAGCGCATGGCTAAAGCGTTGACATCAGATGCGCGCAAGAAGGACACGAGGGAAAAAATCGAACTCGGCGGCCTGATCGTCAAGGCCGGGCTGCGCTACGAGAAGCGTGCTCTGCTCCTCGGCCTGCTGATCGATGCCGGCAGGCGGATTAAGGGCGACGAGATGGAGAAGGTTCGACTGGTGGCAATCGGCGCGGAGGCCTTCGGCAATGACGGCGAATAAGCTGCTTCTGACAATCCTGCCCGCGGCAATCATGGTCGCAGCCATGATCCTGACGCCAGGCATGGAACATCGGCTGGCGGCGCTCGGAACATCAGCGCCGGCGAAGCTGATGCTGGGCCGCGCAGGGCTCGCCCTGCCCTATATAGCCGCCGCCGCGATCGGCGTTGTTGCGTTGTTCGCAAGCAACGGTTCGATGAACATCAAGGCCGCCGGTCTGAGCGTGCTGGCTGGAAGTGCTGTAGTCATCATCATCGCTATGACACGCGAGGCCATTCGCTTGGCTGGTATTGCCGGCAATGTGCCAGCCGGACAATCGGTTCTCGCCTATGCCGATCCAGCAACGATGATTGGCGCCGGCATCGCGTTCATTGGAAGCGTCTTCGCCTTGCGGGTTGCGATCAAGGGGAATGCCGCCTTCGCAAGGGCAGCCCCGAAACGGATCGGTGGCAGGCGCGCTGTCCACGGCGAGGCCGACTGGATGAAGATGCAGCAGGCTGCAAAGCTGTTTCCCGAGCACGGTGGCATCGTCATCGGCGAGAGATACCGCGTCGATCGCGATAGTGTTGCCACCATGCAGTTTCGCGCTGATGAACCGCAAAGCTGGGGTGCCGGCGGCAAGTCACCGCTGCTCTGCTTTGATGGTTCCTTCGGATCGTCGCATGGCATCGTCTTTGCGGGGTCCGGTGGCTTCAAGACGACCTCGGTGACGATCCCGACCGCGCTCAAATGGGGCGGCGGCCTCGTCGTGCTGGATCCGTCGAGCGAGGTTGCGCCGATGGTCAGCGAGCACCGGCGTCAGGCCGGCCGCAAGGTGATCGTGCTCGATCCGACCGCGTCTGGTGTCGGCTTCAATGCGCTCGACTGGATCGGTCGTCATGGCAATACCAAGGAA